>NZ_OY771649.1:0-1200000 GCF_963674925.1 uncultured Draconibacterium sp.
GATATCAAAGGACTCACCGGAGAGATATTGGGCATCGATCAAAAAATACTGGAAAGCCTGGAAAAGGTTTCCCTGCTGATCAAAGATTATAAACGTATAAAGGAAACCAAAGACATCCTGCAGCAGATCATCGCAGTCTATATCGAAAAGGTACCGCTCTTAGTTCAGGACGGCAATTTTACCACCCAGCAGGCTGCTGCTATTGTGCAAAGTTTTGACCTGATTCTGGATGATAGTAAGGCATTGGTTACGTCCATTCTGAATATCATCGTTAAAGACAACCTGTTTATGATGGATGATAAACAGCGTTACGATGCCATCAACGGAATCTACCTGAGTGTGAAACAGCATTACGGAACAATCTGCTACCTGCACAATAAGCTGCTGTATGCTTCCTATTTGAAAAGCCACGATAGAGGCGATTTGGAAGGTTTTGCCATGTATTACAGTCTGTATCACTAATTCAACTCAGAACAATGAAACGAATAACAATACTGCTTATGATGGTAATGCTGATTCTCACGCTAACAAAAGAATCAAAAGCACAAATCATTGAAATCAAACCCTGGCACGGTTACTATCCCGAGATGGAAGGAACCTATCCGCTGACTTTTATTGCCTTTACCGGCTGGCTGATTCCCATTCCTCACGTTTTTGTGCGCACCTGGCCCACCCATTATTATGTGGAAGTGGGAGCTCTGCCTGTTACCGATGCAGGTGAAATTACCGGAGAGCTAAAAACCGGACTTTTACGCCTTGTCGCCAAAGCTATCGAACGCAGCCAGATGAAAGGCAGACAGGAGGAAACAGAAGGAATAAAAGTCAATACAGACTTTACCCATCAGATAAGTGATAAATTATTTGATGCCCGCTCGGATGAGTTGAGCGATATCTACCAGCTGGCAGCACAGTTTATTAAAACTCTATCAAAAAGTGAATAAGCCTGGGCACTCTTAACAACTCAGCCAAAATCCATCCGATCTATGAGAAGGAAGCCGATCAGCTATTAATGCAGTTTTTGATGGTGAACCTGTTTCAGACTGATCATGGAAGTAAGCTGGATGCATTTACCAGAATCAGTAAGGAGCTGTGGAACCTGCTGGGAGAGCTGGATTATACGCACGGTAAACTGCTCTTTTTTAACAGCTACAACAGCCAGCCGCTGAGCTATTCATTTTTAAGCAAATAAGCATTTAACTGCAAAACAAATCAGTTATGATATTACAAGTAATTACAACTAATGATTTTTACGCCTTTACTGATACGCTGGTGGACTCCGGTGTTAATCATGCCCGAATTCTTGTGGATATGGCAAGAGCCATTGGTGGTATCGCTGCCTTTTTCTATATCTCCAAGCGGATATATGAGCAATTGATCGCAGATAACCCGGTGTCCATTCTGCCATTACTACGGCCTTTTGCGCTGGTATTGGTGATCACCTTCTGGGGACCTTTTGTAAATCTGTTGCTGGCACCCACAAAAGGATTGACCCATTTATCGGAAGCCGTGTATGCCGATAAAAAGCACATCGTAAAAGAGCGGCTGGAGGACAAACAACAAGCCATTCTCTCCACGGATTTGCCCTTGTTTTATGAAAACGAAGAAAAGGAAGCCGATCTCTGGGACAAAGGGGTAAACCTGATCCTGACCACTTACAATATTTTTAGCGGAAGGGCCATTCAAAACCAGATCAACTTTTATATCATGGATGCCACCCGGCAACTGCTGGAATCCTTTTTTGAGGTGCTGGTCTACCTGATTGCTTTTCTGCGTACTGTGTGTTTTGTGTGTTACTGGTAATCTTTGGTCCGCTGGTCTTTGCCCTGTCCATTTTTGATGGTTTTCAAGACAACTACCTGCAATGGATCGCCAGGTTTATTAATGTCAACCTGTATCTGCCCATTGCTTTGCTGATCCTTTCCATCGTGCAGGAGATACTGATCTTTGTACTGGAAATGGAAATTGCCCAGATCAATGCCATGCTGATCTATGAGCCCAAACTGTTTTTTGTTTCCAACCTGATTGTGCCGGTATGCGGGATATTCGGGATGGCAATGGTCCCTAAAATTTCATCATGGATCATCCATGCCTCGGGAACAAATTCCGGAGGAGGAAGACTCGTGCGTACTGCGGCAGTGATGGCAATCACTAAAGGGGCAATGAAGTAGCAGGCAACTGCCTTCTAAGTAGTCGGTCAACAACCTTGAAAAGATAATCAATAAAGAGTACTTAAAATCTCAATACTGAAAAAGAAATGCATAAACAATTTGATATACAACGTAAGTTCCGCTTTATCGTTTATGTGCTGGTACTGATCAGCCTTTCGCTGATGGGGGTGAGCAGTTACATCTACTATGAGTCGGTGCAGCTGGTAGAAATTTCCAAAGAGAAAATCTATGTGCTTGATAACGGTAAATCTCTGCTGGTCGCTCTTCGTGAAGATATCAGTGAAAACAGGGATGCTGAAGCCAGAGATCATGTAAAACGATTTCATGAGCTGTTTTTTACCCTGGAGCCGGATAAAACCTACATCGAAAACAATGTCAGGGAAGCCTTGTATCTGGCAGACCGGAGTGCCATGGAGCAGTATCAGGCTTTTAAGGAGAATAACCTGTATAACCAGGTGATCGCTTCTGATATCAGCATGACCCTGCAGACGGATTCCATAAAGCTGGATTTCTCGGGTTATCCCTATCGTTTCACATTTATCGGCAAGCAGAAAATCGTTCGTAAATCGAACATCACTATTCGCAGTTTAAAGACCTCCGGTTACCTGAGAAACATCTCCCGTACGGACAATAACCCCCATGGTTTTCTGATGGAAAACTGGCGGATTGATGAGAACAAAGACCTGGAAAGCATACGCAGAAAATCTTTCTAAAAAACTTCAACAATGAATAATCAAAACAACATTTCAAATCCGAAAGATCACAGCCGTTTTACCCGCTGGGTAAACGATCTGGACGATAAAGACAAAAACCTTGATCCTTTGAAACGAAAAAGCAAATGGATATTGATAACAGCTTTTCTGTTTGCCCTGTTTGCGATCTCGTTTATCTGGTTCCCGACCGGAAAGGTAAAACCACATCAGGTGGAAGCACCATTGGCCGGACCAATAATCAATGCGCCAACAAACAGTGGTAGCTCCGCTTTTGAGTTACCCGTGGATTCATTTGAAAACCAATTAAAATCGTACATCAATGAAGAAAATTTTGATAAAGAATAAAGCGCTGTTTATCCTTCCACTGGCATTATTACCCTTTGTGATTTTGATCTTCTGGGTATTGGGTGGAGGAGGAGTTCAAGAGGAAAAAGAGAAGCTTGCTCAGTCACCGAATAAAGGAATAAACTATGACCTGCCGGATGCCGATAATTCCATTGAAATCTACGATAAAATGGAAGCTTATCAGAAGGATGAATCACAAGTGGCACAGGTGCCTGAGGTTGATGTAAATGATACAACGAAGCAGGAAGCAGTCAGTATTCAGGATACAATGGAGCAGGACAACACCATGTTGGATGAAAATGCCGATCAAGGACAAATTCTTGCTCATATCCGAAATAAAGAAAAGCTGGTACAACAGGAACTACAAGGAAAACCGGAAGTTCGAAAGAGTGGGAAAAAACCATCTCCCCAATACCAGAGCAAACCAATGGAATCGGTAGTGAAAAAACACAGGGAAACAACAAAATCAGTAACGCCGATAACCGGTATTGAAGAAATGGATAAGATCATCGATGAAAACATCGTGCTTAACCGAAGAAATGATTCACTGAAATATACGCTTCAACAAGCTCAGGGACGCTTGCAACAGATCGAAGCCATACAAAACCGGTCCTTTACCCTGGAGAAAAAACTGTCATCCGGATTTAATCCAAAGGAGACACCGGAGCAAGCGCTGATCAAAGCAGAGATTTATGAAACCGCAACTGTTCTGAATGGCAACCGGGTAAAACTTCGCCTGCTTGAAGACACCCGGATCAATGCTAAGAAAATACCTCGTAACACATTTATCTACGGGATCTGCAAGATCAAAAATGAACGGCTTCTGATCGAAATCACCCAAATGCCTGTTCAGGAAAACTTTGTCCCGGTAAAACTTACGATCTGTGATCTGGATGGACTGGAAGGGTTGTATGTGCCGGATAATGCTGCCCGAAAAGTTTATCAGGAAGTTGGTGCTTCTACCAATACCTCTTCGCTGATGGGCATTACGAATAATCCGCTGACTTATACCGGTATCCGTGCAGCCGACCGGGCTGCCCAAACCATGCTCAAAAGGGTACGCCTGAAAAAAGTAACCGTCAAGAAAAACACAATGGTTTATATCATCAATCAAAAATAATCGTCATGAAACAAACAATATTTATCATCGCATTCTTTCTTTTTTCACTGGCAGTAAATGCCCAAAACCAAATAGAAATCTGTCAAAACAAAACCACACACCTGATCGCCGAAGAAAAAATTACTTATCTGCAGGTTGGTGATCCTGATAAACTGATTGCGGAAGTAGTCCCTGAACAACCCAATATGGTCCGGGTAAAAGCTGTGGATGATTTTGAAGGCGAATCTTCACTGACAGTGGTCAGTGCCAATCGTTCGTATTCCTTGTTTGTAAAATATTCTGATGCGAATAAGATCTCCTATAAGCTGGAAGATTTTCATGGGGAGAAAGCCGGAGATCTTAATATCGGGCCTGTACCGGAATACCTGCTAAAAGAACTTTGTAGCCAGATCCTTCGGGATTGCACGCAAAAAACGATTCAAACAAAAAGCAAAAAAGACGGTATTATTTTTCGTTTGAGAAATCTTTATCTAAAAGAAGACCTCCTTTTCTTTGAGCTGGAGATCACCAACACCACTAATATCGTTCTGGATATGGAAGCCATTCACTGGTGGATCGATGACAGGAAGCAGGTAAAAGCCACTAATGCGCAGGAATACCAGGTGAAAGAATTGTACCGACATTATAAATGGGAGCGCATACCTGCAAAAACCACACTACGGGAGGTGGTTGTAATGCCCAAGTTTATTGTTCCCGATAAACGCATCCTGAAAATAGAACTGTCGGAAAAAGCTCTGGGAAATACCGGTAGAAAACTAACGCTGGAAGTGAAAAACAAAACCATCCTGAAAGCTAACTCATTCTAGTATTCTGATCTTCTAATATTCTAAATCTTCTAAAAATGCTTAACGAATCCAGGGAATTACAACGCCTGCACGAGGGCTTCAGGTTCTTTTCTTACCTGCTGCTGTTTCTGACCTTATACATCGATCAGTTGGTTTGGTTCATAGAGCACGGACTTTATATCCCTGAATTTACCATGGTATTGGAAAAGATTCTGAGGATAGAATTTCTTTCCAATACACTTATGGCAAAAACAGTCTGTGTTGCTTTTCTGGCTATTACTTGTATTGGTACTAAAGCAAAAAAAGACAGGGATCTGAAAGTCTCCGCCATTGTGTTGCAGGTCATCACCGGCCTGCTGATGTTCTGGGGAAGTCTGTTGATTATCTATACCGTGCCTTTAGCCTATTTACTATTGTCATTTTTTGGTTTTGTGATCTTGAATATTGGTTTTGATAACATCTCCAAGCTGATCAATGTAAACCTGATGAAAGACCGCTTTAACGAGGAAAATGAAAGCTTTCCACAAGAATGTGCCTATGAAGAAAATGAGTATTCCATAAACCTTGAAACCGTTTACCAGTACCGGAATAAACAACACGAAGGATGGATTAATGTGATCAATCCTTTTCGAGGAACTATTGTGATCGGTACTCCCGGATCTGGTAAATCTTATTCCGTAGTTCTCCCTTTTATCAAACAACACCTGGATAAGGGATTCTGTATGTGTGTTTATGATTTTAAGTTTTCGGACCTATCAGGGGTGGCTTATAATCATTTTCTTAAAGCACGGAAGAATAAGAACCTGCCCGAGCAAACCTGCTTTTATGTCATCAATTTTGATGATATCCGAAAATCGTACCGTTGTAATCCTCTTGCACCTGAACTGATGGAAAGCCCCATCGATGCTTTTGAATCTTCCCGGACAGTACTCTATAACCTGAATCGGGAATGGATACGTAAACAGGGAGAATTCTTTTCGGAATCAGCGGTAACCTTCTTTGCTGCAGTGATCTGGTTTCTGAAGAAGTACAAGAACGGGGAATATTGCACCCTGCCACATGCCATTGAATTGCTGCAACTGGAATACGATGATCTGTTCGAAGTGCTGTCACAGGAAAAGGATGTGGTGAATATCATTAATCCTTTTATTAACGCACACAAGCGGGGAGCGAATGAACAACTGGAAGGACAGCTGGGAAGTTTAAAGATCGCTATTTCAAAGATCATCAGTAAGGAAATTTACTGGATCTGTTCGGGTAATGATTTTTCGCTGGATCTTAATAATCCTGAGCGACCAAAGGTAGTTTGCCTGGCCAACAATCCTCTTCGCATTGAAATGTATGGTGCGGTGCTTTCACTTTTTATCACCCGAATGTTGAAAGTAATCAACCGCAAAGACCAGCTGAAAACCTCATTGATTTTTGATGAACTCCCAACCATATATTTCCGGGGACTGGACACACTGATTGCAACAGCCCGGAGCAATAAAATTTCAACGCTGCTGGGCATACAAACTATCGATCAGCTGATTCGGGATTACGGAAAAGAGCAGGCAAATGCAATATTGACCAACATCGGAAATGCTTTTGCAGGACAGTCAGTGGGAGAAACAGCGCGTTTCATTCAGAGCCGTATGGGAAAAATATTGCAGGAACGCCAGTCCATAAATATCAACCGGAATACCCAGTCATCAACTTTCTCAACTCAAATGGATTTTTTGGTGCCGGAAGGAAAAATTGCAACTCTACCACAGGGATATATGGTGGGGCAGGTGGCCGATAATTTTGGTCAGCAGGTTGGTCAGCGCAATTTTAACTGCCTGATTGATGTGGATACCGACCAAATTGAAAAGGAAGAACGGAATTATAAGGAGATCCCCGAAGTATATAAAATCGACGATCTGCAGGCACTCTTAGAAAATAACCGCACTCGGATCTGTAATGATATTAAGAAAATCCTTTTGGAAATCAACAAAGACTCAAAATAGTCAATTGCAATTATTCATCTATTAAAATTAATAAGTATGGAACAAAGTACTAGAATCAAAAAAGAAGAAATCCCTTTTGACAAACTGGAAAAGGTGGGTGTAGACAAAGAATTTGTAAGCCGTATGGAACCACAGGAACTGAATGCTTTTCTGAATGGCTACCGTTCAGATAAACTGTATACGGTAAATGCTAAGATCAATGACCAGGAATTTCGGATTCCGGCTAAACTACGACTTCAGAAAGGGGAAGATGGTGCGGTTAATGTAAAGGTGCATCCCATTCAGCGCCTGAATATCCCTGAAAAATTTATGGGACATAAGTTTACAGAGGAAGAACGAAATGCCTTGTTAAAGGATAAGAACCTGGGGAAAACCATTGACTTAAAAGGAATTGATGGAAAAAAAGACAGTTATTACCTGGCCATCGATCCTAAAACCAATGAATTGATACCACTTCGTGCCAGTAACATTAAAGTTCCTGACAAAATTAAGGGAGCCACTTTGTCCGAAGAGCAAAAGCAAAAACTGGCTGCCGGTAAAAAGGTATTTCTGGATAAAATGACCGGCAGAAACGGACAAAAATTTGGCGCATCACTTCAGGTGGATGCAGCTAACCGAAGTATCAACTTTTCCGGGTTTAAGCAGGAGAAAGACCTGGATAAAAAGCAAGCCAAGAGTAAAGGAGCAAAACAGAAAGTTGGGTAATTCCACGACCTGAGAAGACCCGATAAATCACTAAGAAATAACTACGGGGGAGGGGAATGCAAGATGTGCATTTGTATATACAAATGCCTTGTCATCTTGCCCGGCAGGGGCCGGACGGTTTTTCCAAAACCGACAAGGATTCCCCTCCCCCTAAAACGAAGATTATAGCTCAGAATGCCAACAAAATCGGCTGAAAATAATAAACGGGACCAGATGCTGCTCGTAAGGGTAAGCAGGGATGAAAAGCTTCGGATAAAGTCCTTGACCCGATCCGAAGGTTATCCCTGTATGAGCGATTATGTACGATCCCGGATCTTCAGTCGATTGGATAAAAAGGCAATTTCTTTGGATGAAAATACCAGTCAGCAATTACGGGATTTGGATTACGAACTCAATAAAATTGGAGTAAATCTCAACCAGCTATCCAAAAAAATGAATTCTTTTTCTGGCTATAATGTTGGCGATAATGACCGGCACTTGTTAAAACAAGCCTTCAATATGATGATGCAATGCCTGGCATTTTTGCAGAAGCAACTCAACTAATTCTTGCCATGGTTATCGTGATCCATCAATCAACCAGCACGCAAAACGCTTTGTTTTACAACGAAAAGAAAGTGGAACAAAAGAAAGCTGTATTTTATAAAAGTGCCAATACGCCAACCATCAATCCTTTTGCCGGATCAAAACAAGACAGGTTAAACACCCTTAAAAAGATTGAGGACATGAATACCCGTGTAAAAAGTAAAGGACTGCATATTTCTGTGAATCCGACGGTGACAGATCTGGTAAAACTGGGAGACACTGGCATCCGCACCGAAATCGGTAACCTAATGGAACACCTGGGCTATGGCAATCAACCTTACTTTGTATTTAAGCACACCGACCTGGACCGGACACACTTTCATATCGTTTCCACACGCATTGATAAAACAACATTCCGAAAGATCAGAGATGATTACGAGAAACAAAAAACTCAACGGTTTATTAAATCGCTGGAACAAAAGTATGATCTAACCAAAGAACAGAGCCAGGTACAATCTAATTTGAAATTTTCTGCAGGTAGCAGAAACCTGAAACAAAACCTTGAGAGTTTATTTTATCAGCTGAATCAAATTGAATCCATATCGACCAAACAACTTTACAACAAGTCACTGGAGCTTTTTAATGTGGAGGTCCGGAAATCGGGCCGGGGACACGTTGTTTTTATTACCGATGAAATAGGAAACCCGATACGTTATCCGATCCGGCTTTCTGTGTTTAAGGAGCGGCCACGATTTCATCTTTCACATAGTGCTGAAAAGGAGCTACAAATCTCAACACAGGTTATTGATAAATTTCAGTTGGCGCAATGGGCAAGGGATGTAAATCGACTTATTGAACGAAGTAACCGGCGTAAAAAGGAACCAACCATGAAATATAAAGTGAAAAACAGGGATCGGGGAATGAGTCGCTGAAGTGTTAAATAGTAGGGGGTTTTTGAATATTATTAGACTGCTTATCAGTTTGAATTTAATCTTGTTAACAATATGATTATCTTAGCATAAGAGCACTGATGTGATGATACGACATTCAAATTTATATTAGTAATCATCGCTGATACTTTTAAAACCAAGAGGTAATGAAAATTAAGCAAACACATATTGTCTGTATTGAAGACCTATTTATCCCAAATAATTCTTCCTCTAGAATCTAGGTTTTTCTATCTTTACGCGTGAAACATTTGATGAAATGAATTTAAGATTTACCGGACACGAAACTTTTGTTGTACGAACATTTTGGCCTAAAAAAGGATATGATTTTATAAAACAAGGAAACAGTTTTTCTAATGATGAAGCAGTGGTTGACCTTGGTGTTGGTAAGAATATGGTTGCCTCAGTTAACTATTGGATGAAGGCCTTAGGACTCTTTGATGATGATAAAAAGGAGTTGACAGATTTTGCCAAATGGGTATTTGCTGATGATGGATATGATCCCTTTTTGGAAGACATTGGAACAATATGGTTATTGCATTATTATCTTGTAAAAACGAATTATGCATCAATCTACAATTTGATATTTAATGAGCTACGAAAAGAGAGAGCTGTATTTAATAAAAATCAACTCAAAGCTTTCATAAAAAGGAAGTATTTAGAATTGGAAGATAATTCCCTTAATCTGAATACTGTGGATAAAGATATATCCGTTTTTACGCGATTGTATGGTAAGGTTGATTATCAAAATTTATCAAAAGATTTTGAAGATGAAATCAACAGTTTGATGATTGAACTTGAATTAATCTCAACAACAGTTGAAGATGAAATAAAAGAAGGAACTAATAAACGCGAAAAAGTAGAATGGTTCCATTTGCATGGTGAAAATAGAAATTCATTGCCATCTCGTGTACTCCTTTATTCTATTTTGGATAATTTCCCTGGAGCCAGGAATATTGCAGTGAAGAGGCTTGAAGTAGAACCTAATAGCCCTGGATTGGTTTTTTTATTAAACAAAGATAGTCTCTATAAGAAACTTAAAGAATTTGAATCTCTTTATCCTGGAATAGTCCTGTCTGAGACAGCGGGAAATCTGGTACTTGTATTACCTGAAGGCTTAGAAAAGGAGGAAGTATTAAAAGATTATTATGCAAACTAAATATTATTCTCCATCTGTAAATATTCTCAGAGACGCTGCAGGTTCGCTTGAATATATTCCAACTAGAAATGGAGAAAAGGCGTTTCAAAAGATTACTTCTGCTTTTTTTACAAAGGGTAGGAAGTCTTTCAATCTAATTGGAGCTTACGGATCAGGTAAGTCTGCTTTTATTCTTGCGCTTGAAAAGGTACTTAATAAAAAAGCAGATTATTTTATCAATCCTCTAATTGGGTCAATTGAATCATTCGACTCAATTTTCCTTATTGGTAATTATAGTTCTTTCAAAAGTTCTTTTTCGGAGGCTTTGGGATTGGATCCTGATAAGAATATTTTTGCTGAACTTGAAAAAATTACCATCCAAAAAAAGAAGTCCAATCAAGGGCAATTAATTGTGGTTGATGAGTTTGGTAAATTTCTAGAATATGCTGCAAAAGAAAGCCCTGAGGAAGAATTGTATTTCATACAACAACTGGCTGAGTTTGTGAATAATCCTGAATTTCCAATTCTATTTATAACGACTCTTCACCAACCTTTTGAAGATTATGCACTTTCATTATCTAAAACGCAAAAAAACGAATGGGATAAAGTTAAAGGTAGACTAACTGAAGTTTCTTTTAATGAACCGGTAGAGCAACTGCTTTTCCTCGCTTCTGAGCGAATTATTCAAAAGAAATATTGTTGTCAGATTAGCCTTAAAAAGCAAAAACAGTTGTTTGATGTAATTGATAAGGCTGATGTATTTCCAATGAGGGATTACTTTTCATTCGAGTTTGCACAAAAGCTTTTCCCGTTTGATATTTTATCGGCATCAATTGCAACAATTTCATTTCAGCGTTATGGGCAGAATGAACGTTCGTTGTTCTCCTTATTGGAATCAGATGATTATTTAGGGCTGAATGACTTTGCCAGTGGAAAACAATATTATAGCGTTGCGAACATCTATGATTACCTTAAATACAACTTTCATAGTTTATTAAATTCACGTTATAACAAAGATTCATCACAATGGAAGTCGATTGATGAAACATTACAACGTGCTGAAACAATTTTTGAAGAAGATTATACCGCGGTTGCGGATATAATAAAAACAATAGGGTTAATATCCGTAATGGGGAGAGAAGGTCAAAAACTTACCAAAGATTTTTTGATCCGTTATTCAGATATTTCGCTGAATATTAAAGGAGCGGAAGAAATTATTGAAGAATTAGAGGCAAAACAATTAATTCGGTTTCGACAATATAGTCAACGTTATGTATTATTCCGCGGTACCGATTTTGATATTAATTCAGAATTAGAACTAGCGGAAGGAAAAGTAACAAGAGATTTTTCAATCATACATCATTTGCAAAGGCACTTTAGTTTTCCAATTGTTCCCGCCAAACGAACTTATTTTGAAAAAGGTACTCCTCGATATTTTGAGTATCAACTTAGTGAAACCCCAATTAAAAAGACACCTGAAGGGCAAGTTGATGGTTATATCAATTTAATTTTTAGCGATTATTTGGATTTTCATAAGTGTGTTCTGAAATCTGAGAATCCGGATAATGCAATTCTTTATGGTTGGTTTCAAAATGTAGACGAATTAAGGAGCTTACTGGTCGAGATTGAAAAGATTAAAATTGTAAGATCCAGTTGTTTAGATGACTCTATTGCTTTGGCTGAGTTAGATGCCTATTTGAATGAAACGAATGATCGTTTGAATAATTTATTCCAGGCTTCTTTTTATGGTGAAGATGCTGTTGTAAAATGGTTTTATAATGGAAAACAAATACCGTTCAGGTCTTTAAGAGATCTAAACAATAGTTTGTCGGTTATAAGTAACGACATTTATCATTTAGCGCCGATTCTACGCAATGAATTAATGAACCGGGAAAAAATTAGTGGGGCAATATCATCCGCGAAAAGGAATCTAATACAACAGTTACTTACTTCATCTCAATTTGAGAATCTTGGTTTAGATGAAAATCGGTTTCCACCGGAGAAAACAATTTATTTAGCGCTTTTAAAGGGAACAAAAATTCATCAAAAAGATGAAAATGGGAATTGGTTCCTTGGAAAACCCGAAGACGAATCTTTCGTCCCTTTATGGCTCGAATCCGAGAAGTTCTTAGCGAATTGTGTTACGGCTCCCCGAAAACTTTCAGAATTCATCGATAAACTTAAAGAAACACCATTTAAGCTCAAACAAGGCTTAATTGATTTTTGGGTTCCTATGTTTCTAATTGCCAAAAGTCAGCATTTTGCTTTTTATGAGCATGATACATTTATTCCTTCATTAACCACTGACACCTTAGATGTGGCCATGAGGCAGCCACACAAATATTTTATTAGCACATTTAATCTTGATAGAACTCGGTTGAAGATATTTAATCGTTATCGTTATTTCTTGAATCTTATTGAAGAGGAAGCCCCAAGTACCGATTCTTTTATTGAGACGATCAAACCATTTTTAATCTTTTATCGTCAGTTGGTTCCTTATACTCAGCAAACGAAGAAACTTGGCAAAGACGCATTACGTTTGAAAGAGGCTATTTCATTAGGGACTGATCCTGAAAAGGTATTTTTTGAAGACATACCTCGTGCGTTAAAATATACCATCAATGATCTTGAGAAGGATCAAAGATTAGAGGAGTTCTCTATAACTCTTCAGAACTCGACACGAGAAATAAGTGCTGCGTTCTCAAATCTGGTGAACCGAATAGAAGATTGTATCGGAAAAACAATTCGTGACGGGAAAATTGATTTTCCTGAAAATAAATTGATCTTACAAAAGAGGTTTAAGAATCTGAGGAAAGAGAGGATTGATCCCAAACTCCGGGTTTTAATCCAAAGGATTAATACTCCTCTGGATGACAGACAGTCATGGATCAGTTCGATTGCTACGGCAATTATGGGAAAGCCGCTGAACCAATTTACAGATTATGATGAGTCGGAATTTCATACAATTTTCCCTAAACGAATTCATGAATTAGATAATTTGACAGATATTAGCAAAAAGGATATAGACGAAGATAAGGAAGAGGTTTTAAAGCTTGAGTTAACATCATTTGTAAAAGGTGTTCAGCAAAACTTAATTCGTCTGCCAAAATCAAAAGTCAAACAGATAGAGGAGAAAAAACAAAGCATACAAAAACTTTTAGACGCCAAAGACAAACAAGCCAATATCGCTTTATTAATTAAATTGTTGCAAGAGGAAATTGATAATGAGTAAAAAAGTACGACATGTATTAGGTATTTCAGGAGGAAAGGATAGTGCCGCACTGGCTATGTACATGCAAATGTATCATCCGGAAATTGATATGGAGTACTATTTTTCAGATACTGGTAAGGAACTTCCCGAGACGTATGAGTTGATTTCAGAGTTGGAATCTTTCTTAGGAAAAAAGATTTTGAAACTTGAAGCCAATCACAGCCACAAAAATCCCTTTGATCATTATTTGGATATTTATAATGGGTTTCTTCCTTCTTCAATGGCTCGCTGGTGTACACAAAAATTAAAGCTAGAACCTTTTGAACGATGGATTGGCGATGATTTGGCCATTTCTTATGTGGGAATTCGTGATGATGAAGATAGGGAAGGGTACGTCTCAACAAAATCCAATATTCAGTCTGTATTTCCATTTCGCAAACATATTTGGAGTATAGAAGTTTTGCATAAAGTACTGCATAATTCCAATCGTGAAAAAGTTGAAGAGTTGTACAAAGTACGTAGCAGTGAAGCAATGCTCGATCGTTTTCTTGAGGTTGTAAAAGAACCTCAGTCCTCCAAATATCTCTTTTCTCAAAAGCTGAAGGATTTACTTCAATTGAGCATATCTTCCTTTAATCATGTTGTTTTTGATTTTCTGAAGGATCAGAATTTTCCGGTTTCACATTTGGCTGAATATTCACTGTTACATAATGAAGATAGTGTTGATATTAATAGGGTATTTCGGCTTTTTAAAGACAATGGAGTAAAAGTTCCAGGGTATTACGATGAAGTTGAATATGAAGTAAACGGCCAAAAAGGGAAATATAACAGAAGCCGTTCCGGTTGTTTCTTCTGTTTTTATCAACGAAAAATAGAATGGATCTGGTTGTACGAGCGCCATCCTGAATTATTCAAAGCGGCACAGGAATACGAAAAGGATGGCTACAGTTGGATGGACAATGAAACCCTGGATGATTTGATTCAGCCAGAAAGAATGGCGCAAATTAAACTCGACTATATTGCTACAGTACAAAAAAAACTTAACAACAAAAACAAATCAAATAAGCTAGTTGATATCTTAGCTAATGACGATGAAGTTTGTGCAAACTGTTTCATATGAAATACACTTTTGAAAGTTGGTCTATTGGAGAACTTCTGGAATTATATCAAGAAGATAATCTTGACTTAAATCCTCCATATCAAAGGAATGACATCTGGTCTCTTCCCGCAAAACGACGCCTAATTGATACAATTAAACAAGGATTTCCATTACCTAATTTCTTCCTTTATTTGAACGATTCTGGCATTTATGAAATGGTAGATGGCCAACAAAGAACAAGAACATTCTTAGGTTATGAGTCTGGAATGTTTTGTGACTCTGATAAAGTTTGGTTTGAGAATAGTGATAAAACTACATTTCTAAATACCTATAAGCTACTTATAGTCATCATATCGGAAGTTGAAGATCCCAAACTAATCGTAGAGTTTTACCACAAAGTGAATAAATTTGGTTCCAAGTTAAATCGGCCAGAAATTCTAAGATCAGAGCATTTCGAAAACCCGATTCAAGAGCTTATCGAAGAAATAAGTGATATGCCAGAGTTCAAAGAACTGGAGCTCTTTAGCACATCAAGCCAAAATAGATTGATGGATCAAGACTATATCGGAGAACTGCTTGCTCTAATTCAATATGGGATTACAGACAAGAAGAAACATGCAGATCTATTATTTGAAGAATTTAAAACTAACCAAAAAGGTATTGAAAACTTAAAAGATCAGTTTGCTTTTTATTTGTTTAAAATCAAAAGTTTGAATGATTTTTATCCATTAAAAGAAACTAGATATAAACAAAGGAATGATTTCTATACTTTAATTTCATTTGTCAAAAAACACATTGAATTGAGTGATAAAATATTGCTTTATTGCTACCAGGTTTTGATAAAAATTGACCCCAAAATATCTCCTTCAAATGAAGATTGTTTTGCATTTCAAAATTATGCATTTAATTGTGTCACACAATCGAATTCAAAAAAAGCAAGAGAAGAGAGGCTTCGCTTTTTTGAAGAAATACTATTGAACTCGAGAAATGATTATGATATGAATGCTGGAGAGTTAGAAAATGATTTTCATGAAACAATGTTATATTATGCATTGAAAAATGAAGACCTGATTCATGAGCAGTCATTGTTTTTATTACCTATAGAAAAATTATAATAGTCTATGTTTTACGATAATAGAAGAGTCCGATTATCGATTAACACGGATGGACATCCTGAGAACGAAGAAAATATAATCTTATATGATGATAAATCTTTTCAAATACTT
This sequence comes from uncultured Draconibacterium sp., assembly GCF_963674925.1. Taxonomy (NCBI): domain Bacteria; kingdom Pseudomonadati; phylum Bacteroidota; class Bacteroidia; order Marinilabiliales; family Prolixibacteraceae; genus Draconibacterium; species uncultured Draconibacterium sp. The sequence goes on from NZ_OY771649.1 coordinate 15,968, forward strand.
CCTCTCACGTCTAATTATACAAATTCAAAAGGAGGAAATTCCAGTGTATTTAAATTAATATCAGACGATGGCGAAGAATTTGCCATTAAGTTTTCGAATTATTTCAGGCCGATTAGAAAGACTGATGTCGGTAAATCAAAAGGTTATTATCGGTTTTTAAATGAGATAAATGCATTGTTAGAAGCAAGAGACCATGAATTTCAAAACATAATTAGGTTAATATTTGAGGATGCAATGATTATTAATGGCAAAGAATTTCCGTTCTATGTCATGGAAAAAGCCGACACAGATTTAAAAGAATATCTTCTGGAAAATCCCATGGTTGATAATCAACAACGGTTCTTACTTTGTAGGGATCTCTTTAAAGCTATAAAGCAACTACACAGTATAGATATATATCATAGAGATATTAAACCAGACAATATTCTTCTGTTTTTAACAGAAGATAAATTTTCTTGGAAGATTGGCGATTTAGGTTTAATAAAATATCGTGAAAATGATTTTGACGATATTGGTGATAGAATAGGACCATTTGGCTGGATTTCACCTGAGGCAATGAATAAAGTACTTACGGAAAAAGCTAATATTGGATTAGATTGTAGTATCGATGAATACTCTGATATATATATGCTGGGTGAGGTATTTTGGTTTGTTTTTATGAATAATGTTCCCATAGGACAAATTCAACGATCTGATTTTTCGATTGAATTTCCCGAAAGTGATTTATATTTTGATTTGGTTTCATCTATGCTTAGTTACTCAAAAAATAGAAGGGTTAGCTTGAACGATATAGATGCTTTTATTAATCATATTGGCAAAGCATTATATGTTTAAAACTCATAATTTGAGATTTTGGGTTAAGTATTATTACTTATTCTTTCCACAACAATATTTATATTTTTTCCCACTGTGGCAATAACAAGGATCATTTCTTCCAATGGTTTTGGGATTGCCAAAATTCTTGGCCTTCGAAATTTTGCTTTCTATTATTTCTTTGATTTGAGCTGCAACTTTAACATCGGGATGAGATTTCTCAAATAAAACATTGAACATATCAATGCTCTTGTTTATATAATTCTTTGCCTCTAAAAGATTATTCTGTATCAAGTGTAAACTTGCATAATTACAATAGAATAGTGCGATATATGGATTGATGGCATTTCTCTTTTTTTCTAGTTTTTCGATGGTTAATGTAAAATATTTTTGTGCGTTAGCATAATCCTGCATAGACAAATAAACCTCAGCAATAATGCCATAAGCCTTGGAAACCTCTGGATGATCTGATGGAAAAATATTCTCTCGAACTTGAATTGATTTTAGGTGAAAATCAATTGCTTTTTTAAACTCACCTTTTGCTCTATGTAATGTTCCAAGATTAGTATAAGATTCGGCTAAGTCATAATGATCTGATGTAAATATTTTTGCTCTTATTTTTAGTGCTTTAATATGATATTCTTCTGATTTATCAAAATGACCAAGTTTCTCATAATCAACAGCAAGGCTATTATAGGACTGTGCTAAATAAGGGTGATCATCAACTAAAATATTTTCTCTTAATTCAGTTGCTATAAGACCATATTTTAAAGACATTTTCCTATTTTCTAAAATCCCATATGTATTTGATATATTATTATAAACTATAGCCAATTCTGGACATTTCATATTAGGGATATATGTCTCAAAAATTTTAATTGCCTGTAACATGTATTCAAGGCTTTTTCTAATATTTCCTAAGAATCTATAATTTTCACCAATGTTACTATATAACATGGCTAATTTTAGGTAATCCTTGTCTAATTCATTTTCTACATATTCAACAACTTTCAAATTAAATTTGAGAGCCTTTTCATATTCACCAAGTCTTAAGTAGCAAACTGCGATGTTTACATATATATAGTAAACTTCCGATTCATTGCAGTCTTCATTCTCAATAAATTGAATTATTTCATTATAGAAATATAGAGCTTTCTTTGAATTTCCATTGTAATCATTTAACGCGGCAACGTTGTTAATCAATGAAATAAATCGAACTTGCTTTGTATATAGGTACTTAAGAAGATGTTCCGCGATTGTTAAGTAAGGTACCTTAGAAATATAACTTTCCTGGTCGCTAAATGAGAGCAAATTTGTAATAGACTTAATTAAAGGTTCACAATTTTCTTCATCTGGAAGTAATTTAAATCTCAGAACTTCTTGAATTATCTGATGCGTTTTATAACCTCCATTTTCCTCTTTTATCCAACCATTAGCTACCAAATCTTTGAGACCTTCAAAAAAATCGTTGTCATTTTCTGGAATATTGAATAACTGTTTAAGTGTATTATATTCAAAGAATTGTGTCGGAAGGACTGAAAAGTAGCGTAGAATTTCTTTTTGTTCATTGCTTAATTTGAAGATGGAAAAAATACTGAGTAAATATTCAAATGGTCTTACGGCTTTTCTATTTATATTATGGGCTACATGGATGCTTGCGGTTGGAGACATATTTAACCCTTCAGCTTTCAATTTACTTGCTAACTCATTCAATGTAATCCGCCTAAGATTTGCAGTTTTTGATAATAATTCGATAGTTAATGTATGATTGCCAATGTAATTTAGTACAGTACGTAGTATGTCGTTCTTTTCTATAGTATAGTATTTGAAAAAAAGAAGTATAGCATCTTCTTCATCAAGAACATCCAAACTAAGCGACTTATAATTAGGTATTTCTATCCTGGAAGTCAACAACACCTTCCAATAAGGAAGACCTGGCATTTCATTTTCATAGTTTCCAATTTGCGACGGCGCATTGTCAATAACGATTATATTATTCCCATTAATATTATTGAGCTTATTTAAAATGATTTGAAATTTACTTTCAAGAGATATATCTTCAGTAAATTTGATGTCTAAATTATTAATTAGTATCGGGTTGTTTGTAAATGATTCAATTAAAATCAACTCGTCGAAGTCATCATTCATACTCGAGTTCTCAACATCAATCCAAACTATGTGATCAAAGTTGTTAAGGTATTTATTGATAAAAAATTTTGCTAATGTACTTTTTCCAATCCCGCCAATCCCGTTTATAATTAATCCCTTTTTGGATTCGTCCAAATACGTTTGTAACTTTTTAAAATCAGTATCTCTTCCAATTATTTCATTTTCATCAATCTTTGGAATATATGTAATTATTTTAGGAACTATCTGAACTGGTTGGTATAAATGAGGATAATATTTTTCTCTTAGTTCAGTATATTGAATAATTAATGGTTCAATATCTTCCCAACTCCAGTACTCAATTTCAAAATTACATTCTTGAGCCAGTTTCCCTGCATAATCTTGAACACTTCCGAATTTTCTTGCAGTGCTTATTAAAATAAATTTGTTGAACTTAAAAGGGAAATCGTTTAATAACCATATACTGTTATCAAAGTCTGCAATCAGCTCTCGTTCAATACTTTTTTCTGAACGTAGTAGCTTTTTCTTTTTACACTGCAATACGATGTTAAACTCTGTTGAGTATATGTCCACACCATATTGAACCGCTCCTTTAGTTTTATAACCTTGGAAAGATTGGGTTTTATAAAGTAAATTAAATAGATCTTTACAAAACTCTTGAAAAGTATTTTCTTCACCGATAGGTTCAAATTGGAAAAACATAATATAAAGAAAAAAGGAACAACGTTTTTATTCAACCTCCTTCAACAGCTTCACAAAGCAATCATCATCATCAAAGAAAGCAGGATTTTCTGTTACTTTTGAGTTGATAAAATCGAATCCACCATTAGCATAAGCCTCCATTAGACGGCTAATATTTCGCATTTCGCGCTCAGCATCTTTTTGTTCCATATTTTCCAGGACATTAAAGTCAAGTTCTGATTTTACGAACATCGTCATCCAAAGATATTGCACCGTTTGTGCCGAGTTATTGGAACTCCAGTCCCGAACCGGAACGCCAAACGTTTTTGTTTCCTGGTCGTCAGGAATCGGAATGGGATTATTCGTGTAAAGGCCAATGAATGCTGAATAAAGAAAGAATTCGTAGAAATTGGTAAAGAATTTTCCCAAGTCATAACTTTTTTCCCCGGATTCATGGTAATCGATAGCTCCTTTTCTTGCAAAGCCTTCGATAAGCCTTCTGTATTTCATTGAATATCGAGGAGTCTTTTTCCCCAGTTCCTCCATTAAATCTATCATGGTGTTTAGTTTAATAAAGTTATGTTGGTTGATAATTCTTTTCGGTTTGTCCGGTTTTCTTCCCTGATGGATGGCTCAACTACATAGACAGCTCCTAAATTGTCGACTTCATCCAGTAAACGCTTTCGCAAAGCTTTGTTATGGTAAAAATCATAACTCAGTATTATGCTTTGGGCAAAAACGTCGTCAATTGTGTTACAGAATCCAATTGTATAATTATCTCCGAATTTTGAAGTAGGCGCGTCTGAAATAAGAGGATGAAACTCAGATTTTCCTTTGGCCGTAACAATGGCCATAATGGTTGCCAGTTTTATTAGGATGATATTTGAATCATTAATCGAAGTTAATTCAATACCATTCTCGTCAACATTTTTGGGCATGTAATTATTACCTATTTTTTTCAAAATAATTTTGCCTTGAACCGATCGATTATCAGCAGTCATTCTTTTAAAATGTTTGTTCGCTTCTTCTTCAATAAGGCGAATTTGTTCTTCAAAAACTAAGTTGCGGGTAGACTTAGCTATTTCTAAGAAAGTCTCAAGAACCTCTTTCTTTTCTGCAGTTTCAAGCTTGTCAGTTTCACCAACATTGCTTCTCATTTTTACCAGTATTTCTTTAAGCTCAGCATTATTTGCCTTTAGCCGTTGTTCGGTTTCGAACTTCTGATGCTGAAACTTATCTTTGTCTTTATCGTACTGCTGAAATTTTCGGACTATATCTCTTGATTCTTCTTCACCAATAGAACTGGTTCCCAATAATTGTTTAAATTTTTGATCCAATATTTCATGATCTTGAATGGCCTTTTTCTTTTTGTCTTCTAGCTGATCGATTTTTTCCAGTTCATTGGCGATGGATTGATCGATGTTGTTAATGACATTGGTTTTGAGATAGTAGCCATTGTTGTACAGATTCTGAAAGAAAGTCTTAAAATCGTTTTTTACTATGTCTGAAATAGACACCCTTGTTTTTTTTGTTCTCTCGAGCAGTTCTGAAAGATGATTATGTGCAGTATCATTTTCTTCAAATTTTCGATCACATAAAAAGCAAATCTTTTCATCGATCATTTCCTGAAGATAAGTTGCATTGGGAACATTCTCGGGAAGCCGGTTTCTTTTGGCTTCTTCCTGCTGAATCTTTAACTTATGTTCCAACTTCAAATTTTCTCGTTCCTCTTCATAATCTTTCAGTAGATACTCAAATTTTTTAAAATAAGAACCGGCATTTCGTAGAATCCAATGTTTATTGAATAGGTTACTATTAAATCCTTTTCGTGCAATACTTAATTCCCCATCTATTCGATTGATACGTTCTCTATTATTCTTTAATTCTGATTTGATCTTTTCGAGTTCTTGAGCATCCTTGATTTTTCCGAGTAGTTCATCCTTATATTCTTCAGCGAATGCGAGGTTGTCATTAATTTTTTTTAGGTCGCCTTCATCTCGAAGAATATATCTTTCCAATTGTTCCTGGCGCGAGGTCAGAGATTGCGTTAGTTGCTCGTTTTTTGATTTATCTTTCAATTCATTTTTATAAGCATTCTCTGCCTGTTTAAAAACCTTTTCAGCAGTATCTATTATTGAATCATAATAATTAATGTCACTAAGAATATTAATTGCCTGGGTTAATGAATTTTCGTTTTTAAAGTCAATTAAGCTATCAACTTGTTCACCCTGAAACCATAGATATTGACTCATATCTGTTGGGATAAGCTTTTGCACAACGGAATCAAAGGCATCGGTTCCAGCGAGTGGTTTATAGTTTAAAATGTCCTTTTTCTCGACACCAGTAACACTATGTGTTGGAATCTTCCAGCATTCGGAATCATTATAATCAGAAGAATCTTTAATCTTTTCAATCGTGTAATATCGTTCAAGGATATATTCATTTGGGTAGGCACTTGTGTTTCTGTACTCATGCAACTTCATCTGGACCTTGGCTGTTATACGATCTCCAATATTGGCTCCCGATTTCGCTTTATCCGAGATTAAGTTGATTCCAATATCTGAAGTATTTATAAGTTGACGAGTAGATGAATCAAAAATTTTATCGTACAGGACCCAAAAAAAGGCATCATACAGTTTTGATTTCCCTGATCCATTATCTCCGATTATCACATTTAGTCCTTTTCTAAACATGAACTTGTTCTTTTCAAGCTTTCCCGAGTAACATTGAAAATTCTCAATTGCAATAGAATCGATTATCATATTGTTTCTCTTTTAAAGGATTGATTGATTTTACGGGCAACGGTGTCGACTGACTCACTGTCTTCTAAATGTAAAATTGTGGTTTTTATCACATTAATGAGTCTGTCTGAACTTGGAGTACTTAAATTCATAGTTTTAAGTCTGCTTTCACTCAATCCTGTCTTTTCTCTTAAAAGAGGATTTTGGAGAAATTTTTGGAATACCTCATTTTTATTCATAATGTAATTATCTCAATGATTCCTTTATTTCGTATAAATCAAGATCGTAATACGTACATATTTCATTTATTTGATCAATAGCTTCATATTGGTTTCTAGCCATGAACGAAAAGTCTGCAACTCTTCTCAGTTCATTCTCAACTAGCGACCGTTCCATTTCGAAATTGCCAGATTGCTTTAAGGCATCCAATTTTGGAATAACTACTAAATCATGAATGACTGCATATTTCTTATCATCATGTTGTCGAAGGATCCTACCTCTTCTTTGAATAAATTGTCTTGGATTTCCGGTACTTGAGCAAAAAATAGCAAGTTCAGTTCTGGGGACATCTACTCCTTCATCTAAGCACTTCATTGCTGTGAGTACATCAATTTTACCATTTTCAAAAGAATCTAGTACAAAGGATCTATCGCTATCCTCACCAGTATAGGTTGATACCCGAATTTTTGGGCTGGCCTCCATAATTGTCTGGTTATATTGCTGAATAATTCTTTCTTCCTCCAGTGAATTATTATCAAATCCTTCTGGTACATATACAAATGTGTACTTCAGGTTCTTTTTAGAATTTAACTCGTGTTTTAATATGCCTCGAAAAACTTCAATCTTATTTTGTGCTTTATGAATGATACGTTTCCTCTTCATCAAAAGCATTGTTACAATATCATCCCCCTTAAGAGTTTTTGTTTCAGAGTCAAAGAATTTAGTGAGCTTCAACGTTATTTCTTTATACTCCTCTAATTCTTCTCCAGTTAATTGTACAATGTGGGGGAAGTAATCATACTGACATAGAATACCTTTCGCAATGGCTTCTTCCATTGTGAAAGAATAAACGTATGGAGGTTTGTCATTGAAGAAATCGTTCATCGCATCTGTCCCTTCTCCATCATAGATTCTTTTTGGTGTGGCAGATAACCCAATTCGTTTCTCGAAGAGCGTTTTGGGTAAAACTTCAAGAAGCTTTGGTGACGCAATGTTGTGCGCTTCATCAGCAATTAATAGAGTTGTTCTCGGGAAATATTTTAAAAAACTCTGAAGTGTATGACGGGCGTACGATACGTATGTTGAAATAATTACGAATGATTTTTGCCTGCTGAACTGAAAATTTGTTGTAAGCTTACTTAGCTTCCTTTTCCAATCCGATTCAATTCCGACAACAATGATATCTTTTATATTGAATTTGTGTACTTCTTTGATCCACTGTCTTTGTAAGTCATTTGTTGGAACTAATATGATTGCCTGAATTTGTCCCGTCTGTTTATATTCATTTAATACGCAATTTAAGGCCGTAATCGTTTTACCGGTACCAGTTGCCATTGCAAAAATACCTTGGTAATTATTCGATTTCCACTTTTCGTATGCTCGTTTTTGGTAATCTCTAGGTCCGGAAGGATAGGGGAATCTTGGAGTTGTACTAAGTTCTTGTACTATTTTCTCAAAGGATTCGATTTGTTTTGTATAAGTTTCTAGAATTTTAATCTTATGACCTAAGTTTTTTATAACATCAATCTCGTCTTCAACTAATTGTTCAAGCTCTTTTTCCTGGCCACGTTGTTTAATTACTTCTACAATATCATCAACAAGGAGATATTCAAAGTATTCATTCTCCTTAAAGAAGATACTTTCAAAATTGTGAACTTGTTCTTCAATCTTAGCTTGTTCAGAACTCTCGCCCCATGAACGTGATATACTTAAACTTTCCCCATTTTCGAGTAATCCTTTAAAGGTGAAATTACAACTTCCATTAAAAAATATTTTGTGTTCACCATCATCAAGAATCCCCTGTTTATAATGGGAAAGACCATTGGGTTTAAGTTTAACTGGTTGAATAATTAACCGATTATTTTTGTGTAAATATTTCAGACAATTAAAAAAGTGTTGATCTCCGTTTTTGATGATCTGTTCAAGTCCCTTTAGGTCGTCATTTAAATATTTCTCTATCTCTGATTTGTTATAACTTTCAACAGGTTCTTCAACCAAAATACTCTTGTCTTCCTTGGATAGAAAGTGGTTGGTAATAATCCGAAGCGTTCCTCCATTGAAAATAAATTGTGCGAATCCATAAGACAAAGCTCGTATTGCATTACTACTAAAATATCCAAGCTTTAAGTCTATTTTCTTACAATGTGGAATTGTAGTCAAATAGAACTCGATTGGAAGGTGATTGCTATCTGAACTGTATTCTAGCGTCTTTGGATATGTGAGTTCGTTAAGCATTAGTTTTAGTTTCGATCTTTAATCAAATATTCGAAGAATAATTGGTTTTATATTGAATTTAATGCATTCTAAATGTAACGCAACATTTGTGCATTTTTGAGACAGCGTAATTTAGTAAGGATTTTTTTATTAACAATATAAATGTAAAGATTTTATACGGTTAATCGCCTTTAAATCCTGTCAAAGTTACTTCGCCGTCCGGAAAAGTCAATGGCGGCTGAAATTGCCCAATTTTGCCAGCCGTCCGTTGGAGCTGTTCAGTTTTTATTTCGTTAACTTCATAAAATCTGACATAGCCCATTGACAAGAATCCATCCGGCTCAATGGCATGCGCCAAAATTTAATGGCGTGCCAGTAGCTGAAATAAATCCCAAGGGCATGGGTGGATTCAATGAGTAAATTTGATATTTATGAGACAGTAACTAATTTAATTGTAGAACGCCTGGAAGCAGGTGTAATTCCATGGCATATGCCGTGGAAAACTGCCAGTGCCATTCCTCGTAACCTGGTTTCTAAAAAGCCTTACCGGGGATTTAATTTCTGGTATCTGCTTAGCTTTGGTTTTGAAAGGCCTTATTTCCTTTCCTTCAAACAAGTTCAGGATCTTGGTGGAAAGATTAAAAAAGGCTCTAAATCATTTATGATTGTATTCTGGAAAATGATGGAATACGAAAAAGATGACGAAACCAAAGAAATACCAATGCTTCGTTATTATCGGGTATTTCACATTGACGATGTAGAAGGTATCGATCCAGATAAAATTCCTGAAAACACCGCTCACGATCACGACTTCGATCCGATTGCTTCCTGTGAACAGCTTATCCAGTTCTGGTCCGATTCCCCGGTCATAAAGCTTGATCAGAAAAAAGCATGTTATATACCTTCATTGGATGAAGTCCACATGCCGGGAGCAAGAACCTTTTTTCAGGATGAAGAGTTTTACTCAACGATATTTCATGAACTTTGCCACAGTACAGGCCACAGAAAAAGGCTTAATCGACACGAACGTTTTTCTAACCTGAATTTTGCAAGTAAAGATTACTCGCAAGATTATCCTAACTAAAATATTATCCCAACTTTTGGAGCATATCTTTTAGTTTACAGCATGTTAACGCCATAAGAGTTGGGATAATATTTCTTCAAGAAAGTGGGCTGTCTTTGTTAATCTCTGGCATTTATTCGTTAAGGCCAAGATATTCCAGCAAGTCCTTCTTTTTTCGGATGTTTTTCCACTTTTTACCGGTATCCTTCATAACATCATCCTCAAGCGTTGCCAAAGCCTGATTCTTTTGCTCAGTAGAGACAAAAATATAGCGCATTGTCGTATTTATATTAGCATGCCCCATCAATCTTTGGATGGCTACGATATTGAGATGTTGCTCCAGCCAATGACTGGCCCGTGCATGGCGTAGCTGGTGGCAGTGTAAATTCTCGGGCACTTCGGGATTAATACAATGTGCCTTTTGCGCATATATTTTTAGACGCTTATTTACAGCCTCCTGGGTGAGTTTCTTTTTCCTGCCGTCATAATAAACGAAGAATAAAAGATCCCAGGGATTAAGTTTTTTGCCGTGGAACATCTCAATGTAACCCTTTAGGACTTTAGAGACCTCTTTAAGTATTGATGGTGACCTTCTTTTTGCTCCCTTACCCAGTACTGCAATATAGTTTTTACCATTTGGCTGAGTTAAATAGATGTCTGATATTTTTAACGATAGCACTTCGTCAATACGAGCACCAATACTGTAAATCAGGTAAAATAGCGTAAAATCACGTTTCCCGATTTTGGTTTTGAGATTGATGACATTAAAAAGAGTTTTAATGGCCTCTTGTGTTATTTCCACCTGTGCCGGCTTGACATATCGCATCTGCTTAACTTCCCGGGCCTCCATCCATAATTGAATAAAGCGGATATCCTTTTTACTCAAGAACTTAAGGAAGTTCTTCAACCCGGCTAGCCGTTGATTACAAGTGGAGTTGGAGCAACTTCTTTCGCTCTTTAACCACAACATCCATTCCTGGATATTAGCAGTTGAAAAAAAATCACCTGAGAGGTTGCCAAAATTGGCTGACTTGGCATCTTTAAGGAAGATAGCGTACAGGGTAATGGCTTTATGATATGACCGCAGAGTATGAGGACTCAGAGCCCTTATTTCAGGAAGATATATCTTCTCCCACTCACGCATTGCCTTTGCGATGACTAAAGATTCAGTTAGTTTCTTCATAATCAAAAAAGTTTGTAAGATTTGGTAACAGTTCATGAAGAGCTTGTCCTGTCAGTTCTTCTAATTGGTTAAAGAACAAAGGAACAAGTTGATAGTAATAACAGGTACTTTCGATTCTTCGATGCCCCATTGAGTGGCTGAGAAAGAGTAGCTTGTCAAACCACTCCGTACCATCATAATCCCAACTATTAATGTTGGTTACAGCGTAAAAGCTACGTAGGTCGTAAGCCCGTGCAGGTTCATTGGATATGGTTTTCCAGATATTTCTAAAGTGATTTGAATGCCATGCAATCCCATGGAAGTTATCATTTCTATCTGGAAAAAATATTTTCCTACCTGGCATAAGTCGTTCCATTGCATCATTATATTGTTTTAACAAGTTCCACATGGTTATATGCAAAGCCACTCTGTGTTGATCAAGACCTTTAGTATGGGCAATATTGATTATGCCATTTGTAAGATCAACATCTTTACATTTGAGCATCAGAGCCTCGTTTGTTCTCATACCGGTACTGTAAAGCAACCGGAAGTATACAGGAACTTGCATTCTCCTAAGCTTAAATATCAATTCGTTTTGGCACCCAACAAGCTTAATTGTAGCGGTGGAATGAAAAAAAGCATTTAATTCACCCTGATTAAATCCATGAGGAGTATATGTGGATTTTTCGTTAGGCAAGTTTTCCGGTATCAAGACATTTGTCCATCCATGTTTATTGGTATATTTTAAGAACTTGCGTATCGGCCTTATCCGTAAATTTCGTGATTTGCATTGTTCAAAAGGCCTTTTGCCGCACCATCCATTGACAATATCATCAGTGAGTATATCTGCATCTGGTTCAATTGATGCGCAGTATTTGTTAAAGCGTATCAGAGTTTTATGAGTAAATCTTGAAAGATGATTTGATGTTTTCAGGTAAAAGATGTATTTATCCATCATCCCAGATACGAACGTTTTAACCAAAGGAAGCTCCGTTTCTGAGACAACCTTCTTCGAACTGGAGATTTGAATTAGTGCCGGTAGCATTAAGGACGTATAGCCACAACTGTTAGTGTACCTAAGAAATTGCCGGATACAACCGGCTCGTGCGTTGTGCGAGAGTTCTGTCTCTCCCGGACGTTTAACACACCATTCATCAACCAACTTCTGCGACATATACAGAATCTTCTTTTTATTCACACAGAAACTGGTAAACGTTCTTAACGGCAGGAAGCTCTGATACCCTAATTTCTTTCCTTTAGATCTATGATAGTCCAAATAGATATCAGTCAGTTCTTCAATTGTTTTCATACCTCGAATACCTCCTTTCCTACGGGATATTGCTCAATGCTTACCCCACATTCACGCAGATGTTTGATGTCAGTATCGATATATGGATTTAAAGATTCCGATGACAGGTGACCAAGAATATCACTGATAACCCTGGGCTGAACGCCATTTTCGAGGACTTTAGATGCCAGGTATCGTCGGAACAACCGGAGACCATTTTCTTTATCATCACTCCTTATTCCTAATTTTGCAAAAAAGCGCCTGATAATACCTCCTATGGTACTTGAGTCCATTGGATTTTCCGGATCGTGGACATTAGTAAAAATACTCTTGATATCCAGGTTTCTTGGTCGTTCATTTGAGAGGTAATCTACCAAGGGATTGCCAACGATAGCCCTGAGTGGCAAGATCATAGGTTGCTGCGTTTTGGATTGAGTAAGTATAATTAGGTCTCTTTCCAAATCGATATTATTAATCCGCATTCGAGCGATGTCGGTTCCTCTTAATGCGGTATACATAGCCATTGATACAACAGCTTTATCACGTAACGAAAAATCATTTCGCGCTCCCTCTTGTAAATTCTCTTTAATAATGCGGATCTCATCATCTTTAAGAGTAGCAAAATTCTTTCTACCGTTTCTTAAACGAGGCATATCATCAATGATACGTGCGCATTGGGCATAGTAATCAGTCCCCATAGCTGATTTTAAAACGGTCTTGATTTTAGTCCTATAGGAGCAACCTCTTAGCTGCTTGTAACCATCATAAAAGAAAGATAATACCATCGATTCCGTGATACCACATAAATCAATCGCCCCATTTCTTTGCATGTGACACAAGAAGGCGGCGCCAGCATTCGATTCTACTCTGATTGACTTTTCACTCTTACATTCTTTTGATGCCACTTGCATGTAATGGTCAACGATGCCTTTGAATGTCGGGTTCAAGTGCTCATAACTACATTCCCTGTACTGAACAGGAGCGAATTTGAGCCTGTTGGGAAAATGATCAAACTCATCAAACCCTTGAATAGTGCGCACGGAGGTGCGATAATAACGAAGTCTTTTGGTGCTTCCTTCAAGACCTTCCCTGGAAATAAATTTCTTGTAAAAATCATTGTAAGACGTGTACTTTCCTTCATGGTCAAACAATCGTCTGAACATGACCTTAACGCCGCCGATGGCGCCGCTGCCAAATCCATTTGCTTTCATGTATTCTAAAAGCTCTGGATGCGTTTTCTTCAGTTTTTTAATATCCATATATTATTCTTTAGCGTTAAAACTCGAGAGTAGTATACGGATGAAAGGAAAAATATTATCCTAACTTTTTGAACGTTAAAAATCTATGCAACAGGCGATATGATAATTAATTTAGGATAATGTTTTAGTTAGGATAATCTTGCTTATCCTAATTTTCGGATAAGCAAGAGGAACTTGTTGCCGAAATGGGAGCTGCTTACCTCTGTGGAATATGCGGCATAGAAAACGCTACAATTGACAACAGTGCTGCATACATCCAAGGTTGGTTGAAGAAGCTAAAAAGCGATAAGAAGTTTATTGTTATGGCTTCCGGACTAGCTCAAAAAGCTGTTGATTATATTCTGGAGCATCAGGATTCAAATCCGAAACCGGTTCTTCCTTATCCTAAAAAGAAGAAAAGTAAATTAGCTTCTCTTTCAATGAATTTCTGATTATATGGCTAATGAAGCCCCCAAATCTTTTTTAGTATTCATTAAACTGGCATCACGAAATTGCCTGTTAATCTCGTTTTTCAATTTATAAGGCCGGTTGAAGGCTTCCTGTGAGACAAGAAAGTTTTCGGATAGCTTACGAATTGTTTCTTTCGACAGACCTTTCTGGTAATTCAGAATCTTTGAAACTGTTCCTTTCGACAATCCAAGGAGTTTTGCCAATCCAACTGCTTTGAGGCTGTTCTCTTCCATTAATGACTTAATAAGTTGTACAGGATCAAGATCCTTAAAGGTACTGTGTTCCGAATCCCACTTCTCAATGAGAAGCGTCAACAACTCGATTTCATCATCAAGGGCAGGAAAGGCCTCTAAAATTAGATTCTCAAGGATATTACAATAGTTGTCGTACTGTTCTTCAGTTTTTATTACGGTATATTTTAAAGCTTCCATCTCTCTTTGTTTAATAGATATCTACCGAATACTGTTCTTCATTATTACAGAGTTTGGTGTATGCAGCATGCGCTCCAATCCATTTTACAAATAGATGTATCTTCTGCTTCCCAAAATAATATTGGCAGATAATCCGGTATTTGTTACCACCAATATTAAAAACAACTCTGTTAGATCCTTTGCCTAAAATATCGGCAGAATTAAACGTTCTGACAATATCCTGAGGACTATTCCAGTCAGCTCTTTTTATAATCGATAGCCAGCTTTCAAATGCCTTTTTACTTTGAACATTATCACGTACATAGTTCTCGATTGACTGTACTTTTATTAAATGAACTTTCATTGTTCTACTTTGCAAAGTTAGTAAAAGTTTCACAAAGTGAAACTGATGTGGTTAATAATTAAATACGTGCTTGCTTATTCGATTCAAGTTTTGTTTGGAGTTGTTTGATGTCGTCGGAAATCTTTTGGTCCAGGATTTTAGCATAAATTTGAGTAGTCTTTAAATTTGTGTGGCCAAGGATTTTCGAAACGGTTTCAAGTGGTACACCATTACTTAGAGTAACAGTTGTTGCAAAGGTGTGTCTAGCCATATGCATTGTAAGTTCTTTATTCACTCCACAGATGTCGGCTAGTTCTTTTAGGTAGCTATTCATCTTTTGATTGGTTAGAACCGGTAACAGCAGACCTTTTACCTTATAGTGAGACGTGTTTTGATATTTCTCCAGTATGAATTTTGCCACTGGAAGTACTGGTATTCTGCAACGATTATTGGTTTTTGTTCGGTCAATAAATATCCATTCGTTTTTATCGATTCCAATACGTAGGTGATCTTTGTGTAGTTTTGCAATGTCGGAGTAGGATAGCCCCGTATAACAAGCAAAGACGAAAATATCCCGGATGGCATCAAGACGTTGAATTTTTATTTCTTTATCCTGAATAGCGTGAAGCTCAGTTGCGGTTAAAAAGTCTCGATTTGTTTCTGCTAAAGGTACTTTGTATTTTTTGTAAGGATTCTTTTCAATTAAGTCCATTGATACTGCTAAATTAAGAACACGTCTAGTATGTTTATGATAGTTCCAGGCTGTGTTCTGATGGACCTTGTACTCTTTCTTTAAGAAAACATCAAAGGCTTCAAGAAATTTGTAATCAACTTTCTCGACAGGATAATCCGTTCTCTTGCTAAATTTCTTGACGAATTCACCCAGACGTTTTCTAGACGACTTATAATGTTTATAGGTTTCATGAGAATAGCTTTTCCCCAGTTTCTCGTGCATATTCTTCAAGTAGTAGTCAAATACTTTTAGAATACCTTCGCTGTCATCGATGTTTCGTATCCTATTTTTAATGGTAATTACATCGAAATCTTCTCCTGAAGATTTAAGTAAATTGTAATGATCCTGAATCTCATTTTGAATCTTACTCAATCTGTTATTCAGGATTTGGGCTCTTTCATTTCTTCCGCTGAAATGTTGTCCAGATTCATCCCATTTATCAGGATGACAATAAATACCCGTAGAAAGCTCAACGCGTTTGGAATCTAGCGTAAATCTTACATAAACAGGAATTTCTCCATTAATTTTCTGTCTTGCTTTTTTCACAATAAAGTTAATAGTCAATCTCATCTTTTTTCATTTTAAGGTTAAAGAAAAAATTGGTCTCGATTGTAGCTTAAAAATACCCTTTTCAGGGCTCGTTTTCAAGATCAAATCGAGTCAATTCATGTCAATTTAAATGTTGAAATAGAGAGACTTATGAGAATTGCCGAGACTAGTTTGTTATAAAAAAGTAGTGGTCTCGGTAAAGTCTCGTTTAGAATGACTTTTTTTGTGCTTTTTTGATTCCTGTGGAAAACAAAAAAGCACTTAAAATATTGATTTTAAGTGCTTTTGATTTTATTTGGATTTCTCCTGGTGCCCAGTAAAGGACTCGAACCTTCACATTCATAAGAATACTAGTCCCTGAAACTAGCGCGTCTACCAATTCCGCCAACTGGGCAAATCTGTAAGAACATTCCAAAATCTGTGGCTTTTACTCCGTTTCGATTTTGGACGTGCAAATATATAAAAAATCCGCCTTCTTGTTTCTTTAAAAAGGCGGATTTAGCTGAAAACAATTATTTCTTACAACATTTTTATTTCGTCTTCTGATGTAATTTTTTCGCAGTATTTACATTTTAAAGCAATCGGGTTTGTATTAATTACTCTAAACGAGGTAGTTATCTTTTCGTGGTTGGTAATACACTTCGGATTAAAGCATTTTACAATCCCTGTAATCTTTTGTGGAATCTCAACAATTTTCTTTTCGGCCACCTCGTAATCTCTGATGATATTGAGTTTGGCGTGTGGTGCAATTAATGCTATTTTGTTGATCTCATCGTTTTCAAAGAACTTATCCGAAACTTTAATAATGGCTTTTGCCCCCAGTTTTCCACTTTCGAGATTGGTTCCGAAAGTAATCTGGTTTACGATCGTATCAAGTCCCAATATTGAAATTACCTCAAATAAACTTTTTGCCGGAATATGGTCGATCACTGTTCCGTCTTTAATGGCACTAACTTTTAATTTTAGCTTCTTTTTTGCGTCATTCTTTTCCATGGCGGTAGTTATTTAAGGTTCATTACATGTGAGATAATCGCTTCGCGGGTGAAAACACCATTCAGCGCCTGATCGAAATAGTAAGCTTTTTCGCTGCTGTCAACATCGGTGGCAATTTCGTTAACGCGTGGCAGCGGATGCAATACCCGGACATTTGGTTTGGTATTTTCCAGCATCGCTTTATTTAAAATATAAACATCTTTTACTTTTTCGTACTCTATCGGGTCTGAAAATCGTTCCTTCTGAACACGTGTCATGTAAATAATATCGGCTTCCGAAATTATATCTGTAAACTCTTCGTGCTCAAAATAACGAATGCCTCTTTCTTCCAAATGGTGTTTATAGCCGCGTGGCATTTGCAGACTTTCGGGTGCAATGAAGTTAAAAATCGGATTCTCGAATTCGGACATTGCCTGTAGCAGCGAATGTACTGTTCTTCCAAATTTCAGGTCGCCAACCATAAACAGGTTCAGGTTATCAAGCGTTCCCTGTGTTTTTAATATCGAATACATGTCGAGCAGGGTTTGTGTTGGGTGCTGGTTGGCACCGTCGCCTGCATTAATAATGGGCACACTCGAAACTTCAGCGGCATAACGTGCTGCACCTTCCAGCGGGTGACGCATAACAATAAGGTCGGCATAGTTGCTTACCATTCTGATGGTGTCATGCAGTGTTTCTCCTTTTGTTGCACTCGAGCTGTCAGGATCGGCAAAACCAACAATTCGTCCCCCCAAACGATTAATGGCCGTTTCGAAACTTAAGCGTGTGCGTGTTGATGGCTCAAAAAAAAGGGAGGCAACAACTTTCCCTTTCAACAGTTCCTGGTTTGGATTTGCTTCAAAATCCGCAGCCAGTTCCATAATTCTCAGATATTCTTCTTTCGAGAAATCTGTGATTGAAATTAAATCCTTCTTCATTGCCTTAAATATTGAATTTGATAATGTGGTTGACTGAAAAAAAGAAGACCAACATTTCGGAGAAGAAAATGTTGGTCTTCGTTAATTGCTAAAAAAGTAGAACCTTTTTTATAGAAAAATACGATTGCTTTTAAAAATCGTCTGATGCAGCGATGGGAAAAAGAAACCTTCTCAAAGCGTTTTTTAGTGCCTCGCTCAAGAAAATTAGAGTGGAATATCACGCGTAGCATCATAGTTCAAAAATACAGTGTTAGTTAACGTTTGTCAAAAATAGTGTGGCGTACTTATCAGCATTTTATTAACACATAAAATGCTAATCCAGCCTTTTTATTTCTACCCCGTAGATCTCGCTAAACGATTGGAAAGCCCTTTCATCCTCTGATTTTCGTGTTTTAAAATTCAGCCGGCAGCTTTCCTGAAAATCAGTTGTTACAATATCGTAATTATCCTGTTTTAGCTTATTCATTACGGTATTCAGCATGGCATATTCAAATTTTAGTTCATACTGAATTTCAATAAGTTTTGATATAATTTCGGCATTGTTCAGTGCTTCAACCGTAGCCTCCCGATAGGCATTAATAAGGCCGCTAACGCCAAGCAGTGTGCCGCCAAAATATCGAACTACCACCACCAGAATATTGGTTACTTCGTAGCTTTGCAATTGCCCTAAAATGGGTTTCCCTGCCGTTGATGAAGGTTCGCCATCGTCGTTGGCACGCGTACGAATTTCTTCGGTGCCCAGTCGCCAGGCATAACAGTGATGGCGTGCACTATGATGTTCTTTTTTTAATGCGGCAACCAAATCTTTTACTTCCTCTTCATCTTTTAAGGGGTAGGCATACGAGTAAAATTTGCTGCCTTTGTCTTTAAAGTAGCCGGTACTTGGTGTTTCTATGGTTTTATATTGATCGTCCATTACAACATGAAATATAAACTGATAAGTGCTAAAACAACACCCGCAAAGTTAATTTTATTCAGCCGTTCTTTAAAAAGTAGCTTGCCTAAAATGGCTGTTAATGCTACAATTGCCATGTTATTCAAAGCGAAAACCAACGAACTTTCCAACCCTGATTTATTTAATGCCTTTATAATAAAATACAGTGAGCCAAAATTCACCACACCCAAAAGTGTTCCGAAAATAAGCGTTGCAGGGTTTAAACGCTGGCGGTACGTTTTGGTGATAACGGATACAATAACTCCACATATAAAGGCAACGATAAACACGAGAATGGTATATAATGATGTTTCACTTTCCGATATTTTTACAGCCTGAACGTATTTCACAATCGAATCGATTAGCCCACTTCCTAAAAAGAGAAACAGCGGCAAAACAATATAAATCAGGTTTGTTCGGTTGATCTCCTTTTTATAAACGGTTAATCCAATGGCAATTATGGCCGTAACAATTCCGATAGCTTTTAAGGTTGAAAGCTGTTCGTTAAAATAAATCAGCGAGAATGTTACCGGGAAAACCAGCGATAGTTTATTGGCCAGTGTTGTTACGGTAATTCCTGCCTTTTGCGAACTGTAACCAATCAGGTAAAACATGGCAATAAAAAGAATCCCGAGGATTACGGCGAAAGGCATCCAATGGGGTAGTGCAGCCGGAGTATTGCCATCAGCAAAAGGTTGAAATAAAAGAATGCCCAGTAAACCGGCAGCCAAATAGTTTATCGTGATCAGCGATTGAAGTTTGCAATTGTAATTTTTTGCAACTCTGAAAATCACATAGATCATTGATGATGAAAGGATGCACAGTATCAGATATATCATACGGGCATAAAAAAGGCAGGCTTAAAAGCCTGCCGGTATTACATTTTTAGTTTCTTTTCTATATCCTCGACAAACTGTCGGAAATTCTTGTCGGTATCCTTCAGGTTGTTTACGGTTTTGCAGGCGTGGAGAACCGTGGCGTGGTCTTTACTGCCAATTTGTGCCCCGATACTTGCCAGTGAGTATTTCGTTAAACTTTTCGAGAAATACATGGCTATTTGCCGTGCCTGAACGATTTCGCGTTTCCTCGTTTTGGTTTGCAGTGCATCAACCGGCATGCTGAAATAATCACAAACTACTTTCGAGATGTACTCGATAGAAAGCTCTCGTTTCGAGTTTTTAACCAGTTTGTTAATCAACTTGGCAGCCAGTTCAAGCGTAATTTCGCGCTTGTTCAACATCGACTGTGCCAGCAATGAAACCAATGCACCTTCCAGCTCGCGAACATTATTGGTTACGTGCGAAGCAATGTATTCCAATACTTCATCCGAAAGTGTAATGCCGTCTTTATAAATTTTACGACGCAGAATCTCCATTCTTGTTTCAAAGTCGGGTGTTTGCAAATCGGCAGTCAGTCCCCACTTAAAACGCGACAAGAGTCTTTGTTCCATTCCTTTCAATTCAATAGGCGGTTTATCTGATGTTAAAATCAGCTGCTTACCCATTTGGTGCAAGTGGTTGAAAATGTGGAAGAATGTCTCCTGTGTTTTTTCTTTTCCTGCAAACTCGTGCACATCGTCAAGAATCAACACATCAACCATTTGGTAGAAATGTAAAAAGTCGTTACGGTTATTATTACGCGTTGCCTCAGTAAATTGCGTTTGAAATTTATTTGCGTTTACATACAAAACCACTTTGTCGGGGAAATTTTCTTTTACCTGGATACCAATAGCCTGCGACAAGTGAGTTTTCCCCAAACCTGAGTTACCGTAAATCATTAAGGGATTAAAAGCTGTTCCTCCCGGATTTTGTGCAACGGCAAAACCTGCACTGCGGGCCAGTCGGTTACAATCACCTTCAACAAAATTTTCGAAAGTATTGTCCGGTTTTAATTGCGGGTCGATCTGTAATTTCTGGATCCCCGGAATTATAAATGGATTTTTTATTGTTGCTTTTTCCTCCGCTTTTAATGGCACAGTAAGTGGTTTATTTTGAATTTTGTTATTGTTATTCGTAGGATAACTAACAGTATACGGTTCATTACTGTTTTTATTGCTTAAAACAACGTTATATTCCAATTTGGCTCCGTTACCCAAAACCATACGAAGTGTCTTGCGAAGAATGTCGATAAACTGTTCTTCAAGATACTCGTAGAAAAAGGCACTTGGTACCTGAATTGTTAATACTTTATTCTCCAATTTAACGGGCTCGATTGGTTCAAACCAAGTCTTAAAACTGCTGCTAGGAACGTTATCTTTAATAACGTTAAGGCATTTCTCCCATGCAGATCTGTATTCGTTGTTCATTTACAATTGCTGGATAATGAGGTTCTACAAAAAAATTTCCCTAGTGGTATTCCGAGAACAAAAGTTGCGAAAAAAAAGTTAAAAAAAAAATCATAATTCTATTGGAAAAATAACAATTGTCATAGTTGGTTAGAAGTCAGGCATTTAAAATTTTAAATTTCTGAAATATTTATAAAACCCTATAAATCAGCGGATTATTTTTAAGTGATTGAACGATAACTATATAGCTGGTAGGGTCTGGTGGGGTTGGGTTTTTGACATATCCAGCTATCAACATTTGTCGGTTAATTACTGTATTTGCTTAAGAGCCTTTTGAAGCTTGATAAGCCGGCCATTTTTAAAGGCAACGATACTCGATTCCGGAAATTGAAAACGTAAATTCTGATAGATTTCTTCTATCTCGCTGTACTTACTTGTTGCACCGGTTAAATAGTTATAAACATTCCCTGTTGCGTATTCTTCCACATCATCTATTTCTTCAAAAACTTCGGCATCGGTACCCAATTGTGTTTTGGTTGAAAGCAGGTGAACTTTGAAGATAATATCTTTTGTAGCAGCATCGTCTTTGGTATTAATATATACTTCCTTGCCAAAATCGAATGCCGAAACCTGAAGGTAACGTTTAGGATTTTGCTGAATATCGCCAATCAGGAAACCCATATTTTCCGAAAGTGTATTTATCGACTGGTATAATTCATCGTCGTTAAGCAACAAGCCGGCAGAGTTGTCATCACTGTTCAGTTTTTCCAGTATATTTTCTATTTCGGCCGATGCATTGGCCAGATTATTTAAAACAGGTGTAACCGAAACATTGGCCAGCGTATCCGAAAAACGATTCAGGTTTTGAATGGTTGATTCAAATTCGGCTGCATTGTTTTTAAAGGTTGCGGTTAGTTCTTCAATATTCGAAACAATATTTTTTACATTCCCTTTTTCCGAGGCCATTATTTCCTGGAGATCGGCAGTTGTTGCTTCTATGTTTTCAACCGTTTGATTTATTCTTGCAAAACTGGTTGTGAGGTTTTCGCGTGCATCTTCATTGAAAATAATGGTAAGCACGGTAATGGCTGAATCAACAGTGCTAAGCAATTCCTCTGCTTTGTTTTTTAGCGGAAGTACCTGCATACTCACCTGGTCTTTCAGTCCGGCTTCAATTGAGCCGGGAATGGTATCGTTCGGTTTATACATCTCGCTTTCTCCACTGTATAAAATTTCTATCGAACGTGTTCCCATAATATCGCTGCTGATAATACGAGCGGTAGAATTTACCGGAATTTTGAATGATGAATTAACAGCAAATGTTACAATAAGCCGCCCGGTGTTATCGGGAGCAAATTTTAAATCGGTAACCTGGCCGATCTTGAAGCCGTTGATTGTTACATCGTTGGATTTAACAAGCCCGTCAATTCGGTTATAATACACATGGTAATAGTCGTTTTGTTTAAATATATCTTTCCCTTTCAGATAACTTAAACCCCAGATAAGTACGGCAAATGAAAAGACGATTAAAATTCCAAGTTTTGTGTATTTTGCATTCTTCATGGCGGAAAAATAAGATTTTAATGTAAAAGTAGCCAATTCCAAAGGGATTAATCAATGCCCGGTCACCTTTTTTAAAGAAATTAACTTATTATTTTTGAAAGCAACCACAAAGGCGTTGGGGTATTTCGAGCTTATTCTTCGTTGCTCTACCCCGGCTTCTTCAATTGATTTGAACCGGCCTGAAAAGTAGCGGTTGAGGTTTTGCCCTTCTAAAAGAAAGATATTTTGTTCTCCCTTAAAATTGGCCGGCGTGGTTTCCAGTTTTTTGGTTAAGGCCATTATCTGTACCGAATAAAATACTTCATCCGTCTTTTGACGAGGTGCCTTATTCCCGGCTTGTGCCAGCGGTAATTCCGATGGAACTGAGCTGCTATTTTCCGAGATATCGATTTCTGGCTGAGATTCGTTTTCGGTTACGAGGTGAAAACTGCTACGTTGTTCAATATCTGATTTATATTCGCGGAAAGCTCTGAAAATAGCATAAGCCAGTCGGGTTCTGCCGGCTTCGCTGGTAAGGTACTGCCGCTCGCCGTTATGGCTTATAAAACCCGCTTCAATTAAAACGCTGGGCATGGTTGTTTCGCGTAAAACCAGAAACCCGGCCATTTTTACACTACGGTCGAGCCGTTTGGCATAATCGCGAAATTCGTTCTGAATACTTGATGCCAGCATAACACTTTGTCCCTGGAACTCTTCCTGCATGGTTTCAAACATGATGTAGGACTCGGGCAAATTCGGGTCAAAACCTTCGTAAGTGGTATTGTAATCATCCTCTAAGAGAATTACGGCATTTTCCTTTTTGGCCACTTCCAGGTTATCGTCGTTTCGGTGAAGCCCCAGAACAAAAGTTTCGGTTCCCTGCACACTTCGGGCGCCAACAGCATTTACATGGATTGATATAAAAAGATCGGCTTCGTTTTTATTGGCAATTTCGGCCCTTTTATATAAGGGTATAAAAACATCGGTGGTGCGCGTGTAAACCACTTTTACATCGGGGTAGTTTTCTTTTATTGTTGTTCCGAGTTTTAAGGCAATATCAAGCACGATGTTTTTTTCAACGGCGTTGCCAAACGATGCGCCAAGGTCTCTGCCGCCATGTCCCGGGTCGATAACCACAACAGAAATGCCTTCTTTTTGGTTTTCAGCCGAAAAAAGATTTGCGGCAAAAGATTGTACGGCAAAACAAATGCTGCAAATGAACAGAAGTAACTTTAAACCTTGTTGTGTCATATAAATCTCTGATCTGTATTCGTATATATAAACACATAAGAGCGGAGTATTAGTATTTGTTCGATACCATTTTATTTATTTGCTTTGCCCCGCTTATGGCTTATAAACGTAAAAATAGAAATATTAGCATTATTTTACATTTTATAGCACTTTAGTATAAGCCATATTTATATTTTTGTGCAGCCAAGTAGATTTGAAACGCAGAAAACATTTTGTATAAAATAATCATCACATATTTATTCCTGGTAGCTCCATTTTTGATTTTAGCTCAGGAACCAACCATTAGTGTGGCTCCACAGCAACAGGTTCCTGATTCTATATTATCAGAGTATATCAGTGCACAGGATACCATTTTAATGGATACTACCGGTATTGATACAATGGGAATGGTAAAGGAAGAAAAGCCGGTTATTGATGCGCCCATTGATTATGCCGCCGCCGATTCGATGATTGTTTCGCTCGACGGCCAAAAGGTGTATTTATATAACCAGGCAAAAGTTACTTACCAAAATATTGAACTGGAGGCCTATTATATTGAGCTGGATTTGGAAACCAAGGAAATTTATGCCGAGGGAGTTCTGGATTCGGTGGGAGAGATGACGCAAAAACCGTTGTTCCGGCAAGGTTCAGAAGAGTACGAGTCGGAAACGATGCGTTATAACTTCGAAACGGAAAAGGCTTTTATTACCAAAGTTGTCTCGGCACAGGGCGAAGGTTTTATTCACAGCGACCGTACCAAAAAGATTGGCGAAGAAGTATTTATTACCAAAGATGCCAAATATACCACCTGCGATGCCGATCATCCGCACTTTTATTTACACCTGACAAAAGCAAAGGTTATATCGAACAAAAAGATAATTACCGGGCCGGCCTACATGGTTTTAGAGGATTTCCCGTTATATTTTCCTATTATTCCGTTTGGATATTTCCCCAATTCGCCAACCTACTCGTCGGGAATTTTAATTCCGAAGTATGGTGAGGAGCGAAACCGTGGATTCTTTCTGCGCGACGGAGGGTATTACTGGGCTGCAAGCGAATATTTCGATTTGGCTGTGCAGGGCGATATTTATTCGCGTGGTTCGTGGGGTACACGTATAAAAACAAATTATAAGAAAAGGTATAAGTTTGGTGGTAACTTCGGTTTCGAATATGCCAAAAACAAATACGGAGAACAAGGTTTGGATAATTACTCGGTAGGCACACAATATAAAATTTTGTGGTCGCACTCGCAGGATTCAAAAGCCAACCCGAACCAAACATTCTCGGCAAGTGTGAACGTTTCGTCGAGCGGCTACGATAAGCAGAATGCGTATAATATGAATGATTACCTGACGACAACAAAATCGTCGAGTATTTCATATTCACGAAAATTTGAGAATACACCCTTTAATTTATCGATGAACCTGCGTCATTCGCAAAACACCAAGGACAGCACCATGTCGTTGTCGTTGCCTGAAATGACCTTTAACATGGCAAAAATCTATCCGTTCAGGAAAAAGAACCGAAGCGGATCGGTTAAGTTCTACGAAAAATTTGGTATTAACTATACCGCCAACTTCAGAAACTCGATTAATGCCAAAGAAAGCGAAATACTTAGCAGTTCGTTTGCTACCGACTGGAAAAACGGTATTCGCCACAATCTGCCCATTTCGTTCCCGAGTTTTACGTTGTTAAACCACATCAATTTTAGCCCGGGCATTAGCTACAACGAAAAATGGTACTTCAAAAAATACAACTATAACTATGTTGAAGGGAGCGACTTTCCAGACAATCCTTCAGGCATTCCCGATAACGTTCGGATTGATACGATTACCGGCTTAAACCGTGTTTATGATTATGCCTATAGTATAAGTGCATCGACCAATATATATGGTATGTACATCCCGCGAAATCCGAACTCTAAAATTAAAGGGATTCGCCACAAGATGTCGCCAACGGTATCGTTTAGTTACCGACCCGATTTTGGTAAGGACCATTACGGATACTGGCAGGAGGTACAGGTTGATGATGAAGGAAATACCCGCTATTTCGATACCAACTTAGGTGGTATTTATGGTGGCTCGCCCGGAAGAGGAGAATCGGGATCGATTAATTTCTCGCTGAACAACAACCTCGAAATGAAAAAGCTCGATGTGCGCGATTCAACCAAAACCGACGAAGAACAGAAATACAAGAAGGTAAAAATTATTGATAACCTGAGTATTTCTTCATCGTATGACCTGATTCGCGACTCATTAAATTTAGCTCCGTTTTCTATTCGGGCTCGTACTACTGTGGCAGGTGTTAGTATTAATATGGGCACCACGCTCGATCCGTATATGGTGGATGAGAACTACCGTAGGATACATAAATACACTTGGAACGAACGTAGTGGTATTGGAAAACTGGGACGTGTAACCCGGGCCAATCTTTCGTTCGGAATGAATTTTAACTCGAAAAACAAGAAAAAGGACGAGAATAACGAAGGGAACGACCAGGAAGAAACTCCCGGGCCTACAGAAGACGTGCTTCCACCTATTTTTGATGATTATCTGGATTTTAGTATGCCCTGGGATTTTGGTTTTGATTAC
Organism: uncultured Draconibacterium sp.; assembly: GCF_963674925.1. Classification (NCBI taxonomy): domain Bacteria; kingdom Pseudomonadati; phylum Bacteroidota; class Bacteroidia; order Marinilabiliales; family Prolixibacteraceae; genus Draconibacterium; species uncultured Draconibacterium sp. The sequence goes on from NZ_OY771649.1 coordinate 42,511, forward strand.
AGTTTGAACTATACCGGTGCAACCAGCGCCAGTAATCCGAATGGGCGGGTAACCCAAACTTTAGGTTTGCGTGGAAATATTAGTATTACAGATAAGTGGCAAATGAGCGCCATGACTAACTTCGATATTCAGGAAGGTGAGTTTGCATTAACCTCGTTCCGCCTAAACCGCGACCTGCACTGCTGGAATATGTCGTTTAACTTTGTGCCTTTTGGCTACCGCAAAAGTTACAGCTTTACCATTAGTGCATCTTCGTCGATGCTGCAGGATCTGAAAATCCAGAAACAGCAAAGTCACTACGATAACTTTAATTTCTAGTTATCAGATTCTTTGTGAAATCCGATGTGTTCGTAGTTAAAGAAGTAGGTTTATACAAATGTATCTCACTGCATGTGTAGGGCAGCATTTTTAAAAACAAATGGCCCCTTTCCAATTTCACAATAATCGGAAATATGCTTTTGTTTTCTTTCCATTAATAAGTTTTATTGGCTGGTAGCCGGGCTTGAAAATTGGGGCATATTCTCGTATCTTCACACAAAAATTTACACTATGAAACGTATTATAGCTACAGAAAAAGCACCTGCTGCAATTGGTCCATACAGCCAGGCTGTTGAAGTTGACGGAACACTTTATATTTCAGGGCAGGTACCACTCGATCCGGCAACCATGAAAGTTGTTGAAGGCGGAATTACTGAACAAACCGAGCAGGTAATGAAAAATATTGGCGAGATATTAGCCGAGGCCGGTTATTCGTTTTCCGATGTGGTAAAATCGACTTGCCTGTTAAGCGACATGGCCAATTTTAAAGCCATGAACGAAGTATACGGTAAATATTACAGCGAGACTCCACCGGCAAGAGCCGCTTTTGCAGTAAAGGAACTGCCGCTGGGTGTGATGGTTGAAATTGAAACGATTGCTGTAAAATAAGTTTATCGAATGAATAAAGCGGTTCGCCTCGAAATATTGGAGGAGAAAGACTTAAGTCTGATTAAAGACATTTACAATTATTACATTGCTAATTCAACAGCTACTTTTCATACAGGTTCGGTAAACGAGACTGACTTGAAGGGCATTTTACCCATTGGCGAAAGTCGTTTCCGATCGTTTCTGATATACTTTGATAACGAAGTAGCCGGGTATTGTTACCTGGGGCGCTATAAACCGCGTGCTGCCTACGACCGCACTGCCGAAGTAACCATTTATCTTAAACCGGAATATTTTGGCAAAGGCATTGGCAAAGAAGTGATGTTTCAAATGGAGCAAAAAGCCCGGGAAGTTGGTATTGTTGTGTTAATGGGCATTATTACTGCCGAAAACGAAGCCAGCGTAAAACTGTTCGAACGTTTGGAATACGAAAAATGCGGGCACTTTAAACAGGTAGGAGAGAAGTTCGGGCGCATACTCGATGTGGTGGCTTATCAAAAATTGCTTGCTTAATAATCCACGAATTTATCGAATTGCAGCAGTTGAATTAAAGGATGTCATCTTTTCTGAAAAGATGACATCCTTTTTTTTATGAAACACTTGGCGTATGTTTTTAATATTGCGTTACCAACAACTTTTTATCGCTTCAAATCCAATTGTTGATGGTAAATGGTCGATTCCCTTTTAACTTTACTTTAAATCAGTTCATCCTGTTTTTTCAACAGAGGTTTTCACCACAAATTCCGTTATTTTTGATCTGCTTAAAAAATTAGAAATCAATAATTAATAATTACTGGAGCCGGTAAGCCGGTTAAAGTTTTGTTCCGGAAGGTTGTTTCCAATTTCCGGCTAAAAAATAAACAGACATGAGTATTAGCGCATTACAAAAAGAAAGGGCTAAATATCAGCCGAAACTTCCTAAATCGTTAAAAGGCGATGTAAAATTGGTTGAGGGTGCAAAAACCGAATCGGTTGCCAACCAGAAAGAAATTGCTGAATTATTTCCGAATACTTACGGAATGCCATTGGTTACTTTCGAAGCAGCCGATGCTGCAGCCGAAAGACAGCCGGTTAACGTTGGTGTAATCCTTTCAGGAGGTCAGGCTCCGGGCGGACACAACGTAATCTCAGGTATTTTCGATGGAATTAAGAATATCCATCCTGATAGCAAATTGTATGGTTTCTTAGGTGGTCCTGGTGGATTGGTTGACCACAAATACATGGAACTTACTTCTGACATTATCGACGAGTACCGTAACACAGGTGGTTTCGATATTATCGGTTCGGGCCGTACTAAACTGGAAGAAGAAGCACAATTCGATAAAGGTCTTGAAATTGCAAAAGATCTTAGTTTGAATGCGCTTGTAATTATTGGTGGCGACGACTCAAACACAAACGCTTGTGTATTGGCCGAGTACTATGCTAAAATCGATTCTGGTGTTCAGGTAATCGGTTGCCCAAAAACAATTGATGGTGACCTTAAAAACGAAATGATCGAAACTTCGTTTGGTTTCGACACTGCAACAAAAGTATATTCAGAACTGATTGGTAACATCCAGCGCGATGCCAACTCAGCAAAAAAATACTGGCACTTTATTAAATTGATGGGACGTTCAGCGTCGCACATCGGTTTAGAGTGTGCTTTGAAAACTCAACCAAACATTACTTTAATCTCAGAAGAAGTTGCCAAGAAAAAACAAACTTTAGGCGAGGTTGTAGATTATATGGCCGGTATTGTAGCCAACCGCGCTGCCGACGGAAACAACTTTGGTGTTGCTTTAATTCCTGAAGGTTTGATCGAATTCATTCCTGAAATGAAAGTTCTGATCTCGGAATTAAACGACCTTCTTGCTGAAGGAACTGAAAGCGAGAAAGAATTTAAAATGCTGAAGAAAAGTCACCGTAACGAGTGGGTGGCAGGTCATCTTTCAGAAACTTCTTCAAGTGTTTTCAGCTCATTACCATCAGGTATTGCAACTCAGTTAACTTTAGATCGCGATCCACACGGAAACGTTCAGGTATCGTTAATCGAAACTGAAAAGCTGTTGGGCGAAATGGTAAAAACACGTTTGGATGAAATGAAAGAAGCTGGTGATTTTGTTGGAAAATTCGGTACTCAGTACCACTTCTTTGGTTACGAAGGACGTTGTGCAGCTCCATCAAACTTCGATGCTGACTACTGTTACTCATTGGGTTACACTGCTTCTGTTCTTATTTCAGAAGGGAAAACCGGTTACATGGCATCGGTACGTAACACAACGGCTGCTGCTGATGAGTGGATTGCAGGTGGTGTACCTGTAACTATGATGATGAACATGGAAAAACGTCACGGCCATATGAAACCGGTAATTCAAAAAGCACTGGTTGAACTGGAAGGTGCTCCATACAAGTACTTCGTTACAAAACGTGGTGAGTGGGCTACCGGAACTGAGTTCGTTTATCCTGGTCCTATCCAGTATTTCGGTCCAACTGAGGTTTGTGACCAAACTACAGAAACATTAAAATTAGAGCAAGCCTAATCAGCGGCTTTATCAATCGATATTTTAAAAGCCTCCCTGAGTTAATCAGGGAGGCTTTTTATTTCCCCCCATTTGTCAACAAAAGGTTTGTAGAACGGTTCTTAATAAAAGTTAAAATATAGTACAATATTTAGCGATATTAAATTTTAGAATAGTGATCTTAATTACTTTCGTTAAGTATTTAAATATGTAAAATCGCCACGAAAACAATTATCTCAGATAAGTGAACATATTTATTTGGGAAAAGAAAACATAGTCAATTGATTCTCATTATATTAGTTGTTCGTTAGCATGAACGTATGATAAATGAGGCAATTGCTTATTTATTATGGAAAACAAGATCAGATTAACAATACTTTTTTTACTGTTCGTATTTGTTTCTCACGCCTCGGATGAAGCCACCGAAATATCGGGAAATGTATACGATAAGGCTACCAATGAGCCCATTCCCTTTGTAAACGTTTGGGTGAAAGGAACTACACGTGGAACCATTACCGATTTGGACGGACATTTTCTTTTGTCGGCCACAACAGGCGACGACATCAGTTTTTCATCGGTAGGTTATCAAAAGCAGGAGCTAAAAGTAACGGCAAAACTGGAAATGCCGCTTAAGATTTATTTAGCACCGGATGTTCAGCAAATTAGCGAGATAAAAGTAAGGCCCGAGGAATCGCGTGCCAAAGTTCTGTATCGTAAAATTATGGAGCATAAAAAGGAGAACCGCGATAAAGTTGAAAACTATAACGATTATAAGGCTTTTGAGCGAACTTCGGTTTATATGGCCATCGATAGTACATCGAAGGTGAACCGTATTATTCCGAACATGAACGAGGTGACGATGAAACTGGATGATCGGGATATTCGGTTTTCACCCATATACATGGCCGAGCTGGCAACTTTAACGAGCAACAGAAAAGACAGTGTTGTTTACGCTAAAAAGGATGGTATTTTCCCAAAACTCAATCAAACCATTGAAAGTTTAATTCTGCTGAATGTGGTGATCGACCTTGATTTCTATAAAGATCAGATCAATATTCTGGGACGTGGTATTGTTTCACCGTTAAGTAACACGGCTCGTTTGCACTACGATCTATACTTAAATGACAGTACGCTTATTGATAGCGTTTGGCATTATAACTTCTCGTTTACGCCAAAAAATAAGTACAATCCCTTATTTACCGGACGGTTTACTGTTGAGGGTAAAAACTTTGCACTTACCAGCATTTACGCTTATGTGCAGGAACAGGCCAATATTAACTTTGTAAACGGCTATCGGTCAAACGTACAATACCGAAAAGATGAAGACGGAACATGGTTTTACGATAACCAGCAGATTAGTTTGAATTTGTCGTTAATGCTGAATAAGGATACGGTGTCGAGGTATGGTTCGCAACGAATTGATCAAATTTCGAACGGAAACTGGATGGTGAATAAAATAACACAGTATTCTACTTCGGAGCACCTGAATGCAATACGCGGGTACAACTGGCGTTCGCAGCCTGAGTTTGCAACCAGTTTGATGTCGGACGGAACATACGAGCGTGTTGATAAACTCAAGGAAAACCAGGTGGTAAAAGGTATCGACGCCGTTGGAGGAATGGTGCTTACCAGCTATATCGACCTGGGGAAAATTGAGCTGGGGCCTGTATTCGATATCTACAGTACCAACGCCATTGAGGGGCAGCGCTTTTCCTTACCTTTCCGCACCGGCGAAAAAATGTGGGAGCGCTTTACCGTTGGTGGCTTCCTGGGTTATGGTACCCGAAATAAGGAATTAAAATACGGAATGAACTTTGGCTGGCAATTAACGCAGGATGATAAGTTTATTTTGCGAGGTAACTATTCCGACGACTATAACCTGGTTTCGCAGGATAAATACCTGAGGTTTATTAAGAAAAACCCGAATACCCGTGGTAACGGTAACTTTATTGCTGCCATTACTTCGCGCGAGGAGAATCCGTATTTACAACAGGAGAAGAAAACAAGTCTGAATTTAGAATATAATACCGATAATGTTATTCTTGAGGGAGGCGCTTATTTTTCTTCCAATCATAGTACTCCATCGATTCATTACGTGAATAACGGGGTAGACTACGCGCATTATTCGGCGTATGGAGCTCTGTTTAACGCGCGTTTGGCATTTGGCCAGTATTACGACCAGTATTACTTTATGCGTGTGTATTATATCGACCAAACACCGGTTATTAACTTAAGCTGGGACATTGGTCAGGCTTATGTGCCGGGCGATAACACACCTGATTTTGGAATGTATTCGCATTTTCACGGCTCGGTAGTTGGAAAAGTAAACTGGGGACCTACATTTATGCGTTACATGGTTAACGGTGGTTATTTGTTTGGCGAAGCTCCTTACGATTTATTGGATATGCCAGTTGGATCGCAATCGCTTGGTTTTGCGAAATACCGTTTTAACCTGTTGTATCAGGCATCGTTTGCACACAACGTATATACCAACGTTCATCTCGACTGGGTTGGCGGCGGAATAATCTTTAACAAATTGCCATTAATTAAGCGCTTGAAACTGCGCGAAATGGTATCGTTAAAAGCGCACTATGGCGACCGAACAAGTTCGTACAAACCTATATTCGATCTTCCTGAAGCATTCTCGCAGAATTTAACAGCTCCATATGCTGAGATAGGATTGGGAATAACAAATATATTTAAAGTACTGCGTGTTGAGTATGTTCATCAGCTGGGTGGTACTTATATGGACAGAAGTTTTACCGATAACAGCGGAATACGTTTCAGGGCAGAAATGAGTTTCTAAGCAACTAAAATTATTATTTCGGATCATTTGCCCTTTTCCAGCGCTCGCGGGCAAGTTTCTGGAGGTCGGCTACCTTATCTGATTCGTCAATGATTTCCATGCCAAAGAGTGTTTCAATAACATCTTCCATGGTTACCAGCCCAACTATAGTTCCAAACTCGTCGGCAACCATTGTCATGTGTTGTTTTTCCAGAATAAGTTTATCGAGCAAACCGGCAACCGAAAGGCTGTCTTCAACAAAAAATATCTTTCTGCGAATTTCTACAGCCTGCCTGCTGTGTTTGTCGGCTGCAATATTTTCCAGAATAGCATCTTTTAAAATAAACCCGCTTATTTGGTCGGTGTTTTCGCCGTAAACAGGTATTCGCGAAAACTGGAAAGGGTTGTAAGCAGTAAAAATTTCTCCCAGCGTTTGATTTTCATTCAGGGTGAACACCACACTGCGGGGCGTCATAATATCTTTTACCTGCATGTTCTCTAAACGTAACAGGTTTTGGATAATCGATTTTTCCTCTTTGTCGATAGCGCCGCTTTTTAACCCGGCATCGGCCATTGCTGCAACATCGGCCCGGTTCAATACGCTTTTTTCACCTTCTCTTTTTATCAGATGTGTAACCCACTTACTTAACCAAACAAAAGGTGCCAGTACGATCATCAAACCTTTTAACGACCGCACAGTAAACGGCGTTAGATTTTTCCAATAGGTTGCTCCTATGGTTTTAGGTATGATTTCAGAAAGAATAAGTATGGCCAGTGTCATTAAACCTGCGATAAGCGATTCGTAAGTGGCCTCAAAAATATAAAGGTTGATTTTTGCGGTTCCGAAAAGTTTTCCGGCTTGTACACCCACTCCAATAGCACCAACAGTGTGTGCGATTGTATTTAGCGTTAAAATGGCCGATAACGGGCGGTCGATGTCGTCTTTTAAATAACTTAAACGTTTACCCAACCGTGGTTTTTCCATTTGCATGCGGCTAACATACGATGGTGTTATACTTAGCAAAACGGCTTCCCAAACGGAACACAGAAACGAGAAAAATATTGAAACGATAAAGAAAAAGAGTAGTATCGCCATATAAGGTATTACAATGTTTTATACGAAAATAAGTAAATAATTGTGAAAAATCTTGTTGCTAAGAAATCTCTTGTACAGGATAGTAAAAAATAGAAAGAGTGCAGCGGGAATAAAGGTGGGGAGTAAAGGTTGAAAAGTAGAACAGTAAGTAACTGGACAAAAAAGGGCAAAAAAAAAGTCCGGTGTTAACCGAACTTTTCATCAAAGCAATATAATAACTATACTAGTTTTACATTTACTGCGTTCAGACCTTTTTTACCTTCTTCAAGGTCAAAAGTTACTTCGTCATTTTCTTGAATTTCATCTTTACATCCACTTACATGAACGAAATACTCTTTTGTTGATTCTGCATCTTTAATAAAACCAAATCCTTTGGTATCGTTAAAGAATTTTACTGTTCCTTTATTCATTTTATTCTTAAAAAAATTATGGGCGCAAGCTACGATAATTTTTTGAAAATAAATAACATAAATCTCTGGTATTAACTTTTTAGTAGTATTCTGCACTAATTCTCCCCAAAATATACCAATAATCAGTCCTGTTGTACCCTAATTTTCTAAAACAGTAAGTTCAAAGACTAAAAATGTTGTTCCAATGCTGATCTCCACCACGAGAAATAGGTGCTTTCAAGCTCTTGTTGAGCAGGAAAAGGATAATACTTGTAATTTTCTTTTTCGCCAATAAAAAATCCATCTTCAATGGTTCGGTAGGGAAGTTCGCTTTGTCGTATCCGCAAAACTGTTTTGGTTAGCCTTTCGTCCGACTGATGAAGTTTAATCAAACATTCCCTCAGGTGTGCCGGATTTCGATAAGGCAAATTTTTTATGGGTAGCAGCGGGTCGTTAGCCAGATCGTTTAACTGAAGTTCAACGAAAAATAATTTTGGTACAGAAACCGGTTTTGTGGTATCGGTTAAAAATTTGATGAACTCTGGCGGACTTAATTTGCTGGCCACCATGGTAGAAAATGGATTGTATTGCTGGTACAGGTGGATGTCCTTTTTCTCCGATGGTTGGTATTCAGTATCCGAAATTTCGAGCACTTTGCCATCATCGGTTACCAGGTAAAGCTTCAGAAGTGCTTCAAGCGGAACGGTTTCAAAAACGCGATAGATGGAAAGATATACCGAACGTTTTGGTTCGCCGTTTTCGTACGGAATGAGCTTTTTATTCACATAATCCTCCGGCAATTCGGTTTTGGTTGGATCGATTTCGAAGAATACCGATTGCGAGCGCAGGTTTTTCTTCGTGCCAACAGCCATATAATTTCCAAATTCATGAGGACGTAAATGTGAAACGATCAACGATTCGGGAGTGGCTACAAGGTAGTAATGTTTTTCCATGACGATATTTTTTTAAATTTTAACGACAGGAAATCATGCAATAAAAGAACAATGGTTTTCTGAACGTATTTTTCGTTTTTATGTACGTATTTTAGGGGGTAGGGTTTTCCGATTTTAAAAAACTATAAATGCGAAATCAGTGCAGAATGGCGTTGGGAAAATATACACCAAACAACTATGTACAAAGATGTTTGATAATATTACCGCATTATGTTCTAATAAAGGAATGAAAGATTATCTTTAATAACTATAAAACTTAAAATCGCCGTTATGAAACTATGGATCCACTGTTTGTCAGCCGCACTCCTTTTTCTGCTTGCCTGTAATTCTGACCCAAAAAAGGAGGTGTCTGAAAATAAGGGTGAAGAGAGTACCGGGTTGGAAATTATTAAACGGCCTTATCGTAACTCCGATCAGATTGAGTACGAAATATCGGTTGTAAAAGGAACTGCGATAAAACACGGCATCCAGAAACGCTATTACCTGCATGGAAGCTTGTATTCTGCCATCCCGTACATTGCCGGTAAAAAACAAGGTGTGGCCTACACTTATTACCAGGCAGCGTTAGACAGAGAACCGCAGGTTTGGAAAGAACAACCCTATGAAGAAGACGAGCTAAACGGCACTTGCAAGCGCTATCATCGCGATGGAACACTACAGGCCGAATACGAATATAAAAACGGATTACGCGCTGTGGGTTTAAAAGAATACACCGAATCGGGGAAAGAGATAGAGGAGCCAAAATTATTGCTTACAAAACACCGCGTTGCCACCGGTTACTTAATTGAAGCCCGCTTAAGCGAAGACTATGATAATGTTGATTATTTTATCGGCGAACTGACAGAAGGAAAATATCTGCCCCAAAAGATGAAAGGCCTGCAGACCAGAAATGATGTTGGCGAAATTATTGTGTCGCAAACGAGCGGGTCTGTTACCATTACTGCTGAATATTCTACCCGCTACCAGAACAGGGGAGTGGTAAGTAATTCGATTAACTTGTAGAAAGATTTTCAAATTACGGCTTCTTCTCCTCAAACAATAACCACTTCAATTCGGATGATACGTACTGCATTTAAAGAAATGACCGAACTATCCCTCGTTTGTAACGAGGGGTAAACTGTTTTTGCATTTGTAATGCATAATCTGCTGTCGTTACAAACGACAAGTTGCTGGCCCCTCGTTGCAAACGAGGGGCAGGAGAGAAAGATTTTAAACAACAGCTGCTTACATTCAAACACTAAGCACTTACAATGGAACAACCAGTGCTTCAACTTAAACAATATCCACTTCAACTCAAACAATGACCACTTGGATTAAAGCAATAACCACTTCGACTGAAACAATGGCAAATTAGGATAATGCAATAAGCACTTCGGGTGAAGCAACGACCGCTTTGAGCGAAGCAATGAGTGCTTCATGTTAAGCAATGACAAATTTAACTCCTAACTGTCCCTCGTTTGCAACGAGGGGTAAAATAATAACAAAAGCCACTTCCCAAAAAGAGAAGTGGCTTTGAAATATCTACGTTTATAAACTTCGATGTTGATTACGATCCAAAGTCGTCGAACAGTACGTTTTCGTCCGGAACACCTAAATCGTAAAGCATTTTCTGAACGGCGTCGTTCATCATTGGTGGTCCACACATGTAGAAATCGATTTCTTCCGGTTCTTCATGCTGACTCAGGTAGTTATCGTGAATTACCTGGTGAACAAATCCAGTTTTATATTTAATGCCCAGTTTATCGGCTTCAGGATCTTCACGGTCGAGCGCCAAATGGAATTCAAAATTCGGGAAGTTCTTCTCGATATCTCTGAACTGATCGTAGTAGAAAACTTCTTTCCACGAACGCGCTCCGTACCAGAAAGTAACTTTCTTTTTCGATTCTTTGATGGTGTGGAACAAGTGGAATAAGTGCGAGCGCATTGGCGCCATACCTGCACCACCACCTACGAACATCATTTCGCTGTCGTTGTCTTTCAGGAAGAATTCACCGTAAGGACCCGATACAGTTACTTTGTCGCCCGGTTTCAGGTTAAAGATGTATGATGAACAGATACCCGGATTAACTTTCTTAAATCCGTTGTTTGCACGATCCCACGGCGGAGTTGCAATACGAATGTTCAACATTACAATGTTACCCTCGGCAGGGTGGTTAGCCATTGAGTAGGCACGGAATGTAGGTTCCGGGTTTTTCATAACCAGGTCGAACATGCCGAATTTTTCCCACTCTTCGCGGTATTCTTCTTCAATATCCATATCCTTAAAGTTTACGTCAACTTTAGGTACATCGATTTGAATATATCCACCCGATTTGAAATCAAGGTTTTCGCCTTCAGGTAATTTAACCACAAATTCTTTGATGAAAGTAGCTACGTTGTGGTTCGATACCACTTCGCATTCCCACTTTTTCACACCAAGTACTTCTTGTGGAATTTTAATTTGCATATCTTCTTTTACTTTTACCTGACAAGCCAAACGCCAGTTGTCGTTTTGCTCTTTACGGGTAAAATAACCGGTTTCGGTTGGCAGAATAGAACCACCACCTTCTTCAACCTGGCAACGGCACATGGCGCATGTTCCACCTCCACCACAAGCCGATGGAAGAAGAATTTTATTGTTACCAAGTGTCGATAACAGGGTATTTCCCGGTTCGGTTTCAATTTCCAGGTCGCCTTGGTTAATGCTAACCTTTACACTTCCTGATGGAGTAAGTTTCTTTTTGGCGAACAACAGAATAGCCACCAAAAGAATAATTACACCCAGGAATACAGCAACACCGGTAAAAACTACAGTTGTTTGTGCTGACAATAATATCATCTTGCTAATTGTTTTTTATTTCTACAATTTAATTCCGCCGAATCCCATAAAAGCCAATCCCATTAAACCGGTTACAATAAATGTAATACCTAGTCCACGCAGAGGGCCCGGAATGCTTGAGTATTCGATCTTTTCCCTGATGGCTGCAATACCAACGATTGCCAGCAACCAGCCAACGCCAGATCCTAAACCATATACGGTAGCTTCGCCAACGTTAATAAAGGCTTTTTGCTGAAGGAATAACGATCCTCCAAGAATAGCGCAGTTTACTGCAATAAGCGGAAGGAAAATACCCAGCTGGTTGTACAGCACAGGAGCAAATTTCTCCACAATCATTTCCACCAACTGAACCATTGATGCAATAATGGCAATAAACATGATAAAGCGTAAGAAACTAAGGTCGACAGTGGCAAAACTTTCGCCTAACCAGCTTAAAGCACCTTCGTTTAATACAAATTTCTCTAACAGGTAGTTAACCGGTACCGTAATTCCTAACACAAAAACTACAGCAATTCCCAACCCGGTTGCAGTACTTACTTTTTTCGAAACAGCCAGATAAGAGCACATCCCGAAGAAGTACGCAAATACCATGTTCTCAATAAAAATTGACTTAACAAATATATTAATCAGATTTTCCATTTGAATTTTGTTTTTGCGTTACAATTAATCTTCGATTAGTTTGGTGTTACGGCTACGCTGAACCCAGATAATTACACCAACAACAATAAGTGCCATTGGCGAAAGTACCATCAATCCGTTGTTTTCGTAAAAACCACCGTTGGCAATGTACCAGCTATCAGGGATTATTTTATAACCCAGTAAAGAGCCTGATCCCAACAGTTCGCGGAAGAAACCAACTACGATAAGAATAAAACCGTAACCGGCTGCGTTACCGATTCCATCGAGGAACGATTGCCATGGGCGGTTACCCAAAGCAAATGCCTCAAGACGGCCCATCAGAATACAGTTGGTAATAATCAATCCAACAAACACCGAAAGTTGTTTACTTACATCGTACACATAAGCACGAAGTACCTGGTCAACCAAAATAACCAGTGCAGCAATAACTACAAGTTGCACAATAATTCGGATACGGTTTGGAATTGTATTTCGTAACATCGAAACAATAACGTTTGCCAGGGCAAGAACAGCCATAACAGAGATGGTCATTACAATTGCCGGTTTAAGCTGAGCAGTAACCGCAAGTGCCGAGCAAATTCCTAATACCTGTACGGTAATCGGGTTACTGTCGTTTAACGGATCCGACAGTAATTTTAAATTTTTCTTTGAAAATAATGGTTCGCTCATCTTTCTTAATTTTTGTTCTTGTTTAAGAATGCTTCGTAGCCTGAGAAATCGTCTAACAACATTTTCTCAAGGCCTTTACTGGTAATTGTACCACCCGAAATGGCATCAACTTTATGTGCTTCAGGAGCAACCTGTCCGGCTTTTGCAACCGTTACAGATACCATTTTCCCTGCTTCATCAAAAATTTGTTTGCCTTTAAATTGTACTTCAAAACCGGTGGTCGAAATTTCAGCACCCAGTCCCGGAGTTTCTCCTTCGTGATCGAAGTTTGCTCCGAAAATGGTGTTCATGTCGTCGCTAACCGATACATATCCCCAGATCGGTCCCCAAAGACCGGCTCCGTAAACAGGAAGTACGTATTTCATTCCTTCTTCGGTTTTACACACAAATACCGGAAGTACCATTTCGTCGAAACTTTTAGCACGTTCCTTTTTAAGGTCGGTAGTGAAAGCGTTTCCGTCAACTTTTTCACCTTTTGTATTAACAAGGTACTCGTCAACAACTTTATCAGCGTAAATTGCTTCTGCAGTTTCTGCTGTACTTTCAATATTTACCGAAGCAAGAATATTTTGTTTTTTCTCTATCTCCACGTTCTTTTTCTGCGCAGGCTTTAATGCCAATGAAACCGAAGCAAGAACGGCAGCCACAACAATTACCATAATGGCTGCATATAAAAATGTGTAAGTATTACTATTTCTGTCCATCTTTTCTTCGTTTTTAATTATGCAGAAACTTTAGCTCGTTTTGTTCTTCTCTTAACATGACCGGCCACAACGTAGTGGTCGATGAGTGGAGCAAATGTGTTCATCAGCAGAATTGCCAACATCATTCCTTCAGGGAAGGCCGGGTTAACAACACGGAAAATGATGGCCAAAATACCGATAAGGAATCCGTAGATCCATTTTCCTTTTTCGGTTTGCGATGCTGAAACCGGGTCGGTTGCCATAAAAATTGCACCAAACATAAAACCACCTAATACCAAGTGATGCCAGAAAGGCATTGAGAAATAGGTAGCAACTTCAGGCGATAAACCTGCACTGCCTGAGAATGCGTTAAGGATAAGACCCATAACTGCACCACCTGCAATGGTTGAAACCATGATTTTCCAGCTTCCGATTCCTGTAATGATCAACAATACAGCTCCGATAAGAATGGCCAGCGTTGATGTTTCACCGATCGATCCCGGAATAAAACCAAAGAATGCATCGGCAACACTGTAGTTTAAGTGACCTGCGGCTGCATTTGCCATTGGAGTTGCTCCTGAGAAACCATCAATTACTTTATCGGTATCTTTTAATGCGATCCAAACCGATTCGCCCGACATTTGTGCCGGATAAGCAAAGAAAAGGAAAGCACGTGCTACAAGCGCCGGGTTCCAGATGTTCATTCCGGTTCCGCCAAATACCTCTTTACCGAGAACAACGGCAAAAGCTGTTGCAACAGCAATCATCCAGAGCGGGGTATTTACCGGCATAATAAGCGGAATAAGCATACCCGATACCAGGAAGCCTTCCTGAATTTCGTGTCCGCGCAATTGTGCGAAAACGAATTCGATACCTAAACCTACTGCATAGGATACGATAACGATTGGAAGTACTCTTACCAAACCAAACAGGAAGATTTCGAAAAATCCTGTAGAGGCCAGTTCGCCAATGGCTTTAAAATGTTGCACTCCTACGTTGTACATTCCGAACAACAATGCCGGAACCACCGATAAAACAACAATCGACATAGTACGTTTCAAATCGATGTAATCGTGAATGTGCGTACCCGTTTTAGACGTGGTTTTTGGCGTGTATAAAAATGTGAAGAATCCGTCGTGTACCGATTGGAGCCAATGGTATTTGCCTCCTTTCTGAACCAGCGGTTCTGTCCTTTCAAAAAAGTTTTTTATAAATTTCATCTCTAAAAGACTAATTAGTTACTTGTAATGATTAACCAAGCTCTTTGATCATGGTATTAATTCCTTCGCGCAAAATTTTCTGAACCTCGATTTTTGAAGTACAGGCGTATTCACACAAGGCGAAGTCTTCTTCTATCACTTCATAAATACCAAAGTTTTCCATTTTGTCGATATCGTTTACCAGGATAGCTTTAAGCAGGTATACCGGAAGAATATCCATCGGAACCAGTTTTTCGTATTGGTTCGACAAAACAAATGCACGTTCGCCACCATGAATATTTGCATTCATTGTGTACTCTTTTTTCGGGAACAATTTTCCGAAATAAGCTTTGGTTGCACTGAACTTGTTAAAACCGGGATCGGCCCAGCCCAAAAATTCATACTCATCGCCTTCAGGAATTACACTGATCTGCGAATCGTAAAAGCCAAGGTAACTTTTTGCAGAAACTTTGGTTCCGGTAAGTACGTTACCGCTGATTATACGCTGATTGTAGTCGGCGTCAACCAATTTACCTTCAACCAGAGTAGCAACTGGTGCACCTACAGTAGTTTGGTAATATTTTGGTGTTTTAACCTCTGACCCGGCTAAAGCAACAGTTTTTGTAAAATCAACATTACCTGTTTCAAACAGGCGGCCAATAAACAATACATCCTGTACGTTGATGGTCCAAACCACTTCGCCTTTGTTTATTGGAGATGTATTGGCAATTTGAATACCAACGTTACCGGCAGGGTGTGGTCCCTCAAACGTATTAACTACAACATTTTTTAGCGATGTAAAAGCCGAATCCTTTGAAACTCCAAGATTTACTTTTCCTTCGGTAAGTTGAGCCAATGCGTTAACACCGGTTTGGAAGGTATCCAGTTGGCCATCGAGAACAAAATTGTAATCGGGTGCCAATGGAGCCGTATCGAATGTTGAAATGTAAATGGCTTTTGGTTTCTCCTCCGGATTGGCGATAATACCATACGGACGTTTTTTGATAAACGGCCATATACCACTTTTCAAAATTTGTTCCTTCACCTCTTCCGCCGATAAGCTTGATGGGTCAGCTTTTTTAAATTCGGCTGAACCAACTTTCTCGTCGGTTGCAATAACTACTTCCAAAATTTTACGACGCTCACCACGGTTAATCGATACTACTTTTCCTCCAAGAGGAGCTGTAAATAAGATTTCAGGATGATATTTGTCGTAGAACAAAGCATCGCCGGCTTTAACCTCGGCGTCAACTTTTACACTAAGTTTTGGAGTAAGTCCCGGAAAATCGGTGGGTTTCAGAGCTACTGTTGCCGGAACCGGCAATTTGTCAAGTGCCTTTTCTGCACTTCCTTTTAGCTTTATATTAAGCCCTTTCCTTAACTTAACTACTTCTGACATATCTAATTAAGAATGTATTATTTTTAAGTGGGCAAAAGTATTAATTTAATTGGCTTTTCGCAATGCTTTATAGCAAAAGTTCAACGGTTTCAAATATGAAGATATATCGATATTGCAATAGTATTCGTAAGTAGCAGGTAGTGAGTAAAATAAAAAACCATTTCTAACGTTATTTATCTTCAGATTAAATTAACATTTTGTTATCTATTTTTGCGATTTAACTATAAAAAGCAAGCATATTTAATTGAAATTTGTGTTTTCGGTTTTGATATGAGATACGAATTACAGAATTTTACGTTTTAAGTAGGCAGACACTACTTTGTGCAATACGATAACCGAGCATTGTAGCTGTAAAATTGAATAAGTGATTGCGTAAAAAGTAACATGAAATAGGATACCAACAATAACAAATCAATTAGCAAATGAGAACCGTTTTTTTAACCACTATATTTTTTCTGATTTTAAGTGCCGGGGTAATGGGGCAGGAGGAGAATTTTTATTACGAAAATGCCATTAACCGCGAGAATATAAAAACGGTGCAGGCCTATCGAAATGGTTTCGAACTCTCGAACCCGATAATGGGGTTGGCCGAAAACATGACCCTGGTTTTTAAATTCGATGATCTTTCGGAGGGGGTGAAAGATTACTATTACACCGTGGTGCATTGTGATGCCGACTGGAACGAGAGTTTTATTTCACAGGACGAATACATTGATGGTTTTATCGAAAATCCGGTTGATGATTATGCTTTGTCGTTTAACACCACTTTTAGCTATGTAAATTACCGTATTGAATTACCCAACGATCAGATGCGCTTTAAACTTTCGGGAAATTATGTTCTTGTGGTTTACGAAGATCAGGATAAGGAAAAAGTGGTTTTGACGAAACGTTTTAATATATACGAAAATGCAGTACGAATTGAAGGAACTGTACGACGTGCCACTATCGATGCTTTTAAAGGCACTAACCACGAGGTTGATTTTAAAATTTATCATCCCAATCTTTCGATCTTAAATCCACGAGAAGAAGTGAAGGTGGTAATTATGCAGAATAACCGCTGGGATAATGCCATTCGTGATTTGAAACCGCTATATATTCGCGACCGGGTTTTGGATTATGATTATAACCGCGAAAATGTATTTCCGGCAGGCAACGAGTTTCGGTATTTCGACAACCGAACCAACCGGATGAATGGCGAGAATGTGATAGCTACTGATTTTCTCCGACCCTATTTTCATAAAACGGTTAAGATTGATGAAGTGCGCGCCAATAAACCATTTTTCTCGTACGAAGAAATGAACGGGATGTATGTTGTGGAAAGTCAGGATCAGGAGGTGCGGGATTATGATACAGAATGTGATTATACCTTTGTACATTTTACATTGCCACTGGAAGCGCCGTTGCTTGGTGGATCGGTAAATGTTTTTGGTGCACTAAGCAACTGGAATGCCAACAAAAGCAACGAAATGACCTATAATTTCGAACGTGGAGAATACGAGCTTACTTTATTGCTTAAACAGGGGTATTATAATTATATCTACGTTTATGTGCCGCAGGGATCAAAAGTGGCCGATCATACCAATATTGAAGGAAGCTTTTGGGAAACCAATAACGATTATCAGATTCTGGTATATTACCGCGATCTAGCCGGCCGTTACGACAGACTGGTTGGTTTCCGACAATTAAATTCAGTAATTAACAGGTATTAAATATCGTTTGGTGAAGGCTGACCGTTTGAGTTAGTGAACGATTTGCATATAACCGCGACCATCATTAAAAGGTATCGTAAACCAGAAATTACTTCCTTTATCAACTTTCGATTCAAATTCGAGCTCTCCACCCAACAGTGTTACATAATGCTGGGCAATTGGCAGTCCAATTCCGGATCCTGAAGTAGACTGGTTGATGGAATTCTGTACACGGTAAAAACGGCTAAAAATGTGTTCGTTATCTTCCTCAGGAATACCAATTCCCGTATCGGCAACATAAAATTTCACAAAGTCGTTGCGTACCATCTCAAAACCGAAAGTAACCTGTCCGTTTAAAGTGTATTTCACGGCATTGTCAACCAAAATTGTAATCACTTCTTTAAGCAGTTGACGATC
Organism: uncultured Draconibacterium sp.; assembly: GCF_963674925.1. Lineage (NCBI taxonomy): Bacteria > Pseudomonadati > Bacteroidota > Bacteroidia > Marinilabiliales > Prolixibacteraceae > Draconibacterium > uncultured Draconibacterium sp. The sequence continues at coordinate 60,668 of NZ_OY771649.1, forward strand.
GGTTGAAAAGCCAAATTCAGGGGTAGCAACGTCTGTTTTCAAGCTGATACGAATATCCTTGCTATCGGGAAGTTCGGCAAAATAGGCATTGTAAATTTCGCGAAGCAGCGGATTTATTTTGCAGAAAGCCGTATTAACCGGAATATTCTCTGTTTCAATTTTTGCAAGGTGAATGGTATTGTCGATCATATTCAGTAACTGCTGACCGTTTTGTGTGATGGCTTCGGTGAGTTCCAGTCGTTCCAGTCCGTCGAGCGAATCGTCGGCCAACATCCGCGTAAAGTTGGAGATAATGTTCATTGGTGTACGAATCTCGTGCGACAGATTGGCGAGGAAAGCCGATTTTAACCGATCCGATTCTTCCGCTTTCACGAGCGCTTTTTCCAGACCGAATTCAGCTGTTTTGCGTTTGGTAATATCACGTGCTACCGAAATTACGGCGTTGGCATTTAGTTTGGCCAGCCTCATTTCGAACATAAATGTTCCGTTTGGTGTATTTAACGAATATTCAATACTTTCAATCGAATCGTTTTTTATACAGTGCTGAATACAGGAGTAAATTTTATTGGCCATTTTATCCGGGAATCCGGCGTTAAAAATAGAGCTGCCAATAATATTCGAGTCTTCAATCTTAAACAGGTCGCCTTCTTTAATTACAAAGTCTTCGTAAATACCGTCCTTATCAATTACAAAGAAAATATCAGGAATTGCTTCAAGCAGTACTTTGTAACGTCGTTTGCTGGCTTCAAGGTCTGCAATCTGTTTTTTGATTTTACTAATGTCTTCAAAAACCAGGTAGTACGAATTATACGAAGGATTTATTACCTGAATTTTGTACCATTTGTCGAGGTCATTGGCATAAAACTCAGTAACACTCTTTTTGTTGAAAAGAACGGTTTTATTTACATCAAACCGGCCTTTAAAAATCAGGTCGAATACGTATTCTGCTTCCTGCTCCTGTACTTCGTATAAATTGCGTTTAAAAGCCGCTTCAAATGCGTTGTTAATTTTTTCAACCACCAGGTTGGTGATATTTCCGTCTTCGTCACGTACAGCACGCAGTCGAGCAATAAGGAACGATGTGTTTTGTAAAACACGGTTGACTGCTTCGTTTTTGGATTCAATTTCTTCGGTAAGAGCTTCGATGTTTGTAATCAGTTTTTTACGGAGATAGAATGTCACCAGGAAAAAGGCCGTGAATATTAAAATCGGGTTGCTGGCAAAGGGATCGAAATAGCTAAATGCATCGCTTAAATGTCCGGCTTTGAACAGCTGGAAACAAATGAGCGCCAACGATACAAAAAAGTAAAGAATAACCCGAAATTCCATCATCGAGAAATAGTACAGAAAAACCAGTCCGGCCATTAGCCACCATACCGAAAGATGTACTGTTTCAATTAATGGTGCATGCTGTGTTAAATCTGAGATGTAATAGGCATAGATAAAAACGGGTAACGAAAAAATAACATTGGTGGCACAATTCTTTTTTGCATTAAAAGTGCAAACTATTGCTAAAATTGAAACCGATAGAAGAAGAAGATAACCCACCAGATCGTTTTTGGGGGCTGAAAGTATTAACTCCCGAGTGGTAAAAAATAGCGACAGTACACCTGCAACTCCCCAAAACAATAGAAGCTGAAAAAGCTGCCTTTTTTCATTATCAGTTTTAGCAGCCCAGAATTTTTCTGCTAATATTTTATATATTCTTTTTAACAATAATGTAAAAATATTAAAAAACAGGTACGTCCTGCCAAAACAAACGATTTTTCGGGGAAATATTGTCAAAATGGGAATCCGAAAACCTGATTTTTGTTTTGTTTTCGGTGTTCTTTCTTCTAAATGTTTGGCTATAAGTAGGTTGATTTCTTCGGTATTTTTCGATCATGATTTTTGTTATGCTTTGAGAGAATGCGATTTTTTAGTTTTGCATAAACAGATCAGAAGAATTACAAACGATAAATATTGAAGAATTATGCCAAAAGGAATTTACAACGTTCCGGTTGCTAAAAACGAACCGGTTTTAAGTTATGCTCCGGGATCTCCGGAAAGAGCAGAGCTGCAGGCTAAATTGCAGGAGTTGCGCTCGGAAGAACTCGATCAGCCAATGATTATTGGTGGAAAAGAAGTTTATACCGACAGAAAAGTAAGAATGTTTCCACCTCACGAAATTGCGCATACTTTAGGATATTATAACCAGGGCGATGCCAGCCACGTTGAAATGGCTATTGATGCTGCTTTGGCAGCCAGAGAAGAATGGGCAAACCTGTCGTGGCAACACCGCGCTTCAATTTTCCTGAAAGCGGCCGATCTTTTGGCAGGCCCATATCGTGCAAAAATCAATGCTGCATCGATGTTGGGACAATCAAAAAATGCTTTCCAGGCAGAAATTGATGCGGCTTGCGAGTTCGCAGACTTTTTACGTTTTGGCGTTCAGGTAATGACTGAGATTTACAAAATCCAGCCCGAGTCGGCAAAAGGTATCTGGAACTATAACGAATATCGTCCGTTGGAAGGTTTTATTTATGCCTTAACACCATTCAACTTTACATCAATCGCCGGAAACCTTCCTGCAGCACCTGCTATGATGGGTAATGTTGCTGTTTGGAAACCATCGAAAACTGCTGTTTATTCAGCTGGCGTAATCATGGAGATCTTTAAAGAAGCCGGTTTACCTGATGGTGTTATCAACCTGGTTTATGCTTCAGGTCCTGTTGCTGCCGATACTGTGCTTACTCACCCTGATTTTGCCGGAATTCACTTCACCGGTTCAACAGCTGTATTCCAAAGCATATGGAAAACCATCGGCGAGAACATTTACAAATACAAATCATATCCGCGTATTGTAGGTGAAACTGGTGGTAAAGACTTCATTTTTGCTGATCCTACAGCTAAAAAACGCGAACTGGCCATTGCAATGTTGCGTGGTGCTTTCGAATACCAGGGGCAAAAATGTTCTGCAGCTTCAAGATGTTACGTTCCTGCAAGTATCTGGCCGGAGGTAAAAGAGATTTTTGGAGCCGAACTGGCTACCGTAAAAATGGGACCGGTTGAAGATTTCACCAACTTCGTAAATGCCGTTATCGACGAATCGTCGTTTGATAAACTGAAAGGTTTTATCGATCGTGCAAAAGAAGACGAAGATGCAGAAGTTATCTTTGGCGGAAACTGTGATAAATCAGTTGGTTATTTTGTTGAGCCAACAGTTATTCTGGCTAAAAAACCAGATTACATTACCATGAAAGAAGAGTTGTTTGGTCCGGTTCTTACTGTCTACGTTTACGAAGACGAAGATATGGATGCAACACTTGACCTTGTTGATACAACTTCGATTTATGCACTTACTGGTGCTGTTTGGTCGCAAAGCCGTTACAACATTGAGAAGATTGCCAAACGTTTGGAGAACTGTGCCGGCAACTTCTACATTAACGACAAGCCAACAGGTGCTGTTGTTGGTCAGCAGCCATTTGGAGGCGCTCGTGGTTCGGGTACCGACGATAAAGCAGGTTCTATCTTCAATATGCTTCGTTGGACTGCAATCCGCACTATCAAAGAAAACTTTGTACCACCGGTAGATTATACTTATCCGAACTTTCAGCCGGATAATGAATAAAATATTAAATACCTGAGTTACTTTAAGTTCAAAATCAGGTTATTAAGGTTATACTGTTGAAAAGGGGAATCGGAATTGTTCGGTTCCTCTTTTTTTTGGTCGCGAAAGATTCTACTTTTGTAACAACTTTTAAGGAACATGAACAAGGAAATATTTAAATCCGGAATTTTCAAAAGCATCGGTAATAAGTTTGTTATCGCCTTTATTCTTTTTGCTGTCTGGATTATATTCTTTGATGAAAACAGCATTGTTTCTCATGTGAAAAGCAAGCGCCAGCTAAACGAGTTGAAACAACAAAAAGAGTATTACCAGGAACGTATTGCCTCCGACAGGCAAAAGCTTCAGGACCTGAATAAAGGAAAAGAAGAACTGGAAAAATTTGCCCGGGAACAGTACCAGATGTCGAAACCGGACGAGGATGTTTTTATTATTGTTGAAGAAGAGTAGATACGATTTTGGTAAACAATAATTTCCTGCGATTAGAACATTCTGTTAATAAATCCGTTACAAAGTAGTGTAAGAGAAACAGCTATTTGATAGCCAATATAAATTTCTTATATTGCTTCTAGAATGAATGAGAATCTTGACATATTCAGAATAAAATCGAACAACGTTGCACCACAAAAGGGACGAATATTGATTGCTGAACCATTTTTGGCCGGTAATTATTTCAACCGTTCTGTGGTATTTTTAGTTGCCTACAGCAAAAAAGGCGCGGTGGGTTTTATTTTGAATAAAAAGGTAGATTTTCCTGTGCAAGATGCTTTCCCTGACTTTCCTGATTTTAATGCCGATGTTTATTTAGGTGGTCCGGTTTCTACCGATTCAGTTTATTTTATACATAAACTGGGCGATAAGCTGCCCGGCAGTATTCATGTGTTGGGCGACTTGTATTGGGGAGGCGATTTTGAGGTGTTAAAGAGAGACATTCGCAGCGGAAAAATAAATACTTCAGATATCCGGTTTTTCCTTGGCTATTCAGGCTGGGATGGTGGTCAGTTAGAAGCTGAATTAAAGGAAGATTCATGGCTGGTAACCGATGTCGATCAGAACGAAGTAATGAAAGATTTGAGTGAATCTTCGTGGTTCGATTTTGTGAAAAAAGCCGGTAACCGTTATTCGGTGTGGGAAAATTTTCCTGAGAATCCCGCGCTTAACTAAACACTTTCATTTCTGATTTTCAGTTTTCCTTTTTAGAAATTGATTTAAAGCAGCATAAATCCGGTCGGTGTATTGATGCACGTATCTGCGGTTCTCAAATCCCAAAACCCATTGTATTCCTTTCATTTCAGAGGCAAAGAATATTTCATCCATTTGCAGCAGGTGTTTGCTTTCCAAATCATCGGTTTCTACCACTTTTATGTTTATTTCATTCGCAAATCGAATAATTTCCGCACGAATTACATCGGTGTAGCAACCCGTTTTTATTGACGGCGTATAAAGTACATTCTCTTTCACCATAAAAATATTGGCAGCGATGCCTTCGCAAATCACATGCTTTTCATTTAGAATAACTGCTGCAGGATTTGTGTTATCCATAAATTCTGCACCGACCTGTTTCCAAAATGTTGATTTACCAAATCGCGAGTTGTTGTTTTGCGAATGACTTAACAATTTCATTTCTGAAATATCGATAAGAAATCCTTGCGCATTTATTTGGAAATCGAAATCTTCGAAAGCTTTACAGGTAACCAGGTACTCCATTTTTTCTTCAGCGATAAAGAACTGAAATGTAATAAGGCCTGTTCGGAAGAAACGGTTCTTATTCAGCATCCGTTTTAGCAGTCTGAACAATTCCCGACGGTTTTTAAACAGATTTGGAAGATCCTGACCAAGTATTTTTAGTTCGATTTCCAGAATATCGATGTTTTCGTCGAGCAGCGGAATGCCGCCAAAACCAAACCAAATGTTGTGTTTATACACATCGGGCGTGTTTAACAGAAAAGGAGTAAGGTTGACTTCAGTTTCTTTTAGAATGTGACTATTTGCCAGCAGGTAGGCCATAAACTACAGGAACGAAAACAAATTGTCGATAAAGCGGGTGAATAAATCGGGCTTTAACAAAATTGGAAAAATAAAACCGAAAACGGCTCCTAAAAAGTGAGCATCATGAGCAACATTGTCCGATTGTCGTTTACTCATTTGGTAGGAGTAAAAAAGGTACCCGGCGGCAAACAGAATACCCGGAATAGGAATAACTGCAAATAAATACAAGGGCTCCCAGGGCTGGAAAAATATAGTTGCAAACAACACCGCAGAAACAGCACCCGAAGCGCCAACTGCGTTGTAGTAATAGTTGTTTTTATGTTTTATCAGGCTCCAGATATTGGAGGCCAGAATCCCGCCGAAATACAGAAGTAAAAAATAGGCTGTTGCTTTATTGCCAAAATAATGGTCGAAGTAAACCACGGTATTTCGTCCGAAAAAATAGAGCACCAGCATGTTTACCCACAAATGCGACCAGTTGGCATGAACAAAGGCGTGGCTCACTAAACGATAGTATTCGTTACGGTGGATAATTTGCGCCGCATTAAATTGCAACTTTGCCGATAACTCGCGGTTTTGAAAGGCAATGTATGAAATAACGGCAGTTACGCCGATGATGAACCAAACTATCATTAGTGTAAAATTTTATAAATCATTTCTTTTTGCAAGTCTCCGGTTTCAACCATTGTTGATACGTTAAAACCCTTACTTTTCATGTCGTATTCACGCAAAATACCCATTATTTCGTAAAGCTTGGTTGGAGAGTAGCGCTTGGCTGCTGAAACGTACTCTTTTACAAAAAATGGATGAACGCGAAGTTCGGCAGCAACATTTCGTTCCGATTTGTCTTTTAGGAAATGATAGGTAAACAGTTTTGAAAAGTAGAAATACAGCCCGGCAACGGTTTTCTGTATCGGATTTAATGTTGGGTTAGATCCAAAATAATTGATGATACGATTAGCTTTTAGCACATTCTTTTCTCCCAATGCATTCTGAAGCTCAAGAATGTTAAACTCTTTGCTCAGCCCGATATTCTTCTCAATATGTTCGGGAGTGATTTTGGTGGTGTCTTTTACTGCAATTACCAGTTTGTTTAATTCGTTGGCAATTTTGCTTAAATCCGTTCCCAAATACGAAGTGAGCAATAAAGCGGCTTGCGGCGTTATGGTGTAATTGTGGGTTCTCAAAAAACCATCGATCCAGCCCGGAATTTTGTTTTCGTACAATTTCTTTGAGGTAAATAGTACGCCGTTCTTTTTAATGGCTTTGGCCAGTTTTGTTCTCGAATCGAGGTTTTTATACTTATAAGCCAACACCAAAATAGTTGAAGCCAGCGGCTTTTCTGCATACGAAGTAAGCGTGTCGATTTTGCTCAGGCTTTGCGCTTCTTTCACAATAATCACCTGTTTGCTGGCCATCATCGGGAAGCGGAACGATGCTTCTACTATGGTAACCGGATCCGAATCTTTTCCATAAAATATGGTTTGGTTAAATCCTTTTTCAGCATCAGTCAGCACATTGTCTTCAATATAATCCGATAGCTCATCGATAAAATAAGCTTCTTCACCCTGAAGCAAATAAATAGGATGGTAGATGCCTTTTTTCAGGTTTTGCAGTATGTCGCTATAATCCATTTTAAAATCGTAAATGTTTTACAGAAAGTCCGTGGTTTTTAATTTCCAGCAAGGCATCAATACCGGCCTGAATATGCCTTTCCACATAGGAGGAAGAAACATATTGATCGCTTTTGTCGGTTTTTACGCCGGTAGAGATCATGGGCTGATCGGATACCAGTAACAAAACTCCGGTAGGTATTTGGTTGGCAAAACCAACGGTAAACAGGGTTGCTGTTTCCATGTCGATGGCCATTGCCCTTGTTTTTTTGAGGTATTTTTTAAACCGGTTGTCGAACTCCCAAACCCTGCGGTTGGTGGTTAACACCACGCCTGTCCAGTAATCCTGCTCTGAATTTCGGAGAATATGCGAAACCGCACGTTGTAGGTTAAATGCAGGTAATGCAGGTACTTCCGGTGGCAGATAATCTGCCGATGTTCCGTCGCCACGGATGGCAGCAATGGGAAGGATAAAATCTCCCAACTGATTTTTCTTTTTTAAACCACCACATTTTCCCAGAAACAAAACAGCTTTTGGGTGAATTGCACTAAGTAAGTCCATCACGGTGGCCGCGTTAGGGCTTCCCATTCCAAAGTTGATCATGGTAATGCCTTCGGCAGTTGCATTGGGCATATTTTTATCAGTCCCTTCAACCGGAACCTCAAATTTACGTGCAAAGCGATCCACGTAATCCTGAAAATTAGTGAGCAAAATATACTGGCCAATTTCGTCTAGTTTTTTGCCGGTATATCGCGGTAGCCAGTTGTCAACAATTTCTTTTTTCGTCTTCATAAGCTGAATTATTCTACCTTTGAACAAATAGGAATTCCTTTGGTTTTAAGGCGAACACAAATGTACATTTTTAGAGCTCGCCAGCCAAGTTCATTTAATAAGTTATTAAGAAGATTATGTACAAACTGAATTTGCCGGAATATACTTTCCGAACAAAAACAGAAAATGGTAAAACCTTGATATTTGATTTGATACGGAAAAAATTTGTGGTGTTGACGCCGGAAGAGTGGGTACGCCAGAATTTTATTCAATATTTGATACAGGAACGAAATTATCCGCAGAATTTGATGGCTGTGGAAAAGCAAATTAAGGTAAACCAGCAACAACGCCGTTTCGATTTGCTTGTTTATCAACGTAACGGAAATCCACACCTGATTGCTGAATTTAAGGCTCCTAACGTAAAAATTACGCAGAATGCTTTTGATCAGGTGGTACGTTATAACATGGCTTTACGCGTTGAGAGGGTAGTGGTGTCGAACGGAATGCAGCATTTCGCTTGCGAGATCGACTACGAAAAGAACAGCTATTCTTTTTTGAAAGAAATACCAACATTTTAACAATAACCTTTTCCGGACTGATCCATTTTAACCCAAAAACTTTTGATAAAAAAGCTCATCTTTCCAGCCGGAGAAAGTTTTAATCCAGTCTTTTTTGATGCCGCTTCGTGTAAATCCTGCTTTTTCGAACAACTGTATGCTTCCCCAATTATCGGAAGTGATGTTGGCGTACAATTGTCTTAATCCCAGAAATTCAAACGAATAGTTGGATAAGGCTTCCAATGCATCGCTGGCGTATCCTTTTTTGCGGTCATCGCTTTTGTGTATCAGAATACCAACTCCTGCCCGCATGTGAAAGGGCTCAAAGTCAAATAAATCAATGGCTCCAACAGGTTTGCTTTCGATGGTCTCGATTACCAGTCGAAGTTGTTTGGTTTCATAAATATCTTTTGCCGATTCCAAGAGGTATTGGGCAAGAATGTGTTTCGAGAATGGAGTTTTGGTGTTGCTCACTTCCCAAATCTCGGTGTTGTTTTCCCATTGGTACAACAGGTCTATGTCCTCCGGTTCAAGGGGCCGGAGAACTATTTTTCCAAAACTTAGCTTTTCTTTCATCTATTTAGCTTTTTATGATTATCGGTCAAGATGTTTCCAGCCTTTCAACATAAGCTCAATGTCGGAAAGCAAATTGTAATCTTTTGCATACAGTCGGTTTAGCTGAGCCGATTTTTCTCTATCCAACGGTAATCCCGGAAATCGATCTCCCGGATTTAAAATTCCTTCTTTTATTGTCGGAAGTTTACTCTCGGTAGCAACGCCAGGAATGTACCCGATCCAGGATTTCTTCCCGGTAATTACGCGTAAAATATTTTGAATGAAGTTTCCTTTTTTTGTTGTAAACCATATCAAAACCGGACTAGTGCATAGAATCAATAGTGCAGCTAGCAGATCAAACAATCTTTTTTTACGCTTGTTGCCCAATTTTGAAATGGCATTCAGATTCACCACGTAAAGGTCGCCGGCAGTGTGAATGGAATTACTCCCGATGATACTTGCACTTTCGGGAGGTGCAATCTTGTAATCAACATCCAGGCGACTCAGGTCAAGCATTGCTTTTATGATCTCGGCCGAACTGATGTTTTCTGCACAAAATACAATTTCATCAATACGGTTAATCCGAATAATCTCTTCCAGCTGGCTTAACTCGCCCATGTAATTTTGTCCTTTATCGCTACTGTCGAGGGCAATAAATCCTGCCATTTGCGACCGAATCCGGGTTTCTTCCAGAATTTGTTGAACACGGCGTGCTTCTTTCGAATGGCCTACAATCGCGATTTTACGTGTGCGCTGCGAGTAAAGTCTGAAATCACTAAGTTTAAGTGAGTGTCCCATCAAGCGGTAGGCGATAAGAACGATTCCCGACCAGGCAGTGCCCAATAAAATTAATGCGCGCGAAAAGCGGTACTGTTCATCAACCAGCGAATAGGCCAGCAGTAGAGAAATCAATCCCCAAAGTATTCCACGGCCCACTTTGTATATGCTCATGGGCTTTCTGTATCCTCCCGAAAACTTAATGCCAAACAGAAAAAACAAGCTGTAAACCGGTACCACAAAATGTATAAATTCGGACGGATAATAATCGGACTGATGAAACCTGAATTGCTCCCAGGTTGGTGTGATCAACCAAAATCCGCCAAAAATCAGCAAAGCATCAACAACCGGAATATATATTTTTTGCAGTACTCGTTTTGCGGCCGATAACAAAGCCCGGAAATAAATGGCAAGGTGAATCAGCAGAGCAAATACACTTGCTTTACTTTCCGAAAAATGTTTGTGCGCAAAAATGATCATGGCATTGTAAAATACCTTCACATAATTCAGCGAACCTTTTTTTGTGCTTTCTCCTTTGTAGTGGATAATTGTGGTTTCGGGGTAGTAATAATTTTTATAACCGCCTTTTTGAATACGATACGAAAGATCAATGTCTTCGCCGTACATAAAAAAAGATTCATCCAGCAGTCCAACCTTGTCAAGTACTGATTTGCGCAGTAACATAAAAGCACCTGCCAGCACATCAATTTCTTGAACTTCATCCCGACTGAGGTAGGAGAGATGATATTTTCCGAATTTGCGTGATTTTGGGAAAAGCTTCGAAAGGCCAAATATTTTATAAAATGCCACCCAGGGAGTTGGTAATCCCCGTTTTGATTCTGGGAGGAAAACTCCTTTACCATCAATCATTTTTACACCAAGACCACCTGCATCGGGATGTGTTTCCATAAACGAAATTACCTTTTCAAAGGTATCTTCCTCAACAACGGTGTCAGGATTCAACAACAAAACATATTTCCCGTTTGCCTTCCGAATGGCCTGGTTATTCGCGCGTGAAAAACCTAGGTTTTCCGTGTTTTGGATGAATGTAATAGTGGGAAACTTTTCAGTAATCAGTTGTGCTGAGCCATCAACCGAGTTATTATCAACAACAAATACTTCGCCCTGTACATTCTGCAAAGCCTTCTCAATCGAGTGGAGGCACTGTTCCAGAAAATACTTTACGTTGTAGTTGACAATAACGATTGAAATATCCATTGTTCAGCGCTGGCGTTTTCAAAAAGGCTGGTTAGCTATAATGTTACCGGCCAGGGAAATCGACTTTTTAGTTGCTAAATAAACACTCTCAAATGTAAGGTTTCCTTTTCATAACAAAAAGAAACCGGCTTTCTGAAACGTAATTTATTTTCCCAACGAACTTTCGAAGGGAACGCGGTTCATCAACGAACGGCCAAGTGTAATCTCATCAGTGTATTCCAGCTCGTCGCCGATAGAAACACCTCGGGCCAGTGTGGAGATTTTTACTTCTTTACCTTTTAATTTTCGGTAGATGTAAAAGTTCGTGGTGTCGCCTTCCATGGTGGTTGATAGCGCCAGGATAATTTCAACCACCTTTCCTGAATCTACCCTTTCAATCAGCGAATCGATTTCCAGCTCGGCCGGGCCAATTCCATCCATGGGGGATATTATGCCTCCCAATACGTGGTAAAGTCCGTTAAACTGGTGAGTATTTTCCACCGACATTACATCACGAATATTTTCTACCACACAAATTACACTTTCGTTGCGCGACGGATTGGCGCAAATCTGGCATGTGTCGTTATCCGAAATATTATGGCAAATTTTACAGTGTTTAATTTCGTTTCGTAGTTGTATCAGGCTGTTGCCAAACGAATTAACATCTTCTTTGTCTTGCCGCAAAAGGTGCAATACCAACCGCAAAGCACTTTTTCGGCCTATGCCGGGCAGTTTAGAGAATTCGTTAACAGCGGCCTCCAGTAACCGCGATGGATATTTATCGATGTTCATAAAAGCAAAAATAGTGTTGAATTTTAAATTATGGTGTGTGTAAGCAAGTTTTCATTGCCAAATTTGTTGCTTCGAAACCTAAATTATGTGTATCTTATTCTGATAATATTAAAACCATAAGCAATGAGAACTTCTCTTTTACTTGTTGTACTTGTCTTCTTCGCAGTATCCGGATTTGCACAAGAGCAGGATACAACTATAGTTAACCAACAGGAAGAAACCAGTCTACCCAAACCCCAACTCGACAAAAGCCGAATTTATTATGGAGGTTACGTTACTATGAATTTTAGCAAAAATTACAGTGTAATTGGTGCCCAGCCCCTCGTGGCCTATAAACTTACTCCAAAGTTGTCGGTGGGAACACAGGTATCATACGAATACATTAGCGACAGCCGGTATATTGAAGATCAGAATGGTTCGAATTACGGAGCAAGTATTTTTAGCCGTTATCGGGTAACACCGCGGCTCTATGGGCATACTGAGTTTCAGGTGATGAGCTATAAATGGTTTTATTCCAATGGCAGTGATGAAAGAAAAGTGGCACCAATGTTTTATGTTGGAGGTGGCTACAGTCAACCGATTTCACAAAATGTCTGGTTAAATGCGCAAGTGTTGTTTGATGTGTTAAACCATAAAAACTCGCCATACAAAGACTGGGAGCCATATTTCAGTTTAGGTGTTGGAGTAGGGTTCTAATAAGAGTCAAAAAATATAGGGATCAAAAAAAAGAATGCCGGAATCAGATGAATTCCGGCATTCTTTTTTTATAAGCAAGAACCTTAGTCTTCATGAGTACTGCTCTCCTGTGCATCAATAACTGCGATGGCCGTCATATTGATGATCTCGCGCACCGTGCTGTCGCGTTGTAAAATATGGATAGGTTTATTCATGCCCATCAAAATGGGACCGATCGCCTCGTAAGGCCCCAGTGCCTGTAATATTTTGTAGGTAATATTTCCTGAACTCAGGTTGGGAAAAATAAGGGTATTGGCATCCTGGTCGCCCAGTTTATTAAACGGATAACGCGAATAACGTAATTTGCCATTTAATGCATAGTTGGCCTGCATTTCTCCGTCTACAATCAAATCAGGATAACTCTCATGAAGCTTCTGTACAGCCTCTTTTACTCTAATGGGGCTACCTTCTCCTTTATAAGCTCCAAAGTTGGAGTACGATAAGAGGGCAATGCGTGGCTCGATATTAAACTTGCGTACTTCGGCTGCGGTAAGTAATGTGGTGTCGGTGAGTGTTTGTGCCGAAGGATTCATGTTTACTGTGGTATCTGCAAGGAATAACGGACCACTTTTAGTTAACAGCATATACATTCCGGCAATGTGGTTAAAATCCTTCTTCACGCCAATTACCTGCAGGGTAGGGCGTATAGTAGACGAATATTTCCGGGAAAACCCTGAAATGAATGCATCCGCTTCGCCGGTTTCCACCATCATCGAACCGTAATAGTCGCGATTCATCATTTTTTCTACCGCCTCATTGTATGTCATTCCTTTGCGTTTACGTTTTTCGTAAAGGATTTTTGCAAATTGATGACGTTTTTCGTCGCTTACTGACTCGCAAAGGTCGATGATTGGAACATTGTCAATATCCAGCTGGTTTTCCTTAATTAGCTCCTGGATTTTCTCTTTATTGCCCAACAGAATTGGTTTTGCTATTCCTTCGCGAATAACAAATTGAACGGCTTTAAGAATGCGGAAACTGTTGGCTTCGGCAAATACAATCCGTTTAGGATCTTGTTTTGCCTTGGTGCGAATGCCCATGATCAGTCGGTTGTCGATACCCAGACGTTCGGTTAATTCGCGCTCGTAGGCTGCCCAGCTTTTTATGGGCTTACGTGCTACACCGGTTTCCATTGCAGCGTGTGCTACTGCCGAAGAAATGGTAGTTATCAAACGCGGATCGAGCGGTTTTGGAATGATATAGTCTTTCCCAAACACAATATTTTTCATGTTATAGGCTTTGGCTACCATTTCCGGAACATATTCTTTAGCCAGTTTAGCCAGTGCTTTTGCGGCCGCAATTTTCATTTCTTCGTTAATTGTGGTTGCCCGCACATCTAACGCTCCCCTAAAGATAAAGGGGAAACCCAGAACGTTATTGATCTGGTTGGGGTAATCACTGCGTCCGGTGGCCATAATGATGTCCTTTCGTGCTGCCGTGGCATCTTCGTATGAGATCTCGGGATTGGGATTGGCCATGGCAAAAACGATTGGATTTTTAGCCATCGATTTGATCATTTTTTTGCTGACCACGTCGGCCACAGATAGCCCGAGAAATACATCGGCATCTTTCATGGCCTCTTCCAGCGTATTTATTCTTCGGTTGGTAGCAAATTGTTGTTTGATCTCATTCAGGTCGGTACGTTCGCGGTTAATCACACCCTTGCTGTCGACCATTACAATATTTTCGGGTTCAACTCCCATGCTGATGTACAATTTGGCACACGATACAGCCGCAGCTCCGGCACCGCTGACAACCACCTGAATATCCTCAATGAGTTTGTTATTTAGCTCCAAAGCATTAAGCAGAGCCGCCGCAGAAATGATTGCTGTTCCATGTTGATCGTCGTGAAAAACAGGAATATTAAGTTGTTTTCGAAGTGTTTCTTCAATTTTAAAACATTCGGGAGCTTTTATGTCTTCCAGGTTTATACCTCCAAAAGTTGGTGCAATAGCTTTAACCACCTCTATCAATTTGTCGGGATCTTTTTCATCCACTTCAATGTCAAAAACATCCACGTCGGCAAAAATCTTAAACAACAAACCTTTTCCCTCCATAACCGGTTTTCCTGCATCCGGCCCAATATCTCCAAGTCCCAAAACGGCAGTACCGTTCGAAATTACTGCAACAAGGTTTCCTTTTGCTGTGTATTTATAAGCGTTATCCTTGTCCTTCTCAATTTCGAGACAAGGTTGTGCAACCCCCGGTGTATAGGCCAGTGAAAGGTCGTATTGGGTGTTGTGCGGTTTGGTTGGTATAACTTCTATTTTCCCGGGACGATGTTTTTTGTGGTAGTTGAGAGCATCAATTCTACGAATTTTTGGCATGGCTGTAGATTTTTATGGTTTAATCTAAATTTACATAAAATGCACTGCCTATAAAATGTTATTAATCAGAAATAAAAGTGTTATGCAACAAATTGAAAAGGGGATTTCGGGATGAAAAGTTTGACGGACTGATGTTAAGGTATAAGGTGAAAGTGTTGAGGAGATTGAAGAAGGATTGAAGAAGATTGAGAAAGATTGGAAGTGATTCAGACTAACTGTTTCCTAATCTAGTTTAGCTCAATATTTCGTACAGAGTGCCTTGAAATTGGCTTGTAAGAACAACTCAACAAGAAAACAATAACTCGCGTTAGTGATCACTATACCTAGCGGAATGTCGAATTCTGATCGTTAAGAGGAATATACTTTTTTAGATCTTTTTGTACGTAGCACATAAGATGGTATCATCGAGAACCCAAGACCAATCAGGAAAACAATAACAAACTGCAGATTAACATTTAGCTGCCAGTGGTTGAGGCCAAACGCAATTGCAATTAACACAATGTTACCTGCCAAAATGGTTAAAGTTACTTTTAAATGCGAATGAAGCAAGGATAGCAAGCGATGGTGGATATGGTTTTTATCCGGCGAAAATGGAGATCGTCGTTGTGCTATCCGTATGGTCATCACTCTTAATGTATCAATGAGCGGAACAATGATAATTGCAAAGGATACAGCTGGTGCTCCACCAATACGGTAAGCCTCCGGTGCAGTTAAATTCAGTTCGTTAAAAGAAACAACCATTATTGCAATTAGAAATCCAATTATCAGCGATCCGGTATCACCCATAAACAGTTTGTTGGAATTGCCAAACACATTGTAGATAAAGAAAGCTGCAAGAGTGCCAACCAGCGCAAATGCCATAATGGCTAAAGGAAAGTTGCCGGTTAAATAGAACCAGGAACCAAATAACAATGAAGCCAGCGTTCCAATACCGGATGCCAGCCCATCAACACCATCAATTAAATTAAATGCGTTTATTATAACGATCATTGCAAATAATGATAGCGATATTCCTGTGATGTGCCCAATTTTGTATTCTCCTAATACACCGTGCAAATTCGTGAAGTGAATGTTGGCAAAGGAGATGAGCAGAATGACCGCTACGATTTGAATAATTAATTTTTTTTGGGCTGAGATAATAATCAGATCATCCTTTAAACCGGTGAAAAACATTAGTATTACTCCTGCGAGAATATATTTTAATTCCGTAAACTCTAATCCGTCGGTTGCAAAGATGGCACTTAATGTAAAGGCAATAAAAATAGCAACTCCTCCAAGCGGAGGAACAACTTTTGTGTGAACTTTTCTTTCTTCAAACGGTTCAAATAATCGCTTGGATATAGCGATACGAATGATTGGCGGTACTGCTATCAAAACCAGCAGAAAACCAAGTATAAGTGCAGATAGGATTAGAATTATTTCCATAACGAAATACTAAGATGTTGTTTGTGTTTTCCAGGTCTGTTAATTATGAATTGGTACGTGTTCTTAATTAGTTAGATCGTTTTAACGAGGTTAAAATTAAAGAAAATTAATTAAAATAAGAATATTTGCTCGGGAAAAGATCAAAATTTAATCAAATTGTTTTGATAAGCATCTTTATTCATAATCTTTTAGTGAGCAATTTGTTAGCATGTTTTATAAGAGACAGGGACTGAAATTTTTATTTGGAGAAGTGATATTTGAACGAAATCATAGTACCAAAACGTGTGGTGTTAATTCCACTATCGTAAAGACTTCCATGGTCGGTAGCAACAGATGCTGAAATACTCAACTTTTTGGTGGGTGGTTGCCAGGAAACCTTCGCCAGTGCTGATACTTGTTTTTGAGACGGATCGTAGGTTGATCCTCCCAATCCATCATGATGGCCATAATTATTGGAATAGGTGAATAATCCTTTCCATCGAAAGGATTCGGTGAAGAAACCCATGGCTCCTATATGAAACCCTGTGAAGCGGTTATTTTCAAAACCAAGACTAATGCCGTCTTCAATAATTATTGGTGCAAACAGAGGGCTTGACATTGCCATTTGATGATAAGTGACACCGGAGCGATATACACCATGATTAAAATAATCGTCATTTCCACGGCTTGGAGCGTCCTTATCGGGGTTTTGGCCAAAGTGATATGGGCCACTTTGATCTTTGGTATGAAAATATTCCAGCAATATATTTTGCAGGAATGCATTTTCTTTGTCAAAGGAAAGGTGTATCCCATACAGGTTATCAACAGCATTTACCAAATCCATTCCCGAATGGTCTTCATAAGGGTGACTGATATATAGTGTTGCATTGAGTTTATCCCATTTTTTGTTTATCGTAAGCTGGTAAGTTCCGTAGCTGTTTCCCATGGCGTTATTCTGGTCAAATTCAAGTGCATTTTCGCTGCCTGCCTGTGCTGTTAAATAGCTGAAGTATGCTTCCCAGCCTTGTAATTCCCCATATTCGGGGTGGGTGCCCCACCACATTACAAGATGTTCAACACCTGTGGTTACCTGAAGTGTTTCCGGTTTTCCGAAACGCAAGTTTAGCACTCCATAGTGCAAATGGGTGTCTTTGACATAGCGGTTGTCATTTAACAGACCCTCTTCGAAAAAGCCATTTATAGAGAACCAGTCGACCAAAATAGGAACAAAACGGTTAAATCCGGCTCTGATTCGTGGATGAGGTCGTGCATTACGCGATGTGGCCAGGTTGCCGTTAGTGGTCGACAGTCCTGCATAAACTTCATCTTCGGGGAAAGCACCAACTTGCAGTTGAAGAAACTTCCAGCTCATACTTCCAAAAAGCTGGGTGAAACGAATGTCGTTTTCGTCGGCCAGTAGCAAATCAAGATCAAGTCCGACTTTATAACTAAAATCAGAAGCTCCAATTTGTTGCGCATGAAAGGCATTTAAACTGAAGTTTTGAATTATACTGCTGTTTTTATCGAATTGTCCCAGCTGGTTGGCCCATAGCCAAAATGGCAACTGGCCTTTTGTGCCTGCCAAAGTATTTGATTCCATACTAATTGATTGGGCAAACAAGCCGGTTAGAGGACCAATACATAAGAGCAGTAGGAGTGCTACTATTTTTTGGGTTTGTTTTTGCATTAGATTTTAAACGATGGTATTGTGGGTTTATTTTATTCAGGAATCAACATTTCTGTCCATGGTCTTAATTTATTTCAGATCCTTCTTCCTCTTCGTTTTTTATTTTCGCCAAAGTTGCAGGAATTAAGGTAGAACGTATTGGATTTGGAAAATTAATCAATGTTATTTGTACCGTTTGAAACGATAAATTCCTTCCAAAGAACTATACAAGTACCAGCGAACAATCCTATTAGTGTAAGGCTGATAATTGTGAATATTGTTTTGGGCTTACTTTTCTGCTGGGGCACTTTTGCCGGTTCAATTACGGTAAATACGGGTGTTTTATCCTGTACAAGTATTTGCGCCTGTTCACGCTTTTGCGCTAATCCTTTATAGAGGTTTGATGCCAAAGTAGTTTCAGTAACCAGCCTGTCGCGGCGCGATTGTGCTGATGCCAGAATTACATTTACATTACTGTCGTCGTAATCGGCTAAAGCCTCCTGTTTTTCAAAATACCGGGCTTTGGCTTCCTGGTATCGGGCCTCGATAAAAGCAAGGTCTTTTTTCTCTTTGCTGGTATGATAATCAATAATGTATTGTTTTAAACTGGCAATCACTTTTTCGGTTAATAGTGCTGAAACATAAGGATCTTGTTGTTCCACACTTACTTTAATAATTTTACTGTCGCCACCGGTAATTCCACCTTCCGATTTAATAATGTTTACTTCAATGGTGCTGGCCAATCCCTTAATCAAATCCAGGTCGGCCTGAGAAAGGTTTAAAGGTTCTCCTTCGTTTTTTTGAGGGATCAATCTTTTCTCGCCCTTTGATTTTAGCAAACTCAGGGCATAACCTGGCCATCCCGAAATAGATGGTTTGGTATGTTCCTGCAGGTATTCGCTAACGGATACAGTAAGGTCTTCTTTGGGTAAATACACATTTTCCTGCAAAATTTCGATAAGGAAAGTTGTACTCTTTACTACTTCCGGATATAAGTCGGGTGTTAAGGCACTGTTGTTACTTCCACTCATATCCAGACCCATTAAACCTCCTACGTCAAATCCTGCAAGGTTTCCCAGTTGTCCCATTAAACCATTTGCCGGGCTGTTTGAGTTGGATTCCGCTAATAAACTAACTTCTGTTTTATATACTTTCGGAGTGAAAACAACAAAAAATACACCAAGCAAAAAGGCAATAGCTGCTGATTTGATAAGTATTCCGCGGTTTTGTTTTAGCCTGATAAGCAGATCTTTTATTTCGAGGTAATCTTTTTTATTTATGATAGCTGTATTCTTACTCATTTCAGATTTGATGAAAATTTACAGTGAACTTGATACATCAATAATTGCTTTGATTATTAAAGGTACTTTCCGTTATCACATGGTATTGATTAGAGCAACAAGAATCAGAGAAAGAGAAGCGGCTAACGAAATGGCACCTGTTTGTGAAAGTTTTCTTCGTTCGCCTTTACTTGGAACAATTATTTCTGCCCCTGCCTGTAATTCGGGGTATTTCCTACCAAACAATGTTTTGTCAGTCTTTCTTACTGAGCCATTTGCGTAAACCACATAAATATGACCGGGCTTCGATCTTTTTGTTAAACCTCCTGCATTCGCCAGGTACTGCTTCACCTTAAGCGATTCGTCGAAAGGAACTACATTGGGATTGTATACCGATCCACTAACCTTTATGGTTTGTAGCGATTTTAATATACGTATTGAATCGCCTTCCTGCAGAACCAAATCGCTTTTTCCTCCTGGATTGGAAAGAATACTTGCCAGGTCAACAGCAATTATATCAAATTCGTTTCGGATGATATTGATATTGTTCGATGATTCTTTTTCCATTGTAATATTGTCAATAGCTTTGTCTGTCAGTGTTTTATTGGCGGTGCTTTTCCGAATTAAGCTGGCACCGTTAATGTAAGCTTCTGTTGTAATACCGCCCGACCTTTTTATTAAATCGGAGATTCGTTCCGTACGGGAAGTTATCGAGTATTTTCCCGGGAAGTTAACTTCGCCGTTAATGCTTACCAGCATTTGTGGAATGTATGCAGGAGATTTCCGAATAAATACCTGATCGAAAGGTTTTAATACAAAATTGGATGCTTCGTCGCTTAGTGACAATGATTTATCAATTGGGAATTTAATCACATCAGCCAATTTTACTGTTGTAACTGTTGAAGTGTCGTTTGATAAGCGTCTGGCAATCTCAATATTTGCCGTAGAAGCCGTTTCCAATAAACCTCCGGCCTGAATAATAAAATCTTCAACTGTTGTGTTTTCCGAGTAGGGATAAACTCCCGGCAGTTTTACTTCGCCTTCAATTTGTATGGTGCGTGTTTCGCGCAAATCGTGGATCGAAGGAATATGTACAGAGTCTTCACGTTGCAGGGTAAAATCGAGATTTGAAGCCAATAAATTATTCAAATCAACGGCAATATGCTCCCTCGTCAAATCGTCTTGTAAGCGGAAAACAGAGATACGGTCTTTAAATACATCTTCGCGTAAACCATCGGCTTTGTTTATCAGCTCTTTTAATGTGGTACCTTCGTTGATGGCGTATGTGCCCGGGCGAAATACCGCCCCCGAAATAAATACCCGGTTTTCAAAACGGTTTAAAACCGCATCTATTTGAACTTCGTCGCCATTTTCCAGTCGAATGGCATCTAAATAGTCTGTAGCAATGTCTAATATGCGTTTTTCTTTGCCGGTTTTCCGAAGAATTTTAACACGTTCGGTATAAGCATTTCCAGTAAATCCCCCTGCAAAATCAATTAAATCTTCCAACGATTCTTCTGGCTTGATATCGAATGCCATGGGGCGTTTCACCTCTCCGTTTATCCTTACACGATTTTCGTATGGAGGGATGAAAATGATATCCTGATCTTGTAAGCGGATGTTATTGGATTGTTTGGCATTTATCAAGTATTCGTAAAAGTCGATGTTTGCAACAATTTTATTGTCACGAATTATCTGTACATCCCGTAATGAACCATTGTCAGCAGGGCCACCGGCTATATACATGGCATTAAAAGCCGTTGCCATTGCCGAAATATTGTAAGTTCCGGGTAAAACCACTTCCCCCACAATATTTATCTGGATACTCCGTACAGCTCCGAGTGTGACTTTCATTGAGGTTTTCCCATCCTTAAGTCCTGAGTAGATCTGGCCTAAGATTGTTTCCAGTTTTTTCCCGGCATCTTCTGTTGTCATTCCGCTTAAGAATACGGGACCAATGTTTGAAATAATTATACTTCCATCGTTTGAAACCACTTCCTGGTAACTGTGTTGTGATGCCCCCCAAACATCGATGTTTATCAAGTCGCCCGGACCAATTAAATAATCGCGCGGTGTTAAAACATTAAAGCTGGGTTCGAAGGTAAGGTCGGTATTTTTAAACAGCGAAAAACCAAAATTTTCGTTTGTTTGTGTTTTTGCAGTGTAGGGAAGTCGTTCTTCCAGGCCTTCAGGATACTCTACGGTTGGGCGTGTGTTTATTTTTACCCCATTACTGCCATCCTCCATTAATTTATTATCGTAAAGCCGTTCAGCTCGTTCTTTAAATTTCTCTATTTCGCTTTCATTCATCCCCCGCGACCGGGCTAAAGATTCGATCTGGTCCGGTGTCAGTCCGGACTCAATAGCCCGTTGCATGATGACCCGCATCTGGGCATCCGAAATCTGGCTCGATTTTATTTCAGAAACATTTTGTTCCATCGGGTTTACGATCTGGGCCGTCAGGCTCCCATTGATCAGAATCAGGAAAAGTAGAAAAAAACAGGAATATTTAAGGATATTAAATCTCATATAAATAGCTTATGTTTTAGGTATTAAATAATATTCAGTATGTTTAAATTTTGAGCAATAAAAGTAATAAAATCTCATCTCATTAAACTCATTCCTCGCGGTTCTTCATAAGAATTCGGATTTTAATTGCTTTTTATGAATTTCAACTGAACTTTTTTGGCAAGAAGAAAGAGTGCATAAAATAGTTTTATAAAGGTTAGCAAAAAGATATTTGTATCGGCATGATATTTATGAAAAACGATTCTGCTATTGAATAAATGCTGAAGTTGTGCCAGATGATTCATCTCTTTGCTGATAACGGCAGAGTGCTCATGCGAAAATTTAAGTTGGAGCGCCAGATAGTTCTTTAGCCCTGCTTTTTTTACTTTAAGTCCCAGTATGCGCTCCTCTTCATACAAAAAAGTACGTTCATCGAAATAGTTTAATTGCTTAATTGTTTCCAACTTCCCCATAAAAAAGGAGCCGGTAAGACAATCCACAGCCATAAGTTTTTGTTGTGTGGGCAAATCGTAATAAACAGCTTCGTTGGCTTTAAGTCTGTTAAAACTGACGACCGTGCGGATATCATAAGAAAAACCCGGGATTCTCCAGGCAGCATTACGGGCCGGTTGGCCATCCATGTGCATGAGGGGCGAAATAAATGCAATATCATCACGCTGTCTGTAGAAGTCTGTCAGTTGCTTTAACAGCATGGAGTTATCAATAGAAATATCGTTATTGCTTATAACAACAAATGGGTTTTGAAGCTTCTTTTGGTGGAGATATTTTAAACCATAATTATTGCCGTAGGCATAGCCACCGTTGTATTCTGATTGAATGATCTCTACCTGCTCATCATCTGGGAAGTATTGAATCAGAGAGTTGTAAGAATTATCTGTTGAACAGTTATCGACGACCAAAATGGAAAGATTAATACCTTGCTGCAGTTTTAATTGCCGGATGTAGGAGACAGTGGCTTTCCACGAATTATAATTAAGAATTAATACTACTACGCGAGGAGTTTCCATATTGAGTAATGACTATTGAGTATCCAGTATCAATTTAGTTTTTTATAAAAAAACGAACCATTAAAAGTATAAACATGGTAATCCGAAACGATATTTTATAAAACAACGAATTGGAATTTGTTTGAGCATCCAGCGGTGTTTTGTTAAAATCATGCCTTCTGTATTTCACAAGTTTGGCCGGGCAGAATACCGGTTTTGTATACAATTCTGCATTTAGCCCGATCCATAAATCGTGCATGGCAATTTTTTTAGGGAAGGGGATTACAATCGGTAATAAGTCTTTATGAAAAGCCATACAACAACCCATGTAAGAGTTTTTTACGAGGTTCTTACAAAAGCCCTTTCGTGAGTTATAGATGTCAAATATTGATGAAGCAATTTCTTTACCCTCCCGGTTTATTACTATTCCGTCCGAAATTACCAGTTGACTTGTTGCCAGTTCATTGACCAGAATTTCTACCTTCTCGGGCATCCATATATCGTCCTGGTCGGCTAAAAAAATATAGTCGCCTTTGGCTTGTTTTAACGCAAATTCGAGGTTAAATATTGGACTTGAAAACCGTTGTTTTTCGAATAATCTTATTTTTGGATGGTTATATGACCGGATAATTTCAACCGTTTGGTCGGTCGATGAATCATCCGAAATAATAATTTCATCCACAGCCCGGGTCTGGTTCAGAATTGAATCGAGTTGTTCTTTTATATAGTGCCCGCCGTTATATGTTGGTATACAAACCGAAATAACCATTTTGTCAGAGGATTTTAGCCAGTGATATACGCAGTTTGTACCAGAAAAGTTTAAGGAGTGAATAATCGTTCGATAAACATTTCATCATTTGGTAGCTTTCCTTATTTCTTTTTATGGTGAGTGATAAATTGGCCATCCGCGAAAACAGGTACGTTTTTTTAATGGCCTCTGCACCAACTTCATTTTGTTGGTGTTGCCGGTATAGTAAGCCCGGCTTTTTTAGATAGTCAATTACTCCTGATTCAGCTACTTTTAAGATAATCCACCAGTCGTGCATTCTGGCTTGTTCCGGGAATGGTAATACCAGTGGTTTTACCTTTTTGTTCATAATATAAGTGCAGCCCGGGGCAGGATTATTAATTAGAAGTTTGTAGGTATCATAAACATTTTCAGGATTGACTTTCGAGTAGTTCCAGAATGATGGATTGATGGTATTTAATTGTTCATCCACTACTTCCAGATCGCTAAAAACCAATGCCGCCTTATCGGGATTTCTCCTTTCCAGTTGCTGAATACAAGCCAATGATTCTTCAATTTTATGGGGTAACCATACGTCATCCTGATCGCAAAACATCAGATAGTCGGCAGAGCTGTTTTTTAATAGATATTCAAAACTTCGCATAGGCCCCAATCGCTTATTGCTCCGGTATATTTTGACGGTACGGTCATGTAGCTCCTCAAACTCTTTGAAAATAGTAATGGTTTGGTCATCCGAACCATCATCGTGTACCAGCAATTCCCAGTTGGTATGCGCTTGTGCTACAAGCGAATCAAGTAGCTCGCGGAGGTATTTTTCGCTGTTATAGGTCGCTAATAATATTTCAACCTTCATTTTGTTTCTTCGTTTTGAAAAGTCGTAGAAAAGGTTTGCGAAAAAACATAAACCAATACTAACATACCGGTGGAACTTAAGAGCAGCGGGTTAGTGCCTGCAATGAAAAGATAAGCGAGGTAGGCAATAAAGAGGTGAGAAACAGAGCCGCTTTTTATTTCATAAAATATTGGAACAAGCAGAACCAATCCAAAGACGAGTGCAAGCGGTATACCCCAAACGCGAATTAACTCGAAATAGGTTAATTCGGTTACGCTTACCACACTGTTTATGCCCGTTGTGTACATGGTGCTGCCAATTCCCTGGCCAAAGAGCAAAATTTCAGTATGATTTGAAAAATGTTCGATATAAGAATATAAGTGTCCGAGCTTTACCTGGTTGGAAACTTCAGAACGGTTTAAAAATACTTCTGCCAGTGAGTTTGCCCCATAAAAGAACGCGGCCAAATATATGAAGGCAACCAATAATGCAAGAGGCTTCGAGTTTTTATAGGCATAAAGAAGAAGGTAAAAAAGCAATATAAAACCCATTGCCAAAATATTTGCCCGTGTACCGGAAAGAAACAGTGTGGTACATAGTGCCAGAATAAATCCAGTTTGAACGACCCTGTTCTTTTTAATTTTTAAAATAAATACCTGGTGCAGGTAAAAAGCCAGCGGAAAAACAAGTATTGGCGAGGTTTTGTAGAACA
Source organism: uncultured Draconibacterium sp. (assembly GCF_963674925.1). NCBI lineage: Bacteria > Pseudomonadati > Bacteroidota > Bacteroidia > Marinilabiliales > Prolixibacteraceae > Draconibacterium > uncultured Draconibacterium sp. Next base: position 85,746 of record NZ_OY771649.1, read on the forward strand.
CCATTAACAGGGTAAAACCACCGTAATTTCGAAGTGCATAAACCGCCACTTCTTTTTCCATTACAAAAAATGCATAAAGTTTAGCAAAAAGGCCGGGATTGATTAAGGGAAGAAAATAGGAAAATGCGCTTATTGCAATAAGTAGTATAGCCGATATATTCAGAACCGGGCGAAGCTGAATGTTTTCGGTAATAATAACCACCAGCAGGAAAAAAAAGAAAAAGGAGTTAAGATAAACCAACTCTGCCATGTTGCTGTTGTTGGCAAAGTTTTTAATAAGCCCAACCGATAAGGCATAAAAAGGCAAAAAGAAGCCAATAAATACCACCGTAAAAAGGATTTGTTTCGATAGGTTTACCGTTTTTTTATAGTGCAACGGAATCCATAGTACAAAAACTCCCAGGAATAAAACATATTTAGCATGAAATATTTTATTGCTAGGATCAATTATTACATCGAGAAATAACAAAGCCAAACAAATATAAAGCAATGTTTTATACTTCTTTCCGAACAGGTATTTTATACTAGTAGTCAATGGAATAAACGATAAAGAGTTCGTATGGGCTTAAGCAGTAGTGTTCCTAACTTGTATTCACGCGACTGAGTAATAAGTTCATATTCAAAAGATTCCTGGGGATCCAGTAAGTGTTTTGAATAAATATCCTGATGATTTAGATAAATTTGATGCCTCAGTTTACGGTAATGCTCCCGGCGTGAGATTACGGAAGCATTTCTTGAATTTCTTTTAATCCGATAAAAAAAGCCGAGGTCATTTAAGGTATGAACAGCACCTCCGTCTTTTAACAAGGCTATCCAAAAATCCCAGTCCTCAAAACCTTCTCTCATGTTCGGATTGTATCCCTCTGTTTGTTCAAAATCCGATCTTCTGAAAATCGCTGAAACAACAATAAAGTTTCTTGCCAGCAACTTCTCCAATGAATAGGTTTCAACAGGTAAAATACCATTTTTTGTTCCAAAAAGTCCGACTTTGCAATTTACTACTTTAACGTCTTCGTTTTTTTCCAGCAGTTCAACCGCTTGCTGAATAAAATTTACACCAATTTTATCATCTGCATCCAAAGGTAAAATGTATTTTCCGGTCGAATTTTTAATTCCCAGGTTGCGGGCAGCAGAAACGCCCTGATTTCTCGACTGCAGTACTTGTATTCTGGGGTGCGAAATCTCACTTATTGTTTTGTTGGTATGCGCGTCGGTACTGCCATCATTAACCACAACAATCTCGTAATTTTTGTAGCGCTGTGAATGAACACTCACGAGGCACTCAGTCAGGTATTTACCCTGATTGAAACAAGGAATAATAATTGAAATTAATGGTAAAGTCTGCATTGGTGAAATGGTATACTATTGGTCGATTCGTTTGTTTTTCTGATCTGCTGATTGGCTAATATTATGGTCTAATCTAATAATTTTCCCTGATTTTGTATAGGGTTCCGCTTTTTCTTGCCGGTTGAGCTACGCTTTATACATCTATTTCACAATAGCAGGTTTATTTTTTATAACGATTTAAAAGCAGTAGTGCTGATTAACTTAAAAAAAGATTCCTCGCTGCGCTTTGGAATGACAGGCTTTTGTGGCTTTGGTTATGTTTTTTGTCGGACAACAATGATTTAGAATGTGGAATATCCAATTCTGAATAATTAATATCCAAATTAACTGCAAATTGTGCGTTTTAACTTGTTCTATATGGGGTATTCGTTATTGAATATTGATCATTTTTCGTGCCTTTTCAAAATATATTTGCGTTTATCGTGTAGCCGGTTAATGGGTATCAGAATCGGTAGGATATACCCAATTGCGTATGCAGGTTAAAAGTGTTGTCAGGATGTGTCCAATAATCGGCTTGTACTTCGGCAAATGTGGGTTCGTACAGCCACTGGTAGTTTCTGCTGCTCACCAGCTTTATTTTTCCATACACCAAAAAGTTTTTATAATCCCAGTTGGCAAAAACCGAAGTGCTTAAATCCACCCAGTTGGCCCGGAAGTCCTTAATGGATTCGTACCAGAAATTATTATTGTGTACATAACGTTCAAATTCAATTCCCACTTGTTTTAGCTCTTTATTCCAGCTAACTTCTAACGTTTGTGTATTGCTTCCTGGATCAATTCCTGCACCTAATAATTGCCCCTTATGGGTGTAGCCATGAACAACCTGATGATGGTAATACCAGGCGTTGGCTAAAGGATTTGAATAGTCACGGTTTCTATTCAGGGTTGTCTGACTTAAAGTCATCTGGGTAATTTCTCCCCGTATCTGGAAATAACGTTTCCCTTTAAAGCCTAATAATTTGTGTGCTCCAAGAATATAAGCAGAAGTATGTGTTGGCTCCATTAAAAAGTCGCGCAAGTCCCAGGAATGGTCTTCTCGCCCATACTCAAAATATATCTCGGCATGCGATTCGGGGAAAAGCCACCGTGCAAACATAGAGATTAGCTGATCCTGTCGCTGACTGTCCACTTCTTCATTGGAACCATTCGAACTTTTTGAAAGAAAACTAAATACAGGCAGATAATCAGATAATCCTGACCCCATATCCTCCGAGTAGATTTGAAAACTTCGGGTAAAGCCTAAAAACAAACCCGGTACCCAACGGGGTTGGTAGCTCAGTACCATGGCATTTAAATAGCGCCAGTCATCCGGTAAACCTTCTATGTATCCCGATTCTTCGAGCCTTCCACCAATGATTTGTCCTTCGAAAGAACCAATTGGGGTTTTTATGGGGCGTACCGTATTTAAAGTAAGGTGTAAAAAACCGGATGCCGAATTGGTCATGAGCAGGGAGTTTTTATAACCCGGACCCCACCAGAGGTTTTCATTCGACAGCCCAATGGAGACAGGCTTGTACGTTAAGCGTACGCTACTCTGTCCTGACAAAAACTTTGTGTAATGAAATCCTCCTATACGTTCCGGCAAATCAATTGTTCCTTTTGATGCGGGAAATTGCAAATTTAAAGTAGTTTTATAGCCGGATGGAAAACCATCGTATAATTTATTGTGGGCATACACCAATTCCGGATTAAAGGTTATACTGAGTAGGCTGTATTTAAAATAGAAACCCAGGTCGGCGCGCATTTGTGCTCCCCGTGCCGGAATCATCGAACCATCATTGATCCCCTCCGGATGATGGCTGTTGTATTGGTTCAGTATGCTCACGGGTAGCAGCGTGAATTTCCCCCTTCCTTTATGAAAGGTAAAGGTGCTGTTAGAGTTGGTAAGACTGGAATTTTCCAATGTATTTTCAGGATCGAAGATATCATCCATCTCAAGTGCTTCCGAGAATAAAGGCCGGGAGGTAAAAGAAATGGTCGAATCCACATTCCCCAGTAATTGCTGACGACGGTAATAGTCATTCAGATTTTGTTTGTTTAAGGATAAGGATTGAGCCCTACTACTTCCTATGCCAATAAAAAATAGTATAGAAAAGAAAATCAGGTGTTTATATTTTGTGTACATGATATGAGGTACTTGATGTTTGATACTGGATTCTTGATCCTTGATACTGGATCCTAGATGTTGGATACTTGATACTATAGAATTGTTAAGCTGATAAATTGTAAAATTGTAGTTTTTAACTTTCTATCTTATACTCTCCGAAAACTCTGTGATTTCTCTGTTTAACTCTGTGGTAAAATCCTTTATAATTGTTTTGCCTTTGTACTTGATATTGAATACTGGATTCTGGATGTTGGATCTTGATGCCCCGACGATTTCTGTCAGGATTCTGCTTTGCTCAACTTGAAACTAAAGAATTGTTAAACTGATAAATTGTAAAATTGTAGTTCTTAACATTCTGTCCAATTCTCTGTGTAACTCTGTGATTTCTCGGAGTAACTCTGTGGTATAATCGTTTAGATCTTTTTTGCCTTTGTACTTGATACTTGATACTGGATGCTCGATACAAACTCGTAACTCGTGGCTAGTGACTCGTAGCTTGTAACTCTTTTGCTCCCATCGAGCGGTCGGGATTTTGTCCGGCAAATTCATTCTCATCTTTTGCCTTTAACCTTTTGCCTTGATTCTTGTCTAGAAGCGGTACATAATTCCCAGTTTCCCGTGGAAATTAAAAACATCATCGCCTCTGCTGTTATCCCAGTATTCATTCCAGTTAAAGTCATACACCCATTGGTAGTTTTTGGCTCCAACAAATTTTAAATTCAGCGAAAATAACAGGTTTTTATAATCCCAGCTCCCGTTTAGTGCAGCTGCCAGATCTACCCAGTGCATTCGTATATCCTTTACAATTTCATTATGGAAATCTTCGTTGTGCGCATATCGTTCCAGTTGCATACCAATTGCTTTTAACCCTTTATTCCAGCCTACATTAAAACTTAATAGGTTGCTGCCAGGTCCAATTCCTGCACCCAGCAGTTGTCCCTGGTGGGTATACCCCTGCCGGACACCAACACCGGTGTACCAGGTTTTGCTTCCCTGTTGATAAACTCCCTGGCTTCCTCTTAATACTGAAGTTGGATTTTTTGCCAAATGAGTGATTTCCATACCCACTTGTATCACTTCACCCTCTGAATGGAGTTCAATTAGTTTTCTGAACCCATAGTTAAAGGCTCTTGAATGATCCATTTCTACCACAAAATCTCTTCCGTCCCAATGATTGTCGGCCAGGCCATATTCCGCATATATTTCAACATGTGCTTTGGGCCAGACGTAACGCATAAAAAAGGAATTGTAGGAGTCTCTTTTCTGGTGATTGCTCAATTGTCCTTCCTCTGTGTCTTCTGCCTGCTCTTGTAATTTCTTTTCACGAAACGAGCTGAAAATGGGAAGGTAGGCGTCGAAAGAGTCGTCCATATCGATCTTATACATCTGGAAACTACGTATTAAACCCAGGTGAAGACCTTTTACCCACTTTGGACTGTAATTCAGGATCATCCCGTTAAAATAACGGTCGTCCTGACGTTTGGGCGAATAAAAGAGCATGCCGTTATGGTCTGTTACTTCGTGATTGGGAGGAGGGTATCCCGAAGCTTTTAAATTTCCAATTACAATTTGTCCTTCAAATGAACCTACAGGTGTGCGAATGGGACGGATGGTATTTAGGGTATAATGGCGAAAACCGGGTGCCGTGTTGGTCATTAAAAGGCTATTCCGTCTGCCGGGGCCCCACCAGAGATTTTCATTGGAAAAACCCAGTGAAATGGATTTGTAGTTAATACGCACACTGCTTTGCCCCCAGTTAAACTGGTTGTAGGCATCTTCGCCAAAACGTTCCGGCTGATCGATGTAATTTAAGGTATTAAAATAATATTGGGCCCATCTTAAAGTAGCCAGCTCCGGATTTTCACGTGTTAACGGGAACCCATCATACTCCGGATTGGGAGTGTAGACATATTCCGGTTGTATTTTTGCAGAAAGAGAAGGTAGATTTTCGCCAAAGGCAACCTTAAAATAGAGGCCACCGCTAACAAAGGTCTGATAACCTTTGGCAGGAATCATAGTCCCATCGTTCCAGTCTTCAGGATGGTGCGAATTGTATTGATTGGTCCAAACCAAAGGAAGAAGTTTTAGCGAGAGATCTGAGGGCAAACTTTTGCCCAAAAGCTCATTAACATCCCTGTTAAAAAAACTTCCGGTGGTTTCATCTGGCCGGTGCGAATCTCTAACTCCAAAGGCTTCAACAGGGAAGAGGGGATAGGATACAAAAGAATAATCCGCCTCTATATTACCGAGTAATTGTTCTCTTCGGTAATAGTCTTCCAACTGATCAAAGTTGCTTGAGAGCGCTTGCGCCCCAACTTGTTCGGTAACAACAAGGATTAAAGCTATTAATAGATAATATTTCCTGGTCATATGCTGTTTTTTCTTGTTTTTGATGGGGGGTAGTATTTCTGTTCTAAATCCATCGCCCTTACGGACAATGCTATCATGTGCCGGGGCTTTGTCCCTATCGTTTTTACCCCTGATCCGCCAGCTGGCGGAGGACGTTCTTAGCGTGAATTGATTCAGGTTTTTGTTTTGATTATCTTTTATCTGTTGTGTCGTCCCTAACGGGACTTGAGTTCATCGTGTTGTAAATTGTTTTTACCAACCTTCCGTCCCTAACGGGACTTTTATCCAAGGAATCCGCACCAGCGAAGGATGATGCCGAATAATGGCGGGGCTTTGCCCCTATAGTTTTTACCCCTGCCCCCTGAAGGTGTACGATCTTAACGTGATTTGACTAATGTTCTTGTTTAGAAATATGTTTTTCAGTAATGTCGTCTAGCTGGCGCTGATTTGTAATGCCATAGAGATTTGATATTAATATCCCCGGGTTTTAACCCGGGGTTACGAGCGAAACGAATAGAGCGGCGCAATCAGCCCGTTGGTTTACTCCTGAACGCTTTTTGCGCCGCAGGAATATGTCGTTCCAATTTCGTTTTTCCTATGGTCTCTTCCATGGAATTTTTTATTATCTAAAGATTCCCCGGATTTGAGTTTTTATCGCTGTAACTTACCAGAGGATTGTTTTGTTTGTTACCCCTGACCCGCCAGCTGGCGGAGGACGTTCTTAGCGTGATTTGAATAAGTTTTTTGTTTTGATTATCTGTTTATCTGTTGTGTCGTCCCTAACGGGACTTGAGTTCATCGTGTTGTACAGTGTTTTTACCAACCTTCCGTCCCTAACGGGACTTTTATCCAAGGAATCCGCGCCAGCGAAGGATGATGCCGAATAATGGCGGGACTTTACCCCTATGGTTTTTACTCCTGATCCGCCAGCTGGCGGAGAACGATCTTACGTGATTTGAATAAGGTTTTTGTTTAGATAAGATGTTTATCTGTTGTGTCGTCCCTAATGGGACTTGAGTTCATCGTGTTGTACAGTGTTTTTACCAACCTTCCGTCCCTAACGGGACTTTTATCCAAGGAGTCCGCGCCAGCGAAGGGTTGATAATTAGATAGTTCAACTAAATATGATTTTTTTGAGTTTTACTAATGATCCAAAACGGATGTCCTTTCAGGACAATTTGAAAATAAACTTCAGTCTGAAAGTAGTTGTTTAAAGGAATTTGTTTTCAATATTCCTTATCCTGTCTTTTTTCTTTCACCAAAACAGCCGGGATCCATCCTTTTGTTTTGGCAAATACAAAAGCTTCATCGATTAAGGGGTTTTTAAATACCCAGGCTTGTATACCAAAATACACCAAAGCCGACAGCAGAACTGCAATTAAAAGGCAGATGACTTCATTATCCGAGATCGTACGTACTCCATAGGCAATGGGAATAAAAAGTAAACACGACAGAAAAGCCTTGGACAGCATTCCCCAATCCAGTTTAAATTTTATGAATTTGTGCGCAAAATAGCCCGCGATTCCAGTCACTACAATTTCGCTGGTAACGGTAGCCACTGCTGCTCCTTTATCCTTAAAGCTGCTAATGAGCAAAAGGTTTAAAACAATGCTCACGCACATACCCGCAAGTGTTGCCCAGAGGTATTTTCGTTCGTAACCGGCCGGAATTAACAGTTGAAAACCAAAAATATGGGCAATTCCTATTATCAGTGCCAAAGGTGCACTTATTTTCATGGTCAGTGCTGCATTGGCAAATTCCAACCCTGAAATAGAAATAATAAACTCATTTGCAAAAAGAAAAAGCCCAAAACTAACGGGCACACCCAGTAAACAGGTAAAAGCAAAGGATTGGTTAATCAACTTATCCACCTGAATTTTGTCTCTACTCTCCAGGCTTTGTGTGATACGGGGTATTAATACCGTACCCAGCGCTATCAGTACCGGAATGGTAATTTTATTGATCTTTACGGCTGCCGTATAAAGTCCCACTGCGGTATCGTCGGCCAGAAAACCCAGCAACAAAGTATCGATAACCGAATAAATGCTAATGGATACCGAAGTGCCCAGCAAGATTAGCAAAGCCGGAAGGTGATGTTTTAGTTCCAGGGTTTTGAAATGAAAGGAGATAATATTTCGGATTCCCCATAAATTCCATAGGTGGTTGGCTAAGATTGAAAAAATAACCACCGCAAAATAGACCAGCAGATCTTCCTTGGATTTTACAAATACAAAGAGCGCCACTAAGGAAAGTGCCTTTATGCTTATGGAGCGCATGGATAAAAAGCGAAATTGCTCCATGCCGTTGTAATACCAGTCGAGGTTCGAGAAGGCACTTATAACAATTAAACCTCCCAGCATATAAAGCTGAAGATCATCGTGAAACCAGGGAACAAAAAACAAAATTACCAGGTATACCAAAAGCAAAAGAAACGAACTGATACCATTTAAAAACAGCAGTTCGGAAACTGTTTTGCTTATTTGAGCCTGGTCGTTTCGGATTTTTGCAATTTCACGTACGCCGTAAATGGGTATTCCAATGGCTGCCAGTAAAACAAAGTATTGGGCAAATACCAGTATAAACTGAATCTTTCCAAAAGCTTCGGGACCCAATACCCGCGACGCATAGGAAAAGCTGATAAAGGGAAACAATAAGTTGCTCAACAAGAGCAGACTATTGTGAAATAAATTCCTTTTTATAGATGCTGTTTTATTCAAAATCTTTTATAGGTGCAAAAGAATGGAAACTTTAATTTGCTTAATTACGATAAATCCATTTGTATGGGTTATTGGTCAATAGTCATTGGTCAATAGTCATTGGTCAATAGTCACTGGTCAATAGTCAGTGGTCAATAGTCAGCAACCTATAACCAGTATCCGGTATCCAGGTGGTCTGTTGTTAAACCCACGCGAAAGAATTCGTGCGGCAGCTGTGTAAATAGATTCGGGAGGAAGGGAGGTATTGTATCGAGGTCAATGGATTGTTGCACCATGCGAAAGGATTAGCGAGTTAGCTGTATGTCCTTTTAACTATTGTTGCTGAACGGTTACTTCGCTCCGCTCAGGAAACCTTTTTTTTCTTTTTGGAAGGTTTTAAGGCTTCCAATTTCGATTTTAGTTTGAGTTTATAATCCAACTCCTGCAGTATTCGTTTGTTGGTTTTCCATCTATGAGGATCATAAAACCATCCCCATTTATTAAAATAGCGAATGGTATTGATCATATGAATCATCATCATTCTTGCACTCTTGTATGAGTGGCGGTGATGATAGTGGGTAATCTCAACTTTTGGGTAATAAATGGTCTCATAGTGTTCATGAATTCTTCGGGAGAGATCAAAGTCTTCGGCATAAAGGAAAAAACGTTCATCGAACAGCCCCACCTTTTTTAAAGCTTCCGTTTTAAAAAACATAAAACATCCTGAAAGGCAAGGGGCTTCAATGGTCGTATTGTACCCGTTAAAAGCCAACTGATATCTTTTTCGTTTCTCCTTTAATATGTTTTCGGGTAAAAAGAGCCGGATAATCAGGTTCGACGGTGTTGGTAAAAGTTTGGCAAGGTATTGTACTTCGCCTCTAAGGTTTAGTACCTTCGGAAGAAGCAAGCCTGTTTTTGGATGTTTTTTAAAGTAAGAGATTATTTTTGGTATGACTCCCGCAGAGAAATAAATGTCGGTATTTAAGGCCAGGTGATATTCTGACTGATCCAAAATTTTCCGGATAGCCATATTATGTGCTGCTCCGTACCCCAGGTTCTTCCCCACAAAAATGTATTCAATTTTATCGTTACGAATCACATTCTTTAATCGGTCATCAGGCGAATTATCCACAATAATAATTTTGGAAAAGATATCTTCCTGTAACAGGGAGTGACATACTTTTTCCAATTCTGCCATTGATGTTTTATATAGTACAATACTGGCTGTAATCATCATCTTCAGTTTTGTTCCTCGTTCTCAAATCGTTCCATTATTTAATGGCCTCCTCCTTTTAACACCACCAACATTCCTTTTGCAATTACCCCCAGGTCGGTAAATAGAAGTTTTATCGCCGAATAGTGCAGATAACGGTGTATATATTCGTATTCATAAATGGGATTGCCAAATTCCGGTGTCCCTTTACGAATGTGTCCATAGCCCAATAAACCACCTCTGACTAATTTTCGGGTTACGTTGCCTTGTGCCAGATCTCTTTCGTAATGATGAACTGCCAGAGGCCGGGGCCCCACAAACGACATATCACCTTTTAAGATAAGAAAGAATTGTGGCAGCTCATCAATATAAAATTTTTTTACAAAACGGCCTAAAAATGTGCGGGCTTCCGGCATCCATTCATTCTGATAGGCGTGCCAGTCGCCTTTGGCCTGTAGTTCCTTATCGATGTATTTTTCTTTTATCAGACGTATTTTCCACTTCTTAAACTTTTTTCCACGACTTACACCATAGTAGTAAAAAAACAGTGGCCCTTTGTTTTCTTTAACAACCAAACCTTCAATCCAGTTGGCCAGCAGTAAAATCAAGAATACAGGCAAAGACAGTAAGACGAAAAAAGAAGCCAACAATTTATCAAAGCATAATTTTGGGAAGGGAACTTTTAACGGCTCCTCTAGCTCAAAAATATCTTTATACCGTTGCTTTATCTCTTCTGTTGGTGGTTGATAGGGAAAGGCTCCTTTTGGTTCGTTTATCGTATTCATGTTTTTGTCGATTCCTTTTTGTTATGCGGCATTTTTATAGGCATGTCGGCCAAACACCGTTTGCCAGATAATTTTCAGATCCCACCCAAATCTCCAGTTTTCGATGTATTCCATATCGGCTTTCACCCTGTTTTCCATAGAGGATAACTTTTTTGTTTCACCACGCAAGCCTTTTACCTGCGCCCAACCTGTTATTCCCGGTTTTACATAGTGCCTTACCAGGTAATTATCGATAAGAGACGAGTATTCTTCGGTATGTTTTAACATATGAGGACGTGGCCCTACAACCGACATCTGCCCGGACAAAACATTTAAAAACTGTGGTAATTCATCGATGTTGGTACGGCGCATTAACCGGCCTAATTTCGTGATCCGGTCGTCGTTAGCTGTTGCCTGTCTGTCGTTCGCCTCATTGTTCACCTTCATGCTTCTGAATTTTAAACATTTAAAGGTTTTGTTGTTTATCCCCGTTCGCTCCTGTACAAAAAAAACAGGCCCTTTGGAATCGAGTTTAATTAGAAGGGCAATTATGGGGAATAACCAGGAGAAAAGAAAGATGCAAAGCGTTAATGAAAACACCAGGTCGAAGATTCTTTTTTGTACCCGGAAGCCTACGCTGTCGAGCGGAATTTCCTGGGGATTGATTACCACCATATTTCCTATCGATTCGGTGTTAAAACGATTCCGGAACCATAGTTGATTGGTAGGGATAAAGTTTAAACGTACTCCTTTACGGTTGCAAATTTTTAGTACTTCTTTCCCTTTTTTTTCAGCATTTCCTCCGTTAAAAAACGAGATGGTATAGTATATGATGTTTATATCGTGTTTATCGATTAGTTTTTCCAATTGGTCGGGATGCCCCAGGAAGTCTTCTTTAATATTTTCTTTTGAGCTTATAAAACCTGAAAAACTATACCCTAAACTGGGATTGCTGCTAATAATTTGTTGTAACAGCAAACCTGTATCATTATAGCCTATTATGGCGGCATGTAAGGTATTAAAACGTTTTCCTCGTTTGAATTTTAAATAGCGGTATATCAGCCAATAGGCTATAATTTTAAGGAAATAAAACAACAGGGCATACTTCCAAAAGAACAATTGAGAAAGATGTAACGGGACAAACAGTAAGTTGAAACTTGCTGCCACCATTATAAAAACAAGCTGGCGTTTGCTGATTCGCCATATCCGGTTGGTAAAACTATCGCGTAAGAAAAGATTCCGTTTGGTAAAAGCCAGATAGCTGATTACCCAGGCGAGGTTACCATGCAAAATGTAGGTGCTCATCAGCCGGATATTACGAAGCGAGATATCTAAATCGACCCAGGCAACGAAGACCAGCGACAGGTTAAGCAAAAACAAATCAAAGGCCAGATAAGTATAAAGAAGTTCGGTTTCGCGGGATTTCATAATGGAATTGTCAAATCTGTCTGTTACTTTCAATCATCTGCATAGCCAACGAAAATAGAAAAAAATATTTGGCCTTCTGTTGATTTTAATCAAGTTTTACTTCGTGAATATATTTTCTGTTTTTTGTTTCAGTTTCTAACTGATTACAGGATTATCAGTTAGCGGTATAAAATGGAAGGTTCTCTGTTAAAAAAAAATAACAGCAACTTTTTGTTTTCTGTTTGTCGACAATTGCTCTTTTTCGCTGCCCCAAAGCCTGAAAAAGGAACGCATTGAACAAGTTTTATATTATTTTTTTTATCCACGAATTATACCGATTACTCCAATTACTGCCGTATAGATAAATTTCTCCTCCTGACCCCCTTTGTCTGACGACATTTTCCCCCAAGGGGGACAACGTTTTGTATAATTTCTGTATTATCTTAAATATATGCACCAATTGCGCGGATTACACGAATCGGGTTGGAATGGTTTGTTTATGATAAAAACCTGGTCTTTTGGAAAACACCCAAAGGTTATTCGTGTCACGGTAAAACCTTATTTTTCAGAACAACCTTAGTAGCTATATGGTATAAAGAAGATTAAAACCTTATTAAGCTTATTATTCGTTTCTGAAGGTTTCGTTTTGGTATGGTTACCTGTTTCCCGTTGTGGCGTCCCGACGGGACTTGATTTCATAGTATATTCTGTTTTTACCAATATTCCGTACCAAACGGGACTTTGGATTGATATAGCTTTCTATTTTAACGATATATCGTCCCTGACGGGACTTGAGACTATAGTTATATTGCGCTTTACAAATCTTACGGGCCTAACGGGACTTTTTATCCGCTAATTGCACGGATTTCTTTTGTTAGCTCCGTAGGGGCAATATATCTGTAGCTCCGGGTTTCCTGCCTGCCGGTAGACGGGTAACCCGGGGAAATGAGCACAGCGAATAAAGCGGCGCAATCATCCCGTTGTTGTACCCTTGAACGTTTTATGCGCCGCAATGATGCAAGCGTGTTTATTTGTTGTTTTTCTTTTGTGCCAATAGAGGCACAGATTACAAATCTGCGCCAGCGGTATATTATCTGACCTTCTTTTATTCTTGTGTCGTCCCGACGGGACTTGATTTCATGGTATATTCTGTTTTTACCAATATTCCGTCCCTACCGGGACTTTGGATTGATATAGCTTTCTATTTTAACGATATATCGTCCCTGACGGGACATGAGACTATAGTTGTATTGCGCTTAACCAATATTCCGTCGCTAGCGGGACTTTTTATCCGCTAATTGCACGGATTTCTTTTGTTAGCTCCGTAGGGGCAATATATCTGTAGCTCCGGGTTTCCTGCCTGGCGGTAGGCGGGTAACCCGGTGTAATCAGCGCAGCGAATAAAGCGGCGCAATCATCCCATTGTTATTCCCTTGAACGTTTTATGCGCCGCAATGATGCAAGCGTGTTTATTTGTTGTTTTTCTTTTGTGCCAATAGAGGCACAGATTACAAATCTGCGCCAGCGGTATATTATCTGACCTTCTTTTATTCTTGTGTCGTCCCGACGGGACTTGATTTCATGGTATATTCTGTTTTTACCAATATTCCGTCCCTACCGGGACTTTGGATTGATATAGCTTTCTATTTTAACGATATATCGTCCCTGACGGGACATGAGACTATAGTTGTATTGCGCTTAGCCAATATTCCGTCGCTAGCGGGACTTTTTATCCGCTAATTGCACGGATTTCTTTTGTTAGCTCCGTAGGGGCAATATATCTGTAGCTCCGGGTTTCCTGCCTGCCGGTAGGCGGGTAATCCGGGGTAATGAGCGCAGCGAATAAAGCGGCGCAATTATCCCATTGTTGTACCCTTGAACGTTTTATGCGCCGCAATGATACAAACCTGTTTATTTGTTGTCTTTCTGTTGTGCCAATAGAGGCACAGATTACAATTCTGCGCCAGCGGTGGTAGTTTCTAAGTATTCCAGATATATTGCTGCAGAAGTACAACAGACGATTGGTATAGCTGTTAACCTCTCAGGTAATGTTCGTACATTAATTTGATCCCTTCTTCCAATTCAATATTGTGTTTCCACCCCAGTCGATGTAACTTGGATGGATCGGTTAGTTTTCGCATGGTTCCATCGGGTTTTGTTGTGTCAAAATTTATGGTCCCCTGAAAACCGATCTCGTTCTGAATAACTTCAGAAAGCTGTCTGATTGATATTTCCTTACCCGTTCCAATGTTGATATGGGTATTGATGACTGCGCCATCACATTCGGCTTTTACATCCTCAAAGTTTCGGTTCTCCATCAAAAATACGCAGGCATCGGCCATGTCTTCCGACCACAGGAATTCGCGCATGGGTTTGCCGGTTCCCCAGAGGTCGAGAGAGACGTTGAGACTTTGAGAAGATGAGATTTCACTATTTGCTTGTTCGGCCTTAATGCCGTATTTGGACAGGATTCCAAGGATCTCCTCCTGATCAGCTTTGCCGTTTGTGCCTTCAACAGGACGACGGTTCAGGTCTTCGCGGATCGCTTCCCAATTGTTGTCTTGCAGGCATTTTGATAAATGGATCTTACGTACCATGGCCGGCAAAACATGTGAGGTCTCCAGGTTAAAATTATCATTTGGACCGTACAGGTTAGTCGGCATCACCGAGATAAAATTGGTGCCGTATTGCAGGTTGTAGGACTCGCACATTTTTAATCCTGCGATCTTGGCAATGGCATAAGGCTCATTGGTGTACTCCAGTGTATCGGTTAACAGGCAATTCTCCGGCATGGGCTGAGGAGCCTGTTTGGGATAAATACAGGTAGATCCCAAAAACAACAGTTTTTTTACGTCATGGACGTATGACTGGTGAATAACATTATTCTGTATCTGCAGGTTTTCGTAAATGAATTGCCCGCGATAAGTATTGTTAGCAATTATGCCTCCCACTTTCGCCGCTGCCAGAACTACATATTCGGGTTTTTCCTGTTCAAAAAAATCGGCTACCGCCTGCTGGTTCATCAGGTCCAGTTCTTCCAGGCTCCGTCCAATCAGATTTTTATAACCTTTACTTTGAAAATTTTTCCAAATGGCCGATCCTACAAGGCCTTTGTGGCCGGCTATGTATATTTTTGCTTCTTTATTCATTGTTTGTACTTTTATTATCCACTAATTTAACGAATTACACGAAAAATAGTTTGTTGGACAATTATAGCAAATAGTAATTGATATGATTAGGAGTTTATAGTTCTGTAATTATTCCGAGAGTACCTTTCAAAAAACTTACTTTTCCTTTATAATAAAGTTTTATTTTTAATTGAATAAGTCTTAAAATCATTTGTGAATATGGTGTAACTTATAGACGCTGGAAATTATTCAAAATAATTCATAATCTGATACCCACCTTCTTTAAGGTAGCTTTCTTTTTTCATCAGTTTAATATCACTTTGCATCATGTCAGCAATTAGACTTTGAAGGTCGTATTTTGGTATCCAACCCAATACAGTTTTTGATTTTGAAGGATCGCCGATTAGAAGGTCCACCTCGGTTGGACGGAAATACATTGAATCTACGCCGACTAATTGGCCATTGTGACTTTGTGGCGATGAGAGGCGTTCTTTTAAGGCTGGCAGGTATTTTTCCCCCACTTTCTCGGTGAATAGTTTTTCATCTATAGCGGTTAGCAGGCCTATTTCTTCAACACCTTCACCTTCAAAAGTAATTTCCATACCTACTTCCGCACCAGCCATCTTTATAAAGTCGCGAATAGTGGTGGTAATACCGGTGGCAATTACGTAGTCATCCGGCTGGTCTTGTTGAAGGATGAGGTACATGGCTTTGATGTAGTCTTTGGCATGTCCCCAGTCGCGTTTACTCGACAGATTGCCCATAAATACTTTTTCCTGTAGACCAAGGGCAATACGGCTCATGGCACGTGTTACCTTACGGGTAACAAAGGTCTCTCCGCGTTGCGGACTTTCATGATTAAACAGAATACCATTACTGGCGTGCATGTTATAAGCCTCGCGGTAGTTTACAGTAATCCAGTAGGCATACATTTTGGCTACGGCATAGGGCGAGCGCGGGTAGAACGGCGTCTTTTCGCTTTGCGGCACTTCCTGCACCAGACCATACAATTCGGATGTAGACGCCTGATAAATGCGTGATTTCTTCGTAAGACCCAATAACCGAACTGCTTCCAGAATACGTAATGTGCCGATACCATCAGCATTAGCTACATATTCCGGAGTATCGAAGCTTACCTTTACGTGGCTCATCGCCGCCAGGTTATAGATCTCATCGGGTTGAACCTCCTGGATGATCTTGGTAAGGTTCATACTGTCGGTGAGGTCGCCATAGTGTAATATCAGGTTGCGGTTCTCTACATGGGGATCCTGGTAAAGGTGGTCAATACGGTCGGTGTTTAACAGTGATGTACGGCGTTTGATTCCATGAACAATGTATCCTTTTTTTAGCAGGTATTCTGCCAAATAACCACCGTCCTGTCCGGTGATTCCTGTTATCAGGGCTACTTTTTGTGTCATGATTGTATTTTTAGTTTGATCTATTTTTCTTTTGTGATACCAAGGTATATAATTGTTGGGTTTGTTTGACTAACTGCACCAGGTGCACGAATGTCCTCCTTTTGCTAAAGGCCTGTCCCGATCAAAGCATCGGGAGGTGTCCGGCAAGTGGCGGAAGGAGGACTAATTTGTTAATGTCCACAAATTACAACGATTTCACCAATTACTGCATGTTTTATTTCTCCTCCTGACCCCCTTTGTCTGACGTCACTTGACTGCCGTCAGGCAAGTTTTTCCCCCCAGGGGTGGAAAACATTTTATACAATTTCTGTATTATTTTAAATATATGCTCCAATTGCATTGATTACACGAATCGGGTTGGAATGGTTGTTTATGATAAAAAACTGGTTTTTTGGAAAACACCCGAAGGTTATTCGTGTTTCGGTAAAACCTTATTTTTCAGAACAACCTTAGTAGCTATATGGTTAAAAGAAGATTAAAACCTTATTCAGTTTATTTATTAACTCTGTCGGTACTGTTTTGTTGCGGTTATCAGTTTTTGTGCTGTTGCGCCCCAATGATAAACTACAGGGTAATGTCCAATGAAGTGTGTCAAATCATTTTTACAAGTGCGAAATACATTTTCAGTGGTGCGGAGACAACTTTTAGTTGCGCGGAACCATCTTTATATGACGCGCTGTCAGTTTTGTGTTGAGCGGAGTCTTCTTTACCTGACGCGGAGTCAGATTGAGGTGGCTCGGAGACAGTTTTGTGTAACGCGCTGTTAGCTT
Source organism: uncultured Draconibacterium sp. (assembly GCF_963674925.1). Lineage (NCBI taxonomy): Bacteria > Pseudomonadati > Bacteroidota > Bacteroidia > Marinilabiliales > Prolixibacteraceae > Draconibacterium > uncultured Draconibacterium sp. Next base: position 102,945 of record NZ_OY771649.1, read on the forward strand.
TTGGTATTGCGAAGCACATTTTATGTGGCGCGAAGCAATCTTTTAGCGCCCCGAAATGTATTAAACATTCCCGGTGGTCATTTATCCCCGACGAATTATAGTTTTTATAGCACAAATGGTGGCTTTATGCATTAGAATGCTGAATTTTCACCTTGTTATAAGTTACCAACCACACGGATTGATTTAATGAGCATAAGTAGTTTTTATTCGCTTGTACATTATCGTACTTATTGATTTTGATTCGAGTCAGGCAGCTGATTAATAGATAAAAGTGATTGAATTATTTGTTTAAATATTTTGTTAATAGCGTGTGTCACTGTAAATTGTATAAATAATCAATTATCAGCCTTTACTTACACAATGACTAAATGTTCTTCAAAACCCGACATTTCAATCGCTAAAAATGTATATTTCCCTTACGATTCCCTCTGGTTTTAATGCATTCCATTGTTAATGCTGGCTAATGTTTAACTTTTAAATTTACTATTATGACTTTAAATCAGATCAACAAGATCAGGATGTTTGGAGCAACAAACGCAGTATTAATCAGCAATTCTTCTTTGTATGCTTCGTCGGAAGTACTTATTCTGAAGCAGCAAAAACTTGCGGCAAACCTTGCCGAGCTGGAAAGTTACCGGCAGGTACAGGAACAGAACACCTCGGGTTTAACCCTTAGTAAAGAAAACCTTCGCGAGGATGTGGAGAATCTGGTACTACGTATTTCTGTTTCGTTGGTCGCCCATGCTACGGCTACCGATGATGTTAATTTAAAACGAATGGCCAGGTATACGCCATCGAAACTGGCAAAAGTTTCGGATGTGGTGTTATGCGATATTGCGGCAAACATGATTCGTATGGCAACACCTGTTTTGGCCGGACTCGAGGTATATTTTGTTACGCAAGCGGAGCTGGATGCTTTACAGCAAAAAACGGCTGATTTTAAAATCTCTATTCCGCAAAACCGTGTGGCTACCAGCAGTCGAAAAGCATCAACGGCTACAATAGACCGCCTGATACGGGAAACAAACAATATCCTCAGGGATGAAATTGACCCTTTGATTCAGCCTTTTCAGTTTATGAATCCTGATTTTTACCGACAGTACAAAAACGCGCGAATCATTATTGATTACACCGGCCGAAGTTCAGGTGCTGAGGCAACTGAGACGGTAGCTGATTCTAATCTAACAACAGAACACTAATTTTGGAGGCCCTTCGGGGCCTTTTTTTGTATTGTAGGCTTTTGCTAACACCGAAATTTACGTAGGATTGGCACTTTTGGTCTTATTCCGGTCCTCTACAATTGGAACAATATGAAAATGCTTGCTTCATGTTCCGTATTAATTACAAATTACCGAATTAAGCAAGCGGAGCAATCAGATATCACGGAGGAATGTAAGAAGATCATCATTTGCCTGGTCTCCGATTCTTTTTAAACATCGCAACTCATTTAGCCTGCTTAAATGTTCTTTCAAATGTTTTTCGGTAAATATTGGATAGATGTAGCCTTTTTGAGAGAATGCTTTTGTAGTTGCTAGTTGATGATCGTTTCTATGTTCTTTATACTTAGCTAAACGAGGAAATGTTAGTAACGTCTTGCCTTCTCGCAGACTTGAGATAATTGTTCCCATACCAGCGTGACTTATAATAACAGATGCTTTTGCAAACACCTTGTTAAATTCTTGTTCTGTTAAAAACTCCTTATGTTCGATATATTTCGGAGTATAACTGCCTTTGCTGGTTTGAGCAAAACATTCAACTTCTGAGCTTTTTGCCCATTCGTCAACTAATTTAATGAGACGATCAAAAGGGGCTTGTGTCCCAACAGTTACAAAAATCATATAACAGCTCCTTTATAAATTGTTTTACTTGTAATTAAATGAGACCATTGGGTCATATGTATATGGGCGAATGCTTTAGCTAAACGGCCACTTAACGAGATTTGTTCGAAATTGGCGATACTATCCAACCAAATAGTTTTCGCTCCAAACAATCGTCCAGCTATTATTGCCCATAATCCAACCGAAGCACCTGTTGTTATAATTTTATCGGGCTTTTCTTTTCGAATGACCAGAAATACTTGGCAGGCTTGTTTAATCAACTTTAATTTATTCCATCGAGAGGCATCAACCACAGAATAGTAATTAGTACAGCTATTGGGTAATGACGGAGGTAAAATAAAGGTTGATACCATAACCAATGAGGATTGTTCAAATGCAGGACAAATCCGTTTTAATTGAATCCAGTGTCCTCCTTGAGAGGATATTGCGAGCACTTTAGTCATTTTCTTTTTTTTATAAGTTTTGCAGGTACTCCACCTATAACGGAATATGGTTCTACATTTTTATTTACTACTGCATTTGCTGCTACAATGCTACCTTGACCAATTCTTAAGCCTGGCAATATTACGACATTACGACCGATCCAAACATCATCCTCAATTATTACCTTTTTATTATCCGATAAACCTTGCTTTACCATTGGAATTTCTGTATTCTCATAATTATGTGTCGAACTATGAATAGTTACATTAGGTGCAATCATTACAAAATTCCCAATCTGAACAGAACCTTGTAAAAATACATCTTCATTTATTCGACAATAATTCCCAATTTTTAACTCCTTACCATCTGATATATATATATTATTCTCAATTTTAGTATTTGGATCAAAGGGACATATATGTAATATTTTGGACAAATACCATACTCTTAATTTATTTGATGTGCCCAAAAGACGAGAATGAGGTAATTTACTTATAATAAGATAATAAGTAATCAGCTTTATTTTCCAGACAATTTCTTCTAACATAGTAATTTTTCCAATTTTTGAATTCGTGCTTCCTTGGAGTTATCAAAGCCTATTATGTTTTTTATAAAACTATCTGTCATTTTTCTAGTATTAGTATTTCTATCAGTAAAAATTAATTCTATTTCGGATGATTTTGATATAGTTGGCGCGATAGGTGAAAAGAACTTGTTTGCATCATTCTTTATTTTCCAATAATCAAGGATATACAGACTTTTTTTCAATAAGACGGCAGTAAGTAATGCAGTACTAAAATGCCCCAAAACAATCTCTGAAGAAGCTATTAGTTGGTGAATATCCATTTCGGTTCCAATAATGTTACAATTTGGTAATTTGTTTTTGTAATTTCTAATGTCGTCTCTAGGATGCAGTTTAATAATGAGGCTATAATTATTTTTTTTAAATATATCATTAAGCTCTTGCAGAAGTTCTACTTCATCACTAATAGATAATTCGGAAAAGTTATCAATGATGAGAGGTTGATGGATATATACTGCTTGTTTTTTAGTAATAGACTTTAGTAAAAATTGAAGATCGGAATTTTTGTTAACAATTGGGTAGCCAGAATATCTTATTATTGTTTTTGAAAGATCAAAGTGTTTATCTAGCACACCTTTACTTCCTGGTGCATACAACAAAGCATTGTTCAGTTTAATGCCAGTGTAATCCGAGTTAATTATTGCGCGTTTTATAGTTCTAAAATTTGAGATTGGGTTCCTACAGGACAATAAATAACCAATAACTTTTTTACAGTAGTTTAAGTATTTAATGAGCGAATGATATTTATTACTTGCTTTAAACCTAGAAATTTTATTTAACGTGAGACCATGCTCGATGTAGGTAAGGGGAATATTATTCATGTTGCAAGTAATGAAAATGTATATATCAAGCAAGGAACGAATGTTTGTAACCAGAAGGTCACTTGGATTGATTTTATTCAACAATGACTGTACTTTTTTATGAGATAAATTACTTATGTCATAATTAATATAAGGACAGTTTTCGTTTATATTCGAACTTTCCAAGTTATTGGTGTGAAATATATATATGTCATATTTTGTACTCAAGGCAGACAGTAAATAGTCAAAATATTGTCGAGCAAAACTTAGTTGTCGAACAAAGAGTATAATTTTAGGTTTCATTCATAAAATAGTTAAGAATATTGTATCTTACAAAATGATTCTCAATAACATGTAGATTTTGAGGCAATATCCTAATTCGTCGGAATCTTATGTGCCTAATTATCGATTCTTGTTTGGATTAAAAAAGCGTAAAAATGTATCTATTGCTTTTCAATGAGACTATGATAACAATTTAGATAATTGGCAGCTGTATTTTTAATATCAAAATTTTCTTTAACATATAAGTAAGCCATATTTGTTTTTTTTATGTATTCCTTATAGTTGGTCATATAAAGGTTATATAATTCACATATTTTTTCGGCCAAATCGTTAATGTCTTCACTTTTAAATAAGTAGCCATAATTTCCATTACCAATGATCTCATTTGGTCCGTCAATATTTGAAGCAAGAACAGGTACTTTAGCAAACATGGCTTCTATAATAGTCAAGCCAAAGCCCTCATATCTTGACGGTTGGATAAGTAAATCATAACTTTGCAGTTTATTATGAATTGTGTCCCGGGTTTGTTCTCCTAAAAGGAATATATGTTCCTGTAAATTTGCTTCATGAATCATTTTCCCCAGATACTCTTTTGAATTACCAGCTCCGATGAAGTCAACTATAATTTCGAATTGTAGGTTTTGCTCAAGTACTTTCTCAAGTGCCTTTATTATCAGGTCTTGTCCTTTCTTTATATGTTCCAATCTGCTAATAACAACTATTTTAAATTTTGAAGATTTCGTATGTTGCCGTCCTGTTTTAATACAACGAGCATCTATACCATTGTAAACAGTTTTTACAGGAATAGAATTATCTTTCTTTTTTATATCCTGATTAACTGCATTCGATATTGCACAAATTAAATTATATTTTTTATACTCTTTTACTGGATAACCTATATCATGAACGGTTAATAATTTTGGTATTGAATTAAAGATCACTCTGGCAATGTTTGCATTATGGCAATGAAGTATAGAAGGTTTAATACACCATATAATTATGTTGAGTTTTAAAATGGACCAGAGCGAAAATGAACCTTCCGTTCTTCCGATTCGATAAACTGTTATCCTTTTATCAAGTTTTTTTAAGACAGTTTCTTCTATTTTCGAATTTATAACGACTAGTGATGTTTTATTGAATTTTATCTGTTGATTCATAATATCCATTAACATAGTATCTATTCCTCCTGTCGTTATAGAGAAGTTAATGTGTACAATATGATCCATAAGAGTTAAAGATTTAGGTTTTGTTTTCTATGATCTGTTCTATGCATAGTATAAAACGAATCCCTCAGGAACGAATCCCTAGTTCTCTAAAAGATGAACCAACAACAGTTGTATTTGCGGGGATGCTTTTGGTAACAACAGTACCGGCACCTATAGTTACGTTATCCCCCACAGTAATTCCACCTATTATAATAGCTCCAGCATAAATCCGAACATTATTCCCAATAATTGGTTTTCCTCCATTACCATGGCCAATTGTAACTTGCTGGTAGATCTGACAATTTTCACCAATTTTTTTCGCGTTAATTATAGTTGAGAAACCATGGACTATAAGAATGCCATATCCAATGTCTTTACTTTTAGTGGTGATATATAATGAATCAAGCCTAGGGAATAGAAGATATATTAATATTTTCTTCCAGCCTGATAATCGTAATGTTAAAATATTTCGATATTCCTTGTGGAAAATCAACAGATTAATGAAGGCAAGCAAGTTACTCTTTGAGAATTTTTGAGCCCTATCCCCATAACTCAGGAATGAATTTAAATCTGAGGATATTGTGTTTTTTTCTAATGTATAAACTAAATATGCAAACAATAAACGAGGAATGTTTATGATATAGAGAAGTACTTTCATAAAAATATTTTTTTTAAATACTCTAAGGATTTTTGTTCTTCTTCTTTCCTTATAATTTCAATTTGCTCGTTATCAATCTGAAATATATTTTCAGTAAATGTAAAATCATCAAAAGATTGTACTTTTCTATTTCTCAGATTAAAAATACTAAGTATGTTATCTATGCGACTTGTCCGATTATTGGTTTTTAAAAGAGTAGCAGTAAAAGGAACTCCAAAATTGATACAAAAAGAAATTCCGTGGAAAGAATTAGTAACCATGTATGAAGCATTTAATATTAATTCTAAAAATTCCTGTGGACCTACTCCCCATTGTGTAGTTATACCACTAATATTAATATCATTGTAATTTCTTCCAATCTGTATAACCTCAAAACCAGTTTGCTTATTAATTTCTTTGCAAATTTTTAATGATTCAGGAGCTTCATTTCCAAGAGTATAACTTAAAATATATGGTTTACATTCTTTTAACCTAAGATTTAATTTACTAATCCATTCATCCTTGCAGAAAAGAAAAGTTGGATCAATATGTTGTGATACAAAGTTACCTTTGCTGTCTTTCAATTTCGTCAAACCTTCAATTTCTCTAACTGAAATAGAAGTAAATCTTGCCAATGCCTCATTGTAACGATCTACTAACGCATCTGGAATCTTAGGAATTCCCATACTCGCGGCATATGTATATTTCTCAATGTTACTATCGATAGACTCAAGCAAGAATGGTTGATTATCATATCGCAAGGTGGGATTAAGAACCTGATCGCTACCTACAATTATTTTATTATACCGGTTATTTAACTTTGATAATGAACAAATCGGTTTTGAATAGGTTAGATAGCTACTTTCGAATTCGTCAAATTTTGATTTAGCACTTTTAAGTTTTTTTAAGAATGGATCTCTAAACATGAAGACATTTATTAAGTATCTTCTAAATGTGTTTAATTGGTTATATATATAGTAAATAATTATGCCAGTGGAACCAAATATATTTTTGAAAGCCTGGAGTTTTTTATCTTTCTTTTTTAAATCTATGATTTCTGTTTTAAACTTAAACTCCTTTAACTTTAATTGTAATGCAAATAGCTGTAATGATGCTCCAAAATTATATACTTTTTGTAGTGATAAGATTCCAATTCTTTTCATAGTTACTTAGTTGTGAAAAAAAGTTACCTGGCTGGCTTTTTTCTTTAATGAAATTGGGACTAAGACGTTATCAGGGAAATAACCAAAGGTTACAATCGCAATTATAACTTCGTTTGAGGGAATATTCGCGATTTGATGCATTTGATTATTTCTTTTAGAGTCTACTCCCCAATTTAGAATACAAGAACCTATTTGATAGTAATGAAAAGCATACACTAAATTCATTAGGTATATTCCACCATCCACGTAGTTCATATTTCTTTCGTTCTTAGATTTAAATCCACTCAGATCTGTAGAAACTATCATTACATTTCTTACATATTCTCCAAAACCCCTGTTTCCATTTTGCAGTGAAAGAATGTCTTTTATTTGTTGTGGGTCCTGATATACATGAATCTTGGTAGGTTGCCTGTTACAAGATGACGGAACAGTTTGTGAGAGTTCAATTACTTTGTTAATTGTTGAAATATCTACAGTTTTGTCTTGATAATTGCGAAGTGTTGATCTTGAAAAGGCAAAATCATAAAAATTTAAGTTAGAAATTTCTTGTATCGCTTCTTTAGTTACTATTTTCTGCTTGCAAATAGGTGTTTGATCTAATCTACTTGTGAGGTTATTTATCATTTTTTTTACTAGGTCATCAATAGCAAAGTTTAGTTCCTCATGCACTTTTAGATATTCAACCAATACACCTATTGCATGTCTAACCTGAGGTTCGTCAGAACCGTATAGATCGATGAAAACATCGCATTTTTGACATAAAAATATGAGACGCTCTTTGCCAAAGCCTAATTTCATTTTTGGCATGGTAAGCCCCTTCTCAATAATATGATAAGATAAAATTATGGTTGCAATCCGACTATTTTTACTTTTATCAAAGCTATTTGTATTCGAATATCTTAAATATTTGCAGCCATCATAAATGAAGTTATATAGTATAATTATACTTCTTGCAATCCGAACGAGAAATCGTCCGATGTTGGTCTTTTTAATATTTGTGATGATCATTTAGATTTGAGTTTTTTTCTTCTAATAGATAAAACATAACTGAATAGATATAAAATATACCAGTTCTTAGTACTTCCGCGTTAAAAAGAAATGCATTCATTAACATATATAAAAAGAAAAGTTTCATAAACTTATCGGGTGATAAACAATAACCTTTCCATAATAACCAAAGCAAACCTATAGTAGGAACCAAACCTGCCAAAGAATAAAATCCCCAGATTCCTAGATCCACTGCAAATAATCCATCGGGTGTTTTAAAGGGAAGGGCTAAGCCATTTCCAGTAATGTACATCCATAAATGCTTTTTAATTTCTATCAAATAGTATATGGCTGCATTTATCCGAATATTTTCTGATCCAATTTCCACAGTATTCTTTTGAGCTTCTAATATTCCATTAATAATTCCCTGAATATATGGTATTTGAAGGATTCCTATAACTGCGATTAGGAGTATTAAGATAAATTGTAAATTTCGTACAGAAAAAAATGATCTTTTTTTAATAGAACTAAAGTACAATATAAATATACACAATGATATGGCTAAGGTTATTGAACGAAATCCTTGAAGAATTATTATCACATAAAAGAACAAGGATAAGATGATATGCTTTAGTTTAAATTTTTGAAAGTATAATTCAATATAATAAAGGCACGAAATTACGACAAAAGCCATTCCGGGGATTCTCGCTCGTACTGTTCCTCGTTGTACCAAAAAGTTTTCATGTTCCAGTAAATGATTAAATAGCGGAAATGGCTTTACTACTTGTTGTGCCAACATTAAAATGGAGACAATGAAACTTAAAACAATTATTATTTGGAGAACTGTTTTTGTGTCAGGTTTTAATCTTTTTAAAAAAAAGTAGAAAAAGAATCCTAGCAGATTTAAGGTGCCAAAGAATGTTTTGTATAAGGTCAAATTGCTATATAGCAACATGACAAATATATTAATGATTAGTCCCAAGTAAAAAACTAATATCCCTTTGTCGAATGTTGTGAGTTTGACCTTGAATCTGATGGATAGAATGAGGTAAAGTATGATTGTTCCTATACTTGCAAGATATAATGAATTTGCAAGTGTCGTGGTCAAAATAATTAAGTCAAAGAATTTGATTCCTGAAACAAGAACCGAAAATAATAAAATAAAAAGAAGAAATCTTTTCATTATTGCTTACCTGTCAATTTTCTCAGTATGCTACTGATATCAATTTGTAAATATCTTTTTAAAACAAAGAAAAGAACGTAACTATTTGATAAAATTAGTATAGATCCAATAATATAATTGGATGGATACGATAATTTTGAGATGAAGAATGCTATTATAATCATGGTGAAACACAATACAATAAGTATGATGGCTCTTTTTGAATATTTAAAATTAATTAATTTTCGAGCAAAAATAAATGTTACAGAATAATATAAGAGATAGGCAATTAAAAAATTTATTCCTAAGTACTTAAACCCTAAATATTTTGAAATTACAATGACCAATAAATAATCAAGAACCCAAAAAGTTGCTTGCGCAGCAATGTACTGAAAGGATTTTTCTTTTGTCATTATGACATAGGAGAACGGGAAGGCTAAAAGTCTTAAACCTACACCAAGTAATTGCCATTTAATAATAGTAATACCTTCATTAAACTCTGATGAATAAAAGAAATTTAAAACTAGTGGTGAGAAAATAAGTAATATAATAATCCCAAATGATCCCAATAGTATTGAAAATTCAACTTGCTCGTTGAGAGCAATTGACGTTTTTTTATCGTCATGAATTACTTTGGCCAGCCTTGGCATTAAATCTACTCCCATTGCTCCTAAAATCATGCCAATATACATGTTTGAAATACTCCAACAGGATTGATAAATTCCTACTGCTTTTAAATCAAAAAAACTAATAAGAAATTTTCGAGACATAAAAGTCATTGATGAAGCTATAATTGCTGAAATACAAAAACCCATACCAACTTTTAGTAATGCTGGGAGATGTTTTTTTATACTGTGCTTTGTCGGAACAGAATATTTGAGTTTAAGTCTTTTTACAAAATAGGAAGTCGATACAGCCGTTACTATCGCGACCATAAGGATAAAAAGGGGAATCCCTTGTTTCCCAAGAAGCAATACAAGAAGAATAGCTGCCAATGATCCAATGATGGCACCTATAATTTGACTTATTGCAAGCCCTTTTAGTTCTCGAAGTCCATTAAGAGTGGCTATGTTAGCATTTGAAAGATTAGTGAGAAATACAGTTAAGCCAGTAACCATTATTCCAAAGTAATGATCTTTGGATTCAAAGATGTAGTAGGAGATGCTTTTACAATAAACAATACTAATTATAAAAATACCAAACGATAAAACAATTATTGATAATCTGAAAACATCAATAACTTGGTCTCTATTGGGTTGATTATCTGAATTCTGTGCAATTTCTTTGACGGCGCTTTTATGCATTCCCAATACAGAGAACTCTGTTGCCATTTGAATGAATGACTTGTATAGTGACCAAATTCCAAATCCAGCTGGCCCCACTATGATTGCAAGAGCCTTATTCCTTATAATATTAAATATTATTTGAATTACCTGGACACTGGCAATTAACCCTGTTGTTTTTAATATTTGTTTATGGGAAGAACTCATTTCAAATTATATTTAATTTGTTTTCCCATCTGTCAAATTGTTTTACTTTTTTACAAGGGCTTCCAACATAAATAAAGTTACTATCGAGGGTTCCTGTAACAAGAGATTGAGCTCCAACTATACAATTGTCTGATATATTAGATCCTTTTAACAATACACTTTTGGCTCCAATCCATACATTATCTCCGAGAATAACATCCTCATTTTGATTAATTAATTTATTGTTAACATATATGGCATGTTCGTCAGTGTCCAGTATATCACAGTTCCATGCAATTGCACAATTATTTCCAATCGTAACTCTTTTCATACACTGAATTCTTGTATTTTCATTGATATAGGAGTTATTACCTATGGTAAATTGTGCATTTTTACCAATTACAATTTTACATCCACGATTAATAGAAACATTATTTCCAACTAAAAACAATCCATTTTTATGAATATCAAGTACTGTTGGAACTGGGACTGAAAATTTTATTCCTATTGAAAGCTTGGCGTTCGGTGCATTAAATTTTATTTGTGCACCTTTTTTTAAATTGATTCTACTACCTCTTCCAATTAAGATGATATTTTTAAAGAGGATTGAATATTTTAGTGTTTTATAGAGGTTTAATCTGAGTATGAGTTGTAATTTATTCATACAGATACAGCTTTTGTGTGTAGGCAGGGGCTATTTTTTGTTTTTCAATTTCTCTCTTTGGAATGCTTCTATGTCCAGAATATCTTTCTCCTTATAATTCAGTGCCTTTTGAGTAGCTTTTAAATTACGTACCAATTTTCGAATACCTTCTGGTTCCAACGAAGCTGCATGATCTGTTCCTTTCCACGTACGGTCGAGCGTGTAATGACGTTCTATCCAGGTTGCTCCTAGCGTGTATGCTGCAATATCTATTGCAATACCTAAATGGTGTCCAGAGAATCCAATTTCTTTAACCCTGTTTCCATAATTCTCTTTTAAACGGGTAATTTCCAACAGGCATACATCTTCAAAAGGAACCGGGTAACCAGAAGTGCAGTTGTAAAGGACAAGGTCTTTGTTACGTCTTTTGGCTTCGAAAAAGGCTACCAGTTCTTCAATTTCATCTTTAGTCGTCATACCGGTAGAGGCATGAATTTCTCCGTTATAGTTATCACACAACCAACCCAACATTTCGTAATTGTTGTTACAGGCTGAAGGGATTTTAATGAGTTCCGGTTCCAGAGACGCAATTTCCTTAGCAGAAGTTAAATCCCAGGTTGATGTAGAATAGGTTATTCCCAATTCTTTGCAATACTCCTTGAGTTCCCGGTTTTGTTCCAAGTCAAACTCCAGGTATTCGCGGTGTTCACCGTAGGTATCACCATACGAATTGGCCGGATTAGGGTGGGGGGCATTGTACTGCTCCTCAGTCAATAATTCCTTGTTGTTCCGTTTCTGGAATTTTACGACATCGGCATTACAGAATATCTTTGCCACTTTAATTAATTCTTTGGCAATTTCCATATCTCCTTTATGGTTACAGCCAATTTCTGCGATTACTTTTGCTTGTTTCATGATTTTAGAATTTAGACGGACCCTCCCGATTCGACAAAGCTCATCGGGATGCATCGGCTGTGTTCTACAGCTTAGCAGAAGACCGAAGTGAGTAACTGTATTGTTATTGTCGTTTATTTTGATTGATAATAAATTCTACTGCTTCGCGGATAGCCATATCGCCACCTTTGTTGTTAAGTACAATGTCGGCCACCTGTTTTACTTCGGGCAGGCCATCGTTGGGAGTAAGCCCCCAACCAACCGCACAAAGATTACATAGGTCGTTAACATCATCGCCTACATAGGCTATTTGGCTTCTTTTAATATTTTGTTCTTTACAAAAGTGGTTTAAACGTGCGAACTTGTCTTTTACTCCAAGGAAAACATGCTGGATTTGTAGCTTTTCCATACGACGTGCAACAATAGGACTGTTTTCGGAAGTAATAACAACAGGTGTAATTCCATTGTTGCGAAGTATTTCCAGTCCCATACCGTCGCGAATGGAGAATAGTTTAAATAGTTCTCCTTCTGGCGAGACAGCAACATTGCCTGGCGTGAAAACACCGTCTACATCAAAAACCAGGTACTTGATTTGTTCTACTTTGCCCTTTAATTTTTGAAGCCGGATTTTTAATAACTCGCTAACTACAGTAAAATCCGATAACTCGTCTATTTCGGCAAGTGTATCATCGGGCATATGAACCACGCCAATTTTCCCACCCAGCCGATTTTGATTTTGTATAAAGGTTTCTTTGGTGGCAGCATACACCGCACCGTTTTCCATTAGCATGCCATTAAAATCCTGGCGACGTGGGCGGGCAAGAAAATCGTAATTAAGGCTTTCCCCTTTATCTGACCAGATAAACCGTTTGTTTTCCACTACGGTTAGGGCCGAGTCGTATTCTTCGACGGATACTTTTTGAAGGGTATTGTTAATATCCGAATGATCTGTTAAAGGAGAAGTTGCCTGTAGGAGGCAAATGATATCAAAGTCGTAATTTATTCTTTCGGCGAGTTCGAGCATAGCCATCTCTGTACTGGCGGTGTCGGTAGCACTTTCGGGGCTGCGGTACATGGTTTTTACCTTGGGCGTCCATGAGTATTCGGCTTCCACTTGTTTTAGGATGGCTTCATCATCAGTGAAGACATACACTTCATCCAAATTGGAAAAAATAGCTTCTCCGAGAGTCCACTGGTAAAGCGGACGGCCTAACATTTTTCGTTTGTTTTTTCCGGGGATTCCTTTAGATCCTGCCCGGAGTGGTATAATTGCTATTTTTTTCATCTGTAGTTTTTTCAGCAAGTCTAATTTATATTTTAATTGAGCTTTATCCCCCTTATTGATACTTTCTTCTTATTCATTTAATGGACAAAGAGTAGCAATGGAAGTCTATTGACCTTCTTCCGCGTTCCAGCGTTGTTTTATCGTTCCCATAAACTCCTTTCCAAAGATCCAGCCAACAGCAACAATTCCTCCTAGAAAGGTATAGATGATTAAAGTAGTTAGTCCACTCGTATTATCATTCAGGGGCACAGTAACCGGTTTCAATACAGAAAAAACGGGAGTATCTTCTTTTACCTGTATCCGTGCCTGTTCCAGTTGTTGAGCGAGGCCTGAGTAGACATCGAAAGCCAGTTGGTAATCGCTTTGCAGGCGTTCTTCCTGGGTGCGGGCCAGCGCAGAGGTAACGTTTTTATTTTTGTCGCGGAATTCAGCCAAAGCGGCCTGGGCTTTTTCAAATTCTGCTTTATTGTCGTTATAACGTTCTTCTATAAATTTGAGTTGGGCCGATGCTTTTTCGATTTTATAGGTGGTAATGTAACGTTGTAATAGCTGTAGCGCTTTTTGTGTAACCTGGGCTGCCAGGTCGGCATCAATTGTACTGGACGAGAGGGTAAGGAAGCCGTCTTTGTCGTTAACGTCAAGGTTAACCTTTTCGCTAAGCATTTCACGTACTTTATCTTGTTCTTCAGTGAGTGTAATGTAGCCGCTGGACGAGAAGTCACTGGTCATTGAGTCATTGGTCACTTGTTCGCCTTTAATGGCTTTTATGATTACTCCGGGGAGACCTATTGTGTATTTTTTCAAACCTTCCAGAAAACCGGTTTTTTTTACTTCAGTATAGTAGGTATAAATACTTAGCGAGTCTTTCTGCCCGGGAAAAAGGAGAGGGGTGTTCATGAGTTCCAGTTGAAAGGGTACGCTATTTAGTATTTGCGGATAGACCATGGGGGAGAGCTGATTACTTCCTCCGGTCATGTCGTTGAGGTTAAACCCGGCCATCGCTGCCAGAGATGATAAGCCCCCCAATTTAGTTGAGGTATCACTAATTTGTGGTACAACGGTGGTAGAAGCCGTATACTCTTTTGGTGTTAGCAGCGCTACGGCTACTCCCAGAACCATAAAGATCGCTACTGTGATTATTATAAATTTACGGCTGTCCCAAAGGGTCTTGGCTAAGGCTATGAGGTCGATTTCGTCCTCTGCTGTTTGGTTGCTTTTTATTTCTTCGGTCATTTGTATCTTGTTTATATTTTTGTCCACGCATTACACTGATTTCACAAATTTTATAGGATTACTTTGTTGTCCTGATTTGTCGGGATTTCTGCTAATGAAAAGCGTATGAAATTAGACCACCCCACCGCTGTAAACGCGGTTCCCCCCTCCTTGTAGGAGGGGAAACTTCCCTGCTACTAATAATGCTTTTTGTTTCAAAATTTCCGGCCTTACTTTTAAACTGTTTCCCTCTTGAGGGGAAATGGCTACAGCCAAAGGGGTAAAGCCTAAAACAGTCAGTACCTCATTATTCCCATTAAAAATGAGTAGGCTCTCGTAATTTGAGGGCAGTGTGCCGGCAGAAGCAATCTTTTAATGGAATGCAGATAACGCTGATTGTATTGATTTGCGCTGATTATTGTTAGTCGTTTTATTGTTACAGATACCCTGCCTACCGCAGGCAGGCTCTCTTCGTTCGGGATAACACATACCTGGATTATCCTTTGCCGATGCCTTTGTAAGTAAATCCTATTTCTATTAATTCTTTTGCGTTTAAGATATTCCGTCCATCAAAAACAAAGGCAGGTTTGTGCATGTTGTTGTATATTTCTTTCCAGTCGTAGGTTTTAAACTCATCCCACTCTGTTAACAAGGCAATGGCGTGTGCCTGGTCCATTGCCGGGTAGGGAGAGGTGTGGACAGTAATACTTTCCTCAATCCCCCTTTCATCCCCCTTCACCAAGGGGGACATGCCTACGGCTTCCAGGTCTTTAAAGATTTGCTCTTTGGTGACTTTGGGATCATAAACATGTATCTCGGCGTGATCATCAAGAAGTTCTTTGGCTACGTAAATGGCAGCACTCTCGCGGGTGTCGTTGGTATCCTTTTTAAAGGCCCAGCCCAGGAAGGTGATCTTTTTCCCGGAAACGGTATTAAATAGCGAATCAACAATGTTTTTGGCAAAACGGTGTTTCTGGTAATCGTTGAGTTTTACCACCTGTTCCCAATAATCGGCTACCTCGGGGAGGTTAAAGTGCCGGCAAAGGTATACCAGGTTAAGTATGTCTTTCTGGAAACAACTACCGCCGAAACCTACAGAGGCTTTCAAAAATTTTGGCCCGATACGGCTGTCCATACCAATGGCATGTGCCACTTCATCCACATCGGCTCCTGTACGTTCACACAGCGCAGAAATGGCATTGATGGAACTTACACGTTGTGCCAGTACGGCATTAGCGGTAAGTTTGGATAATTCAGACGACCATACACGTGTGGTGATCAGTCGTTCCCTGGGAATCCAGTTGGCATAAACATCCACCAGGGCTTCCATAGCACGTTGTCCGTTCTCATCTTCTTCACCTCCAATGAGCATACGGTCGGCATGCTGGAGGTCGTCGATGGCGGTACCTTCTGCCAGAAATTCCGGATTGGAGAGAATGGCAAAGTTATGCTCTGTGTCTTCAGCCTGTAAAATTCTTTTAATGGATTCGGCTGTACGTACAGGTAAAGTCGACTTCTCAACTACGATTTTGTCTTCCTGTGCCACTTTTGCAATTTGACGCGCACAGAGCTCCACATACTTTAGATCGGCAGCCATTCCTTTTCCGGTACCATAGGTTTTTGTCGGGGTGTTAACCGAGATAAATATCATTTGTCCGTCGCGGATCCCCTGATCTACATCTGTACTAAAAAAGAGATTACGACCACGTGCTTCGGCGACTACTTCTTTTAAACCTGGTTCGTAAATGGGAAGCTTATCGAGGTCTGCATCGTTCCAGGCGGCTATCCGTTCCGGATTGATATCCACAACGTTTACTCTAATGTGCGGGCAGTTTTTGGCAATTACAGCCATTGTTGGGCCACCAACATATCCTGCGCCTATACATGTTATTGTTTTTACTTGACTTGGTATCATTTATTTCGGTCGTTTGTCTTTTGTATGTTTTTAGTAGCGTGAGTGAGGCTGCCGCGTCGCTTCGCTCCTCCCGAAGTTTGATTCGGGATTAGTTTCTTTTTCGACTTTTGGTTCACTTCGTTTCCCAAAAGACGAGAGTCACTGAATCGCAGACTCTTGCAACAAAGATTGTTTTGTAAATGGATGTTCTTATTTCAAGTTTTTTTTCAGTAATTATTCGGAGTGCACGAATTGCCGAGATTACTACCTAATTTGTTAGGCGACGTTTGATGGACATTGAAATTATTAACTTGTTTCTACGCCGCCGGATGTAATTTTCCGGTTTGTCATTGCGAGGGCTGGTTGGCTACCCGAAGCAATCTTTGTTGGAACGCTGATAACGCTGATCGATATTCATTTGAGCTGATTATTGTTAGTCGTTTTATTGCTACAGATCCCCTGCCTACCGCAGGCAGGCTCTCTTCGTTCGGGATGACAGCTACATAAGTTTCGCAATATCTTAATTCGTAGCGTTCATAACTGCAGCAATAGCTACTGCCATTGAGGACATGGTTGAAGCAATGGCCAGCCATAACCCTTGCGGACGTTCTTTCTCCGGTTTCTCCGGAACAACCACAATACTACCCGGGGTTACCTTGGGGTAACGTCTGAAAATAAATCCTTTGGTAACCGCCGTTTCTCCATTAGGATATTTTACGTAGGTTTTTTTCTTATTGGCCTCTGCCTGGAATCCTCCTGTACGGTTGACATAGTATTTGGCATTACGTCCTGATTCGAAAGTAATGGAGAAGGGGTTTTGTACGCTTCCGGAAATTTTTACGGTTTGCATAAATTCCGGGATATCAAGGCGGTCGCTGTTTTTTAATAAGAGGTCTCTGTCGCTTTTTGGATTATTGAGAATATTTTGCAGGTTAATGGCTACCCGTTCAGAGCCCAGTTCATCGGAAAAACGTTCGAGTGTGGCCCCCTGAAGATAGGCTTTTGGAGTTATTCCACCGGCCATCTGTACCAGGTCGGAAATGCGCATTTGTTTGTTGGTAATGGCATAAGCTCCGGCATACGTTACTTCGCCCGAAATCATTACCGTTTCGTTTTGACGGAAATTGGGAGCCGTACGAACCGACACCTGGTCCCAGGGCCGTAATTTCATTTCAGCGTCGTTTTCCCCCAGTTGTAATCCGCGTGATATATTGGCAATAATTACATGTCCGATGGTATCGGAAAGAACAGCAGCATCGTTGTAGCTCAGGCGGCGGGCAATTTCAATAAAAGTACTGTCGGCACCTTCGGTTAATCCGCCAGCCAGAAAGATTGCGTCGCCCAATGTCATGTTCTCCGACCAGTTAAAAGGGCCGGGATCCAGCACTTCTCCGTTAACGGTTATATAAGGTTGTTCTTTTAAGTCGAAATGGGTTTTTATCAGCACTTCATCATCGGTTTCCAGCAGAATGTTTTGTTTGCCACTGCTAATATCTTCCACATCAAAGGCAATAGCAGACGTAGTGCGGTCGCTGTTGTAACGGGTTATCAAGCCACGGCCTTTAAATGCTTCGGGCAGCAGCTTGTCGGCTTTTTCGATTAACTGTGCCAGGGTAAGTCCTTTAGTCCATTCGTACACTCCCGGATGATAAACGGCACCTTCTATGCTTACCCTGTTTTCAAAACGGTCGGTAGTCAGGGTATTCTGTATGGTATCGCCTTTTACCAGCGGTGTAGTATTTAGCAGGTCGTAAGGAACATCGATAATCTGCTGTCCCTGTTGTGTCTGCCGAACGATTTGCGTGTTCCCCAAATAGGCACCGGCTTTAAATCCTCCGGAAAAACGCACCAGGTCGTTTAACATTTCGCCTTCTTTTATCTCGAAAATACCGTTACGTTTAAATTCGCCGTTTACCACCACCTGTTTTTCTGCCGGAGGGACAAGTACGATATCGCCGTCTTTTAAAGTAATATTGTCAGAAGGATCAGCATTTACCAGTAAATTATATATATCGATTACCTGTTCGATTTGGTTGTTGCGAATGACCTTGATATTTCGGAATGAACCAATCTCATTCGGACCGCCGGAAAGGTACAAACCGTTAAAAACAGTAGCTGTTACTGGCAGGGTATAGGTGCCTGGTGCTACCACCTCGCCAAGCAGGTTTACCCGGATGGAACGCAGTTGTCCCATGTCTAGCTGGGCAAAGGTGCCGGGATTGTCGCCTCCCATATCGGCGTAGATCGCGGTAAGGTTTTTTACAATTTTCGTTTCCGCCTCGTCAAACGACAAGCCGGCTACATAAACAGGTCCCAGGTCGGGGATAACGATCTGTCCGTTGTTATTTACCCTTAGCTGATAGTTGTTTTGTGAGTTCCCCCAAACCTGAATAAGCAACTGATCGCCAATGCCTATTTCGTAGTTCTTGGGGGTTTGTATGTTGACCTGTGGTTCGAAAGTCAGGTTTTCGTTGTTAAATAAATACGCTCCAAAGACTTCCAAATCCTTCTTTAATTCAACTTTTCTTTGTGAAAGATAAGAGTCTTTCGGGTCCTCGGGTAGGGTTTCCGGCTCTTCATAGAGCTCAAACATGTCTTGTTCCGAAGTGTCCTGTTCGCTTAAGCGTTGGCGCATTTCCAAAATCTGTTGCTCGGTAGCTCCCCGCTGACGGGCCAGTTGTATCGCTTGTTCTTCCGATAATCCGGCATCCTGCATGGCCCTTTTGGCTTTGTTTATCTCGGATTGCGGCAATGATTTAACATCAACATTCTTTACATCCTGCGTCTGAGTCTGTGCTTGTGCAGTCAGCAGCAGTGCCGAGCAAAAAAATACCGTTAACATTGTTTGTAATAAGTGCTTCATATTTGTGTTGCGTTAATCTATAAGGTTCATTAATTTTTTGGTAGCTTAAAAGACAAAGCTAGAATATTTTTCAGTTAGGTAGAATGACCTGCTTATGAGTCCGAAGTCGGGAGTCGGAAGACGGAATAAAACATTCATTGGATTGTTTCTCTACTTCGGTCTCCGGTCTTCTGACTTCTGTCAGGGTTTCTCTTCTTTATTCCCTCGACCAGATGTGTAAGGCATTTTGTTTTTTTAGGTAATCGGCTTTTTCCTTTTCCGAAAGAACAAGATAGCGTATTTTTTTATTGACCAGTTTTTCGGCTTTCGATACCAGTGCCACCACAAAACGGGTGTCGATATCGTCTCCTACCAGCAGCAGGTCGATAATACCTGAGGCTTTTCCTATGGCCAGATCGCCGACAAGATAGGCCTCGTTCAGGTCGCCTACATTTTTCAGAATCTTATCGATTACCGTATCCAGCCCCACTGTTTTTTGCAAAATGCTGTTGATTTCACTGTAGAGCGGGTGATTATCGTTGGCACGGAAATATTTTCTGTTCCCGTTAAAATTCGATACCAGTAGATCAGCTTGCTCCAGCCTGTTCAATTCCAAACGTATGGCATTCGAAGATTCACCAAACTCCTGTTCAAGGTTTCTGAGGTAGCTGGTGGTTTCCTTATTCAGAAAAAACTTGAGTAAAAGCTTTAGCCGGGTTTTGTTTGTGATTAAAGATTCTATCATTTGGCTAATAGTGAGTTATGTGAAGTTGTTGTAGTTAAAAAGTAGTGGTGGATATGCTGAATCGGGCACTGCTTCGCCTCCTCAGTTACATGTGCTGTATGAGTAGAAAATTAATATTAGTTGAGTAGCAAAACTACTCAATTTGTTTAATTTATTGTGTGGTTTCAGGAAAAAAATACCAAAAAGTTAGTTGTTATTTCATGTCGAAAAATGAGCATTATGATTTGAATTGATTAATTATTTGACAGTGTGTTAGTTCTAATGTTTTTTAATGGAGATGTATTTATGTCGTGAGTATTAACGTTTTTTCTAATAATTATATCTGCAGAAAAATTTTAAACTATTAGTTTGTTTCGGGTGATTAGATCACGGTTTCCGGCACCGCACTCAGGTAGGAGGCAGGAATTTCAACCAGAAAAGAAGTGTTGATTTGTTCGATGCGCAAGACAAATTTATTTTTGCCCCGGCACTCAATGAGTTCTCCGCTTAATCCAACCATTGGCCCTTCAATTACTTCAACCTGTTTTCCGGGTTTGAAATTTTCCATAGTAACGTCTACCTCAAAATCAAACTGATGAAGCATAGTTTGCAAAGCTTCTATCTCGGTCTGACTTACAATAGCTGCTTTTCGCTCGAAAGTGATGTAGTTGACCACGTTGCTAAGCTGCAATACTTTGTCGTATTCTTTACGGGTGATGTTTACAAAACAATAGCCCGGGATAAGTGGAGTTTCTACCCATTTTTTGCGGTCTTTCCACTGGCGGAGCCGTTTTTGCAAAGGAAGGAAGCATTCAATATTATTAATGCTAAGTTCCTGAACGACTTTCTTCTCTGCCCGGGACCGGGTGTAAATAACATGCCATTGTTTTTGAGTCTGTAAAGATGCCATCAGTCTGTTGCGAAATACGAATTTGTGTGAGACAAAAGTATAAATTACTATGAAACGACCATGAGTTTTTATTCTTCAAATTTTCAAAAAAAAGGAGAATTGAAATTGGCTCAGGCCGAACTTCGTTTCATCGGGAGTTTTATCGAATGAGAATGAGGTAAAAAAACGAAGGGGACAGAGGATAAAAGTTTTGAATTGAAAGGAAAAGGTGAGTGAGTAATTGAGTGATTGAGTGAGTGGTGTGTGAAAATCTGTTGAAACAGTGGTGTTAAGTAGCTTTGTGGTAAATTGATTGATTTAGATTGAGAAAGGCAAAAGTGGAAAGTTGAAAGGCAAAAGGAGGAATTAGGTGATTGAGTAAATGGATAATGGTTTTAGATATTGGGGTAGTTGGCAAATGTTAGCAACCTGATGCTTGTAGCTCGCGGCTACTTAAAAGGTATACACCAGTGCGAGTCCTTTTTGTCTGCCGGTCTTAAAAGGAAAAATATCGAGGTTTTTCAGGTGTTCACGATCCCATTTGTATTGGTGGGTGAGATAGATGAGTTCAGTGGAGATCATTCCTACTCCGGCACCTACCAGAACGTCGGAAGCCCAGTGGCTGCCTTTGGAAATACGCATGATTCCTACAGTGGTGGCACAGGCATACGCACCTACACTGTACCATGGACTTATTTCTCCGTATTCGCGGTGCATCCATTGCGCTGCTGCAAAAACAATGGCAGTATGCCCGGACGGCATAGACTTCGGTTCGCCGGTTGGGCGTTCTACATCTAAAATACTTTTCAGGCTTTTGGTAATGATAGTGGTAAGGACCATACTCTTGCCCAGTATGGCGGTTTGGTTGCCAATATTGTTTTTCCCCTTTATTCCCAAAGCGTTTAAGGAATAAACTGCAGCAATCGGAGCAAAACGTAAATAATCATCCAGGTTGCCGTTATAGTTAAAATGTTCCCAACGCCATTGGTTAATGTCATATTTCCAGTTGGAAAAATGCATGATCGTTCCGCCGGCAATCAAAATGGATGGAGCTATAAAGGGTTTAAAACCTCTTTGTTTATCGGCATAACGAAAATCGAGCCTGTGAATGGAATCGTTGTGAAATGTTAGATGTGGAGTGGTATGTTCTGTAAGAAGCGGAATCCGTTCCGGGTTTTTCCTGTCAGATGCCAGACCGTGCGTAGAGAATAGCAGAAATGTTGCTATCAGAATATTCGTTATGAGTGTTAAATGATTTTGCACGTGGCAAAAATAGGAAAAGGAATGAAAAGCCTTGAAGGAAAAAGTAAAAAGTGGAAAGGAAAAAGGGGAGAAGTACTGAGCATTGAGATGATGAGATTGAATGTAGATTGATGAAAGATAGATGGAGATTGAATTTGTGAATGGGCGAATGGGGAAATGCGTAAGAATAAAAAGGACAATGTCCATGAGATTGGTTGAGATTGGATTGGAGAGTGAGTGAGTGAGTGAATAATTGGGGAATTGGGAGAGGAGAGTAGAAGCCTGAGCAACTGGGACGGTGAGAGTTTGAAATTAGATTGATATGGATTGAAAAAAGATTGAATTGGTGAATGGGTAAATGAGTGAATGAGGAAACCGGGAAAGGAGGTTGGACGTAGAGCATTGAACACTTAGATGGAGAGAAATGGAAAAAGATTGATATAGATTGAAAAAACTAGTAGCTATAAGCTCGCGGCTCGAAGCCGGAAAATAAAAAAGCACTACCTCCAGAGACTGAAGATAATGCTTTAAAATCTATGGTGATTTTGCTTAAGCCAGTGTGGCAACCATAACGGCTTTTATGGTGTGCATGCGGTTTTCTGCTTCGTCGAATACCAGCGATGCCTTGCTTTCGAATACCTCTTCGGTGACTTCCATGGCTTCGAGTCCAAATTTTTGGTAGATCTGCTCGCCAATTTTTGTGTCGCGGTTATGAAAAGCCGGTAAACAATGCAGGAATTTTACATCAGGATTCCCGGTAAGTTCCATAGCCTTTTTATTAATCTGGTAGGGGAGCAGCAGTTTTATGCGTTCCTGCCATACTTCGTCGGGCTCACCCATCGACACCCATACATCGGTATACAGAAAATCACAGTCTTTTACTGCGGTGGCTACATTTTCGGTAATCGTAATCTTGCCGCCGGTTTGAGTTGTTATTTCGCGACATTTCGCCTGCAATTCTTCGGCGGGTTGACAGGCTAAGGGTGCAGCGGCTCTAAAATCCATTCCCAGTTTTGCTGCCCCAACCATTAGCGAGTTGCCCATATTGTTTCGTGCATCACCCAGGTAGCAAAATTTCACTTCCGAAAGCGGTTTGTGGCTGTGTTCTTTCATAGTCAGGAAATCAGCCAGAATTTGAGTCGGATGAAATTCATCGGTAAGACCATTCCAAACCGAAACTCCTGCATAAGTGCCCAGTTCTTCCACAATGTCCTGTCCAAAACCACGGTATTCAATTCCATCGTACATTCGTCCCAGTACACGTGCAGTGTCTTTCATGGTTTCTTTTTGTCCGATCTGTGAGCCTGTTGGTCCCAGGTAGGTAACCCTTGCCCCCTGGTCGTAAGCCGCCACTTCAAATGCACAGCGGGTGCGGGTAGAGGCTTTTTCAAAAATCAGTGCAATGTTTTTACCTAAAAGTTGCGGTTTCTCCGTGCCTTCGTATTTTGCCTTTTTTAAACTTGCCGCAAGATCGAGTAGTTGGGTTATTTCTTCGGGAGTAAAATCAAGTAGTTTGAGGAAATTCCTATTTTTCAGATTATTAGTCATGGTATTATTTGTTTTTAATAGTCATTAGTCATTAGTCACTGTCAATACTCTTTATATAGCACTAAGTAAATAAAGCGTTTCACAGAGAAGAAAAGTCTCAGTATCAGTCTCAGTTCTCAGTCTCAGTTGGTAATTATCAGTTTTTCAATTTAACAATCTCTTGTCAATTTTCCATTTAATCTCAATCAATCTTTTCTTCATCATCGTATTCCATGGTAATCTTCGAACCGTAACTTTTATCAGCCAGTTTGGTGGCTTCGGTGATGATACTTTTACTGCCGCCATTTTTTATAAAATCAAGGCAGGCTTTAATTTTAGGTTCCATTGTTCCTTCAGCAAATGTACCATTTTCGAGATGTTTTAGGGTGTCGGTATAATTTAAAAATTCCAGTTTTTGCTGCGTTTCCAGACCAAAGTCTTTGTAGATAAAAGGTACATCGGTAAGGATATATAATTCATCAGCATCAATGTTGGTGGCCAGCATACCTGATGCTCTGTCTTTGTCGATTACTGCATCAAGTGTGCGCACGTCGTTGTTCTCGTCGAAATAAACCGGAATGCCACCGCCGCCGGCAGCAATAACAATATTGCCGTTTTCGAGCAATTGCCTGATGATGTCTTTATTTAAAATGTCTACGGGCATGGGCGAGGGCACAACCCTTCGGTAGCCGTCTTTACTTTTTGATGTGGGTTTAAAAATCCAGCCTTTTTGTTGGGTCAGTCTGTCTGCTTCTGCTTTGCTGTATACTTTCCCGATTCGTTTCGATGGATTTTGAAAAGCCGGATCATTAGCATCGATTTCCACCAGTGTAACCATGGAAATTACATTTTTGTCGATACCGTGTTTGTTGAGTACGTTGCGCATCATCCGCTCGATCATAAAACCAATGCCTCCCTGCGAGTCGGCTACACAAATATTCAGTGGCATGGGGGCAATACCATAAAGCTGTTCGCCGGCGTCGTTACGCATTAAAATGTTACCTACCTGCGGCCCGTTGCCATGTGTAAGCACCAGCTCGTAACCTTCGCGGAGCAAAGGCACCAGGTTCTCCAGTGTGTCTGTTACATTTTTTTCCTGCTGAACGATGGTTCCTTCTTCGTTACCGCGCAGAATGGCGTTTCCGCCCAAAGCAACAACAGCTCGTTTCTTCATTGTTCGAATTAGTTAGTGCCCTGAAAAAAGATCAGGCGCCTAACAAACATAGAAAAACAAAGCATAAAAAGAAATGTGTTAGCGCTTGGTTTTGTGTCGGTTGTGCTATTTTAAAACAGCTTTTTTCGATTGATTTATTAATTCGGAAAACAGGTGATGCACTTTCTTACGATTTGCAAGAAAATGAGTGAAATTTGTTAACACTTTTTTCTTGAAATGATTGCAGGAATTAGCAGGCAGGCATAACTTCTACCTAACCTAAAAGATTCGAGAAATCTTTCACACGAAGTGTTGACGATTGAAAATCTGCACGATACATGCTTTCAAAAAATATATTTATGATTTTCAATGTCAAGGTTAGCCCTGACAAATAATTGTATCTCAATTATTTCGTCAGCCCTGCGGGTAATTAATTCATTTTTATGAATTAATCAGGCTAAGTTTTTTTAGTTAAATTTGCGGACAATTTAACCCACATTATTCTGTTTGTTGAAGAGTAATGTTCCTTTTTGACGGTTAAAGTAGATTTTGTTGAATGATTTTTGGGATCACAAAAATTGAAATGAAACTTAATCGTTATATTGGAAACTTGTTGTGAATAAAAATTCGGATTAAAAATAACTCCATGGCATTTAGAGCGAAGAAAAAGCCAGCAAAATCGAAAAATAAACGTACCACAAAAAAGCGTACACCCCTTGTTAACAGAGAAAAACTGTATTTTCTGTTTGGGTTGTTCGTTCTGCTAATGGCAGCATATCTGCTAATTTCCTTTGTATCGTTTTTATTTTACGGTGCAGCCGATCAAAGTATAATGGACTCGGGCTGGCGTGAATTCCTTTTCAATACTGAGGTGAAAGCCCAGAATAAAGGAATGAAACTGGGTGCCTATCTGTCGGAAGTTATTATGAACCGCGGATTCGGACTGGCGTCGTTTGGTTTGGTTTACCTAATGGCCATCAGCGGCGCACGGATTTTAGGGCGTAAAACAGGAAATTTTCTCAAAAGTGTTTGGTACAGTGTTATCTGCATTATTTGGTTTTCGGTGGCGCTGGGGTTGTTTTTTAATAAAACCAATGCCGGATCGGCTATCTATTGGGGCGGACATTACGGTTTCGTGCTCAGTAACTGGCTTCGCTCGTTGATTGGAATTGTGGGACTTGTGTTTCTGTTGTTCATTTCCGGACTGGCGATTATCGTTGTACGTTTCGACGGTGCTTTTGACATGCTGAAAGGGGTATTAAAAAGAAACGCAAAAGAGGCGGAGCTTGACGAAACGGAGCATGAGGATAAAGATGAAGTTACGACCGACGTTCCGGGCGTGGAAGTTGAAGAGTCGATAACAAAAATAATAGAAGACGACGATGATGTGGTGAAAGCCATTTTTGAGTCGGATAATGAAGATGACCTTTCCCTGATAGAGCCGGAGGTTGAAATCGACGACCATATTGATGGGAAAGAACCGGAAAAGGAAAGTGGGGATGACATTGAGGTGATTCCGGAAAAAAAAGAGGATGATCTGGATTTAACGGTTGCGCCAAAATTGGAGGAAGAAGAGTCGGATGGCACGTTGCCGGAGGAACTGGAAGATTATGATCCAACCCTGGATTTGGCGAGTTACAAGTTCCCGTCACTCGATCAGCTGGAAGATCATCAATTTGGAAATGCTGAAGTAAAGAATGAAGAGCTGGTAGCCAACAAGAATAAAATTGTTGAAACACTGCGTCATTATAAGATCGAAATAACAAAGATCAGAGCCACAATTGGTCCAACAATTACTCTTTACGAAATTGTTCCGGCACCGGGCGTACGAATCTCGAAGATTAAAAACCTCGAAGATGATATCGCTTTGAGTCTGGCGGCTTTGGGAATTCGTATTATAGCACCAATTCCGGGGCGCGGTACCATTGGTATTGAAGTGCCAAATCAGAATCCGGAAACGGTATCGATGCATTCCATTGTGCGCTCAAAGCGTTTTCAGGAAAGTAAGGCCGAACTGCCGGTGGCGCTGGGGAAAACCATTTCGAATGAAACGTTTATGTTCGACCTGGTAAAAATGCCTCACATTCTTGTTGCCGGAGCTACCGGACAGGGTAAATCGGTCGGTATAAACGTGATCATTACGTCGTTGCTTTATAAGAAGCACCCGTCGCAGCTGAAGTTTGTTTTTATCGACCCGAAAAAAGTGGAGCTGAATATTTATTCGGTGCTTGAAAAACACTATCTGGCAAAACTACCCGATGCGGAAGAACCTGTGATCACTGATATTCAGAAAGTGAAAAATACGCTGAATTCGATTAACGTGGAGATGGATGCACGTTACGATCTGTTAAAAGCTGCCCAGGCACGTAATATAAAGGAATATAATAAGAAATTTATATCGCGCCGACTGAATCCGGAAAAAGGACACCGGTTTATGCCATACGTTGTGGTGATTATTGATGAGTTTGCCGACCTGATTATGACTGCCGGAAAAGAGATTGAATTGCCGATTGCAAGGATCGCTCAGCTGGCAAGGGCTGTTGGTATTCATATGATCATTGCGACACAGCGCCCGTCGACCAATATTATTACCGGTGTTATTAAGGCTAACTTCCCGGCGCGTATTGCGTTTAAAGTAGCGTCGATGATCGACTCGCGTACCATTCTCGATTCGCCGGGCGCGAACCAGCTTATCGGACGCGGAGATATGCTAATTTCGCAGGGAAGTGAAATGACACGTGTACAATGTGCTTTTGTTGACACACCTGAAGTAGAACGTATTGTTGAATTTATTGGTGATCAACGCGGATATCCAACGGCATTTTTATTGCCTGAATATGCCGGAGACGAGGACCCCGGACCGGGACAAGTGGATCTGCGGAACCGCGACGAGTTATTTGACGATGCGGCACGCGTGGTGGTAATGAACCAAATGGGATCGACATCGATGATACAGCGAAAATTCTCGATTGGGTATAACCGTGCGGGTCGATTAATGGATCAATTGGAAGCTGCAGGTATAGTTGGCCCAAGTGACGGAAGTAAAGCGCGACAGGTTTTGTTGCAGGATGAATACAGTTTGGAACAGTTATTGAATGGTTTGTAGAATTAATTTTTGAGGGTGATACGGGAACGAGATTTACACCTTGGGGAGAAAAGATCGTAGCGTATTCATTTTCTGACACAGGAATAGTACAATAGTAAAATGATGAAAAGGATAGTATTGATGGTTGCACTTGTTATGGTAGCAACTTTAGGATGGTCGCAGAGCGATGCAAAGGCCAAAAAAATTCTGGATGAGGTAAGTGCCAAAACAAAAGAGATCGCATCAATGTCGGCCAGTTTTGTTTTCACAATGGTGAATGATGAAATGGATATTGACGAAACCAATGCCGGTACCATAAAAATTAAAGGTCAGAAATATTGTGTGCAACTGCCCGATTTGGGAGTTGAAGTATTTTCAAATGGCGAAACAATCTGGAATTACATGAGAGATGGTAATCAGGTTACCATTTCGAATATTGATGATGACAGCAGTGAGTTAATGGATCCTTCGTCGTTGTTCAGTATCTACGAGCGCGGTTTTCGGTCCGAGTTTGTAGATGAAAAAACAGAAGGTGGTAAAACGCTTTATCATATCAATCTTTTTCCTGATTCGGACACTTATGATGTAACAATGATTGAGGTGGCTATCGACAAGGCTGAAATGATGATTCACTCGGCAACATTGCACAGCACCGATGGAAACCTCTATGGAATTCTGGTAAAAGAAATGGATACCAATGCCGGTTTTGATGATTCGGAATTTGTTTTTAATGCTGCTAACTACAATGATGTAGAAGTTATTGACTTCCGGTAGGTCGTTTTATATAAAAGAAAAAGCCTTGTTTCAGTGAAGAAGCAAGGCTTTTTTTATGGAGTATATCAA
The DNA here is from genome assembly GCF_963674925.1 of uncultured Draconibacterium sp. Taxonomy (NCBI): domain Bacteria; kingdom Pseudomonadati; phylum Bacteroidota; class Bacteroidia; order Marinilabiliales; family Prolixibacteraceae; genus Draconibacterium; species uncultured Draconibacterium sp. The sequence goes on from NZ_OY771649.1 coordinate 131,727, forward strand.
ACGATCAATAATCCTGCATCCAAAATAGAGACAAAAAGATAGAACGGATTTTTGATTAAGGATAAATGGGAGATAGGAAAAAGCTGCGATTGGCAGTTAGGTGATTTTACTATTAAGAATTAAAGATTTTACCGCAGAGTTACACCGAGAAGTAACAGAGTTACGCCGGGAATTGGATAAATGTTTATGAACTGCAATTTTACAATTTATCAGTTAAACAATTCTATTGTATCCAGCATCCAGTTATACGAAATGAATTGAAAACCGGCCACAGCCAAATCCCGACCACAAGCATCGGGGCATCCGGTATCCCGGTTTAAACCAAAAAAAAAGCCTTGTTCCAGTAAAGAAGCAAGGCTTTTTTATCGCGTAAAATCGTTGTTAACTTAATTCTTTTGGTTTCATGAATAACCTGTCGGCAGTTGATATTTCGATGAACGATGCACCTGCATCTTCGCCAAAACGACCACCTACATAAATCACCAGATCATCCATGTTAATTGTTCCCTGGTTAACCAGCTCCTGAACAGCGGCTTTCTGGATTTTCATCTTGTTCTTTTTCGTTTCAAGGAACGAAGGGTGAACACCAAATGAAAGTGCCAGTTGGCGCATTACACGATGTGAGTGACATTTTACAAAAACCGGGTAAAACGGACGGTACGACGAAAGGTAACGAGCTGTTTTTCCTGTTGTGGTTGATGTAATAATCGCATCGGGTTTTAATTCGCGTGCAGCACGAATAGCCGATTGGGCCAGGTAGGCCGGAATGTCTGCTTTAAGCGGAACAGCCAACTCGCGGCGGTCGCGGTCAGGTTCAACCTCCTGAGCAATTTTATCCATCGCTTTTACGGCTTCAACAGGATATTTTCCATATGCAGTTTCGCCACTTAGCATTATTGCATCGGTTCCCATGTAAATAGCACTTGCTACGTCACTTACCTCGGCACGTGTCGGTCTTGGGTGCTCAATCATGGTGTGCAGCATTTGTGTGGCAATGATAACCGGTTTTTGGAACAATATTGCACGACGAACCAGATTTCGTTGAATTGATGGGATTTTCGATTCCGGTAGTTCAATACCCAAATCGCCACGTGCTACCATAATACCATAAGCGTGTTCCAATATCTCGTCGATATTCTCAACACCCTCCATGTTCTCAATTTTGGCAATAATTTTAATCGGGCTGTTGTGTTCATCCAGAATCTTCTGAACATCATTCACATCTTCTTTATGGCGAACAAACGAGTGCGCAATAAAATCGAGATCGTTCTCAGCAGCAAAGCGAATAAATTCTACGTCGCGTTCAGTCAGCGATGGTAATTTAATCTCTACTCCCGGTACGTTGATACTCTTACGTTTTTTAATAACACCCGAGTTGCAAACTCTACACAATAAATACTGAATATGTTTTTCAACTACTTCAAATTCCGTTTCGCCGTCGTCAACAAGAATTTTGTTACCAACATTCAGGTCGTTAACAAAACCTTTGTAGTTCACACAAATGTTTTTTACATCATCCAGTACTCCGGTAGAGTATGAAAGTGTAACCAGTTCTCCTTCCTTAACTTCTGTGTCCGAAAGAGTTTGACATGTTCTTATTTCTGGGCCTTTCGTGTCAACAAGAATTGCAATTTTGTCTGATACCGCGCGAATATTATCAACCATAACTTTCCCGCTTTCGGGAGTAATATGGGCGGTGTTAATACGGGCTACATTCAGTCCTGCATTATAAAGTGACTGTATAAAATCTACATCACATCTTTGATCTGAGATCGTTGCAACAATTTTGGTCTGTCTCATTATTTCTAAATTTTAAGCGCGCAAAACTACAATAAAACCCGATTTAACGGTTAAATTAAATTTAATCATTGATTAAATTTAATAGAGAGTATAGATTAAGTTTCAATTTACGAAACTTTGAATTGCCAATCGATACGATTCAAGGCCAAATCCCATAATACATCCTTTACATACCGGGCCAATTATTGATTTATGTCTGAAATCTTCGCGCGTAAGTGTATTTGAAATATGCACCTCAACAACAGGCGTTTGTATTCCCGCAATGGCATCGCGAATGGCCACCGAGGTATGTGTATAGGCTCCGGCATTTATGATTATCCCATCGTAACTAAAACCATGCTCGTGTAACGAATTTATGAGTTCTCCCTCTACGTTCGACTGAAAATAGGTGAGGTCTGTATCGGCGAAATCCTGTTTCAATTGTTCATAATAACTTTTAAAACTTTCTGTTCCATAAATCGACTTCTCCCTTACTCCAAGTAGGTTTAAATTGGGTCCATTGATAATCAAGAGCTTCATTATTTCAATTTTAATATATTTTATAGTAACTTTATTCAAAATGCAACGTAATATTTTTTTGTTATAATAGTTCATCGCTTAGATAAACATACGTAGCACAATATAAACAGACATAAAAGTAACCTTAATTTGCAATATTATGAAATGGGAGGAATGTAAAAAGGGATATGAAAATTACTTGAAGTTGGAGAAATCATTATCGCAGAACTCAATAGCTGCATATATTAATGATATTAATAAGCTTGAGAATTTTTTCGAAAAAAGTTTTAAAGGGGTAAATCCTGAAAAGGTAACGCTGAGTCAGTTAAAAAGCTTTGTTGAATGGTTAAATGATAAAGGTGTTAGTCCAAGAACTCAGGCACGAACCATCTCAGGAATAAAATCATTTTATAAATACCTGTTGATTGAAGAGAAGATCACCAGTGATCCGACCGCTTTGCTTGAGTCGCCAAAAATTGGCCGTAAACTTCCCGATATATTGTCGATGGAAGAAATTGATATGTTAATCAATGCCATTGATCTGAAAAAATCAGAAGGGCAACGAAACAAAGCCATGTTGGAGACCTTGTACAGTTGTGGGTTACGCGTTTCGGAGCTTGTAAACCTGAAAATGACCAACCTGTTTTTTGAGCAGGGATTTATAAAAATTGAAGGAAAAGCCGGCAAGGAGCGATTAGTACCGGTTAGCGGACGGGCAATTGAAGAGATTAATAAGTATCTGGGTAATTACCGGAAGAATTTACGGGTGAATAAGGATAGTGAAAACATATTATTCTTAAACCGCCGTGGAAGAAAATTGAGCCGCGTAATGATTTTTACCATTATTAAAAATCTGGCAGCTAAGGTTAATTTAGATAAGAAAATTAGTCCGCATACTTTCCGTCACTCATTTGCCACACACCTGATAAATGGTGGAGCTGACTTGCGGGCCGTTCAGGAAATGTTAGGGCACGAATCGATATTAACCACCGAAATTTATACGCATCTGGATAAGGATTACCTGAAGTCGACTATTCATCAGTTTCATCCGAGATCATAACAGTCATAAGATAAAAATAAAAGAGCGTTACATCTTTATTTGTAGCGCTTTTTTTATGCCTATATTAAGACAAAAATATCTTTTTAATTGTAAAAAATCTATTGTTAAGCTAATGTTTAATCGGTGTGAAAAAAGGGGCAAATGGGGGAGATCAACCCTGCTGATTGGAAAATAATGATATTTTTGTGTCCCGATTTAAGTAGACGAAAAATTGTATTATTAAGTTAATTATTAGGTAGTTATGGCAAATTTAGATTTAAGCAAGTACGGAATTGTTGACGTACAGGAAATTATCCACAACCCTTCATACGAGAAACTTTATGAAGAAGAAATGAATCCTGCATTAGAGGGATTCGAAAAAGGTCAGTTAACAGAGCTTGACGCTGTTAATGTGATGACAGGTGTATTTACAGGTCGTTCACCTAAAGATAAATACATCGTTAAAGATGCAACCACTGAAGATACAATGTGGTGGACATCTCCTGAATCTCCAAACGACAACAAACCTATTACTCAGGAAGTTTGGAATGACCTAAAAGCTACTACTACTAGCCAGCTTTCAGGAAAAAAATTATTTGTAGTTGACACATTTTGTGGTGCAAACGAAGACACTCGTTTGAAAGTTCGTTTCATCATGGAAGTTGCATGGCAAGCTCACTTTGTGACTAACATGTTCCTTCGCCCTACAGCTGAAGAATTAGAAGCTTATGGAGAGCCTGATTTCGTTGTAATGAACGGTTCAAAAACTTCTAATGCAAAATACGAAGAGCACGGATTAAACTCAGAAGTTTACACTGTATTTAACCTGACTGAAAAAATGCAGGTAATTGGTGGTACATGGTATGGTGGTGAAATGAAAAAAGGTATGTTCGCGATGATGAACTACTACCTGCCACTTCGCGGTATTGCTTCAATGCACTGTTCGGCTAACGTTGGTAAAGAAGGTGACGTTGCTATCTTCTTCGGTCTTTCAGGTACTGGTAAAACAACACTTTCAACTGATGCATCACGTAAATTGATTGGTGATGACGAGCACGGTTGGGATGACGAAGGTGTATTCAACTTCGAAGGTGGATGTTACGCAAAAACTATCGACCTGGATAAAGACGCTGAACCAGAAATTTTCGGTGCGATCAAACGTAACGCTCTTTTGGAGAACGTAACAGTTGATGCTGAAGGTAAAATTGACTTCACTGACGGTTCTGTAACTCAGAACACTCGTGTTTCTTACCCAATTGACCACATCGAAAACATCGCTGTACCATCTAAAGCTGGTCACGCACAGAAAGTAATTTTCCTTTCGGCTGATGCATTTGGTGTATTGCCTCCGGTTTCTAAATTAACTCCGGAACAAACTCAATATCATTTCTTATCAGGATTTACTGCAAAATTAGCAGGTACTGAGCGTGGTGTAACTGCTCCACAACCTACATTCTCTGCATGTTTCGGTGCTGCATTCTTAACCTTGCACCCAACAAAATATGCTGCTGAGTTAGTGAAAAAAATGGAAGAGCACGGAGCTGAAGCTTATTTGGTAAACACTGGATGGAACGGTACCGGAAAACGTATCTCTATTAAAGATACACGTGGTATCATCAACGCTATCCTTGATGGATCTATCGAGAAAGCTGAAACTAAAACTATCCCGGTATTTAACCTGGAAGTACCTACTGCATTGCCAGGAGTTGATACAGGTATTCTTGACCCACGCGACACTTACGCTGACGTTAAAGAGTGGGAAGATAAAGCTCAGGATTTGGGTAGCCGCTTTGTTAAAAACTTCGTTAAATATACTGATAACGAAGAAGGTAAAGCATTGGTTGCTGCTGGTCCTCAAGTTGACTAATTCAGATCAATCTTTATATATACAAAACCTTCTGTCTTCGGGCAGAAGGTTTTTTTATGCCTTATTTTTTAGTTGATACCGGAACGTTTTAACTCATCAATGATTTTTGAGGTTGTAGCGGTAATGTTGTAGAATAAACGAAGTTGCTGTCGTTTTAATCCGGCTTCAGTGGTTTTAATTTGTTGTTGTAATGTCATTAGTAGTTCCGACAGATCGGATGAGAACTTATCTTTTTGAATGGTGCTTTTTTTGCCGGCTTCCGTAAGCTTCTTATCAATTTGTTGAAACAAAGGTTCAATGTCTTTGTAACTCTCAATATTTGTTTCGCGGTGTGCTCCCAGTGCCGAAAGATGCGACAACAATGCATGATTTAAATAAGTGATGGTTAATGCATTTTCCATAATGCGCTGTTTACTTTTGGGTTCCTGTCGCATACTGTTCCACGCTTGTGCCAGCTCGTTATCGGCCAGGTGCGCCTCTCTTCGGGCAATGCGATACTTTAAATCGTCGTTACTTGCTTCTTTATATTCTTTTGCAATGGCCTGAAAATAGTTTCTGTTTTTTTCCAATGCGGTGGAAATAAGCCCCGAAATGCGCCGATATTGCCAACCCGGCCATAAAAAACGAATAGTGAGAAACGACAACGTTGCACCAAGTAAAGTATCAACCAGACGTGGAATCATAATGTTTATGCCTCCGTCGTTTGAAACAATATTAAAAGCACTCAGCACAAAAGTGGTTACAAATATTACAGCTATCGAATATTTTTTTCGCAACCAGTAGAAAAATGCCATTGCCGAGCCCATCATTAATAAGACTTGTGCAGCTGTGGTTGTAAAAATCTGTAATAATGCAGCACCAATAACAATACCGGTAATAGTACCCAGTAAACGCTCAAACAGGCGCCGGCGGGTGTCGCTGTAGGTAATCTGGCTAACAAATAAACTGGTTAGCATTACCCATTGCCCTTTGTCGAGATCAAGGTAGATCTGAAGAACATAGCCAAATGCAAAGGTTAAGCTGAGCCGCAAGGCATAACGCATTCGCGGATGACGGAGAGTGAGCTGCTCCTTTAAACGTTGAAATGGCGTTCTTTCATCGTGTCGAAGACGGGGAATTGAAGTTCCTTCCTCCAGATTGTCGAGGAATTTTAACGAAACGTGCGAACGATGTAAATTATGATGGAGAAGGATCAGGTCCTGAGCATCTTCCACATGCATTGTTTGGAGCTTGTCGTCGATGGCTTTTGAGATCCATTCGAGTGCCGGCGGATGATTGTAAGAAGTTCCGGTAAGCATATTTTCGGCAACCATTCGCGAAGCATAAGCCAGCTGACGAAGCATTTCGCCAAAACCCTCCAGAATCTCAATTTGTTCGTTGCTGTTTCCCAGTTTGTCGTGGCGCTGGTGCGTTGAGGCTGCACGTTCGTGAAGACTCTGCAATAACATAAAGCGTTGAAGGTAACTGTTCAATGGCTCCGTGTTTTTCATCTCCCGGGCATAATTGTTCAATACGTTTTTTATGCCTTCAAGTGCATTTACCACATTTACGTTTAGCAAAGCCAGGTCTTTATTAATGTCTTCCTGGTCTTTTTTATCGCTTGGGAAAAGCAGGGCTTTTTTCTCGAGGTAGCTGCCCAGTGCCCTGAAACCGCTGGCCATTTGCTGGTCGAGTAAACGCCACGGATTCCGGAAGATTAAAATCAATGTAAGAATGCCGTGAAAAAGTGCTCCGGCTGGTAATAGAATTGCCTGCCAGTACCAGGCCGGACTGATTTCGATGCCAAGCATTGCATAAATACCCACCAATATAGAGCCGAAGGTAATGGCGCGGTAACGTTCGCCAATGCCGCCAATCAAAATAAATATAATGGTGGAGAGGATAAATCCGGAGCCAAGAATCCAGGTGTACTTATATAGAAGTCCTACCGAAAAACTCGAAATGAAGAAGCTAAGAATGGTTATCGACAACGATTTTACACGGCCTTTCGGGTGGTCGTCGGTTTCCGACAAAGCGCCGGCCAGTGCTCCCAAAGCCAGCGTTACACCAAAAAAAGGCAGACCGGCAATAATAAAAGGTACTGCCAATATACCCATCGAAACGGTTGCGCGCAAAGCAAACAAACGATAGGGATGTAGCAGAAATACATCGCGGAAAAATTTTATGTTCGTTCGCAAATGGCCTTTTTTCTGGTTCTTCATAGGAATGTGTAGAAGTGTTTTTTACAAAGCTAATGAATGAGAACAGAAATTAATGACTAAACCTTCCGGCTTTTAACAATAATATCTTGTAAGGTAGTTTTTATTGTTGGATATTCGAACTGAAAACCGGCTTTTTGCAGCTTTTTGGATGATACTTCGGGGGATTGTGTAAGAAGCGAAGCTGCCTTGCCAAACACCAATTTTAAGACAAACGCAGGAATGGTAAAAAATGCAGGACGATTTACCTGCCGGGCAAAGTAGCGAGTAAATTCTTTGTTCGAAATCGTTTCGGGGGCGATTAAATTAAATGTGTCACTTGTTTCAAGTGTTTCGGTAGCCCAAACGAATGCATTTACCACATCTTGTTCGTGAATAAAGGGAAACGCTTGCTTGCCCGAACCGATTTTACCGCCCAAGCCCAATTTAAAGGGAAGCAGCATATTTTTTACAGTTTTGGCCTCTTTGCCAAAAACAATACCAAGCCGAAAGATTACAGTTTGCACATTTTGGGGTAAAGCAGATAGTTCTTGTTCCCAGTCTTTTACTACTTCGCCAACAAAACCTTCATCAAAATTTGTGCTTTCTTCGGTGTGTCTATTTCCTGGTTTATAGATGCCAATTGCCGATGCTGATATCACTTTTCCGGGGCGTTCACTTTCGGGTAATTCAATAATTGCTTTTACCAGGTTATGGGTGGTTACAACCCGGCTGTTGTAAATGGTTTCTTTATTTTTTTTTGTCCAACGTTGTAGAATGGGTGCTCCGGCAAGGTTAATTACAACATCGGTATTTCGTAACTCTTCCTGCAGGTTGCTTGATGGACCGTAGAGTGTGTCTCGATTTATGCCTGATACAGCATGCCCTTTTTTTACCAGATCTGTTGAAATTAGCTGACCAATGTATCCGTTACTTCCCGTGAGTTTTATTTTCATCTTACAATGGTTTATTAGGTTAACAAAAACTTTAGTTTTTAGTTCCTTAAAAATTGTTAATCGCGTTTGCTAATTGTTACTTTTACCAGATCGAAAAAAATGACGAAACACAGACAACATATTTGGGTAAAGTTTCACCGATGGCGTTTAAAGCACCTCGGCGAACAAGGTTTTCTAACCTTACTAAGTATTGTTATTGGTGTTTTGGCCGGAATGGCGGCTGTTGTTCTTAAAAATACCGTGAGGTTTACAGAAGATTTGGTACACCGGCTGGTTTCGAATGAAGTGCATAACTACATTTATTTTGCCATGCCTATTGTGGGTATTTTTTTGGCAGTTGTACTGATTAAGTATGTTATTCGCTCGGAGGTAAGGCATGGAATTCCAACTGTTCTTTATAGTATATCAAAACGAAAAGGAAATATTCGACGACATAATTTGTATTCATCAGTAATAACCTCAGCGTTAACCGTTGGTTTTGGCGGTTCTGTTGGGTTGGAGGGGCCAACCGTTGCGACCGGAACAGCATGGGGGTCCTGGATAGCCAAGGTATTTCGACTAAATTATAAGAATACCATTTTAATGTTGGCCTGTGCCTGCGCAGGGGCTATGGCAGCTATTTTTAAAGCTCCTATTGCAGCCATTGTTTTTGCGGTGGAGGTAATAATGATCGATCTGACTGTATTTTCACTGGTGCCGCTATTGCTGGCATCGTCAACGGCAGTGGTTACATCCTACTTGTTTCTGGGCCAGGATGTGCTTTACCCGTTTACCGTAGTCGACGCATTCAAACTACCAGATATACCTTACTACATTGCTTTAGGAATTGTAACCGGGTTTGTGTCGGTTTATTTCAGCAGAATGTACCTGTTTATTGCCGATATTTTTGAAAAACTAAAAAGTGGCAGAATCCGGTTGGTTGTTGGTGGTGCAAGTCTGGGGGCACTGATTTTTCTTTTTCCGGCACTTTACGGCGAAGGTTACGAATCGATTAACGAATGTTTGGCCGGCGATTTAAACTATCTTTTCGATAATAGTTTATTCTATTCATTACGCGAAGAAATGTGGGCTGCCATGCTTCTTATTGTAGCTGTTATTTTGCTAAAAATTGTTGCCACATCGCTTACCTTTGGAGCCGGTGGTGTTGGGGGTATTTTTGCGCCAACGCTTTTTATGGGGGTAAATACCGGAATGCTTTTTTCCTTACTTATCAACCGTACAGGCCTTCGGGAACTAAATTCGAATAACTTTGCACTAATTGGAATGGCCGGATTAATTGCTGGCGTTCTACATGCGCCGCTCACCGGAATATTCCTGATCGCAGATATTTCAGGAGGGTACAAGTTATTTGTGCCACTTATGGTCACGGCTACGTTCGCATATCTTGTCGTCAGGGCATTTACGCCTAACTCGGTTTATCATATTCAGCTGGCACGACGAAAAGAATTGTTAACCCACGATAAAGATGCAAATGTGTTGCAGATGATGCAGGTAAAACAACTAATTGAAACTGACTTTGAAGTATTGTCGCCCGATGCAACTTTGCGCGACCTTACAGAAGCCATTACAAGGGCACATCGCGATTTGTTTCCGATAGTAGACAAAGACGGAACAATGGTGGGCATGGTAAAAATGGATGATGTAAGAACGATGATCTTTAAACATGAACTATACGACACTGTGAAAATAAACGAGTTGATGTATATGCCTGAGTTTTCTATCGACCCGAATGATAGTATGGAAATTGTTACTACTAAATTTGAATCATCGGGGCGTTATAACCTGGCTGTAATCGAAGATGGTAAATACATCGGATTTATTTCGCGGGCACGTGTGTTTACCCGCTATCGCAAACAGATAATTAATGTATCTCATGTTTAGAATTTTTAGAATTAACAAGTTGTTGTTGAGTAAGCTTCTTAATCGACTTGTTGCCTGGCGAATTGCAAAAATCCCGGAAAAGAACTTTTTGTATTTGCTTAGTTTGATTGTAGGACTGTTAAGTGGACTGGCCGCCCTGTTGTTAAAAAACCTGATCCACTTTGTTGCTGAAGAGTTAACAGAGGTGATTTCTGTTGAAGGATTTAATTACCTCTATTTGTTGTATCCATTCATTGGGATATTGTTAACGGTGTTGTTTGTCCGTTATCTCATTCGCGATGATATCGGGCATGGAGTTTCCAAAATTCTGTATTCAATTTCGAAGAAAAGCAGTAAGCTAAAGCCTTCAAAAACTTATTCATCGATGATTGCCAGTTCGCTTACCATTGGTTTTGGTGGATCGGTAGGATCGGAGGCCCCGATTGTACTAACCGGAGCCTCAATAGGATCGAACCTGGCACGTGTTTTTAAGCTTCGGTATAAATACATTACCCTGATGGTTGGTTGCGGAGCAGCCGGTGCAATTGCGGGTATTTTTAATGCGCCAATGGCAGGTATTGTTTTTACACTCGAAGTGCTGATGCTCGATCTGACGATGGCCTTTTTAATTCCGCTGCTGATTTCGGCAGTGTCGGCCACGGTAATCTCTTATTTCTTTATGGGCGAAGGCGTGATGCTACACTTTGACCAGATAGCACCATTTCATATTAATATGATATGGATTTACATCCTCGTGGGAATTTTTACCGGTTTGCTTGGAATTTATTTTACCCGTGGAACCATGTTTCTTGAAAAACATTTTGCTGCTATAAACAACTGGTTTATTCGTGTGCTTATCGGAGCCGTTACGCTGGGTGTTTTAATCTTTATTTTCCCACCATTATGGGGAGAAGGTTATACCAGCATTAACTCTGTTTTTAATAACCAGGGAGCTGATTTATTAAATAACTCCATGTTCTTTCAGTGGAAAGATAATCCTTACGTTGTTCTGCTTGTGTTGGCCGGAATCCTCTTTTTTAAAGTGTTTGCCATGTCGGCTACAACCGGATCGGGCGGTAACGGGGGGATTTTTGCACCAACATTGTTTACAGGAGCTATTGCCGGCTATTTTCTGGTGTTTTTGCTAAATACTTTTTTCGATCTTGGAGTACCTGAAAATAACTTTGCATTGGCAGGGATGGCCGGAATGATGGCTGCCGTAATGCATGCTCCGCTTACAGGAATATTCTTAACCGCCGAAATAACGGGAGGTTATGGTTTGTTTATTCCCTTACTCATCACTTCAACGGTGGCGTATGTAACTATCATGCGTTTTGAACCACATTCTATTTATACCAAACACCTGGCACAAACCGGCGATTTAATTACGCACCACAAAGACAAAGCGATCCTGCGGTCGATGGAGGTGAAAAAGCTGATTGAGAACGACTTTGAAATTATTTCTCCCGATGCCAGTTTGCGCGACCTGGTAAAAGCAATTTCCAAATCAAACCGAAATTTATTTCCGATTGTTGACAAAGATGGCTACTTGAAAGGGATGGTTAAACTCTCGAAGGTGAAGCATCTTATTTTGAGCACGAACTATACGATCAGGTGATGGTGAAAGATCTCATGTTTATGCCTGAATTCTATATTTCGTCGAAAGACAATATGGAAACAGTGGCCAAAAAATTTGAAACGTCAAACCGATACAATCTTGCTGTTATCGATGATGGTAAATACCTTGGGTTTATTTCGCGTGCAGTGGTTTTTTCCAACTACAGAAAAACACTGGAGTATTTCTCGCACGAATAAAACTTTTTATTTCGATTCATTAAAAGTTATAAATATTTAAAACAGGCGGAGTGCCGAATTTTGGAATTTATTTTCTTTACTTTTGAAAAAAATTAATAAGTATTTGGTTATGATATCCCGACGTTCCTTTTTAGCAAAAAGTTCGTTAATGCTTGCGGGTGCAGGTGTAGCCACGAAAGCGTTTTCAAATTCGGTTTTTCAGTCAGCAAATAAATTCCCGGTTGTAATTTCAACATGGAATCATGGTATGCCGGCTAACGAAGCTGCCTGGGAGATTTTGTCAAAAGGAGGACACTCGCTTGATGCAGTGGAAGCCGGTGTGCGCGTGCCCGAAGGCGATCCGAATGTAATAACTGTTGGCTTAGGCGGAATTCCTGATGCCAGCGGGAAAGTAACCCTTGATGCCTGTATTATGGACGAGAAAGGGCGCGCAGGAAGTGTAACCTATCTGCAACACATTGTTCATCCGGTTTCGGTGGCTCGCCTGGTAATGGAAAAAACGCCGCATGTGATGTTGAGCGGAGAAGGAGCATTGGAATTTGCTCTCGATAATGGTTTTGAAAAAGAGAAGCTGCTAACCAAAGCCCGTAAAAAGGAGTGGAAAAAGTGGAAAAAAGAGCATAAGGCATTCAGTAACAAGATCAATATTGAGAATGTAACTGAAGATAATCACGATACCATTGGAATGCTGGCGCTCGATGAGGATGGACGTATTTCAGGTGCTTGTACCACCAGCGGAATGGGATATAAAATGCCCGGCAGGGTAGGTGACTCGCCGATTATTGGTGCCGGTTTGTTTGTTGATGGCGAAGTAGGAGGAGCAACAGCTACCGGATCGGGCGAGCTGGTAATGAAAACGTTGGGTTCGTTTTTAGTAGTTGAATTGATGCGCAGCGGCATGTCGCCCGACAGGGCTTGCGAAGAGGCAGTTCGTCGTATCGCCAAAAAGATTCCTGATTATCAAAGTCATCAAATTGGTTATATCGCACTGAATACACAAGGTGAATACGGATCGTTTTGTATACAGCCCGGTTTTAACTACGCCGTAAAAACGGCTGAGCAAACCGAATTAATAGAAGCCGAAGCCTGGCTAAAGAAATTATAGAACTCTTTTGGTAGGTATCCTCTTTTTCAAAATTCGGAGGAAAAATCTATTCGTTGTTAATAGCTATTCAGAAACTCATAAAAAAAGGTGTTCGAATAACGAACACCTTCTTTTAAATATCTTTCGGTAAGCTTACCAACGGTCGCCACCGCCGCCACCACGACGATCGTAACCACCGCCACCGCCTCTGCGGTCGCCACCACCGCCGCCACCGCGACGATCGTATCCGCCACCACCGCCTCTGCGGTCGCCACCACCGCCACCACGGTTGTAACCACCACCGCCACCGCGGTTGTAGCCACCACCGCCGCCACCGCGATTAAAATCACGACGTGGACGCTCTTGTGGAGGATTTGCTTCCTTAACTACGATTTGTTTTCCTTCAATTTCAGCATCATTAAGTGCAGCGATCGCTGCATTAGCTTCTTCTTCGTTTGGCATTTCAACAAAACCAAAACATTTTGAGTTTCCCGTTTCTCTGTCAAAAATAACTTTGGCAGACGCTACTTCTCCGTGTGCAGAGAACAGCTCATTTAAGTAGTCACCAGTAATCGATGAGTCTAACTTTGCAACAAATAAATTCATAAAAAATAGAAAAATATAAATGTATAAATGTAAAAATTGGCGGCATTATGCCGCGTTATTCTTAAAAAATTATTGTTAAGTATAAAGAACGCGTCAGACGTTAAAACGGAAAATCACAAACACAGGTGAAGTGCGAATTAAAATCTTATATCAAAGTAACGGACTAATTATTAGATTATCACAATAAAAACCTTCTTTTTTTTATTAAAATCTCAAAAAAAAAATCGAAAAACAAAGCCTCTCCGAAGAAAGGCCTTGGTAAGGTGAGATTTAAATTAATTTCTTCCGATTTTCGGAAGCTATTTTTTCGTTACTTCTTATAAGCTAAAATAGCAAATTTGTTAGAATTCGTAATGTGGAGCAATAATTTTTTTATTTCTTAATATGTTAATTACTGCATCAACTATCTGGTCGTCTTCCATCGAGGCATAATTAAAAATCACATCAAAATCCTCATTTTCGGCTTTCCTGCCAATAATCTTTTCAATAAAGGCATCTCTCTTTTTATCAGCCAGCGTGATGTACTCTGCAGCCTCCATTCCGGTCATGTCTCTAATTTGCATTATGCGGTTAATTCGCCACTCGGCAGGAGCTTCAAGCCTGATGTTAAGTTTGTTTGGTATGTCTTTTAAAATAGCTCCCGACGAGCGCCCAACAATAATAGTACGTCCGTGGCAGGCCAATCTGCAAATAATCCCTTTTAAAGCCGCAATCAGTCTGTCGTCTGAAATGTCGTAAATCGTTTCATCCGAAAAGGCCCGGCCAACTTCCTTTAGAAATACTATCGATTCTTCGGCATCTTCAAAATCCCCTGATTTGAGTTCTTCAATCATTTCATCAACAACACCTAAAAACATGGCTTTATCAACATATTTCCACTCCACATCGGTTTTTGTTTCCGACATGTAACTGTAGCCGGTCAGAATTTTCGAAAGCTTAATGGCGATGCGCTTTGCCGAGCATCCGGCTTGTCGTGAAATAGTAAGAAAAGGTCCGGGGTAGTCACCTGATTCGAGGTTAATACATTTCGATTCCATCAAATAACTATTCAGAAAATTTTTCATATGGTTAGGATTGTTGGTTCCAGCAGTATCATATTTAACTTGCACCTTAACAATTCTTTTGGGAGGAATAAATGTTGGTGCCCGTTTCATAACCGGAATGTTAGTGTAGTTTATCAGACCAATTTACGATCAAATTTTGTGGAATAGAAGCATTTGTGTTATACAATACCTTGTTTGGCGAATGTTATTCAGCAACTTTTGTGTAGGAAACTTATTTCTGTATTTTTATTGACAAGAATTTTGCGGGTAGTAATTTCATACAATTTTAAGCATGAAAAATCAGGTTACAGTGGCATTGGCTTCGTTTGGAATGTCAGGAAAAGTATTTCACGGACCTTTGTTGAAGGTAAATCATAATTTCAGGGTAAAACTTGTGCTCGAACGTTCTAAAACGTTATCGAAAGAGTTGTTTCCCGATGCGACGATTGTAAAAACCTACGATGACATTTTAACCGATAACGAGGTTGAGCTGGTAGTGGTAAACACCCCGGATAAATATCATTATACGATGGTAAAGCAGGCGCTTGAAGCCGAAAAACATGTGGTAGTTGAAAAACCGGCTACGTTGCGAAGTGCCGAGTTACAAGAGCTGATTGAGCTGGCAAAAGCAAAAGGTTTGGCTTTTACTGTTTTCCAGAACCGCCGGTGGGATGGTGATTTTAGAACGGTACAAAAAGTAATAGAGGAAGCACGGTTTGGACGGCTGATCGAGTTTGAATCGCATTACGACCGCTACCGCACCGAAATTACACCCGGCACCTGGAAAGAAGAAGGTGATGAATATGGTGGCGTTTTGTATAACCTGGGATCGCATATGGTGGATCAGGCCTACGTTTTGTTTGGAAAGCCGCAAACAGTTACCGCCCATTTAAAGACGGTGCGAAAAGGAGGGGAAGTGGCAGATTATTACGATATCCGATTGGATTATGACGGTTTTTCGGCGTTGTTAAAATGCTCGTACCTGGTAATGGATCCCGGACCACGATATATCATAAACGGAGAATACGGCACGTTTAAAAAGTGGGGAATCGATGGGCAGGAAGACTTATTAAAAGCCGGCAATTTGCCAGAAAATGACGACTGGGGAAAAGAAGATGTTGACTGGTGGGGGACACTGGTATACACCGAAAACGATGAGCATGTGGAAGAACTGGTTGAAACCATTCCGGGTGATTACCGCATTTTTTACGATAAACTATATGAAGCCATCAGAAACGACAAAGCCTTACCGGTTGATCCCGCTGAAGCTTTGGAAGTATTAAAAATATTGGAGGCGTGCCTGTTAAGCAATAAAGAGCGTAGAACGGTAATACTTTAAGATGCGCTAGTGACCTTGGCATAGTCAAGCGCTTTTTCAAACGAATCTTCCATATCAATGTAATCAATCACTTTCGGGCTGAGTCTTTTCTCCAGATCATTTTTTAGCTGCGAAGAAACACCCGACAATATCACTTTTACCCCTTTCTTTTGAAGGATTTTAAGTGAACTCTGCAGGTTTTTCATTCCTGTCTCGTCGATGAAAGAAACATGGCGCATACGTAGAATCAGCGTGTTGCAACTTTCCCCGATTTCCTGAATTACTTCGGAATAACGACGTGCTGAAGCAAAAAACAAGGGGCCACTTATTTCGTAAACCGAAACACCTTTTGGCAGCTGCGAGTAGTCTTCAATTAAATCGGTGTCAACGATGTTATTTATGCGTTTTTCGCTAATGTCCGACATACGTTTCATGAAAAGGATAGCCGACAGGACCACTCCAACCTCAATGGCTACAGTTAAATCAACCAATACCGTTAAAATGAATGTGGTAAGCAGTACAATTATATCGAAAACTGAGCCCTTTAGAATGGACGCAAACGAGCGCCATTCGCTCATGTTATAAGCAACAATTATTAAAATACCGGCCAGGCACGACATCGGAATTAGTTTCGCCCACTTGCCCAAAAACAGCATAATCAGCAACAAGGTAATAGCATGGGCAATACCGGCAATAGGTGTGCGTCCGCCGTTTTTCACGTTGGTTGCCGTACGTGCAATTGCTCCGGTTGCCGGAATCCCACCAAAAAACGGGGGTAACAACGTTGGCAATACCCTGTGCAATTAATTCGGTATTCGAGCGGTGTTTTCCACTTATCATCCCATCGGCAACCACTGCCGACAACAACGACTCGATACCTCCCAGCAATGCAATGGTGAGTGCCGGCTCAAGGTAATTTTGCAGATCGTTTAAGCGAATCTGCGGGATGGTAAAATGAATGGTATTGCTGATCTCTCCAAAGTAGGTCTCGATAGTTGCAACAGGTAGTTTAAAAAGCTGAACAACCAGTGTAACAAGGATAATGGCCAAAAACGATCCCGGTATTTTTTTTACAAATTTTCCGCTAATGAGTGTTATGGCAATTGTGGCCAGTGTTACCAGCAGAGCTGCAATATTTATATTGCCCAGGTTCGTTATATAAACGTGCCATTTTTCCAGAAATCCCGAGGGAAGATTTGTAATAGTTAAACCGAGCGCATCTTTTATTTGGGTAGAAAAAATGACCAATGCAATACCACTTGTAAATCCAACAATAAGCGGGTGGGGAATAAATTTTAGCAAAGTCCCCAGTTTTAAAAGCCCAAAAATAATTAGAATGACACCAGCCAGAACAGTAGAAATTATAAGTCCGTTTACGCCGTATTGTTGTACAATTCCGTAAACAATTACAATAAATGCTCCGGTAGGACCGCCAATCTGCACGCGGCTGCCACCTAAAAACGAAATCAGAAAACCGGCAACTACAGCAGTTATCAGTCCTTTTTCGGGAGATACACCGGAAGCAACAGCAAAAGCAATGGCCAGCGGAAGGGCAACAATACCAACAACCACTCCGGCAAGTACATCCGATGTAAATTGTTTTTTACTGATGCCATTTTTTAAAATCGTAAATAGTTTGGGCTTAAATACTGTATTCATGATACTGATGAAATTTCGCGCAAAATTACATGGATTACCGCCTCATTGTTCTGAACTTAAGTCGGAAAATTAATCAGATCTGCTATTTGCAGTAAATCAGGGTGTTACGAAGTGCGTATTTTTTAACATTGGCTTGCCTTACGCCAATTTTACGAATTAAACTGCTATAAACCTTAGTAAAGTTTCTTTAATTCTGTTTCCATTCGCGAAATGTAATTGTCAACCTGGTCTTTTGTCTCGAAACCAACAAGCATGAGATCTACACACCCTAATCCTAGAACAAATCGTAGTGAGTTATCGATTTTTTTGCTGTCGTTACGTAATTGTCCGTTGCCCACCAATTTCATACCTATAATACCTTTGCCGGATTGGTGTAACTGCTGAATAACCTCTACCACTTCCTGCGGATCGGGTTTGTCCATGGCAATACCGTACGGATTTATTCGCGCATGCAACACATCAACCCAGGGGCTTTCAACCGCTGCTTTCATGGCATCAAGCGAGTGTACGGAAACACCATGCGCTTTAATAATTCCTTTCGCCTTCAGGTTCGAAAGAATTTCCATCTGTGGTTTTAAGGTTTCTGTCCAGTCCTCATCAACCATACAATGTATCTGTACCAGGTCGATGTAATCGGTATTCATTTCTTTCCTGAACCGGTCCACCACAATGTCAGCATTGGGGCGTTCTTTCTCAGGAATGCCACCTGGGCGTGTCCATATTTTTGTGGTAAGTGTCAGTTCTTCCCGGTTCATTTTTGTCATGGCCTCGGCAAAAATCCCGTGTGTGCCATAGGTATCGGCCAAATCAAAATAACGGATTCCTTTGTCGTATGCGTGATGCAATAAATCGAGGCTGGTGTTTTTATCCTGCTTGGTAAGAAAACTAGTACGGTTGGTGGCATGAACACCGGTTCCCATTCCCAGCAAAGTGGTTTTTATCCCTGAATTCCCCAACTCAATCAACTGAAAAGGATCGTGACTTCGTGCGGGAGTATTGACTGCATAAAGTGGATTCGAGAATAAAACATGTGCAGTACCTGCACTAAGCGCTCCGATAAATTTTCGTCGATTCAATTTTAAGTTGGCCATAAGGATATTTTTTAGTCATATAAATTAAAAACAGTAAGCTGTTGAATTTGTTGAATGCAAATGGTTTTGACTGTTTTTTTCTGTTTCGATTATTGTTTTGGGCGGTAATGTCGTTTTAACCAACTGGCCAAGCCATCAAGCCCGGGGAAAAGTACCCGTTCGGTAATATTCGCCTGGTCGAGCTTGTCGCGTACTTCCCATTTTAATTCAGCCGGAATAACAATACGCCGGTACACCTCGGGATGTTTAAGCAGCCACTCGTCCAGAATCGAAGTGGCGCTTGTCATTACCGAAAACAGCGCAAACTGGTTTACAATCCGGTCGTCGATCGATGGCGGTTCAAAAAACAAAGCATGCCCTCTGCCAATGGTTTTATCCAGTTTCTGAATTGTGGGGAAAACAGATTCCAGCATTTCCACGGTAAACGCGTTGCATTTTTCAAGCGTAAGCAATTCTTTTAACGGTTCAGGAATTAGCCGGTTTACCTGAACGAAGTCTACTTTCCAGATTACGCCATCCAAATCATATTTTTCGGTGTTCGATGTGGCAAAGTGCATGGCAATGTATGGCGAGTAAGTCCAGTCGAGCAAACGAGTAGCCAAACCATGGTGTTGTGCCAGTACTAAAGCCCGAAGTGGCGTGTTTGCCAGCGAGAAATCGTCGATTCGGGCATATTTGCGGAAATTACGAAGCATATGGTATTCCAGCTCGGGACGTTCTCCGCAGTTTCGAACAAAGCTGTTCTCCAGTTTATAATGGCAGTCGGAGAGGCCACGAAATGCAAAATCGGATCGAAACCGGCCAAGATCCGGTTTCCACGACTGGTGGTAAACTTCCTGTGTCAATTCTTCCCAACTGTTCACCCGAATATCGTTTGATGTGATCGCGCAATTCATAATACAATAGTTCCGAATTTTGAATTACCTAATGTACAAAAAACAAAACAGGAAACCATTAAATGATTTCCTGTTTAATTCTTTGTTGTTTATTTCTATGAGGAGGGTGTTATTCCATACTTTCTTTGGGGGGTGTTTTTTCTTTTTCCGGGGCATCTTTTTGGGCTTCGGCTTCAAAATTTGCATTTTCCCCGGGCTCTGCAGCTTTTATTTTATGGGTAATGATTTTTTCTACCGGGTTCGATTTTTTTACGAGATCGATTTTGTTGCTGATCTTTAATCCGAGAATGTAAAAAATTGAGGAGATGAGGATAAGAGCTTTCATGGTGTTTTCTGTTTTAATTCGAACACCAAATTATGTAAACGTCAGTAAATACCGAAATTATATCTGTGAATGAGCTGAATTACTCTGCCAACGGCATTTTAAGCTCTGCGAAATGATTCACTCGATCGATTACCCCTTTGTGCCGAACCGGGGATTTATCGCGATAATTCTCGATTCGTTATAGACTCAGTTTTGCCAGGTAGTCGTGATGTGTGCCTTTATCAAGCAACGTACAGTTATAACCCATTTCGTTGGCCACAAGTTGCAGGGTGTTAAAATCGATAAAAAGCCAGTCGAACTGCGCCTCCTCTTTCCGAAAACTCACTTTATACTGCATTTCGCCGTAGTAGTTGCTATTGGCGATATCTACCCATTCCGATCCGTCTTCTTCTTCAAAAAGGTATTTAATATCCGATGAGTCAATTAAAATCTGGCCTCCTTCCAACAAAAGGCTTTTTAGGTGTGCCAGTAATTTTTTTAAACCTGCGATGGTTCCGCCAATACCCGAACCGTTCATCAGCAACAAAATGGTGTTAAATTGTTCTTCGTTGTACTCAAAAATATCGGCATGAACTACTTTTACAATCCCCTGTTTGCGCATCACTTCAACCGAAACTTCTGATTTTTCAAGAGCAGTAACACTATAGCCTTTTTTTTGCAGAATGAGTGAATGACAGCCTGCTGCAGCACCAATATCCAAAATGCGGCCTTTACAATTTTTCAGCGCAACTTTTTCGATTTTGGGAAGTTCTTTTTCGTCGCGGAAAAAATACGATGGGGCAATAGTTTCGCCTTCTGTGTAGTTTGAATCTACCTGAATTTGAGGCGCTTTCCCCCGTTCAAAATATTCTTTAATGGCCAGGCCAATCGGATCGTTCATTTTTAAATATAAATAGTGAATATGAGTGCAGTTGTGTATTTATCTTCGGCAAATATATACGACTTTCCTTTAAGTTAATCTATACCTTTCGACAAATAAATCTGAATAAAAGTTAAATGCCACTGCCGAAATAGAAATCAAAGGAATGAAGTGCTTAAATATTAATAGTTCCTACCAGGTAAGTTACGGCTTTGCCGCCTATTTCAACGCGATCGCCCAATTGTTTGCAATGCAGCACTCCGCCTCTTTTCGATATTTGTTTAGCCACCAGGTTTTGCTTATCCAGTTGCTCCGACCAGTACGGAATTAACATGGTGTGTGCCGACCCGGTTACCGGATCTTCGTTAATCCCCACTGATGGTGCAAAAAAGCGCGATACAAAATCGTATTTTTCTGATTTGGCCGTGCAGATTATGCCACGCGATGTGGCTTCCAGCATCTTTGTGAAATCGGGCTCCAGATTGGCAATGTCGTTTTCATTTTTAAATACCAGCATCAGGTCTTCGCGTCCTTTAAAACATTCCTGCGGATGAATGCCAAACGCCGTTTTTAATCCGGTTGGAATATATTTGGCCTCAACTTTTGATGCAGGGAAGTTTAATACCAGCAAATCGCCTTCTTTTTTTACGCTAAGTTTTCCACTTCTCGAATGGAAACAAATTTGATCTGCAGCAATATTTAAATGCTGAAACAGAACATGCGAAGTAGCCAGGGTAGCATGACCGCAAAGATCAACCTCGGCTTCAGGAGTAAACCAGCGGATATGGTAACAGTCGTCTTTTATTATAAAAAATGCTGTTTCCGAGAGGTTGTTTTCCATGGCCAGTTTTTGCATAATATCATCCGGAAGCCACTCATCATTCAGTGGAATAACGGCTGCGGGATTTCCTTCAAAAATTTTCTCGGCGAAGGCATCAACCTGGTATACTGTTAGGTTCATAGAGTAACTAATTAAGTTGCAAGGCAAAGTTAAACGATTCGTTACGATAGTTCATATCAAACACGCTACACACCAAAGTTTTAATGTTGCTTAAACATTACATTATGTAATAAATTGAATATGTTGCTGTGTTTTAGAATTTTACCGTAAGTTTTAAGTTGAACTTTCTTGATGTAAGATAATTCGGAACCGCATACTGGTCGCCATAAATACTCGATACCCAGAAATAGGAGATGGTATTGTTGATATCCAGCAGGTTAAATACTTCGAGGCTTAGCCATAAATCGGTAATATGCCTGAAAAAAGGGCTGTCGGAGCGGTTTGCCCGGCTAATGAATACTTTTGAGAATCCAAGGTCGATACGTCGGTAGGGCGGCATACGAAATACATCCTGGTAACGCTCGCCATTTGGAGGTCCGGTGGGCAGGCGTGCTCCGTAAAACCCTGAGAGTTGCATTTTGTAACTTGGATTTCCGGGTAAATAATCCTGGAAGAACAAACTAAAATTCATCCACTGATCGGTAGGGCGGGGAATCATTCCATGTCCGTCGCCTTTTATATCTTCTTGGGTTTGCAGGAACGATAAACTTGCCCACGACTGCAGTCCGCTCACAAACTCGCCGTTAATTTTAAAGTCTATTCCGGTAGCATAACCGGTCGCTTCTTCTTCGGCCAGGTAACGTATACGAACATTATCTATTTGGTAAGGAATCAGGCGGTTCATGTGTTTGTAGTAGGCCTCGGAAGTAAAACGAAACGGGCGATCCCAGGCGGTAAACAGCAGGTCGGTGCCTCCAACAACCTGAAACGAACGTTGCGCTTTTGAGTCGTAATTAATGTAGCCGTCGCTTTGTTTCAACTCTTTAAAAAAGGGCGACTGATGATACCATCCCGCCGATAAACGGAACGACATTTTTTTCTCCCATTCAGGGAAGTAGCTTAATGTGGCGCGTGGACTTACGAGCAACTCATTATTAAAATCCCAGAAATTGAATCGCACCCCGCCTGTTAAATACAAATCGCCATTTGCAGTGGGCACGCTCCAACTGTCCTGAATGTAGCCGGTCACCCGGTTCGAGTTGATTTTGTTTTTGGCATTAAGTGTATAAAATAACTTGACCTGGCTATCGGAATAAGGGATGGAATAACCGGCAGAATCGCGGTAGATCCACTCGTTTAGCTCATCGTCAATTTTTTCGTGCTGAAATTTAATTCCCCAGTTTATCAGGTTTTTTTCAGAGTTAAATGCTCCTTTGTGCGAAAAACTGTAAACTGTTGCATTCAGGCTGTTTCGGGCATGATTGAGAAATGTACCTACTCCCAAATTCAGCGTGCTGTCGCCAAACTCATCCGAGCCCATATTTCGCTCCAGCTGGTTTAAGTAGTACTGCCCTTGTATGTCGTAAGTTTCTTTTTCCTGTGCATGGTAGGCCGATGCAATAAACTTCAGGTTCAGGTTGGCATTGGGATGATAGTTAGCAGTTACAGCTCCTAAATAGGTTTGAAAATCATCCTGTTCCTGGCCATCAAAATATATTTTGGTGTTCAGCGGATTTTGCCACGTACCAAAACTTGTTTCGCGGGTTTGCGGAATAAAATTGTATTGGTTTTGCGCTACGTTACCCAAAAACGAGAGGTCGAATTTCTCATTAAACTGGTAGGTAATGTAAGTCTGAAAATCAAGAAAGCGAGGATCGTATTCGCCCTGTTCATCTAAACTCCCCAATATGTAGCGGTTGGTTTTGTACCGAATTCCTGAAATATGCGAAAGTTTTCCCTTTAGCGCTACGTCTTCAAAATGCGCCGAAGCACCGAGCATACTAACTGATGCCGATCCGCTAAAATCGCTGGGTCGGCGGTATTTTATATCGAGTACCGACGACATTTTATCGCCATATTTGGCATTAAAACCACCTGCCGAAAAATCGACGGTAGAAACCATGTCGCTGTTTATAAAGCTCAAACCTTCCTGTTGTCCCGAGCGAATCAGGAAAGGACGGTAAACCTCAACATCATTCACATAAACCAGGTTTTCGTCGAAATTACCACCGCGCACAGTGTATTGCGAGCTTAACTCGTTATTTGACGACACGCCGGGCAAGGTTTTTAGTCCGGCTTCAATACCTCCCGAAGCACTCGAAATGGAGTTGATTATTTTCGGATCGAGACTAACAATACTTCCGCCGTTACGTCGCTGTTCCTTTACAATTATTTCAGCAAGTTCGAGGTTGGTCTCCGGCATAGTAATCTGCTTGATTACTGTTTCTTCACGATTGGCATACACCGAATCCTGAAAGGTTTGATACCCCAGCGACGAAAAAATTATTGTGAGCTGTTTGCGCGCCGGAATTCGAAGCAGAAATTCGCCGTCGGCATTTGTAGTGGTTCCAAGGGTTGGATACTCTTTTAATACCACATTTACCATATCGATAGGAACACCGTTCTGGTCGCTGATAACTCCTTTTAATGTTGCATTATTACTTTGTGCAATAGCAACCATTTGGGTAAGCAGTAATAGAAATAGAGTGGTTAAGTTTTTCATCATTAACACAAAGCTATGCAAAGGTGTTTTATAATCAACATTTTATTGTTCAATAAATTGTGCTTCCGGGATAATTTATTTTCTAGTTAATGGTTAAAATCCCCGAATTTAATTCGGGGCAGGCTCTGCATTTATTGCAGCTACTTTAGTTTCTGTAAACTTTTGTTTTTGACCGAAGGCCGAAGTTAGTAGACCGAAATTTTCTAAGAATTGTTGAATCTTTTTTTTCCGTCTTCGGACTTCTGTCTTCAATCCAATATTTTTTTTTAGAATTCCATTCGAGACTTAAACCTGTGTATTTCCAATGCAGAGTTCTTTATTTTGTTATTCCCGGCCAGTCATCTGTTCTGAAAGGATTAGCGGGCAGTAACTCCAGGTTATACAGGTTCAAATCATCGGGATTATCGGCCCAGCCAAAACGTACTGCCACCGGATTGGTAACCGCATACGAATAAACAACCACCGTGTTTTTATTGATGACCTCTGCCTTTGCCCAATAAAACTGACGATCGGCACCTGCAATTGAAAATGCTTTTACATAACCGTATTTGTCTTTCACTGCCAGTCCCGAGCCTGTTTCCGAAAAAGTAATGTAGGCTTTCCCGTCTTTAAATTCCACCGATTCGAAAGTTGGGCCGGTGTATACAATGTCTTTATTGTATGCCACTTTAAAAGCATTCAGCGCCAGCCGTTTTCCAACATCCTGTTTGTTTTTCGGGTGAATATCATCAGCTTCGCCAATATCAATTGCTGATGCCATTCCGGTATTTGGCAGCTCCAGCGTTTTGGTTTGTGCTTCGCGTAATTCTGCCCACTCGCTATCGGTTGGATTTTGTACCGGTTTCATATAATTTGCCAACTGCACAAACAGGAAGGGGAAATCTCCCTGATTCCATTGTTTGCGCCAATCGTTTATCAAATTCGGAAATACGCGCTGATATTGTTTTGCCCGGCTGGCGTTTGATTCGCCCTGGTACCAGATTACGCCTTTTATCCCGAAAGGTACAATCGGATTAATCATTCCGTTAAATAACAAGGTAGGATACGAATTGGGGCCAAGGTCAATGTCCTGCATTACGGCTTTTGAGATTTTAAATTTCCAGTCGCCAGAGATATCGATTTTTTCCTGCCCGATAGCCACGTACTGATCTTCCGGAGCGCCCCACATCCCACCGCCACCGCCAGTGTCGTTAACACGAACTACGATCATGTTTTTACCCGGATTCAGATATTTTTTGTCGATGGTGTAAACTCTTTCTTTATCATACTGATTTTCGGTTTTCCCGATTTCAATCCCGTTTAGAAACGTTATATCAGAGTCATCTATTTTTCCCAAATGCAGATTTAGGTTCGTTTGTGTTTGGTCTTCGGTAAGGTCAAGCTCTTTCCGGTACCAGCCAATTCCGTCAATGTCAATATAACCTTGTTCTTCCCACAATCCGGGAGCGATAATTTTGCTCCAGTCGGTATCGTTTAACTCCGTATCAGACCAAACGGGCTTCCCGTCTTGCATGCCTTCATCTTCGGTAGGAATTTCGCCGCCCAGTATTTTTCTTATCTCTGCTTCCTTGTTCTTTTTATACTCCTCAACATCCATTTGTTGCAACTCAATCATTGGCTCCCTGAAATCCGGATCGTTTTGAATGGTTTGTGCGCTGGTCCATGTTTCGGCAACGGTGCCGCCCCACGAAGAGTGAATCAGCCCGATGGGCACATCCAGATCTTCCTGTAAAGCTTTGCCAAAAAAATACCCAACAGCCGAAAAGTTATGCGCCGTTTGTGGGGTACATTCCAGCCATTCGCCACTTTCAATATCATCTTCAGGAAATTGTGCCACCCGACGCGGTACGGTAAATAATCGAATATTTGGGTGATTGGCAGCATCCACTTCTTCATCCGCATTTTTTACCTGTGCCAGTGAAAATTCCATGTTTGATTGCCCCGAGCACACCCAAACTTCGCCAATCATTACATTGCTTAAGGAAATAGTGTTTTTGCCTTTTACCATCAAGGTATAAGGACCTCCGTACTCTTGTGCCGGCAGTTTGGCTGTCCATTTGCCATCCGAATCAGTAGTGGCCTTAGCATTTGCCAGAAGAATGGCCACAGTAGTTTTTTCACCGGTGTTGTAGTTTGATTTAGTTTCATATGCAAGAAGGGAAACAGAAATTTCTTCTCCTACGTTTGCCCAGCCCCATACCGGAATTTCAATTCCTTGTTGAAGCACCATATTTGAACTAAATATTTTTGGGAGTTTTACTTCTGCTTTAGCAGTAAAAACAATAGCAAAAAGTAAAATGTATAACAGAACGGATTTCGTCTTCATCTCGATTAATTTTCATTTTCTCAAAACTAATGAAATGAATGAAAACTTCCTTCATTAAGGCATTTTAAATACCTGAATCTTTAGATAGATCGGTAGATTAGTATTAACGTTTTCCGGATTTTTGGAAATATTCAGAAATAGTTTCTACATAAGTTTCGTAGGCTCCAATTCCTTTAGGTGTGATACTTAAAGTTGTTAAAGGATAGTTTTTTCGGAACGACTTTTTAACCTTGATGTAACCACCTTCTTTAAGTTTTGTAATCTGAAAACTCAGGTTGCCCTTTGACGTTTCGATGTTTTCGAGCAAGTACGAAAATTCGGCCGACTTTAAATTTAGCAGGATAGTCATAATCGCCAGCCGCACCTGTGAATGAAGAAGTGGATCGAGGTTTTTAAACATGGGCTGGTTTTTTACTTTGCAGATACATTAGTACACCCGGAATTACAAAACAAACAAAGTTGGCTATTGCCCGAATCAGAAATTGGTCAGCCAGTTCTACCCGGGCGCACAGTACTGCTGCAATCCACATTATAACCCCGCTGACAGCTAATAACTTGTATCGGTAAATTCCACCTGTAACAAAAAGAGCAAAACCAATCAACACCATTTGAAGAGGGTGGAGCAGCGCAAAATCAACTTCCTGAAGCAGACTTTTGGTAACGATTACATTCAGGTTATGCGCAATAATAATTCCCAGCCATACATAACGAGTGGAAATGGCTGTATAGGTTCGGTAGTTTGGTTTGCGAAAAAATAGATAATAGATGGTAAAACCGATTAAAAATATCGCTGCTACAACATTTAAAACGTCGATAATATTACGTTCCCAATAAACCACCAGGTGAGAAGATTTGTAATAATGCAGGAAGAATCCAATTGTAAATGATGCCCCCCATAAAATGAGCAGAATTCCATCTTCGTATAATGAATGTTTTGAAGTTGCTATGGCAGTTTTAAGTGTTTTCAACATTTCGTTGTCACTCATTTCCTGGTTTGATGTAGTTGATTTCATGTTGTTTAATTTGTTTATAAAATTAAACAAGTTTGCAATACAAACCAAATATTCCTCAAAAAATGTTGTAAAAATAGGCTTGCTGAATTTATTGGTCTATGGGGGTGCAGATAATGATCATTGGATTTAAATTCGACGTATATTTCGGGTTAAATTTTTCAGGTTTCCCAATAAAATAAAATATAAACAACTGAATAGTTTTATCTTTGATGGAAAATTAATTTAACCGATTATACAATGGCAGATTTTAAATATCAAAAACCATTTCCAATTTTAAAAGACGATACCGAATATCGTTGTATTACAAAAGATTATGTGTCGACCATTGAGGTTGATGGCCGCGAGATTTTAAAAGTTGATCCGAAAGGTTTGGAAGAACTGGCAAAAGAAGCATTTTCCGATGTTTCGTTTTACCTGCGTTCTGCTCATCTTGAAAAACTGGCTAAAATATTAGAAGACCCGGAAGCAACCGATAACGACAGGTTTGTTGCACACACCATGTTAATGAACCAGGCTGTTTCGGCCGAGGGCGAATTGCCAACTTGCCAGGATACAGGAACAGCAATTGTTATTGGTAAAAAGGGTGAAGATGTGTACACCGGTGCCAACGATGCTGAAGCCTTGTCGAAAGGTATTTTTGATACCTACGCCGAAAGGAATTTGCGCTATTCGCAGGTGGTGCCTTTTACCATGACCAAAGAAAAGAACACCGGAACGAACTTGCCTGCACAAATTGATTTGTATGCCGAGCAAGGAAATAAATACGAATTTTTATTTATAACAAAAGGTGGAGGTTCTGGTAACAAAACCTACCTCTATCAGCAAACCAAATCGTTGCTGACCGAGGAGAATCTTACCAAATTTGTTAAAGAAAAGATAATGGACCTGGGTACTTCTGCTTGTCCTCCATATCACCTGGCACTGGTAATTGGCGGTACTTCTGCCGAAGCTACTCTTGCAACAGTGAAAAAAGCATCAGCCGGTTATTTAGATCATTTACCAACCGAAGGTAACGAAGGTGGTCAGGCTTTCCGCGATTTGGAGTGGGAAGAGAAAGTAACCAAAATTTGCCAGGAAAGTGGAGTAGGTGCTCAGTTTGGCGGAAAATATTTTGTGCACGATGTTCGTGTTATCCGCCTGCCACGCCACGCAGCTTCGTGCCCGGTAGGTTTGGGTGTTAGCTGTAGTGCCGACCGTAACATAAAAGCAAAAATTACCAAAGAAGGTATTTTCCTCGAGCAACTGGAGAAAAATCCTGCACGTTTCTTGCCTTCAAAAGCTCCATCAATGAGTCCGGCTATTGATATTGATCTGGATCAGGGAATGGACAAAGTATTGGCCGAATTAACAAAATACCCAACAAAAACACGACTGAATTTGAGCGGTACTTTAATCGTAGCACGCGACATTGCGCACGCACAGATTAAACAAATGCTAGACGAAGGCAAACCAATGCCGGAGTACTTTAAGAACCACCCGGTGTATTATGCAGGTCCTGCAAAAACTCCAAAAGGAATGGCTTCAGGAAGTTTTGGGCCAACAACTGCAGGCCGTATGGATCCGTATGTTGACGAGTTCCAGAGCCTCGGTGGATCGATGATTATGCTGGCAAAAGGAAACCGCTCGCAAGCTGTTACCGACGCCTGTAAAAAACATGGTGGTTTCTACCTGGGTTCGATTGGCGGACCGGCTGCAATTTTGGCCAAAAACAGTATTAAATCTGTAGAGGTGGTCGATTTTGAAGATCTGGGAATGGAAGCTGTTCGAAAGATTAAGGTGGAGAATTTCCCTGCATTTATTATCGTTGACGATAAAGGAAACGACTTCTTTAAAGAACTATAAGAACATTTGAAGTGATAATAGAAACCTTCGGAGTTTATCCGGAGGTTTTTTTGTGCCCAATAAACAAGGCTTCAACACCGAGATAAAAAGAAAACGGAAAGCAGTCAGCATCCGCTCTCCGTTATAAATTGTAAAATCTATGCGAAAGATTTTGCGATAAATATAATTGATTATTTTATATTTTAAAAAATAACTGCTTGTATATGTGTTGTTGTTGAGCATGTTATAAAAGAGTATTTGGTACTTTTTATAAAGTTTGTTATGAAGGGAATAGATGTATAAGGGATAGGGAGTCAGTGTAAAAAGGATTTTAAAACTATACTTTTACATTAGCATCTTCTTCAGTTTTAGATGAGAAGCGGATTGATTTTTAAGTAAAGGGTCAGCTTTAATACCTTTCAATTGCTTTTGCTGAATAGTATTAAAAACTTTAGCTTTGGCGTACATTAAAAATTACTATGAAAAAAGATATTACAATTGGTTGGATCGGTACCGGAGTTATGGGGACTTCCATGCTGGGCCACTTAAATAAAGCAGGGTATTCGTGCATTACCTATACCCGAACAAAAAGTAAAGCAGAATCATTGCTGACAAACGGCGTAAAATGGGCCGACAGCCCGGCAGAGGTTGCGGCAGTTTCGGATGTAGTTTTTACGATAGTAGGTTTTCCGAAAGACGTTCGCGAAGTATACTTTGGCGAAAAAGGTATTCTGGCAAAGGCAAAACCGGGTGCTGTTTTGGTTGATATGACAACCACCGAGCCGAGTTTAGCGGTTGAAATTTATGAGGCTGCTAAAGCTAAGAATATTCAATCGGTTGATGCACCGGTTTCGGGTGGTGATGTAGGTGCTAAAAATGGGACTTTGTCGATAATGGCCGGTGGCGATAAAGAAGCTTTCGATAAGGTATTTCCGCTGTTCGAAATTATGGGAAAACAGATCGTTTACCAGGGTGAAGCCGGATCGGGGCAACATACAAAAATGTGTAACCAGATTACCATTGCCGGAACAATGATCGGGGTTTGCGAAGCTTTGTTGTATGGCCATAAAGCCGGCCTCGATTTGCCAACCATGCTCTCATCAATCAGTGGTGGAGCTGCCGGTTGCTGGACACTCGATAACCTGGCGCCACGTATTGTAAATCGTAATTTCGACCCCGGATTTTTTGTGGAGCATTTTATTAAAGACATGGGAATTGCCTTAAAAGAAGCAGAAGCTATGGGCTTGTCGTTACCCGGACTGGCACTGGTAAAACAACTTTACCTGGCTGTTCAGGCGCAGGGCCACGGAAAACTGGGAACACATGCATTAACTCTGGCTTTGGAAAAATTATCGGGCTTGTAATATCCGTTCAATTTTTTTTCTGGTAGAAGTGAAATCCTCTTTCATATCGTATGGTTTTGTGAGGTAAATTTGGTTTTTTATTGAAACAAAGTGTATCCTTTATATATTCGATAATAGACTTTACCTTCAAAATCTTATATTCGTGCAGAATTATTGATATTCACTTTAATCATAAATCACAAAAACCTAATAATTAATTTATCCCAATAACGGTATGAAGAATAATATAATTGGAATATTTTTTACAACTCTGGTAATTCTGAGTTTAAGCGCGTGTACATCTGGTCCTGATTGGAATTTATATGAAGCACCAAAAGTGACACTTCAAATTGAAGCAGAAGGGCATGAAGGAATCGTGAAGTATTTAGAATTGGTGGAAAAACAAGGATATAGTAGTATTGAAGATTGGGTACAATATTGTTGCCTTGAAATTGCAAAAGAGCTTTATTACACACCTGAAGAGGCCAATAAACACGGACTTAAAGAGATTACTTATAAATTGAACAATGGGGGGGCACTTTCGTATAAAGGGGGCAGTGTCCCACACATCGAAATTGGTTTCGATTTAAATTACCTGGTTACTTTTATTGATAAGCATGGTATGGATGTCGCTCGTGATGAAATATATGGCGTATTATGTCACGAAATAACACATGGTCTGCAAAATGAACCAAAAAATGCCGGTGGCTACAATGGAGGTACTGAATGTTATGGATTCATTGAAGGTACTGCCGATTTGAGCCGTTTAAATACTGGTGGCTTTAATCCCAAACGTTATCCGAAGCAGGGTGGAACCTTCCGCGACGGATACAATACAACTGCATTTTTTTATTTGTGGATATATAAAAATCTGAGTAATAACTTTCTAAAAGATATCAATCGTACCGCAGAGGAGTATGAAACCTGGAGTCTTTCGGCAGTTACCGAAGAGTTGTATGGCATGTCTGCTGATGTGCTGTGGAATCTTTATCAGAACGAAGTGTCTGCTTATCCCTGGGATGAATCGAAGGAGCTAAAAGCTTGGTTTAATCCATCAGCCTTTCGTATTTTAGAAGATGAATCCGTTACATTTAAGCCATATATTAAGGATGGAGTTAGTTACAACTGGACTTTTGAGGGAGGAAAACCAGCAACAAGTACAGAAAAGGTGCCGGTAGTATCCTATGCTAATCCAGGTGATTATACAATATTTCTTATAGTAGAACAAAACGGAGAAAAGGATTCATGCTATCTAAAGAAACTTGTTAAAGTTATTGATCCGTTTGCAACGATGGATATTACGGATTTAGCCAGTAAAGTTACCTGTCAATACAACGATTCACCTTCTGGCGAAGGAGTAAAAAATAGTTTTGATAATAACCCGGGAACAAAATTCCTGACTTTTAATGCCTCCGCCTGGATACAGTTTGAAATGGAAGATGTTTACCAACTTGATAAATATACTATAACTTCTGCTAATGATGCGCCAATGCGCGACCCTAAAGACTGGGTACTTAAAGGCTCGAACGATGGGGAAGTGTTTACGGATATTGATATACGTGTTGACGAAAATTTTTCAGATCGTGGACAACCATTAGAATTCATTTTGGCTAATTCTCCTGCTTATAAAATTTACCGCTTTGATCTCACTCATAAGGGAGTAGATCGTTTTGGCAGAGCTGTTTTACAACTGGCCGAAATTGAACTTATCGGTAAAAAACAAGCCGACAATGAGATGGTTGCCGCTAAACTCTAATCTATAGCTTATAGCCGGGTTGTAATATCGTCACCTCAACGAAACAAAGTGTTTCTTTATTTCAACCACTGTAAGCTGGCTAAGCGAATCAGCAGGGGGATTTATCCGGTTACAACTTATAGGGGGTAGTTGAATTTCTTTTTACTTAATTCTGGTGGTGCACTAATTTATTAGTAAAAGGAAATTCCTCTACCCCTATCTTTTCCATTACTCAACACACATATTTTCCTTGCAATAAATGCATAAATAATTACCGTAATACAAGTTGTAATAAGGTATTTGCCTTTTATTGGTACTTGGGTAATTATGCCTGGTTGTTTGGTCTTTTATTTTGCTGATTATCTGTAATTGAGTGTTGGAATGGATCCGCTATCGGGCGAAGTGATCAGGGAATTTAATGAATGGGAATGTCGTATTCCTGTCCCAAGTGTTATTGATGCAGGTGAGAACAGATTGCTGATTGCAAGTGGATATGAGCCTGGAGCTTTACTGATAAAGGTTGAAAAACGAGCCGATGGAATTTATGGTACAAAAGAATTATTCCGAACTGAAGAATTTGGCGATCAAACTAAAACCCCTCTATTCTACGAAGGTTATTTTAAGTAGTCCTAAAAAGGGGAAGCTTACAGTATATTATCAATTTAAAGTCTTCTCGTAAATGTTTCTTTAACACGTTTTGATTTGATAAAATAAGGTATCCATATTGCACAGTTTATAAATGGTAAAAGATTCATAAAGAAAACACCACCTTCTTTTTGAATGACAAATATTAGTGTACTGATTAATAATGTTAATATGGAAAATGACACGTAGTAAAGAATCATCATTCTGGGAAAACTACTTCGTTTTAAAAAAAGTAAAATTGAATTAAGAGCTCCAAAAATTGCGATAAACAAGACTCCAAAAAGCATTAAAAATCGAGACATTAAATGTAACGATGGATAATTGGACGAACTTGGAAGTAACCACGAGTTTATACCCCATTCTAGTTTAATCATAAAATATACCGAACTAAAAATAGTCCAAGTAATAATGCCAATGGCAGGTTTTAGCAACCAACCGCCAATAGGTTTTTTATTGTTTAGGTATTTGGAATCAACTTTTGGGTCGTATTTGAAAGCCAGGAATGCAACCATTGAGCAAAGACTAATTATTAGAATTATGAAAATAATAAAAAATGGATGAGCACTCTCTTTTTGCTTTTCCACAGTCTTAGGTGCGGTATACCATAATGTAAAATTCAATTGGTTAAAAATATTCTCACTTTTGTCTAAGAAGTCAAAATATTTGGACTTGTCTACGTATGATTGTGTTGTCTTATAGTTATAATCTAACCTAAGTTGTCTGTTTCTATAGCTTACTGTTCTTGAAAAATTGAATCCTTCTTCGCTAATCGTTTCGCTTTCGTTATTAATAGGCCAATCATAAGGCAAATTTGCTACTATTGTTTGTGTAATATCGAGAGGGTAGGCTATAGCCATTGGACTTTTTCTTGATGGATAAGTTTCTCGGCGTAAAAGGTTCTGAATTGATTGAGCTTGAAAATTAGTAGATATATTTTCGGGCAACAATGTATCAGCAATTTCCCAGAAATTATGGATACAATAAGCTTCGTTTAAAATTAGTACATTATCGTCAATATTGTCTTCAAATGTTAACATGCGCGCAGTGTCTATTTTTGAGTAAACATTTGCATAAAATTTAAGTTGTTCTGTTTGAACATCTTTAAGTGATGTGTTTTTCAATATTGCTCTTTGAAAATCAGCATTACCTCCACTGCTTGTTGTTTTTACATTCAAGTAGGTTATTCCTTTTGAATCATCACAGTTAAAAGTTTCTTCAATAATAACTTTTCCATGGTTCTGAATTGGTATACCGGTCAGACCGGAGCTGCCCTTTTTCAAAATCAGTCCTTTTTCATAGTTGGGGAAAAAGATGTTTTGTAGGTTACCTCTTTGATTTGTAATTGTTGGGTCAATATAAATAGTATCCGATTCTACTATTAAACAATTAACACAATGATTGAATGCTCCCAATGACACTGGTTGTTCATCTAAAATATGACCATGAATCGTGTTTACAAGTACAGGATACGCTTCGTAACCAATATCGTTTAATAGACACGCCAATAACCAACTTTTTTCCTTACAATCACCTGATTTCTTTTGTAAAATGGTATTTGGATGTCTTGGTTTGTAGCTGTAAATACCATTTTCGTTCCCTAAATAATGGATGCTATTCTGAACATACTTTATGGCATATCTAGCTTGTTCTTCTTTTGTTTTATGTTTGCTTGTTATTGTGTCTAAAAGTGCAGTATATTCATCACTAAAGTCTTCTCTGGAAGTATATAATGTTAAAACGTAGTCGGTTAATTGTTTCCAGTTAGTAACAGATGAAAACTGGATAGTGGGAATTGGGTTGTACCATAAAGGAATATCTTGTTCAAAATCGATTACATTTGGGGTATTTATATCCCATATATACTTAATGAGATTGTTACTTTTTTTTACTAATGGATTGGCAGCATCGTTTATTAGTTGGTATTTAAAGTTGCCAGAAGTGTCGGTTACAAAACAGATATGTATCTTCCCTACAGGAATAGTATAGTTTGTTATTTGGTTAATGAGAATGAAGTCTTTAATGATTGGATTGAATCCTTTCACCACAGAACTGTAATCTAAAATATCACCAACTTGCAAATCATTTATTTCTAAGTATGCGGTTAATGCCCCATCAACTATGCCATATTCAAGATTTCTTTCTCTTCTAATAATTTCAGGCTTTTGCTTTTTTAAGACATTAATCACTTGCCCATCTCTTATAATATTAAGAGTTAAAATTTTAGCTGTCTGGTAAGTACTGTCATAGTTCACTATAATAGTTGAAGCTTGTCGCAAACCATTTTCTTCAGTAATTTTTAGCGATTGACGCTTATAAAATTCTTTTGTGACCAGATTTACTTGAGTATCAAATAAGAGATATGAGATTCCTTCTGTACGATAATGTTCATTTGCCAGATATTCCTTATCATATTCAACTTTTTCACACCACGCCGGAAGTGTTTGTGAAGTAGATGAAAGGAAATTTACAATAAAACTTACAACGAGTGGTGAAAAGCGTACATTGTGTTTATTCATCATAGTATATCCGTCTGTATTTTTAGTTATCTTATTCTTGAATTAAGCTTGGCCATAACGTTTGGTACATGTTGTCGGGGCGGATTTCGAAGAGCGTCAACGTCCGCCAGGACCTGACTGCGATGCGAGAATCCACAGTGGCTAACCGCACCAACCACACCCTGCAATATATACTGCATGTCGTTTTTTAATTTAAACTCCACGTTTCATTATCTTTTTCCAGTCCAATCGTCACCATTTTGCTTTTATTACCCAAGTCCAGATAATAAATCAAGTCTATTTTGTCTTTGTTGTCATTTACAGAAAATGACACACTATCAATATGAAATCCTTCAACTTTATCAAAGTCAATCTTTTTCTCAAAATCAGATTTGTTAATTACTTTTTCAATTGCTTTTTCCATTCCATAAAATGAAATTTTATTTTTTAATTGAAATCCTTTAGCAAATAGCACTTGGGTGTTCTTGTATTCAGCATAGTTTGCAAACATGTAATCAACTCCGTCAATTGATTTGTTTTTTGTTCTCATTTCCTTTTTTCCTGAATATGAAAAATTACATGATGTAAAAATGATAATTGTGAGTGTAAGCCATATTAGTTTTTTCTTTTTCATTGGATTTGATTTCTAATGGTTATTTAATCAAATTTTCTGTTTTGTCAATTTTCGGTACTCAAAATAAATTTGTAGTTAATTCTCATTTACTCCTTTTACAATGTTAATGGCAGCGATTGATTCGTTTGTTTCAATATGCACCCTAACTAGTTTATATGTAGACGAAAACCGTACAATAATTCCATATACAGGAAATTATATCAGGTTTAAGCATACAATATTCAATTTTGTAAAAGTTATTTTCTGTTGTTATTTCAGGGCGCGTCTTCAACGGTTTTGGTTTTTAATTGTGTATAAAGTTAGCATTCTGTTTAACAAAAACAATAAAGGGTTAACCAACTGGGAAAAGTAACAAAAGCCGTTAAAGGCTAAAGCCTTATTTCACGGGGCTTTTCGAAAATAACTACCTCGAAAAACAGCTAACTTGCTGATTGCAAGAGCTCCCCGGAGCGCTATTTGTAACTTTCGAAGAGCTGCGAAAGCTTCCCGGAGTGCTATTTACTGCTTTCGTAAGCGTACGAAAGCTTCCCCGAGTGCTATTTAGTGCTTTCGTACTGCTACGAAAGCTTCCCTGAGTGCTATTTAGTGCTTTCGTACTGCTACGAAAGCTTCCCTGAGTTCTCAAAACTACTTTCGTACTGCTACGAAGGCTCCACCGTGTTCTCCAAAGTCCTTTCGTAGTGCTACGAAAGCTTCCCAGAGTCCTGGTTACTGCTTCCGCAGGCGTACCCTGCCACCAAATAGTTCTATCTACTGTTTTCGTTACCATGCTGTGGTTAAACATCCGTATAA
Source organism: uncultured Draconibacterium sp. (assembly GCF_963674925.1). NCBI lineage: Bacteria > Pseudomonadati > Bacteroidota > Bacteroidia > Marinilabiliales > Prolixibacteraceae > Draconibacterium > uncultured Draconibacterium sp. The sequence continues at coordinate 168,927 of NZ_OY771649.1, forward strand.
GTGTGGCGGGTATTTGCTTTTTCACTTTACTCACTACTCATTACTGAAGCGACGATAAATGTCAGCAAAACAGCCATGTATTGCAGCACCGGGGCCTGTTTCCGTTTTCTTTATTTATTCCTGAACATTTGTGATAAGTCTTTGTTGTAAAGGGTGTTAGTAAAATATCTAAAAATCGGTATATCTTACTATTTAAGCTTCGTAACATGGTTTAAAATCTATAAATAAATGGCAGTATTTAATCTAAACATCAACGGAAAACAGCACGAGGTAGATGTTGATCCGTCTACTCCAATGCTTTGGGTACTCAGAGATCATCTGGATTTAGTAGGAACAAAATTCGGCTGTGGAATTGCACAGTGCGGAGCTTGCACCATTTTGGTTAACGGAGTTGCAACGCGTTCGTGTATCACTTTTGTCGACTCGGTGGGCGACAAGGAAATCACGACAATTGAAGGGCTCTCGGAAAACGGAGATCATCCGCTTCAAAAAGCCTGGATAGAAGAAGATGTGCCGCAATGTGGCTACTGCCAAAGCGGACAAATTATGAACGCTGCTGGATTATTAAATGCGAATCCATCGCCCAGCGACGAAGAAATTGAGTCGGCAATGCATGGTAACATTTGCCGCTGCGGAACATACACACGGATTAAAAAGGCGATTAAAACAGCTGCTAATTCATAATCGGCGCACTTAAAATTCCATTCTTTCCAGCAATCAATAACATTAAAATCATTTCACATGACAACGGTTAAAACAAAACTCGATAGACGTTCTTTTATACGAAGCTCAGCACTGGCAGGTGGGGGATTATTGCTGACTTTTAGTTGGCTGGCTCCGGCTTGCACTACCGATTCGCCCAAACAGCTAACCATGCCCGATGAATGGTATGAGTTAAACGGTTTTTTGAAAATCGGGAATAACGGAGCAGTTACCATAATGTCGCCCAACCCCGAGATTGGCCAGAATGTAAAAACATCGATGCCGATGATTGTTGCCGATGAACTGGATGTCGACTGGAAATTTGTAATGGTTGAACAGGCACCGTTAAATACCGATATTTTCACCCGGCAGTTGGCAGGTGGTAGCCAGTCTATCCGGCAGGGATGGAACGGACTTCGAATGGCCGGAGCAACGGGCAGAAGGATGTTACGCGAAGCTGCCGCCCACGAATGGAAAGTTCCGGTAGATGAAATTACTACCGAAGCCGGAGTTTTATACCATAAAAGCAGCGGGAAAGAAGCCGGTTATGGTGAAATGGCCTCTGCTGCTGCAGAACTCACCGTTCCTGAAGAGGTTGAGTTAAAAGACATAAAGGATTTTACCATTATTGGTACGTCGAGAAAAAATGTGGATGGCCAGAAAATAGTTACCGGAAAACCTTTGTTTGGTCTGGATTATAAGTCGGAAGGAATGGTGATTGCCATGATCGAGCATCCACCGGCTTTTGGTATGAAATTAAAATCGTTTGATGCCACCGAAGCAAAGGCAATGCCCGGGATCGTAGATGTTTTTGCCATAAAAACGTATAACGACGACTACCAAATGCAGTGGTCGGATATAACATCATTTACCGAATTAGTGGCTGTTGTTGGTAAGTCAACCTGGGAAGTGATGAATGCCAAACTGATGCTAAACGTGGAATGGGAACCGATCGCGGAAGACAATTCGCAGGGTGTTCCTACAGGTTTTGAAAGCACTGCCGATCATTATAAAAAAATGGAGGAAGCAGCTGCCAAAGCGGGTAGGGAACAGCGTCGTGACGGAAATCCCGAAGAAGCATTTAAAAATGCAGCCAAAGTAATTGAACGAACTTATACTGCACCATTTCAGGCGCATAACCCGATGGAACCCCAAAACTTTTTTGCCGACGTAAAAGATGATTTTGCGGTGTTGGCAGGACCGACGCAAACGCCGGAGTTTATGGAGAAAACGGTTGCCGCCCGGCTTGGTTTGCCAGTGGAAAACGTGGATGTACAAATGACCCGCATGGGAGGTGGTTTCGGACGACGCCTGTATGGCCACTTTATGGTGGAAGCAGCTGTTATTTCGCAGCAAGTGAAAGCACCTGTAAAGTTGATCTATTCGCGCGAAGACGATATGTCGTATGGAATTTATCGTCCGGCTTATCATGCCTTATACCGCGCAGCGCTGGATGCAGATAATAATCTGATTGGTTTCCATGTACGAATGGGAGGAATCCCGGACAGTCCGTTGCATGCCAATCGTTTTCCGGCAGGAAGTGTAGACAATTATCTCGCTGAAAGTTTCACTGTTGAATCCAATATAAGCACCGGAGCATTTCGTGCTCCCGGCTCTAATTTTAATGCCGTAGCCGAGCAATCGTTCCTCGATGAGGTGGCCGAAGCTGCCGGCAAGGATCCGATTCAGTTTCGTCTCGATTTGCTAAAACGCGCACAGGAAAACCCGGTGGGTAGCAATAACGATTACGATGCAGCCCGCTATGCCGGCGTTTTGGAGCAGGTTCGCGAAAAGTCGGGCTGGGATACCAACTCGGAAGGGAAAAACCGTGGTGTTGCCGCCTATTTCTGTCACAATTCGTATGTGGCAAATGTGGTGGATATCGCCAATAAGGATGGTGAGCAGGTAATTGAAAAAGTATATGCTTCGGTGGATTGTGGTATTGTGGTAAACCCCGATGCTGCGGTTAACATGACGGAAGGAAGTATTGTAGATGGAATCGGACATGCGATGTACAGTGGTTTGACATTTAGTGAAGGCCAGCCGGAACAAAACAATTTCGATATGTACCGTTTGATCAGGCATGGCGAAGCGCCCAAAGAAATAGAAGTCCATTTTGTAGAAAATAATATTGATCCTACCGGTTTGGGTGAACCACCTTATCCTCCGGTGATGGGAGCGTTGGCCAACGCATTATACAAAGCCAACGGAGAGCGCTATTACCATCAGCCATTTGTGAAAAACAGTATTGGATAGATCTAAAATATAGAACGCAGATGACGCGGATATTAACTGATGATCTCAGATAAATCAGCGAAAATCAGTTCGATCAGTGTCATCTGCGTCCTATCTATACTCAAAATGATTAAATCGTTTTCCGAAGATTTCATTTAATAGCTTTTGTGTTTTGAGGTTTGTTTAATAAATTGAACAGATAAATCAGTGAATATCTGCTAAATCAGCGTTATCAGCGTTCTATCTTTACTCAAAACCGAAACAAATTAAACCGGTTATCACGGATATTAAACACCAATAGTTTTCCGCTAATTACTTTACCGTAACCGGTTATTATCTTTATGATTTCATTAGCCTGCAGCGTTCCGGTTATTCCGGGCAAAACACCTAAAAGGCCAATGTCATCTTCCTTGTAAATTCCGTCTTTTGGGGTTGTTGGAAACAGATTGGTATAAACAGGTCCGTTCTGATAATTAAATACACTTATTTGCCCCTCGTAATTTAGCACCGAAGCAAAAGCCAGAGGCTTATTTAAAGCTGCCGATTTTAAGCCGATCAGCTGCCGGGTTTTATAATTATCGGTGCAGTCGGCAATCACATCGTATTGTTGAAAAAGCTCTTCCGCATTTGATTCATCTAGTTTTGTATCAAATGGCTGAACCTCAATTTCCGGGTACAAGGCCTTTATCTTTTGAGCAGCGATCTCCACCTTTTTTTGCCCTACTTCTGCAGAGGTATAAAGTATTTGTCGTTGCAGATTCGAGGTGCTCACCACATCATCATCAACAATGCCGATGTTGCCAACACCGGCAGCCGCCAGGTACACCAGCAACGGACTTCCCAGTCCGCCGGCACCTATTACCAGCACATGTGCATTTTTCAGTTTTAGCTGACCGGTAAGGCCAATTTCCGATAAGGAAAAATGACGTGTAAACCGTGTCAGATCTTCATTATTCAGTTCTTTCATAATGGTGATTATTATGGTGGTGATGGTGATCGTCGCTTACGCAATCGCAGTTTTGGCCCCATTCGCTTGTTCCGTCAGCAAAAAACTCATGTTTCCAGATGGGCACTTCATTTTTCACGCGGTCGATAATGTAACGGTTGGCATCATAAGCTTCTTTCCGGTGGCCTGAGCCGGTAATTACCACAACCGCACAGCCACTGATCTCAACACGACCAACGCGATGAACACAAGCGGCCTGGTTCAGTTTAAAGCGCGATTTGGCTTCTTCCAGAATTTCGCTAATCATTTTATTTGCCATGGGCGCGTACGCTTCATATTCCAGGTGTGTTACTGCCCGGCCTTTATTATTATCACGAACTTCGCCGCTAAACAGTACCACCGCACCACTATGCGGATGCCTGAAGTTTTCAAACAGTTCGCTGTAACTGATTTCTGTATTTTGAATGTGCTTCATGTCGTTCGGTTTATCCTCCGCTTGACGGTGGAATTAAAAACAATGTGGTTTGATCTTTTATTGTTTCGTTTAGCGGAACAAATTCTTCGTTCACCGCAATCCGGCAGCTGGTCAGTACCTCTTTTGCCTCCGGGTTTAATTCACCCAGCTTTTCAAGTAAGCTGGCATAACTTTCTTCCGGAGCCACTTCAACGCTGGTTTCGTCGCCAAAGAACTTTTTGAGTCCGGCAAAACATATAATTTTTCTATTCATATTAGCCTCCTATATTTCTCATTGATAATTCGCTGCCATGGAATTTCACTGCTTGTTTAAGCAGCAGTAATCCTTTCAGTTTCTCGGTAAGCAGCTGGTCGTTATCGATATACGGCATCAGTTTTTCGCCATGTGCATTGCTCAGACAACCAAAAAAGTAGCCGTTGCTATCTAAGCGTAAACGGTTACAGTCGTGGCAAAATGGCGTCGATTCATTGGCAATTATCCCAAAAATTCCACCTTTCGAAGTGCGCCAGTAATGTGCTGTTGATGCATGCTCACGCTTCATCTCTTCAATCTCGTATTTCTCCTGAATCGTTGATAAGATCTCCTTCTCCGGAAAGAAAAGTCCGTTCTCCGAATTATATAAATGCCCCATTTTCATTAACTCCAGGTAGCGGATTTTAACCCCCAACTCTGTGGCATAATCAAGTAGCGGAACAATCTGTGAGTCGTTTTTCCCCCGCATAATAACCGCATTCAGTTTTATATTTAACCCCGCTTTTATGGCTGCCTCAATTCCCTGGAAAACCCGCGATGTATCCGACCGGCGTATAATTTTTCCAAAGGTTTTGTTGTCTATGGCATCCACCGAAATGTTGATTGAGTTTACGCCTGCATTTACTAATTTTTCGGTATTTTCTTTCAGGAAAAATGCGTTGGTGGTTAAACGTATATCGTTAATACCGAGCTTTTTAATGTTTTCAATAAGTGGGTAAAGATTGGAATAAAGTAAAGGTTCGCCACCGGTTAAGCGAACGCTTTTGAGGCCCGTTAAGCGGTGTACTGCCTGAATTAACTGTGTAAATTCTTCAACTGAAATGGGTTTGTCAGCACCGTTCTCCTCAATTTGAAGGTTTGCATTTTCATCAAACTCATTATCAACACAATAAACGCATGAAAAATTACACGAGTTCAGGAGACTTATTCTTAGCTTTTCAAATCTTCTGCCTAGCTTATCTTCAATTTTCAACATGTCTATTTAACTTGAAAATCGTTGATTTGTTCAGTTAATTCAGACTATTTAGTATTTTGATTTGGACCGTTTGTGTTAAGGCTGGAATTATCCGCTGAAGATGAGTATTTTATTGAACAGTAGTAATCATTTTCTTGTTATAATGTTGGTTTATAAATATTTGATGTATTTTTATTTAGGTAAATTAAATTTAGCCGAACGAAACTAACCTTTAACGTTATTGATATGACGCACGAACTGAAACTACTGTTTGATACGTTAAAATCGTGGCAACTACTTGATAAAAAAGCTGTATTCGTTTCTGTGGTCGACCTTGAAGGTTCATCATACCGCAGGCCCGGTGTTCGAATGCTGATCAGCGAGGATGGAGAGTATGCCGGAGCCGTAAGCGGCGGTTGTGTGGAAAGCGAGATAGAGCGCCAGGCACAAAGTGTTTTCCATACCAACAAGCCAAAAGTTATTACTTACGATGGCCGGTACCGGATTGGCTGCGAGGGTGTTATTCACGTGTTGATTGAACCTGCTTTTCTTTCCGGGGAACTTCTGGAAGCTTTTAAAAATCAGTTGGAAAGCAGAAAGCCGTTTCAGATGGATTCGTTTTTTTATACCGAAGTGGGCGAGTATAATGATGTAGGTTCGGTACTTCGTATTAACGGTAATGACTATTCGCTTAATCCCAATTTTAAGGATAATAAAACCGGAAGTCAAAAGTGTTTCACTCAGACTTTCGAGCCTTTATTTCAGCTCTTTATTTTTGGTGCTGAGCATGATGCCGTTCAGCTAAGTCAGGCCGCAAAATTACTGGGGTGGGAGGTAACAGTGGTCGCTTCTCCGGAGGAATTGAAATCATGCGATTATTTTCCGGGGGCAGCATCATTGATCACTCCGTCGTTTGATGATATCGATACTTCAGCCATTGATGAACAAACAGCAGTGGTTTTAATAACACACAGTTTTAATAAGGATGTTCAGTATTTAATGGCTTTAAAAGATATCAACCCGGCATACATTGGTTTGCTGGGATCGGTAAATCGTAGGGAGCGTGTAATTTCGATGTTACTGGAACAGCTTCCTGATCTCCCGCTGGAGTTTATTGAGCAGATTCATGGTCCGGCCGGTATTAATATTGGTGCTGAGAACGCTTCCGAGATATCGGTTTCTATTCTTGCTGAAATTTTAAGTGTGGTAAGGAAACAAAAGCCTGTGGCTTTGCGCGAAAAAATCGGTGCAATTCATGAATAACATTCCAATAGTATTGCTGGCAGCAGGAGCTTCCTCAAGAATGGGGCAGCCCAAACCATTGTTGCCGTGGGCGGAACAAACACTAATCGAGCATCAGGTAAACACTTTAACCGCAACAGGTCAGTCAGTGGTAGTGGTTTTAGGAAATCAGGCTGAAAATATTAGCCCAATTCTTAACGGTCTTCCTGTAAAGTTCATCATAAATGAAAATTGGGAACAAGGTATGGGAACTTCCATTGCTAAGGGAGTTAAACTCGTAGAACAACAGTTCCCTGCCTGTAATGGAGTGTTGATTACTTTGATCGACCAACCGTTGATTACAACTGATCATTTAACTACGCTGCTTGGTAATTTCGAAGCGGGTAAACAGCAAATTATCGTATCACAAGCCAAATCGGGATGGCAGGGGGTTCCTGTAATATTCGACCGGTTTTACTTCAATGAACTCGCTAAACTGAGTGGGAAGCAAGGTGCAAAAGCAGTTTTTAGGAATTTTATGCATCAGGTAAAAACAATTCGGTGCGGAGATAGTTTAGAAGACATGGATACTCCGGAACAGTACATAAAACTCCGGAACAATCAATAGGTAAAAGATCCGGATCTTCGTAATTCCACTGTTAGTCGTTGGCCAGGTTTACAATATGGCAGGCAACTACACCAGCTGTTTCTGTTCGCAGGCGGGCATTCCCCAATGAGATGGCTTCAAATCCATTTTCCAAAGCAAGGTCAACTTCCTCAGGACTAAAATCACCTTCCGGGCCAATCAGAATCAGCACGTTGTCGCCGGGTTTTACCACGTTTTTTAGATGAGGTTTTTCGCCTTCGTTGCAATGAGCAATAAATTTTTTTGTTTCTGTAGCTTGTGTCAAGAGGTCGGAAAGTTTTGTCAACTCATTGAGTTTCGGCAGGTAAGCCTTAACCGATTGTTTCATGGCCGAAACCAGTATCTTTTCCAAACGCTCGGGTTTTATCACTTTGCGTTCCGAATGTTCCGAAAGGAGAGGAGTGACTTCATCGATGCCGATTTCGGTGCATTTCTCCAGAAACCATTCTGTGCGGTCGATATTTTTGGTAGGTGCAATGGCAATGTGTAAATGAAAATCCTTTTTGCCAAATTCAGTTTGCGAATCAATAATAATGAGTTGGCATTTTTTGGGATTGGCATTCTGAATTTTTGCTTTGTAGAAACCACCTTTCCCATCTACCAGTTCAATATCGTCGCCTTCTTTTAAGCGAAGTACACGAATGGCGTGTTTCGATTCGGTTTCGTTTAAAATAACTTCGGCACCTGAAATATCCGGAACATAAAATAACTGCATGGATTTAAAACTTTTTCAAGTGCCAAAGTTAGTAAAAATGTTATTCTGATTTTTTTCGAAATAACTTAGTTGGAAACAAACAGGAAGGTGAAATTACTATTCCGGCTCTTCGCTAAACTTAAATGTTTTATACAAGTAGCCCATTGCCGGAAAAATGATCAGTACACCAACAATCAACGCAATTAAAAGGAATAGCTGCACTTGTTCGGGTGCCTTTGCTGCCTGAATGGTAATATCATCACCACTTTTTGTTTTAACCAACACCGGAAACTGAATGGCAAACCATCCGGTAACGATCAGCGTAGTTTGAAGCCCGGCAGTTAATCGTAACCAGTTGCCTTTATTTTTATTCAGAAAATACCAGAATGCCGGAAGTGCCAGGGTAGCGATAACAATACAGGCTACGCTTATGGGCGAGTTGATGAAGTCTTTCAACAGCGGATGACCGGCAACTTTAGCCGTTGCAAACACAATTGCTCCCATTACCACCAATGAGATCAGCAGGCGCTTGGTCATGCGTGTAAAATAAATGATGTAGTTTTTGTCATCAATTTCGCTAACGGTAAAAATACCCGCCAGAAAGGCAAATAACAACACCATAAACACGCCCATACTCACCGAAAACCAGTTTAGCCACGGGTGGATGTATACTTCGTAAAAGCCAAGCTGATAATCCATCGTTATTTCGCCCAGTATTAGTCCGCCAACGGTGACTCCCAAAAAGAAAGTGGTGAACACACTGGAGTAGCGAAATATGGCCGAATAGATAGCTTTCGGACGTTCTTCATCAATATCGTAATGGCGAAATGTAAAAGCTGACCCGCGGGCGATAATGCCAAGCAGTACCAACAAAACTGGAATGTGCAAGGCCGTAAGAACGGTTGAATAGACAGTCGGGAATCCGACAAACAGGATTACTACCACCAGAATTAACCATACGTGGTTAGCCTCCCAAACCGGTGCAATGGCACGCGACACGATTTTTGATGCTTTACCTCTCGACAAAAGTTCGAGAATTCCGCCGCCAAAATCGGCGCCCCCAAGTAAAACGTAAAGCATTAAACAAATTACCAGTATTATGAGATTAGCTTCAGCCATTTTTCAGATATTTTGATTGTAATAGTTGTATTTGGCGGCTCAGCAGCCAGGTAACCACAAAAGTTAGAATGACATAAACCGCCGTAATGGTGTAAAAAGTATACTGGATGCCCGGCATTGGCGTTAACGAATCTTTTGTTTTCATAATGCCATAAATAATCCAGGGTTGGCGTCCTACTTCGGTAACTATCCAGCCGGCTTCCACTGCAATAAACCCAAGCGGGGTAGCGATGGCCAGCATGCGCAACCACCATTTCTTCTCCAGCCAGTGTTTCCATTTGTAGGTTCCGGCAAAAAACAGGCCGGCAATCAGCATCAGAAACATCCCTATTCCAACCATTAACTGAAACGAATAATGTGTAATCGGTACCGGTGGCCACTCTTCTTCCGGAAACTCTTCCAGTCCTTTTACTTCTGCGTTAAAGTCGCCATGCGCAAGGAAACTCAGGAATCCGGGAAGTTTAATCGCGTATTTTACTTCGCGGTTTTCCACATCAGGAATTCCGCCGATAATAAGTGACGCTTTTTCCTCGGTTTTAAAATGCGACTCGAAAGCAGCTAGTTTTGCCGGTTGTAATTTGGCAACATTTTTAGCTGCGAGGTCACCGCTTATGGGTTGAAGAACAGCAGCTGCCGATGCAAATGCGAGTGCTATGGTTATGGCTTTGGCGTGAATCTCCAGCTTATTTTTCATGTATAAAACAGCATGCACTCCGGCCACTGCAAATCCCGTTGCCGAAAAAGCTGCAATAGTCATATGGTGCGCCTGCGAGAACCATGCTTTGTTGAACATCGCTTTTACCGGATCGATATTAAAAGCTTGTCCGTCAATCCAGTCGAAACCTGCGGGAGCATTCATCCAGGCATTGGCCGAAACCACAAAAATTCCCGAAAGTACACCGGAAATTCCTACAACCATTCCGGTGTAGAGGTGAACCCATTTGTTCAGACGTTTCCAGCCGTACAGGAATAAACCCAGCGCTATGGCTTCCACAAAGAAAGCGGTTCCTTCCCACGAAAAGGGCATCCCAAAAATGGGCCCGGCATGCTCCATAAATGTGGGCCATAACATTCCCAGCTCAAACGATAATACAGTACCGGAAACGGCACCAACGGCAAAAAATATTGCTACACCTTTTGCCCAGGCTTTTGCCAAATCAAGATAGACCGGATTTTTTGTTCGAAGCCATTTCCACTCGGCAACGAACATAAACCACGGCATTACCATCCCTATGCAGGCAAATACGATGTGAAATCCTAACGAAACGGCCATTTGCATTCTTGCGGCCATAAATTCATCCATACTTTATCTTATTTTCTGTTTACATTGTTTGTCATTCCTAACAACAATTTCCTCTTCTAGTTTGAGTTTTTTTGTCGATTTCTCCATTCTACATAAGCAATTCGATCCAATAGGCTGATTGATTGGGATATAGAATAGGAAACTTACGTAAAAGCAGTGCTAATTTAGAAAATATAATTAAGTAATAACAGGAAGTTTCAGCGATTTAAGTAAACTAAAGTTTAAAAAAGTGAAAATAAAAACTGCTATTTAAACATACGTGGAACAAGATGGAATGCCAGCTTCCCGCTTCTTGCTTCTACCTGATCCCAGCTTTCAACATCGAAATTTATTCCAACGGTTGATGAGGTTGGCATGTCGCTGTAAAACTCTTCGAGTAAATTGCACACGTAGTAATAAAAGCCAGGGTTATGCCCAAAAAAGAATACCGTATTAGAGCTCGGTGGTAACTTATGTATCAGCTCCAAAAATTCGTCGGTGCTAAGCCCGTCGTATATATCTTCAACAGTAATAATGTCCTGGCGTTTAAAGTCGAGGTTTTCGGCAAAAATCATGGCCGTTTTAAACGCTCGTTTGGCAGGACTGGAAATAATGGTATCCGGAACTACCCCTTGTTTTTTCAGATCCTGACTTATCAGTTTCGCGTCGTTTTTACCACGTTCACGCAGGTCGCGCGTAAAATCATCTTCGTACCCGTAAGGTACGGCCTTGCCATGTCGTACGATTACTACTTGTTTCATATATATAAATTAAAGACCGATGCTAAAACGGAGAGGAGCAACGGTCTGGTTAGCCTCTTTATACCAGTTCGTACAGGTCAACGGTAACTTCAGCCAATTCGCCTATTTTAGGAACGGTGCTTGAAAAATGCGGAGTGCTGTTGTGAAAATCGATCGCTGCCCGGTCTTTCCATTTTTCAATCAGGCAATAAGTAGAGGGATCGTCTACCTTTTTATGCAATACATATTCAATGTTTCCATCCTCGGCGCGCGACGCTTCTCCCAATTCTTCAACGAGTTTCAAAAATGTTGATTCCTGTCCTTTGTTTACTATAAATTTAGCTACAATTGTAATCATCTTGTCGGTTTTATTTAAGTGAATCTTCCAGGCCAAAACGGAATTGTAAAAGGTAAATTCGGTTTTTATTAAGCTGTAGAAGTTGTCTAAAACAAATTTAACTTAATTTGCAGCAATAAGACAAATTTTAATGAGACGAATTGGACTGTTATCGGACACACACGGATTTATTCACGAGCGTATTTTTACTTTTTTCGATAAGGTGGACGAGATTTGGCATGCGGGAGATTTTGGAAATATTGAAACCGCAGATCGTCTGGCTGATTTTAAACCTTTGAGAGGTGTTTACGGAAACATTGACGGACAGGATGTGCGTGTAGTTCACCCGATGCATCAGCGTTTTAAATGCGAAGATGTGGATGTTTGGATGACGCATATTGGTGGTTATCCGGGACGTTACGAACGTTACGTAAAACCGGATATTTATACCAATTCACCCGATTTGTTTATTAGCGGGCATTCGCATATTTTAAAAGTAATCTTTGATAAAAAACTCAATTTTTTGCACATGAATCCGGGAGCTGCCGGTTACAAGGGTTTTCATAAAGTATGTACTGCCTTGCGTTTTGTAATAGATGGGAAAGAAATTCGAGACCTTGAAATTTGGGAGTTACCACGCCACGAAGCGGTGCCGCGCGTATAATTCAGCACTGATTATTGCCCAGCTTTTAATTCAAATAATTCATTCCAGAGGCGGTTAAATTCTTCGTCGTATTGTTGTACGATCTCAAATTTTGTGGTAGCCACCAGGTTTTCCTGGTTGTGTTTGGTGGCGGTGTAGGTCCAGTTAAAGCTGCCGGTTATCGCAATTTTACCATCGATAATACCAAATTTGTTGTGCATGTGGTAATGCGAATGATCGATTTTTACGGGAATTCCGGCCCCGGCAAGTTTGGCGATTTCTGAGCCATTATCTTCCATTTTTTCATCGTCGGTGATGATTCGCACTTTCACTCCTCGTTTATGGCAGGATATAATTCTTCGTGCCAGTTCGTTATCGGTAATCGTAAAAATGCACAGGTCAACGGTTTGTGAAGCATGATCGAGCAGTGTTTTTATCTCATTTTTAATGTCGTTTCCCGGGCTGAAAAATACCCGGTTAAAGTGAAACGCATGCTCGTTAATAAGCGTAATGCTGGTTTCCAACCACGAAATTACATGGCTGTGACCGGAAGCTTCCAGCTCTTTTCCCTTTTCAATCAGCATCTTTTTTAATGCCTCTCTGTCTTTACGATTGAGTCTTTTTAACCTGCCGGTAATCGATTTTGGCACCTCGTTTTCAAGCAACGAGTCGCAGCGTTTTACAAAGTAATTAAAAAGGTCTTGCATGGCGTTTAAGTTAAAAGTAGAAAGTAAAAAGGTAAAAGATTAATTCTACAATTTTGCAGTTTCGCAATTTTTTAATCGTTTTTTGTAAACGAATGAGCTACCCAGTTATTTTTTTCCACAAAACCGGCATCTTTCATTCCCAGGCTTTCAGCTTTTGTTTTAATATCCTTGATGTCTTCGGTGTAAAAACCACTCATAATCAACGTTCCGCCATCGTTCAATACACTGAAGTATGCTTCCATGTCGTTTAGCAAAACATTTTTATGGATGTTGGCAAAAATCAGGTCGAACTTTTCATTTCCAAGCAGGCTGGCATCTCCCAGTTTTGCATCAATGTTCGTGATTTTATTCAGCGCTGCATTTTCCCGCGTCCCTTCGTACGACCATTTGTCAATGTCGATAGCCGTAATTTGTTTGGCCCCTTTCATCGAAGCTAAAATGCTGAGAATACCAGTTCCACAGCCCATGTCCAAAATGGTTTTTCCGCCTAAATCGTTTTGTAGAATTGATTCGATTATTGTCGCCGTAGTTTCATGGTTTCCGGTTCCAAAAGCCATGTTAGGCTCAATTACAATTTCGTATTTTGCCTCGGGATATTCCGTGTGAAACGGCGCCCGGATCATACACTCTCCACCGATTACCAGCGGTTTGAAATAGTTCTTTTCCCACTCTTCGTTCCAGTTTTGGTCGGCGATAAACTCCGAATCTACTTTAAATGAAAAATCACCGGAGAACGATTCGAGAACTGTGTTTAAACTTTCTTTTGAGTAAGAAGTTGCCGGGATAAACGCTTCAAATCCGGTTTCGGTTTCCACAAAACTATCAAAACCAATGTCGGCCAGCTGAGCATTTAAAACATCGCGCAACCACTCCTGAAACGGGGTAATTTGTATACTTATTTTTTGGTAATCCATTTGTTTGGTATTTGCGGCGAAGGTATAAAAAAACGGCCACTGATGCTTTCTGTTGGAAGTTTGCTTCTTCTTTAATCGATGAATTTATTGGGAAAGATATTTACGGCGATAAAACCAAATATTCCTGTAATTCCAATAATCAGCAAATCAATGATACTGGTTCTGATTTTTTTCTTTTGTTTTCTAATAATAGAGTATTGTACGATAATTAGCAACAGGCTGATAAAAAGCCATCTAAACGACTTGCTGATTTTTAAATAGAAATTTACGTAGCTGGAGTTATTATCAGTCATTTTTAGCTCGGCGGGGAAAAGCAACTGGGCAATTTTACCTTCGGTGCCGGAATTATAAGTCGGGCGCTTTTCAATATATTCGTCAATCTTGTTGTGGTCGCGGTCTACGACCTGTGTTCTTATAAACCCGTCGCCAATACTTATTACATTGAAATTAAAATAGTCGCCATAAATTCTGATCTCGTATTTATCAGGATCAATATCATCCACATCAAATTTTTCCAGCATATAATCGTAGGGTGTCAGCACATAGAGTTCGTTATTTTCTGTAAATAAGTAGGCGTAATAAAGTTTGTCGCTAAAATCAACGCACTGAATGGTTTTGAATTTCATACCAGTTGGAAGCTCAACTTTGCGGACAAAAGGTACTCCCTTAGCCATTTTAATATGAAAAAGCTGGTCGGCAGAATCGAATACCAGATAACCTTCGTCGCACGATTTCCTGGGTGTTGGAATACCGTTTATCGAATTTGCCGGGAACTTAAAACCCCGGTTATATAAAACGGCCGAAAACATCCGGCTTTTATCTTCGAGAATTTTGTTGGTTTTGGCATCGATAAACTCCATACGCCAGGTGATGCGGAAAAAATCGTCAGGCATTTCCAGATTAGCCCGGCCCGATTGTGATTCAAACAAAGGATAGAGTTTGGGTTTTGGAGCATGAATTTCATCGGGTGTTATTCGAAAGTTTGACCGAAATATACCGGCGTGCTGGATATTAATTTTCTGTCCGTTTATCGAATCGGGCATCGTTCCATCCATAACCAGTTGCCGCGTGTACATTAGCGGCAATTTCATTTCGTAGGCTTCACGTGTTAGTTTTGTCCCTTCACGGTTCGTCCATTTATCGTCAGCATCCGGTCGATAGATCATAAAATCATGGTCGATACAGCTGTATTGTATCAACGGGCTTTTGCTTGGTTTTTCAAATGCCATTCGGTAGAACTGGGGCAGTACAACCGATAAACCAAGAATGGCCATAAAAACTAAAATATATCTGCTGATTTTTACCATATTACATTTCTCCTTTTCTAAACCGGTATCCCGAAAACAACAAAACAACTGACAAAAGAATAGTAAACACGATTAACAGCGGAAGGGAAGGAGAATAGGCACTTGCTGCCACTGTTTGAAGATAAATAGGTACAAAGGTTGCAGTTACCAGGATATAGATAAAACGATATTTCCATACCGGCTCTAATACGATTAGTGCGGTTAAAAAATATACTACAAAACCGCATAAAAACCAGGGAGCAGTTGAAATTAAGGCCGATTGAATGATCTCAGCAGGAAAATAAGCTAAACTCATTCCTGTAAAGATCAGAATGAGAACCGTGGAGATTGCAACCTGGCAAAATGTCCCGAACAACATCATCACCAACAATGCCTTGTTTTCGTTGATGGGCAAATGAAAAGTGAGCTTTATTCGTTTATTAATGGTTTCGGGAAAATATTGGGTAAGGGCAATGGCCACTGCTCCGGCAAGGGGAACAAATTTGAATAAACTATATTCGAAAAACTTATTACCCTGGAAAAGGATACTATACCAATAGTTTGCTGCGTTGCTGAATTCAAAATCGTGCTGAACTTTTAGAAATATATTTCCAACCACCAAAACACCAAGTGCAGCGTAAATAATGGCAACCCATCTGATTTTTAGCCATTCTTTGTATATGATCGATTTCCACATTTTGCTAGTATTTTCCGGTTAATCCAATAAATGCATCTTCCAAACCCATTTCTACTTGCCTGAAATTTCTGTAAGCAATTCCATTATTTTTCAAAAAGTTTAAAACCTGGTCTTCCGGTTCGTATGTGTACAATTCCAGCTTGTTATTTACTTTCTCGCTGTTTTCTACAAAATCTTCGTTCGATATATCGATGTCCGGATTTTCCAACTCAAGGTAAAACTGTTTAAACTCCTGCATAAACGATTTTACACTGCGTTGGGCCAATACACGGTTAAAATCCATAATCAGCAGATCGTCGATCAGGCGTTCCATATCCTGAATAATATGAGAGGTGGTGAAAATGGTTTTGTTTTTTTCTTTGGCATATTCGCGCAGGTAGTCGATAAACAGGCGACGATAACCCGGATCGAGACCCATTGAAAAATCGTCGAGGATAAGCAAATCGGGATCCTGCGCCAAAATAAGCCCGAGCGCCACCTGCGAACGCTGCCCGCACGACATGGTGGATATTTTTTGCTTTGGTGAAACCTGAAGTTTCGACAAAAGTTGCCAGTACGGCTCGTTATCCCATTTAGGGTAGAATTTCGAATAAAATTTCTCGATTTGATGAATATTCATAAACGCATACTGAATGTGCCCTTCGATAAGAAAACCGATTCGCGCCTTGTTTTGAGGAGATAAGTTTTGCGTGTTTTCGCCATAAATCAGGCACTCTCCGTTTTGCGGTTGCAGAAAGCCATTTAAAATATTAATAGTAGTGGTTTTGCCCGTACCATTTTTGCCCAATAGCCCCAAGATACTTCCTTCCTTTACGTTAAAACTCAGGTTCTCGTAAACCAGCTTTTTGCCGTAGTAATGGGTTAGGTTTTTACATTCAATTGCATTCATCTGATTACGTTTACTTCTTTTAGAACACAAAGCCAAGTTTCGCAGTTAAGATTCCAATGTTTTGATTTGAATCGATTGCTTCACGAAATTCATATCTAATCTTTAAAAATAGTTCGTCAATACTTTCCGATTTCGGCATCTTGTATCCACAATAAATCCGGGAAGAAATATTGAAATATTCAGCTGTGTCGTATTCAAAATCGTGGATATATAGTTGTTTGTTTTGTTGGCGGGTAATTGTTTCGTCGTTTGAAAGATTGAGTTCCTGATCCAAATTGTGCCGGTAATTTAGCTGAAGCCCTGGAGCAAAACACATTTTACCGATGTAAAAGTTTTTTTCAAAATTTACACCCAGTTCAAGGTTCGAGTATTGGGCACTAAATATTTCGGGAATGTAATAATACTTTTCCGTTTTTAACTTGTAATGACCATAAACACTGCTTTCCCAGTTAATTTGTCCGTGGTCGTACAGCTTCAGATGGTTATATTCTACTGCGGCATCAAATTCCTTCCTGTTCAGTTTCAAATTTTTGGATAAAGTTATGTACTCTGTTTGATTGTCGTCATTTATAATAGCTTCCTGTAAGTATTCTATTCCGTCTCCATCGAAATACGAGGTGCGAAAAGTAATCTTCTGAATGGCAGTTGAAGAGTGTTTGGAAAACTGCTGATTCAGATCAATTCTAAAAGTTTTCCAATCGCCCGCATCGTCTTTTTTTATAATGCTTGTTCCGTCTTCTGTTTGTTCCTTGCTGTAAATTCCGCTTATTTCTGTTAACGAGCTATATCCAAAATATTTTGTGTCAAACTGTACTCCGGCTGATATACTATTTTGATTAAAAAATCGCGACTTTGTTTGTCCAATTTCCAACGAGTAAAATCCCAATCCTCTAAACATAAAATAGATGGGGTCAGGATCATCGATAACAACCTGTCGGTATTCAATATCTTCTTTTCTGTTTCTGTAACCCAGGTTAAGGCCCAGATTACTATTTAAAAAATGGATAATAATTGATGGATAAAGTGAAAAGTTGGTAATCACCGTTCGTGGTCGCGGATCTTTTTGTTTTGCACTTTTACCAATTTGGTAGTCAGCTAATAGCCCAAACGAGAGATTCTGGTTTAGCTTTTTGGCAAAACCGCCCGAAAGGTTAAAACTTTCTTTGTGAATATTGGCTCCGGGAATGGAATCGCCTATTACATATGGATTTCCCCGGTACGGATTAAATAGGCCGCTATACAAATTTCCTGTTTCATCACTATTTTGGTAGGCTAGCTTTCCGTAGAAATAAGTTTTGTTTATTACCAGGTAACTTTCAGTAGAAAGCGAATAATTTTCCAAATGCGAAGCCTCCCGCACTCTTTTGTAATCTCCATCTGCCAATTTATATTCCCCAAAAAATTCACCGATGTTTTCGTTAGAATTAAAAGTTAATCCGGAAATATTGCCGGTGTTAAGCCATTGGTTTTTTAATTGAAACAGTTTTAATGAATGGAAAGAAGATGTACTATCCTTTGGCACACCAAATGCTAATCCTCCTTTTGCAATAAGAAAGGATAGAGACAGAATAAGTGCAATCTGAAGTTTAGTCATCTCAAACGAAACATTAAAAGTTTCAGTAGCTTATTGTGGCAAGTGATTACTGGTCTTCCTGATTTATTCTTCTACACTTGTTGGATTTACTCCCGGAGTAGGTGTTAAATCATGCAGAAAATCTTCCGAAGAATTATTGGTGTCTTTATAAATTACGCGGTCACCGATAATCATTTTGGCTTTACGTCGAACGGATAATGATGATTTAGTACCCGCTTCAATATAAGTATACCCGGCATCTAACTCAGCAGGAAGACGTTTGTAAACTTCATCCGCATCAAATCGGGCACACTCTACAGCATCAATAACGAATTCTTTGTCAATCATCAGGTATTCAGTGGAAGAAGAACTTCCTGGTTTTGTCATAAAGTTATTAGCATCCGAAACGTAACTTTCCCAGTTATCATCAGGGAACCGGAAAAGTACTATTGCAGGTCCAAAGACTGAAGCAGCCCAATCAGTCATTTTTGTATTTGTTGTATACACTAATGTTAGATTAGGAACTGCAGAAGCATTCACGTCCCCATCGGAAGACTCTACGTATGTTTCCCAGTCGGCATCACCAAGGTTAACGGGTGAATTGGGATTCCCCGTTTCATCAGTTTGATGATCAATACCATCGCGTGCAATAATTAAACTTTCTCCCGGCATAACGGGATGATCTGTACCATTTCCTGGTACAATCCATGTGTGATAGGTAAGCGGTATGCTATCCATTAAGTCACCATTCTTGTCAATCCAACTGCTTGGTTTTGATGTTGTTGTTGCCTCGTGAACTGCGATGCATAAACCATCGGCATGTAATGTGTCTCCTGAGTTGTTATAAATTTCAAAGAACTGATCGGAAGTATAACTTTTATCTTCAGGAGTTAATGATCCAACATAATAAAGTTCTTTGAAAATAAAACCACCGGTATTATCTGCTAAAATAAGGTTCATGGTAACAGCAGACTCGGAGATTAAAGAGTAGTTGGATACCATTCCATTAAAAATGTACTCCTCGCCATCGTTGCCGGTAACAGCAAAACTCGTTGTAAAATTGTAATTTCCTTCAACCAATTCAAAAATGGCATTACCATCAGAAGTAGAAATTGCAGTTGTGGTCCGTTTGGAATTTGTGTTTGTTGCTGTAACAGTAACATCTGCAGGGAAGTCGGCAACCGTAAATCCGTCAGGATAATTAACCTTAACCGTGATTATATAGCTGGGCGCCATATCATCTTTACAGTTGGTTAGTAATAAGCTTATTAGCAGAGATAAAGTAATGAGTGCAAATTTTCTCATGGTGTGATCTATAAATAAGTTTTAGTAATTACAAATTAAATTTTAATTCTGCTCCAAAATAGGCAATTTGATTTAATCTGGTGTAAAATCCACTTCGCGTACCTTTATATAATGGCCGATGATTAAACACATTGTACGCAAAAAACGACAACTTCGCAAATTTTCCAAATTCTTTGGTTAATTTCAAATTCAGTTGCCAGTTTACCGGATACGATTCCTCTTCATAATAATCATCTTCTTGTTTTTCTACCATTGTCGAATAAGGAGCTTCAAACGAGTACTGTTCCTGCCATTCGTGGTATTGCATATTCATGTCATAGAAACCGACAGGATCTACATAAATGATGTCGCCAGATGAATATTGTCCGTACAACTTTTCGTTATTCTCGCCTTTGGTGTAAGCAACAGGTGTTCCGGAGTTGTTTTCCCAGAAATATTTAGACTTCTGTACCCAAATTGTTTGCAGGTTGAATGAAAAAATCATTTTCAACTCAGGAATATGGGTAATGGTCCGGAAATTCGAATTTAATCGTTGCGAGATTGTACCAGAGTTACCCGGTAACACCGATAAGTACGGGAAATAATCTCCCTGGTATGACGAAGTTATTCTTTCCACAACGGGAACTGCATGCCTGGATCTTTTTATGTGGTAATATGCACCGTCAACCATGAGTTCTGTTTTTATCGGAATTATGCGACCAAAGTTAATAACATATTCAACTCCTTTCTTGTCGACGCTATAGTTATTTTTCGGAGACTTGTATCTTTCGAATTGAGTTTCCTGTTCGTAGCCTAAGGTCATCACTTCTCCATATTCCTCATACGTAATATTTCCATTTTCAAAAACCGGAAAGAATCCCTTTCCCAATTCATCCCATTTTCGGTAATTCATTGCAAAATACTGCTCTTCCCAGCCAAATCCATTCCTGATCTTCTCTCGAAATCCGGTGAGGATAAAGTTTATGCCATATATTTTGAAATCAGCACCCAATTCATATTTATTATTTGTCATTGGTTTTAAATCAGGATTGCTGGTGTCTTCAATAATTTGGGTTGTTGATACAATTAATTCTGGTGAAGAATTAAAGCTTATTTTATCAATGTATGCGGCATCAGGAAACATGTGCAACATGGTAGGGGTTTTTGATGTTTTTCCGAAGCCACCTCTGAGGGTAAAGTTGCGAGGTATATGGTACGCAAAATTAATTCTCGGTTCAAGTGATGTAAAACCATTGGTTGAGAAGATTCCTTTTGGCAGGAAGTTGTTATAACGTATACCTATTTGTGTTTCCAGTGTGTTATTGCCAATTGGGAAGCTTATTCTGTCTTCAGCGAAAAGTGCCAGCTTTTTACTTGACGGGATATCATTAAATGCCCGGGGGCGGGTTTTAATCGCATCTCTTGGCGGCCGGCTTAAATCATAGATTCTGCCTTTTCCATTGTTCCCGGATACACGCCAGTCGAAACCATACATTACAGAGTTACTCATACCTCCAAGTGTAAATCTTGAATCAAGTTTTATTGTTGCAAAATAGTTGTATGGTTTACCATCAATAGTGAGTTCGGAATAATACTCCGGTAGTAAAATATCTACTGCATATTCTCCTGCAATGTAAGCTGTTGGTAAAGGAGTTGCCGAAGTTGAATTTAGAGCATAGCTATAATAGTCTTGTTGATTAAAGCTACCCGAAAAGTTATAACTTATGTTTCCAATCCTCCATTTTTGAAGCGACCATTTTCCAAATAACTTCAGATCTAAACCTGATTCTCTTTCTCGCTGACGTTCCAGTTGTCGTTGATCCGGGTCTTTCTTTTCATCATCGATTGTATGAAAATAGTTTCCCTTAAAATTTATACTTAGGGGATTGTGTTTCTTAAACAAAGTATTGGAGTAACCAAACTGCCCGTTTAGTCTTTTATAACTTCTTGCAGGCTCTCGTAAATCGTCATATGAATGAGTAAAATCAAGTTCAAAATTTACCGCTCCTTGATTCTCGCCTTTTAGCAAAATGCCTTTTGAAATTGCTGCCTGCTTAATTTTAGGATCTGCTTTTACTTTGCCTTTGAAAGGCGTTTTTCCGGATTTTGTTTTTATCAGCACTGCACCGCTTGTTAAATCTCCGTATTGTACCGATGGAATACCACGGATGACTTCAACCGATTCGATATTATCTGTTGAGATTTGACGAACATCGCTGCCTCCTCCTGCTGTTGAAAATTCATCTGATTGCCCCAGTGTTATTGTATTTAACGACTGCATATTGGCATCATTGTCTAAGGGAGTTCCGTCTAAAATAATTGCGGTACCAAGGGCGTCATTGGAATTCGCTTGCCTTGTTCTGTCTTCACCCGAGTATGTGTTTATATCACGTATTGTTATTTGGTTAGCCTTTGATAAATCGGGATTTAACGAAATCTGTCCTGGTACCAATTGCATAATATCGCTAAGGCTTGTTGGTTGCGAATGTTCGATAGCGGCATTTTCAATAGTTGATGATGAACTTAAACTGGTATTTTCACTGGCAACAACGATAATTTCATCAAGGCCGAGAGAGCTTACCAACATCGATATGTTATAGTTTTCCAGGTTTCTTTTAATTTCAACAACACTTTCATACCTTTCAAAACCTAAACACGAAGCTTGTATGTTATATCTCCCTTCAGGGATATTATCAAAATTAAATTCGCCGTTTAAATCAGATGTTGTCCATCGATTAAGTTCAGATAGCTGGATGGCAACGAGGCCTATGTGTTCTTTGGTTTTAATGTTTTCAACAACTCCTGAAATATGATAGGTGGTTTGGGCAAGCAGATATAAAGGTAGCATGCTAATTATCAGGGTAATTGTATGCTTAAAAAATTGGTTCATACTTGTTATTCGAAAACGACTCTTTTGTGCCGTAAATTTAATTTCTCCTGGTTATCATATTAATTGTCGAACTTACGGTTTTTATATGTCTTTAAATAGCAATTCTAACGATTTGCCATAAAATTTTAAAGATAATCAATATTCTGCGTTTCGATTATTCTTTATACTGTTAAAGATTTGATGTGTATTAAACGAATTATGTAAAAATGTGGAAATTGTATTTGCTTGAAATGTCAATGAATACTTAGATTTGGGGCTCGTTACTCCGACTTATAAATCTCCATCTTTTCCAGCACCTCAACTGCTTCCTCAAAAGTGAGGTAGAGGTCGCCTTCTTTTTCATCCCATACCTGGCCTTTGTTTATTCCTTTCAGGTTGCGATCTGGTCCTTCGTAGAGAATTACCGTTTCAAGGGCCTTCATTTTTACCGAGTTTTCATCGATTTGAACCACTTTGGCTTTCACAGGTTTTCCTGTTATCGGTTTACCCTCTTTTGTTACCTGAACTACCAGCCCGAAGCAGATTTTACCTTCTTCTACCCAATCCGGGATTTTTACCCGCAAGGAATCGCTCATTTCAACTTTTTTCTCCTGATAGGTGTATGAGGCTATTTCATCCGAATTTTTAGACGAGTTACAACTGATAATGCATAATGAGGTGAACAATATGACTAATAATACCAGTTTTTTCATTTAACAAAAGTTTGACCAAAACGAATTATACCTTGTTGCTTTGATTAACAACCCAGACTAGTTATATGTTTCAAAAGAACGGGGGCAAATGTAGTAAATAACAATGTAAAATAGCTAGTTAACAGCTAATTGTTATTGAAAAAGCCATTTCCTGACCTGCAGAAAATGGCTTTAAAATATTTTGCAATTTAATTGTTTTCTAGAAACCGTTGATGATTCCGATAAAATCCTCAGCTTTTAATGAAGCTCCACCAATCAAACCTCCGTCAACATCTTTGTTGGCGAATAATTCGTTTGCATTACTTGCTTTACAGCTACCACCGTAAAGAATTGAAGTTCCTTCAGCAACTTCTTCACCAAATTTAGCAGTAATTGCAGCGCGAATGTTAGCATGCATATCTTGTGCCTGGTCTGAGCTGGCAGTTACACCGGTTCCGATTGCCCAGATTGGTTCGTAAGCAATTACGATTTTTTTGAAATCTTCGGCCGACAGTTGGAAAACTGTTTCTTCCAGTTGATTTACAACATATTCGTTGTGTGTTCCGGCTTCGCGAATATCCAAAGCTTCACCACAGCAGTAGATAGGAGTTAATCCGTTCTCTAATGCAAGTGCCACTTTTTTGTTCAGGATCTCGCTGGTTTCACCGTAGTATTCACGACGCTCAGAGTGACCTAAAATTACGTACCCGGCACCTGTTGATTTTACCATTTCAGCAGAAACTTCACCAGTGAAAGCTCCTTTAGCTTCGGCAGCACAGTTTTGCGCAGCAACACCAATTCTTTCGGTATTTACAGATTCAACTACTTTTGTAATGTGTGTAAATGGTGTTCCCAACACAACAACTACATCGTCAGCACCTTCGCTTGCTACAATCGCGTCAACAGCTTTTGCCAACTCAACACCTTCTTGCACGGTGGTGTTACATTTCCAGTTTCCTGCAACTATCTTTTGTCTCATATTATTGAATTTTAGTTTATTAGATTTTCAAAAATCGATCACAAATTTAACCGAAATAATTGATTCGGGGGGCATTGAATATAATGCTTAAATATTATTAACTATTTGTTTATTTAAATTGGAAGAATGAGATGCGATACTGGATGCTTGATACTGGATGCTTGATACTAGATGCTAGATGCTTGATACTAGATGCTGGATATTAGATGCTGGATTCCTGGTACTTTAGCGTCATCATTGCTAAAATGCTAAATTGTAAAATGCGACTGTGACTGTAATCTAAGACTGAGACTTTTCCTCTTGTCGGCAGAAAGAATTGCAAAATTGTAAAACAGATAAATTGTAAAATTGCAATCTGAGACTGAGAACTGCGACTGTGACTTTTCCTCTCTCTCTGTAAAACTCCGAGACTTCTCTGCGTAACTCTGTGGTAGAAATTAATTGTTGATTTGAAAAAATGTTAAATTGTAAAATTGCAAACTGCGACTGCAAACTGCGACTGCGACTGAAAACTTATAACTCGCAGCTCGAAACTCGCCACTCTCTACTCAAACTCAGCTTCAACCTCTTCCGGCGAAGGAATGTCGTTGTAATGCCATTTATACAGAATGGTCCCGTCTTTCATTACGATCAATCCGGGGTTCGAACGAATCATTGTTTTTAAGGTAATCTCGTCGCAATTAAAGAATTCGTATGGTGCTCTATTCTCTTCAGCAAATTGCAAAGCTTCATCCTGCAGGGTAGAGGTGAGGCAAACAAACGAATACCCTTTATCCAGCGCCCAATGCGCTAATGTGTTAATCTCTTCCTGCGACCTGGTGCTGGTTTTATGCAGGTCGTAAGCTACGAGCATAAACACATAATTCTCGTCGTAAATAAAGAAGTCTTTTATGTCATCTCCTTCGGGTGATTCAATGGTGAAATCATGAATTGGCGGTACGTAACCTTCCTGCACCAGGTTCGATTCCATGTCGTTATATTCCCAGTTTGTGGTGTCTTGCCACGGATAATTCTCTTCCGTGAATTCTTTAACCTCGCCGGTGTTCTTGTTCTTGTAATAAAATGTGTTCTCATAGATTTCCTGTGGCGCATCGTCGGGAATGCTCATGGCTTCCGGAATATTGGTGCCCACTTTGTAAGGCCTGAAATCGAAAACCGGCAAGTGGCTGTACGAGTAATAAACAATGCCGAAGTAAACAATAAAAACACTAACACTTAGTATACCCGGAACTATACTTTTTACCTTTTCGGCATACCATTTTCGGTTGACAACTACAATTATTGCCAGCGTAATAAATACAAGGTTTTTATAAAATGTTTCCCAGTTCGAAATTACCAGTGCATCGCCAAAACAACCACAATCGGTAACCGGATTCTTGAGTGCGATCCAAAGTGTTAAAGGTGTAAAAAAGGCCATGAATAATAAACCCAGCCACGAAAACAACCGCATCCGCCAGTTAAAGAAAAAGGCCACACCAATGGCAAATTCGGCAAAAGCCAGCAAAACTCCCAGTGGAAAGGCTGCCCAAAGCAACGAATCGAACCCTATGGCATTAAAATAGTCGGTAAATTTGTAGGCCGATCCCCACGGGTCGATTCCTTTTACAAATCCGGAGAAAATAAAAACAATACCAAAAAGAATTCGTGCGAGTTGCTTAACAATATTCATACGGTGAGTTTATTCTTTGTTTTCAAATTCAATTTTAATCATGGCAAACACAGAGTAATTGATCATATCCATATAGTTGGCATCAATTCCTTCAGAAATAAGTGTTTTGCCCTGGTTATCTTCTATTTGTTTTGTGCGTTGTATTTTCATTAAAATCAGATCGGTGTACGAACTGATGCGCATATTTCGCCAGGCCTCGCCGTAATCGTGGTTTTTATCCATCATCAGCGTTTTGGCCTCGTTAAAGTATTTGTCGTAAAGTTCCTGGATTTGTTCATGGGGTACCTCCTGGTCTGATGTTCCTAACTCCAGTTGAATCAGGCCCATAATACAGTAATTAATAATACCAATAAATTCAGGTTTTACACCTTCGTCGACTTTTGTAACACCTTTTTCTTCAATGCTTCGTATGCGTTGTGCTTTAATGTAAATCTGGTCGGTGAGTGAGGTCGGACGCAATATTCGCCATGCTGTGCCGTAATCGGTCATTTTCTTCGAAAATATATTACGGCAAATTGAAATTACCTGGTCGTATTGCTGGTTTGTTCTGTCCATTATTTTGTGTCTTTTTTCTTCTTGTTGAGTCAATTGTGCTCAATTCGCTAAGTTCTGTATATTTTTGTATGCTAAAATTGCCGGATAAAAGTATGAAAAAATGGCAAATTTGGCCTGTTTTATTCTACATTTGTAGTTAACGACAATTAATAGATAGTTAATGATTTGTTAAACATAAAAGCCCAGTTCTTATGTTGATTACGCAGTCTGCGGGTAAATTCCTAAAACGAAACAGTACATTACATCTTGGCGAAAAAGAAGTTGATTTATCCATTCCGGTAGTGGCCGGAATTGTGAATATTACGCCCGATTCGTTTTTCGATGGTGGAAAAATGGAAGACGAAACCACCATGTTAAAAGCTGTTGAGCAAATGGTTGCTGATGGCGCCGGAATTATTGATGTGGGGGCGGTTTCCACCCGTCCGGGATCAAAAACTGTTTCAACAAAAGAAGAGCTGGCGCGTTTGTTACCGGCAGTAAAGGCAATTCATAAATCTTTTCCTGATGTTGCGCTTTCGGTCGATACATTTCGCTCGTGGGTAGCCGTTCGTGTAATCGATGAGGTAGGGCCAATAATCATTAACGATATTTCGGGAGGATCGCTGGATAGCAATATGTTTGAAACTGTTGGGAAATTACAGGTTCCGTATATTTTGTCGCATATAAAAGGAACGCCTTTGAATATGCAGGAAGATCCTCAGTACGACGACCTGATTCGTGAAGTTGCGCAGTATTTTGCCGAGCGTGTAAAAAAGCTAAACAAACTGGGCGTAAAAGAAGTGATTCTTGATCCCGGTTTTGGTTTTGGAAAAACACTCGATCACAACTACGAGTTGTTGAACAAGCTCGATGCGTTTAAAGTGTACCAACTTCCGGTGATGGTGGGATTAAGCCGTAAATCGATGATTTGGAAAGCATTGGATGCTCAACCCGAAACGGCATTAAACGGCACATCGGTGGCCAACACCCTGGCATTAATGGGTGGGGCCGACATCTTGCGTGTACACGACGTAAAAGAAGCGGTTGAGGCCGTAAAAATATTTTGTGAAATTAAAGCTACAATCATTTGATGCTGGCATTTATAACCATACGATTTCTTGATATCCTCGATATTTTGCTGGTGGCATTTTTGCTCTACCAGCTTTACCGCCTTATAAAAGGAACGGTAGCTTTTAATATTGTTATCGGGCTGTTTTCGCTCTATCTGGTTTGGCTGACGGTGAAAGCGCTGAACATGGAGCTGCTGGGCTCGATAATGGGGTATTTTATTGGTGTAGGTGCCATTGCGCTTATTATCGTGTTCCACCCCGAAATTCGAAAATTTCTGCTTTTTATCGGTACCAATTATAATGTGAATAAAATACTGATGCTCGACAAGTTATTCTCTCAGGGGAGACCCAAGAGCATTAATCAGCAACAGATCGATAATATTGTTGATGCCTGCCAGTCGATGGGGAAAACAAAAACCGGAGCGCTCATTGTTGTGGCAAAAGAATCCGAATTAAACGACCAGATTAATACCGGAGAAAAGATCAATGCAAAAATATCATCGGCGCTTATTCGCACTATATTTTTCAAGAACTCGCCACTGCACGACGGAGCCATAATTATTAAAGGAAACCTAATTGTTGCAGCAGGTTGTATTCTTCCGTTAACGCAGAAAGAGTTAGACAAAGCTCTGGGACTTCGCCACCGTGCAGCTGTTGGTATGACGGAAAATACCGATGCCTTATGTATTGTCGTTTCGGAAGAACGAGGATCGATATCAGTGGCACAAAAAGGTGAAATTAAACGACGTTTGTCAAAAGAAACGCTCGTACAAATTCTGGAAGAAAACATCATTGAAGACGACGAAACTGCCGGTCATAAAAAGTAGTTTCCGGTAGTTGATGCATCACTTCTAAATTCCATATGCATTATTTTTTGAACCTCTGCGACCTTTCAATCGTTCAGCAAGGAGTTTATCTGTTATTTCATAGTTTATTGTTTTGAAAAGAAAAGTATGAATCGAATTTGTAATTTATTCAATATAAAATACCCTGTTATACAAGGGGGAATGGTTTGGTGTTCGGGATGGAAACTGGCTTCGGCAGTGAGTAACAGCGGTGGCCTGGGGCTGATTGGTGCCGGGTCGATGCACCCCGAAACGCTGGAGGAGCACATCGTGAAAATGAAGGCTGCCACCGATAAATCTTTTGGGGTGAACGTGCCTTTGATGTACCCCGAAACTGAGCGGGTTATGGATATTATTGCTGCTCACGAAGTTCCCGTGGTTTTTACATCGGCAGGTAGTCCTAAAAAATGGACAGGCTGGTTAAAAGACAAAGGAATTACAGTGGCACATGTGGTTTCGAGCTCGTTTTTTGCCGGTAAATGTGAGGCAGCCGGTGTTGACGCCATTGTTGCCGAAGGTTTTGAAGCCGGTGGCCATAATGGCCGCGAAGAAACCACAACAATGACACTGATTCCATCGGTGCGAAAAGCCACAAAACTGCCCTTGCTCGCAGCCGGCGGAATAGGATCGGGAGAAGCGATGCTGGCCGCAATGGTTTTGGGTGCTGAAGGGGTACAAATCGGATCGGCATTTGCCGTGTCGGAAGAATCATCGGCGCACCCTGAGTTTAAACGTTTAGTAACCGAACTAGGCGAAGGCGGCACAAAACTGGCACTAAAAAAGCTAGCGCCTGTGCGTTTGATAAAAAACAACTTTTTTAATCAGGTTGACGAAGCTGAAAAGGCAGGGCAAACGCCTGAAGCAATGGCGGAATTATTGGGTCGTGGCCGGGCAAAAAAAGGAATCTTTGAAGGTGATCTCGACGAAGGCGAGCTGGAGATTGGACAGGTTTCTGCTCAGTTAAATCAGATTCGACCAGTTGCAGAAATTATGGGCGATATTATTTCGGCATACGAAGCTGCCCAAAAATCCGTGGGGCAGGGACGGTTTGAATTTTAGCCAAAGCCTCATGAGACTGTGAGCACTGTGAAGATGAGACGAAGAGGTTGTTAAATTGCTAAACTGACAAATTGAAAAATTGTTAAATTGTAAAATTGCAATTTGCGACTGAAAACTGCCACTACGACTTTCATTCTCTGTGAAACTCCGTGACTTCTCTGCACAACTCTGTGGTATAACCCAATTGTTAAATTGTAAAACAACAAGCTGCGACTGAAAACTGTTTATATGTCACAGTTAGCTGAACACTCTCGTTTTGAGAACTCGCTGAAGCTCTCGTAATCCTGCGAAAGCAGTAAATAGATCTGTTTGATGACAGCGTACGTCTGCGAAAGCGGTAAATAGGAGTCTGTGAAGCTTTTGTACGTCTACGAAAGCACTAAATTGTTGACAAAAGTATTGTCGTAGCAGTACGAAAGTAGTTTTGAGAACCCGGTGAAGCTTTCGTAGCAGTACGAAAGTAGTAATTAGGACTCTGGGAAGCTTTCGTACGTCTACGAAAGCAGTAATTAGGACTCCGGGAAGCTTTCGTAGCCCTGCGAAAGTTGCAAATAGAGCTCTGGGGTGTTAGCAAATCAGCTAGTTAGGTGCTTTTTGTTGGTGAGAGCTTTTAATTGCTTTTATTCATTTATAAAACCTACTTGCTGCCAGTCGAAATTGATCGGATCGTTTTGTTGCGGTACTCCCGGAGTACTTCGTCCTTCAACGATGTATTTTGTTAGCAGTGCCTTTAGTTCATCAGCCTTTTCCTGGTTGGTTAGGTAGAGGTTGTTGGTTTCGCCCGGATCGTTTTCCAGATTATACAACTGGTACATCGGGAGTGTATCAATAACTTCTTTATTTTCCGGTCGTGGATAACTCCAGCCGCCCGAGCCTGGGCATAGATTAAGTTTCCACGGACCTTTCCTAATGGCAAAACTGCCGTTGATAGAATGGTGTACCGTTGCCTCACGAATGGGCTGGTTGTGGTTTGTTTCGTCCATCAAAGGTAACATGCTGAAACTGTCTTCTCCTTCGTTGTTCGCCAGTTGGGAACCAGTAATTTCGGCGCATGTTGCCATCAGGTCGGTGGTGCAGATTGTATGGTTCGACAATGATCCCGGAGTAATTTTACCCGGCCATTTTACAATAAACGGAACACGGTGGCCTCCCTCAAAAATGTCAGCTTTGTGCCCCCGGTAAATGTAACAGGGGTAGTGGCCTTTTGCAGTCAGTTCCTCGATTTTTGCAGCCGGAGCGCAACCATTATCGCTGGTGAAAATCACAATCGTATTTTCTTCAATTTCTGCTTCTTTTACTATTTGTTGCATTTGTCCAACATAGTCATCAACCATCATCACAAAATCGCCATAGGGATTTAAACCGCTTTTACCTTGCCACTCCTCGGTTGGTAAAATGGGCGTGTGAGGTGATGGCAGTGCTAAATACAAAAAGAACGGTTTTTCCAGCCCTGACATTTCTTTTATGTACGTAAATGATTTACGGAAAAAATTGGGCGTAACCTCTTCGTGAATAAAGTCGGCCGATGTTGGTCCCTCGCGCCACCACGAATATTTGCCGGTGTTTACACTCGCCGAATCGGGAACTTGTGTTGGCATCCCGTTCTCCACATAAACATACGGAGCAATATCCAATGATGCGCTGTGCCCGTACGAATAGTCGAAGCCTAATTCTTTCGGGCCATTTTTCACCGGTTTCGAAAAATCGATGTTATCGAAATCATCAGGATTCCAACCGGTACCAAGCTGCTGACTGCTATCTTTTAGCGCCCAGTCCCATCCCAAATGCCATTTCCCGATAAAGGCGGTATTGTAGTTGTTCTTCTTTAATAAACTGGCTACTGTTGTTCTGCTGCTTGGAATCAGCGCCTTCGACGTTCCTGTAAGAACGCCCGATTTTAAAGTGCTGCGCCAATTGTAACGGCCTGTTAAAATGCCATAGCGGGTGGGTGTGCAAACTGCTGAAGTGGTGTGTGCATCAGTAAATCGTATGCCATCAGTAGCCAGTTTGTCGATATTCGGAGTTTGTATTTTCCCCTGCTCGTTAAAAGCCGATATGTCGCCATAGCCCAGGTCATCGGCTAAAATATAAATGATGTTGGGATGTTGTTGCTCTTTGTTTTTTGTTGAACATGCACTCACCCAAAGTATTGCGATCGCACAAATTAACAGGAATAAGTTCTTCATTGGTTTAGTTTAATTTCAGTTGTTAGTGTTGATACAAAGATAAAAGGTTGGTGTAAAATATTCCTGATCGCTTTATTTTTCGACCGTTTTTTAAAAAGTATTTGAAAGCCGAATAAAATTTCAAAAGTTGGCAGAGTTAAGTTATTAGCTTGTTTATGACCCCTCCTGACCTCCCCAAGGGTTGAATTTTGCCTCTTTGGGGGATTAAGGGATTGGTTTTAACTTTTGAGGGCTTCGTAAATGTGGAACCTCCGATTCTCAAAGTGTTGCAAAAATTATTTCCGGAATTATGACGATTGTTCTTTAAATTTTAAAGGCATTCTGTGCCGAAACCCTTTCACTTAGCGCATAATTCGTATATTTGGTCTGCTTAAAAGAAATTAATGAAACGGATAGCAATTCAAGGAATAGCCGGCTCTTTTCACGAAGATGCGGCCCGACGATATTTTGATGAAGATATTGAGGTGGTTGAGTGTAAGACATTTACTACCGTATGCGAGATGATTGATAACGACCAGGTGGATTATGCCGTTATGGCCATTGAAAACTCCATTGCCGGTAGTTTATTGAATAATTACCAGCTGATTCGCGATTATCATTTGCGCATTATTGGCGAAATATATATTCATATTCAAATGAATTTACTGGTGAATGAAGGAGTGAAAGCGGAGGATATTAAGGATATTCATTCGCACCCCATTGCTTTGCGCCAGTGTATGGAATATATCGAGCACAATTATCCGAACGCCCAGTTGCACGAAAAGCTCGATACGGCAGCATCGTCGAAACTAGTGTCTGATAAAAAACTAAAAGACGCGGCATCGATAGCAAACCTGCGCTCGGCCGATTTATATGGATTGAGTGTACTGGATACCGGAATTGAAACCAACAAAAAGAATTATACCCGTTTCTGGGTTTTGTCGAAACATGGCAACCCAACCGAGGGAAGCAACAAAGCATCGGTGTGTTTCGAAGTTGGACACTTTTACGGATCGCTGGCAGCAGTGTTAAATACTTTTGCCAAAAATGAGATTAACCTCACCAAAATTCAGTCGGTGCCAAAAATTGGTAAACCCAATGAATATATGTTCCACGTTGATATTGAGTGGGAAAAACCCGAAAATTACGATCGCGCTATTCATCAGGTGCTGAAATGTGCATCGAGCCTGTCGATTTTAGGCGAATATCAAAAAGGAAACCTGCATAATGAATAAAACTAAAACAATACGATATGAGTAAAATAGCAATTTTTTACGGTCCTGAAGGTGGATCAGTAAACCGCGTGGCAGACAAAATACAAGAACTAATTGGCGAAGATAAAGTGGAGATGGTAGCAGTTAAAAATGCTTCGGCCGCCGACCTGGAGAAATACGATAAAATAATTTTTGGTCTTTCAACTGTTGGAAAAGACACCTGGGATTCGAGTTTTTCAAACAACGATTGGGGAAAATTTTTACCTGAAATTTCAAAAGTGGATTACAGCAATAAAACAGTAGCTATTTTTGGTTTAGGCGATCATGTAACCTACGCACATGCTTTTGTTGATCACATTGGTTTACTGGGAAAAGAACTGATGAAAAACGATGCTGTTTTAGTTGGACCGGTTGATACAGAAGGTTACGAGTTCGAAGAATCTGACGCAGTGGTAGATGGAAAATTTATAGGATTACCACTTGACGAAGATTTTGAACCTGAGATGACTGACGAACGGGTAGCAGCCTGGGTTGAGCAAATCAAACCTGACTTCGGATTCTAAACACCTTGATTACAGAGCCTGGGGAATGTGAGATAGTGAGACTGAAAACTGCGACTAAGACTTTTAGTCTCTGTGCAACTCCGTGACTTTTCCGCGAGGCTTTGAGGTAAAGACTGAACGCTGAACTCGAAAACTTGAAATTAAAAGCATGATTAATTCACCTCTCGACAAAAAACTTGTTGAAGAAAAAATAGCGCAATTGCGCATCCCCGATATTGGGAAAGCATCCATCCGTGAAATTGTAGCCCTGGTGAACCTTGTTGAAGAAGCCAGCGATTTTAAATACATACGCATGGAAATGGGTGTGCCCGGTTTACCGCCTGCTAAAGTTGGAGTTGAAGCCGAAAAAGAAGCGCTCGATCGTGGTGTATCGGCTATTTACCCAATGGTTGACGGCATAAAACCATTAAAGGAAGAATCATCGAAATTCATTAAGAACTTCCTGAATGTTGATGTGGCTCCTGCTGGATGTATTCCAACTACCGGGTCGATGCAGGGAACCTATGCTGCTTTTATGGCGGCCGGTCATTGCGATAAAAAGAAAGACACCGTGTTGTTTATCGATCCGGGATTTCCGGTGCAGAAACAACAAATGATGGTGCTGGGGCAAAAGTTTGAAACCTTTGATGTATTTAATTACCGTGGCAACAAACTAAAGGAAAAACTGGAATCATACCTTGCAAAAGGAAACATCAATTCCATCGTTTACTCTAACCCAAATAACCCGGCTTGGATTTGCTTTACCGATGAGGAATTACAGATTATTGGCGAGCTGGCCAATAAATACGATGTAATTGTAATGGAAGACCTGGCGTATTTTGGAATGGATTTCCGAACCGATTTTTCGAAGCCGGGTGAAGCGCCATACCCACCGTCGGTTGCACATTACACCGATAATTTTGTGTTGTTTATCAGCAGCTCAAAAATATTTTCTTATGCAGGTCAACGAATTGGCATAATGGCCATTTCCGATAAATTGTTTAGCCGCGATTATCCCGATCTGCAGGAGCGTTTTAAAGGAACAACCTTTGGAGCTACTATTACTTTGCGCTTGTTGTATTCGCTTTCGTCGGGTACTTGTCATTCGGCGCAGTGGGCACTGGCTGCCATGTTTAAAGCAGCCAACGATGGCGAGTTCAATTTTGTGGAGGGTGTAAAAGCCTATGGCGAACGTGCCAAAGAAATGAAACGCCTTTTCCTTGAAAACGGATTTAAGGTAGTTTACGAAAATGATTTGGGCGTACCGATTGCCGACGGTTTCTATTTCACAATTGGCTATCCGGGAATGACAGGAAACGAGTTGGTTGCCAACTTGCTTTTCTACGGAATTAGTGCCATTGCACTCGATAATACAGGTAGTGACGAGGAAGGAATTCGCGCTTGTGTTTCGTTTGTGTTGCCGCATCAGTTTGGCGACCTCGAAGAGCGCCTGAAATTGTTTAACGAGAATTTTTCAAAATAAAATTTTTGTCATTTCGAATGCGAGTAGCGAGAGAGAAATCTGTTTTGAAATAGATTTCTCGTCGTTTCTCCCCGGAATGACAGAATAAGATTAGAAAGGAATGGATAGACAAAAGATAATCTCGCGATTTGAGCACACCCTGAGCCTGATTGATACTTTCGATTTGAAGAACGAACCGGTGGTGCTAAAAAAGGGCGAATTATTTATTGATTACGGCGAGAAGAACAAAAAGCTGGGCATTCTGATCGATGGTCTGCTTTACGCTTCCTACCTGTCCGACAGTGGTACCGAGTGGGTATCGCGTTTTTTCTTTCCTCCCAACAATTTTATTGTAAGCAATCACCGCGGATTTGTGTTGGGTAAAGATTCAACCGAAGCCATTCGTGCCTACGAAGATTCGCGCCTGATTTTTATTGAAAAGGATGAGTTCAAGAATTTGCTCGATAACAATCACAAATTCGAACGTACCGTGCGTATTTTGGCCGAAGAAAGCTACATTCAGGCGATGGATCGTATTCACTCGTTCCAGTCGCTGAACGCAGAGCAACGTATTCGTAAGTTTTTTGTGGAATACCCTGAACTGGCACAGAAATTACAACGCCAGCATATTGCTTCTTATCTCGGTATTCACCGAAACATCTTAACCCGGATTCTTTATAAATTATAGTTTTATTTTTTGCCTGTTGTTGTATTCATAACCGGAAAAGGTTTAGTGGCTTCGCCGGTGTACAACGTAACATGCGGGAACGGAATCTCGATTCCTTCTGCATCAAAACGGGCTTTTATTTCCTGGAAAATAGAGTTTTTTACTTTCAGGTAGTTATGTTTCTCAAACCAAATTCCCAACAGGATATCGATACCACTGGCACCAAAATCTTTAAATACGATAAGTGGCTCCGGCTCATCTAAACTCAGCGGGTTTGCTTTTGCCACTTCTTCCAACAAGGTTTTTACTTTGCCCAGATCTTCTTTGTAGGCAACACTAACATTAAAATCGAGACGACGGATAGGGAAGCGTGTAACATTTATCAACTCGGTAGAAATAATGGTCTGATTTGGAATTCGCAACAGTTGGTTGTCGAAAGTGCGTATTTTTATTGAGAGAAGATCGATGCTAAAAACCACACCCGCTTTATCGCCAACTTTTATCACATCGCCAATTTCGAATGACTTTTCTCCAACCAGGAAAAAACCGCTAACAATGTTACCAATACTGGTTTGCGAGGCCACACCAACTACCAGCCCGATAACACCTGCGGCGCCAAAGAATGGCGTCGGGTCAATATCCAGCTGAGCAATGAGGATGAATCCCAGTAATATATAGCCTGAATATGAAATCAGGCGCCGAATAATCATTTTTCGTTGCTGAGACAACGATTTAGGTAGTAGCTTTTTTGCAATGTATGCCACCAGGTAGATTGTCGTTATTCCAACTACCAGGATGATAAGTACCCACATCAATTTTTCTAAGTTCCCGGCATTAAAATATTTTGAAAAGTCAAATTCCATTATTCAGAACGATAAATGTTTTTAATAAAATGAAAGTTAATTTTTAACAGGCTTTTACCTTCAGGATTTCGTGGTTTGGCAATTATTTCGTGATTTTCGCCATGAAAAACTTTCGAGAACCCATAGTTTGCAGAACTTAAATGATCTTTACCTTTATATTCCAGCTTTACATGGCTGGTAACCAGGTGTTCCTTATATTTTAACAGGTGC
The DNA here is from genome assembly GCF_963674925.1 of uncultured Draconibacterium sp. Taxonomy (NCBI): domain Bacteria; kingdom Pseudomonadati; phylum Bacteroidota; class Bacteroidia; order Marinilabiliales; family Prolixibacteraceae; genus Draconibacterium; species uncultured Draconibacterium sp. The sequence continues at coordinate 205,365 of NZ_OY771649.1, forward strand.
ATCTGATCAACACGGATAATCAATCGATCGAGCTCGAGTGCTGCATTGTCGTTGTTAAAAATAGTGATGGGGCAAATGGCAAATCGCTCATCATCTTCCATTGTTTTAAAATCCAGATAATGATCCGATTCAAGCGCAAAAGCCACTTCTCCGTTTACCGGTTCGCCAAACCATGTGTTCGATATTTGTTGCAAAGGGAACTCTGCTAACAGATTCTCATCCTGTTTTTTACTCGCATACAGCTGGAGAATAAGCGGAATCTTAACAAAAAAGGTTAATCGCTGTTTGGGCGAAATTATTATTCGGTTGCTCTTAAAAACCATTGGTTTTGCCGGCAGGGCAGGAGCCAGTATCAGTTTATTTGATTTTCCTGAGTGGTAATAAGTTCCGTCGATAATTTCGCTGGTGGCAATTTCCTGTCCATCGTGTGTATCGTCGAAGGCTTTTAGGTACCAGCCTTCGTCGCTGCGTTTAATTCCCAGCTTGAACGTGCTGTAGTCGATTAATTCACTTTCACCCGGATTTAGTTGCTTTTTACCGTATATCGATACTTTTGCCATAGTAAGAATTTGATAATTAAAATTACCAATTTTTTAGTCCGAAAGATCATATCTTGAAAAAAATCCGGCATTGCCGGATTGATTTCCATAGATTTTATTTTGTTTTAATATAACCTGTGAAAATATCTTTTGTTTGAGATTGCCAAACCAATTTATCGGAATGATTCGAATTAAACAATTCTTCTGCCAAAAGGGGTTAGTGCCAGCGAGGCCATTTTAAAATGTTGTTTTGCCCACGGAATACCTATAATCGTAATTCCTAAAAGTAAGCCAAAAAGAACGTGGGTTAGCATGATCCATATACCTCCGATGAATAACCAAATAATATTCATGATGGTTGACAGACAGCCCGGGGCATAATCCATGTATTCAATTTTTTGACCAAAAGGCCAGAGCGCGAGTATGCCGAGTTTAAACGATTGAATACCAAACGGGATTCCAACGATTGTTATACAAAGTGCGATACCTGCAAGCATGTATTCCAAAAAGATGGCAAACCCACCGAATATTAACCAAATTAAGTTTCCTAAAATTTTCATCTGTTTATAATTATTAATTCATTTTAAAATAGAAATACAAGGCCAGCAATAGAAATACAAATAAAGCGAGTAAGAGCAGCATAATCTTTGGCATTGCATTTTGTGCTGGTATTGTTTGTCTGTTAAATTTCTGATTTGTTTTGGCCAGTTCTTTCTTCTTAAAACTCTCGCCAAGTGCCACTCCAATTGAAACTCCAATTCCGGCACCCAGCGCAATTCCAAGTCCGAGGTTATCTAACGCAACGCCTAGTGCAATTCCGGGCCCCATTCCAATTGCATAGCCAATTGCAATTCCCCGGCCCATTGCTTTCGAAGCCAACTGATTATTTGCCCTGTACATTCCCGCTTTATTTTGTTTGATCAGGATAATTACCAACACAGATAAAAGTAAAATGCCAATGGCCAGTCCTGCAAAGAGTAATGTTGCGTTCATCGTTTTCTTTTATTTGTGTATCAATACAAAACTAAATTACTTATTTCATCGGTTTATCTACCGCGTGAAAAAGGTAAATCGCCGATAATTACAGATGAGCGTTAAAAATTCAGCATCGAACAGGTAGGATTGTTTCTGCAGTTGGTAAATACTTTTTAATTTTAAGCTTTTGAATAGAAAGCATAATTATGATTGAGCAGAAAGAAATTACACTTCCGGCATTTAGGCGCGGGTATCATTTGATTACCCGTTTAATTGAAGAGCATTTGCCAAACTTGCCCGAGAAAGGGTTGTTACATATTTTGGTAAAACATACGTCGGCGGGTATTACGTTGAACGAAAATGCCGACCCGACTGTGCGCACTGACTTTGAGAATTTTATCAATAAAATGATTCCTGAAAATGATCCGGTTTATGTGCATACCTATGAGGGAGCGGATGATATGCCTGCTCATTTAAAGAGCTCGGTAATTGGGGCTGAGGTGACTATACCAATTACCCGCCATCGATTAAATCTGGGTACCTGGCAGGGAATATATTTTGGCGAATTTCGGAATTATGGGGGAAGTAGAAAGATTGTTTTAACTGTACTAAGTTAGTTCCGATTCGATGGCTTTACTATTGTAAAATGCGTTTATTAATGGTGCATCCTGGGAATAATGTGAACCATTTTATTTACATTCCTTTTACTATAATTCAATTCTTATATAATTGCAGTAAGCTAAGTATGCTAATGAGATTATGAGCGACGAAAGCATAAAAATTGAATTAACCCAAATCAACACACACACACACACACATGAGTATTTTAACTTTGTATTGTATGAGTAATGCTTTATAGGATATCAGTAGCATCGTAACATACATGCATGAAGACAAAGTCTATCAAAATACCTGATTAGATTATGAAAACTTAAATATTTACTTTAAATTTATAAATACTTAAATAAGAATAATTCTTAAGTAATAATAAATGAATATAGAAAATATTAGAGAAAAGCTTGCTAAAAAAGGATTGAAAGTTACTCCCCAAAGAGTCGCAATATTAGAAGCAATATATTCTTTAAATAATCATCCAACTGCTGAAAATATTGCAGAATATATCAAAGGAAGTCAGCCCAATATTGCTATTGGAACAATTTATAAAGTTTTAGATGTACTTGTTGAGAATAAGATTATTAAGAAAGTAACAACGGAAGCTGATAAAATGAGATATGATGGTGTAACAGAACACCATCACCATTTATATTGTGTTGAATGTGATTTGATTGAAGATTATGTAGATGAAGAATTAAATCAAATTCTGAAAGACCACTTTAAGAAAAAAAATATTAAAGGATTTCATTTCAAAGATTTTGTAGTTCAAATAAACGGAACTTTCGATAAATGTTAAATAATAAAAAATTAAAAAATGGAAAATCAAGAACAAGAAGTAGTAAGCATGCCTAGAATTGGTGACCCTGCACCAGAATTTAAAGCTGTAACAACCCAAGGAGACATTAATTTCCCATCTGATTACAACGGGAAATGGTCAATTTTATTTAGCCACCCTGCTGACTTTACGCCAGTTTGTACATCTGAGTTTATGACATTTGCTCACTTAGAGGAGAAATTTAATGAAGCAAACTGTGAGTTGATAGGACTTTCGATTGATGGACTATATAGTCATATAGCATGGTTGCGTACAATCAAAGAGAAGATTGAATACAAAGGGATGAAAGATATTGAAGTTACATTCCCGCTAATAGAAGATATTAAGATGGATGTTGCCAAAAAGTATGGAATGATTCAACCAAATGAAGATTCTACTAAAGCGGTTAGAGCTGTATTCTTTGTTGACCCAAAAGGAATTATTCGTGCCATTATTTATTATCCTCTTAGTTTGGGTAGAAATTTTGATGAGTTATACAGAGCACTTATTGCCATGCAAGCGGCAGATGAATTTGGTGTCGCAACTCCAGCTGACTGGAGACCTGGTGATGATGTAATTATCGGACCCGCTGGTTCTTGTGGTACGGCAAAAGATAGAATGGAAGATAGTGAAATTGACTGCAAGGATTGGTTCTTCTGTACGAAAAAACTTGATAAGGATACCGTTTTAGATAAAATATTAAAGAAATAATAGAAAGCACGAAACACCACAATTTATATTCGTGATAGCGGGATAAATATTGATTTAAAAGTAGTTATCCCGTTTTAATATTTGTGCATATTGATAAGTAATAACTTCGTGCTTTGCGACCACATACAAGTAACCATTACCATAGATAAGTTTAAATTGAATCCAAAATAGTATATTAATATCCTCAACTACGATATGCCTGGGCATTTAAAAAGTTCGGTTATTGGTGCCGAAATTACCATCCCAATTACCCGTCGCCGCCTAAATCTGGAAACCTGGCAGGGAATTTATTTTGGCGAGTTTCGCGATTACGGAGGTGCGCGGCGATTGGTATTAACGATTTATAGCTAAAACAGAAAAACCGGGAAAATCCCGGTTCTCGTATTGTTTTATGTACTTGTTAATTTGTTTCTTTTACATCCCAGCCATAATCAACGTATTTCCAGCTAAAGTTTTCTCCACTAACATCAATCTTTAAAAATCCTTCTTCCATCCCAAATCGCTGGCCCTGCCACCACTGCGAAGAGATCGCCCCTCCAGTTATATAATGAATCCCATTGTATTCAATATCTTCGAGAAAATGCAAGTGTCCCTGTAAAACCAGTTTTGTATTGTGTTGTTCGAGAATTTCCCGAACCTGGTTTGCATTGGTAACAATCGAGCTCTCCGACATCCCTTCGGTGGGGCTTTGCAAAATTTGCGATCCTATGCTTAACAACGGAATATGAATACTTACAGCTATTGGTTTGTCTCCGGCAGTTTTCAGATCCTTTTTTAGCCACTCTAATTGCTCTTCGTCAACATGTCCGTAGTAGTGTCTGTCGTTTGTAAATCCAATCCCGTCGAGAATCACAAAATGCCAGTTTTTATAATCGAATGAGTAATATCGTTTGGCCAGTCGGTTTTCGTAAAGCTGTTTGCCGTATTCTTCATGCGAAGGAGAAACGCCGCTTTTTTCGTATAACCCGAAAACTTCATGATTTCCCATAGTGTTATAAACCGGAGCTTTCACTTTTGCTACCGTATTTTCGTACAGCTTGTACAGGCTGTCGCTGGCCTCATATGTCTGCCCAAGCGCATCCATTATATTGTCGCCTCCTGTTATCACAAAATCCGGATTCAGACTGTTTATCGTATCAATGGCCTGGCTAAAACCTTCTGTTGCATTTCGTTCTGGCGTAATATGGATATCAGTCATAAATACAAAAGAAAAGTTATCTGTTTCTGAATGCGTTTGCTGCCTGGAATTTTGCGTGCAACTAAAAAACAGAAATAGGCTTAGTGATAAATAGATAAGTCGTTTCATTTTGTTTTTTTTTAATTATTCTGTGAATTTAGCAGAATTAGCGAATAAAAATGTTGATTATAATTCAAATAATCTTTAACCGCTTGTTGGTTGCTCCCTGAAACTTGTACGAAAACAGAGCGCTTTTCATCATCAGTCATGCATTATCGGAATTTACAATATCACAATCGAACTTACATTATACAGAAAGCATATGAGAATGATTTTTTATCGAAAAATATCACAGATTTTTATCATTTTTGTTCGTAATTTGTGAAACTAAATTTAATACTGATGAAAATTTCCGTTGACAACTATTCCGAGGAAGAATTACAGGAAGAGGGAGTTTTTGAATGGCCGGTTCGTAAACTCGATGAAGAAAAAATGGATTGGTACTACGATGAAACAGAGTTGTGTTATATTGTCGAGGGTGAAGCGGTAATAACAACTGAGTTTGAGATAATAACAGTGCGGGCAGGTGATTTTGTTACCTTTCCGAAAGGTCTCGAGTGCGTTTGGGATGTAGAGTCCGAAATAGAAATGCACTATTCCTGCGAATAATCATATTTGCTTTTTAAATATTTTACAAAGTTTGCAACTGAACTAACTATTGAATTAAATCTCATGCGAAAGATTTTATTTTTGGTGGTGGCAATCATCTTGTCACTTGGTGCAAACACTCAGGAAATAAGTAAAGAAACTCAGAAAAGAATGCAGTGGTTTGGCGATGCGAAACTGGGCATTTTTATTCACTGGGGCATTTATTCGGTAAATGGTATTGATGAAAGCTGGTCGTTTTTTAACGACTACATATCGTACGACGATTACATGAAGCAGCTTACAGGATTTACGGCCGATAACTATGATCCGGAACAGTGGGCTGAACTTATTGCCGAAAGCGGCGCCAAATACGCTGTCCTTACCACAAAACATCACGATGGAGTTGCGCTATGGGATACGCAATGCAACGACTTAAATGTGGTGGACAAAACACCAGCAGGAAAAGATTTGGTGGCGCCTTTTGTAAAAGCACTTCGTAAAAACGATTTAAAAGTTGGTTTGTATTATTCGTTGCTCGACTGGTCGCACCCTGATTATCCAAATAAAACACGAAAAATAAAACGTTACGAAAATGACTCGCTACGCTGGGTGAATTTTGTGGACTTTAACTTTTGTCAGTTGGAAGAGTTGTCGAAACAATTTAAACCCGATTTGTATTGGTTTGACGGCGATTGGGAGCAATCAGCCGAAAAGTGGAAAGCGAAGGAGTTGAGCGAATCGTTACGGAAATGGAATAAAAATGTGATTCTGAATAGCCGGATTCAGGGTTACGGCGATTATGCCACACCGGAGCAGGGATTACCTGTTACCAGACCCGATGCACCGTATTGGGAGTTGTGTATGACGATGAACGACAGCTGGGGATATCAGCACAACGACCACAACTATAAAACACCTAACCAGGTAATTCGCATTTTGGTGGATTGTATCAATAAAGGTGGTAATTTACTGATGGATATCGGTCCGAAAGCAGATGGCTCAATTCCTGAAGAGCAGGTTGAGATTTTAGAAGAACTGGGCCGCTGGACCAACAAACATGCTGAAGCCATTTACGGAACACAGTCCGGAATTCCTTATGAACATTATTACGGACCAACTGCGCTGAACAAAACCGGAGATATTCTTTATTTATTTGTGCCACACAAACCAAATGGTTCGTTGGTGCTGAAAGGAATAAAAAATAAGATTAACCGGATGTGGGTGGTTGGCAACGGTACCAAGTTGAACTGGGATGTGAAAATGAAACAATACTGGAGTGCAGTTCCGGGAATCGTATATATTGATGTTCCTGAAAAAGTACTGGATGAGCAGGTTACGGTAATTGCCGTTCTTCTCGACGGAAAAGTTGATCTTTACCGCGAGCAGGGACAAGTGATTGAGAGTAACTAAAAAAGCTTTAACTAATCGTAAGTATATCACCGTTTTTTACCACGCTATATTTTTTCAAACTGGCAGGTGCCGGTCCATCAATAACCGCTCCGGCAGTTGTGTAATGCGAATTATGACAAGGGCATTGTACTTGAGTAGCATCATGATTATAGGCCACAGTACATCCCTGGTGTGTACATATTTTTGAAAGCGCCAGATAGGTGCTTTCGGCTGTTCTGAATATCATAATGTTTCCTGCGTATACAAAACCACCAACGGTTCCCAAATCCGCGTAAGTTGAACTGCTTAGGTCGATGGTTAAATCAGATCCGGGTTCATTCGGATCGTCTGGTACGTAATCGTCATCGCTACTAGAACAGGCACTTAAAATTACAGGCCCAGTTAATAGAATGCTGCCACCGTACGCAAACTTTTTGATGAATTCTTTTCTTTCCATAATCGTTTTACTGGATGTTTGAAAGTATAAACACCAAAAAGTATTTTATTGTTCGGAGTAAGCAAGTTAACGGCGGTTTTATTCTAACTCACAGACTTTTTCGAGTTTACCGGTGTGCAGATACCACAAAAAACCACTAACCTTCGAAAAACCCGTGTTTTGCAAAACTTTGGCATATTCTTTCACCTGATACAGGTACTTGTCCTGTCGCTCGCCGGTTTTATAGTCAACAACAATTGCTTCGTCGCCCGAGAACATTATCCGGTCGGGGCGCAGCAATTTGTCCGAAGTTAGCAGGTCACGTTCATTTAGCACTTCGTAGCTGCCATCAAACCACTTTTTAACCTGCGGTAGCTGAAGGTTGTTTTGTATGTTGGTTTGAATTTCATCAAACTCTTCTTTTGACACTTTGCCATCGTGTAGCGCCTGTAAACAAGCAGTATTGGCATCGTCGGCTAAAACAATTTCTGATAAAATATCGTGAATGATTTTTCCCGTATTTTTTACTGAATGATGCTGTTCGTTCTTAATTAAAAAATCTTCGCCATTCAATCGCAAACTTATCTTATCCGAAATGTCGTTAAAGTTGTATTGTTTAATCAGAATGGCTTTCTGGTCGTCGTCATCCTGTTGTTGCAAGTCAATTTTACCAAATTCAAAACGGTCTTGTTCTTCGTTAAAACAATCGGCAAACTCCTGCTGCTTGCTTTGGTTCGCCAGCGCTTTATGTAATAGATAATGAATTGGTTTGCCCGAGCCCGAATTATTTTTGCTCTCTTTTGGCATGGGGCAATTGGCGATCAGTACCGAAGCGGCACGCGTAAAAGCTACATAAACCAGGTTCAGCGTGTCGATGTAATAATTCATTTTTTCCTCGAAATACATGGGCGCAAATTCCGATGTTTCCATGTGTTTGCCGGCCTGAATAGGTAGTAACGGAAATTTGTTAAACGGTTCGGATTGTGGCTTGCACCAAAGCAAAGGTGCCGTTGTGCCGCTCCAGCTGGTTTTCCAGTCGAGGTAGGGGAGCAGAACAGCTTTAAACTCCAGTCCTTTTGATTTGTGCACGGTCATTAATCGAATCGAACTTATTTCTTCGTTTACATTTACCGATGTGTTGCTGCCCTTTTCATTCCACCAGTACAACAGGTTCGACAGATCGTTCGATAGCGATATTTTTAGTTCCCCCGCTTTGTCAATCAGTGTTTGCAGAAATGGCAATTCCGATTCAAAATTGAACAAGCCAAAAAGCGAACAAATATGTGTAATGGTTTCATCCAGCGAGGTGAGCAAAACTTTTCGTTTTACCTGCTCGAGTTTGCCGGCTAATTCCGTACTGAATTCTTCGTCAAAACCGGGTTGAAGGTGCCAGTCGGAGTAATCGTTAAAATCAAGCAGACTTTGTCCGTTGTTTGAATGAACAGGAATGCCCATCGTTTTTAAACCGGGTTTTAGCCAGCTTTGCCACAGGTGTAGCATGGTGGCTTGGGTGATCTTATTTTCCGGATCGATCAACAGCTCGATGGTATTTATTACAAACAGAACCGCTTTTGAGGCATGCAAAAACAACGATTCGTTTGACAGAACTGAAAGGTTATACTTTTTATTCTCATCGAGTTTTGCAGCCGCTAGAAAGGCTTCGATAATCGGGCCTCCCTCTTTGTTTTTACGAATTAAGATGGCAATGTCCCGGGCTTTAATTCCCTGATCCTGCAGGTATTTTACCTGCTCAACCAACTGTTCGGTGGCTGTTTCTTCAAAATCATCTTCAGGCAGGAAATTGATTTGAGAGAAACCTGTTGCTTCGTCTTTAATCTTGCCGGCTTCCTGTTGGTACGACGAATAAATATGATCGAACTTTTGAATGTAAGCCTCGCGGTTTTCAAGCGAACCGATCAGGTAATCTTGAAAAGCTGTTTTTAGCTCGCCAAAAATGGCATTGTTAAAAGCGATGATATTTTTATCACTTCGCCAGTTTTTCTCCAAGGTAAAATCCTGTTTTTGCTGCGGTGAAAACTGAGCATCAAGCTGCTCGGCCAAAATGCTCCAGTCGCTGTTACGCCAGCGGTAAATCGATTGTTTTACATCGCCCACAATCAGGTTGGCATTTCCTTCGGCCAGCGAGTTTTCAAGTAGCGGTCTAAAGTTTTTCCACTGCAGACCCGAGGTGTCCTGAAACTCATCGAGCATAAAATATTTGTAGTAATTGCCAATTTTTTCGTACACAAAAGGCGAATCGCTTTGCCCAATAATTTTGCTCAGCAAAAGGTTGGAATCTGAAAGTTGCAAGGCGCCTTTTTCCTGTTGAATTTGTTTTATTTCTTCCTTTAAATCGCTAAGGATTCCCAACATTCTCAATTGCCGGAGCGCAGCCTGGGCGGTGTTGTACCTTATGGTATTCGATGTGTAAAACTCAACAAGCGAAATTAATCCCGGTTGAAGTTTTGTGTCAACCAAATTATGGATTTCTGCCGCTTGTTTGTGTTTTGCGGAATACCATTTTTCAGCATCTTCGCAAGCTATTATGACACGAGAGCCGGGTTCTTTTATTTCGCCGTTGGCAAGCGATTGGATGTATCCGGCAACTCCCGATTTTTTATACGAGAAATCATCAACCGAAAAACCATTGCTAAAAATGTCGTTAAATAAAACCTGTGCTTTGTCTTTTATTCCTTTTTCAAATTGCCGTATAATTTGGCGTAGTTCTTTCCCAAATTCATTCAGGTTTTCGCGGTTATAAACCGATTCTCCTTCATCAGGGAAAAACACCTGGAACGATTCTTTAAAAAGCTCTTTTCCAAGGTTCTGTATGTCGTCGTCGATACGTTGACTGCGATTAGCTTCAATCTTTTCTTTACTATAGTCTCGCAGCCATTTTAACAGGTCTTTATCATCATTTATTCGGGCCAGTAAACGGTCGGAAGCTTCCTGTAAAAGCAGGTCGTTGTCGAGTTCCACCGTAAAATTAGGCGAAATACCCAACTCGCGGTTAAAGGATTTGATCACTTTTTGCGTAAACGAATCGATGGTGTTTATGGAGAAACGATTGTAGTCGTGCAGAATATTTTTGAGCACTTCTTTGGCCCGTTGCCGTATAAATTGTTCGGTGTAATTATTGTCTTTCTGTAGTGGTTCGATGTATGGCGAGTCCTTCTCGATGGCCAGTAAATGCAGTTGCTCGAGAATTCTGCTTTTCATTTCGTTGGTGGCCTTGTTGGTAAAAGTTACTGCCAGAATATGTTTGTAATTGTAAGGATTGCTCAGGATAATTTTCAGGTATTCAACAACCAGTTGAAAGGTTTTTCCCGATCCGGCAGAAGCTTTGTAAACTGTAAGCATGAATGAGATCTGAGTTTAAAGTTCAGTTTTTAAAGATAAGATTTTGCGTGGAGGAAGCAAGACTAAAATCCCGGTGGCCCCATTCGGTTTTGCTGAATGCTGATACTGGTTTCGATTTTGAACTTCTTTGAAACCTTGTATTGCATAAACATGGTTGAACCGTAGGCATCAAAATAGCCCATATTCTGATTGGGAAGTGGCGCAGTATTAATTAAGTTCGCCCCGTAACTGTAACCGCCAATTACAAATTTATCGCCCAATTCGAATGCTGCAGAACTTAACATTTCTGCATTGTAGTAAGGGGCGGAAACAATATCGGAACCATGAAATGATAAACCGGTGTAATTGAGTTGCGGGAATGCTGCCAGTGCCAGCGTATAGCGACTTTGGTAAAACTGGTTCATATTGAATGCCGGAAGCTGTAAATCATCCATCAGGTAACTGCCATCCATGCCGCCGTTAATCAGGTTGTAATATTCAATCTGACGCTGCAGCAGGACTTCGCTCGAATCAACTTCACCAAAATCCATTTGGAGTCCCTGTTGTGCAAATGAATGAACACAAAAACACATGAAGAATATGATGAAAAATGATCGCATGTCTTAATTTTTATTGCAATACAAAATTACCACATTTTACAGGGGCATCAAAATAGTGAAGTTAAAAAGCGTTAACCGTATATCAGCTTGTGGCGTTCTTTTATTTCTTTGTAAAGGCCATCGGTAATCTTATACAACGGCAAACGAAGGATATTTTCGATGGTTCCCTGAATATTCATCAGCGCTTTAATTCCTCCCGGATTACCTTCACGGAACATCAGTTGGAACATCTCAATTAGTTCGAAATGTATTTTTCGAGCTCCGTCAAAGTCATTGTCAAGCGCCAGGTGCATCATTTTGCTGATTTTCTCGGGATAAGCGTTTGCAGCAACTGAAATTACGCCTTGTCCGCCAATGGCAGCAATGCTAATCGCCAGCAAATCGTCGCCCGAAATAACAGTAAAATCATCGGGTGTATATTTTCCGATTTTTGTAATTTGCGAGTGCTCGCCTGATGCTTCTTTAATGGCCACAATTTTATCCGATGCTTCTGCCAAACGTCCAACAGTGGTTGCTTCCAGATTTACACCTGTACGCGACGGTACATTGTAAAGAATAACCGGAACCGGACTGGCTTTGGCAATTTCAAGATAATGGCGGTACATTCCTTCCTGCGAAGGTTTGTTGTAGTAAGGAGTAACAACTAAAATTCCGTCGATACCTTCAAAATTAAAATTATCGATCTGGTTACACATGGTACGGGTGTCGTTTCCGCCCATTCCAACAACAACCGGCAAACCATTGGCTTTTTCCTTCACCAGTTCAACCACCTGTGCTTTTTCATCGTTGCTCAGTGTGGCGGTTTCGGCAGTGGTACCAAGAGCTACCAAATAGTCCATGCCACCTTTTACCTGGTTATCGATTATGGTTTCAAGTGCTTTGTAATCAACCTGATCGTTTGTTGTGAACGGAGTAATTAGCGCTACCCCCGCGCCTTTGAAATATCGACTCATGAATCTGTACTGTTGTTTAGCTGCGCAAGATAGAAAATTTGTTGTTCGGCCAGAAACATTGCATCCTTATTTTGGTCAAGCTTAATATTCAAATCAAAGTACGAATTATCGGATTCGGAACTGCCAATTTTAAATTTAGCACGCGATAACGCTGTTATATAATCGACGGCGTAATTTTTTTCGGCAGCCAGACACAGTAGCAGGTCGAGCTCCATTTCGATGAAGTCGCCTACTTTTTCGGGTTTCGGAATTCCCCACCAGCTCAGGTCGTTTACGGTTAAAGAATTGGCTTCGGCGGCGGGATTTGAATCGCTGTCGAAAATACAGTAATCGCGAAAAATGGCCCCGTGGTGGTTAAAATAATCGCGGAGGTATTGCACCGCCGGTTTTTCCGATGGTTGCCAGAGCACACCTACTTTCGAATGTAAAGCAAGATTCGGAATTACTGGTGTGCGTTGCTGTGCAGCCACCAGTTTCCGGAGTTTTCGATTGGCATATTTATCTTTAAATCCCATAGTGCAGTGTCTTATTTTTTATTCTTCTTTTTGGGATTACAGGTTTTGCAAAAATCGCCCAGCTTGTCGAGCTCTTCCAGCGACCATTTCATCCACTTATCAATTTCCGAATCGAGTGTGCCGTTAAAAGTATCACTTTCCACTTCCGAGAGTAGTTTGGCGTGCTCGGCATACGCTTGCTGGTGTAATTCCGACGGGCCTTTTGTTAGTATCGTTTTACGTTCCTCAAAAAACTTTTTGCGGATATTTCGCGCCTGAATTTCGTACAGGTTAAAAATCAGTTGCTGGTAACGTAATAAACGCGCTGTAGCTTCCTCAGTTCCGTCGTCGATATACGAAGCGTCTTTTTGAAAGTGGCAGGTTACATTTTCATTCATGTTGCGGTTCATTACCAGGTTCAGACCTCCTGTTTCGTATTCCACCGAAAAACTTCCCGAGGCCGTTTGCATTTGTCCGCTGTTGGGCGCCTCAGCCTGAAAATCGCTTTTTTGAAGTTGATACTCGGCCGACCACTCGATAATATTTTGAGCATTGGCAGCGACTGATAAAAGAAGTGTTATTGATAAAAGAAGAATTGTTTTTGTCATATTAAAGGCGGCGTATTTTGCTTTAACTGTAATTTTTTGCGTCATTATTCCTGATTAACTATTCTATCATTTTCAGAAAATCTTCCTCGCTGATCATTGGGATACCCAGCTTTTCAACTTTTTGAAGTTTACTGGGGCCTACATTACTTCCGGCCAGCATATAGCTTGTTTTTTTCGAGATGGAGCCCACATTTTTTCCTCCGTTTTGCTCGATCAGTTTTTTTAGTTCATCGCGCGAATGTTGCTCGAAAGTACCCGAAATAACTATGCTCAACCCTTCCAGTTTGTTGGTTTGCCCTTCCAGCTGATCTTCGCTGATTGCAAACTGAATGCCGTATTCCTTCAGGTTTTCGATAAATTGTAAATGCTCTTCGTTCGAAAACCATTCCACAACACTTTCCGCAATGCGGTCGCCAATTTCATCAATTTCAACCAACTGATCCTTTGTTTGCTGCTGAATATTTTCAATGGTATGCAGCTTTTTTACCAGCGTTTTTGCAACTGTTTCTCCAACAAAACGAATTCCGAGCGCAAAAAGTACCCGCTCGAACGGAACTTGTTTTGAAGCTTCCAAACCATCAAGAATTCGTTGGGCCGATTTATCCGCCATACGTTCAAGGTTTCGCAACTGTTCCTTTTGTAACTGGTAGAGTTGGGTAATATTTTTAGCCAGTCCTTCGTTGTACAGCAGCTCAATCGTTTCCTGTCCAATACCATCAATATCCATGGCTTTACGGCTCACAAAGTGTTCCATTTTGCCTTTTATTTGTGGCGGGCAGGCATCTTCGTTCGGACAATAATGGGCGGCTTCACCTTCTTTTCTGATCAGTTTTGTTCCGCACTCCGGGCACGACTCAATAAACTGCACAGGCTGAAACATCGGATGTCGTTTGGCCGGATCAACACCGGTAATTTTGGGAATGATCTCGCCTCCTTTTTCCACAAAAACCGTGTCGTCGATGTACAGATCCAGGTTGTTGATAATATCGGCATTGTGCAGCGACGCCCGTTTCACAATGGTTCCGGCAATAAGAACCGGCTCGAGATTGGCCACCGGCGTAACGGCACCTGTTCGTCCTACCTGGTACGAAACCGATTTTAGAATAGTAGCAACACTTTCGGCTTTAAACTTGTAGGCAATTGCCCAGCGTGGCGACTTGGCGGTAAAACCAAGGTTGTTTTGCAGTTTGCGCGAGTTTACTTTTATCACAATTCCGTCGGTGGCCACCGGCAGGTTAAAACGTTCGGTATCCCACTTGTCGATAAAAGCGAACACTTCATCAATATTTTTACACAACTGCGTGTGCTCCGAAATTTTAAAGCCCCATTCACGTGCTTTTTGCAGGCTTTCGTAATGGCCGTCTTCCGGCAAATTTTCGCCTAGCACATAATACAGGTAGGCATCCAGTTTTCGGGAAGCTACAATCGAAGAGTTTTTCATTTTCAGTGTTCCGGCAGCTGTATTTCGTGGGTTAGCCAGTAAAGGTTCGCCGGCTTTTTCCAGTTCTGCATTCAAATTATTGAAAACATCAAAAGGCATTAATATTTCGCCACGAATCTCAAAATTGTCCGGGAAATCGTTTCCGCGCAATTTTAAAGGTACCGATTGAATGGTGCGCACATTAGCCGTTACATCGTCACCTTTTACACCATCGCCACGCGTAACCGCTCGTACCAGTTCTCCATTTTCGTATGTCAGACTAATTGATGAGCCATCAAATTTTAACTCACAAACATATTCAAAATCATCAGTACCAATAATTTTCTGAATACGGCTGTCGAAATCTTTTAGCTCTTCCTGCGAGTAAGCATTCGATAACGACAACATATTATACTTATGCGTAACCTGAATAAAATCGGAACTCAAATCGCTTCCCACACGCTGTGTTGGTGAGTTTGGGTCAGTAATATGGTATTGTTTCTCCAGGCGCTCCAGCTCTTTTAATTTCATATCGAAATCAAAA
Organism: uncultured Draconibacterium sp.; assembly: GCF_963674925.1. Taxonomy (NCBI): domain Bacteria; kingdom Pseudomonadati; phylum Bacteroidota; class Bacteroidia; order Marinilabiliales; family Prolixibacteraceae; genus Draconibacterium; species uncultured Draconibacterium sp. The sequence goes on from NZ_OY771649.1 coordinate 220,647, forward strand.
TCGCTAATTGATGGTTGCGCTAAAACGTAGTATTTATAGTTGTGTTCGGCCAGTTCGGCCTGCAAATCTTTAATTCGTTGTAAATCCTGTTCGCTGCTCATTCGTGCACTAATTGTAAATGTTTCAAGATGATTTTTCAAAGATAATTTGTTGGACGAAACAACCATAAAATTTTACATGCCAAATTTCAATTAACCCCTAAATCCCCTAAAGGGGACTTGGTCATACTCCCCTTGAGGGGTTGAGGGCATATAACTCAAATTTTTACTAAAGGACATTGAATAATTATTGATTAAACAATTTGCACTCGAAATTCTTTATGTAATAAAAGGAGATACAATTATGGCATTTACACTTGAAATTGGAAAAAAGGCAATCGGTTTTGATCTTCCGGCAACCGATGGGAACAGCTATTCATTGGAAAGTTTTAAGGACTCGAAATTTCTGGTGGTGTTTTTTACCTGCAATCACTGTCCTTATGTGATTAACAGCGATGAAGTTACCCGAAAAACAGCAGAGCGGTTCAAACCACTGGGTGTTGAGTTTGTTGGAATTAACTCGAACAGTAAAAATACTTACGAAGAGGATGATTTCGACCACATGGTGGAACGAATGAAGGAACACCAGTTTCCGTGGAAATATTTATACGATGAATCGCAGGAAATTGCGTTGGCTTACGGAGCTCTTCGTACACCGCATTTTTATGTTTTCAATGAAAACCGCGAACTGGTATACACCGGAAGGGGAGTTGACAGTCCGCGCGACGCCTCAAAAATTACGGTTAACGATCTGGCAAATGCCTTGGAAGAATTGACAAGTGGTAAAAGTATTTCTGTTCCGGTAACCAACCCGATTGGCTGCAATGTAAAATGGGATGGCAAAGAAAAACACTGGATGCCGGCTGATGCCTGCGATTTGGTTTGGTAGTGTTTCAAGGCAAAAGTAAAAAGGCAAAAGTAAAAAGGAAGAACTTTCGGCGCTCTGTCATCTCGAAGCAAAGCGAGAGATCTGTTGCGATGAAGGGTTTATTGACCACAAGTTATGGAGCGAGTGATCTTAGGTTTTGCAATTTATCAATTTAACCATTCAACAATTAATTTCTACCACAGAGTTACACAGAGATAGAGGAAAAGTCTCAGTCGCAGTTTTCAGTCTCAGTTTTCAGTCTCAGTTTGCAATTTTACAATTTAGCAGTTTTTCAATTCATCAATTAATTTCTACCGCAGAGTTACACAGAGATAGAGAAAAAGTCTCAGTCGCAGTTCTCAGTCTCAGCTTGCAATTTTACAATTGAATTCAATCTTCTCATCCATCTTTCTTAAAAGCTTGTTAATAACTCCCTTTTTCATCCCACATCATTCCTTGTATATTTGCAGCACTTATGATTGTTTGTATTGCAGAGAAACCGAGTGTTGCCAAAGAAATTGCCCAGGTGATTGGGGCAGGATCGCGAAGAGATGGTTATTACGAAGGGAATGGTTACCAGGTAACCTGGACTTTTGGCCATTTTTGTACGCTCTGGCCACCCGAGGACTACGATGCCAAATGGAAACGTTGGGATTTGCAAACACTGCCCATGTTGCCCAAACGTTTCGAAACCAAGGTGATGACAGGCGATGGAGGGGTAACCAAACAATTTAATACCATTAAAACCTTATTGGATAAAGCTGACCAGGTAATTAACTGTGGTGATGCCGGACAAGAGGGAGAGCTTATCCAACGCTGGGTAATGAAAGAGGCCGGTTACAAAGGGGAAGTGAAACGTTTGTGGATTTCGTCGCTGACGAACGAGGCAATAAAAACCGGGTTTCAGAAGCTGGTACCAGCCGAAAAATTTGATAACCTGTATTATGCCGGCAGTTCGCGGGCTATTGGCGACTGGTTGCTGGGAATGAACGCTACACGTTTGTACACACTGAAATATGGTGGATACAAGCAGGTTTTGTCTATTGGACGTGTGCAAACCCCAACGCTGGCGATGCTGGTAACGCGCCATTACGAAATCGAGAATTTCAAACCTGAACCCTACTGGGAGTTGCAAACCACATACCGCGAAACGGTTTTTAGCAATACCGAAGGAAAGTTTTTCAAGAAGGAAGATGGTGAAAAACTGCTGAACCAGGTTTTGGATAAGGACTTGTACATTACTGATATTGAAAAGAAAGACGGAAAAGAATATGCACCGAAACTTTTCGACCTCACCAGTTTGCAGGTGCATTGTAATACGCGTTTTGGATTAACGGCGGATGAAACCTTAAAAACTGTACAGCGTTTGTACGAAATGAAAGTGGTTACCTATCCGCGTGTTGATACCACCTTTTTGCCCAACGATCAGTATCCAAAAATACCAGGGATTTTAAAGGGGCTAAAAAGTTATAGCGAGTTGGCACAGCCATTGCTGGCAAAGAAAATCCGGAAGTCGACTAAAGTTTTTAACGATAAAAAGGTTACCGATCACCATGCTATTATTCCTACCGGAGAAGAGAAATTGCTGGGCGGTAACGAAAAAAAGGTTTACGATGCCATTGCACGACGTTTTTTAGCCGCGTTTTACCCCGATTGTAAAGTGGCCAAAACCCAGGTGAAAGCCGAAGTTGATACGGTGCAATTTGTGGCCACCGGAAAACTAATTCTGCAACCCGGGTGGCGTGTTGTTTTTCAGGATGAAAATAGCAAAAGTGGCGATGGCGACACGATTCTTCCGGCATTTGAAAAAGGAGAACATGGTCCGCACGAGCCGTCATTTACCGAAAAGGAAACCAAACCACCACGTTATTACACCGAAGCTTCGTTGCTACGTGCCATGGAAACTGCAGGGAAAAATGTGGATGACGATGAGTTGCGCGACCTGATGAAAGCGAATGGAATCGGGCGTCCGTCGACACGTGCTGCAATTATCGAAACCTTGTTCCGACGCAAATACATTGAGCGACAGAAAAAGCAAATTCACCCAACTAAAATGGGAATTCAGTTGATTGATATTATTCATAATGAACTATTAAAATCGGCAGAATTAACCGGACAATGGGAAAAACGGTTGCGTGACATTGAGCAGGGAGAATACAGCGCTTCGAAGTTTATTTACGAGATGAAACGTATGGTTTACGATCTGGTTGTTGAAGTGATGCGCGATCGCAGTTCGGTAAAACTGGCTGCTCCCGAACCGGAAAAAAGGGAAAAAAGCAAAAGGGCAAAGGCAAAAGGGCAAAAGGCAGTTGATAACGGCAGTGCAGAAATGACTTGTCCGAAATGCTCGGAAGGAAAAGTGCTGAAAGGCAAAAATGCTTATGGTTGCAACCGTTGGAAAGAAGGTTGTGATTTCAGACTTCCATTTGTTTTTATGGCGAAAAAGCTCACCGATAAACAAGTTGAACGTTTGTTGAAAAAAGGAGCCACCACAAAACTCAAAGGATTTAAAATGGGGGATAAAAAGGTGGACGGTATTCTGCAGCTTACCTCGGATTGTAATGTAGAGTTTGTGGATAAACCTTCGGCTGAAAAGAAACCAGTTGATTCAACGCCCAAATGCCCCAAATGTGGCGGAACAATTATAAAAGGAAAAACGGCCTACGGTTGCAGCAACTGGAAAGAGGGCTGCGATTTTAAATTCACCTTCGATGCTATTCGCGAAAAGGCTGCAGGACGCGAACTGACAAAAGAGCTGGTGCTGGAAATTATACAGGGTTAAATGCCTTCTTCTTTCAGCAGTTGTTCAAAATAAGCAATCGTATTTGTTAAACCTTCCCGAAGCGGAATGGTAGGTTCCCATCCACCCAGTTTCTCTTTTGCTAAAGTAATATCCGGTTGACGTTGTGTTGGGTCGTCTTGTGGCAATGGCATGTGAACAATTTTTGATTTCGATCCGGTAAGGTCAATAATTTCACTGGCCAGTTCGAGCATGGTAAATTCTCCCGGATTACCAATGTTTACCGGCCCGATAAAATCATCGTCGGTTTTCATCATTCGGATCATTCCTTCTATTAAATCGCTTACATACTGAAAACTTCGTGTTTGTTGCCCATCACCAAAAATGGTAATGTCTTTCCCCTGCAATGCCTGCATAATAAAGTTCGAAACAACGCGTCCGTCATCCGGCTCCATTTTGGGGCCATAGGTATTAAAAATACGGATGATCTTTATCAAAACGTCGTTCTGCACGTGGTAATTCACAAACAGCGATTCGGCACAACGTTTCCCTTCATCGTAACACGAGCGAACTCCGATGGGGTTTACATGCCCCCAGTATTCTTCGGTTTGCGGATGAATATCGGGCACGCCATAAACTTCGCTGGTTGATGCCTGCAGGATTTTGGCCTTTATACGTTTCGCCAAACCAAGCATATTTACGGCACCCATCACCGAAGTTTTGATCGTTTTTATGGGATTGTACTGATATTGAATTGGTGACGCCGGACAAGCCAGGTTGTAGATTTCATCCACCTCGATGTAAAAAGGCTGTGTAATATCGTGCCGTACCAGCTCAAAGTAAGGATTTTCAAGCAAATGAATAATCTTTTGCTTTTTGCCGGTAAAATAATTGTCGAGACAAATTACTTCATTGCCATCGTTTAACAGCCTTTCGCAAAGGTGAGATCCGACAAATCCTGCTCCTCCGGTTACCAAAATTCGTTTCATCTGTTTAAAATTTTTTGATTTCTGAATGTTCAAAAAATTTAAAGACATTCAGGAACTCACATAAATTTTAATCATTCATCTTGGTGAATTTAGAATGAAGAAAATACATGTTCGTTTCATATCATTTATTTTGTTTTTCTGCCGATTGCAACATATTCAAAACCCAATCCTACATAACCTGTTCCTACTAAAGAAATTTTCACAACTGATTTATATTTTTTGAAGTGGATTTATTTAAGCATTTAAACAATAATGAGTTTGTCATTATCGGGCATAATTTATCCGTTACAATTGTTTTTATAATACGGAATAAAGATAATTGATTTCCTTAGAAACCATTAATGATAATAATTAGAATCCGCCGTTCAGACTGTTTTTCCTGAATGAAAATTTGCCAAAGGGCGAATCGAATAGCTAAGGAGAATCACTTGATTTCAAAATCAAAAATTCATGCCAGAAGGTATTGAACTTTTGACAATAAATGATGTTGTTTTAGTAACTTTGATAAAAATCAACTGGCTTTGTGAAAATCCTTATTTCCGCAATATTAGTTTGTTCCATCTTTTCCTTTCAGTTTTCAGAACTGCTGGTTTTGGTATCTTTCAAAATTAATCAGGATTACATTGCCAAAAACCTGTGCGTTGAAAAGGATGTGGAAGGATCAACTTGTCAGGGATGTTGCCAGTTGAAAAAGAAAATGCATGAACAGGAAGAACAGAAAAGGGAACTGCCACCACAACAGACTGAAAAGCAGAATATCGATTTTTGTGTTCAAACCGCTGAGTTGATTTATGGGGTATACCCAAATAGTGAAAACCTGAGATTCAAATTTTTATCAAAATATTCATTTTTAAAGGCTTTGAAGGTCTTCCACCCTCCGAAATGTTACTGTTGAAATACGGCCCCAAACGATAAATTAAGTAGTAACAAATCATTTTGGAATGAGAAAGATCTTAACTAATTCCGGAATCAGAATGGTGTATTTGCTGTTATTCATGTTGCTGGTACATACTTCTTATTCGCAGGAAAAAACAATACAAATAATTGATTCTAAAACGAAAACCGGAATTCCCGATGTTCACTATCAGTACAACGAAACGAGGGGATTCTCGGATAAGGACGGTAATATCGTTTTGCAAATAACAGCGGGGGCAGAGTTGTTCTTGTCACATTTGCAATATGGGAAAGTCGCATTTAGTCCTGAAGAGTTAGAAACGTTAGTGAATGAAGGAGTTATTGCATTGGCTCAATCATCTACTTATTTACCCGCGACTGTGGTTTTGGTCCATCCAACGGCCGGAGATAAGAGAAAAATGGAATTTACGGTGCAGAACAAACTCGCGCACGATGCCGGAAATTTGCTGGAATCAGTACAGTCAATATCGACCATCCGAAAAAGCGGTGCCTATGGTTTCGATCCGGTGCTCCGTGGTTTTAAATACGACCAGATCAACCTGGTTCTGGATGGAAGTCAAACGGCTTCGGCTGCCTGTCCAAACCGAATGGACCCGGCTGCCAGTCAAATTCCCATAAATATGATTGCGGAAGCAGAAGTGTTAAAAGGTCCGCACAGCTTGCGTTACGGAAATGCCTTTGGCGGAACCATAAATTTTAAAAGTTCTTCGCCCGATTTTAAGGAAAAAGCAACACCTGTTGGGCGCGTGGGAACCAGCTACGAAAGCAACGGAAACATTTTCAGAACCGAAGGAGTAGCCGGAGTTTCAGGCTCAAAAGTCGATTTTCGCATGTTTGGTGCCTATTCAACCGGCGATGATTATACCGATGGCGATGGTGTGGATATTGCAGCACGATTCAACCGGTTGAACTGGGGGGGAAAACTGGGTGTAAAACTCAGTCAAACCCAAGATGTTGGCGTGCTGGTTTCAAACAATATTGCCAAAGATGTTGATTTCCCGGCTTTACCAATGGATTTGCGCAAAGACAATACCTGGCTGGTAAATGCCAGTCATTCGGCAGTTTTTTATGATAAAGCGCTTAGCTCGTGGAATACCAGTGTGTATGGAACCATGGTCGATCACCTGATGGATAATTACGATAAAATTATCGATCCGCGAATGGTGGATGCAATAACAGATGCCGAAACCAGAAATTATGGCGGACGAACAGAATTACGTTTCGACTTTAACGAAAGCTACCTGTATGCCGGTGCCGATTATCGTTTTGAGTCGGCCGACGGATATCGCGAGCGTACCATGTTAATGGGACCAATGGCCGGCAAAGTACTAACCGATAATGTGTGGCAGGATGCCGAAATAAATCGTTTCGGATTTTTTGGTGAATGGCACATTGCGCAGCCGGGATTCCAGTTTGTAGTATCGGGGCGCCTCGATATAAACTCGTCAAAAGCCAATAATCCGGATCCGCGTTTTGAGGAAATTTATTCCGACCTGAAATCTTCTCAGGTGCATCCATCGATTAGTGTTGGCGGAACACGTTTGTTTAATGAAAATATTTCGCTGGGCTTGTGGATGGGAATGGCCACTCGAAGCCCGGGAATTGCTGAACGCTACATCAATCAGTTTCCCATTGGCCTCGATCCTTACGAAATGTTGGGAAACCCTGATCTTGATCCGGAAATTAATAATCAACTCGATCTGGTTTTTCGCTATCAAACCGAAAAGACTGATATAAATGTAAACGTATTTACCTCGGTTTTGCGCGATTATATTTCGTCTGAAATTCGTGAGGATTTGTCGCCGGCCATGAATACTTCGCCGGGTGTCCGTCAGTTTGTAAATATTAAAAAGGCACTGATGACGGGGTTTGAAGCCAACTGGACACAGCAATATAATTCGTTCCTAAGCCACGATTTAGGACTGGTTTATACACATGGGCAAAATCAGGAGCTGGATGAACCACTGCCGGAAATTCCTCCTATGGAGTTTCATTACCACCTGATGGGGAATTTTGCAGCTGGTAAACTAAAACCTGAACTGATGTTCAGGCACGCCATGAAACAGGATCGGATTGCAACATCGTACGGCGAAACAGAAACGCCGGCATTTAATGTAGTTGATGCCAAAGTTTCGTGGTTGATGAATAACGTTTTTACGGCCACCGGTGGTGTTCAAAACTTGTTTGATGAAGCGTATTACGAACATTTGGCGCGATCGGTTAGGGGTGCAGGTGCCCGGCCAATATATTCGCCAGGGCGGAGTTTTTATGTAACGCTTACCATTAGTTTTTTATAGCATTTAAATGTGTTTTTGTAGAAAAGTGGTTGTCTGTTTTAGGCAATCACTTTTTTATTAAATCTGCTTGCAGGGACAAGAAGACACCTCCTGTACCAAAAACTTTAATTACTTTTCCTGTGTTTAACTTCAAAAAATATCTTACGCATGAACCGATTTTTACTAATAATTTTCATTTTGGCTTTCTCAACAAGAGCTTTTGCACAATTAAATAATCAGATTAAAAAGGAAGCTAAAAAACAAACCACTTATGCGCTGGAACTTTGCAAATATTTGCATGAAAATCCGGAGCTTTCTTTTCAGGAGTTTGAAACTTCGGCACGAATGGCAACGGAATTAAAAGCGTTGGGTTTTGAGGTGACTGAAAAGTTTGCCGGAAACAGTGTGGTAGGAATTTATGAAAATGGCGACGGCCCGACGGTTTTTTTGCGTACCGATATGGATGCCTTACCCATTGAAGAAAATACGGGTCTGCCTTTTGCCAGCAAAAAGATGGGGGATCTTGAAGGGAATATGGTTGCGGTAATGCACGCCTGCGGTCATGATATTCATATGTCGACATGGACTGGAACATTGCGGACTTTAGTTGCCTTAAAAGAGCAGTGGAAAGGTACCTTAATGGTAATTGCGCAACAGGCAGAAGAATACAGTGGCGGAGCCGGACAGGCGATTGACGCCGGACTGTTCTCGAAATTCCCAACACCAGATTATGCGCTGGCTTACCATATTAACCCGGAGTTGGAAACCGGGCAAGTTGGCTTACGTGGCGGACCGGTTTTTGCAGGAGTGAAAACCGTTGAAATTACCGTTTACGGAAAAGGAGGACACGGCGCTTATCCGCAAAAATGTATCGATCCAATCGTTATTTCATCGCGAATAGTAAACGATCTGCAAACCATAGTTAGCCGCGAATTAAGTCCAACAGAACCTGCTGTTGTAACAGTTGGATCAATTCATGGAGGAACGCGCCCAAACATCATTCCCGACGAGGTGAAAATGCAGTTGACGCTGCGTTATTTTTCGGACGAAACGATTGAAAAAGTCATTGCTGCAATAAAACGAATTAGCGAAAATGCAGCCAGGGCCGCAGGTGTTACGGAAGATAAACTGCCATTTGTAGATGTCTTTGCAGTTGAAACTCCTCCGGTTTTAAACGATGACGTTTTGAGTGCAAAAGTTAGCGGGTTTGCCGCAGACATTATTGGCAAGGAAAATATTATTGAAACACAACCTGAAATGGTAGGCGAGGATTTTGGTAAATATGGCCGCACTGAAGAAGACATTCCAATTTGTTTGATATGGTTGGGAAGTACAAGCCCTGAAGAGATGCAGCATTTAAAAGCAGCAGGAAAAGCGCCTTTCCCGTTGCATTCGCCACAACTGAATCCTGACTATGAAAACACCATCGAAACCGGGATTGCAGTTATGGCTGGAAACGTTATTGGGCTGATGAACAAATAAAAAGCTCTTCCGGGAAAGGAAGAGCTTTTATGAAAGAATTAAATATTTAAAATTACTCCTTGGGGAAATAACTAACATCGTAATCAATTAATCCTGTGCGTGTCTCTATTTTTACAATCAATTGCTTTACATCGTTCCAAAGTTCTTCACCATCTTTTCCAAAAATTTCCCAGTGTTTTTCAATGTCGCTAAAATGTTCAGCGGCATTACTCCCGGTTTCATCAATAAAATAAACCACATTCATTTCGTGTGCAAACGCAGGATACAGCGTGATAAAATCATCCTTAAAACCATTTGTTTCCCTCAGTTCTTTATACCGTTTTATCAGGTCTTCAAATTCTTTTTCTTTCCCAAATTTGATGTAGAATTTCTCAAAAAATCGAAATCTTTTTCCATTGGCAGGTATATCCCGTTCTTCGGCCCTGATCGATAATTCCGGCTGATATTCGAGAATAAATCCGCCAATTGAGTTAAATGCATCATCAAAGAGCTTTTGTAATTCTTTTGATTTAGCACTGTGTTCTTTCCATAACTTCTGAGAAGCAGCCTCGATTTTATCAATATCCGCATAGTTTGTAAAGGGAATAGAGTACCATAAATAACCTTCGTTGGTATACTGGGTAATGTTGGCATATGGATAGTTTTGCTCTTTCAGAAAAGCATTTTGACTGGCTATGGCATGTAATAGTTTTTCTTGCTGAAGAGGATTTACCTGCACCTCCCAAACCATGTATTTGGTTTTGGGTGGCGTGTCCTGTGCATTCACTGATGAGTTGGGTAATGCAAAAAATGTGAGGAATAAAATTCCAATAAAAATTCTTTTCATGCTGTGGAGCTTTAGTTATTACTTGGTTAAATGCCTTAATAAGTTACTGATTAATAATGTAAAGCACAAATAAGAATTCTTTCCGGGTAAGAACGTTTAATGTTTGCATAATAATGAAGGGGATGGGCACAAAAAAAGTTCCGCCTCAAGACGAGACGGAACTTTTTACTTCGAATAACTTTTTCTATTTTTTAATTGCCGGTGTAGGAAAAGGGGGAGGTGTTACTTCTTTTACTCCTTGTTCATCAATTCTTTTTAATACTTCTTTTACGGCACGTTCTAACTGAGGATCGTTACCTGCTTCAAGTGATTTCGTGTCTTGCTGTACCTCAATATCAGGCGCTACTCCTTTGTTTTCTGCAATCCACTCGTTGTTTATCGGATCGAAAACGGCGTTGTCGGGAGCGGTAAGAGCGCCACCATCAACCAGGCTGTAATGTACTGATGATTTTACAAGGCCTCCCCAGGTTGTTGATCCAATAAGCAGACCTGCATTTTGCTGACGGAAAACCCACGGGAAGAAATCGCCACCGGAACCGCCTTTTTCGTTTATCAACAATACTTTTGGTCCTAAAATTCCGGCAGGCAGTTTGAATGGTTTTCCGTTTGGCACTTCGTTGGTTAGTGCTGCGCGTAGACTGCGTGTCATCAGGTCCACCATGTAATCGTCTAATAATCCGCCACCATTAAAACGTTCGTCAATCACTGCTCCCAACTTATCTTGTTGGGCAAAAAAGTAACGGTTAAATGAGATAAACCCGGGACTACTGGTGTTTGGTACCCAAATGTAAGCCAGTTTTCCATCGGATAATTCATCTACTTTTCGTCGGTTATCTTCTACCCATGCGCGTTGACGTAAGGCATTTTCGCTACGAATCGGTTTAACAGTTATTGTCCAGGCACTTTCAAAATCGGGCTTGTTGTTAATATGCAAAACGGTTTGCACACCCGAAGTGCCATCTAAGAACTTAAAAGGATTATCAGCTGCAGTCATTTCTTCACCATTTATGCCAACAATAAAATCACCTTCTGTAACTTTTAACCCGGGTTCTTCCAGGGGACTTGATAATTCGGGGTTCCAATTCTCGGTACTATAAATTCTGTCGATTTTCCATGCTCCTTTTTCCGGTACTAAATCAGCCCCCAGCAATCCTATGGAATTTCGTTCTGTTTCGGGATAGTCGCCGCCCATTACAAAACTATGGCCAACCGAAAGTTCCCCGTTCATTTGATCGAGAATATAGGTGAGATCGGCACGGTGTTTAATAAATGGAATAAGCGGCGCATAACGTTCGTGCACAACATCCCAGTCTCTTCCGTGAAGATTTGGATCGTAGAAGTAATCCCGTTCGTAACGCCAGGCTTCTTCAAAAATCTGACCCCATTCTTTCGAGCGGTCGAGTTTGGTTTTTAAGCTGACGTTTAATGATTTTCCATCTTTGCCTGAAGCGCCGCTGGTTGCCATTATTTTCCATGACGAACCAAATTGTGCCAGCATTTTTTTCCCGTCGTTTGAAACAGTCATACTGCGTGCGCCGCTTGCAAATTCTTTAGCTTCCTTATCCTCAAGCGTGAATTTTTGAATGGTTACCCCCGGCTGATTAGGAACCGATTCAGCGATAAAAACATTGCCTTCAGTACCGGTAAGTACTGCACGGTAATTTCTGTTAGGCATGGGTAAAGGGATGGTTCGCTCAGCAATATTTTCAAAATCGATTTTTATCGAGTCGTCTTTTTCTTCTAATTTTTTATCGTCTTTTTTATCCTGTTTATCTTCCTTTTTTGCGGACTCTTTATCTTCGGATTCTTCTTTTACTTCTTCTTCATCGCTTTTTAGTTTGAATGGCGAATCTTCGTCTTTCTGAAGATTTACGGCATACACACTGTATTTGGCATTTGCTGTCATCGAGCTGGTGTTCGCCCAACCCGAACCTAGTGCCAAATCGGTACTGGCCAGGAAGTAGAAATGTTTTTTGTCTTTGTCCCAGGCAGGAGAAAAAGCGTCGGCAAATGTGTTGGTTACTTTGTGGATGCTATTATCGTCGAGCGACCAAATGGTAATTTGTCTGAAATTATTCGAGGCAGATTTTGCATAAGCGAGCCATTTCGAGTCGGGTGACCAGGTGAGGCCCATATCTCCACGTTCCAGATTATTGCCACCAATATCAATGGTTTCAATGGTTTCATCTTCAACGTTTACAACTCTTAATCGCACATCGTCGTCGGTAAAAGCAATAAATTTACCATCGGGCGACCATGTTGGTTCCCAGCCCAGTTTTGATTCACCAATTGATATACTTTTTGGTTCTTCCAGCCCGTTTTGATTGGCTATAAGCAAGGCGTAACCTTCGCCATTTTTATCTGAAAACCAAGCCAGCTGATCACCTTTTGGCGACCAAACAGGTGCACGGTCTGCCACATCCGATGATTGTGTGATATTACGGGTATCACCATGTTCTTCAGGTACGGTAAATATTTCGCCACGTGCTTCAAAAATGGCACGTTTCCCGGTTGGAGATAACGATGCTGAACGTGCAGAAGAACTTACATCTTCCCATTTTGTCTCGGCCCAAGGAAAGTCGCCAACAACATTAATCGAAAGTTTTTCTATCGCTTTTGTGTTTATATTCATGAGGTGCAAATAACCTTCACGCTCAAAAACCAGTTGGTCGCCTTTTCCGTCCAGCCATTTTACATCAGAGCCTTCAAACTTGGTCAACTGCTCCAATTGTTTTGTTGCCGGGGTATACGACCAAATATTGGCAACAAAATCGCGGTCGGAAATAAAATAGATTTTATCGCCCAGCCAAAGCGGCTGAATATCTGTGGTTTTTTCGTTGGGAATAAATTCTTCCGAAAAATCTTTCAGATCCAGAATTACAAGTGGTTTATTTTGTCCTCCACGATAGTCGCGCCACTCAATATCCCAGCGCGATACACGGTCGATAACAATTTTTTTTGCGTCAGGAGAAAAAGATCCGTCGTTGCCAAATTGTTTGGTAAGCAAAGTTGCCGGGCCGCCATCTTTTGGAATCGTCCACAAACGTCCGAAAGTGCTGGGAGCTGTTTCGCGTAACGAGGTGAAAAGAATATTTTCGCCATCAGGAGACCAGCCACAAACTGTTGCCCCGCTTGGATGCCAGGTAATTCGAGTGGGAGTTCCTCCTTCAACCGGAACGGTGTAAACAGAAGTTACCCCGGAGCGGTTAGAGTTAAAAGCAATGGTTTTTCCGTCGGGAGAAAAACAAGGTTGGCTTTCAACAGCTCCTGTACTGGTGAGTCGAATGGTGTTGTTTGATGCTAAATCGCTTACCCAAACGTCACCTCCGTAGGTAAAAGCAACATGGGTGTCGCTAATGCTTGGTTGACGTAGTAATCTGGTTTCCTGCGAAAAGGACAAAAAGCCCATAGCAAGAAACATCATTAATAGTGCTAGTTTTTGCATGAATAATAATTTATTGTTTGAATGTATTGACGCTAAAATCTTTTTAAGAATACATAATAAAACAAAGTTTGTTCACATTATTTCATAGGTAAACAACGTGCCGGCTAAATTACAATGTCAAAAATAGCGGGTATTCTTTTGATTGTTGATATTGGCGATTTGTTTTCAATAAATTGAAACTCCTCGCAGAAATCGATAATTGTTTCGGCAACGGGAAGTGTTTGTACTTCTTTGCAACAGGATTTTGGGTCGCAGTAATAAAATTTAGCGAGTTTGATTTGTAAATACGCTATTGCATCCTCCAGCTCAGGTGCTTTATTTCACCGTTCCTGAGAATCTTTACCGTGTAATTCTGTCCCGATTTCATGCTATTCAGGTAGTCGTAAAAGCGTGTTATATTTTCGATAGAGTCCAACGGAATATCATCAAACTGCAAAATGACATCGCCGCCGGCAAGAATTTCCATTTTCCCGATCGTCATTTTTACATAACCGCCTTTTAAACCCATAAAATAGGCCGGCGAATTTTCGACAACCGCCTGAACCATTAGCGCACCTTCCTGAGGGATATTAAAAATGTTGCAAAACTCAGCTGACATTGGAATAACATTGGTGCCAAACCAAATGCGTCCGGTTTGTAACAAAATTTCTTTGGTAATCGATGAGGTTGCAGCAAAGCCCAATCCTTCGAAACCTCCCGAAAACGACAAAATGGAACTTACAATTCCAACCACTTCGCCTTGCATATTAAACATCGGGCCACCGCTGTTACCTTTGTTAATCGATGCATCGGTTTGAAAAAACTCTTGCGACCGATTGTTATTGATTTCGTTTTTTTCAACGTGTTTACCACTTATTATTCCTCTTGAAACAGAATGCTCCAGACCGAGTGGATTGCCAATGATAAATATATCGTCGCCAATGCGCATAGCATCCGAATCGCCGATTTTTGCCGGAGGAATATGAGCGGCCACTTCGGTAAGCTGAAGAAGCGCAACGTCGGCCGTTTGATCGATACGACGAATGGTGGCTTCGGAGCTGGTACCGTCGGCAAAAACCACCTGAATTTTCGAGGCATCGGCAACAACGTGCGCCGCAGTCAGTATATAAATTTTCTTTTCGCCTACCAACACTCCCGAACCCATTCCGTGGTCATCAGTATAACCGTTTGGGTTACCTAATCCTGTATTTCGTTTTTGTAATACCTGGATAGTTACAACACTTTGGTTAACTTCTGCAACAAGATCGGCAAAGGATTGTGCCACTGATGTTAAGCAACTTAAGAGTAAAATGGTAAGCGTGAAAGTTTTTAGCATGATTTGTTGTTGTTAAGTATGATCTTACAATATACAGCATTTCTGTTTTACAATAATAAAAACAACGCCATTAAATCACTTTTTTCTCCGACATTTTTGCTGCCCAGAATTCATTTTCTGAACTCTTTTGATTTCAAAATGTTAACAGATGTTAAAATATATATGGTGATTTTAGATTGTGTTTCGTATCACTTAACCATAAATTTTTATGCTTTACCTTTGAATTTTGAATTAGACTTGTTTTAAATACTGCGGTTGAGTCATATAATTTTTAATTTTAACTAACCGTAAAAATAAATTATGATTTTTAATTCTTCATTTGAAAATATCTACCTGATTTTACCCTTAATTGGCTTTGTAATAGGACTTTTTGGTACCATTCTTGGAGGAGGCGGAGGCTTTTTCTTTTTGCCGGTGCTTACTCTAATTATAGGTGTGCCGGCGCACACAGCCGTTGCAACTTCGCTGGCAGCAACCTTACCGATTGGTTTGGTGGGCTCGTGGGGGCACTACCGAAAAGGAAATATCGATACCAATACCGGAGCCTTATTTAGTATTGCCGGAATTGTTGGAGCTTTACTGGGAGCCCGTGTAACAAATTTAATTTCGGAGCCGCAATTAAAGATTCTGTTTGGTGTGTATTCCATTCTGATAGCGATAAATATGCTGGTTGCCAGTGTGCGAAAATACAAGGAAGTTCAAGACGAAGAAAGTAAAGCTAAGCTGAAAGCAGTTCGTATTGGAAAAGGCTCATTTTTTGGCTTAACCGCGGGTTTGATTGCCGGAACATTTGGAACCAGCGGAACAGCACCGATTATTGCCGGATTGTTTTCGATGCGACTACCAGTAAAATTAGTGGTTGGTACATCGTTACTGGTGGTTTTTGTTAACACCGTTTTTGCGGCTGGTGCACACTTTTTAATGGGTAGTATTGACCTTACTCTTATTGCTTTTCTTACATCCGGTTCGGTAATTGGTGCGTTTTTGGGGCCGCGGCTGTTCTCGAAAGCAAAAATTGGAAAATCGGAGAAAAAAGTGAAGTACGTGTATGCAGCAGTAGTTGCGGCAATCGGTATTTTAATGATAGTAAACAGATAACATGATTTTAACTATATACATATTCATTTTGTCGTATTTTCTGCTTGGTGCAGTTGGATTCTTTTTCATTAACCGGAAAAAGGAAAAAGCAGTGGCCCAAAAAAGCTGGACAAAATTCATCAGCTATTTTATTATTATCCACATTCTGTTTTTTAGCATCACAATAAAACCTGTATTTTTCCAGGTTTTGGTTGGTATAATATTGTTGGCAGGTGCTTTCGAGCTTATCAGGCTTTTTATAAAAGCAGATTACAAACCATCGGGCTTTGTAATCATTTCCCTGCTTATCTATACCGTTTTGGGGGCAGGATTGTGGATGTTTGGGGCTATGGATAACAAACTGGTGCTTTTTGCCTTTCTGATCCTATCGATATTTGATGCGTTTAGCCAGATCTCGGGACAGCTTTGGGGAAAAACAAAAATTGCACCTGAAATCAGTCCCAATAAAACCATTGGAGGAACTGTTGGTGGTGCTTTGTTTGCTTTCGCAAGCGGCTTTTTTCTTCACGGATTATATGACAATAAATGGTATATGATTGCCGGGCTTACACTCGGAATAATTGTGTTTGCCTTTTTAGGTGACATTGCTGCTTCGTTGTACAAAAGGAAATTTGGAGTAAAAGATTACAGCAACTTAATACCGGGGCACGGCGGTTTTCTCGACCGCTTTGACAGTTTAATTACCGGAGGCGCCTGGGTTACATTTTTTTTTCTGCTGATTGGTTCTTAACTTGAACATTTCAGGAGGGGATAATAACAGTTCGATCAATAAATGAAGTGGCGAAACTAATTTGGCGATAACTTTGTTTATTGAAAACGGAGCGGGATTTATAGGGAAGATAACCAGAGAATAGAATATTTTTATGGGAAACACTATTACGCTGTCAGTAGTATATTTTATTGCAATAATATTATTACTGGCTTTTAACGAACTTAACTACCGACGACTAAAAGTAAAAGGCGAGTTTACACGAAAGTTCGCGCACTTTACTGCCACCATCGCCGTGGTACCCTTTCCATACATCTTTTCAAGTCATTGGTACGTGTTTGTACTGGCTTTAATATTTTTTGCAGCCTTGTTTATAACACAATACAGTAAACAGCTGAATTCGATTCACGATATCGACCGGAAATCGATTGGTAGTTACCTGTTACCGGCATCCATTTATCTTACATTTTTACTATCGGATTTGCTCGACAGTAAATTTATTTTCATCCTACCCATGCTGATTTTGGGAATCAGCGACCCGATGGCAGCGATTGTGGGAATGAGCTTTAAAACAAACAATCATAAAATAAAAATATTTGGCATCGATACCGGAAAATCAATTTTCGGATCGGGTGCCTTTTTGCTTACCAGCTTTATTATCAGCCTGCTGGCTTTGTATTTTAATCGAGGCGTTTTCGATTTGAAAACCTTTTACGTTGGGCTGGCAGTAGCTATAGTTAGCACATTGGCAGAATTACTCAGTTGGCGTGGATCCGACAATTTAACCATCCCTCTTGGAGCTGCATTTACAATTTTACTTTTAATGTAAATATGTATTATGTAGTGACGATGCTGGTATTTCTGCTAAAAAAAGAGTAATTTGTATATAGTAAAACAGAAATTAGAGAAAACTGAATAGCTAAGTGGGGATTTTTAGCGTCTCCGAATCAAATATTACGTCATGAAGAAAATTGTTATAAACGGAGCAAACGGTTATGTCGCTTCAAATTTTATAAACGAATTATTGTCAGAGAACTACAAGGTAGTTGCGCTCGCACGCAGTAATAAAAAATATACTGCCGAAGAGCGGGTGAAAGCTGCCTTGAAAGAAATGAAAGGTGGGGAGGATGTTGATTTTACAAATCTGGAAGTTCACGATTATTCGTTATTTGAAATCAATTTTGCACTGCAGGAAAGTGAGTTGAAGACCATTTTCGGGGGAAAAGTCGATTACTTTCATTTTGCGGCAAGTTTAAAATTTGATATAAAATCGAAAGAAGAGATATTTGGAACAAATTTACAGGGAGTAACCAATTCGGTTAATACTTTTCAGAAATATTCATCAAAAGATTCTCGCTTTTATTTTGTGAGCACAGCCTACTCGTGCGGTCGTATTGATGAGCCGTTTAAAGAAAAATTCTACGAAAATGCAGAGATTGATGCTTTCCGGAATTACTACGAGCAATCGAAACGATATGCCGAAAATGTAATAAAAGATTACATCGATAATAAAGGATTAAACGCTTGTATTTTGCGACTGTCGCAGGTGGTTGGAAATAACAAAACTGGTGTAACAAAAACCGATTATGGTATTTTCGATTTTTCGAAGCGGGTACAAAACCTGGCAAAAAAATACCCTGATAGTGTAATTCGCTTAAAAGTTGATCCGGATTCTACTCAAAATCTTATTCCTATCGATACCGCAGTAACTTACCTGATGAGTGCTGTAAAAGCCGAGCAGGTGCCGGTTATTCTAAATTTAATCGCCAAAAGCTCGGTGAAAAATTCAGATATATTGGGAAGCATCAGCAGTTTAATGCCGATTAGCCTCGTGCCTGACATGACTTTGGAGAAGGAACAAATGAATTCGCTCGAGCGGATTATGGCAATCGGCATGTCGTTTACAGGCGCCTACATCGATACCAATATTGCTTTCGATACAACCAATCTCGACTCGATTGTTGAGGAGGAAGTGAGTGAGGTAACTGCCGAATCGATACATCGTATGCTTAGCTATTTCCTGTATGATGGATCAGACCAGCAGGAAAACGAAATAAAAGCAGCGGTATAAATCATTTTTATTTTACCAACTAAATTTTAGGTTTACACCAGTTAAGTTTAAACGAGGATTATGAAGAAAATTTTTGTACGTGGCGAGAATATCGTAAATCTGCCAAATGCGATTAGTTTATACCGTTTATTAGCATTTCCTGTAATTTTTTATGCCGCTCTTGTAGGTAAAGAGCCACTGTTTGTATGGTTGCTTTGTATTAGCCTGGTAAGCGATGTTGCCGACGGAAACCTGGCACGTTACCTAAAACTTCAAACACATTTTGGTGCCGCGCTTGATAACCTGGCCGATATTTGTACTTATGCAATGGCCATTTTAGGTCTGTTTGTGTTTAAGTGGGCCGATATTGAACCACACAGCTGGTTTTTATTTCTCTTCCTGGGATTATTTGTAGTTAGTTACATTGTGTCGTTTGCGCGTTTCGGAAAAATTCCGGGATTACATCTGTATTCAGCCGTTTCGGCCGGATATGTACAAAGTATATTCTTTTTTGTATTGTTTGTATTCGGGTTCTATACCTGGTTTTTCTACCTCGCAGTAGGGTGGGGAATTGTAGCCTACACCGAAAAGATATTTGTCCTCTTTAAACTCGATGATATAAAGATCGGGGTGAAGGGGCTTTATTGGTTAATAAAAGCTCAAAAAGAAGCAAAATAATTACAAGCCACATTCTTCGGATGTGGCTTTTTTGTTTCCCAAAGTATTTGATTTTAACGGGTGTAAAGTCGTATCTTTGATTAAATCAAAATGCACCTGACTCTTGAAATTAACATCATTTATACTTCTATTTCTGCTGCTGCTTAGTTTTGATAATTCAAATGCTCAGGGCAAATTAAAGGATGCCTGGAATGAGAGAAATGCCAGAAAAGAGGCTGTTATACAAGCCGGCGAACCATGGTTGTCGCCAATGTTTGCACCGGCCTATACTGCAGATGCGGGTTTGTTGATTTCCGGAGGAATGTTATACTCGTTCAGGGCAAATAAAAACGACAGCATTTCGCAACGTTCATCACTTCCTGCCACCATTTTTTACAGTACCAAAGGCAATTTTGGTATTCAGGCACATTTAAAATCTTTTTGGATGGAAGATAAGTTTCGATTTGATGTAAGCCTGATAATCCGCGATAAAGACAACAATTACTACGGAAAAGGATTTGATCAGATTGAATCCACACACCAATCGGATACTACAACTTTATACCATGAAACGAATTCATTTGCTGATTTCGATTTCATTTACAAAATAAAACCTTCGGTATTTATCGGAGTTAGTTTGAGGCCTGCATACGTTGTTACAAAAAGCTTTGCACAACCTGTTGAAAACGATCCGTACCGATCGCAATTTGCCGACACTTATTTTCTGAATGGCATTGGCGGACAATTTGCTTACGATACCCGAGATATTGTTGTTAACGCCTGGCGCGGTGTTTATTTGAATTTTGCGGCTATGTTTTACGATAACATTTGGGGAAGTAAGTACGATTATCAGGAGTATATATTGGATACCCGCTATTATAAAACATTAACGCGCCCGGGCAATGTGTTGGCATTTCGGTTTTTTACCCGAAGTACTTATGGCGAAGTGCCAATCACTGAGCTATCCGATTTTTCCGGTGGGAAAAACCTGCGTGGATATTTAATGGGCCATTACCGCGATAATACCACTGCTTTTATGCTGGGCGAGTGGCGCTACACATTTCAAAAAGCAAACGGTCGCTTAAGCAAAAGCGGAATGGTAATGTGGCTCGGTGCCGGAAGTATCGCACCCGATGTAATAGGATTATCAAAATGGGTACCGAACGGCGGATTCGGTTACCGGCTTGAGTTGCAACCACGAATGAATGTGTGTGTAGATTTTGGTGTGGGGCGCGATTCAAAAGGCGTATATTTTAATTTTGTTGAGGCATTTTAGGGTCAATTTATAATTCAGGCATGTGTGTTGTCTGTCTTAAATTCTTATCTTTAATCGTCAATGATTACCGAATTGAAGCATAACTTATTCGATGCAAAAACACATTAAACACCTGTTATTTTTTCTGAGTTTGGTTGGAATGGCTTTAGTTGCAAACGCGCAGGAGCACGATACCATTTCTATTCGTTTTGATCAGTTGCTGATGCTAAAAGACACCATTTATTATGGGGTAAACGATTCGGTAGTAATTTTAGAAACGGGAACGGAATACGACATCATCAAAAATTTTCTTGTACGAAAACCATCATATTACGAAAAGCACCCGGAAAAAATTGAATCAGTAACTCGCTTAAACAGTCGCTACGGCGATATGCTTATGGGGTCAATCAGGAGTAAAAAAGAGCAGTTACCCGACGATTTTAATCCGGCCGATCAGTATTTTGCGTTTTACCATGACCGGGTTATAAAAAGTATTACTGTAGATGGAGTTCCGGTGCTGGATGGTAATTTGTTTGACACAACGAATGTAGAAGTTAGTGGTTTTGGCCGTTTCCTGAATAAAACCTATAGCCCAACGCGTGAGCGGGTTATTCGTAAGAATTTGCATTTCAAAGAGAACGACCGGGTAAATGCCCGTATCATTTCCGATAATGAACGTCTTTTTCGCGAACTTTCATATATTGAAGATGCTGTTATTAAAATAACGCCTGTTGAAGGCTCAGACGATTCGGTAAATGTGCTTGTAACGGTTAAAGACCGGTATCCGATTGGTGTAGGAGGCGATGTAAACGATTATAATGCCTTTCAAGTTGAGCCCTACACACGCAATTTTGCAGGTAGAGGACACAGTATTGGAATTATTGGCGAGTTTGATGGCGACACCGATGAAAAGTTTGGATATGGTGCATACTATGCTATAAATAATATGTGGGGCACATTTTTCGACAGCGAAATACGTTATCAAAATGGTGTTGACCGCGAGAATTTCAGGGTTCAGTTTGAAAAACCGTTTTTAACTACACATACTAAAAACGGTGGTGAGGTAATTTTTCAGCAACTTCACGAAAGGGTATCGGAAAGTCGCTATACGAACGACTCTTTGGAATTAGATGACAGCAGGTATCATTTAACTTATTTCGATTTGTGGATGGGGCGTTCGTTCTTTTTGTATCAGGATATTACACGGTCGTTTTTGAATTTTGCCATGCGTTACGCCTCGTTTAAATACAAAAATCAACCTTTGATCGATGAAAATACAAATTATCAGTTTCATAACAGGCAGCTTTATCTTGCAGGACTTTCGTGGCAGCGGATTTCTTACATTAAAACCAGCCGTCTGTTGCAATACGGCACAGTTGAAGATGTGCCTATTGGGTACAATATAAATGTAACAGCGGGGTGGGAGAAAACCAGTTTTTATGAGCGTCCTTATTCGGGGCTGCGTAGCAATTACTCGCTGTATTTTAACAATGCCGGTATTTTTTCGGCTTACACCGAGGTTGGCGGATATTTAAATGACTCAGAGCTGGAAGATGGTTTGGCAGGACTTCGTTTCAATTATTTAAGTCCGTTGGGCAAACTCGGGCAATACGAAATCCGGAATATTTTCGAACTGAAAGTAAGCGCCGTGCGTAATCCCAGGTATTTTATCCCTTACTATTCAACACGTAATTTTGCGACCGACTATTTAACCGGCTATAAAAACTATTCGAACCTGTCGGTTTTTTACCGGCCGGTTTTTTATTCCAATTACCAGATTTGGGGATTTCGTTTTTCGTTTAATCCATACGTGAATATCGGATGGTTGGCAAAGTCAAATGAAGTAACAAGAGAAATTGATCGCTACTCTGAAATTGGTATTTGGGCGAGCACAAAAAACGAGAGTCTTATTTTTCCGGCCATGCACCTGCAACTGGGGTATTTCCCGAATAAGTTGGAACAGGAACCGCGTTTTGTGTTTACCATTGTTTTTAAGGATATTAAAGTATTTAAGGATTTTACTTCGCTAAAACCCGAGGCTGTTCATCCGGAACGAATGTTTAACCTAAAAGAATGAAAACAGTCTTAAACAAAAGTTTAAGGCTAAGAATCGGAAAAAAGTAGAGCTACTTATAAGTCGATTGTTGTCGGGGAACGATTTCTTAAAAGAATAGTTGTAAATTAAGTATCATAAAAACGAACAGGAGTGAAAGAGTCTGCCATAAATCATGAGGCACTTCAACGTATGTCCATTTTTCGGTTTTACGAGGAATTGAATGATTTTCTGCCTGTTCATCAGCGTAAAAAACCGTTTGAATATACTTATACAGGTACGCCATCGGTGAAAAACTGTATCGAAGCAATTGGTGTGCCGCATACCGAAGTGGATTTAATTTTGGTGGATGGGGTTTCTGTAGATTTTGAGGCCTTGCTAAAAGGAGGGGAGCAGGTTTCGGTTTACCCGGTTTTTGAGTCGCTGGATATTTCACCTGTCGTTCGCCTTCGCCCGAGACCCTTGCGGGAAACACAATTTGTAGTAGATGTTAACCTGGGGAAACTGGCACAGAAGTTACGTTTACTTGGATTTGATACCCTTTTTCGGAATGACCTGGAAGACGATGAGATTGTGCAAATCTCGGTAAATGAAAAGCGTATTATTTTAACCCGCGATAAAGGCGTTTTGAAACATACTGCAGCAACACATGGTTACTGGGTACGCAACAGCGATCCGCAAAAACAACTCAGTGAAGTGGTGAAGCGGCTACAACTTCAAAATAGTTTTCGGCCATTTTCCCGATGTTCAACTTGTAATGGTGTTTTAGTAGCAGTCGATACAGAGGAAGCAAAAGGTAAAGTCCCTGAAGATACTTTTTCCATGTGTAAGGAATTTTGGAAATGTAACGGATGTGGCCAAATCTACTGGGAAGGAACACACTACCGCAAGATTTTGAAATGGATTGAAAGTCTGAAAGCTTAACAATCTTTGCACGCTTACTTTCGCTTTTTACGTCTCCAGTATATATACAGAAAAACGATTATAACCGGCAGCACAATAAAAACGATAATATTGGTCAGGGTTAACTCCAAAGGCTCAGGTTTCCCTGTTGGAATTCCACTGGGAGCCTGTGCCATTGCCATTGCTGCAACAAAAAGTAGAAATGTGAATATGCCTGATTTTTTTATCATCTGAACTAAGTTTTATTATTCCTATTTATAAAGCAAGTTGAGCTGGTGCTTTGTTCATCAACATCAAATAATTACTTAGTTTTCTAATCAAGTTCATGGCATGAAAAAAACGCCTGTCAACCGTAAGTTGGTTTTCAGAGAATATCATTACTTCTTATAACTCTTTTGGTTCTCCACACTTCCACTATCGCCCAATTCTTCTTTTATATGAGGCAACTTCATAGTTGGTTATGCTCATCAGGCATTGTGAATAAAATCAACAGCGTTTACAGTAAATTATTGAGTTGTACTTTTCCAATTGAAATTTCTCCATTCAATCAGCGATTTTATCTGTTGTTTTTCTATTATTCCGAAAACCAGTTTTTTCCCTTTATTCCAAAGCGATAATTTAAGGAGAATAATCCTGCTGTTCGATCGCCCAGAAATTGAGCCTCGGCTCTGACTTGCCACCGGTAGTTAATTTGCCATTGTGCTCCGACCAGCATATTCCACGGTTTTGTAATTTCCTTGTTGAATTCGTATTGAATATAGCCATCAGAGATACCTTCCGAAATATTCGTCAAACCTTCATTCAATTTATTGTACACCAGTGCATACTTCAATTTATCTACAGCACTTAGCCCATCATACCAACCGTTTAATTGATCCTGCATTTCTTCTATCCTGCCGGGTGCATCCGGAGCCAGTTCCAAAGCCGGAATATTTCCATTGGTCTCACCATTAAAATGGCTGTACATGGTTCCTGTCCAGAATGAGAAGTTCATTCCTGGTTTACTTTTAACCTGAAATACCGGCCCTGTGCGCAGTCCGCTGATTAAGATCTTTGCCGGATCTTTAAGCCTGGGATTGAAATTATAGGTACGATTAACATCAAGCGAAATAAAGAGCGGACCTACTGCCCCTGCTGCCATTGCTCCGTAACCAATGTATGTTCCACTCACCTCTGTGCTCACTTCGAGTGGAATCGGTTCTACAAGGTTAACATTGATATCTGCTTTCTTTGTTTGGCCGACAATGCCGTAAACATTCAGGAAAGGGAGAACCCAGGCATCAACCCGCATGTTAAATGTGCTTGTTTGGGCACTAATATCGTCGAATTCAATAATATCACTTACATCGATCATCGTTGGGCCGTTTGGATCGGAAAACCGGCCAAATCCAAGGGCCATATCCGATAAGGAAAGATTTTGAGTACCGACCAGCGAATTGAACATGATACCCACCGGGTATGGCAATCTGATTTTGGCATTATGAGCTTTGTTACCCCAAACCGGTAAAATAAAGGGATAAGATTGGCTGAAAAAGACCGAATCACTTTTGCCAAGCGCCCGAGGTACATTCTGAGCTTGTGAAATATTCAGAAATAAAATACCAACAATGAAGAGAGAAAAGAATTTAGTCTTCATAAACGATTTTGTTAATTTTTGAGAAATGTGATCACTCGTAACAGGTGGAAACTCCTCCGTAAATTTTAAAGTTACTTACCCATTTGTATTGTTTTTTATCCTGACTTTTTTCAACCGTCGTATCCAGTAAGGCTTCGTTATTGTCCATTAAAGGATCTGTTTGAGAAACGGCACTTAAATTAATAAGCACAACAAATAGGAACATTGGAAATAAGATTTTCATCATTCCGGTTTTAGGGTTATGTCGACAATCCGAGATGATTTTTAAAATCTAAATGGGTTTTTCTTCCTATTGTTAATGAGAATAAGCGCAGCAGGAAAAAGAATTTCCCCGCTGTGCCTATTCACTTTTAGAAAGACTGTTATCTCATTCTCCTATTCAATAATGCCGTATTCGGAAGCACTCACTTCCTGCTCATCCGGATTTTTGATGTCGAACACTACTTTGTGTAATTGCCCCGGGGTAAATTCAAATTTTCCCAGGTGCTCATACTCTTCGTTTACCGGCAGGCCTTCATCACGGCCAATGTCGAAAGTTTCATGACCGGTATATGCAGCATAAACCGTTGCGATAATATCCATTTCACCCACCTTTTCATCATTGATGAAAAATTCGACGGTAGAAGGACCGTTTAGTCTTTGCTCTTTCATGGTATGTTTCAGGGTGATTTTAATATCACCGTATGGGATTTTTACATCGCCGTCGAAATCGTGCCAGTACAATCCGAGCGTGGAATAGCTGTAACGCAGTTTTCCATCCATAATAAACAGTGCCTGTCCTCCGATGTGTTCACCCACGGCATAAATAACCCCCTGGGTAGTTTCATCGGCAGTGATATAGGCATTGATTTCGTAATTGGTGGATTTGATCTCGGGTCCGGCCAATTCAGGAACACGGTACACATTGGGTGTGAGTTCCCAGTGTTTTTTTGCTACCCGTTGCGGATTGGATTCCGGCTGCAGAGACCTGCCCAGAGAACCACCCACGGGAGCCACATTGTATTTTTCAGCTTCTTCCCAGAATATCTTTTCCAGTTCTTTCACTTTTTCAGGATACTGATCGGCTACATTCACTTGCTGTATCGGATCCTCTTCAATATTATACAACTCCCATTCAGTATTCAGGGGATCAAAATTTGCCAAGGCAGATGGATCTGCTGACCAGGGGATGCGATATGGTTTTCCTGCAAGTGTCCAACCTTCATGATACAAGCCCATGAAACCCAGCATTTCAAAATATTGTGTGGGATGATTGGTCTTGGCATCCGCATCGTTCCAGGCATAGGTGAGTGATTTCCCCGGATATTCTACTCTTTTCTGACCGTTCACATAATCGGGTGCGGGTACTCCGGTAACTTCAAGTATTGTTGGAACGAGATCGGTTACATTCTGAAACTGATCGCGCCATTCTCCTCTTGCTTCAATTGCTTTCGGGTAGCGTATAGCCGTAGCCGACATGGTTCCGCCGAAATGGGAAGCCATCTGCTTAGTCCACTGGTATGGCGTTGATGATGCGTAAGCCCAGGCCACCGAATAATGGTTGGCCATATGAGGACCACCCCAGGCCTCCAGACCACCAAACTCTTCAAGTTTTTCCAGCTGCTGGTCCATGGTGAGGGGCGGGAATCCGTTTTGGAATAACAACTCCGAGAAGGTTCCGGTTGGAGTTCCTTCTGCCGTACAACCATTGTCGGCGGTGAGGTAAATCACCAGGGTGTTGTCCAGTTCGCCAATTTCTTCCAGGTGATCTACTACCCGTCCAACATGATAATCCACATGTTCCATAAAGGCAGCATTCACTTCCATTTGCCGTGATAAATATTTTTTTCCTTCCTCGCTGTACGAATCCCATTCCGGAATCTCTTCAGGCCAATCTACCATCTCAGCATCTTCCGGAACCATCCCCAGCTTTTTCTGACGCTCCAGCAACTGTTGTCTGTAAGCATGCCATCCGTCATCGAACTGACCTTTATATTTATCGCGCCACTCTTTAGGCACCTGAATGGGTGCATGAAGGGCTCCCGGTGTGTAGTACATAAAAAATGGAGCATCGCGCAATCCTTTCCATTTATCAAGCCAATTTATAGCCTGATCGGCCATCCCCTGGGATAGATGAAATGTTGATCCATCGGCATTGGTTTTTGGAGTTTCGATTGCGGTTGTATTTTCATATAGCAATGGATGGAACTGGTTGGTCTCGCCGCCCAGGAAGCCCCAGAAATATTCAAATCCCCAGATGCCTGTGGGCCAACTTTCGAATGGGCCGGCAGGCGAAGCCTCTTCCATTGGGGTATTGTGCCATTTACCAAAAGCTGCCGTAGCATATCCGTTGTCAGTTAAAATCTTTGCAATGGATGGTGTGCTGTAATCAATCTGTGAATTGTATCCCGGATAGCCGGTGGCAAACTCGGAAATAATTCCTGTACCGATTTGATGAATATTATAACCGGTCAGCAATGAGCCGCGAGTTGGCGAACATACTGCTGCCACCGAAAAATGTGAATATCGAATGCCTTCATCTCCTATACGGTCGAATGTGGGTGTTTTCATAACACCACCAAACGATGATGCATTCGAATACCCGGCATCATCAAGCATTACAATCAAAACATTTGGAGCATCTTTGGGTGCTTTGGGCTGCCCGACAAAATCGGGTTTTGATTCGGCAAGGGTTTTACCCTGAACACCTTGCCACTCAGGCATGGGATAGGGTATAGCGTTTTTTTTCTCGTCTGATTGATTTTCAGGCGATGTTGTACAGGATGTTATGAGAAATACACTCATAATTCCAACTAAAAATAGTGATTTGAATTTCATAGTCATGGTATTTGTTTTTGCGTTATTTAGTTATGCTTTCAAAAAGTTCCAGTTTTAATTCCTCAAGTGTTTCGAAATACTGTTGCGCAAGTGAACCTTTATTGGTTCGCTTCAGTTTTTCCAGTGTTTTTTTACACAACATGTAGTCTTCTGCTACTTCCCTGAAATTTTCATCCTGAGCCAAAAGGATTTTTATTTTTTCTTTATGTCCGGGAAAACAGGAAATAAATTCTGAATCTGTCATAATAGATGAATTACCGGTTTAACTGCTGTTAACACCTATTTGTATGAATTGAAATATCAAGATTGTATTAATCCTTTCCTTAAAAAATGCAGCGTTTAATTAATCGGTTGAACCGGGTATTTTTTCATTTGTGCTGCAAGCTTTTAGATATTGTTTTCTCCCGGTACTTTTAATGTTTTTATAACTTGTAATTTTTGGCTATTTTTATACAAGATACAGTGTTTACTGTTTCTATGTAAGTCAATTACCGTATGTAACCGTAAAATACGTGCTCGTCAGAAACTGAAAAACCTAAAAATGGAGTCTTTAACTACAGAAATAATCGAGGAAAGTCTAATTATCAGGCAAGTTGAAAAGATATGTTCAAGTGCCGAGTTCAACACCAAAGAATTATTATGCCGTTTTCTTTCTTATATAATTTCAGAATATATGGAAGGAAGAGGTGATAGCATAAAGGGCTATACCATTGGAGTTGATGTGTTTAACAGGGGGGATGATTTCGATCCGGGGCAAGACGCACTCGTGCGGATTAATGCAGGTAGATTACGAAGGGCACTTGACATGTATTATCTGAAAGAAGGTAGTAACGATACAATTAAAATTGAGATACCAAAAGGAGGCTATAATCCCCAAATTACACTCAAAAATAACGCGTCAGTTAAGAAAGAAACCAACTCATCAAAAAAAACGGAATTTCGTTTCGAAACGCAACCCGGAATTGCTGTACTACCGTTCGCTAACCGTACCGGAGATTCACAGAACGATTTCCTGGTTGAGGGTATCAGCGAGGAAATATCGATAGAATTAACCAGGTACGAGGATTGGTCGGTGTATAACTTTAGTATTCTTACCAACGAAAGTACCATTGCCCGCAATATTAAAAAACTAGCCAAAAAAAGAGGTGTTCGCTTTGTTCTCGAAGGTGCAATACATCAATCAGGCACACGAATTAAAGCTCTTGTCAGGCTTGTAGATTTAACGGATGAGAAACAAATCTGGGCACAAAGTTATACCCGTGAGTTAAATTTCGACAACATTTTTGATATACAGGAATCGATATCAAGGGAAATTGCAAACATTATTGGAAGTGAATTTGGAATTATTCCCCGGAAATTAACCGGAGAATTCATGAGTCAGGATTATCAGAATATGACTGAGTATAATGCGGTTCTGAAGTTCTATCGCTTTCAACTCTATCTATCTGCTAAAACTGGTGAAGAGGCTCTTGAAGCACTCACAAAAGCTTATGAAAGCGAACCTGATTCAGCAACAATTAATGCTTTAATCGGTGCTTTTCATGGTAACTATTACTCTTTTGATTTACCCAACGCCAGTGAATCCTATAAATTACTCGCTAATTATACCGAACGTGCATTTATTCTTAACCCCGACAGTTTTATTGTAAATACAAGTCTTGCGTATAAATGTTTTATGTATGATGAGAAAGACCGGTTTTTTCAGTTGGCGGAAAAATACGTTTTATCGGGTATGAATACAACCCTACGTATTGGGACATTGGCTTTCTATTTAAGTTTATATGGTGATTGGGAACGAGGGAAAAGGATACTTGACAGTGTTATGACAAGAAATGTGGGGTACCCTCTTTATTTCCATGGTGTTACCATGCTTTATTATTACAGAAACAAAGATTATGAACTGGCCCGGAATGAAAGTGATAAATATAATTTGCCGGCGGTTTTTTGGAGCCCAATGTTAAAAGCAGCTGTAAACGGGCAACTTGGTGATTTGGATAAGGCTAAATCGAATATAACCGATCTGTTAAATCTTAAGCCTGATTTTGAATCGAAAGCCAGATATTTAATCAGTATTTATGTGAAAGAGCAAGAACTGGTAAATCACATTTTACAGGGACTCCGGTTGGCTGGATTGAAAGTCTAAAATTCTGACGATTTGTTCTTCCTGAAATAAAAAAACCGCTCCATCGGTTGACGGAACGGTTTTCATATTTAGCGCAAAGTATTCTTACTTCTTGTAGATTTTTTTGTATCCGTAGATAGCACTTGCACCCAATTCTTCTTCAATACGAAGCAGCTGGTTGTATTTTGCCATACGGTCGGAGCGGCTCATAGAACCTGTTTTAATCTGACCAGAGTTGGTAGCAACTGCAATGTCGGCAATTGTTGAATCTTCAGTTTCACCTGAGCGGTGAGAAGTTACTGAAGTATAGCCGGCACGGTGTGCCATTTCAATGGCATCTAACGTTTCAGTCAACGTACCAATTTGGTTTACTTTGATAAGGATTGAGTTCGCAGCTCCCAATTCGATACCTTTTTTCAGGTACTCAACGTTGGTTACGAAAAGGTCGTCGCCAACCAACTGGCATTTGTCGCCAATGGCAGCATTCAGTTTTACCCATCCGTCCCAGTCGCCTTCGTCCATGCCGTCTTCAATTGAGTCGATCGGATATTTTTCAATCAATTCAGCCAGGTAAGCAGCTTGTTCGTCAGAAGTACGTTTTACACCGTTTGGCTCGAAAATACTGTAATCGTATACACCATTTTTGTAAAACTCTGATGAAGCACAGTCCATCGCGATAGATACATCACCACCGTCTTCGGCACGACCGGCTTTATAACCGGCGTCTTTAATAGCAGTAAGTATTGATTCGATAGCTTCTTCAGTTCCACCAAGTGCCGGAGCAAAACCACCTTCGTCGCCAACGGCAGTTGAAAGGTTTTTAGCCGCCAGTACTTTTTTCAATGCGTGGAAAACCTCAGCACCCATACGCAAACCTTCGCGGAAAGTAGGCGCACCAATCGGGCGGATCATAAATTCCTGGAAAGCGATAGTTGCATCAGAGTGAGAACCACCGTTAATAATGTTCATCATCGGAACAGGCAATGTTTTTGCGTTAGTTCCACCGATGTATTTGTATAATGGAAGCTCAGAGTACTCGGCAGCCGCTTTTGCTACTGCCAACGAAACACCTAACATAGCGTTTGCACCTAAGTTAGATTTTGTTTTTGTGCCATCGAGTTCCAATAATTTGCTATCGATAGCTACCTGGTCAGTAGCATCCATACCAATAATTTCTTTTGCAATAACGTCGTTAACGTTTGCAACTGCTTTTAAACAGCCTTTTCCTAAGTAACGGCTTTTGTCGCCATCACGTAATTCAAGTGCTTCGTTTTCGCCGGTTGACGCTCCTGACGGAACAGCCGCGCGGCCGAATGCACCACTTTCGAGTGTTACATCAACTTCAACAGTTGGGTTACCACGAGAATCGATAATCTCTCTTGCTTTTACGTCGCTAATTAACATTGTAAGTAGTTTTTATTTATTTAACTTTTCAAGATTGCTAGTGCAATTACAGGATTGTAAACGCTGTGGCGCTTAAATTGTTTCACGAAATTACGAAGATTAACGAATAGTTTACTCCTTTTTTATGCGAATTTAAGATCATTAATTTGGTTTACAATATAATGTGTTTAGCGCGCTATTATTTTATAAGTGTTAAAATCAATTTGAATGTCCTTTTTAGAATGTACCTGAACGTCACCCTGAATTTAGTTCAGGGTCGGATGGGATCATATTGAATTTCTATTGGTGGACTATTTTTTCGATGCCAGAGAATTGCGGCGCAAACAATCATCCCATCTCAAAGAACTTACCGGTTGCGCCTTTGGTGTTCACCTATTTTAACCCGGGGCGAAGCTCTTCCGAATGCCATTCGAATCGCAGGCCCCGGGCTAAAGTAAGTCGCACTTTCAGCGCTCTGTATTTCTAGTATATCTCAACTTTCAGCGCTGAAAGTGCTGTTTAATTCAGCCTTGGGCAAAGCTAATTGTCGGCAGGCAATTGCGGCACCCATGTAAAGAGGTTATGTATTTTAAAAAGGCGCAAATGCAAAAGTAGATTGAAACGCAAAACCTTCCTGCGCCGCATCTCTGTATAATTTGAAATATTAATCCCCCGGATTTTACACGTGATCCGTCTTATGTTTTAGTGTTGATTGTTAATAGAGACGAGATACAAAATTCGTCAGCTGACGGACAGCATGACGTGCAAATGAAGGGAGGCGCTTAATTAGATTTCTCCGTTTTCTTTAAGAATATCATAAACAAGTGCAGTGGCATCTCCAACTACTTTCCGGCAAATAATTTTGTGGTGTTTCCGGTCTTGTACCTGAGCTTCGGTAGCGTGTTTGATTAATAGCTGGCGGCAATTTGTAGTACCATGTATATCCTCTACCAGGTTATTTAATTCGCGAACTTTTTTGTAGCTGTTCAGCTTCGTTTCCATGTCTTTTGGTTCCTCGTTACCAAATGCCAGGCCAATAACCATAAAACCGCCGGTTACAGCGCCGCAGGTTTCGCGCAAACGGCCCATTCCGCCGCCAAAAGTGGCCGAAATTCGTTTGGCCATGGTTTTATCAAGCTTAAAATGATCGGCAAAAGCAAGCAATACCGACTGCGAGCAGGCATAACCTTCATCAAAACGATTTAATGCCTCTTCAATGATAAATTCTTTTGTGGTATTTAACGTTGTGCACATATGATTAATAATAAAAATGCGAAGCTATTGATTTCGTTCAAACTTTATGCCTTTAATAAGAACTTTTTCACAACAAAAAAAGCACAAAGCCAACGAAATTAACTTCGTGTCTTTGTGCCTTTGTGTTTATCGTTGAAGTGGCAAAGCCACTCTTTTAAGCTTGCGAAACGGCTACTGCAACTGCAACAGAAGCACCAACCATCGGGTTGTTACCCATTCCAATCAATCCCATCATCTCAACGTGAGCTGGAACTGAAGAAGAACCGGCGAACTGAGCATCAGAGTGCATACGTCCCATAGTGTCTGTCATACCGTAAGAAGCAGGACCGGCAGCCATGTTGTCAGGGTGAAGTGTACGACCAGTACCACCACCAGAAGCAACTGAGAAGTATTTTTTACCTTGCTCGATACATTCTTTTTTGTAAGTTCCTGCAACAGGGTGCTGGAAACGAGTTGGGTTAGTTGAGTTACCGGTAATCGATACATCAACACCTTCTTTATGAAGAATGGCAACACCTTCGCGCACATCGTCGGCACCATAGCAATTTACATCGCCACGAGTTCCTTCAGAGTATTTCTTACGGCTAACTTCAGCAACTTCGCCTGTAACGTAGTCGAATTTAGTTTGAACGTAAGTAAAACCGTTGATACGTGAGATAATTTTTGCAGCGTCTTTTCCTAATCCGTTAAGGATTACACGTAAAGGCTCTTTACGAACGCGGTTGGCGAAGTTGGCAATTTTAATTGCACCCTCGGCAGCAGCGAATGATTCGTGACCAGCCAGCAGTGCGAAACATTTTGTTTCTTCGCGCAACAACATAGCAGCCAGGTTACCATGACCGATACCTACTTTTCTGTCGTCGGCAACCGATCCCGGAATACAGAAAGCCTGTAACCCTTCACCTAAAGTTGCAGCAATTTCAGAAGCTTCAGTCTGGCCTTTTTTAATGGCAATGGCAGCACCTACAATATAAGCCCACATTGCGTTTTCAAAAGCAATAGGCTGAGTGTCTTTAACAACGTTATAAACGTCAACACCTTTGTCGTCGCAAATTTGTTTTGCTTCTTCTACTGAAGCAATTCCGTATGAATTTAAAACAGCTTCAATCTGTTTAATTCGTCTATCGTAACTTTCAAATAATGGCATAATTTTTCCTCCTATTCTTTACGTGGGTCAATGGTTTTTACTGCATCGGCGAAACGTCCGTAAGTTCCGGTAGCTTCTTTCAATGCTTCGTTAGCATCTTTACCCGACTTAATCATGTCCATCATTCTTCCAAGCTGAACAAACTCGTAACCGATAATCTCGTTGTCGGCATCTAAACCGATTTTAGAAACATAACCTTCAGCTACTTCAAGGTAACGAGGACCTTTTGCCGAAGTTCCGTAAAGTGTACCTGTTACACCACGTAAACCTTTACCTAAATCTTCAAGACCGGCACCAATTGGCAGACCGCCTTCAGAGAAAGCAGTTTGCGAACGACCGTATACGATCTGAAGGAATAACTCGCGCATTGCAGTGTTAATAGCATCACAAACAAGGTCGGTATTTAATGCTTCAAGGATTGTTTTTCCGGGAAGAATTTCTGAAGCCATTGCAGCCGAGTGAGTCATACCGGTACAACCGATAGTTTCAATCAACGCTTCTTCAATAATTCCTTCTTTAACATTCAATGTTAATTTACATGCACCTTGCTGTGGCGCACACCAACCAACACCGTGGGTTAAACCCGAAATGTCTGTAACTTCTTTGGCTTTAGTCCAACTTCCTTCCTGTGGAATTGGAGCCGGGCCATGATTTGCTCCTTTGGCAACGCAAATCATACCTTCAACTTCGTGTGTAAAACTCATATTAATATATATTTTCGGTTTTTTGCTGAAACAGCTAAAAAGGCTCGTTATTTCGAGCTTTTAGGTCTGTCTTTAACTGCGGCGTGAAAATATTAAATTATTGTTCTACAGTGCCTCCGGAAAATGTTTAAAGGATACAATATTTTGTTTATTAACGTTTAGTTAAAGTGTTGAATATAAAGGATTAAAAGGTCTTGAATTGCTTATTGTGGTTTGGGTTTCATATGGTTACCAATGAGGATTAAATTGATACAACACGTTGTTGCCAATGAGTAAAATGAGGAAGGGGGAGAGCATAGTCGATCAATGGTATTCTTCGCGGTATTTTAGCCCTTTTTCGTAACGAACCACATCCAGCTCCTGGAAGGTCACTAAACCACCACGTTGGCTATTGTCCAGTATTTTGTTTAGTTTTTCAATAAACTGGTCAATTTTATCAATGTTGTCAATAATTTCAATGGTAACGGGCAAATCACCCGACAAGGCAAAAATTTTCATGGTATGTATGCTGTGGCTGGCACCATACGACATTACTCCCTTATAAACGGTGGCGCCGGCCAAACCGGCATTTCGTGCTTCAAACACAATTTCTTCAAACAACACCCGGCCATTTATTTTATCCGATTCTCCGATGTAGATCTTCAGGATTCCTGTTTTTTCTGTTGTTTTCATCGCGTTGTTAATTTTAGGTTTTTCACTACAGGGTTTTACAGAAAACAGCACGAATTAGTTTCAAATTGTAAGGATTTATAGCATTCAGAATTTTTAAGTGCTTATTCTGTCAAATTAATACTTTAATCGCTGAACAATTGATTGAAAGTGAATGTTTTAAAATAATACCATAAGGTATTCTAATGAAATTATTTTCTCACCAAAAACAACAAGATGAAAAAGATTTTAATTACTGGTTGCAGCTCGGGTTTTGGTTATTTATCAGCAAGGTATCTGGCAGAAAAAGGGCATCATGTTATTGCTTCTATGCGTAATATTGAAAGTAAAAACTTAGTACCGGCAACGGAACTTAGGGAATTTGCTAAAACAAATAACTACAAAATGGAGGTGATTGAAATGGATGTTACCTCGGATGAAAGTGTAAAAAAGGCGTCGGCAAAACTTCCAACAATCGATGTATTAATAAACAATGCGGGTTTGGGGTATGGTGGTGCAATGGAAGCTTTCGCTCCTGATGCTGTACTGGCGCAGCTCGATTTAAACATTGTCGGAAATATTCGCGTTGCACAGGCGGTTCTGCCGGGTATGCGTGCGCAGAAATCAGGACTTATCATTCAGCTGAGCTCTGTGGCCGGGCGTGGTGCATTTCCTGCTTTTGGCGTTTATAATGCGAGTAAATGGGGGGTAGAAGGGTTGAGCGAAGCCATGCGTTATGAGTTGGCTCCATTCGGAATTGATGTTGCCATTGTAGAACCCGGACCTTTTGAAACGAAATTTTTTGGGAATCTTGTTCAGGCAGAAAATGAAGAAGTGGCCAATGCCTATCAACATGTAAAAGAGTTTGCTGATGGTTTTGCAGCGAATGTTATGAATTTATTTGCCGATGAGAATGCGCCAACCGATCCGATGATTATCGTTCAGATTTTTGAAGATCTGATTAACGCAGAACCCGGAACCAGGCCTTTACGAACCATTGGAGGACTGGATTTTGGACTTCAAAAATTAAATGATGTGGTTGATCCAATCAGAAAAGAATTACTTGAAGGAATGGGTATTGCTGATTTGGATGGGGTAAAAATGCAATAGTTTTGAAAATAAATAAATAACAGGATCCGGGTTGCATAAAAGTGATTCGGATCTTATTTTTTAATGAATGACTGCTCTTACCAAAATCATTCCCAGGTAAACAGCCAGCAGTCCAAAAAATAAACTTCCGCCGACGTTAAGCATAAATTGTCCATAGGTTTGTTCTTTTAACATCGTGAGATTATTGTAAGCAAACGACGAAAAGGTGGTAAAACCGCCGCAAAATCCTACGGCCAGAAACATACGCCACTCGGCATTCAGCAGGTTGCCTTTTTGCGCCAGGGCGAACACAATGCCAATTATAAAACTACCGGCCATGTTGGCTACAAATGTTCCCCACGGAAAAGTGGTACTCATCCCTTTCTCCACAAATAGCTGAACCAGGTAACGTAAAACACTTCCGATAAAACCTCCGGTGCCAACTAGTAATATTGTTCGAAGCATTATTTTGTTTTTTGATATTAATTGATTGAATTTGTCATACAAATTAATTTCTATTTGTACAGCCAAGCCAAACAATCTGTTATTTTTAGACTTTCAAAAATAATAAAAAATGCAGGTACGATATTTTTCTCTACTTTTTCTTCTGATTTTTAGTGGGCAGATCCTCGCTCAGAACAGTTTTAAATCGACAGTTGAAACATTGCTTCAGCAAGAAGATTACAAAAATGCTTCGGTAGGAATAAATGTGGTCGATCTAAATTCAGGAGAAACTGTTTACAGCCTGGAACCCGAAAAATTGTTGGTTCCGGCTTCAACCATGAAGATGATCACTTCGGGAACCGCTTTGGAAATTTTAGGGGCTGATTACCGCTTTAAAACAAAAATTTCGTTTACCGGAAAAATCGATAAAGACGGCGCTTTAGATGGCGATTTAGTATTGATTGGCGGGGCAGATCCGGCTTTGGGATCGGAATATTTTCAGGATCATTATTTTGAGTTTCTGAAAAACTGGGCCAAACAGGTAAAAGCTTCAGGCATAAAAAAAGTAAACGGGAATTTAATTCTGGATGGTGGAATTTACGACACTGAACGAATTCCTGACAGCTGGGTTTGGGGCGATATTGGCAATTATTATGGTGCCGGACCCAATGCTTTTACGGTATTTGATAATATGTACCGAATAACATTTTCGTCGCCGAAAAAGGAAGGAAAGCTAACAAAGGTGACTCAAATCTATCCTAAAATTGATGGTTTGCAAATTGTTAACGAAGTACTTTCTGCTGATAATAACAGCGACAACGCCTATGTTTTTGGCGGCCCTTTTGACAAAAACAGAGTAATTCGTGGTACCATTCCGCGAAACCGTAAAGCTTTCACCATAAAAGCGTCTGTTCCCGATCCTGCCGAAGTTTTGGCCGATGCCTTTTTGCAGAATCTTTTATCCGAAGGTGTTTTTGTTGAGGGAGAAACACGCTTCGGGAAAAATGTGAGCAATAAAACAACGTTGATCTTTACCCAGGAATCGCCAACATTAGCAGAAATTGCACAAGTACTGAACTATGAAAGTGTAAACCTCTTTGCCGAACATTTTTTGAAGCAGATTGCCGTTGATAAAAATGGATTGGGAAACCGAAATGACGCTATTGATCTGGTTAAAGCCTATTGGGAAGAACAGGGGCTTAGTATGGAAAACATTTTTATGGAGGACGGTAGCGGATTGTCTCACTTTAATGCCGTTTCTCCGGCATTCTTTACCCGCTTTTTAACACAAATGGCATCAAACGATGCTTTTGTTGAGTCGTTGCCTGTAGCAGGTAAAGGAACTTTTAAACGTTTCGGCACCGAAAAACTACCCGGGAAAACTTTGCAGGCTAAAAGCGGCTCGATGACGCGTGTACGTTGTTATTCTGGCTATTTGACCACAGACAATGGAAACAAACTGGTATTCTCATTTATGTTTAACCATTTCGGTGGATCGCACACTGCATTGATTAAGGAAATTGAGCAACTTTTTATCCAGCTAAAAGAAAACTATTAGCGTCATATCTTTCTTAATAATCATTTCTATTGTTAATAATCATTTTGTAAATTATTGATTGTTAGTATTTAAGATGTGTTGTCTTATTTAGATTTAGTTTAAGTGTTGACTTATAACTCTTATTGTCGTAACTTGTCTTCACCATTAAATGATTGAAACTCCTAAAAGTTTCAATAAATACAGAAGATAATAACCACAGCCCTTTTTTTATAGGATTCCTTCTTTAAGGACGCAAATAACTATGTTTTACTTGTAAATAGTAGAAACTGAAAAGGTGATTATGGTTTACGAAACTCTTCAAATTCTCAAAGAACAACTGGAGAAATATCTGGACGATGCCGGATTGGGAAAGATTGTCGTTCTGGAAAATCTTGCGCTGTTAGATTCCGGAACCGATAAAGCCAAAAATCTGGAAGGAAAGGTGATTATCTCTTTGTTGAGTGTTCAGGAAGAATCAACGTTAAAAAACCTTCCCACAAGTCATGTGGTTAATAATAAAGCCGAATATTATAATCCGGCAGTCAATATTAACCTCTTTTTTATGGTTAGTGCCAATTGCGACTTTTATTCCAATTCATTGATCAGCATTACAAAAACACTTGAGTATTTCCAGGGGAAAAAGGTTTTTACCGCACAAAATACGGTGTATAACCGCTCGAACCTGTCGATGCAGGAACTCGATGATTTTAAGTTTGTTGTAGATCTTTATACTCCGGGTTTCGAGGTGTGGAATCACATATGGGGAACCCACGGCGGGCGCCAGTTACCCTCGGTAATCTATAAAGTACAACTGCTACAGGTTGACCGACGCAAGAAACAAGCAGGCACAGAACTAATAACAAAAATAAAAGGAACCCTAAAGGATATTAATTAATGAGCTTTTCATCCATATATAAGCCTTTATTCGGTGTAAATATTTTACACAAATACTTCCTGAATAAAGGAACTGAAGATTATTTCAGTATGTCTGATGTTGAAAAAGAAAAACAATTGGCCGGCTATCCTCTTTCCGACCTCTTTTCTATCGTTCCTTCAGCAAATACCAGCCAAAGACTTAACGGTCATAAATTAATCCTCAAAAACACCAACCGGGGTTTTATGGTCTGGACAAAAGTATCAGAGAGCGACACTAACAGTCCCTTTATTCCATTAGATGGCTCTCTGGACTTCACTTTTTTGCTGAAAACTTTTAACAGCACATTCAATCACTTTACACAAGTCGGATTGTCGAATGCCGGTCATTTGTTTTTCTTTTCCAATAATCGTTTATCAACTGAAGATCCTGGTTTCCCTATGATCAAAAAATCGAATAGCAACGCTGCAATCGACGATACCTACCGATTAAATGCAGAGAGTATTAAAAATGAAATGCAGCAACTATCGCCTGAAGAACAAAACAATCTGATCGGTATTATCCGAATTGGAATGATGGGTGAAAACGGCTCGTATAACGTAATTAAACCAAACGGGACCTTGCGAAATGATCCGCTCGAATTCAATATTGTTTTTGCCAACCGGAAAACAACGTGGCGCTATTTTTTTAACGCCAACCAGCAAACGCATAACAACGACGATGTTAAAAAGGAAAACGGAAATGGCCGCCAGTTGGTAACAAAAACAGAGCATCCGCTAACTGCACAAGGTTTTATCAGCATAAAATTGGGAGATCAGGAATTGCCTAATCCCGATGTGCTGCGAATAAATGCAAACAGCACATTCACAAAAATATACTCAGAAATATACATGTAACACATTAAATCAAAACAGTTATGGCAACAACTTACAAAACACCGGGCGTTTACATCGAGGAAATTTCGAAATTGCCTCCATCGGTAGCGCAAGTTGAAACAGCTATCCCTGCTTTTATTGGTTATACTGAAAAAGCGACCAATAAAATAAAAGGCGATCTTAAAGGTGTTCCCACAAGAATTACCTCGATGCTGGAATTTGAAACTTATTTTGGCACTGCAAAACCTGAAACTTCCATTGGAATTACGATTAATGATACCCTCTTGAATGGTGTAACAAAACGCGATCTGGTGGTAACACAGCCCGCATCAAGGGAACCTTTCCTGATGTATTATTCATTGCAACTTTATTTCGCCAATGGCGGCGGGCCTTGTTACATTGTTTCGGTTGGCCGCTACGGAACCGATTTGGATGACGATGACACCCAGGTAACCTCCATCAACAATTCGGATGATTTTAACGACGGATTGGCCGAGGTAGCCAAAGTAGATGAGGTTACTTTACTGCTATTTCCTGATGCGACAGCACTTTCAACTCCATCAGAATTTTACAGCCTGTACAACGATGCTTTGGCGCAGTGTAATAAACTTCAGGATCGGTTTACAATTATCGATACGCTGAGTTATGATGCAGCCAGCCCGACGGATTCAAACATTGCCGATTTGCGAAAGTTTATCAGTTCCGATAAAGCTTACCTGAAATACGGTGCGGCTTATTATCCGTTTCTGAAAACAATTCTGAATTATCAGTTTGATGCAAAAAAGATTATCGTTTCACATTATTCTTACGATGCTACCGCTTATGAAACCATCGATGCCAATGTAACGGCTATTGAAAGTCCTGCATCGGGATTGCCGGCTACGGTGGGTGATTTAGTGGATCTTACAACCACGCCCGGAGATATCTCAGGAGCAGTGAGCGACGTACTGTTGCAAATGTACAGTGCCAGTGGCTTCGATCTGGGAGGAACTTTTTCGAGCGACAGTACCAAAAAAACAGCGTTCCTGGAGGTGGTGGAAACCTTGCTCGGATCACTTGGCGAACTCAATGATTTTAAAACAAAACTGAACACCGAAGCCAAAGCAGCTTCAGATACCATTTCGGATGAAGACCAGACAATTGCCGACGGTATTGATGCAGCACTTATTGCGTTTAATGCCGATTTTGAAGGTGCAGGAAAAATCGATGAGGTCTACAGTAACCTGAAGGAGTTGTTTGTAAAAATGCAAAACGCCGATACTTCTACAAAAATCAAAAACCTGTTGGATGTAAATGCTGTAAACTTCGATGCAGAACTGAAAAAGCTTGAAGAATACACGCCGCTGAATACGCAAACAGGCATTACATCAAACTTCGATGCTTTTGCAAATGTGGTTCCCAACATGAACGCGCTGATTACCGAGATCAGAAAAGTAGAAGGCAAAGACAAAAATAATGGTGCCATGAACGGACGTAGTTTGAATGCCGTTGAACAGGTTGACGATGCAACATACAATAAAATTCTTACCGAGATTGGAAACCTGCCGCTTGAATTACCACCAAGTGCCGCCATGGCTGGTGTTTATGCCCGTGTTGATGGCGAGCGTGGTGTTTGGAAAGCACCCGCGAATGTGAGCCTGAATTACGTTTCGGGGTTAACGGTTAAGGTAACCAACGATGTTCAGGACGACCTGAATGTGCATACACAAGGTGGAAAATCCATTAATGCAATCCGGGCTTTCACCGGCAAAGGAATACTCGTTTGGGGGGCACGAACACTGGCAGGTAACGACAACGAGTGGCGTTACATTTCTGTTCGTCGTTTCTTTAATATGGTGGAAGAGTCGGTACAAAAAGCAACCGGCGTTTTCGTTTTCGAACCCAACGATGCAAATACCTGGGTGAAAGTAAAAGCCATGATCGACAATTACCTGGTGAATCAGTGGAAAGCCGGAGCATTGGCAGGTACAACACCTAAGCAGGCTTTTTATGTGAAAGTTGGCCTGGGAGAAACAATGACCGCGCAAGACATTCTCAACGGATATATGATTATCGAGATTGGTATGGCAGCGGTTCGTCCGGCCGAATTCATCGTGCTGAGATTCTCTCATAAAATGCAGGAGATTTAAATCAACAAAACTTTAAAAGAATAAATTATGGCAACTACATATCCATTACCAAAGTTTCATTTTAAGGTGAGCTTTGGCGACACCGAGTTTAACTGCACCGAAGTTTCTGGCCTCGATTTCGAACGCGAAGTGATTGAGTACCGCGCCGGTGCCGATGCCGAATACCATAAAAGCAAACAACCCGGTTTGTCGAAATACAGCAACATTACATTAAAACGCGGAACCTTTGCCGATAAGGGACGCGAGTACTACGAAAAATGGGTGAAAACCGTTTATTTCCAGGAAGAAGGCGAGAAATATCGTGGCGATCTGGTAATCAGTTTGTTGAATGAAAGTCACGAGCCGGTGGTGAGCTGGAAAGCGATCAATGCCTACATCACCAAAATTCAGGCTACCGATTTTAAAGCCGATGGAAACGAAATTGCGATTGAAACCGCCGAGTTCGTTCATGAAAAACTCACTATGATAGAATGAGCGAATTCCATCCACCCATAGGATTTCATTTCAGCGTTGAGTTTCCTGATATCTCTTCCAGTAACGGTGATCAGCGTTTTCAGTCGGTTGCAGGACTGACTGTAGACGTGGATACCGAGGAAATTGCCGAAGGGGGAGAAAACCGGTTTAAACACAAAGTTCCGGTTCGGACCAAGTATCCAAACCTGGTTTTGAAACGCGGATTACTGGTGGATTCGGAGGTGATAAAATGGTGTCGCGATGCGGTAGAAAACTTCAGCTTTAAGCCCACCAACCTGGTGGTGAAACTGCTGAATGAAGAACATGAGCCGCTGATGAGCTGGAACGTCGTTCATGCCTACCCGGTAAAATGGAGCATGAGCGACTTTAATGCCGAAGAAAGT
Source organism: uncultured Draconibacterium sp. (assembly GCF_963674925.1). Lineage (NCBI taxonomy): Bacteria > Pseudomonadati > Bacteroidota > Bacteroidia > Marinilabiliales > Prolixibacteraceae > Draconibacterium > uncultured Draconibacterium sp. The sequence continues at coordinate 263,782 of NZ_OY771649.1, forward strand.
AAACTGGCCATCGAAACGCTGGAACTGACTTATAACTATTTCAACGTAATATAATTATGCCGATAGAAATTAAGGAATTACATATCAAGATCAATGTTTCCGGCGATTCGGAACAATCACGTAATGGTGGCGGTGAAGAGGAAAGCTCAAAAGAGAAGATCATTGAAGTCTGTGTGGAACAGGTGATGGAAATATTATCGAAAAAAGAGGAACGCTGATATGTCGGGAGAACTTACAAAACTGAAGATAAAAGCATACCGCGACGAACAGTTCAACAACGAAGTCGCCAATGGCGAATTTCAAACTTTATTGAATCCGGAAAAGTATGTTTTCAAGTATAAGGTGGAGCAAAACAAACAGCAGGCGTCGGGAACGAGTTCTTCTTCGCCGCGTTATAATCGCACACCACCCGAAGATCTGGAGCTGGAGTTTATTTTCGACAGGACCGGAGTCCTTGTGAATTACGGTAATCCTGCAACTGCTGATGACAACGAACTTTCGGTGGATAAAGGAAACGGGATAAAGGAAGATATTGATCAGTTTAAACGGGTGGTTTTTGATTACAACGGCGACGAGCACCGCCCTAATTACCTGGTCATTTTGTGGGGAACGCTTTTGTTCAAAGGAGTTTTAACCGAAGTCGACATCACCTTTAAACTGTTTAAATCCGATGGTACGCCGCTACGTGCCACAGCCAACGCAAAATTTAAAGGTTTTGTTGAAGATACTTTGCGGGTGGCTACCGAGAACAATAATTCGCCCGATCTTACCCACATTAGGGAAGTGAAAGAAGGCGATACCCTGCCTTTGATGACCCACCGGATTTACGGCGACTCGAAGTATTACCTCGAAGTGGCGAAAGCAAATCGAATCACCAATTTTAGAAAATTGAAGGTAGGACAGAAAATATTCTTTCCTCCAATCCAAAAAGTATCATAAATATGCCTGAAAAGCGAGTCATACCAACTGCACGGTCGGCCGACCTGGTTACCTACAAAATTCTTGTTGAAGGGGAAGAATTATCCTCTGTTAACCAGATTTTGAGCATCACGGTACAAAAGGAGATTAACCGGATTCCCTGGGCAAAAATCATATTGCTCGACGGCGATCCTGCGGCACAGGATTTTGTGTTGAGCAATGAAAATTTCTTTGTTCCCGGAAAGGAAATTGAGATAAAAAGCGGTTACCATTCCGAGGAAGAAACCATTTTCAAAGGGATTGTAATCCGCCATAATCTGAAGATCCGGTCCGACAAAGCACAGCTTGAAATTGAATGCAAAGACAGGGCGGTTAAAATGAGCATCGGCCGGAAAAGCAAATATTTCTACGATAGTAAAGACAGCGATATTCTGGAAGGAATTATTGATGCGCATGGTTTGGAATCCGATGTGGAGGAAACCGGTGTAAGCTATCCTGAAATGGTGCAGTACCGGGTTAGCGACTGGGATTTTTGCATTACACGTGCTCAGGCAAACGGAAAAGTTTGTGTGATCGACGATGGAAAGTTTTCGGTGCTGGCTCCTGATTATTCGCAGCAAGAAAAAATGACACTCGTTTACGGGGCAACCATTCTTGATTTTGATGCAGAAATGGATGCCCGGAATCAGTTTTCCAATGTTACCAGTTATGGTTGGGATGTGGCCAACCAGGAAATTGTGGAAAAGGAAGCCAACAATGCAGATGTGGAGCTCAACGGAAATATTTCGCCCGATGAACTAGCTTCGGTAATTGAACTGGATAAGCTGGAGTTACGCGATGGAAGCGCCAGTACTGATGCCGGTCTGCAGGATTGGGCCAATGCTAAAAAGCTATTTAATCAACTGTCGAAAACCCGTGGACGGGTGCGTTTTCAGGGTGTTCCCGATGTGAAACCCAACACCACTGTTGTATTAGCAGGTGTGGGCGATCGATTTAACGGCAAAGTCTACGTTTCTGCTGTTCGTCATCAAATCACTGATGGTAACTGGACCATTGATACCCAATTCGGAATCAACCCAAAATGGTTTTCCGAAACGGTTGATATTAATGAAATGCCGGCAGCGGGATTGATTGGTGCCGTTAGTGGATTGCATGTGGCAAAAGTCACGCAAATTCATGACGATCCCAATGGCGAGTACCGGGTAATGGTACGCATGCCCATTATTAACAACGACGAACAGGGCGTTTGGGCGCGGGTGGCCACACTCGATGCCGGTGACAGTCGCGGATCCTTTTTTCGCCCCGAACCGGACGATGAGGTAATAGTAGGTTTTCTGAATGACAATCCAAACGATCCGGTGATTTTGGGCATGCTGCATAGTAGTGCATTGCCTTCGCCGCTTGAGCCCGAAGAGCCTAATAATGAAAAAGGATTTGTGACCCGAAGCGAGTTAAAATTCCTGTTCAACGACGAGAAAAAGTCGATAGTTCTTGAAACGCCCGGCGGCAAAATTATCACGGTTGATGATGATACAGGAACCATAAAAATCGAAGACGAATCGGGGAATGTAAGCACTTTCGATTCCAGTGGGATAACACTCGAAAGCAGTGGCGATATTTCAATAAAAGCAACGGGCGATGTAAACATCGAAGGAACGAATGTTGGCCTTACTGCCACTGCTGAATTTAAAGCCGAAAGCGGTGCCGGTTCAGAACTTGCATCTTCGGCCATAACAAAAGTTACAGGATCATTAGTACAAATAAATTGATATGCCACCAGCAGCAAGAATAACAGATATGCACACCTGTCCGATGGTTAATCCGGGGCCTGTCCCTCACGTTGGAGGGCCGATTTTACCACCCGGCGAACCAACGGTACTGATTGAAGGAATACCGGCCGCCCGTGTAGGAGATATGGCCACTTGCACGGGGCCTCCCGATACCATTATAATGGGTTCGGGAACGGTATTTATTGGCGGAATGCCCGCCGCCCGTGTAGGTGATCTTACTGCACATGGTGGAACAATAGTAATGGGAAGTGGAACAGTAATGATTGGAGGTTAACATGCAGGAATACAACTCATTTTTAGGACGCGGATGGAGTTTCCCCCCGGAATTTAAAAAGGGGACAAAAAGTGTAAAACTTCTGGAGAATGAAGAGGACATTAAAAGCAGTCTGGAAATTTTATTGTCGACACGCCTGGGCGAACGAATTATGGTTCCCGATTACGGGTGTAATCTCGACGAATTGCTCTTTAAACCTTTAAATCTTACGCTGAAAACCTATGTGATCGACTTGATAAAAAGAGCCATTCTTTATCATGAACCGCGGATTGATGTGAATAAAATCGCCATCGATCCGATGAATGAACTGGAAGGCGAACTACTGATCAATATCGATTATACCATCCGGTCGACCAACTCGAGAAAAAACATGGTATTCCCGTTTTATAAAACCGAAGGCAGCGAAACATAAACGAAACTTAAATGGCTAATTGCGGAAAAGACATATTACTTCCCCGTGAGGGAACCCAACAACAATCGCGGTTTATTGAAGCGCTCGATCCGGCCTGGGTTAAACTAAACGATTTTGGTCTGGAAGAGTGGATGAAATTTGCCTGGAATTTTGCGGGCCATGTTAACTATTTCGATACAAAAAACGACCAGGTTCCGGCCGATAACTGGCAGGACTTTTTTATCGCAAAAGAAGAACTGACAAGTTTTCTGAAAGAGCTGGAATCCGGTTCGGAAATAACACCGCATCTGGCTTTGTTCGTCACTTTTATAAAACTGCTGGATACCACTAAAAATCACTTCAACCATTTAACACAACGGCACCTCGATTTCTATTACAAAAGGGTATTAAAACTTGAAAAACAAGCGGCAACGCCCGATACCGTTCATGTTTTGTTTGAATTGGCCAAAAACGCCGAATCAGAAATTATTGCTGAAGCAACAGCGTTGGATGCAGGGAAAGACGCAGGTGGGAAAAAACTTATTTATAAAACTGCTGATGAACTGGTAGCCAATCAGGCAAAAGTAACGGCGCTAAAAAGTGTTTACAACGATCACGAATATCAAAAAATTAAGGCTGCCGAAGTTGCCAATTCGTTCGATGGTGCAGGCGCTGATTTCCCGGATAAAAACATAAAATGGTGGCCTTTTGCCTGCTACGAAGTTCCACCGCAAACTGACGAACCTGACCTGCGCGAATATCCTGAATTGTCGGATGCCAAAATTGGTTTTGCCGTTTCGGGCGAAATTCTTGAATTACAGGAAGGAGAGCGCTATGTTCAACTGACTCTCGATTTTGATACCGTACTTTCAAAGTCATATTCATCGGAGGATTTAAAAGCTAACCTACAAATTTTATGTACCGGTGAAAAAGGCTGGGTCGAATCTGCAGAAATAATTGAATCGTCTACTAATAATGCTATTGGCGCTAATTTTTTATCCGGTTCCGATGCCACCGATTTGAGTATTCTTCGCATACTTTTCAAAATACCAAAAGACGAAAAGGCCGTTGTGGCTTACGATAAAAAAATACATGCCGGGAATTTCGATACAGAATTTCCGGTTTGCCGTGTGCTTATCAACACAGCCAATAAATCCGGTCACGAACTTTACCGAGATTTGGTGGATAAAAAACTTAATGAATTCTCGATAGATGTGGCGGCGGTTGGAGTTGAGAGCCTGAATCTTTACAACGATATTGGTGCAATAAATTCAGTAAAACCTTTTTATCCATTTGGTACACAGCCCGTAAAAAAATCGAAGTTCTATGTGGATTATGCGGAGTTGTTCAAAAAGAAATGGAACAAACTAAACATTAATATTGAATGGAAAAATACGCCGGATGACTTTTTGAGTTGGTACGCCGCATACCGAAAGCCATTTCTTACACAATTAAGTGTGTTGGATTATTCCGATTTGATATTTAGCAAAGAATACAAATTGAGTTTGGGAGATCTGCCAAGAGTAGAAGCGAGGAAGAGAGAACTGCCGGGTAGAGCTAAACCTGAAATAGAAATTGAGAAGTATAAATTTGACGATCGCATTATTGATGATTTGAATGATTTTAATGCAAAAGTTGAAATCTGCAAACACGAAGATTGGGAGACGGTTGGAGGTTTGAAAAATCTGGCACTTTTTGCCAAACATACGCGTGAGGATGAAATTTTCTATACTCTGGATTTTGGCGTTTCAAATCCAGTTTCGTCGTCAGAAAAATCGGGTCCGGTACGTTTGTCGCTAAACCGTACGTTTTTGCATGAAATGTACCCGCGTTTGTACGCAGCTGCCATGAGCAATGAAGATAAAAATGTACTGATCCCCAACGAACCCTACACGCCGTTTATAGAAAAACTAACGCTGGACTACTTTGCTTCAGCACAACTTAAACCGGAACAGAGCGCTTACAAGTTTAAAGATTTTAAGCTCTATCACGAACATCCATTTGGACAGGCTTTGGAAGATATTGAGCAAAAAATGGCCAATAAGATTTTATCCGAAGCCGAAGCAAAAACTCAACATGCAGTGCCAACCTATTGTAATGGTGGCGAATTGTTCATTGGGCTTGAAAATGCTAAGGCGCAGCAAAATGTATCATTGCTGATCCAGGTGCTGGAAGGCAGTGAAAATCCGGAAGCAGAATCGTTTGTGGGCAAACAAAAAGTGGAGTGGTGGATGTTGTGCAACAACGAATGGAAACGGCTCGAGCGTTCATCAATCATTGCCAATAACACCGATAATCTCTTAAAATCGGGCATTTTTAAGTTCAAAATTCCAAAAGAAGCCACCAGCGACAACACTTTGCTTCCTGGCGGAATGATGTGGCTGAGAGCGAGGATTCACAAAAAATACAATGCAGTTTCAAAAGTTATAGGCATTCATGCACAGGCTGTTGAAGCCAAATTTGAAAACAACGATAACACGCTGGATCATTTGTCTGATGGTTTGACTTCCGATACCATTTCTAAAATGGTAGTGAGGCCGCCAAAAATTAAGTCGCTTTCGCAACCTTACAATTCATTTGGAGGCCAGCCAACGGAAAGTGATTCAGCTTTTTATCGTCGGGTAAGTGAACGCTTGCGGCATAAAAACAGGGCCATAACGCTTTGGGATTACGAGCATTTGGTGCTGCAGGAATTTCCTGAAATACATAAAGTGAAGTGCCTGAATCACACCTCAACGAAAGTAGAGAAAGGTAAAAGAAAAACAAGCTACCTGGCACCCGGGAATGTGGTATTAGTGGTCATTCCAGATATTGTGAACAGAAATGTTTTTGATATATACAAGCCAAGAGTTAGCAAGGCAACACTAAATCGTATTGAAAATCTGATAAAAAAACTTAATTCACCATTGATCTCTGCAAAAGTGATCAATCCGGAATACGAGGAAGTACGAGTCGATTTGAAAGTGCAATTTAACGAGGGGTTTGACGAGGTTTATTATAAAACAGTGCTAAAAGAAGATCTCACACGCCTTCTTTCACCCTGGGCTTTCGATAGCAAAGCACTTATTCAATTTGGCCTCTCCTTACATAAAAGCATTGTTATCGACTATGTCGAGAAACTGAAATACGTAGACTTTGTCAGCGATTTAAAATTGTTTCAAACCAATGCTTCAACAGGCAAGGAAACAGAAGTGAAAATCGCGCGTCCAAACAGTCCGGAAGCCATTTTAGTGTCATCAAAACGACACGATATTGGCGACGCTGAAAACTATTGTTCAAACAAAAACATTGAACCCGCAGAATCATGCCAGAGTTAAACGAACATATTACAATTCCTAAAAAAGTTGCTACGGGCGACGACCTGGATTATGCTTTCCTGCGCCAAAAAGGACAGGAATACATTGAAAAGCTTGCCGGAAATATCTGGACCGATTACAACGAGCACGATCCCGGTATTACCATCCTCGAAATGCTGAGTTATGCTATTACCGATCTCGGGGCGCGCATTTCCATGCCCCTCGAAAATATTTTAACTCCTTCAGGCTCGGGCTCGCTTAACGATCAGTTTTTTGATGCCCTGCAGATTTTACCTTCAAAACCGGTGACCGAAGCTGACTATCGGAAACTATTTATTGATATTGACGGCGTAAAAAACTGCTGGTTGAAAAAATATGAAAAAACAGTTCATGTAGATTGTAAGAACGACTTGCTGAGCTATGATCCGAAAGATTTTGAGGAACTGGAAAAACAGGAAAAGAAACAGTTCATAATTAACGGACTGTACAAAATAGTGGTGGATTACGACGAACGTGTGCTTCAAAAGGCGGAAGATAAGGACGATAAAATTGAAGCGATAAATAAATGCATCATAGAAACTTACCATGCCAATCGTAACCTTTGCGAAGATCTGGTAAAAGTAGAAAAGGTGGAAACGCAACCTATACAGGTGTGTGCCAGCATAGAACTCGATCCGGAAGTGGATGAAGAAAAAGTTCATGCGAAGGTTTTGCGCACCATCGATGCGTATTTTTCACCAAAGCTCTGGTTTTATTCGTTACAACAACTATTCGATAAAGGGTATTCAAGCGACCAGATTTTTGAAGGACCGGTTCTTGAACATGGTTTTATCGATCCCGAAGAGTTGGAGAATGCCCGCCTGCGAAAAGAAATTCGTCTGTCCGATCTTATTCAGCTGATCATGAAAATTGATGGGGTAAAACTCATCAAAGACATCTCGATAAACGATTGCGATTACCCGGAGGAAGAAAAGGATGTTTGGCTGGTTTGTGTGGATGAGGGGAAGAAACCCGTTCGCTGCCACCTGAGCGCTTTCAGTTACTATAAAGGCGTATTGCCGGTAAACGTGAACAGCAAAAAGGTAAAAGAATACATTGCAGAAATGGAGGCCGATGAAGCCGACCGACAAGAACTTTCTGCTTTAGATAAAGATATTCCGGTGCCTGAAGGCGAGTATTTGGAAACCGGTGAAACCACAACCATTCAAAACGATTTTCCGGAGACTTATGGAATCGGTCAGGTGGGACTAAATTCAAGAGCATCGGTAACACGCAAAGCACAGGCAAAGCAGCTAAAAGCGTACCTTTTGTTTTTCGATCAGATATTTGCCACCTACTTCGCACATTTGGATAAGGTAAAAGAAGTGCTTTCTGTAGATAACAGTTTGAGCAGTACGTATTTTACGCAGGCGGTGAAAGATATTAATGGTTTTGCCGATTTGGTAGAGGGCTACCCAAAAACAAATGATGAAATACTGACCAAACAACTGCTGGCGGATTTGGATGATAATATTGTCCGTAAAAATCAATTGCTCGATCATTTACTGGCGCGCTTTGCCGAAAACTTCAGTCAGTATTCATTTTTAATGAAACAACTATACGGAAATTATGCCGGACAAGCGGTGATTGACGCCAAACAACAATTTCTTTCGGAATATGGCGAGATCGTAAAGGTGCAAAACGGCGTAAAAGAAGTTAAAAACAAAGGCATAAGTAACTGGCGCGGCAGTGCTTTCAATTATTTCGATCAGAAACCCGCTCAACTATGGAATACAATAAATGTGGCCGGTGCTCAAAAACGAATAGCCCGGCTGTGCGGTGTTCAGGATTTTAGCCGGCGCGATCTGTCGGCTTCGTTTGCAGAGATTTACGAACTGAAAGATGCCGATGAAAAAACAGTTTATCGTTGGCGGATACGAAATGATGAAGGCGAGGCCGTACTTTCGGCAACCGTAAACTACAAAACGCCGCGAGCCGCCCGCGAAGAAATGTACCAGTCAATAGTGAAAGTGGTGGAATCCGATCCTGAGATCATTAATAAAGGCTTTGAGAAAACGATTAATGACGAGGCTGAAGTTGGCAATTTTGAAATACAAAAAGCAGACAGCGGAAAATATTCGTTTGATGTAATAAACCTGAATGCCGATCCCGGCAGCACCGACCGTATTATTGCCCGGCAATTTCTTTATTACGATACACAGGAAGAACTGAAACAGGCGATTCTGGATTTGATCCATTTCCTGCGCAACGATTTTAAAGAAGAGGGGATGTACATTGTTGAGCACATTCTGCTGCGCCCGGATGTAACCGCTGAAGAGGGACTAAAAGATCAGTTTATGTCGGTTTGTACCGATAACTGCGAAAGCTGCGAACCCATCGATCCGTATTCGTACCGCGTAACAGTGATTCTTCCCGGCTGGACGTATCGCTTTGGAAATATGGATTTCAGAAACTTTATGGAAGACCTGATACGCCGGGAGTTACCTGCTCATGTTCTGGCACGTGTTTGCTGGATTGGCGAACCAAAAGGTTGGGTGGATGACGATAAGAACGACATGGTTCAGTTTGAAAAAGCATACAAGGATTTTCTGCTCTCGAAAACAAAATCAGGGCAGAAACAAGTGAAAACAAAACTGAGAAAGCTAATAGAATCGCTCGAACAACTGAATTCGATTTACCCGGCAGGCCGGTTGATCGATTGCGATGATGAAGAAGATTCGTTGGAAGGCCGGATTATTCTAGGCCGAACAAATATTGGAAACCTTTAATTACAGAAGTGATGGCATCGAAATTAACAGAAATCACAACCAAGTATCATACTTTTGTCGAAAACCAGGTATTGACTGAAAACCAGTTGAATGAGTTTATTACATACTTCGACGACCAGGACCGTTTGACGCGTGTTTTCCTGAACGGAGTTGGACTTGTTTGCGGATTTAAGGTCAGCAAAAGCGGAACGAAAATTACTATTTCGCAAGGTGTTGGTGTAACTACCGATGGCGATTTGCTGCAATTGCAAAAAACTCAAAAGTCGTCGCCGCTAAAAAAACTGGCAACCGGTTCGCTGACGTATTCCATGTATAAGAAATTTAAGGATGATGCCGCTTCGTACGAACGTTTTCGAAAACTTTCAGGTGGTGAAGAAATGGCCTTTGAAGTGATCGATCTGTATGAACTTCATCCTGAAGATACAGATGTTGAAGATGTTAGTCCGTTAAGCGAACTGCCGGATTTGAATAATATGGTTGTTCTGCTTTACCTGGAATCATTTGCCGATTATGGCGACCTGTGTACGGCCATTGATTGCGATAACCAGGGAGTTGCCCAGATCAATCGCCTTCGGGTACTACTGGTTTCGAAAGCCGATGCCGAATTTATTGCTTCCAACGATGTAATTTATACCAATCACGACCGCTTTGAGCAGTATTTCAACCTGCCTGAACCGGCGGTAAAACGTGTGGTGCTAAATCAAATCAATACCTCGAAATACGAAGAATTGAAACGCGCGTACTACGATGCGATTAAAGGCAGCACCATCAGTAAAACCAATACGGTTACACAACTCGGACAAGGCATCAGTTTGATCGTAAAAAACTTTGGTAAATTGTTACAGGTCAGTATTTCCAAAACTTCGCTGATTTCCGCGCTTTCAAAACTAAACAGTTATTATTCTTTTAGTCCATATGGAGTGCCTTCCGATATTCAATACCGTTACGATCTGCTAAAAGATCTGGTAGATACGTACAACGAATTAAAAGATTTGCTGCTTCAGCTCAAACAAATTTGTTTGCCCGATATTACTGCTTTTCCAAAACATTTGATGTTGGGATTGTTGTCGGAAATCAATAGCGAACCCAAAGATCTTCGTCACGATTTTTACCCTTCGCCTGCTTCCGGCTGCGACTGCAAAGAGATTAAAAAAGCTAAAAGCCTTTTGCTGAGATTATTTGAATTGATTAATAATTTTAACATCAAAAGGGGCGAGATCAGGATTACACCTTCGAATAAATTGCCTGAATTGAGCAAACGCAGTATCCCGTTTTATTACAGGCTTGATACCAACTTTTTAAAGGCCTGGGATTATTCGAAAACAAAATTATTTAAACACAACTACAACCTTGGATACCGGACTGAAAATCTGGCATCGGCGCCGCAGGTTCAGGATCCGCTGAACTACAACATGGATACCTTCGATTTTTACCGTATTGAAGGCCACCAGGGAAAAGATTACCGCGATGTATTGGAGGAGCTCGATGATCAGAAAAAAAAGTACGGTCTTTCATTCGATGTAAAAGCACTTTCCGTAAACCTTAAATCGGATGACCTGGATATTGACGATTACGAATGCGAATTCGAGGATTTGAAAGTGATGCTGAAAGCCTGGACAAAAGAGCAGGATTGTATTCTTGCCGAAGTGGCAAGTTTCTTTTCTGCTTTTAGTACCAAAATACCCGGCGCTAATATTCGCGAAAATGAACTCGATCTGAAAAAGGTGACTGCTTTCAATACCAATTTCGATGTAAACTATACTGCTGCAGTGGCGTACCAACCCGTTTACTACAAAGCAAGTGTTGGAACGGCAACAAAAGCATTGTACGAGGAAGAGGTAAAAGGCAAGGCTGTGGAAGATAATATTACCACCGTTGAAGATACCATTGGCGTGGAGATGATTAAGGCGATAGAGGAGACCAAAGGAGGATCGGTAAACGATATTATTGCCAGTGCCAGCAAAAAACTCGAGGTGAAGGTTGACACCGAAGAATGGAATGCCGAACCCGAATTAAAAGAATTTGTGGTGGATAAATCGGTGGAATTGATGGCACACACCTACGTGCTTACTCAACGAATGCCCGTAGCAGTTAACCTGGTCGATGTAAGCCGGGTAAACGATTATAAACTGTCGTTAACGCAGTTGTGCAGCCTGGTGAAAAAATTAAAGGCGAAATATCGAAGTACGAAACTTTCGGTTGGTTTGCAGTCATTTACAGGCTTGCTGATTAACCAGTTATCTACGGTGTGTTGTTCGGGTAAAAAACTGGAAGTATTGCTGGATGAAGTAAATGCACGAAAGGAACAGATACTGCTGCGTTTACAGCTTTCGAAATTTATTGAACAGCATCCGGGGCTGGAACATATAGCCGGTGTTGAGCCGGGCGGAACGCTTGTTCTGGTGTACAAAAACAGTAAAACAACACGTGATGTAAGTAATGTACTTTCTGACACTAAACTTTCCAGACCATCGATTCCGACTGAGGAGCTTATGGCATCGAAAGCAATGATCTCGGATAAGATCATGAACCTGGAAAGTTTGTCATTAACAGAGCGGTCAACCGTGTTGAAAAGTGCCACAGAACTGATAAAATATGAAGACTATACGTCACGTTTAAGAGAAATTAATGTGCTCGACCGGTTGATTCCAACTGAACAAATTGCTGATAACACAGTGGTAGCCGATTTTGCGTTGCCTTACATGTGTTGCTCTGATTGTGCACCGATCAATTACATCATTTCAAAACCGCCGGCAACATTACGGCTTTCCCGCAATACGTATTGCCTGTTAACGGATACCGATGCGATACTTTATGAAGTTTCGCCAAGCGATGGAGAAATTGGAATGAACCCTGAGGTTTCAGGAGTGAGTATTGAAAACGGCAAAATTTCTATTGTAGCCGATAATTTTCCTGAGGAGATGTTCGGTCAAGTCATTCATTTTACGGTTGACAACCAGGTAACAGATGCCGTCCTAACGGTTTACCGGGGAATTCAGGTTGATTTTGACGTACCTGCCGAACCAACTACCGAGGCTACTCATCGTTTTGTTCCTGCCGGCGATCTGGAAGGCACGGGCTTTTTCTGGGAATTTGGAGATGGAACAACTTCTACCGCTCAAAATCCTTCACACACCTATAAATTACCTGTTAACGATGAGAACAAAGTTACGGTGCGATTAACGGCTACAGCAGCCAACGGCATATGCAAGACAACTGTTGAACACGATATAGTATTTGCTGAAATAAAACCCGAGATCAGTCTGGATCCTGATGCATTCTGCGCCAGCGATAAAACGGAATATCCGTTTAAGGTGACACCGGAAGGAGCTAAAGTAGAACTATCGGGTGATGGAGTGATTACGAATAATGCCGGAGGATTTAGTTTTGTTCCGGCGGCTGCAAAACCCGGAACGATTACCTTCTTGTTAAACGGTGAAGATTCTGGATTATCGGTTACTGTTCACGCAGCTCCGGTAGCAGCTTGTACGCCTAAACAGCTTGAAAATCAAAATCTGCTGGTTATCAGCAATGATTCTAAAAACGCTTCAACGTTTGAATGGAACATAAATGGTTCACCGCAGACGACAACAAATCTCGATTCATTAACGATCAATATTAAACCGGATGATCCTTCGGAATGGAAGATTACACTGATTGCAAGAGGCGCAGATGTTTGCCCGGCAGATCGGATGAGTACATCAATAACAACCAAATATATAGAGGAAACGCCGGTAAATACCTGTGTGGAAGAAACAAAAGCTGCAATACTGGGCGATGCGAAAATCCTGGCAACCATTAAACCCGATCCGGATGGAATTCTGGCAAATATACTTAAACAAACTCGCAGTATTTATGGCGGTTCCAGCGATTTCAACAAGGGTGTTCTCGATCGTATTGACGAGTTTTTAAAAGGCGAAGCAAACGGCGAGCTGGAAGTTATGTTCCCGAAACTATTGAATGATACCTCAGGAATGGTAATGGAGCTGGCAAATAATCCGGAATTGCAGAAAATGGCGCTGACTTTACTCGAGTTACAATTGCGACTCTTTTACAACATTCTTGGGTGCCAGGACAACGAAGTGATCAAAAAATTTGCTGATCTAATCGACAGTATTTTAAACCAGATACTTGGGATGTTGAAAAAGTTGCAGGGAATGCGAATTATTTTCAGCGATACCATGAAAAAATTTGTTGATGTGTACGCTAAAAAAGTAGCTGAGCTCATACTTCTGAGTGAACACATGAAAATCATTATTGCGAATAAATTTATTTGATTTTGAATGCCGACCGACATATCATTGATAAGGTTTTTCTCGATATCGATGCGATAAACGAGACTGAGGCTTACTGGTTAAAAGACCATATCAGTTCGTTTCTGAATGACCAGGTTTTTCCGGACCTCGAACAACTTTTTAATGATATGGATGTGGATGACAGCATCTCCCGTTTTGAACGAATCGATTTGGATATTTCGCTGGATAGCTGGGAGAATCCCGATACCTTGCGTAAAGAAATCGAAAACCAGCTTCGGCAAAAAATGTCAATTGCAGCCATCGAAAAACGTTATCCGGTAAATGTTGATAGCAATCGGTCAAAAGGCATTTCGGAGTACCACCAGGTCAAAAAAATATCCGGTGAGCAGAATTTGCAAAGTATATTTTTCTTCTTTCTAAAGAACGGATTTTTACCGTGGTATGGTCATAAATCGGATATCGATCAATTGTTTTCTAAAGAAGAATGGAAAAGAAGCATTGAAAAGGCGCACTTTGTAACCGAATTAAAAGAGCTCATGAAATTGGATGAAACCGTTTTACAACGGTTTGTGTTGCAACTACCAGTTCGAAATGTATTACAGTTTACAGACTTACTTGGAGAATTTGATCTGTTTGATAATCGCGAAAGGAACACTTTTGTTGAAAGCCTGAATTATCCGCTCAGAAATCAGTTCATATCCGTTTTACTGAAGATCGGGTTAGAACAGTCTGAAATGATTTGGAAACCTGATCTGCTGCATTTTTACGCAGCTTACTTAATAGAGTATTACCCCAAAAAATCTATTAACGAACAAATTCATCAGCTTAAAAATATTTCTCTACACACAAGTTTAGTGCTTACGCACCAAGATTGCGATAAGGTTTTGGTTCTGTTAAAAGAGCACGAACAGAATCAGCCCTTTAAAAAGGGAGTAACAAATCAGAAAAGGGGAAACATTGAAGATAGCCCAACCATTATTTCGCATAGGGATAGCTATAATGAGGAAAAAGAACCGCTGTTTTTTGAGCAAGAGGCCGGCGATATTATCGTTCAAAATGCAGGGCAGGTTCTTTTTCACCCCTTTTTGAAATTGTTTTTTCAGCAATTTAACTGGCTTGATGAAGAAGGAAACATAAAGTCTGAAGATCGATTTAAAGCCGTTCAGGCGCTTCATTATTGTGCCACAGGAAATAAACAGTTTTTTGAAGGCGATCTGGTGCTGGAAAAATTTCTGTGTGATGTGCCCCTGCAAAAAACAGTACCGGCAATCAGTTTGCTCAATGAAAGCATAAAAAAGGAGGCTGATAACCTGCTTCGCGAACTCATCAAAAACTGGCCGGCATTAAAAAATACTTCTCCTGATGGTTTACGCGAAATGTTTGTAAAACGAAGTGGCAAGCTCATTCAAAAAGATCGGAATTTTAAGCTGATCGTTGAACGAAAAACACAGGACATCCTGTTGGAGAAATTACAATGGAACATTTCCATTATTAAACTGCCGTGGAAAAAGGAATTAATATTTGTAGAATGGTAAGCGTATGAAGACTAGTGTAATAAAACAAGATGCTGCAAAGAGTAGCGAGAACCGGACTCCATTTTTTTCGAACACAAAAGCTGATTCGTTTTTTGCCTCGTCTGATTTAAACAGTAAAATGTCGGTTCAAATGCAGCCGGAAGAAGAGGAAGAACCTGTTCAAACACAACGAAAAGGAAATCTTCAGTTTCAGGAAGAAGAGGAGGAAGCAGTTCAGACGCAATCATCGGAGGAAGAAGAGGAAGAGATGGTTCAACCAAAGATGCAAACGTCTCAACCCGGAAGTCAGATACAACAAACTGCACGTACAGGGTTTATGGGAAGTCCGGTAGCTTATCCGTTTTTCAATCAAATTCAAACATCTTTCGGAAAGCATGATGTGTCAGGCATACAGTCTTTTACGGATTCAAATGCAGGGAATGCAAATCGTAAAATGGGATCATTGGCCTATGCCGCAGGAAACAAAGTTGCATTTCGTGGGGCGCCTAGTCTTCACACTGCAGCACACGAAGCGGCGCACGTAGTTCAGCAACGGAAAGGGGTGAGCTTAAAATCGGGTATTGGCAGGCCCGGTGATTCGTATGAACAACATGCCGATGCAGTTGCCAATAAAGTAGTTCAGGGAAAAAGCGCTGAATCAATCCTATCAACTATTCCGGGAAGTGCCAACGCGAGCTCCGGAGCTATTCAGTTTGCTGTAGAAAGCGGAAGTGATTGGCTCGGTGAATTCTGGGATGCCTATGTTTATCCCGGACATCAGCCCGGCACCGATCAGGGGGGGCGCGATGTGGGACGACAGGTAAGGTCGTTTCAACGGCTGAGTAATCGTCCGACACATGAAGAAGGTGGGCAAACGATAATAGATGTAAATGACCGCGGGCTTACAGGCGGACAAACATTAAATGATTCGGAGCAAATTGCCGGACCGGCAGCCAGCGGCCCACGACAGTGGACTATCGATTTAACCACGCATGAATTGTTTGATCCTCAGCCAGCCCTGGCTGATGTGATACAAAATGCAATTGGAGATTGTTATTTGCTGGCTACCTTGCAGAGTATGGCTTCTAGAGGAGGAGGGCGTACACAACTGGTAAACGCTGTTAGTGAATCGGGAAATGGTTTTAATGTCGAGTTTTATCGAATAAAAATTATTGGAAACAAGGCACTCGTTGATCCAAACTCAAGAATACGTGTTTCGCTGGGGCGGAATCATAATCCCAATGGAGTTCAATTAAGGGAAAAAGCTGGAACAATGACACAGGCGCAGGCACGCGAGCTTATGCAGAACAGCAGTTACGCTTCACAAATTCAGGCAGGAGATTCTTTTAATGTGAATTGGACGAAAAGAATAGTTTGGCCATGGGCTATTGAACGTGCCTATGCTGCGGTGGCCGGTGGTTTTAATCGTATTGAGGGCGGTTTCTCAGCATTGCCAATAATGGCATTAACCGGCGAAACGCCATTCCAGGTTTTCAATTTGACTTCGTACAGCCTGGCCCAACTTGCTAATGTTTTAACCATTTTGAATAATGCAACAGACAATGATACCATTATAACATCGTGGACATATAACACGCTGAATACGATTTATAACAGAAGTTTTGTTGTCGATTCTGCTGATAGAAGACGTGGAATTCGCCTTGTCGGAAATGATGGAGTAGTGACTGCGTGGATTCCCTGGCGTGAAATTGCAAATTACATTTCCGATTTTGTTATTTTGGACCCATTTGGCCCGCTTAACGGAAGGCCTGTTCTAACTACTAAGGCAGACCATCCGAATTGGATACAGGCAATTATTAATGCATCGGCCACGGGAGGCGCCGTGATAAGTGGTACCTTGTCGACAATATGTCTGGGACAGGGATTATTATTAGCTCCGGCTCATATTTATTCCATCACATCGTTATCCGCTGCCGGTGCCCAAACTTCTAATCCTTGGTCAATATTGCATCCGGGATTGGTTTCTCCTGCGCAACTGCGGAAGGCCTTTGGAAGGCTTACATTTAAACCATAAAATAGCAATTAAGGAACAATAATGATAAAAGCCGTTTTAGAATACCTGGACAAAGTTGTACGACTTCGATTTAATGATGAAATAAAAGGAAATAAGTCTGTCATTCCAGAGTTTGTCCTTGTCGGTCATGCTAACAATTCTTTAAAAAATTTTATTCAGGAAAATGAATTAAGTGGAGCAGAAACAATTGTTCTTTTTATAGCATTGGTTCCGCACCTTTCTCCTGAATTCTTTAATAATATCATTGCTGAATACCTGCCAAATGGTGGTGATTTCCCTGAGTTTGGAGGAGTGAAAGGTAAAAACCACCGCGGAATACTGCCAACCGGCGAAACCGTTTTATACATTCTTGCCGGACATGACATCGGGAAACGAATGGAGGTAGCAAAACTGTTTGATGAGGAACATTTGTTTTTCCAAAAAAACGTGTTGAACATTGAATCGGTTCCTGCGGGCGAACCCAAAATGAGTGGCCGCCTTGTTCTCGACGATGAATATGTTGATCTGTTTGTTTCCGGTAAAATCTCACGACCAAAACTTAGCAGCGACTTCCCGGCTCAGCGGATCACAACTAAGCAGGAATGGAATGATTTGGTTTTAAAAGAAAAGACATTCGAAGAAATTAAAGAGCTTGAAACGTGGTTAAACTACAACGAGCAGTTAATGGAAGAATGGAGCATGCGTGATAAAATTAAACCGGGATTTCGGGTGTTGTTTTACGGCCCGTCTGGCACCGGAAAAACAATGACAACTTGTTTGCTGGGCAAATATACCGGAAGAGATGTTTATCGTGTTGATTTGTCGATGGTTATTTCGAAATATATTGGTGAGACTGAGAAAAACTTGTCGGGATTATTTAACAAGGCAGAACACAAAAACTGGATATTGTTTTTTGATGAGGCCGACTCGCTTTTTGGTAAACGCACCAATGTTAGAGATGCTCACGATAAATACGCCAACCAGGAAGTTTCGTACCTGTTGCAGCGCATAGAAGCCCACAACGGGTTAGTGATTTTGGCATCGAATATGAAAGGAAATATCGATAGTGCTTTTACCCGCCGTTTTAATGCTTTTGTCGAGTTCGACCCTCCTACGGTTGCTGAACGCCTTAAACTCTGGCAGGTGTATATGCCCAAAAGCAACAAAGTGCACAAGGACATTCGTTTGGAGGAGCTGGCAAAAAATTACGAGTTAACAGGTGCAAACATCGTCAATATCATTCACTATGCCGGTTTGCTTTCCATCCAAAAGGGGAATGCGATGTTGAATATGGAAACTCTGCTCGCCGGAATCCGGAAAGAATACAAAAAAGAGGGTAGAATTCTACAGCAATGATCTAATTTGATAATCTTTCTATTCGCTGAAATCCAAAAGAATTGCATTGGAAAAATAAAAATTCACAGAATCCTTTGGCATAACAACAGCAAATTGCCAATTTTAAGCAGTATTGATTCAATTCACAGTTATCGACCATGAAAAAACTCAGCTTGTGCCTGCTCTTTTTTGCTTTCCTGTTTAATGTGTCAGCCCAGTTTGATGCCAATTACGACGAAAGTAAAGTTCCCGAATTTAAGTTACCCGATCCGCTTAAAATGTTTAATGGACAGAAGATTCGGAACTCTAAAAAGTGGGAGAGCAAACGACGCCCGGAACTGCTGAATTTTTTCACCGAAAATATGTTTGGTGAAGTGCCCGGTGCACTGGAAATTGCATCGGTTGATGTTTTGGAAGAGAGTAACAATGCATTAAACGGAAAAGCAGTACGGAAACAGGTCGACCTGGTATTTAAAAACCATGGAAAGACACTTGATTTTACCATCTTGATTTATCTGCCAAAAGCAAAAGAGCAAGTGCCCTTGTTTGTGGGGTACAATTTCTACGGAAATCATACTATAACCGATGATGTTGAGGTAATTATTTCGGAAGCTTGGGCAAGAAATAATCCTTCGTTTGGGATAATAAACAACCAGTTAACCGAACAATCGAGAGGAGTGAGAACCGACCGATGGTGTGTGGATAAGATCATTGAGTCCGGATTTGGTTTGGCTGTAATTTATTACGGCGAAGTTGATCCCGACAAAGATGATTTTTCGGATGGTATTCATCCTTTATTGTATATCGACGATCAGCAACAACCTGCTGCCAACGAATGGGGGGCGATTGCTGCGTGGTCGTGGGGCTTAAGCCGGGCAATGGATTATTTTGAGCGCGATGAGGCCATCGACGAATCGAGAGTAGTGGTTTTTGGTCATTCCCGATTGGGAAAAACAGCCTTGTGGGCCGGTGCAACCGATGAGCGTTTTGCAGGTGTAATTTCTAATGAGTCAGGTTGTGGCGGCGCTGCACTTTCGAAACGTCGGTTTGGCGAAACATTATGGCGAATAAATAATCGTTTTCCGCACTGGTTTTGTAAAAACTTCAGAAACTACAGTAAAAACGAGGAGGCCTTGCCGGTTGATCAGCACGAATTGATTGCTTTGATTGCGCCGCGTCCGGTGTATATTGCAAGTGCCGAAGAAGATCGGTGGTCGGATCCAAAAGGCGAATTTCTTGGGGCCTTATACGCCACCCCGGTGTTTGAGCTTTACGGGAAAAATGGAATAGAGCAAACAGAAATGCCGGGAGTTAATCAGCCCATTCAAAACACAGTTGCTTATCATATTCGGACAGGAGAACATGATGTAACTGAATTCGACTGGGCGCAGTACATAAAATGGGCGCAGAAATTCATTCATTAATCAACTAAATTTACTACTGTGAAGAAACTTAGTCTATTATTTATCCTGGCAGGATTTATTGCCTGCAACAAGGAAAAGGCACCTGAAACAATACACTTGTTTAACGGAACAGATTTATCGGGTTGGCATGCCGACGTGCCTGATGCTGACAATAACCCTAATATTGAGAAATCGTTTGTAGTTCGCGATTCTTTGCTGGTAAGTTTGGGCGATCCGAGGGGCCATTTAATTACTGATTCGGTTTATCAGAACTACCGGCTGGAAGTGGAATATCGCTTTGCCGGAGAGCCGGGGAACTGTGGCGTTTTGGTTCATGCTTCAACACCGCGGGCTTTGTATGATATGTTTCCTCAATCGTTGGAGGTACAAATGCAGCATGGCGATGCCGGCGATTTTTGGTGTATTGTTGAAGATATTGAAGTACCGGATATGGTTGTAAGACGCGGACCAAAGGAAGAGTGGGGGATTACTGAAGGTAAAAAACGCCGGATACTGAACCTGACAGACGATTCGGAAAAGCCCCTGGGTGAATGGAACAACATGCTAATTGAGTGTGTGGCTGACACCATAAAAGTTTGGGTAAACGACGATCTTGTAAATTACGGCTATAATTGCACTGTCAATAAAGGAAAAATTGCCGTTCAGGCAGAAGGTGCTGTGGTTGAGTTTCGTAAACTGGAGTTGACACCGATAAGTCAAATTTCTTCAATAGAATAAAAAAAGGGCTGCATCAATTTGATACAGCCCTTGCAATTATATTCGATTTATTGGATTACATATCCACATCAACTTTTGCAATTTCACCGGTGCGGTATTCACCGGCCACCAGTTTTTTACGGGTTTCTTTAAAGGCTTTCAAAGTAATTTCAACATCCTCTAAAGTATGCATAGCTGTTGGTATTAAACGCAGCAGGATCTCACCTTTAGGAATTACAGGGTAAACTACCATTGAGCAGAAAATACCGTAATTCTCACGAAGGTCGTAAATCATTTGAGTTGCTTCTTCCTCGCCACCTTTCATATAAACCGGAGTAACCTGTGTGTTGGTTTTTCCAAGATCGAAACCGGCTTCTTTTAATCCACCTTGCAGCGCGTTAACGATTGTCCAAAGCTGTTCGCGCAACTCAGGCATTGTACGTATCATATCTAAACGTTTCAAAGCACCAATTGTCATTGTCATTGGCAACGATTTCGCAAAAGTTTGCGAACGCATATTGTAACGCAAAATGTAGCAGATATCAGTTTCGCAAGCAATAAAACCACCAATTCCGGCCATTGCTTTTGCAAATGTTCCGAAGTAAATATCAATTCCATCCTGAACGCCAAAATGTTCACCCGAACCGGCACCTGTTGGTCCCATTGTTCCGAAACCGTGAGCATCGTCAACAAACAAACGGAAATCGAATTCTTTTTTCAGTGCAACAATTTCATCAAGTTTTCCAACCTGACCTGTCATACCGAAAACACCTTCTGTAATCAATAAAATACCACCACCAGTTTCAGCAGCGCGTTTTGTAGCGAAGCCTAACATTTTGCGGCATTTCTCCATATCGTTGTGTTGGTACACAAAACTTTTTCCACCTTTTGCTTTATGAAGGAAAACTCCGTCCATAATACAAGCGTGCGATTCCGAATCGTAAACAATAACATCGTTACGGCTGGCAAGCACATCGATTGCAGAAACCATTCCCTGGTAACCGAAATTCAATAAAAATGCATCAGGTTTGCTAACAAAAGCAGCCAATTCACGCTCCAGTTGTTCGTGTTTAACTGTTTGTCCCGACATCATTCTGGCACCCATCGGGTAAGCCATACCATACTGTGCTGCAGCTTCAGCATCAGCTTTTCTAACTTCCGGGTGGTTGCCCAATCCCAGGTAGTTGTTCAAACTCCATGTCAATACTTCCTTGCCACGGAAATTCATTCTGGCTGCAATTTCACCTTCCAGTTTTGGAAACGCAAAATACCCGTGAATTTGGTCCATCCACTTGCCAATATCACCTTTATTATTTCTGAATTTATCAAATATATCCACGATGATTTGTTTTTAAGTTTAAATTATAAGGATGCAAATGTAATCTTTTTTAAAATCTCAGCAAATGTGTTAAATAATACTAACACATCAACTTAACGTAATGAATTTGCTTTACTTTCACAGACCATAATTCGAGGCATTATAGCTATGCGATTGTTAATGAGTGAAATAACATATTTTGTAAAAGCTGTTAATTCCTTAAATTTTGAGGGTTAATTCGTTTCAATTAATTAAAAAAAGTATATTTTTGCGCCATGTTTATGAAAATGAGATTTTTGGGGATTGGACTACTAGCAATTTTATTGATCACAGCTTCGTGCGGAGACTATAATAAGATTGTAAAAAGTACCGATTACGAGTTTAAATACAAAAAAGCTGTTGAGTATTACGAAGACGGCGAATATGTTCGTTCAGCAACCCTGTTTAGGGAATTGGTGAACATTTACCGCGGAACCTCGCGAGCCGACAAAATTTATTATTACTATGCTAAAAGTATGATCGGTCAGAAAGACTATTTAATGGCGGGTCATTATTTTAAGTCGTTGGTAAAAGAGTTTCCAACAAGCGAATATATCGAGGAAGCCCAATTTATGATTGGCTACTGCTCTTATTTGTTATCGCCGAAAGCAAGGCTCGATCAGCAGGTAACTCAGGAGGCAATTGACGCCTTACAACTATACATTAACTTGTATCCGTATAGCGACCGTGTTGACGAAGCTAACCGCCTGATCGATGAATTGGTAGATAAATTGGTATATAAATCGTATTTAAGTGCTAAATTGTACTACGATTTTGAACAATACAAAGCAGCGGTAATTGCATTGGGTAATAGTTTGGATAAATATCCTGAAAGTAAATACCGGGAAGATTTGAAATTTATGCTGTTAAAATCGAAGTATTTGCTGGCTGAAAAAAGTGTTGCTGACAAACAAAACGAACGATATACAAATGCGCTCGACGAATATTTTTCATTTATCGATGAATATCCCGACAGTGACCACAAAAAAGAGGTAGATAAATTTTACGAAAAAGCCTCTGAGATATTGAATTATAAAGAAGAAAAAGATTTAAACATTAATTAGAATATGGATTACAAGAAAACAAAAGCCGCTCCGTCAACTATTTCCCGCGATCTTGAAGTTTTAACTTCGGAAACCGGAAATATTTACGAAACCGTAATGATTCTTGCTAAAAGAGCAAATCAGATTTCGTCGGAATTAAAAGAAGAGCTTAACCAGAAATTGCAGGAATTTGCTTCGTATACCGACAATCTGGAGGAAATCTTTGAAAACAGAGAACAAATCGAGATTTCTAAATTTTACGAGCGTTTGCCAAAGCCAACTCTTATTGCGTTTGAAGAATTAAAAGAAGGTGAAATTTATCACCGTAATCCAACGCGCGAGAACAAAAAACGTATCTAATTTTTTGATGCCCTTATATGAGGCTCAAAGGAAAAAATATTATACTAGGAATAACAGGAAGTATTGCAGCTTATAAGGCAGCAATGCTTCTTCGGCTTTTTATAAAGGAGGGTGCCGAAGTGCAGGTGGTAATAACACCTGCCGGAAAAGAATTCATTACACCCGTAACTTTATCAGCATTGTCGGACAAACCTGTTATTAGTGAGTTTTTTGGTGCAAACGATGGTACGTGGAACAGCCATGTTGACCTGGGATTGTGGGCCGATGTAATGGTTATTGCACCGGCAACCGCATCAACCATGGGAAAAATGGCCAACGGAATTGCCGATAATATGTTGATCACTACCTATTTGTCGGCAAAATGCCCGGTTATGGTGGCACCAGCAATGGACCTCGATATGTTTGCGCATCCTTCAACTCAACGAAATATTTCCATTCTCAAGGAATACGGAAATATTATTGTTGAACCCGGCGAAGGAGAATTAGCCAGCGGTTTAACCGGCAAAGGCAGGATGGAAGAACCTGAAAAAATACTCGACGCAGTTATTCAACAGCTTGGAGTAAAAAAAAAACTTCTGAATAAATCCTACCTGGTAACTGCCGGTCCTACTTTCGAAAAAATCGATCCTGTTCGTTTTATTGGTAATTATTCTTCAGGAAAAATGGGTTATGCCATTGCCGAAGAACTCGCCGAACAAGGTGCTGAAGTAACTTTGGTATCCGGCCCCGTTTCTGTTACTACTCAGAAAACTGGTGTAAACGTGGTTCCGGTTGAATCGGCCGAAGAAATGTACAAGGCATCGGTTGAGCATTTTAAAACTGTTGATGGGGCAATAATGTGCGCTGCCGTAGCCGATTTTACTCCCGCAAAAAAGGAGACCGAAAAAACCAAGCGGGGTAAAGAAAACTGGAACATCGAGTTGCAACCAACAAAAGATATTGCTGCCGAATTGGGTAAATTAAAAACCAACAAGCAGCTTTTGGTAGGTTTTGCCCTGGAAACCAACAACGAACTGGCTAATGCAGCGGGTAAATTGTTGAAAAAGAACCTCGACTTTATTGTGCTGAATTCTCTAAAAGACAAGGGAGCCGGATTTGGTGTTGATACCAATAAAATAACGATCATCGAAAAAGGCAATAAACAAACCGATTTTCAGTTAAAAGATAAAGCTGAGGTAGCAAAAGATATCGTAGCAAAAATTATAGAACTGAATAATTAGCATATGATAAAACAAATCGTAATAGCGCTTTTCTTTCTGTTTATTTTCATTGGAGAAGGTGTAGCTCAGGAACTTCGTTGCAACGTAACCGTTTCGGCACGGGGAATTCAGGGAGCAAACCAAAACCTGTTCCGCACCATGCAGTCTGACCTGTATGATTTTATGAATAACCGAAAATGGACCGATCATGTGTACAGTTACGATGAAAAAATCAGATGCAATATTTTAATCCGTCTCGACGAGCAGATTTCTGCCGACGAGTTTAAAGGATCAATCCAGGTACAGTTAACACGCCCGATATTTAATACCAGTTATACCTCAACCGTTCTTAATATTAAGGACAATGATTTTCATTGTAAGTATGTTGAGTTTCAGCCGCTGGAATTTAACGAAACGTCGAACCGCGACAACCTGACCAACATTATGGCGTTTTATGCCTACGTTATTTTAGGTTTCGATTACGATACTTTTTCGGAAGAAGGTGGAACAGAGTTTTTTCAGAAAGCTCAGGCCATTGTAAATAATTCGCAGAATGCACGCGAACGCGGTTGGAAGGCTTTCGAAAGTGAGCGTAATCGCTACTGGCTGATCGAAAATGTGATGAACAAATCGTACTCATCCTTCCGCACCTGTATGTACAATTATCATCGTAACGGATTGGATTTAATGTCGGAAAAGGTGGAAGAAGGTCGTGCAAACATTGCCGAATCACTACGCGATATTCAGAAAGTATTTCGTCGTCGCCCGTCTACCTATATTCTTCAGATGTTTTTTGATGCCAAAGCCGATGAATTGGTCAACATTTTTTCAAAATCATTCCCGGATGAAAGAAATCGTGTTATGGCTATTTTGAATGAGGTTGATCCTTCAAACGGCAACAAGTACGAGAAGATTGCTGAAAACGAAGGCTTTTAGCAGGATCGGCTAAAAAGATATCCCCATTTTTTCCAGAAAGTAATTCTGTATCCTCATTTTGGCTATTTTAGCCAAAGAAATTATTAATGAAGATCTTTTGTCATTATGCTATCCAGATTATCCATTTCGAATTACGCACTCATAAATAAATTGCAGGTTAATTTCCATGCCAATTTAAACACCATGACGGGTGAAACCGGTGCCGGGAAATCGATTATTCTGGGGGCGTTAAGCTTAATTCTGGGTAACCGTGCCGATCTTTCGGTATTGAAAGAGAAGGATAAAAAGTGTATTGTTGAGGGGCAGTTTGAAGTGAGTAATTACCCGATAAAACGCTTTTTTGAAACCAACGATCTGGATTACGATACTTCCACAATTTTACGTCGTGAAATTACGCCGTCGGGGAAATCCAGGGCTTTTATAAATGATACCCCGGTTAACCTGAAAGTAATGCGCGAACTGGGATTACAGCTGATCGACATTCACTCGCAACACCAGAATCTGGAGTTAAGCAACCAAAAGTTTCAATTGAATTTGGTTGATTCGGTTGCAGGTGCCGGTGAGGCTTTAACAAAGTACAAAACTCAGTTTTCGGCATACAAAAGCACAAAAAAGGAACTGGAGCAACTGCAGGAAAATGCAGAACAGGCACAGGCCGATCTGGATTATTACCAGTTTCAGTTTACGCAACTGGAAGAAGCAAGGCTGGAAGAATCAGAGCAGGAAGATCTGGAGTCGGAACTGGAGCAGTTAAACCACGCAGAAGAAATAAAAACAGCCCTTACCGAAACGGTGGCTTTATTAGATAACGAAACATTTTCGGTTTTGCAGGGTGTAAAAGATGGCCATCGTACCTTGAACAAAGTTACCGGCTACCTGAAGGATGCCGAAAGTTTTGCCGGGCGTTTGGAAAGTGCAGCCATTGAGTTGAGCGATATTCACCAGGAACTGGAAATGCTGGCTGAACGCGTGGAATTTAACCCGGCCAGGATTGAAGAGGTGAACGACCGGTTGAACTTAATGTATTCGCTGCAGCAAAAACATCATGTGGCAACAGTGGCCGAACTAATTGCTTTGCGCGATACGTTCGATCAGAAAATTAATAAGGCGGTAGGTTACGATGATGAGATCGAGTCGCTGAAAAACAAACTGGAAGATCAGAAAAATGAACTGGAAAAGCTGGCTCAAAGTTTAAGTAAAACGCGGCAAAAGGCTTTTAAAAAGATCGAAAGCTCGGTAGTTAGCGACTTAAACCAGATGGGAATGACGAAAGCCAGATTACAGGTTGTACATCATTACCTGGAGGATTTTCAGCCGGATGGTAAAGATGAGATCGCATTTCTTTTTAGCGCCAATCCTGACTCAGAACCTGATGAGATCTCTAAAATTGCATCGGGTGGTGAAATGTCACGGTTGATGCTGGCTATTAAAAACTTGCTTCGCAATTCCAAAGCGCTGCCAACCATTGTTTTTGATGAAATTGATACAGGTGTGTCGGGCGAAATTGCGCTTAAAATGGGTACCATTATTAAATCATTCTCGGCTAATACACAGATTATAAATATTACGCACCTGCCCCAAATTGCGGCAAAAGGCGATACACACTTTCGGGTGTACAAATTCGAAGAAAAGGGAAAAACGTTTACTTCGATTAAAGCACTTGATGCCGCCGAAAGGGTAGAAGAGCTGGCAAAAATGGTAGGGGGCGAAAACCTTACGGAAACAACAATTAAAGCAGCAGAAGAACTGTTGCGTATTTGACAAATTCACTCATGGCAGAAATAGGAAAATTTAATACCCTGGAAATTCTCCGGGAAACAGACAATGGCGTATACCTCGATGGTGGTGAGCACGGCGAGATATTAATGCCGCGAAAGTATGTTGAGGATGAAATGAAAGAAAAGGGAACTGCGGAGGTTTTTGTATATACCGACTCAGAAGACCGCCTGGTAGCCACAACCGAAAAACCTTTGGCTACGGTGGGCGAGTTTGCCCGTTTAACGGTAAAAGCCACTGCTAAATTTGGTGCATTTCTCGACTGGGGCCTGGCAAAAGACCTGTTAGTTCCGTTTAGCGAGCAGCGTATTAAAATGCAGGAGGGAAACAGTTATTGGGTGTACGTTTACCTCGATCTGTTAACTAACCGCGTTGTGGCCTCGGCAAAACTGCATAAGTTTCTGGACAATACACCACCTGAATATACCAACGGGCAGGAAGTTAGCCTGATTATTTTGGAAGAAACAGATTTGGGCTATAAAGCGATCGTAAACTTGGAGCATACCGGAATACTTTATAAAAATCAGGTATTTCGCAAGTTGGAAATTGGCAGCCAAACAAAAGGCTACATTGCAAAAGTACGAAGCGATGAAAAGATAGATCTGATACTGGAAGAGCCGGGATACGAAAAAGTTGATACTATTTCGGAAAAGATTCTGGCAGAACTGGAAGCCAGTGGTGGCTTTATGGCCGTGTCGGATAAATCGTCGCCGGAAATTATTAAAGCGATGTTTGGTATCAGTAAGAAAAATTTTAAGAAAGCAATTGGCGGATTGTATAAAAAACGACTGATTACTTTCGTTTCTGACGGGATTAAAATGTTAAAAAGCTAAATTCCTTTTTTAAAACATAGGTTTGAATTTGGAACTTTGCACCTAAAAGTTCTAATTTTAAAACAACAATATTTTCATGTTGTGATTTTTGGTTAAATATGGAGGGAGACAGTGGTTTCCCTCTTTTCTTTTAACCCATTTTCAGTTCGAAATTTACTTGTCTCCAAATTGTAACTCCAGAAGTTTCATATCTGCTTGCCGGGTACTCAGCAGCCTGATATATTCCATACAATTTTTTGCATGAAGTTCATTCTTGGGGCCGAAAATATGATACGATTTTACCACCCAAGCCAAAGCTGCCTCAAGATCGCCTTCCATCTCACAAGCTAAACCCAGGTTGTACATGCATTTGGCCACAATGTTCTGGTTCTCGTTTTCAAGCTGTTTGCTCCATAATTCTGCCACATCCAACCATTGAGCATTCTGAATAAGTTCGTCGGCTTGCTGCAGTTCCACATGCCCCGAAGAGTAGTACATTCGTTGTACCTGCACCCAGTGAGGGACAATTGTTAACGCAAAATTTTCTGCTGATATTTCTGCTGCATTGTAAATAGCATCAGTTCGCGGGGGGAGAATGTCGGCCGCATTCTTAAGGCCAGAGGAGTATTCCATCCATTTAATTGTGTCGAGTTTTGAATATGCCAACACATATTTCATTTCAATAAGATCGTAAAAGCTCCATTGTGTCCAGTTGGTAACCAGCTCGCTGCCAAGTTCAAGCTGGCGATTGAAGTAGCGTCCATCACTGGCTCCAAAATAATCCAGCGAAAGTAAGAGATCGGCACCAGTGTTATTACGAATATTTTCAAGTTGATCGGGTGTATATAAACCGAATTGCGGATGCATAAGCAGCGAATCGATTTTTGGACGAACCGATGGTGTGTTGGTTCGCAGAAAATAGCTTGAATTTAACACATTTATCTGTTCGGCTGACATTATAACACGAGTGGCCGAATCTTCGCGAAAATAAGGTGTATAATCGATCGTGTCAACAATCCGGATTGTTGAATAATTGCGCTCGTTTAGTGTAATTAAGGTATCGAAAAATGCCTGCTTGTTAAGCTCCGAAATAAAGGTTTCGAAATAAACATGGGAGGCAATACTATCCGAGTTTTCTTCCTCCGTTTTTTGCTTCCCAAATTCTTCGTACTGGTTTAGGTACATGTTTGGCGAGCAATTAACGTTGTTGTACTGGACCGTAATATTTTTGAATTTTGGGGAGATAGCCATTGTTGAAGGTTCAACAATTTCAATATCGATGGTTTTTGTATTGTACAGCGTATTACAACTTGCGAAAATAATCAACACGAAAACGCCTAACAATAAAACAGGGCGGTTTTTCATCTTACTAAAATTGTTTGTTTTCTTCTGAATAAGATAGAACTCGCAAGCTTTTTATAAATCGGCGATCTTTGAAAGTCTTTCTCATGCTCGTTTCATTTGCTATTGGTTTAAACGCAATATATCTTTTTTTCTTTTAGCAAGTAACTGTTGGTATTCAAAAATCATTTTCAGTTCTTCTTTACTATTGTATGAAGTTGCTATTTGCAAAGCTGCATTTAACCATTTTTCGGCTGTATCAAAATCGTCTTTCATTTCGTAACCCAATGCCAGGTTGTAGCGCGCGTTAATAGCCATTTTCCCGTTACTGTCACCGGCATAACGTTTCCAAAGCAAAATGGCATTGTCCCAATCGCCTTTTTGCACGTATTCGTCGGCCATGGCAAAATCAGGGAGTGGCGGAACTGAATACATTCTGTTCACATTTTCCCATGAAGCAAAAAAGCGTTTTGAATAATTTTCGCCAACCATTTGCGAGGCGATCTTCAGCGCAGTAATACGTGGTGGCAATTTGGCTTTCCGGTTATAATTTCCGTTCGCATCGTAGCCATTCCAGAAAATAGTGTCGATCATTGTTTTTCTCTCAATGAGTCGCTGCTCGAAAGGACTATAAACGGCCCAAACCGCAGCGGTAATCACCTCGTTCGATTTTGTTGGCATTTCGCCTGATGATGAATATTCGGAGTAAAAACTGGAATAGGTCTCCAGTGAAATTACCAGATCGGTATTGGTTTTTGTGGCCAGTTGCTGAACCATTTCCATATTCAGTGCCGGAAGTTTGTCGCCCGTATGTGGTTCGAAAAGCTCGGGGAATATTCTGATTTCGTTAAACGAATTTTTCTCTTTTAATTTCCCTGCCAGTTCGCTCATGCACATATTCACCAAAATACTGTCGAGGTTTTTCGGATCGTTTTTGGCTTTTTTCAGGCGGAAATCATCCTGATAATAGTGAGCCAGTGTGTCGCTGCTATATTTGAAATTCCGGTAAACAATCGCTACATTTTCGGCATTGGCCGGATAAGCAATTTCACCGGGTGTATAAATTTCTATGGGGTAATCTTTGTAAACGGTGCACGAAACCGTGCTTAGTAGTAGTAAAGTCCATAAGATTAATCGGTTCATTTTGGTTGTTTTTTCTTGTTTTTAAGCAATTCGAGGTACTGATAAGTAATGGGGTGGTAGGCGGTATTGTACGATTCGAGGGCGTACTGAATTGCACAGTCGATATCTCCCTGTATTTCGCAGGCGGTAGCAAGATTAAATAATGCTTTGCTTTTTTCGCTTTTCGATCCCGATTCATTGGCAATTTTTTGCCATGCTTTAATGGCTGTTGCCCAATCTCCGTTATCGGTAAGTATGGCTGTTTCCTTTAGTGCGGTACTCCCTTTATCAAATATCACCCGGTATTCACTTTGCCAGCCGGTACTTATTGTTTCTGAAAAATCGAGAGCCACGGCAATTCCGGCTTCAGTAAGCGCTTGTTTTACGGGCGTAAAATCTGCGAACAGATTTCTTATGCTAAGCGCATAGTCTTCCCAAAGCAGGGTGTCCTGAAATACTTCACGTGCCAGAATTTTTTCCTGCTGCGGATCGTAAATGCGAAACAGGGCATCGTAAACAATAACCATTTTTGCACCAACAGCCGTTCTGAAAAATCCCTCGTTCGGATCGAAAACTGATTCTTCAGAGAGTTCGGTTGCTACGTGTGTATTAAACAGATCCATTGACAGAACAGCATCAGTTTGGTAAAGGTCGCAAAGTTCCTTCACCTCCTGCCAGCTCATAGAACTGGCAAAGAATGCATTTTTTTCGGCTTTCAGAAAACGATCTTCGGGAATTACATAATCAAACCTTCCGGATTCAAAAAGCAATTCACCTAAAGCTTTTAACGAAGTATCGACTGCGGTGAGATCGTAAATGGTAGTGTCGAGGTTAAAATCTTTCTGATAAAATATTTTTTGAATTGAATCGGCGGGCAGGTCATTGTATTTGTCGTCAACAGTCCGGCTTACCAAAAGCAGGCTCTGTATATCCTGCGGGATTTCGTTTTTTGGCTTTTGCGGAAATTCAACCATAATCCGCTTAGTTGAGCTACAAGCATACGACAATAGAACAATGCTAACCAGTAAAATGAAATTAGTTTGTTTGAATCTGTTCATTGTAAAATGAATGTTGTTTAATAAATTCCCCAGTACTTTCTCAAAAACCATTCCGTACTTAACAGCAACAATAAAACAACAAATAACCAACGAAGGTTTATTAGCTGATTTACCATTTCCTGAAAGTAAGTTGTTGCTTTTAATTTACTGGTTTGTTGCAATTCGTTAACCAAATCGTTGGCTTGCGAAGGTTGGTAGAATTTACCGCCACTTAAGTTAGCCAATTGGTACAGCAGGGTGTGGTTGGCCTGTGTAATAATATTCTCAATATTAACCGGAATAACGGTGAAACTTCCTGTTTCGGTAAAGGTTTCGTTACCAATGCTTACTTCGGCTGTAAACGAATAGTCGCCCAGCGGCAGGTGCCCTGCGTTGAGGTAGTAATTTTTATCCTGCACATCAAAAGTCAGGTTGTATTCTTCGTCGTTTTCGTTTTGTAATTTAATAGTTACTTCTTCCGAGCCTATTCGTTCAAAAGCATCGTTATAAACTTCGGCAGTTAAAACCACATCATCTACTTCGGTGTACACGGGATTGAATTCAACAATAAAATTGTCCTCGTTTTCTCGCAAAGCCAAGTACTGCACCAACTGATTTATGAGTTCGTTAAAATGGGTATGTTCCTGGTTTTGGTAATAATCGAATAGTCGCCAGCGCCAAATTCCTTCGCCAAAAATATAACCACGTTTCTGCCCCTCCGATTTACTGGTGGCGATTAGTGGTTTTCCGGTTGTTATGCCTTTAAGTTTCTGATACAAAAGTGGCGAGAATTCCGGATTCAACTCGTAATTGGCAAACGGAACCTGCACCGGAGGAAATTTTGGAATCATTTCGATCAACTCTTCCGACAAATTAAATGTGGCATAATTTGAGTTGAAAACTGGCTGCGCTTCTTCTCCGCTTCCTGCCAATGGTTCTATTTTTGCGCCCTGACTAAGAATATTCAACTGTGGCAAAAATGTTTGGTTGCCAACGATAAAAAGGATAGGCAAGCGGGTGTTGTTTGCTTTTTCCATTACTTCGGCCATCGACTTTCCGGTACTTGGCAGCTGATTTAAAATAAGCAGGTTGTATTCGCTCAGATCATTGGGATACGGTTCGTCGGTGAATACCGTAACCTCGTATGTTTTTTGTTGGTCGAGCGTATTTTTTATGGCGCCAATATCGGGGTGCGATCCGTTGGAAATAATCAACACTTTTTGTTTGTTCTCCAGCACATTGATCACAAAACCGGCGCTGTTGTTTTTGGTATTTCGTTCGTTGGTTGCAGCCTGAATTTGTATGGTGTAGTGTTTCAATCCTGCAGAACCGGCTTCCAGCACAAAATCTTTGGTATCGAAAAAGTTATCGTTCGAAGGGGTGATCATCACACTTTGCAGCTCTTCATCATCATGAAAAAGCGAAAGCTTAAGCGGCGTGTTTTTTAGTTTCGAAAATAGCAGGTCTACCTCGACCGGGAATTTATTTCCCGAAAATGCCGTTCGGTTAACGCGGATGTTTTGCACGCGGGCATCGGCAATTACGGTGGTATCGCCAAGCCCGATGGTGTAAATCGGGAAACTCACCTGATCGAGCATATTCAGCGGATTTTTTCCCTGGTTGTAAATACCGTCTCCCGCGACGATCAGCGCTCCGATATTCTGGTTAAAATGATTGTTCGTTATCGTGGCAATTAAATCGCTGTAATTCGATCCCTTTTCTGTGAAATTTAAATTGTTACCGGTTTGTGTTTCTTCGCCAAAAGTGTAGCTGATCAGCTCAAAATCGGCTCCTAATTGCTGTTCAATCTCTGCTTTTTCATCGCTAATTGCTTTGGCAAGTTTTAACGAATCAGCATGCGATATTACCGATCCCGAATTATCCCACGCAGTAATGATAACAGGATTTTGAGTTACCTTTTTCAGGTTGCGGATAAAAGGAGATAAAAGCAAAAAGGCAATTAGGAAAAAGGCCAGAAACCTCAGCGACATTAACAGACTTCGTTGAAGTTTCGAAAGTTCTTTTAGCGCTTTGTTTTTGTAATAAAGTAGTACTACAACACCTGCCGATGCAATGGTGATGGAGATCAACAATATAAACCAGTATTTTATGCCAAATGAGATCAAAATGTTTATTTTTTACGAAGTGGTAAATATACACATCTCCTTTTTTTATATCGCGTTTTATAGTTATTATTGCTATGTATTTGTCGACTCTTTAGAAGTGTGTACAAAACATAAAACCAAAAATATTCCTTGATGTTTTCAAAACCAAAAATAAATTTCGTGTTTATGAAGAATTTCGTATTTGTTGCGCTTGTATTTCTTATGGCGGCTTGTGGCCCCAAATTCAATAAAGAAATAACCCTTGATGATATTCGTGAGAATATCGACTATCTGGCTTCCGATTCGTTAAAAGGACGTAAATCGGGCGAACAGGGCGATTTATTGGCAGCACAATACATTGCGGGTAAATTTGAAGCAGCAGGTTTGGAGCTGTTATTCGATAACGGTTTTCAGGAATTTAACCTGGTCACATCAGCTGAAATTGCCGATGGAAATCAGTTACTTGTAAATGATGCGGAATATGAAGTTGAAAAGGACTTTTTGCCTTATGCTTTTTCTGCTAATACAACAGTAACAGCCGAAGTTGTTTTTACAGGTTTTGGCATTGAAGTAACCCGCGATTCGCTGAAATGGAATGATTTTGATGGAGCTGATGTCAGCGGGAAATGGATGTTGGTGCTTCAGGGCGATCCGGATCTTGACAATCCAAACAGTCCTTACCTTGAATTTTCGAGCGAACGCGCAAAAGCATTAAAAGCATCGGATAAAGGTGCCGCGGGAATTATTTTTGTGGCCGGTACAAAATTCAGCGAAGAGGATGAATTGTCGTCGTTGTTTTTTGATAAAAACAGCAGCCGTTTTTCTATACCGGTTATCCAGGTAACACGTAAGGTTGCCAATGAAATTTTAAGAGGAATAGATCAGACGGTTGAAAAACTGGAGGCCGAAATACTGGAACAAAATGCTGGGTTAAACCTCGAGGTTCCGGCGACAGTTAGCACAACTGTAAAAGTTGAATTAAAAGAAACATCTACCCAAAACGTGGTGGCGATGCTACCAGGAAACGACGATAGCTTAAAAAACGAATATGTGGTTGTGGGAGCCCATTTCGATCATTTGGGAATGGGCGGACCCGGT
The DNA here is from genome assembly GCF_963674925.1 of uncultured Draconibacterium sp. Taxonomy (NCBI): domain Bacteria; kingdom Pseudomonadati; phylum Bacteroidota; class Bacteroidia; order Marinilabiliales; family Prolixibacteraceae; genus Draconibacterium; species uncultured Draconibacterium sp. The sequence continues at coordinate 298,644 of NZ_OY771649.1, forward strand.
TCCGGATCGCGTGCAATCGATACCGTTGCTGTACACAACGGAGCTGATGACAATGCCTCGGGAGTATCAGCGGTTATTCAGCTGGCAGAGAAATTAGCAGGTGATAAAAGCAATAAACGCAGTGTGGTTTTTGTAGCGTTTGGAGCAGAAGAAATGGGATTACTGGGCTCGAAAGAGTTTACTATGAAACCTCCGGTTGAAACCGATAAAATGGTGGCCATGTTTAATTTTGATATGATCGGCCGCCTAAAAGAAGATAACAGCTTGAGTATTGGCGGAACAAAAACAGCTGAAGAAACTGAAGATTTGTTAAATAATCTGAACCCGGATTTTACGCTGGCATTTACCGGCGAGGGAATAGGACCATCAGACCATGCTTCGTTTTATCTGCAGGATATTCCTGTAATTTATATTTCTACCGGTGCGCACCCCGATTATCACACACCGCAGGACGATGCGGAATTGATCAATTTTGAAGGCACTCAGAAGGTTATGAACTATTCGGTTGCATTGCTTGACGATGTGGTGAACCGTGCTGAGAAATTAACATTTCAGGAAGCCGGAAGCAAGTTTCAGCGCAGCAGGGGAGGACGTTTTAAAGTTACTTTGGGTGTAATGCCCGATTTTGCAGGTGTGGAAAAACGCGGAATGCGTGTTGATGCCGTTTCGAAAGGCAAACCGGCATATGCTGCCGGAATGAAAAAAGGAGACATTATTGTTGCCATCGACGGAAAAAAGGTGAGTAACATATATGAATACATGGATCGTTTGCAAAAACTGGAAGCCGGTGCAACTATTTCTGTTGATATTTTACGCGATGAAAAACCTACTGTTTTAATTGTTCAATTGTAGGATTTAAATCCAGCCCCTAAGTTTGTAGTAGCTGAGTGCGACTATTTCGCGGGCAATCAGAATCTCGTATTTTAAATGGTTCCACATTTGGTAGCGCATATTCATATTGTTGCCAACATCAGGAATCAGGATTGTGTTACCGCCCAGTTCATCGTCGGTAAACGAAAAATCGGCTTCGGCAGCATTTTCAAATGCGGGAAGGGCGTTCACTTTTTCAAAACCAACTTTTTTGAAAGTCAAAACGGCACGACGCATATGCTCCGGAGAAGTAACCAATAAAATAGGATCCTGTATTTTTATTATTCCCTGGCATTTCAATGCCTGCGAGCGTGTGTTTGTTCCTTCGGCTTCAAAGGCGATGCGTTGTGCAGAAATACCTCTCAGTTCGAGTTCCGATTTCATTAACTGAGGCGTACTCAAACTGTCGCTTAATAAGCCGGGCATGGCTACAATTACTTTTGATTCGGGAAATGATTTTGCCGCTTTTTCGGTGTACCAGCTGCGCATCAGGTTGCTTTGGCTTGGCATTCCACCGCCGCCTAACAAAATAATGGCTTTAGGTTCCCATTTTAATTCCGATTTGCTTGTTCCCAGCCAGTGGTAACCCCGGTAAGGTTGTTCGGTGAAAGAAAATACGAGGCAAACAACAAAGAAAATTCCAATCAATACAAAGAATTTTCGCAGTAATCTCAAAAAAAGGATATTTTTGATTTTTGTTTTAAACATAGCTCACGTTTAAGACCATAAATGTAAATTTAATTTAAAAATTCGATCATTGAATACTTCAGAAAAAAACGAAATAGTCCAACTCTTTGAGAGTCATTTTAACGAAAAAGTTGAACGTTTTGAATTGCTGCCTCCGTCGGGATCGTACCGCCAGTATTGCCGTTTGGGCAACGAGCAGCGAACAATAATTGGCGCCATCAATAACGATGTAAAAGAGAATACGGCTTTTCTTTCGTTCAGTAATCATTTATATAATAAAGGAATAAAAGTGCCGAAAGTGTACGCTGTTAGCTCCGATTTGAAAAAGTACTTGCTGGAGGATCTGGGAAATACCACACTTTTTGAGTATTTGACTAAAACGCGTGAAGAGGAAGGATTTTCGGAGAATATAATTTCGGTGTATAAAAAGGTGCTTCAGGCACTGCCAAAAATCCAGATCATTGCCGGAAAAGAAATGGATTATTCGGTGTGTTATCCGCGCGAAGCATTCGATAAACAATCGATGATGTGGGATTTGAATTATTTCAAATACTATTTTCTGAAGTTGGCAAAAATACATTTTGATGAACAGGCATTGGAAGATGATTTCCAGTTGTTTAGCAATTATTTGCTTAGTGCAAGTTCCAACTATTTTCTTTACCGCGATTTTCAGTCGCGCAACGTGATGCTGAAAGATGATGATGTGTATTTTATCGATTACCAGGGCGGACGTTTAGGGGCTTTGCAGTACGATCTGGCATCGTTACTTTATGATGGAAAAGCCGATATTCCGGAAAGTGTGCGCGCTCAGCTCTACGACTTTTATATTTCGGAATTAAAGAAATACATGAAAGTTGATGAAGAGAAGTTCTCAGCTTACTTTAAAGGTTTTGTGCTCATTCGCATTATGCAGGCGATGGGAGCTTACGGATTCAGAGGTTTTTACGAAAAAAAGGAACATTTCCTAAAAAGTATTCCATATGCACTAAAAAACCTGGAAGTATTACTTGCCGATTTAAAATTACCGGTCGATTTGCCTGAACTAACCAGCGTACTTAAGCAGCTTACTCATTCCGAGGTTTTAAAGGAGATTGGGCAGGAAAAATCGAACCTCACTGTACTAATTACCAGTTTCTCATATAAAAAAGGGTACCCTGAAGATCCGTCAGGAAATGGTGGCGGCCATGTATTCGATTGTCGCGCTATTAATAATCCGGGGCGCTACGAAGAGTACAAACAGTTAAGTGGCAAAGACATGGCGGTGCAGGAATTCCTGGAGCAAAAATCAGAGATCAGACTTTTTATTGATGCTGTAAAAGTTCTTGTCGATCAGTCGGTTAAAGTATATCTTGAGCGTGGTTTTACACATCTTTCGATTGGATTTGGATGTACCGGCGGGCAGCACCGATCAGTGTATTCGGCGGAGAAAATTGGTGAATATTTGCAAAACAATTATCCTGTGAATGTTGTTGTAATACATCGTGAACAGGAAAATTGGAGATGAGTAAAAAGGCATGTAAAAAAAAGGATTTTCACGATAAAGAAGATCCAAAATACAGTTGCAAAAAATGTGGAGCCAAAGTAAAAAAGGAAGACAAGGTTTGCAAACCGAAAAAGATATCAATTTAGCTGGTTCGGCTATATACATTTATTTTGGAAATAACTTATAGAAAGTTCTAACAGTAGCCATTAAAGGTAAAAACACTATCTCTGTTTTTGGTAATTAGGTTTTCTGTATTTATTTTCGCACAAAATTTCAAAACAGACTTATTCATGGGAAGAGCATTTGAATACCGGAGGGCAGCGAAGGAGAAACGCTGGGATAAAATGTCGAGAGTTTTTCCAAAACTTTCGAAGAAAATAACCATTGCAGCAAAAGAAGGTGGCCCTGAAGCGGATTTGAATCCGGCACTACGTACGGCTATCATGAACGCCAAGGCGCAAAACATGCCAAAGGCGAATATCGATGCGGCGATTAAACGTGCATCGGGAAAAGATGCAACGGCATATATTGAGACAACCTACGAAGGAAAAGGTCCGCACGGAGTATTGGTTTTTGTTGAGGCAGCAACCGATAATACAACACGTACAGTTGCTAACGTTAAAAGTTATTTTAACAAAGCTGGTGGTGGTCAGGTACCTAACGGTTCGCTGGAGTTTATGTTTTCACGAAAAGCTGTTTTCGAGTTTGATATGCCGGAAGGTATGGAGCTGGAAGATATTGAGCTGGAGTTGATCGACTCCGGTCTCGATGAAATTGAAGAAAATGAAGGAACGTATTACGCTTATGGCGAATACACCAGTTTTAGCGACATGGCGCATAAATTTGAAGAGCTGGAAATTAACGTTAAAAAAGCAGAACTTCAACGTATTCCAACCACTCCGGTAGAGTTTACCGAAGAACAAATGGAAGAGATTGAAAAGATGTTGGATAAAATGGAAGAGGACGAAGACGTTCAGGCTGTTTATACCAACATTGCATAATAACCTGCAAGTATCATTTCAGGCGGAACGTTAATCCGTATATCGTTTGAAATGATACTTACAGTTTTAAAAACCCATTTAACCCTCAAAATTCCCACGATCATCTAATAAATTGCACGTATTTCTTTTGGATCACCTATTTTCGGGGAAAACAAAGATCTATGCTACCTGTTCAGGAATACATCGACCATTTTAAAGAAATGTGGGAGCGGAGCCCCGATACTTTTCCGCAATTTCATAACACTTATTCAGCAGAAGAAAAGTTAGCTCACGAACGCAATTTTGATGGTTTTCAGAAGAAGTTGAAAGAACTGCAGAACGTTCGTAAAGCACAACAGGTGCAACGTGATCCTGCGAAGTCATTTTTTCCGATGTTCCGGTCATTCCTGGAGACTGTTTTTGATTTTAATCCAGGGCATCTTGAGATTATCCTGTCAGAGGAATTCAAAGATGTTTCGAAAGATTTTTTCTATCGTGCACGTGCATTTGGTCCCGAATTAGATCCGGAAGACATTTACCAGGGAATGCGAAATGTATGGATAATGAATGGTCTGCAACTAATGGCTGAAAAGCCGGTGAAGATTACTCCATCGGTATTTGCATATTCTATGATCTACCCGTATAGCGATAATTTATTGGACGATCCCGAGCTTAGCAAAGATGAGAAACAAGCTTTTTCAGCTCGTTTCGATCGTCGTCTGCGAGGCTTGCCAGAGGAAGCGGTAAATCATACCGAAAAGCAGTTGTTCCGCTTAATTTCCATGTTTGAGGATGAATTTCCACGTGGCGAATTTCCAAAGGTTTATGAAAGTTTGTACGCCATTCAGCAGGGGCAAACCAATAGCCTGAAAATGATTGCGCAGAATGGCCTGTCTGATGATGAGATATGTACTATTTGTTTTGAAAAAGGCGGAGCATCAGTTTTAGCCGATGGTTACCTGGTTGCCGGTGAGATGACCAGAGAGCAGGAACAAGCGCTTTTTGGTTACGGAGTTTATTTGCAACTTCTCGACGATATTCAGGATGTAAAAGAGGATTCATTAGCTTCTACCAAAACCATTTTCTCTTGTTTACCTGAGAAGGATCTGGGACGGTTTGTAAATAAAACCATTCATTTTGGGCGCAAGGCGCTGGAAGAAATGCGTTGTTTTAATGGCGTAAAAAGCGATGATTTTTTGGGTTTGATGAATCGGAGCATTGAGATGATGACTGTTGAATCGGTGGGTTTAAATCACACGTGGTACAGTAAAGGTTATTTAAAAGAAATTGAAAAAGTATCGCCTCTGCATTTCGATTATTTACGTAAGAAACGCACGCAAAGCAAGTCGCAACGCTTTGCATTATTTCAAAAATATTTTGATATGCCAAAAGCAAAGCAAAAAGTGGCGTAAAATCTGACATCAGGCTTTCTGAATTTTTATTCAGTGAAACTCGATTTTCAGAAGCGTAGCGCACTGAAATTTGTAAGTTGAACTAATCCCGATAGCGAAGCGTATTGGTACCAGGTGTTAGGTTACCCCTTTGCACGACATCGTAAAAGTGGGGATTGGATTCTATCTTGGGGTTTTATACTTTTGATTTAGTTTGTACATTTAGCCTTCAAACTAAATCGAAAAATCATGAGTAAAATATACAATTGGGCAGTATTAGGATGTGGTAAAATTGCCAATAAGTTTGTTAACGATCTGAAATTGTTACCAAATGCCAAACTCTATGCAGCGGCGTCGCGCGATTTAAACCGGGCGCAGGATTTTGCCAACGAACTGGGATTCGAAAAAGCCTATGGCAGTTACACCGATATGGTTGAGGATCCAAACGTTGATGTAGTTTATATTGCAACGCCGCATTCCCATCATTTTGAACATACCATGTTGTGCCTGACGCATAAAAAGGCAGTACTTTGTGAGAAGGCATTTGCCATGAATCAGCACGAAGTGGCGCAAATGATACAATGTGCAAAGGACAACAATACTTTTCTGATGGAAGCTTTCTGGACCATGTTTCAACCCAGTTTTCAAAAAGCGCTGGAGATTATCAATTCCGGGGAACTGGGTAAATTGAAAATGGTTCGTTCGGATTTTGCCTTTAATGCTGAGTTTAATGTAGACAAACGCCTCTATAACGTAAAATTGGGTGGCGGCTCACTTTTGGATATTGGTATTTACCCGGTATTTGCAGCGCTGTCAACACTTGGTGTTCCTGACCTCATAAAAACTTCTGCAGATTTTAGTCCCACCGGAAGCGAGGAAAGTATCCAAATGATTTTCAAATACAAAGGAGGAGAGATGGCCAGTCTGTCCTCAAGCTTTGCGGTACATTCGCCGGTTCAAACCGAATTTTGCTGCGAAAATGGATATGTAGTTTTGCATCCGCGCTGGTTTACGCCAACCGATTTAACCGTTTGGAAGGGCGACGAAGAGAGAAAGTTAATTCCAAACGAGACAAAAGAAGGGGCAGGGTACCAGTACGAAGCTAAACACGTTATGGAGTGTTTGAATGCAGGGTTGATTGAAAGTCAGAAAATGACATGGAAAATGAGCAAGGATTTAATCCAAACCCTTGACCGTATTCGTATAGATGCAGGAATCTTCTTTCCGGATCATGATAAGAAATTATTTTTCTGAAGTCTGTAGATGCGGGATTAAAAAAAACTTTAATTACTACATATTTTTTAATTGATGACTAAATCTTGCACCGATTGGAATATTGTGTTTAATGAATTTTACACCATTCTTTGTAAATTGCAAACTGCTCTTTGCAATTGAAAATCAGCAGGATTTATATGTTAAGTTTTGGTGAATAATCATATAATTTCAATAGAGAAAAAATTCTCTAATTTGAGTTATTCGTATTTTTAAAGTGAACTTAATGACAAAAGCTACAAAAGTGATCGCAGTTAGAAAAAATAAAAAACAAGTTCCGGAACCAACTTTAAGAAGGTTGCCAGGCTATTTATTTTTTCTTGAAAAAGTTCGGGAGAATGGGGTGATGAATATTTCAGCACCTTCGATTGGAAAAGAACTAAAATGCGATCCTACACAAGTGGTAAAAGATTTGGCATTTACTGGTGTTAAAGGAAAACCCAGGGTAGGGTACAATACTTACGAGTTGTGCCACGCACTGGAAGAATTTTTAGGATTCAATCATGTAAACGAAGCTTTTCTGGTTGGAGCCGGTAATTTAGGTTCTGCTTTAATGGCTTATCAGGAGCACCAAACGCTGGGTTTGAAAGTAATAGCAGCATTTGATGTAGATGAAAAGAAGATCGGGCAACACATTGGAAATACTCCGGTTTTGGAGTATAACAAGTTGTTCCATCTGTCGAACCGGTTGGATGTTGAGATTGCCATTTTAACCACGCCGAATAATGTGGCGCAGGAAGTAGCTGAAGATTTAGTGAACTGTGGTGTAAAGGCAATCTGGAATTTCACCCATGAAATATTGGACCTGCCGGATCACATTATTATTCAGAATACATCGATGAGTTCCTTTGCCGCTGTTTTGTTGCAACGGCTGAATGATTCAAAGAAATAACTCAAAAAAAGCGAAAAAATGAAAAAGATTAATTTGTTCTTTAGATGTGCGGTCGATCAAATAAAGAAAAAATTCTTTAAAAGCGTAAAAAATGACATTAATCATGCTTGTATTGAACTGCAAAATCTGGAAGATGAAAGCAAAGTAACAGTTGAAGAAAAGGAGCGCGAAGAATATGCTCAGAATTATAATATAACAACCCGCTGGCAAACTATTTAATTGCTCTTTCTCTATAGCTTTAAGTAGAATCAATATTCATTGATTAATCATTAAGCGGGAGTCTAAAATTACCCGGATTATACACTCGCGTATTTTCTAAAACACCCATCATTATTAAGACCTGTGCCGTATTAGTTTAATTGTTACATTTGTTTTTCTGAAACAACTAAATTTAATACGATGAACAAATCAGCGGTTTCTTTTCTGCTCTTATTGCTATTTACCTTTTCGCTAACTGCGCAGGAGGTAAAACGCCCTGAACCTCAGCCGGCACCGGAAACCAATGAATCGTTTAAGCTTGGAATGGCCGGTTATACTTTTGTCCATTTCGATTTGCAAACTACATTGGAAACCATGAAACGTTGCGATGTGCATTACCTTTGTATAAAGGATTTTCATTTACCTGTCAACAGCACCTCAGATGAAATTGAGGCATTTCATAAAAAATGTGCAGAATACGGTGTTACCGGTTATGCGGTTGGACCACTATATATGAAAAGTAAAGAGGATATCGACAAATATTTCAATTATGCGATAAGAGTGGGAGTTAACACGATTGTTGGTGTGCCCGATTATGAACTGCTTCCATACGTAAATGAGAAAGTAAAGGAAACAGGTTTATATTTTGCCATTCATTTGCATGGTCCGGATATCGATGTGTATCCGGATGCTGAAGATGTATGGGAGCATACAAAAGATCTTGATCCACGCATTGGTATGTGTCTCGATATTGGTCACGATACAAGAAATGGAAAAGATCCGGTAGCCGATTTGAAAAAATACCAATCGAGGGTTTTCGATATTCATTTAAAAGATGTTACCGGCCGCACCAAAGAGGGCTATTCTGTTGAAGTAGGGAGAGGCATAATTGATTTTCCGGCTTTTGTAAATATGCTTCGAGAAGTGAATTATACCGGAACCGTAAGTTTGGAACATGAGCGCAACATGGATGACCCGTTTATGGGAATTGCTGAATCAATAGGCTATTTCAGGGCAATGATCGCCGCAACAAAATAGATTAAAAACAGGATATTGAAAAGAGTTCTCCATGGTTGGGGAACTCTTTTTTTGTGTTTAAGCCAGGACAATGTTCAACATAAATAAATTAGTATTCTCTTTGAATTCCGGCTTTTATCGCAGCTAATTTTATATTTTTGCTGCAAATGAAGATTGGAGAGTTATACAGAAGAAATGTTTATGGAGTAATCGGTACGCTGGTATTCCATATTCTTTTGTTTTCTGCATTTTTATTGGCCGATGTAGATATAAAAGGCAACGTAAAGGAAGAAGCTATTCTGATTGAATTCCCGGAAGAATTGCTCGAACCTGAAATTGCGGAGCCCGAAACACAAGAAGAAAATACGGATCAGCCAAATAGTGAACAAAATACCAATACCCGAACAAACATTGCTTCAAATCGATCGGCAACAGAAAATACAACTAACTCAACCGACGAGTTTTTCGACGATGATTATTTAAAAGAAGTAGAAGCCGCCAAACAACTTGTATCGAATGTCAATAATAATCTTGCTAAAGAAACAGTTGATTTGAGTGATATTGAAATGCCGGTTGAAACTACAGAAGGCATGGATCGCGATTCGATAAAGAATGTAATTTATGCCGGTGAAAGTAATATTGTTTACTACCTGGAAAATCGTTATCACTTGAGTTTGCCCGTTCCTGTTTATCTAAGTCAGGGTGGAGGGACAGTAATTGTCGATATCGTTGTAAACCGCCAGGGGCAGGTTGTTAATGCTGAACCCCGCGAAGATCGGTCTATCCGGGATAAGCAGCTGTTTGCCTATGCAAAAGAAGCAGCAATCCGAACTTTATTTAACAGCGACAACTCAGCTCCGTCCAGGCAAAAAGGAACAATCCAATACACATTCGTAGCACAGTAAATAAAATGTTAATTGTTGAAAGGTTTAACACCATTTAACATCTTTTTCTTGTCGGATTTACAATATGCCTTTATCTTTGCGGTACGTTTATTTTCATAAGTTTAGGTTTAGTTAGGTTAGTTAGTTTAATGAGAAAAGGATGGGTTGTTGAACCTGTCCTTTTTGTTTTATACCCAATCCCGAACAATAAATCCAAAAGTTTTCTTCTTTTTTTAATTTAATTTTTATCTTTATCAAATCTTGTAACGGCTTGTTAATAAGCGAAATTACACGTTTGCCAACAAGGCGGTTATTAAGTTGTGGATAGAATAATTTTAAATAGAGGGTTACCTTTTACCCAATAATCGAATAATATATTAGAAGATGATAAATTATACGGATGCGCAAATCCTGAAAGGAATCTTAAGGCACGATAATTTAATTTTGCAGTACATATACAAACAGTACTACTATAAAGTAAATTATTTCATTAAGAAAAACCAAGGAAGTGAGGACGATGCCAGTGATATATTTCAGGAAGCTATTATCGTAATTTACAGGAAATTAAAGGAAAACGATTTAATTTTCGAAAAGAGTTCTTTTCAAGGATATTTATTCTCAGTATGTCGATTTTTGTGGTTAAAGCAATTAGAGAAACGACGGATTGAGAAAGAAAAGCTGAACGATTCATTACCGTTTCAGGAAGACGTTTACGACGACAACCTGGTAGAATTGGTCGATAAAAACCAAAAATACGGTTTGTATCAAAAGCATTTCAAAACCTTGAGTACAGATTGTCAGAAGCTATTGCAGATGTTTTTTGAAAAGGTCCCGCTAAAAGAAATTGCGAAAATTATGGGCTACAAATCTGAAAAATATGCTAAAACAAGAAAGTATAAGTGTAAAGAACTGTTGATAAAGCGCATTAAGCAAGATACAGAATTTAAAAAGATACTTGAAGATGACACCTAAAGCAGAATTATTTGGACGCATTGAAGATTACTGTTTAGATCTTTTAAACAAACCAGAGAGAGAAGAATTTGAAAAAGAGTTAGAATTAAACCAGGAATTAAGAGATGAAGTTGAACTTCAGATGAATATCCAGAATGCCATTTTGGAGATGGATGTTCTCGATCTTAAAGGAAAACTGGAAAAAATTCAAACGAACAGTACAAAAAATGGCAAGTTAAATGGCTCTTTCGAGCTGTTAGACGACTTCAGCGAATTTGAAGAAGCCACCGCAGAGTTAACACCCGAAGAACTTATTGAAAGTTTCGAATCGCTCCCAAAAGTTCATGTATATCAGCATGAGCGAACCAGCAACGAAAACATTCACCATTATTACAAAGAGCAAAACGGTTCTGAGCAAGTCGTTATTGAAGATGACCTGAACGGTTTTGACATGGAAGGTCTGGAAGGCCTGGAAGAGGCTGTTCTTGAAACAGACATCCTGAACTTGCGCGAAACATTGCAACAAGTGGCAAAATCGGTTGAACCGCAGTATTCAGTTGAAGATATCGACGCATATCTTGAGGGAGAAATGGGCGACGATATTTTGGCCGAGTTTGAAGGTGAGCTGAACCAAAATGAACTGTTACAATCAGAAGTTAGTTTGCATAAAGAGCTTGAAATGGCTGTTGCAGAAAACGATGTAATGGATCTGAGAAGCGAATTAAGAAATATCATGGAATCTGAAACATCGTGGAATGTAAGTGAGCAAACCATTGAAGACTTTATTGACGGAGTACTGGAGGAAAGCCTGTTGGAAGAATTCAGTGCTGAATTAAAAGAAAATACCGATCTGATGGCGGAAGTAGCACTTCGCGAGAATATAAACTCTGCCGTTTCGGAAATAGATATCATGGGCTTACGTCAGAAACTGAAAGACGCAAGAGACGAATCCGAGAAGAAAGAGGTAAAATCGATTATGATGCCTCGAATCGAAATCGGTTCTACCAAATTCTGGCGCAGTAGTGTAGCCGTTATTTTAGTCCTGGTTGGTTTACTGGGGGTAATGCGAATGAATACCAATACGCTTGACAATTCGTACGATAAGTACTTTGAATCGACAACCTGGGCATCTGAACGTTCGGTTGACAGCGATGTGAGTGTAATACAACAGGCTCAAATGTATTTTCAGCAGAATGAGTTCCAGAAAACTATCGATCTGTTGAATAATGTGACGGTTAAATCTGACGACCAATTTGTTCCGCAGTTTTATAAAGGATTGAGTTATCAGAATTTGAATAAATATCCGAAAGCGGTAACTGAATATACTAAAGTTATTGATCACGGAAATAACATGTTCATTGAGGAAGCTGAGTGGTATAAAGCTCTTTGTTACCTGAAAATGAATAAAAGGGCAGAGGCTAAGAAAGAATTGCTAGCAGTTATTGATCGCAAAGGTCATTACGAAAAAGATGCCAAGGCAATTTTAAGAAAGCTCAGGTACTCTTTTAAATAATCGAAGAATCGTCCAATAGATTAATTCGAAAACATATACACATTCAATTAAGCCTGTCGGTTACGACGGGCTTTTTTTATGCGAATTCCCTGGTCGATAGAAAAAGCGATAATCAGAAGAATAAGAATTGCAAAAAAGTAAAGATCATAACTGGTATAAACCGGAGAATTATCGCCAATACATTTAAAGCTCATCCAGTAATGTGGGTGAGCAAGTCTTGAATTCGATTCTTCAAGGTATTTCAGTTTAGCAAGCCGAAGCGCTTCATCTTTTGTTTTTCCTGCTTTTAAGTATTTATAAAAAGAGGTCATTATTTTTGTACCGGCCGCATCTTCAACTTCCCAAAGCGACATTATAACCGATGGACATCCGGCATATAAAAAACCTCTGGCCAAACTCATCAGTCCTTCTCCTTTTTGTAGCTTACCAACACCTGTGTTACATGCACTTAGTACCGTCATACTGGCATTCAAATCGAGATTGTAAATATCTGCGGTATTCAGCCAGCCATCATTATCTAAAGTCGTTGTGTCTGTATTTTGACTAAAAGCCAAACGAGAATAGGCCGGTAACGAGTCGTTTATGTACGCGTGCATTGCCAGGTGAAGAATATCAAAATTGCCACTTTCTTTTCTGAAATTTTGCTCGGTTGCATCTTTGCTTCTAAAAATAGTAGTACTAACCGATTTAGCTATATCATCAACTTCTTTTTGTACGCCCGGCAGTGGTGCAAGTTTATAACTTGTCCCCGTCATTATAAATTCTTCAGAATTGTAATCAGGAGCAAAGGCCAGAGTGTGGTTTCTAAGTTTTGGTTTTGATACCTTGTTCTTTAAAAAAATATTTACCGAATTGGCGTAATTAATATTTACATCTTTTATCAGGTAATTCAATTCGTTAAAGCGGATGGTTTCACTCGTATCAGGCAGCGTCTTTAGTAGCCCGTCGAATGAGATATAATTTAGTTTTCCGTCAGGTACTATTGTCAGGTGTTTTTCAGTAATATCATGCTCGTAAGGTGCAACCAGCATTTTGTATAAACGGTGCGAAGAAACACAGTATTGTTTTGCATCTTCGTTGTGTGTAAACATATAGTCGGTAGATGACATAAACCGAAAGGTTTCTTCCAAAGCTTGTATTTCAGCGTTATCGAGCGTCTTTTTGTGAAATTCAATATTGTCGTTCGTAATAAAAAATGTGTACAACGAAGTTAATGTATCAGCGTCACTTCCATTTTTAATGTTTTCCGTTGATGGTTCAGCTAAAAAATACTCAACAATTGCTTCCTTTCTTTCAAGCCTGTTTTGAATGTCATTTAAGCTAAGGGTAGAATTGGAATATTTTAACTGATAGTAGTCGGGGTAACTTTCTTCCATATATCGATTCAGCTCATCTCTTTGCCGCGATGCATCAAAAATCTTATCGTTATATTCTTCCAACAACGAACTATCAGGTTCAACGTAGCTTAATTCCTCGTATTGTAATTCGGAATAGTTAGCGATAGTATTGTTTAGTCTACGTTCCAGCTCTAATAGGCTATCAGGGATCAAACTATTTTGCTGAGCCAGTTCATTGGCAATTTTATCGAAAAGTGCACTGCTTTTTAGCTGTTCCGAATTGTTAAAAGCAATATCAAGAAACTCCTGATTACCCGAGTAACTATAAGCAAGGTAAGCCGTTTCAATAATTTTACCGATGGTTTGGTATTGCAGATTTGACAGTTGAATCTTGCTTTCATCATTCGAAATCTCTTTCCGCGCCTGTTGAATAAGATTACTCGTATTGTTATAACAGCTCAGTGCATAGTCAAGGTTTTCGCTGAAATCTATGCCTTTGTTCTCATTATCAAGCAGAGCAATTTCAAGATATACATCACCTATTGCTTTTATCAGGTCCAGACAATCCATCAACGAACGTGATTGCTGGATTTCAATTGCCGAACTTTCAGGATCTGTTTGCTCTACTTCCAATGCAGCCAGTCCTTTTTTATAAGAATCAATTGCTCTGAGAAGGTTTTGTCTTTTTTCTTCTCTGAATCGATTTATTTCCTGAGTCTTTATTGTACGGTTTCGGTAAATATTTCCTTCATATTCATAATAACTGGAGAGTACTGGACCGTAACCTTTGGTGAAATTCTGTAGAACATTATAAGCTTCAGATAAATTTTCTAAGGCTTTTTCAAAATTATTTATCCCTGAAAGAAATTCGGCGTAACTCATGTACGTGTAGGCAAGGTCTAAACCTTTACCATAATATTCTTTTGAGAAAGATATCGCATGTTTAAAATGATAATCTGCTTTTTCGAATTCTTTAAGGTTATAGTAGCTGCCTCCAATAATGTTATCAAAATAAATTTGATTGGATGAGTCAGCAGATGTATAACATTTTTCTGCAATATCGATAACGCCTTGGTAGTTTTTTGCTATAAATTCAACCTCCGCAATAGCATAATAAGCATCTACTAGGTTATTTAAATTAACAGGTATTTGAGAATTATATGATGATATTGCTTGATTATAATACTTTACGGCGTTGGTATAATCCAGTTTAGCTCTGTATGCATTTCCTATATTAATATAAAGATTCCCTAACAGACCATAATTTAAGGGATCTCGAAGAAACATATTTTTCTCAGACAACATATAATTTTCTAATGCCTTTTCATTTTCTCCCAGGTTTTTATAACTAATTCCAATAGAATAATAGGCCGTTGCTAAATAATAATTTTCATTTCCGTAAATTTTTTTTCGATAGTCTAAGTATTGTTTAAAAGCCTCCAGGGCTTCGTTGTGTGTTTTCCATCTCTGGTTAGAATGGCTCCCGCTTGTCTTAATTTGTTGGATTCCAGTACTAATGCAGCAGAATCTTGTGCCTGGGCATGCAGGATATTGGGGAAAAATACTATGAGAAATATGAAGCTTAACTTCTTGGAAATTGTCATTTGTTGTTGTGAATTATAGCACCAAAATAGAACTTTTTTCAATTTTTTTCAAAAAAGGGGGGTTACCTTTTTCTACTTATCAGAATATATTAGTGAATGTGTGTTTAAAAGTTTAACGAATTAATTTATTATACGATGAAAAGAGTACAGTTTGAATCAACAGAAAATACTTTCGAAGTTAAGGGTTTTGAAGTAATCAGCGAAAAAGCAATGAGCGAAGTTCGTGGTGGTGGAACTCCAAACTCAAGAGACAAAGATATTTTTGACTTTGAAGAAGAATAAAAAAAGTATTTAACTGTTAAGATATATAAGAAATGAAAGTTATAGCTAATTTTTTTACAGAGAACGATAGAGATTTTGAGGTATTGTCTGAAGAAGCAATGAACGAAGTTCGTGGTGGAGGAACTCCAAACTCAAGAGATAAAGATATTTTCGATTTTGAAGAAGAATAAGCCTAAAAAATAGAAACAATGAAAGCTATAACTATACAATCACAGTACAATTTAGATAATTTTGTTTTTGATGTTCTTTCTCAAGAAGAACTTAATGAAGTTCGAGGCGGAGGAACACCAAACTCAAGAGATAAAGATATTTTCGATTTTGAAGAAGAATAGCCTATATACAGAACCAATTGAGTTGTTAGTACAGGGGTTAAAACAAGGACGGTTTTAACCCTTTTTTTATGTCCTTATTTTCCCTTTCCCTCAAACAAGCTGTAATTATTAAACTTACATTTTAGCGCCCCGTTAAATAAATCAATTCGTTGCGATGGTTTTAATCCAACAAATTTTAAGCTATCTATCGATGAGCTAAGTATCCAGGCACTGTTGCCAGCATATTGGTGTTTTAAACGCTCTCCAATCATTGAATAAAGACCATCTAGGTCATTCTCCTTTAGTCTCTCTCCGTATGGTGGATTTGTTACTATGGTTGCGTTATCCAAATCAATATCCAGATTTTTGAAGTCGGTACAGGCAAATTGTATTTTATTAAAAACCAGTGCGCGTCGTGCATTGGTTTGTGCATTTAACAAATTACTTCCCGAAATATCCGAAGCATATATTTTATGCCTGAATTCTCTTTTTTCAACCGGCTCCGTAACTTTCTCCCAAAGCAAAGGATCAAAATCGTTCCAGAGTTGAAAGGCAAATTCTTTCCGGAATTTAGCTGCAGGAATGTTTTGTGCGATCATAGCCGCTTCAATAGGTAAAGTGCCTGAACCGCACATCGGATCCATAAAATCCGAATTTCCAAGCCATCCGGATAGATAGATCATTCCGGCAGCAAGTACTTCGTTTAAAGGTGCATCTCCCTGTTTTACCCGATATCCTCTTTTATGAAGAGATTCTCCCGAGCTGTCAATCGACAAAGTACAGTTATCCTGGAAAATATGAACATTTATAATAATATCCGGATTATCTGTGTCAACACTGGGCCGTTTCCCAAAATTCTCACGAAAATAATCGGCAATAGCATCTTTTACTTTAAGAGAGGCAAACATTGAGTTTCTGAAATCGCGTGAGTTAACAACAACACTGTTAATCACAAAATTCTGATCGACACTAAAATAGTTTTGCCACTTTATTCTTTTGCATTTTAAGTAGAACTGATCGACATTTTTAAAATTAAAATGTTCAATCTCCTTTAAAATGCGTAAAGCTGCCCGAAGGTGATAGTTTGATTTATAGATCAGTTCAAGGTCACCATCATAAAATACGGCACGTTTTCCGCGTCGTACGTTTTTACCGCCAATGCGTTTAACTTCTTTGGCCAAAACATCTTCCAAACCGGAAAAGGTTTTTGCGATTAATTTATACTCTTTCAATGATTTGATTTTTTGTTTTTAAATACCTGCTCCGTCCATAAACGGAATATCTCGCGGGCGTTTTTGCACCACACGAGAATTGGCCGGAAGATCGTTGGTTACCCAAACATTACCTCCAATAACGGAGTTTTCGCCGATTGTTACACGGCCCAGGATGGTTGCACCCGCATAAATAACTACATTATTTTCCAAAATCGGGTGACGAGGAATTCCTTTAATCGGGTTACCATCATCGTCAAGAGGAAAGCTTTTTGCACCTAAGGTAACTCCCTGGTATATCTTTACATTATCGCCAATAATACATGTCGATCCAATAACAACTCCCGTACCGTGGTCGATCGTAAAATTTTCACCAATTTGAGCACGTGGATGGATATCTATTCCTGTTTCACTGTGCGCCATTTCGGTTATAAAACGTGGAATAAGCGGAACATCCAGTTCCAGAAGTTTGTGGGCAATACGGTAATTTGTAATAGCCCGGATTCCCGGATAGCTAAAAATAACTTCGCCAAAGTTTTTTGCTGCCGGATCATTCAAAAATGTAGCTTCAACATCAGCTACTAATCTGCGCCTGATCTCCGGCAGAAACTCTATAAAAGCAACCGCTCTTTCCTGTGCACCTGTTCTGTGTTTTTCAACTCTTTGTTCCGACTCATCGGTACACTCAAAACACAGTCCGGCCAAAATCTCACGGGTAAGCATTTCAAGCAACTCATCAACATAAACTCCCATATAATGCGGAGTTATGGTGGTTTTTAAAGTAGTTGTTCCAAAATAGCCAGGAAAAAGAATCTCGCGAACCAGATTAATAATTCGTTTTAATTGTTTATTTGATGGCAGTGGATCTCCCATCATATGTTTATGACAAACTAATTTGTATGATTCAGGGTTACTCAGTTTGCTTACTGTATCTAAAATTTTTTGGTCTACGGTATTATTTGTCATATCGTTGAATTATATTACAAAACTAATTACATTCATTTAAGAATTGTAACATATAACATATAAAAGAAGTTTCTTGTTGAAGGTTTTAATCTAAACTTGAGATGACTTGAATTGCAGCGTTTTTTCGCTCTTCGTAATCTCCTTTTATTAAATGATAGGAGAATTGGAACTTTTTTAATTCCTGAATGTAAGTTTTCTGAAGATTTTCACGATCAGTTCCGCCATTCTCACGGACATTATCAGGTACCCAGGGCAAATCAGTGTCACAAACCAAAAAAGTGTCAATATGAGTTTCTTTGATTGTTTCTTCAATCCATGCAGGAACTTTCCCGTACACAACGTCCAGCCAGATTTTAGTAATGAGAAGCCAGGTATCTAAAATAATCAGAGATGGTTGCTGCAAAACCATTTCCTTGTATTGTTCAACTTGCTTTTCTGCTATCAGAACAACATCGTCATAAGTGTACGAACGATGTAGTTGTTCTACATAACTTCTTGCGAATTCGGGGACGAACGGTACATTATAATGCGTTGCCAACGCCTTTGCAAGTGTACTCTTTCCGGTTGATTCGGCTCCGGTAATGGCAATTATTTTAGTTGTTTGTTTCAATACTGTTCAGGTCTTTTTTCCACTCAATATAGCCCAATAAAGCCATAACGGTGTAAACGATAAATAAAATTACGGTTGCCCATAAACCTTTGTACACATACAAACCTGCGCTAAATGCATCGATAAATATCCATAGTAGCCAGTGTTCAATGTATTTTCTTGCAAGCATCCATGTGGCAACAATGCTGAGAGCTGTTGTTACTGAATCCATGTGCGGAACGTCAGAATTGGTATAATTCCTCAGTATAAAAAGGATGAGAGCATAAAGGGCAATTGAAACCACTGCCAGTTTTAGCCACAATATTTTTCGGGTGGTTTTTACGGCAACTTTCTTCTCATTTTGTTTTTTACCGCTTAGCCAAAAATACCAGCCATAAATACTAATTATTACGTAATAGGCCTGCAGTCCCATGTCGGCATATAACCGGGCATTAAAAAATACAAGCACATAAAGCGCAGAGGTTAATAAACCTGTTGGCCACGTTAAGATGTGTTGTTTTATGGAAAAAAAAATGTAGGCTAAACCAAGAATGGCTCCCAGTATTTCAACATAATTACCTAAGAGCCATTCCAAAACTATATCAGTCATAAAATTTAATCAGTTGTAACTAAAAGCGCTGCATATTTGTCCTGGTTGTCAAAAACTTCAAGAGCTTTTAAAATTGCATCGTCATTTTCGTTTAAAACTTTGTACATGTCGTTTCGTGAGTACACGTCTCGGGCTATCAAAGCTTTAAGTTCCCGTTTAAGTTCATCTTTTAGAATTGACAAACTTTCTTCATCTTTTTCAATACCTTCTTCAATACCTTTGGCAACTACCTGCTCAATATTCTCATCCGAAATCTCAAATTTCTCATTGAATTTTTCAAATTTCGGATATTGTTTTGCGATGTCTTCACGGTGAAGATCAACATAATCCAAAACAAAATTATAGGTAACCTGCTTTCTTCTTAGTTTATTGATGTAGGCATAATGCGAAGAAGTGTCCATGGGAACAAAAATATCAGGCATTACACCTCCACCTCCATAAACATCGCGGCCGCTAACCAGCGTTTTGTGTTTTAACTCATCATCAAAATGAATGCTGTCGGCACTAAACATCTCCCCATTACTAATTCTGTTGGCGTAATCTTTACGGTATTCGCTAATGCCTTCTTCATAAGGTTTTTGAATACATCTGCCGCTTGGCGTGTAATAGTGAGCGGTGGTTAAGCGAATCATCGACCCGTCATTCAGGAAGAATGGTTTTTGCACCAAACCTTTTCCAAACGAACGACGTCCAATAATAACTCCACGATCCCAGTCCTGAATAGCACCCGAAACAATTTCACTTGCAGAAGCTGAACCCTCGTTAACTAAAACAACAACTTTACCTTCTTGAAAAGAACCTTTTGATGTAGCTTTATAGTCTCTTTTAGGATCGTTGGTACCATTGGTATAAACAATCAACTGGTCATCAGTTAAAAACTGGTCGGCTAACTCAATGGCCGATTTTAGGTAACCTCCACCATTGTTTCTTAAATCGAGAACTAGATTTTGTATTCCTTCACCTTTTAAATCCGACATGGCCTCTAAAAACTCATCGGTAGTTGTTGCCGAGAATTTATTTAGCTTGATATAACCGGTCGACTCATCCAGCATGTATGAAGCATCCAGACTAAAAATTGGAATTTTATCTCTTTCAATTGTAAAATCCAGCGGATCAGTTTCACCTTTTCTGGCAACTGTTAAATCGACTTTACTTCCTTTTTCTCCACGTAACAAATCAAAAACATCCGAATTTTTCAAACCAATTCCGGCTATGTTTTCACCGTCAACTTCAATAATCCGGTCACCGGCACGCAAACCAACTTTTTCAGAAGGACCTTCGGCAATTATCGTAGTCACCAGCAAGGTATCCTTATATATATTGAATGAAATTCCGATCCCCTCAAAATTTCCTTTAAGCGGTTCGTTCATTTTATCCACTTCTTCTTTCGAAATATACGTTGAGTGCGGATCGAGCTCTTCAAGTAAATGAACAATGGCCTTTTCTGTTAAGTCACTAACATCTGAAGAGTCTACATAATAACCATCAACTAAACGCAGTAAACGGGCAAATTTTACCTGGTTTTCCTGTACTTCGTTTTGTGCCTGTGTAGCAACTGGTCCAATCAGGAAGAATGCTAAAAATATACCTAACCCAATTGTTTTAATATGTTGAATTTTTGTTACAGCCATAATTCTCAATTTTTAATAATAACGAAACAATCAAACAATAAGTCTGCCAAAATTGATATTGTTTCATTCTGCAACAACTATTCCCACTCAATTGTTGCAGGTGGCTTCGAACTAATATCGTAAACTACGCGGTTAATTCCACGAACTTTATTAATAATTTCGTTCGACATTTTTGCCATAAAATCGTAGGGAAGGTGTACCCAGTCGGCAGTCATTCCATCGGTTGAAGTAACCGCACGTAATGCAACAGTGTTTTCATAGGTACGTTCGTCGCCCATAACACCTACCGATTGAACAGGAAGCAACATTACGCCAGCCTGCCAAACTTCGTCGTACAGCCCCCAGCTTTTTAGGCCGTTAATAAAAATGGCATCCGCTTCCTGAAGCATACTAACTTTTTCGGGTGTAACATCGCCAAGAATACGAATTCCCAATCCCGGTCCGGGGAACGGGTGACGGCCCAGCAATTCTTTTTTAATGTTTAAAGCAGCACCTACACGACGCACTTCATCTTTAAACAGAAGTTTGAGCGGTTCAACCACTTTTAGCTTCATTTTTTCAGGAAGACCGCCAACATTATGGTGCGATTTTATTGTTGCAGAAGGCCCGTTTACCGATACCGACTCAATTACATCGGGATAAATTGTTCCTTGTGCCAACCATTTTACATCTTGTATTTTGTGTGCTTCTTCATCAAAAACTTCGATAAAGTTGCGACCGATAATTTTTCGTTTTTGTTCCGGATCCGTAACTCCGGCCAAATCGTCCCAGAATTTTTTACGGGCATCAACGCCAATTACATTCAGGCCCATGTCTTCGTACGAATGCAAAACATCTTCGAACTCGTTTTTACGAAGCAGACCGTTATCAACAAAAATGCAGGTAAGATTTTTTCCAATAGCTTTGTGTAATAATACGCCGGCAACCGATGAATCAACACCACCCGAAAGACCAAGCACAACTTTGTCGTTGCCCAGCTGATCTTTTAATTCCTGAACCGTTGTTTCAACAAACGAATCCGGAGTCCAGTTTTGTTCGCATCCGCAAATAGTGGTAACAAAATTCTCTAACAATTGCTTTCCTTCTGTGGTGTGGTAAACCTCGGGATGGAACTGTATCGCCCAGGTGTTTTCATCATCAACTTTATATGCTGCATAGTTTACATCTTCGGTTGATGCGATAACCTTATAATTTTTTGGAAGTTTTACGATAGTATCACCGTGCGACATCCATACCTGCGTATGAAGACTAATATTTTCAAACAGAATACTATCGTGATCGATAAATCCCAGATTTGCTCTTCCGTATTCGCGCGTATTTGAAGGAGCAACTTCGCCACCATAAAAATGAGCCAGATACTGCGCTCCGTAACAAACACCCAAAACCGGTAATTTGCCTTTAATTTTTGATAGATCGGGACGAGGTGCTTCTTCGTCGCGAACTGAATACGGGCTACCCGAAAGGATCACACCTTTTACACTCTCATCAATTTCCGGAAAGTGGTTGAAAGGATGAATTTCGCAATAAACATTTAGTTCGCGGACCTTGCGTCCAATCAATTGTGTGTATTGAGAACCAAAATCAAGGATTAAAATCTTTTCCTGCATGAAAAACTTCTTTAGTTAATGAAAGCACAAAAGTACTAATAACGTGTCAAAATCTTTTCAAATGTGAATGAAATTAAGGTTCGTGTTAATATTAGGATTGTGTTTGCCCCAAAATATGTAAAATTAATTCCGAAACTATGCGTTAAGATTTAAGTGTTCTTTCAGAATTACTAAATTTGAGCGAATTTTTAAATCCACTTTTAATGAGAAGTCTTTTGCTGCTATGCATGGCATTTTTACTGTTGTTACCAACCGAACAGGTTTTCGGGCAGAATTTTGCTCAAAACGAGGTTGTTGTTTTTCAAGGCAAAAAGTTCGTTATGCACCAGGTGCGCACAGGCGAAACAGTTTATTCGTTAAGCAAGAAGTTTGGCGTAACTCAAGTTGCAATAGAGGAAAACAACCCGGGAATTGATAAAGGACTAACAATAGGGCAGGTGTTGAAAATTCCTTATGTTGAAGGCATGGTACTTCCGGATTCTGCGGCAGGCCAAAAGGGAGACCCCTCCGGATTTACTAAATACAAAATCGAATCAAGAAAAGAAACGGCTTATTCCGTCGCCAAAAAGTTTGGAATAACCGTGGAGGAACTTTATGCTTACAACCCAACTGTTAGGAAATTTAAAAAGCGGACGGAACTGAATATTCCATACTGGAAAAAAGAGACATCTTCGGAAGCCGGTGATTTAGCTAATAGAACCGGAGCGGGCGAACATACCATATTACATCAGGTGGTTTCGGGAGAAACTTTGTATTCGCTTGCCCGGAAATATGGAACAACCGAGCAGGACATTCTCGTTTTAAATCCTAATGCAAGTCAGCTAAAAACAGGAATGACCCTGAAAATAAAAACCGGCGTATTGGAGGGGGATGTAAACAAGCCTCAGCCAATTGATTATGTCGGTAACCGAAATTACATCGAACACATCATTGAGTCGGGTGAAACGATGTGGGGAATAACGCGCAAATACAATGTTTCGGAAGAGGAACTTAAAGTGATTAACCCGATTTTGAATACCGGATTTCCGGCAGGAGCAGTAATTAAAATTCCGGTTGCAGAAGCCAACGAACCGATGGCAAAACCGGTAAATGCAGAAGCTTTTGATCAGCATCTGGTGGGGAGAGGCGAAACGTTATATGGTTTATCGAAACAATACAATGTTAGTATTCCTGATATTATAAAATACAACCCGATACTCGATCGACGGAATCTGGCTTACGGCGAAACCATTTTAATTCCTAAAAAACCGGAGGAAGTTTTTGCCCAACCCGAAAGTGACAATATCGTAATTGAAGACATTGATTCGGCTAAAATGATGGAAGAATTTTATGCGGTTGAAATGCCGGTTGAAATTCCTGAGTCGTGTGTGCCTGATTTATCCGGATCATTTTCGGAGAAAACATACAATGTAGCCTTGTTTTTACCTTTTTATTACGAAGCAAATGATACGCTGAACCGTGAGGATTTGGTAGTTGATTCAACTGCGCTTTTTACACGCGAGGAAACAGAAATTGCACAGGATACTACCATTGAACTGGAAGAGCGCAAAGAATTGTTTAAACAGTTTTACGGCGGAAGTGAAAACTTTGTACAGTTTTATGAAGGCGTACTTTTAGCTATCGATTCCCTGCAGAATATTGGTTTTGATGTAAAACTCAATGTTTTCGATACACAGCGAAACAAAGATTCAATACGTCAGTATTTTACGGCTAACGATTTTTTTATGACCGATTTGATCATCGGGCCGATTTTCCCAAGGGTGCAACAGGAAATTGCTGCCTATGCGGCGAAGAATAGGATCCCGATTGTTTCGCCATTGGCTTCGCAGACTTCGATTACACAATCGAATTCCAATTACTTTCAGGTAAATCCTTCGCGCGATTACCTCATTCGGCAAACGGCAGAAATGGTGGCTGAAGAACATTTCAACAGTAACTTTATAATTGTAAAAACCTCAGATTACTCGGGTACTCCCGAAGGACAATTGGTTGAACTTTTGCGCGAGAAATTCTTCAATTCCGGATTGTTAAGTAGTAACGAGGGCGTTAATTTTACATTCTACGATTTTGAAAACGAAGGTAGCTTCGGTTTACGTCGAATTATGTCGAAAACCAAAGAGAATGTGGTTTACATTCCATCGGAAAACGAAGGCGAGTTAAGTGTGGCCATTTCCAATTTAAACAACCTTTCGGAAGAGTATTCGATTACCTTGATTGGGTCAAACCGTTATCCAAACTATTCAAGTATCCAATTGGAGCAGTTTCATAATCTGAAACTGAAATACATCGCGCCATACTACACCGATTATACGAATAAGCAAACCATTAATTTTGTTGAAAAATACAAGAACAATTTCGGAACGGAACCTGATAATTTTAGTTTTCAGGGCTACGATGTAACGCTGTATTTTTTAACGGCATTAATAACTTATGGTAACGATTTTGCGGGTTGCCTGCCTTACATGCATACTTTCCAGATGCAGGGGAATTATCATTTTGGGCAACTTACCCAGTTCGGTGGCTATATGAACGAAGGGGTTTCTGTAATTTCGTATACCCGCGATTACGAAGTAAAACGTAAACGTGTGAAGGGGCAGCCTCGTTTGATTATGGCTTCCGACAATTAAAAGTTGGTGGCATTTTTCATAAACTGATACTTGAAAATATTTTATCTTAACCGATCAATAAATTAAACTGAAATGGAAGATTTAACTGTTGGAACAAGGGTTGAGCATCCGCGGTACGGAGAAGGAATAATTAGTAAAGACAACCTTACTGCCTACGAAATATTTTTTGAGCGAGGCGGTAAAATAGAAATCACAAAACGAAATACCGACCTTACAGTTCTGGAAGCAAATGAAACTGCACCAAAATCACGACTCTCAATTGGTGAAATTGAAAAGGTGTTAAGCTATGTGCTTGATAAACATGCCGCGCTGAACGAAGTAGTTCCTTTAGGCGAAAAATGGGAAGGTGGAACTATGTTGTTACAACCGGCCAATCCTGAGCTTAAACCAAAAGAAATTCCTGTTGAAATATTCTTTCACAAAATTGTAATGTTACGCGACAGGCTGCGTGTTTTGGAACAAAATATCAACAGCAGTAAATCGCTGACCGACGAAGAAAAAGTAAATATCCAGCAATACATAACGCGTGCCTATGGTTCGCTAACAACTTTTAATGTATTGTTTGCCGAAAAGGAGCATTATTTTGTTGGAGCAAAAACTAAATAATTATGAAAAAAATCAACCTAATCCTACTATTTTCATTACTAACCGTAATTGTTATCGCACAAAATAAAACATTAAAAGTGTGGCCAAACGGCGCACCAAACGACAACGGCATGACCGAGCCCGAAGAAAAATACGACGGAGTACGTGTTCGAAAAGTGTCGGAAGCAGAAATGTATGTTTTCTCTCCGGAAGCTGAAATTAATACCGGCGCTGCTGTGGTAATTTGTCCGGGTGGTGGTTATTGGGTAGAAGCAATGGACCACGAAGGATACGACATTGCACGTTTTCTGCAAACAAAAGGAATTACCGGAATTGTATTAAAATACCGCCTGCCTTACGGAAACCACGAAGTTCCGTCGAGTGATGCACGGCAAGCCATTCGAATAGTGCGTGCCAATGCCGAAGAGTGGGGTATCAATCCCGAAAAGATTGGAATCGCAGGTTCTTCAGCGGGTGGTCACCTGGCCTCAACTGCCGGAACGGTTTTCGATTATGGAAATAAAGAAAGTTCAGACAAAATTGAGCAGCAAAGTTGCCGGCCCGATTTTATGTTGTTGTTGTATCCGGTAATTACCATGGATGAAGAATTCACACATATGGGATCTCGCGAAAACCTGATAGGCAAAGGGCATGATAAAGAATTGATCCGGAAATATTCGAACGAATTAAATGTGAGTGCTGAAACGCCACCAACATTTCTCATTTTGGCCGACGACGATACCGCTGTTTTACCAAAAAATTCAATCAGTTTTTACTCAAAATTGAAAGAATTTGACGTGCCTGCCGAGTTGCATATTTTTCAAAAAGGTGGTCACGGTTTTGGTATTCGCAAAAACGGAATACCTACCGATAACTGGCCAAATTTATTTGTCGACTGGCTGAAAGCCAGAGAAATAATTGAATGATAATCGACATTTGCAAATCAAGTTAAATGGATACTCATCCTTTAAGAGTTTTAAAATATTGTCCGAAGTGTGGTTCTGCGGAGTTTAAGAAATCCGGCGAACGTTCATTAAAATGTGCTGCCTGTGGTTTCCATTTCTTCATAAACTCGGCAGCTGCTGTGGCAGCTTTAGTTACCGATGAAGTAGGAAAATTAATGCTGGTAACACGTGGCGTTGAACCCCACTATGGTAAACTCGATTTGCCCGGCGGATTTATCGATCCAATGGAATCAGCAGAAGATGCCGTAAAACGCGAACTAAAAGAGGAGTTGGGGCTAAAAGTAAAAGCCTTAAAGTACCTGGGCTCAGCACCAAACGAATATGTTTTTTCTGCGTACACCGTATTTACTCTTGATATGGCATTTCAGGTTACAGCAGAAACGATTGAGGATCTGAAACCAATGGACGATATTCTTGATTATAAATTTTACGCAGAAGAAGAACTGGATTACAACGATATTCCTGCACCCTCAATAAAGAAATTTGTTAAAGACTATTTTCAGAGCACAAAGGCATAAACAATGAAAACAGAAATAAGACAACGACTAACGGCCTTGCGCGCCGAAATGAAAAAGCTCACTATTGATGCGTGGTACATTTCAGGTACCGATCCACATTCGAGCGAATATCTCCCAAAGCGATGGGAAACACGCGAGTACATTTCTGGATTTACAGGCTCGTATGGTTTGGTAGCGGTAACGCTTGACAATGCCGCTCTATGGACCGATTCACGTTATTTTTTGCAAGCAACCGAAGAGCTGGATGGAACCGGAATTGAAATGCAGAAGTTACGCGTTACAGATGC
The DNA here is from genome assembly GCF_963674925.1 of uncultured Draconibacterium sp. NCBI lineage: Bacteria > Pseudomonadati > Bacteroidota > Bacteroidia > Marinilabiliales > Prolixibacteraceae > Draconibacterium > uncultured Draconibacterium sp. Next base: position 325,912 of record NZ_OY771649.1, read on the forward strand.
TGTCTCGCCCGACACTTGGCTGAGCCAGAATTTGCCAGCCGGAAGTAGGGTGGGGCTCGATGCGCAATCGTTGACAGTTGACGCTTTCAGGAGTTTGCAGAAAGGCTTTCTGAAAAAGGATATCGAACTGGTGGAAACACCCGATTTGTTTGAAGCCATTTGGGAAGACCGCCCGGCTGTTCCCAACGATAAAGTTTTTGAGTTGGACGTAGAATATGCCGGAGTTCCACGACCTGAAAAGCAACAAAAAATTGCCGGAGAGTTAGCATCATTTGGTGCCGATATTCATGTGGTATCCATGTTAGACGAGCTGGCGTGGTTGTACAATTTGCGTGGATCAGATGTGCCTTATAATCCGGTTTTTACCGCTTTTGGAGTAGTTGGTAAAGATAGAAATCTGCTTTTTGTTGATCCCGCTAAAGTTGAACCCGAACTCAGATCAAAACTTGAAGCCGATGGCATAGAGTTGAAAGATTATACTACTTTTTACAACTACCTGTCAGAAATTAAAGGGAAGACGATATTTATCGATCCGTCAACTTTAAATTTTGCTGCTTACAGTGCGCTTGCCGGTAAAAATGAGATTATTGAAGGAACTTCTTTAGTGGCTATTCAAAAGGCCATTAAAAATGAAACAGAGCTGGAAGGTTTTAGGAGTGCGATGAAAAAAGACGGTGTTGCACTGGTAGAGTGTTTACACTGGCTTAAAGAGACGATTGGAAAAGAAACGATAACAGATTACGAATTCGGGAAAAAGCTGGCAGAGTTCAGGGCTAAACAAGCGGATTTTAAAGGGGAAAGTTTTCCTCCGATTGTAGGCTACAAAAGTCGCGGTGCAATTGTTCACCTGCACATTGGAGCCGATGATGCTTTGCCGTTGGAAACCGACGGGGTAGTTCTTTTTGATTCCGGAGGTCAGTACATCGATGGAACTACCGATATTACCCGCACAGTGGCTTTAGGAGCAGTTTCTGATCAGTTTAAAACTGATTTTACACTCACCCTGAAAGGAATGATCGGGTTAACACAAGCCAAATTTCCATACGGAGTAAAGGGTTGTCACCTTGATATTTTGGCGCGTCAGGCATTATGGGAAAACGGAATGAACTACGGCCATGGTACGGGGCATGGTGTTGGTCATTTTCTGAATGTGCACGAAGGACCGATGGCAATCCGTTTGGAATACAATGAAAACCTGATGCTTCCGGGACAGGTGCTTTCGAACGAACCGGCTTTTTACCGCGAAGGGCAATACGGACTGCGTACCGAAAATATGATGGTTTGTGTAGAACGCGAAACCACTGAGTTCGGACGTTTCCTTGGTTTTGATACACTTACCCTTTGCCCAATCGATACTTCGTTGATAAAAGTTGATCTGCTTACCGAAAAGGAACTCAAATGGTTAAACGAATACCATCAGTGGGTGAACAATGAATTAAAGCCACTGATGGAGAATAAGTATCATAAATTTCTGGATGAATTAACAGGCGAAATTTAATTTGCTGCCGGTAAGGTAAAACAGAAGGTACTGCCTTCATTTTCCTTACTGGTTACCGATATTTCTCCACCGTTTTTTTCCACAAATTCTTTACAAAGGTGAAGGCCCAGTCCTGTTCCGCTTTCCTTTGATGTTCCAACGCGCTGTGTTTTACTATTCAAATGGAACAGGTCGTTCTTTGTCTTTTCATTCATGCCAATACCATCGTCGGTAATACAAAATACATGATGTTCGTTTTTTGTGCAGCCCGTTATCTTTATGTTTCCCTGCGGATTGGTAAACTTAATGGCATTGGAAATAAGGTTTCGGAAAACCGTTGAGATCATGTTTTTGTCGGCGTGACAAAGAACTTCATGATTTACTTTATTCGTAATTGTAATTTGTTTCGATTCTGCATGTTTTTTTAAAACCTCAATATTTTCATTAACCAGCTCAACCGGGTTAAATACCACTGAATTAATTTTCAAACATCCTATCTGCGAACGCGACCATTCCAAAAGGTTTTGCAACAATGCATAGGTATTTTTCGAGGTATTGTGGATATCCTGAACAAACTCCAGCTTGTTTTCATCTTCAAATACCTCCCAGTTTTCGAGCATGGCATCCGTTAATCCCAACAATGCATTAAAAGGGCTTTTCAAATCGTGAGCAATGATGGAGAAGAACTTATCTTTAGCAGCATTGGCTTCTCTTAATTCTTCGGTACGCTGTGCAACCTGTTCTTCCAACGATGCATTTAATTCGAGCAGTTCTTTATTTTGTTTGCGGATTTTAATTTCCTGAATAAAACTTTTAACCGCTTCTTTTACGGTTAATACCAAATCGTCTTTATCCCATGGTTTTGCGATGTAACGATAAAGTTTTGCATTGTTTATAGCATTACTAATTCCTTCGATGCTGGCCTGACCTGTAAGCAGTATTTTTAACGAATCAGGCGAAAGTTTGTGTATTTCTTTCAACAATTCGTCGCCTTTCATACCCGGCATAATATAATCCGAAATAATTACCGGAACTTGCTGACCTTCATCAATTAGCTCTTTAAAAAATTCCAGTGCATCTTCTCCGCTATCTGAAGTTTCAATATTATATTCTTCACCAAATGTCGACTGAAGTTGTTCCTGTATTGCCTCCAGGATTATTTCTTCATCGTCAACACAAATAATTGTTTGTTTTTTCATTTTACCCCTTATTTTCAATTTTTGACAAACCTGTTTTTATTACTCGCTCTAAATCCTGAGATGACCATGGCTTGGAAATGTAAGCATGTAATTCTGCATTTTTAATAGCATTATTTATGGCCGCCTCGTCTGCTTGTCCGGTTAACAGTACCTTTACTATTTTGGGGAATTTCTTGTGAACTTCTATCAAAAATTCGTCGCCTTTTTTGCCTGGCATTAACCAGTCGGAAACAATAACCAGCACATCAATATCTTCTTGCGTCAATTCTTCAATAACTTCCAGTCCATCCTCTGCATTTTCTGCCGATTCATACAGGTATTCATCTCCGAAAATGTTTTTTATTTGTTCTCCTAAACTATCGAGAATTATACTTTCATCGTCGACACAAACTATTGCCTTTTTCTTCATAACTGAATTATTTAACCGGTAAAGTAACTGTAAATGTTGTTCCTTCGCCCACCTTACTTTTAAAATCTAGGTTACCCTGATGCTTCTCAATAATTTTTAAAACAAGTTCAAGACCGATACCTGTTCCTTCTCCTGCTTTTTTGGTCGTAAAGAAAGGTTCAAATATTTTCTCGTGTATTTCATCAGGAATTCCGCAACCTGTATCTGCAATCGACACCTGAATACGTTCCCCCAGGTTTTTAATCGTAATGGTCAACTGCCCGATATTGTCCATTGCCTGTATAGCATTGGAAATCAGATTTGTCCAAACCTGTACCAGTTCGTCAGGGTAACAACTGACAAGTGGAATATCATCGTCATAATTCTGAACAACCTCAATTCCTTGTTTTATGCGGTTATGGTGAAGCGTGAGCACCATATCGATATTTTCTCTGAGGTTACTTAATTCCTTGTCCATCCCCTGATCTTTGTGAGTGAACTTTTTAAGTGCGTATACTACCTTCGATGCTTTGTCAACAGCGAGTTTGATGTTCTCCGAGTTTTTTCGAACAGAATAGATATCGCGGATAGATTTTAAAATGAATCCCGGATTATCAACTTTCAGCAATGGTATGATCTGATCAACAACTTCGTATAAATTCAGGTAAATAACATGATCCGTCATGGTATAAGTATCATCAAAACCTGCATTGTCGAGCTTTTCTTTTACCAGTTTTTTGAAATATCGTTTTTCTTTTGAAACCAGGGCCGGCTTCGATCGGTCAATAAGCTGCATTATTTTAAGAAAAACAACCAACTCTTTTTCGGATAACCGGGTGAAGAGGATGAACAAGTTTTGCATTGATTCATCAAGAGAGCGGGATATATTATCTACCGAAGCGTTTATAGCACCAATTGGTGTATTTATTTCGTGGGCAACACCGGCTATCAGGTTTCCGAGGGCACGCATTTTTTCCGACTGTACCAATTGTGATTGTGTTTGTTTCAAATTGGAAATGGTCGCTTCCAGTTCCTCGGTTTGATGTTTAAGTTTTTCGTTTTGTTCTCTGATGGTTTTTTCGCGCTCAATACGCCGTGTAATATCATGTGCAACGCCTTCAATAGAAATGATCTCACCGGCTTCGTTATACAGCGGCGATTCAGTAATCTCAATCACTTTTATTGATCTGTCTTTGGTAAATAATTCCAGTTGAAACGTATTTTGTTTGACTCCGGTAGCACTTTTTTTCTGCGTTTTTTTTGATTTGTTATTTAGCTCACCGTCGGTCATATGTCTAACAAGACCTTGTTTTGCTTCCTCAACGTTGTAACCCAAAATCGTTTCAACAGACGGACTCATGTAAAGGTAATCACCATCAATATTATGTGAATAGAAGAAATATTCGTTTTCCAGGCTTTCAATAAGCTGCTTGTATTTCATAGTCCCTCTTGTTTAGTCTAGCATCTTTCAATTGTCGAATGTCCCCTCCCGACAGTTTTAAACAATACTTTCGATTTGTAACGAAGAATTGTTTAAGCGCAACAAAATAAAAACAATTGTAGGAAGATTGAATATAGATTAGCAATTTCAGATCAAATTTTGAAGAATTTAAAATCTGCTAAACTTAGAAACCGGTTGATCGTTCAGTTGTGTTTTTTGATTTACTTCCGAGAAACAGGAAAAGTCCGTTTACAAAATAACTTAGAATAATAACACCGTTTCCTATACTTTGATAATCAAAAAGGGTTAGCAGTTTGCCTGCCAGAGCAGTTATTCCACCAAAGACAATAGCCCAAATTACGTTTTTGTTGTTCACTTTAAAACCCAGTAATCCACATAGTACAGGAACTACAAAGGCTCCTGAAAAAAAACTAAGGGCCAAAAGTAAAGCCTGAATTACCGAGGTGATATACAAGGCAATCAGCAAACTAAAAAAACCGATTACCACAACCAGCCAGCGGGTGAGAGGGAGGGCTTGTTTCTTTTCAAGGTTTCCGCTGAATAACTCGCTTAAGATCATACTTGAAGTAAGCAAAGTGGTATCGGCCGACGACATTACCGCCGACAGCAATGCAGCAATAAACAAACCATAAGCCCAGTTGGGAAGCAGGTGGCCGGCAAATGCCATAATTCCTTCGTTTTCTTTCCCTGAATACACACCTAAATAGGTTAGGGCAAACGAAACCGGGATTAATATTGATGCTACGATAATTATGCTTCTTCGTGCAGTTTTTTCGCTTCCGGCACAAAACAGGCGCGAGTAAATATCCGGGCCCACAATAAATGTTACCGAATAAGTCATTAACAAAACGATCAGATCGACAAACGAAAATTTTGAATTGAATAGCGCTGAAAATTTTAAAGGTTCAACCTGTGTGTGTGCCGGTGACTTAATGGCAAAAAACAACAAGGCCACCAATCCGCTGATAATTAAAACGGCTTGTAAGGTATCAGTTTTCAGAATACTTAACTGGCCACCCAACAAGGTATAGGCAATAAAAACCAGTCCGGATAAAATGGCCGCATTCTGGTACGAAATAAAACCAAGTCCCTGAAGGATCTGGGCAGCTGCAATAATTTGTGCGGCCACAATTCCTAACCATGCCAAAGGAATTATAACGGTAGAAAATCGTTCTGCTTTTCTTCCAAAAAATTTCCCTAACAATTCGGGAAGTGTGTAATTTCCGTATCGACTAACATATTTTGAAATAGGTGCCAGAACAAACAAACCTATTGCTGCGGAAAACAAGAACCATAAAGTTGCCCAACCTCTGCTTTGGCTTAATTCAATAGTTCCCATTACTGCTGAACCGCCAAGAATGGTTGCCAGTAAACTTCCTGATACAGGCAGTAATCCGGCTTTTTTCCCGGCAACATAATAATCTGATGGATTTTTGATTCGAAAGGCTGAATAAACGCCAATTCCAACAATAAAAACAAAATAAATAAGTATGGTTATTTCCGTTTGCATAATTAGTCGACAAATATCGGAATTAATGTTTCAATATTGTATTTTTGCTTGTCAATAAAATAAAATAGGAAAGTGTATTCATTTTATTGATCCCGAAAATAAGTTATAGCATTTAATGCTGCAAAAAACTGATCGGGGTTGAAGTGTTAATTAGGTTTCAATTAGTTTTGATTTATAACGCAATAAATGGATTTGAATATCAGAAAATCACAACCCGGTGATTTTTATTTCCTTGAAAAGTTGGAAAACGAATCTTTTCCACTGTTTCAACAGAGTTCCCGCAAAAGTATAAAACACAGCCTGGATAGTGCGTTTCAGGAAGTTTTAATTGGTGAAGCGAAAGAAGGCAAAAAGACAACTTCTGCAGGGGCGCTTACTTTGTTTAAATACAAACATGCACTGCGAATTTATTCGATTGCCGTTGTGGCAGAATACAGACATGCCGGTCTGGGAACTTTTATGTTGAATTATGTGAAGAACATGGCAATTGAAAATCATTATCAGAAGATTTTGATTGAGGTTCAATCGAAGAACAATGAGCTGATCGAGTGGTACAAAAAGAAGGGATTTAAGGAATCGCATACGATTGCTGATTATTACGCGAGTGGGGAAGATGCTGTTAAAATGGAATTGAGTTTGGAAACCGAAGAAGTTCGGAAAAAGACCACGAATATTATCGTTATCAACCAACCACACAAATGGACTTTTGCCGATGTGAATGCTAAAGTTATCTCGGTAAAAGAGTACATCAGTAACCCGGTTTACCAGAACAGTGCCGATATGCGTGTTTTTAATCTCTGCAGTTCGTACAAATATCAAAGCTATGGTTATTATGTGTCGTTGCTGGCGGCTGCTCGTGGCCACCGTGTAATTCCAAGTTCGGTTACACTGCGCGACTTTAAAATGCTGAATGTAATCCATTCCACCTCGTACGATATTGATGAGCTGATAAACAAAGCACTGCAAAAAGTAAAAGACGACAGATTTCAGCTTAAAATCTATTTCGGACAGACAGCTACAAAAGGATTTAACGCAATTGCCAACCGGCTTTACCTGCTGTTTGAAACACCGCTTTTCGAGATTGAATTTGTAAAACAGGAGAAATGGATCATTAAGGGAATAAAAGTTTTAACCTTAAATAAATTACCCGAAAGCGAAATTGAGATTATTTACGAGTTTGCACGTAAATATTTTAGCAAACGGCGTTTTAATAAAACCACGCTTATCAATTATAAATACGACATTGCCATTTTGGTTGATCATGAAGAGGAAACACCACCATCGTGCAAACGGGCGCTTCAAAAGTTTAAAGCGGCGGCCAACAGGAAAGGTTTGTATGCCGAGTTTATCACAAAAAACGACTTTGATAAAATAAACGAGTTCGATGCGCTTTTTATCCGCGAAACCACCAATGTAAACGACCATACCTATGAATTTTCGCGCATGGCGTATGCCGAAGGTTTGGTGGTTATCGACGATCCCTGGTCGATATTACGTTGCTCCAATAAAATATTTCAGAACGAAATTTTCAGAAAACACAAAATACTCACGCCGCAAACAGTTGTTTTTACTAAGAACATATTTGAAAAGAAAGATCTTGATGCTATGAATTTCCCGCTGGTGTTAAAGCAACCCGACAGTGCATTTTCGCTGGGAATAACAAAAGTGGAAAATAAAGAAGAAGCTTTTGATGCCATCAATCAGCTGTTTAAAAAATCGGATATGATTGTTTGCCAGGAGTTTCTCTATTCCGAATTTGACTGGAGAATCGGGGTGCTCGATAACCGGCCACTTTTTGCATGCAAATATTACATGTCGAAAGGACACTGGCAAATTTACAACTGGGCCGGTGAGGCCGAGGAGTATTCCGGCGATTCGGAAACAGTGAATATTGAAGATGTGCCGGAAGAAGTGGTTAAAACAGCCTTAAAAGCGTCGGCTTTAATTGGCGACGGATTGTATGGTGTTGACCTGAAACTGGTAAACGATAAAGTTTATGTAGTTGAGGTGAATGATAATCCAAACATCGATGTCGATATTGAGGATTACATTCTAAAAGATAAATTGTACGATCAGGTCATCGAATCGATTTATAACCGGATTGAAATTTCGAAAAACATTCAGAAAATCAATTTTAGAAATAAATAAAAATTCAGTGATAAAACCACAAAACCATAAAGAACACAAGATATACGTTAGAGCTAAATTCTTCAACTTTGTGTCTTTGTGTTCTAAGTGGTAAAGGTTTTATCGAAACCAACAATGGTATCTGACTGCCAGACAGGCAATAACCTGAAAATGAACTTTCATTTTGAAAGTTGGTTGTTTAAATGTAATTTCAAAACTTCCTGAAAAAAATATTAAGAATTTCACCTAATTACCAAAAGCATGAAGAAGTTAATTTATTTGAGTTTTATTTGGGGACTATTTTTAGTGGCATGTACTTCGAAAGAGAAGCCAGAGCCACCTGTTGCAAAAAAGATAATGAAAGAACTTACGATACATGGCCATACGCGCGTTGATAATTATTACTGGATGAACGAGCGCGAAAACCCTGAAGTGATCGCACATCTCGAAGCTGAGAATGCCTACAAAGATGCTGTGATGAAACATACCGAACCGCTTCAGGAAAAATTATTTGAGGAAATCAAGTCGAAAATTAAGCCGGAAAATAAGTCGGTACCCTACAAAAAGAATGGTTACTACTATTACTACAAACAATTACCCGGTAAAGAATACGATGTAAACTGCCGAAAAAAGGGAAGTCTCGATGCTGAGGAAGAAGTATTGCTCGATGAAAACGTGCTCGCAGAAGGACAGGATTTTTTTATGCTTGGTGGCCTGTCGGTAAGCCCGGATAACAAACTTATTGCATACGGTGTTGATACCGTTAGCCGCAGAAAATACACCATTCATTTTAAAAATCTGGAAACAGGCGAAACCCTGGAAGATGCCATCCCATTAACCACCGGAAGTGCAGTTTGGGCCAACGACAATAAAACGGTTTATTATACTTTGAAAGACGATGTTACGCTGCGTTCGGAGAAGATAATGAAGCACGTAGTGGGAACACCGGTTGAAGACGATGTAGAAGTGTTTTATGAAGACGATGAAACATTCTCGGTGTTTGTTTTTAAAACCAAGTCGCAAGATTATCTGATCATAGGAAGTGAAAGTACACTGACTTCTGAATATCGGTTTCTGGATGCCAACAATCCGGAGGGTGAATTTAAGATCATTCAGCCTCGTGTAAGAGGATTGGAATATTCGGTAGATCATTTTGGTAACGACTTTTATATTCGCACTAACCTCGATGCATTAAACTTCCGTTTAATGAAAACTCCGGTAACAGCTACTGAAAAAGAAAACTGGACGGAAGTGATTCCACATCGCAGCGATGTTTTCTTCGATAATTTTGAAATTTTAAAAGATTACCTGGTTGTTACCGAACGTATAGAGGGAATAAACCAGCTTCGTGTAATTCCGTGGAAAGGCGAGGAGTATTATATCGATTTTGATGAAGAAGTGTACACGGTTAGTCCGAATGTAAACCTCGATTTTGATACCGATGTTTTTCGTTTTAGTTATACCTCGTTAACTACGCCTAATTCAATCTTCGATTATAACCTGAAAACGAAGGAACGCACCTTACTGAAACAGGATGAAGTGTTGGGAGGTTTTAACAAGGATAATTACGAAACTAAACGTATTTATGCAACTGCCGGCGACGGAACAAAAATTCCTATTTCGATCGTTTACAAAAAAGGAATGGAAAAGAATGGCGATAATCCTACTTTATTGTACGGTTATGGATCATACGGAATTACCTACAATCCCAGCTTTTCGTTAGCTCGTTTGCCTTTGCTCGATCGGGGATTTGTGTATGCAATTGCCCATATTCGCGGAAGCCAGATCAATGGTCGCCAGTGGTACGAAGACGGTAAATTGCTGAAAAAGATGAACACATTTACCGATTTTAACGACTGTGCGCAATTCCTTATCGACGACGGATACACCAACTCCGAAAAATTATTTGCCATGGGCGGAAGTGCCGGCGGACTTTTAATGGGCGCCTGCATCAATCTTCGCCCTGATTTGTACAAAGGTGTAATTGCCGCAGTTCCTTTTGTTGATGTGGTTACCACCATGCTCGACGAAACTATTCCGCTTACCACAAGCGAATTCGACGAATGGGGAAATCCAAAAATCGAAAAGTATTATTACTATATGCTTTCGTATTCGCCATATGATAATGTGGAAGCAAAAGATTATCCGGCGATGTTAGTAACAACCGGGTTGCACGATTCGCAGGTACAGTATTGGGAGCCCGCCAAGTGGGTGGCCAAATTGCGCGAATTAAAAACAGATGATAATCCGCTGTTATTCCACATTAATATGGAATACGGACATGGAGGAGCATCCGGCCGTTTCGAATGGATAAAAGAAACGGCACTCGAATATGCATTTATTTTCGACCAGATAGGTATTCAAGAATAATAGATTTAAAGGCTGCTTTTTAAGTAGCCTTTTTTGTTGTTCGAGTGGTACAATAAAAATTTCTCTGAATTTATACGAAGCGATTGGCAAGCTCCAAATTATGGTTATATTTGTGTGTCGTGTTCGTTCACGGTAATTTAAACCAACATAAAATCTGATAGTTACAGCAAATGGATATCCTTGTCAATTTATATTTGTTTTTCGGGATAGAAACAGCTCAATCTCTTAGTAGATAGTGATTTGCAGGCAGGCTTGTCTTGGTCTGAAACGCTGATTTTATAGAGAAATAAAACATATTGAATACTACTACTTATGACTAACAGAAGAAAATTTCTAAAAGCGGCCGGAATTGGAATTGCGGCATCAGCAATCCCTGTTTTCTCGCAGGCGGCTGTACAACAGGCAAACAAAGAAAACACTAAACCCGGTTTTGGCTTTGGTATTGCATCCTATTCATTGCGCGAGTTCGATACCGAAACTGCACTCGATATGGTAAAACGTTGTGGAGTAGATCGTGTAACCTTTAAAAGTATGCACTTACCACTCGACTCGGATAAAGCAGCTATTGATAAAACGCTGGCTTTATGCAACGAAAAAGGAGTATTGCTTTATGGTGGCGGTGTGGTTTATATGCGATCGAAAGATGATGTTGACCAGGCGTTTGATTACGCAAAAATGGCAAAAATGGACATGATCATTGGAGTGCCAAACCACGAGTTACTGGAGTATGTTGAAGGAAAAGTAAAAGAATACAATATTAAGCTTGCTATCCATAATCATGGTCCCGGCGACAAGCTTTATCCAAGTGCAGAAAGTGCTTATGTTCTGATAAAGGACATGGATAAACGTATGGGTTTGTGCATCGATATCGGTCACACAAAACGTATTGGCCGTGATCCGGAGCAAGATGTAAAAGACTTTTTCGATCGGGTTTTCGATATTCACATTAAGGATGTAACCAAAGCAGAGCACGACGGAACAACTTGTACTATCGGTCATGGGGTAATCGATTTTCAGTCTTTTCTTAAAGCAGTAATCAAATTAGATTATAAAGGAACTTTGGCACTGGAATATGAACCCGAAGGAAAAGATCCGCTACCTGCTATGATGGAAAGTTTTGGATACATCAGAGGAATTTTAGCAACATTATAAACCAATAAAACAAAAATATGACCAACAGAAGAGATTTTTTAAAAAAGGTGTCGGCTGGTGCTGCCGGTGTTGCAGTTGGAGGAACTGCGATGGGTATGTCGGCAAAAAGTTACAGTAAAATTTTAGGTGCCAACGATAAACTAAATGTTGCCATTATGGGGTTGGGGCGCCGTTTGGGAGCTTATTACGAACCAATTGCTCAAAAAGAAAGCAATGTTGAGTTAAAATATTTGTGCGATGTAATGGAGCATCAGCGCAAACGTGCTGCCGAAAATTTTTCAAAACACATTGATTACAAACCAAAACTGGAGAACGATTTCAGAAAAATTCTTGACGATAAGGATGTGGATTGTATTATTAATGCCACTCCTGACCACTGGCATACTCCGGGTTCGGTAATGGCTATGCAGGCCGGAAAACATGTTTATGTGGAGAAACCCTGCAGCCACAACATGGCCGAAAATGAGATGATCGTTAAAGCAGCCGAGAAATACAATAAGGTTGTACAAATGGGTAACCAGCAACGTTCGTCGGAGCATACGATCGAGATTATAAAAGAAATTCATAACGGAATTATTGGTGTGCCTTATCGGGCAGTGGCCTTTTATATTAACAATAGAGGAGAGGTACCTGTACAGAAAAAAGCTGCTGTACCCACCGGTCTGGATTGGGAAATCTGGCAGGGACCTGCAATTCACCGCGATTACACCGAAGAAACATGGGATTATAACTGGCACTGGTATGGCTGGAATTACGGAACAGCAGAAACCGGAAATAATGCAACTCATGAGCTGGATGTAGCACGTTGGGCACTACAGGTAGGTTTACCAAACAATGTGCATGTTGAAGCCGGCAAACGTCACTTTTTTGATGACGGCTGGGAAATGTACGATACCATGGATGCAACTTTCCTTTTCGAAGGTGACAAAGTGATAAAATGGGATGGCCGAAGCCGCTCTGGTCAGGATACTTATGGTTTGGGAGGCCGGGGAACAATAATTTTCGGTAGCGAAGGAACTGTTTTTGTCGACCGTGGTAAATATATTTTGTACGATCGTAACGGAAAAATTATTAAAGACAGCGTAACTAATTCGCAGGAAGCAGGTACCGCACTTGGTGGTGGTGGCGACACGTCAACCGCGCACGTTCAAAACTGGTTTAACGGAATCCGGGGTGTTGGAAAACTGAATTCACACATTATGGAAGGTGCAATCAGCCAAACGATGGTGCATTACTCAAATGTTGCCTATCGTGTTGGACACGGATTTGACATTTGTGATAAAACCGGAATTATGTACGACCGCGATGCCATGAAATTATGGGGCCGTGAGTATGATAAAAACTGGGAGCCAAAACTTTAAAAACAGAGCATAATTGAAAAGGCGGGGATTTCCCTGCCTTTTTTCGTTTCCGTTCTATTAACCTGATTAATTCACCAAAATGAATAATTCGCCCACAGGGCTGACGAAATAATTGTTTTCAATTATAACCTAGACATTGAAGATCATTAGGCCGCTTAAACAAAAACTTGTATCATCCAGATTTTCAATCGTCAACACTTCGTATGAGAAATTTCATGATTTTTTCAGGTTGTAAAGAAGGAGTATAAATTAACTAGGGTTTGGTTTTTGTAGGCGTGAAGGCCTTTAAATATCGCTTACTTTTTTAATTTAGTGCTTTACAGGAACAATAAAACTAAGAGAATGACGGAACCTACTATTTTTAGTGATACTTTTCTGGCCTTTGGCAGTCATTGCGACGTCGTGCTGCCAAACCTTGAGGCTGGTACCGCAAAAAATATATTTCAACAGATTAAAGCCGATATTGAACAGCTGGAAAGTACGATCAGCCGTTTCAGTTTATTGTCTGATATTCACGAACTCAATCAAACCGGAAAAGACGTTTGGATTGAAGTTCCCGCCGAGTTGTGGGAAATTCTGACCATTGCAAACGATTTTAACCAAATGAGTCAGGGCGCTTTTGATGTAACGATGTTCCCGGTTCAATCGCTTTGGGTTGAAAAGGAAAATGTTGATGAGAATGAACTGGAGGAAGCACAACAAAAATGTGGGTTTGATAAAATAGAACTCGACCTTGATAATAAACGACTTCGTTTTAAAGAGGATGGTGTTGAGCTGGATTTTGGTGCCATTGAAAAAGGATTTGCACTTGATCTGGTTAAACCACTATTGCTTGATCTGGGGGTTAAAAATGCCATTATCAGTTTTGAGGAAGATGTGGTGTTGGCACTCGGAAACCATCCGGCCGGAACAGACTGGCCGCTGGGAATCCGGAACCAACAGCAACCAAACGAATTTGCACATGTTTTTGAGGTATCGGGGCAAAGCGTTTATACAACCGGAACCGTTTATATTCGCGACGATGGCGAAGGAATGAAAACCCGAAAGATTATCAGTCCGGCCACCGGTCTTCCTGTTGAAGGAAAACGAACCGTTTCGGTAAAGGCCGACTCCGCAACTATTGGGGCTTTTATTGCCAATATTTGGCTCATTCTGCCGGAGAACGACAAAACCATCATCTCGAACCAACTGAGTAATGTTGAGATTCTGGAAGTTGAATATACCGACGATGACGTAAAAACAAAGACAACGATAATCGAAAAGGAGGAGCGGTCATGAAAAGATCTTTTGTAATAGCGCTACTCCTGGTTTTGTTTACCAACGGATTGGTTTGGGGACAACTGACGATGAAAAAACAACCGGATGGAATTAAAATAGTTGATGGTTCTTCCAACGTTTTGTTTTATCAAATGAAACCCTTGAATAAAGATGGTGCTTACGAGCGCTGCAACTATATTCACCCGCTTTGGGGACTTAACGGCAAGGTGCTTACCGAAGATTTTCCCGCTGATCATTTACACCACCGAGGCATATTTTGGGCCTGGCATCAGGTTTGGATTGGCGATGAACGTATTGGCGATCCGTGGGAGATAAAAGATTTTAACCAGGAAGTTACGGAGATCGAATTTGTAAAAGAACCCGATGAAACGGTGTGGCTAAAAAGTGAGGTGCTTTGGTCGTCTGACAAGTGGAAAAAGAATGGCAAACCCAAGCCGTATATTCAGGAGAATGTTTCCATTCATATACACAAAAGTTCGGTGAAATACCGTAGAATCGATTTTGAAATCAGCCTGCTGGCACTTGAAGAGAATTTACGGATTGGAGGCTCCGAGGATGAAAAAGGTTATGGTGGTTTTTCTGTGCGTATGATTTTACCCGACGACGTTCAGTTCTCAGGAAAAAATGGTAGTATAAAACCTAAAGAAACTGCAGTGAAGTCGCAGGGATATGTTAACATTTCCGGCTCGCTGGGAAAAGGAAATTCACAGGCTGGAATTGTAATGATCGATAACCCGGAAAATCCCGGTTATCCGCAGAATCTCATCCTTCGCGAAAAAAACAGTATGCAAAATATAGCCTGGCCGGGTGCTGAACCGGTTGCACTTTCTACCACCGAACCATTGGTTTTAAAGTATTCGCTTATCGTTTATTCGGGCAAAATGAATGCGAAAAAAATTGCAAAAGTGGTGCATGAATAAAACGATTACAACAACCGAAATCATTAAATTTTAATACAACCATGACTGATAGAAGAAAATTTATAAAACAATCGGCTATTGCAACGGCGGCAGTTGGTGTTGCCCCGGGACTTTTAAATGCCTGTGCATCGCCTGCCGAGCAGGTTAATGTGGCACTTATCGGTTGTCGTTCGATGGGATTTAACAACCTCCGAAGTTTTTTGCGCAAGGAAAACAATGTGACTTGTGTGGCACTTTGCGATGTTGACAGTAATGTACTGGAGAAAAGAGCTGCCGAAGTTGAAAAAATGACGGGTAAACGACCGCTTACCTACGTCGATTTCAGAGATGTATTGGATAACAAAGACGTACATGCGGTTATTATCGGTGCTCCCGACCACTGGCATGCTATTATGATGATGATGGCACTGGATGCCGGAAAACACGTATACGTGGAAAAACCAATGGGGCACAGTATTGAAGAATGTAATGCAATGGTGGCGGCCCAGGCGAAACATCCTGAATTGTATTGCCAGGTAGGTATGTGGCAACGCAGCTCAAAACATTGGTTCGAGGCTTCGGAGATTGTGAAATCAGGATTACTTGGCGATGTTCATCTGGTAAAAGCATGGATTTACAAAGGTTACGATACGCCATATCCGGTAATGGAAGATTCCGTTGCACCGGATTATGTCGATTACGATATGTGGTTAGGACCGGCTCCGCAACGTCCGTTTAATATGAATCGTTTTCATTATAATTTCCGCTGGTGGTGGGATTATGCAGGCGGCGCAATGACCGATTGGGGCGTTCACCTGCTTGATTTTGCTTTGTACGCCATGGATGCCGATATGCCTGAGTCAATTTCTCCGGGAGGCGGTATTTTCTACCACAAGCCGGGAGCCATTGAAACACCAGATATCCAGCAGGCCATTTATCAATATCCAAAACATACTATGATTTGGGAATGTGGTTTAAATCCGGGAATAGGACCGTACCAAAAAGCGCATGGTATTGCTTTTGTCGGGCAAAAAGGAACTTTGGTTGTTACACGAAGTGGTTACGAAATTTTACCCGATCACAGCAGTGAGTTGAAAGGACCGTTTTTTGAAGCCAAAGCACAGAAAGAATATGGCGATGGGTTGGATGAGCACGTGCAAAACCTGCTTTCGTGTATACGAAAAGGCGGCACTTTAAATGCACCTGTTGAAGTAGGCGCAAAAACCGCTATCGTTTCAGAGATGGGAAATATGGCTTATCGTGTTGGCCAGCGTATTCACTGGAATAATGCGTCGCAATCGTTTAACGAGGCAGCAGCCAACGACCTGATGAAGCTGAACTACAACAAAAACTGGCAATTGCCAAAAGTTTAATGGGATACAATAGAAACGATTTCTGATTATATATTTAAATTTAAAACGGGAGGTTAATTATGGCTTCCCGTTTTTTATGACCAGCCTATTCCTGATAAATATTCTTATACCGATGATGAAAAACATTGAGCCATTGGTCGCTGACTCCCAATACCTGTGTTTTTCTATATCGGCATTATACCAATCTGAAAATAGTTAAAAATAGCCTAAACATTTTCAGAATTGGTATTATTTTAGGGAAATGAAGAAGATCGTAATCGCACCCGACAAATTTAAAGGATCGTTAACCGGAATTGAATTTTGCGACGCTGTTGAACGTGGCATAAAAAAGCACATCGAAAATGTTGCTATTATAAAGCTGCCACTTGCCGATGGTGGCGACGGAACGGTTGACGCCCTGAAATTTTATACCGGTGGCAAGCTGATTTCTGCAGAAGTGCATGATCCTTTGTTACGCCCCATTCAAGCCAATTATTTGTATGCCGAAAAAGAAAAGCTGGCTTTTATCGAAATGGCAGAAGCATCAGGCATTCGTTTGCTAAAAAACGAAGAACTGAATCCGCTGGAAACCTCAACTTTCGGAACCGGCGAATTGATTTTGGATGCTTTAAAACGTGGCGCCAAACACGTTCTTTTGGGAATTGGCGGAAGCTCAACCAACGATGCCGGAATGGGAATGGCAAGTGCGCTTGGTTTTCGTTTTTTTGATGCTGAAAACAATCTGTTGGAGGGGAGAGGCAAGGATTTAAACCGTCTGGCAACCATCGACACTGAATTGGTAAATAAAGAACTGAGGAACATTAAATTTGAAGTGGCCTGCGATGTGGATAATCCCTTATTCGGCCCAAATGGTGCAGCACATATTTACGCGCCGCAAAAAGGAGCATCAAAGCGGGTAGTGGAAGAGCTGGATGCCGGTCTGAGAAATTTTAACGAAAAAGTAGAAATACAATTTGGGAAAAACCTGCAAAATATTGCCGGTGCCGGAGCTGCCGGTGGGCTGGGAGCAGGCTGTGTTTTATTTCTGAACGCTGAATTAAAATCAGGAACGGAGCTAATAAAATCAATTGCTGATTTTGATGAGCAGGTAAAAGATGCCGACTGGATTGTTACCGGCGAAGGCAAGTTCGATGAGCAAACATTTTCGGGGAAAGTAATTAAAGGTGTGCTCGATTCAAGAACCAAGCAGCAACTGGCTGTTTTTTGTGGCTTGAGTGAGTTAACTAAACAACAAATAGCAGCGTTTAAAATCGGTTATCTGGCTGAAATGATGGAGCAGGCTACCGGTGTTGAAGATTCAATAAAAAATGCGGGGAAATACCTGGAAAAAGCTGCAGAAGAGTTTGCGGCAGGCATTCTATCAACTAAGTAATTTTCGAAGTACTGTTTTTGGGCCGAATTGTGCCGAAGGTGAACTTTAGTACAAATAACAATTGTATAAGTAATGGCAGATTATAAAACCTGCCATTACTTATACATAGAGTTATAGTTCTAGCTATTTCTTAGCTTCTCATCTTTTATAAAATCTCTCAAATTTTCAACTTCCCTTAAATATTTTTTCTTGGCATCGGGCATTAGCTCAATTCTATCGCATATATCAGTGGCCTCATTATAATTGCCCGTCATTATATGCGCTTCAATAATGTTTATTAATAAGGCTTGTTCAACCTCACTGTTTATTCTGGCTTTTTTATCGGATGGATCGGCTTCTTTTAATTCCTCGTTCCACTCATCTATTGCTTCTTTTAATTGATTAACCGATTCTTGATTATCCGTAAGTAGTCCTTCATAGGCCCGCTGAGCTTTTCTTAAGGTTAAAAGGTGCGAGTCATACGAATATTTTTTACCATCTCCTTTATAAATCTCGGTATAGTGCTTTACATTCGAGTAGCCAAACTTGTAATTAATAAGGTCGTTTACTTCCGTTGCTAAAGTCTCTAGATAAGCACTTAGCTGCGAATTAAAATAAGCAGGCCAGGTATTTTCAACATAATTATCCCATTCCGAATCTTTTATTCCCTGGGGAGCCAGAATTTCATGTTCGTAATTCGACTTTTTTATGACTTCGGAAAACAGAACATTTCCATCTGAAGTGATAAGCGATACTTCAACAGGCTGCTGAACCTTAACTTTACGTAATTTGTAGTTCTCTCCGTTCTTTTCTTTTGGGGCATCAATAGGTGCACTACAGGCAATTTCCTTAAAGGTTACTTTTATTAAAACCGCATCGTCAGTTCCTTTATCATAACCGTCTAACGCGATTTTCGACTCTAAAATACTAAGCTCAGGAATCGCTAATGTTTCGGGCTTTTTTACATGACGTTTTTCGGGTTTTTTACCTTCGCCAATCAATGCACGTTCTGCCAATACTTTTCCCAGCGATTTGTTGTTGTAGGTTTCCATAGCTGCCTGATACTCTTCTTCTGCTTTGGCCAACTCCATTTCATATTCGTCCAGTTTATCTTGTTCGCGTTGTATCCATAAAATATCCACTTCAACATTATATTTTTTTATTGAAGCATCCAATTTCTCAATGGGGTTACGCAAATAGGTATAGCTGATCTTTTCCTTATCTACGTTTTGAGCCTGTAAGGTTAAAAGTGAAACAAAGGTTAAAATGGTTAGTAACAATGGTTTTTTCATGATGTAAAAATTTATTCGCTATAATTAATTTATTAATGGTTCATTTTGGTGCCGCCGGTGCAGATAATCCATACCCGGACACAGGACTGCAAGCTCATTTCAATTCAATCGAATTGCACACCAATGCAAATCGACGCGAGCGGCGAAATTCATACTTATACAATTTGATTTTAATCTAATTCAGAAGGCATCGGATAGATATACCACTGTCCATTAAAGAACCCTGTCTGTCTAAATTGCTATATTCATAGTTTAGCGTTCTACCGTAATAACCGTCTGATGATGGGATAGGAGTGGAAGACCACCAGTAGCCTGTTTTACCAATTTGAAAAAAATCCTTTTCCCATGTACGACATCCTCCGGGACGAGCTGTAAAACCAGTGCTATTATTACTTTCCTGATTGCTTCCCGCTGTATCTACTCCATTATCTACAAACCAGCCGGAATTTGCTGCAATAGATTTTGCTATTTGGTCGCCACTACCATTGTATCCATAACCTTTGTTTGTAAGATAATTCGTAAAGGTTGTCCATTCCTCGTCACTTGGTAAATGCCATCCGACCGGGGATGATATTTGAGCCGCAACTACATTATAGAGTACACCGTATGTTAGATAATTGTCGGTTGCTTTAGCTTCTGAAATGTTTGTTCCACTATAACCATAAACGTAATAAAAGGGAGAACTTACTGATCCAAGATCAGGGCTACTTACTGATGCTAGGAAGGCCAGGTTTTCTGCAAACCAGGTTTGTTCCCCAAATTTTATGACCTTATATTTGTGATTGTCGCGAGGATCAATAAAAATGCCGGATGAATTATCATTCCAATGTATCATCTCCGTTGTAAAGTTCCGGATAGGACTTTTAATTGTACGGCCCTTATTGTCTTTAGCCACAACTTTCCAGAAATATTTGCTTTCGCTGGCCAGTTCAATCGAGAAAGAGGTATTAACCACATTTTCACTAATAAGTGTTAATGAGAAAGCATCGTATCCAAGGTAAATATCATATGTTATTTTGTCGCTATTGTTAACTGCCTCCCAAACAAGGTTGGCATTTAATGATACGCCAATTTCCTCATTTTCAGGATATGCTAAACTTACATCTTCCGGCAGAGTTGGGGCATTATCTTTTTGACAACTAAAATTTAGCATGGATAAAATAATCATAGTTATAAAACACAGTCTTATAGCTTTGTAATTTTTCGTTTTCATTTTTTTATTAATCTGTATTAGTATTTATCAATTATGTTGGATAACTCGTTTATCAACAAATAAAAACCTAACAACACCACTTGTGCCAATTTGTAACCGATACCCTGCTACAGGCCGATATGCTCATTTCAATTCTATCGAATTGCACACCAATTACAAATCGGTGCGAGCAGCGTTAGACGTATAATATTCAAAATTGTAAATGTTATTTTTTGTGGCTATTTCGTGGCGCGTCATCACGAATGCCGGTTTTAGGGCGTTAAAATTAAACATATTTTTTATGTATAGTCGTTTGGGCGACAAATACTATTAACATAACCTAAAGGTATTGATCGTGCGAAGGATATGAATTTTCAGGACACTTGTCCATTGCCATGGCGGTCAGACGAAAGTCTGACCAGTCCGACCGAAACTGAGGTTGCGACGAGATTCGACTTGTCGCCCCGAAGCTTCGGGGCGCAGTTGGCGTACCACCAAACCCCGCCCTGCAATATGTACTGCCTTTTTATTTTTGTTTTATAAATATTATTTATCCCACCTTTCCTTACGTTTATTTTCATCATTCACGGTCAAGTAGTGAACAGAAATTAGTAGTTGAATATTGAAGTCACTCAAATCAAATTGGTCGGGAAGTTGTTTTATATTGTATTGTAAGTAAGGGTAACTTTCAACACTTCCTGAGTCCATACAATCTTTATAGTACTTTTCTAAAACAGGTTGAGTTTTCCCCAATTTTTCAAGAAACTGAAAGTAACTACCACTATATTTAAACCCTATACTTTTATATGTAATTGAATCTCCACGGTATCGACTTTTACCAAAAGTCCAAATTTCTCCAAAGGTATCAGGCGAGATTTGCTTGTACATTTGTTTTTGTTTCTCAAAATCAAGAGTCTCCAAAATTGGAGTAAAACCAGATTCATTCAATTTCGGTAATATCTTTTCAAATGCAGCCACAAAATCATCATTTTCATTTTCTCGAATTTCTACTGTGAAAAAATTTACAATTACTTTTAAATCATTTATTTGCTGTTTGTTAAAACTGGATTTAATCTCTTTCGTCCGATAATTTTGGGAGAAAGTGAGACTCGTTGAAAATGCAAATAGAAATACTGTTAATAATATTTTGAAAGGTTTGTTCATTTTCTTCATTCAAGGTTGTGCCTAACGGTTGGTACATGTTGTCGGGGCGGATTTCGGAGAGCGTTCCTGTCCGAAGGACACGGAACTGCGAAACGAGCCCCGAAGCTTCGGGGCGCAGTTGGCGTACCACCGAACCCCGCCCTGCAATATGTACTGTGTTAGCAACTGGGCTTTTTCCTTTTTATCTTTTTTGCAATTATAAATTGTCGTCTTAATTGATTCAATCATTCATCCGAATTTTCAATTTGTCTTTAGTTTTAAGAGTTAATTTTCAACATATTTAAAGTTTTTACCTCCGTTTTGTACTTCAATTTTAGAAACACTATTAAATGGAATTGCTTTTATTAGTGAGGGAATAAAACGTGATTGTCCGCCTATAATTAGTGTGTCTTGTTTAATAACTCTGTCAAAGTAAAAGATTGTCCTTTTGTTTTTTTCTCCATAAGTGAAACGGATTTCAATTGCAGGGCTATTGTCTAATTGGAAAGCATTGCCTTGTTTATCAATGCAATCTATCTTATTAATCGGATTGGCTAGATATGTATCATATGCTGCTCCTTCAATTCTTACTTCTTTCAAACTTGTCGAGTCAATTCCTGCAAATTGATGCTCGAAACTTTCAAGAGGAATTAAATATGTTTTACAGGATGGTAAAATCCAAACTCCAATTATAAAAAGTATTATGAATGTGTTTCTTTTCATCATTTTATTTGGTTGTCGTTTCTTTTTTTTAGCCTTGTTGCTAACGGTTGGTACATGTTGTCGGGACGGATTTCGGAGAGCGTTCCTGTCCGAAGGACACGGAACTGCGAAACGAG
This sequence comes from uncultured Draconibacterium sp., assembly GCF_963674925.1. Taxonomy (NCBI): domain Bacteria; kingdom Pseudomonadati; phylum Bacteroidota; class Bacteroidia; order Marinilabiliales; family Prolixibacteraceae; genus Draconibacterium; species uncultured Draconibacterium sp. Next base: position 348,325 of record NZ_OY771649.1, read on the forward strand.
AATTCAGCGAACGACACACCACGAACCCCGCAATGCAATTTACAATTTGTTATGGGTAGGTTTTTATTCTTCAAAATATTCATATCTTAATACATAGCTGATTGCTGAGCTGGTTAATAACAATTCATTTGATTCTTTAATAATTAAATTATTATTTCTATCGTAGGTTCTATGTATCTCGCGTACACGTAATGTCATTTCCTCTCCGCCATATATGTCAGACTGAATATTTAGTCCATTTTTAAACGAATGCTTTGTCTGCGCGTAAGGTCGGTTGTTTGAGTCATAAGCAGTTTCTTTGATAAGGTTACCTGAATTGTCATACTCATACTCTGTATATCTTTCCAACTCACCAGAGTTTTCATATTCTTCTATTCTCGTTAATAAGTTATTTTCGTATTTGTACAAGGAATACTCATTGGATACTTCTATTTTGTCAATTTTACCATCGTCTGTATAGGAATACACATAGTTTTTCAAATTGATAAAACCAGTTGGTGAATTTGAATTAGCATGATAATTTTCGATTTTAACCAACTGTCCTAACGAATTGTAATTATATAAATCATAAGAAAACAATCCTGTTATTTCACCATTTTCGTACATCGGAGAGTTAATCTTGCTTATTCTTCCATTTTCGTCATATTCATATTCTTTATCAATGTTAATTGCGGCTTTACTTTCGATTGAGGGATAAAGCAAAATCCGTTTAAGTTTCGCGTTGTTTGGGAATGTGGGATTTTCGATAAAATCATCGTCTTTTTGGCAACTTGTAGTAATAATTATAATTGCGCTGAAAATTGTAAATAAAAGTTGTTTTGGTTTCATTGGATTAATCTTTTTGGTTTGTCATAAGATGTAATTTTGCACTAATTGGTTGCGTTTTCAAACTTACCGATAACGGCAGTCTGTCTAAAAACCCTTTCCCGAGGCATTAAAATTGAGCTTTATTAAGTGGCCTGGGATGCGGATTTCATAACAGATGGTTTTTATTGTTTTGTATTGTATTCGGTTTCTGTGGCTTAAAAATAGCTTTAAAAGATCAAAAATTGAACATAAAACAGAAAAAATACTTGTGATGTATTTTTCTAACTTTTTTATGCCCACAATATTGATTATTCGTCTGAGGTTGTATGCCGACATTATAAAACCAAAATCGGCTTCAGCTCTTTTCATGTACTTTTTGGTGATAATATAATTGAATCCCCACTGACGTTTAATGGTCCCGAAGGGGTGTTCCACAATGGCCTGCCGTCGTTTGTACAGTTTTTCGCTTTCCTGAACGCGTTTTTTGTTGTTTTCAATGTTGTTGGCAAACTCGCTTCGCCTGACTTGCTTGCCGTTTGCAGCCGATTTTGTGCACAGCGGGCGGACCTCACAACTTTTGCATTTAGGTGTTGTGTAGTTGCGGAAACGATAGGCTGTTTCTCCTGCACCGTTTTTTGCGTGGTGCCAGTAACCGGTGGTTCTTAGGGTGTGGCCCTTCAAACAGGTGTAAGTATCGGTTTTCGGGTCGTAATCAAAATGTTCCACATCGTACCTAAGGTCCGGAGCATGCGAGGCTCCTGAAAACGGAGGAATGGCTACAATTGCCGGAATACCGAGCGAATCGGCGATGGCCAGTTCGCTTCCGGTATGGTAGCCTTTATCGTAAAGGGCAGTAAAATCGTTGTGTCGAAGTATTGTCTTTGCTCTTCTGAGCATTGTTCCCATTGCCTTTTTATCGTTTGCATTGGTTATTTTATAATCGATAGGGATGTAGTTTTTTGCATCGACCGAAGTTTGCGCCGAGTAGGCTACTTCGGTAATGTTGTTGCGCGTGATCTGGTGACGGCTGTCGGGATCGGAAGTTGAGATCTGTCGTTGCCCCGATTTTTTTAGCTCTTGTTCAATCTTTTTATAGCCATCTTTTCGCTGGTTTTGCTTTTCAATTTCGTTTTCAATTTCCTGCTTTTTATCTCCATCGCTTTCGGCCAGTGCTTTGTTGTATTCAGCCAGTTTGTTTTCGATGTACTCCAGGTGACGGTCTATTTTCTTTTGGTTGTAGTTGTTCTTTTTGCTGTTCTGGGCACGCAGTTTTGTACTGTCGCCTGCAATCAGCGTTCCGCCAATAAGGTTAAAATACGTTGCAATCTTTACGGTTTCGCGGAATACTTTTTTGATGGCCTTTGGGTTATCGCGCCTGAAGTTAGCGATAGTGTTGTGATCGGGACGCAGCGTTTTCAATAGCCACATTAATTCAATGTTTCGCTTGCACTCCTTCTCCAGTTTCCTCGACGACCTTAACTGATTAAGATAGCCATAAATGTAAAGTTTAAGCAAGTCGGCTGGGTGGTAAGCAGGACGCCCGTTTTCAATATGGTCAACCCTGAATCCGAATTCTTCCAACTTCAGACTGTTAACAAAAACATCGATTAAGCGCACTTCGTTGTCTGCATTTATGGCCTGGTCGAGCGACACCGGGAAAAGTGATATTTGTGATCTGTTTTGCCCTTTGAGATACTTCATGCCTGAAGATACTTAATCGCTGGGTTCAAAGGTGTTAACAACCTGCGGAGTTCTTAACAAATTGTGGTTAGGTTTTTAGACAGTCTGACGGTTGGTACATGTTGTCGGGACGGATTTCGGAGAGCGTTCCTGTCCGAAGGACACGGAACTGCGAAACGAGAATTCAGCGAACGACACACCACGAACCCCGCAATGCAATTTACAATTTGTTATGGGTAGGTTTTTATTCTTCAAAATATTCATATCTTAATACATAGCTGATTGCTGAGCTGGTTAATAACAATTCATTTGATTCTTTAATAATTAAATTATTATTTCTATCGTAGGTTCTATGTATCTCGCGTACACGTAATGTCATTTCCTCTCCGCCATATATGTCAGACTGAATATTTAGTCCATTTTTAAACGAATGCTTTGTCTGCGCGTAAGGTCGGTTGTTTGAGTCATAAGCAGTTTCTTTGATAAGGTTACCTGAATTGTCATACTCATACTCTGTATATCTTTCCAACTCACCAGAGTTTTCATATTCTTCTATTCTCGTTAATAAGTTATTTTCGTATTTGTACAAGGAATACTCATTGGATACTTCTATTTTGTCAATTTTACCATCGTCTGTATAGGAATACACATAGTTTTTCAAATTGATAAAACCAGTTGGTGAATTTGAATTAGCATGATAATTTTCGATTTTAACCAACTGTCCTAACGAATTGTAATTATATAAATCATAAGAAAACAATCCTGTTATTTCACCATTTTCGTACATCGGAGAGTTAATCTTGCTTATTCTTCCATTTTCGTCATATTCATATTCTTTATCAATGTTAATTGCGGCTTTACTTTCGATTGAGGGATAAAGCAAAATCCGTTTAAGTTTCGCGTTGTTTGGGAATGTGGGATTTTCGATAAAATCATCGTCTTTTTGGCAACTTGTAGTAATAATTATAATTGCGCTGAAAATTGTAAATAAAAGTTGTTTTGGTTTCATTGGATTAATCTTTTTGGTTTGTCATAAGATGTAATTTTGCACTAATTGGTTGCGTTTTCAAACTTACCGATAACGGCAGTCTGTCTAAAAACCCTTTCCCGGGGCATTAAAATTGAGCTTTATTAAGTGGCCAGGGATGCGGATTTCATAACAGATGGTTTTTATTGTTTTGTATTGTATTCGGTTTCTGTGGTTTAAAAATAGCTCTAAAAGATCAAAAATTGAACATAAAACAGAAAAAATACTTGTGATGTATTTTTCTAACTTTTTTATGCCCACAATATTGATTATTCGTCTGAGGTTGTATGCCGACATTATAAAACCAAAATCGGCTTCAGCTCTTTTCATGTACTTTTTGGTGATAATATAATTGAATCCCCACTGACGTTTAATGGTCCCGAAGGGGTGTTCCACAATGGCCTGCCGTCGTTTGTACAGTTTTTCGCTTTCCTGAACGCGTTTTTTGTTGTTTTCAATATTGCCGGCAAACTCGCTTCGCCTGACTTGCTTGCCGTTTGCAGCCGATTTTGTGCACAGCGGGCGGACCTCACAACTTTTACATTTAGGTGTTGTGTAGTTGCGGAAGCGATAGGCTGTTTCTCCGGCACCGTTTTTTGCGTGGTGCCAGTAGCCGGTGGTTCTTAGGGTGTGACCCTGCAAACAGGTGTAAGTATCGGTTTTCGGGTCGTAATCAAAATGTTCCACATCGTACCTAAGGTCCGGAGCATGCGAGGCTCCTGAAAACGGAGGAATGGCTACAATTGCCGGAATACCGAGCGAATCGGCGATGGCCAGTTCGCTTCCGGTATGGTAGCCTTTATCGTAAAGGGCAGTAAAATCGTTGTGTCGAAGTATTGTCTTTGCTCTTCTGAGCATTGTTCCCATTGCCTTTTTATCGTTTGCATTGGTTATTTTATAATCGATAGGGATGTAGTTTTTTGCATCGACCGAAGTTTGCGCCGAGTAGGCTACTTCGGTAATGTTGTTGCGCGTGATCTGGTGACGGCTGTCGGGATCGGAAGTTGAGATCTGTCGTTGCCCCGATTTTTTTAGCTCTTGTTCAATCTTTTTATAGCCATCTTTTCGCTGGTTTTGCTTTTCAATTTCGTTTTCAATTTCCTGCTTTTTATCTCCATCGCTTTCGGCCAGTGCTTTGTTGTATTCAGCCAGTTTGTTTTCGATGTACTCCAGGTGACGGTCTATTTTCTTTTGGTTGTAGTTGTTCTTTTTGCTGTTCTGGGCACGCAGTTTTGTACTGTCGCCTGCAATCAGCGTTCCGCCAATAAGGTTAAAATACGTTGCAATCTTTACGGTTTCGCGGAATACTTTTTTGATGGCCTTTGGGTTATCGCGCCTGAAGTTAGCGATAGTGTTGTGATCGGGACGCAGCGTTTTCAATAGCCACATTAATTCAATGTTTCGCTTGCACTCCTTCTCCAGTTTCCTCGACGACCTTAACTGATTAAGATAGCCATAAATGTAAAGTTTAAGCAAGTCGGCTGGGTGGTAAGCAGGACGCCCGTTTTCAATATGGTCAACCCTGAATCCGAATTCTTCCAGCTTCAGACTGTTAACAAAAACATCGATTAAGCGCACTTCGTTGTCTGCATTTATGGCCTGGTCGAGCGACACCGGGAAAAGTGATATTTGTGATCTGTTTTGCCCTTTGAGATACTTCATGCCTGAAGATACTTAATCGCTGGGTTCAAAGGTGTTAACAACCTGCGGAGTTCTTAACAAATTGTGGTTAGGTTTTTAGACAGTCTGACGGTTGGTACATGTTGTCGGGGCGGATTTCGAAGAGCCTGCCTGCCGGCAGGCAGGCGTTCCTGTCCGAAGGACACGGAACTGCGATGCGAGAATCCGCAGTTGGCGTACCACCAAACCCCGCCCTGCAATATGTACTGTGTGTGTGCCCAGCATGAGCATGTGCACACTTTACTGTAAGCTCTGAAAAAATGTTTAAAATACAAATTTTTATTGTTAAACGTTAAAGTGTACATGAGAATTTTCCAGAGGGTGTAAGTCCCTTATGTGCCATCCGCCAGCTGGCGGATGGAAGCATTAGCAAGTGGCAAGCTGGTTGCGGGTAACTGCAGCAGTGAAGGAAGCCAACCGGCAAACTCCGGTACTGACGAACAGAAACGACATATGAGGCTATCGAAACATGGATAAGCAAGCACATCATTGTAACGTCCTATAAACTTCGGTTATGTTCGGTAGTAGATGTCGCAGCGATTGGAGGAAGGAAGATGCTCTTACCTGGGGAGATCCTGATGTCCGCCAGCTGGCGGGCCGTCAGGAAGTCAGCAGACGCCATAGTAGGTTCAGGAAACGAGCTGTCAGAAAACGGCGGAGGCCTCACAGAGGAACTGAAGGGCTGAACGCATGAGTTGTTCCAAATGTTGCAGGGAGGCATTTCCCAGCCCTGCATTAGGAGGAACAGGGAAACAAAGCATGATTCTGAGATGATTGAACAAATTCTAACGCGGAAAAACCTGTTACAGGCAATGTATAAAGTCCGGCAGAACCACGGTTCGGCAGGAGTTGACGGTATGCCGGTAACCCGCTTGTCAGACTTACTTGCTATCGACAAGAAAGAACTAACAGCTAAGGTTCGAAGCGGGAAGTATTTACCACAAGCCATTTTAGGAGTAGAGATTCCGAAAGGAAAAGGGAAAACCCGTTTACTGGGGATCCCTACAGTAACCGATCGCCTGTTACAACAGGCAGTTTTACAAGTAATCACGGCACGTTTCGAGTATGAGTTTTCGGATTCCAGTTTTGGATTCCGCCCCAACCGGAGCGTGCAACAGGCAGTACTGAAGGCAAAGGGCTACATCAACGAGGGGTTTCAGCATATCGTCGATATCGACCTGAAAACTTTCTTCGACGAAGTAAACCACTGCTACCTTCTGCAACTGCTTTACCGCAAAATCAAATGCCGCGAAACGATGCGTCTTATCCGCAAGTGGCTGCGTTCCCCGATTCAAATCAAGGGAAAACTGGTTAAACGCCGCAAAGGCGTACCGCAGGGCAGCCCGCTGAGCCCGTTACTGTCGAACATCATGCTACATGAACTCGACAGGGAACTGGAACGGCAAGGCTTTCGATTTGTTCGTTATGCTGATGACTTTAGTATTTATCTGAAAACTAAAACATCCGCCCGAAAAGTTGGGAATAACATCTATCGTTTTCTGAAACGAAAACTGAAGTTGCCCATCAACCGGGAGAAAAGCGGTATCCGTCGTCCTGTACATTTTATCCTTCTCGGTTTTGGCTTTGTGCCAACCTACCGGAAAGGTGAACGCGGCAAGTATCAACTGGTAGTATCAGAAAAGAGCTGGAGCAGTTTAAAGTACAAACTGAAAACCATCACCCGCAAGACCACCCCAATGAGTTTCGACGAGCGTATCGGAAAACTTAACGAGGTTCAGCGCGGCTGGATCAATGCTTTCCGTTTGGCAAGTATACAGATCAAACTCGCTGACCTTGACGGGTGGCTTCGCAACCGCCTCCGATATTGTATTTGGCATTACTGGAAGAAACCCGAACGAAAAAGGAAAAACCTGATTCGTTTAGGCGTCGATCCGGGAAAAGCCTATCAATGGAGCCGTTCGCGAATGGGTGGCTGGGCTATTGCCCAAAGCCCAATTCTTGGTACTACAATTACTGTTGATCGGTTGAAAATGCGGGGTTACGTTCCTTTGCTGGATCTTTACAACGAGGTGAAACCAAAATCACCGTTGTTTCCTATGACTTAGCGAACCGCCGTATACGAGACCCGTACGTACGGTGGTGTGAGAGCCTCTCCCTGCTAGCGTTTGCTGGCGGGGCGGGCTACTCGATTATAGGGTGTTTTTTATTGACTCCAAATAGTCCTTGAGTTTCTTAAATCGATTCTGAATTTGCTTCTCTTCGTCAAAATATATTGTTGAATTTAGTACAGTTGAAATGTTTTCAAAACCCAATGTAACTTTTACATATTCACCGTCATATTCATAAGGTATATAAGGAGAATCTAATTTTTCAATTAAAGAATCTATCTGAAAAATCCTACTTGTCAGTAAATAAATTGAATCAAACTGGGCATTTGTAAATTCAAGCTTAAGCGTATCATTAGGAATTCTTTCTACTTTACCTAAAATTTTGTCTCCAACATATTTATACTGAATAAAATTTGATTCTTTATCCGGATATGATGAAAAATCTATCAGTTCTTCCTTATTCTTATTGATTATGTATTTATAATTGTCATCATCCCACAATCCTAAATCATTCATATCAATTTCCAGATAAAAATTATAACTGACAGCTCTTTCTTGTCCAAAAACCATTCTGCAAGAAATTAAAAAAAGTAAGATTAAAAGATTATGTTTCATTTCGTATTAACTTTCGTCTTTAAATACCCTATAACGGCAGTCTGTCTAAAAACCCTTTCCCGGGGCATTAAAATTGAGCTTTATTAAGTGGCCAGGGATGCGGATTTCATAACAGATGGTTTTTATTGTTTTGTATTGTATTCGGTTTCTGTGGTTTAAAAATAGCTCTAAAAGATCAAAAATTGAACATAAAACAGAAAAAATACTTGTGATGTATTTTTCTAACTTTTTTATGCCCACAATATTGATTATTCGTCTGAGGTTGTATGCCGACATTATAAAACCAAAATCGGCTTCAGCTCTTTTCATGTACTTTTTGGTGATAATATAATTGAATCCCCACTGACGTTTAATGGTCCCGAAGGGGTGTTCCACAATGGCCTGCCGTCGTTTGTACAGTTTTTCGCTTTCCTGAACGCGTTTTTTGTTGTTTTCAATATTGCCGGCAAACTCGCTTCGCCTGACTTGCTTGCCGTTTGCAGCCGATTTTGTGCACAGCGGGCGGACCTCACAACTTTTACATTTAGGTGTTGTGTAGTTGCGGAAGCGATAGGCTGTTTCTCCGGCACCGTTTTTTGCGTGGTGCCAGTAGCCGGTGGTTCTTAGGGTGTGACCCTGCAAACAGGTGTAAGTATCGGTTTTCGGGTCGTAATCAAAATGTTCCACATCGTACCTAAGGTCCGGAGCATGCGAGGCTCCTGAAAACGGAGGAATGGCTACAATTGCCGGAATACCGAGCGAATCGGCGATGGCCAGTTCGCTTCCGGTATGGTAGCCTTTATCGTAAAGGGCAGTAAAATCGTTGTGTCGAAGTATTGTCTTTGCTCTTCTGAGCATTGTTCCCATTGCCTTTTTATCGTTTGCATTGGTTATTTTATAATCGATAGGGATGTAGTTTTTTGCATCGACCGAAGTTTGCGCCGAGTAGGCTACTTCGGTAATGTTGTTGCGCGTGATCTGGTGACGGCTGTCGGGATCGGAAGTTGAGATCTGTCGTTGCCCCGATTTTTTTAGCTCTTGTTCAATCTTTTTATAGCCATCTTTTCGCTGGTTTTGCTTTTCAATTTCGTTTTCAATTTCCTGCTTTTTATCTCCATCGCTTTCGGCCAGTGCTTTGTTGTATTCAGCCAGTTTGTTTTCGATGTACTCCAGGTGACGGTCTATTTTCTTTTGGTTGTAGTTGTTCTTTTTGCTGTTCTGGGCACGCAGTTTTGTACTGTCGCCTGCAATCAGCGTTCCGCCAATAAGGTTAAAATACGTTGCAATCTTTACGGTTTCGCGGAATACTTTTTTGATGGCCTTTGGGTTATCGCGCCTGAAGTTAGCGATAGTGTTGTGATCGGGACGCAGCGTTTTCAATAGCCACATTAATTCAATGTTTCGCTTGCACTCCTTCTCCAGTTTCCTCGACGACCTTAACTGATTAAGATAGCCATAAATGTAAAGTTTAAGCAAGTCGGCTGGGTGGTAAGCAGGACGCCCGTTTTCAATATGGTCAACCCTGAATCCGAATTCTTCCAGCTTCAGACTGTTAACAAAAACATCGATTAAGCGCACTTCGTTGTCTGCATTTATGGCCTGGTCGAGCGACACCGGGAAAAGTGATATTTGTGATCTGTTTTGCCCTTTGAGATACTTCATGCCTGAAGATACTTAATCGCTGGGTTCAAAGGTGTTAACAACCTGCGGAGTTCTTAACAAATTGTGGTTAGGTTTTTAGACAGTCTGACGGTCACTTGTATGTGGTCGGGCGGGATTTCTGGAAGAAATCGTGTCAGACCCGCAGGAAAGTGGGCGCAAGGTCTGACTTGTCAGACCGCTAAAACCCCCGCCTGCCATATACAATTTGTGTGTGCCCAGCATGAGCATGTGCACACTTTACTGTAAGCTCTGAAAAAATGTTTAAAATACAAATTTTTATTGTTAAACGTTAAAGTGTACATGAGAATTTTCCAGAGGGTGTAAGTCCCTTATGTGCCATCCGCCAGCTGGCGGATGGAAGCATTAGCAAGTGGCAAGCTGGTTGCGGGTAACTGCAGCAGTGAAGGAAGCCAACCGGCAAACTCCGGTACTGACGAACAGAAACGACATATGAGGCTATCGAAACATGGATAAGCAAGCACATCATTGTAACGTCCTATAAACTTCGGTTATGTTCGGTAGTAGATGTCGCAGCGATTGGAGGAAGGAAGATGCTCTTACCTGGGGAGATCCTGATGTCCGCCAGCTGGCGGGCCGTCAGGAAGTCAGCAGACGCCATAGTAGGTTCAGGAAACGAGCTGTCAGAAAACGGCGGAGGCCTCACAGAGGAACTGAAGGGCTGAACGCATGAGTTGTTCCAAATGTTGCAGGGAGGCATTTCCCAGCCCTGCATTAGGAGGAACAGGGAAACAAAGCATGATTCTGAGATGATTGAACAAATTCTAACGCGGAAAAACCTGTTACAGGCAATGTATAAAGTCCGGCAGAACCACGGTTCGGCAGGAGTTGACGGTATGCCGGTAACCCGCTTGTCAGACTTACTTGCTATCGACAAGAAAGAACTAACAGCTAAGGTTCGAAGCGGGAAGTATTTACCACAAGCCATTTTAGGAGTAGAGATTCCGAAAGGAAAAGGGAAAACCCGTTTACTGGGGATCCCTACAGTAACCGATCGCCTGTTACAACAGGCAGTTTTACAAGTAATCACGGCACGTTTCGAGTATGAGTTTTCGGATTCCAGTTTTGGATTCCGCCCCAACCGGAGCGTGCAACAGGCAGTACTGAAGGCAAAGGGCTACATCAACGAGGGGTTTCAGCATATCGTCGATATCGACCTGAAAACTTTCTTCGACGAAGTAAACCACTGCTACCTTCTGCAACTGCTTTACCGCAAAATCAAATGCCGCGAAACGATGCGTCTTATCCGCAAGTGGCTGCGTTCCCCGATTCAAATCAAGGGAAAACTGGTTAAACGCCGCAAAGGCGTACCGCAGGGCAGCCCGCTGAGCCCGTTACTGTCGAACATCATGCTACATGAACTCGACAGGGAACTGGAACGGCAAGGCTTTCGATTTGTTCGTTATGCTGATGACTTTAGTATTTATCTGAAAACTAAAACATCCGCCCGAAAAGTTGGGAATAACATCTATCGTTTTCTGAAACGAAAACTGAAGTTGCCCATCAACCGGGAGAAAAGCGGTATCCGTCGTCCTGTACATTTTATCCTTCTCGGTTTTGGCTTTGTGCCAACCTACCGGAAAGGTGAACGCGGCAAGTATCAACTGGTAGTATCAGAAAAGAGCTGGAGCAGTTTAAAGTACAAACTGAAAACCATCACCCGCAAGACCACCCCAATGAGTTTCGACGAGCGTATCGGAAAACTTAACGAGGTTCAGCGCGGCTGGATCAATGCTTTCCGTTTGGCAAGTATACAGATCAAACTCGCTGACCTTGACGGGTGGCTTCGCAACCGCCTCCGATATTGTATTTGGCATTACTGGAAGAAACCCGAACGAAAAAGGAAAAACCTGATTCGTTTAGGCGTCGATCCGGGAAAAGCCTATCAATGGAGCCGTTCGCGAATGGGTGGCTGGGCTATTGCCCAAAGCCCAATTCTTGGTACTACAATTACTGTTGATCGGTTGAAAATGCGGGGTTACGTTCCTTTGCTGGATCTTTACAACGAGGTGAAACCAAAATCACCGTTGTTTCCTATGACTTAGCGAACCGCCGTATACGAGACCCGTACGTACGGTGGTGTGAGAGCCTCTCCCTGCTAGCGTTTGCTGGCGGGGCGGGCTACTCGATTGTGCGTAGTTTTTTTCATTTATTTTTTATGTATCTCATTATAATTGAAGAGCCTCCACCTTTATTGTCAAAAACTGATTCAATTTCTCCCCAATTAAATTTTCTTTTCGTGCCAATTTCTCTATCCAGCCAGTCGCTATACTCCTTTTGTTTTATTTTTTCCTTTTCAATCGAATGGTCCCACCAACTTTTATTTGTTTGAATTGGATTTTGGTCAACGATAAAACTAATTACTTGTATTGTGGAATTGAAAAATGAAAAAGTCATTAAGAAATATTCATTTTCAATTTTTAAGTTTTTTACTGTTATGCTTGTCCAACCGTTTTGGAAGTCTGTTTCAACTTGAGATTCCCCTAAGTTTAAATTCTTTAATTCCAAAATTGTCAGGTTTGGATTAATTGAATTATTAGAATCTATTGTTATATGTCCAGTTTTAATGTCAATCATGTAAAATTATTAACGCAAGATTTCCTTAATTTAAAATTACGCACAACGGTTGGTACATGTTGTCGGGGCGGATTTCGGAGAGCGTTCCTGTCCGGCAGGACACGGAACTGCGAAACGAGAATCCGCAGCTGGCGTACCACCATACCCCGCCCTGCAATATGTACCGTGTGTGTGCCCAGCATGAGCATGTGCACACACTACTGAAAGCTCAGGAAAAATGTTGAAAATACAAATTTTCGGTGTTAAATGGTAGTGTGATGCATAAAATTATTCCAGAGGGTGTAAGTCCCTTACGGGCGGAGGTAACGCTTCGAACCGTTAGTAAGTCGCAAGCTCGTTAATCGTGAGGTTAGGAGTGAAGGAAGCGAGACTACAAACTCCGGTACTGACGAACAGAAACTGGATACGAGGCTTGATAAACCGGATGAGCAAGCACATCATTGTAACGTCCTAAAGCCTGAAAAGGATAGTGTTTATTAAGTAGATTCAGCAGGGATTGGAGGAAGGAAGATGCTCTTACCTGGGGAGATCCTGATGTCCGCCAGCTGGCGGGCCGTCAGGAAGTCAGCAGACGCCATAGTACCTAACAGTAACGAGCTGCATTAGTTGCAGAGGTCTCACAAGTTAGGGAAGGGCTGAACGTTGGGCTGTCCTAAATTCGATATGGAAGCTTGAGTTTTCTCATCTAGCCATATCCTAAACTCGGACATAGCTATCATGGTGAAAAGAGCATGGTATTGATGCTTAGCGAACCGCCGTATACGAGACCCGTACGTACGGTGGTGTGAGAGCCTCTCCCTGCTAGCGTTTGCTGGCGGGGCGGGCTACTCGATTAGCGGTTCGTGCTTTTTCTTTTTTTGTTTTTTGTTCTATAAATTTTCATTGTCTATTACTAAACTTTAAAACGGAGGAATGTCTAAATGAATTGAGTCATTAGATTCTTCAACGATTATTGTCAGTCTTGAATGGAGATGTACTTCATCATAGAATTTGTAATGTTGAATATTTTTATTCTCCGTGTCGGATAGCTTTATTTTTAAATGCAATTCTCCCTCCGACATTTTTTTTGACGCTGCAAGCATGTATTTGAAGAATTTATAAAAGCTTTCTTTATCTTGCCATTCAGTAGTAATTTTATCAGATGGGAGGAAAGGTTTAAAATAACTTGGACGTGATTTAATACAAGCTTTTATCAATGCCTCTTTTATGTTCTCAGTAGAATTTATTTTGTTATTATCTATCATTTGTGTTTATATATATCAAAATAGTTTTTTTTGAAATCTTCTTCAGCCTTTAAATATAAATCGAAAAAAATCTGTATTTCTCTTTCTGGCGTATATCCTCTTTCTCTTTTATAAGAATCTGAAACATGACTTATCTCTTCAAAAACTTTAAAATATTTTCTTAACCAATAATGAATCTTATCATAATATACCGCATCTTGAGCATCAATACCATATCTCTCATCGTATTTCTTAATTTCTGAATGTTCACTATTTGCTCTTTCACATTGTTTCGTAATAATTTCCCTTTTGACTTTAAATAATTGTTTAGCATCGTTTTCATAATCGCTATAATGCCTGTAATTTGGGGTTCTTAATGAATGTCGAAAATCTCCAACAACTTCAACATTATCCTTGATGTGGGTATAAACTGCATTCTTATCAGGTTCTAATATTTCAAATATTTTAAGTCTATGCGCACTTAATATTTCAAAATTTAAATATTGATGTATTGCATAGAAATGTTCTAATTTAAAATCATTTCTACTTAGAACTTTTGACCAAATCCATTTATCCGAATGTTTTAAAAGTAATTCGTTTGTTATTGAAATAAATTCGTTACAACTAATTAAATCCCATGACAATTTTTCTGCAAATTTTTCTAAGTGTAAAGGTGTTAAATATTTATTCGAACTAAATTGATGCCATTCACCTTCATAAGGTCCTTTTTCATCCCAATAAGGTTTGCAGTGACCAACTTCCCAATTTGTTGCCTTCTCAGATAAAGTTTGGACACTTATAGGTATATGGTTATATCGTGCTATAGGAGCAGGACTATAAATATAATTTCCGCAGCCTGTCCCCCAATCAATATAATCTCTGTGTTCATGTATAAAGACGTCATCAATACCAATAACATCAAATTGTAAAGCCATATTTAAATCAAATTCACTTACAAAGGCTTTCAATAATTCTACACTCCACTTTACATTCGAATTTGAACTCAAACTTTTAAAATTCCATAGTTTTTTAAATTTATTTATGATAAATTCATCAATAGAAATAGATTGATTTTTGGACATGAGTTCAAAATCAAGTTTCTCATAGAAAATTAAAATTAATTCATTTGACCAATCAACATTCTTGCTCTTACTTAGAATTTGAAAATTAAGTAGTTCCTTGAATTCTTGAATTTCTTCAATCGTCCAAAGTAGATTACTAGAAACTTGTAAATATTTAAAAATTTCACTGTTAAGTTTATTTTTATACTTTCTTAAATCCTCAAAACTTAGTTTTAGTGTGTTAGTATTAATTACCTCCCTAATCCAATATGATGTTGGAAAATCTAATATCATTTTCAGATTCCACTCGATATTACTTATAATTGCGAATTTTTCTAACCAAAATATTTTTGTTGAATCTTTGTCGTGTTTTGATATTATAAAGCGAACTAATTTTTCATCCCAATACATTTGAGAATGAGAAATTATAGAGTTAACATATATCACTTCCCAATATTTATTTAATAACCTCTCAGTCCATATAATTTTTGGATTATCTGAAATTTTGAACCAATTTATTTCTTTATAGTTAGTATCAATTAGGTCTTCAAGGTCAGGCGTGTGATAATTATAGCATAATGTTTCCCAATTAAATTCATTAGAATGAAGTTTAATATACTCCAAATCTACATCATCTTTATTTTCAATATATTCCGCATCGAAAAAAAAGTTATCTTCTTTTTTATTTGGAATTTTATAGTGAACGTATAAAAAATCTAATAGGTCAAAATTTGTTTTTAATGCTGTTATTATTTTTTCCATTTTATCCCGATTTATAAATTACACTATTGACAAAATATATTCCGGTTACATTTTCTCTGTAAAATGAAAAACATAATTCCTTATCCTCTGAGAAATTTATTTTCGACTCATATTTTTTCTCAGATTTCATTTTCAATTCTGAAAAAAAGAAACCTTGGATTAGATATTCGATTATTGATTTGGGATGATTAATTTCTTTATTTTCCTTCTTTGTTGAAAGAGGAATTCCTTTATAAGTAAAGTGTTTAAATGAATGAAAAACTCCTCCAGTAAATTCATTTTTTGTTTGGTCATTTTTTAATTTATTTACTTTTCTAAATAACTCTACCCTTAAAACATGCGAACTGACCATTTCATCAACTAGTTCCAAAATCCAGGCAAATTGTTCGGTTTTCAAAAAATCAGAAAATTGGTCCATAGTGCCAATATTTTCAATTCGATAAAGCGCTTCAAGTACTTTGCTAACATCGTCCTTACCAAAATATTCAGGATATTTTTCGCATGCTTCAATTAGAACGCTATTCAAAATTTGATAAAACACAGTAGTGCTAATAATGATAAATTTTCTTCCTGCAATTCCAATTTCATTATAATTACTAATGTCTAAGCCGCTTTTAGCAAATGGTCTCCCTTCGGTTTTCATTAAAAGCAGCGATTTGCTATTTATAAATTTCCTAATTTTAGTCAATTCCTTTCGTGTCATTTTAGTTATTTAGGCTCTTGTATCGTAATATGCTGATTTAATATTGGCTTAATATAATTTTCAAATCATGTACTTAGCTGCGAATTGTTGTAGTTCAGCATGACCGCTAACGATTGCTAGATGTGTAGTGTGCCATTTAGAAACCAATTTCTCTTCTTAACCGACACAGAGCCAAATCAGAGATTTTACGAGTAATTTTAAAGTTCAGACTCTGTCAAATCTCTGATTTGGCGGAGCTGCTAGGAACCACTGAAAGCCGTGTAACAGCCTCACTGGCACATTACATATACTAGCCTGTTAGCGGTAGGATTTCTTTATTTTCACATTCGTTTAATCCTCAGTTTAGTTTTATTTCTATTTATATTAATGAATTCTAATTATCTAAATGCTACATCTTCTCAATCATACCTAGTTGCACCACTAAAAATCTGATTATTAAAATAAGTGATATCAATTCAATGATTGGGATACCTATCATTAATTCCTTTCTACTAGATAGGAATTTAACAGACTTAAATGAAAATAGTGGTACAAGAAAAAGCAGACTAAACGCTCCCATATAGTATATATCTGTACCAATAGCAGAAGTAATTATTTTTTCATTTTGGATTAACTCTATAGATTTCCATTCTTTAAAATATTTGGAAAGATGAACGATGATTTCATCATTTTCATTAGCTATTGAATAAAAATAGTGGTTAACATCTTCATAGTATTCATACCTTCCTTTAGCTTTTATCTTGTAATTTTTACCATTTGAAATCTGAATTTCTTTTTTAATTATTTTCGCCCTATCTACTTCTTGTGCAGGAAGGGTGATATCCGCGAATACAAGTAAAAAAGAAAAGAACGAAAATGCAGAAAAGTATAAGTAGATTAATCTAATTTTTTTCATTTTTAAGGTTGAATAATTCATTGTATCCTAGTTCTAATTTAATTGCACTCTAACAATGACGCGTTTATCTTACCGCTAACGGCCTGCGGTATGAGTAGTGCGGGATTTAGAAACACTAACTTTTCAAACCGCAAAATCGCTAATTAAATGCGCCTCACTTTTATTTTTAGCAACTGCCCCCGCATTACTTATTACCGTTTGTGTGTGCCCAGCATGAGCATGTGCACACTTTACTGTAAGCTCTGAAAAAATGTTTAAAATACAAATTTTTATTGTTAAACGTTAAAGTGTACATGAGAATTTTCCAGAGGGTGTAAGTCCCTTATGTGCCATCCGCCAGCTGGCGGATGGAAGCATTAGCAAGTGGCAAGCTGGTTGCGGGTAACTGCAGCAGTGAAGGAAGCCAACCGGCAAACTCCGGTACTGACGAACAGAAACGACATATGAGGCTATCGAAACATGGATAAGCAAGCACATCATTGTAACGTCCTATAAACTTCGGTTATGTTCGGTAGTAGATGTCGCAGCGATTGGAGGAAGGAAGATGCTCTTACCTGGGGAGATCCTGATGTCCGCCAGCTGGCGGGCCGTCAGGAAGTCAGCAGACGCCATAGTAGGTTCAGGAAACGAGCTGTCAGAAAACGGCGGAGGCCTCACAGAGGAACTGAAGGGCTGAACGCATGAGTTGTTCCAAATGTTGCAGGGAGGCATTTCCCAGCCCTGCATTAGGAGGAACAGGGAAACAAAGCATGATTCTGAGATGATTGAACAAATTCTAACGCGGAAAAACCTGTTACAGGCAATGTATAAAGTCCGGCAGAACCACGGTTCGGCAGGAGTTGACGGTATGCCGGTAACCCGCTTGTCAGACTTACTTGCTATCGACAAGAAAGAACTAACAGCTAAGGTTCGAAGCGGGAAGTATTTACCACAAGCCATTTTAGGAGTAGAGATTCCGAAAGGAAAAGGGAAAACCCGTTTACTGGGGATCCCTACAGTAACCGATCGCCTGTTACAACAGGCAGTTTTACAAGTAATCACGGCACGTTTCGAGTATGAGTTTTCGGATTCCAGTTTTGGATTCCGCCCCAACCGGAGCGTGCAACAGGCAGTACTGAAGGCAAAGGGCTACATCAACGAGGGGTTTCAGCATATCGTCGATATCGACCTGAAAACTTTCTTCGACGAAGTAAACCACTGCTACCTTCTGCAACTGCTTTACCGCAAAATCAAATGCCGCGAAACGATGCGTCTTATCCGCAAGTGGCTGCGTTCCCCGATTCAAATCAAGGGAAAACTGGTTAAACGCCGCAAAGGCGTACCGCAGGGCAGCCCGCTGAGCCCGTTACTGTCGAACATCATGCTACATGAACTCGACAGGGAACTGGAACGGCAAGGCTTTCGATTTGTTCGTTATGCTGATGACTTTAGTATTTATCTGAAAACTAAAACATCCGCCCGAAAAGTTGGGAATAACATCTATCGTTTTCTGAAACGAAAACTGAAGTTGCCCATCAACCGGGAGAAAAGCGGTATCCGTCGTCCTGTACATTTTATCCTTCTCGGTTTTGGCTTTGTGCCAACCTACCGGAAAGGTGAACGCGGCAAGTATCAACTGGTAGTATCAGAAAAGAGCTGGAGCAGTTTAAAGTACAAACTGAAAACCATCACCCGCAAGACCACCCCAATGAGTTTCGACGAGCGTATCGGAAAACTTAACGAGGTTCAGCGCGGCTGGATCAATGCTTTCCGTTTGGCAAGTATACAGATCAAACTCGCTGACCTTGACGGGTGGCTTCGCAACCGCCTCCGATATTGTATTTGGCATTACTGGAAGAAACCCGAACGAAAAAGGAAAAACCTGATTCGTTTAGGCGTCGATCCGGGAAAAGCCTATCAATGGAGCCGTTCGCGAATGGGTGGCTGGGCTATTGCCCAAAGCCCAATTCTTGGTACTACAATTACTGTTGATCGGTTGAAAATGCGGGGTTACGTTCCTTTGCTGGATCTTTACAACGAGGTGAAACCAAAATCACCGTTGTTTCCTATGACTTAGCGAACCGCCGTATACGAGACCCGTACGTACGGTGGTGTGAGAGCCTCTCCCTGCTAGCGTTTGCTGGCGGGGCGGGCTACTCGATTGGGTGTATGTGCTTTCTTCTTTTAAATATGTAAATGATTGAGGAGGAAATAATCCAAATTCTTCTTTGATACAGAGCTGTTTTTTGTAACGTTTTACTTTTTTTACCTCAAGTGCATAACCTTCTGATTTACCTTTGAAATAATCGAAGAAATAATCTTTTGAAATACCAGAAAATTCATTCGTTTCAGCCCACAACTCATTCAAGGCTTTTTTATGAATAGACTTAATCTCAAATTCGCCTACAACTTTACTTATCGGTGCGGATGCGTATATTACAACCTTATTTACCCTTGAATTCTTAAATATTGAACGTCTAAATTCAAATTTTTTTGTTCCATTAAAAATTCTTTCAACAAACACTGGTTTAATCGATAATATAATTTTCATTTGTTTCTGACCCTTTAATAATAATTTCAAACTTTTCCTTACTTATCTCTTCAAATCCCCTTGGCGCACTATTAACATCTGAAATTACTCCAAGTTCAATTAATTTCGCCAAATTTAATCTTTTGGGGAAGGTGTAAATGTATAGAAAATTCACAATAAAAGGAGAAATCCATTTGCCGTATGGAGATTTATATCTCCAATGTTTTCTTAATTCACTGTCATCAAAGACACTCCTTTTTCTGCATAATTCAACGAACTTATCCTCTGAAGGGATTTCATTATGAACACTCTCAACTAATCCAATTGTCGTTATGACACTTTTATGATATCCTCCTGTCCTATAAAATAAAATTAAATCCCCTTTAGATACACTTCGGTCATAAGAACGACTTACATATACCTTTTGAATTGCGTTTCTATGCGGTTCATTTTCGATGAAATCCTGTGGTGATTCATTATTCAAAACTGAGTCTGGCAGTAGGTCAGTGTGATATGCAGGATAAATAGGGACTAAGTAAATTTTACTGTCTTTTGAAATATATGGATAAGTTAATTTAGGAGAATCAATGTTTACTTCTTTGGAGAAATCACGGACTAAAACTTTTTCTACGCCATTTGGCGTTGTTGACGTTCCCCATTCTTTAAATCCCCAGTCTTCTAACAATTTAATTAACCTAATCTGTTCATCTCGTTTTTCAAATATGGTTACATAGATTTCATCTACTTGATTGGACAAGGCATTATCAAAAATAATTTTCAAAAATCGCTCACCTAATTTATAACCTGTCGATGTAACCTTGAAAGTCCCAACTTTTAAACGTTTTTTTGGAGGAAAGACGGGCTCAATTGTAGTATAATGTTCATCCTTATTTTCAATTTTCACATATAAAAATGCACCTATTTCTTTGTCAGCATAACAGATATATGATATTTCATCAGATTTTTTATTAAACCATTTTTCAAATTCAGCGTAATCTTCTTTAAAAGAATTAAAAAATTCATTGTCCAGTTTAATATTGCCAAAAAACTCCTTTTGTACTGTAAAACTTTATAATCTGTCAAACCAGGATTTTCAGCGGTTACCTTTTCAATATACGAATCAATAGTATATACTTTTTCCGCAACACCTAATGCTAAAGCTTTCTTGTGAATCCCTCTGTCTTCAGTTACAATAATATCAACACGTCCATTATAAACCTCCTTAACAATACTTGTATCAATAGTATCATTCTTTGATTTATCATTTGCTCTAATTTTCTTAATATTATCATCATCTATAGATTCGGTTTTTAAAATATTGTAATTTTCAATCTTTATTTTCATCGTATCTACTACAGAACTATCTTTATGAGTAGATATTTCCTCAACAGATAAAGGATGTACTAATTTAGTTGCCTTTGTTTTATCAAACCAGTTAAATAGTTTACCTATATCAGCATTTCGAACCTTGCTTGCTTCACGATGTATTATGATGTTGGTGTCTAATAGAATTCTCATAGAGTCTGATTTAGTTTTTCAATAACATTCTTGTATTCATTAACTGTAAAAATTAGTAGCTCACAATTTAACTCTTTTGAAATTAGTTTAGCATAACAAATTTCAAAATTCTGCAATTTCTCTATCGTATTAATTTCATATTTAATACCATCCCTTTTTTCTAACCTTTCTTTTATTACTTCAGGGGAATCAGTTAAGAGCAACATTAAAATGGGGTTAATACTTTTAAATGTATTTAAAGGAATTTCAATAGGTTGGTTCTTATTGTTTATTAAGCAAAAGTGTCCATCTAGTAAATAGGTTTTAGTCTCTTCACATTTACTATCAAGAGCAATTATTAGTTTATCTTGAGTTATATTAACGTTGCTAATATTTTTTCTTATTGGGTCTTTAGTGATTTCTGCCCATTTGATTAATTCACTTGCAACTATATGTTCAACTTCCAGTTCACTTGTAATCTTAGCACAAAATGTTCCTTTTCCAACCCCATGTACTCCTCCGATAAATACTATTTTTCTTTCACTGCTCATAGGTTATTTAGTTTGTACGGTCTCACTTGGCATTACACCCAACGTATGTATAAGTGTATGGTACACATATATCTTATTAGGTGTTACTGGTGTAACTTATTGTTATTGTTTGTTTTATCATTAAAAATGCGGTCTGGCCGACTTTTTATTTTGTGCAGAGCATTTTGGCTAACATGAGTGTATATCTCTGTCGTTTTTGTCGATTCATGTCCTAACAAATTTTGAATATATCTCATATCGACACCTTGTTTCAGTAAATGAGTGGCAAACGAATGTCGTAACATATGAATGGTATATGGTTTTGTAATATTACTTTGTTTTGGTGTATTCTCAAACACCTTATTCGGAGCTTAAAGTTAGCATAATAAATAATTAAAACAACATTGGTTTAAATCCCAACCTGCTGATCCGATTTCCGGTAAGGCCCGGAGTAGAACCGGGGCAGAATTGTTTTCGATATAAAAGTTAAAAAGCGATGTTATAGTTATGCTTGTAAAAAAACATGCTTACGTTTTCACAAAAACCACGCGTCCTTTTTTAAAAACCACACTACGTTTTTATAAAAACGTAGTGTGGTTTTTATATGCTTCCGAAAAGCCCTGTTATCAGGCCTTTTCGTACTTCAGGTTTTTTAGCTGGTTTTTTAGCCCGGCAGAGGGTGTAAAAATGGTTTGGGCAGCTTTAACCGACTTCGCCGATACCTTATCGGCAGTGTCTTCGCCATTATCCAAAATACTTTTGGCAGGCATTGCACAACAGGAAGGTTTTGGTTCCATAAACGATAAAACTCCGGCCTGTTTGGGCGAAGGCTGTACAAGTACTACTATTTACCGGTAAAGGGATTGTAGTTGTGAGAATGGGAGAGGCGCCCGATTCTTCTTTGCTGTCAATTCTTTTTCAAGATAATATGTGGGGAATATTAACGCATCTCATTAAGCGCTTCAACTTTTACAACCGGAAGTTTAAAATAGAACAACGATCCGGCACCTGGTTCGCCGCTGCTTTCAACACCCACTTTGCCCCCCAGCTTTTCGATAATACGTTTTACAATCGATAGCCCAAGACCATATCCACCGGCTTTATCGGGTTGCAGGCGCGTATGTTTCCTGAATATTTTTATGTGCTGATCTTTCGGAATTCCATCGCCATTATCTTTTACCCAGTATTTTACCATTCCTTGTCCGCTAAGCTCGCAGCCCACTTTAATATGCGGCGGAACGCCTCCGTATTTCATGGCATTCGATAGCAGGTTTATCCAGATTTCTTCTATCCACGGCGCGTAAGCCTGCGCATCAATCCAGCTGTTTTCTATTTCAATTGTAGCCTTATAATCGCTAACAATATCAGTAATCTGTGCCATTGCAGCAGCATAAACCTGCTCCATCTTAATAGGTGCGGTTTCAACATCTTCGTGCCCGGCAGTGGCCATTTTCAGCAACTCGTTGGTTACGCTTATGGTTTTAGCCGACGATTCTTTTATTACTGCCGAAAATTCCTTAATCGTATCCATATCACCCTCTTCAATCGCTCCTAAAATAATATCGCTTGATGAAAAGATCACGCCTAACGAGTTTTTCAGATCATGCGCCAGCGTATGGGCATAGGCATCCAGGTCGTCGATCAGTTTCTCGTTTCGTCGGTTCTGCTCTTTAAGCTGCTCGTTCTTTTTGGAAAGCTGATTTTTTGTCCGGCGTATCGACGAAACATCGCTTAAAACCATCAACTTTCCGCTAAGTTTCCCCAGCTGGTCGTATAGTGTTGAAACCCTGATCTGGTAGTAGTAGGTTTGTTTGTTGTTTTGAAGTTCAAAGTCGGTAAAACTGTCGTCGGCCGATTGAAGGAGCTTAATAATATTCGGAAATTTTTCAAGTGAATCAACAATGTTGGAATGAATGGTCGTTTTTGCATCGAGGCTAAACGTTTTTATCAGGGCCGGATTGGCTTCTTCAATAATTCCGTTTGTGCTGATTACCAAAACACCTTCATTCATGGTGTCCAGCAGTTTTTGGCGGGCAAGCGGAATCAGTTCAAATATTTTATAACGAAATATGCCAAACACAATGATCAGACCGGTTAAAACAAACGAAACGGTAGTCCAGTCGAAACCCGGAACCGGATTGATGTTAAAAATGTACATCAGGTTGGCCATTACCGGAATAAGCGATGCAATGATTAATAAGCGTATTTGTTTTTTGTAAAAACTGGTAAAAGTCGAAATCGAGCTAATCAGGTTAAAAATTCCCCATGCAATTAGCGTAAAAGTGTAGATATCGAAAATCCAAAACCAAATACCATGTTGGTAATGCAGTATATTGGTACTGCTGTTTAGGGTGTAATTTTTCCATATCAACCCGTGTTTGTTGTTGGTAAATACCAGAAACAGCGTAATTATCGGAATAACCAGCGTGAAAAGGATATTACGCTTATTTACCAAACGAAATTTCTGACTAAATGCGGTGGTGAAAAAGAAATACGAAACCGGGATAAACGCGATACCCAGGTATGACAATTGCGAGTAAAACACTTTTTCTTCCAACACGGAAGTCCCAAACTCCAGTGCGTAACTAAATGCCCAGATAGCAACAAAAATTTCAAGTAAGATAAGGAAGCGCACCTCAGTGGCTTTTCTGAATCTCCATAAAAGAATACATGTTCCGATTGCAGTAAAAGCGGTTATTAGTTGAATACTGCTGGTACTCGGTATAAAATCAATCATAGTCAGCTCTGTTGCTAGTTGTGCAAATTTATACAATTCTATAAATTATGCAGGCATTTTGGTTCTTTATGCAAACAGAATTGCCTATGAAAAGTTCATAAAAATCCACCAGTCAAAATGTAATTAGTCATTGTTTTATTTCCGCGGTTTTATTCTCTTTACCGCTTAAATTTTTTTAAGATGATGAAGAAGAGTTTGTTACTGCTATTACTTGGATTAAGTCTGTTTCAGCTTTCGGCTAAAGAAGGAATGTGGATTCCGGTTCTGCTGGAAAAATACAACCTGGCAGAAATGCAGGAAATGGGTTTTAAACTAACCGCCGACGATATTTACGATGTAAACCACTCGAGCATGAAAGATGCAGTGGTTATTTTTGGTGGAGGATGTACCGGAGAACTGATTTCGGATGAAGGATTACTGATAACCAATCATCATTGCGGATACAGCCAGATTCAGTCGCACAGTACCGTAGAACATGATTATCTTACCAATGGTTTTTGGGCCATGAGCCGCGATGAAGAACTGCCAAACAAACGATTAACGGTAAGTTTTCTGGAATACATGGAAGATGTTACCGACAAAGTAATGGACGGAACCGAAAATCTGGAAGGCGAAGCAAAGGACAAAAAGATTAACGAAAATACCGATAGAATTATAAAAGAAGCTAAAAACGACGGGAAATTCACCGCTTCGGTAAAACCGCTTTTTTATGGTAACCAGTATTTCCTGTACGTTTATAAAGTATACAAAGATGTACGTTTGGTAGGTGCACCACCATCGGCCATCGGCAAGTTTGGCGGCGATACCGATAACTGGATGTGGCCGCGGCATACCGGCGATTTTTCACTGTTTCGTATTTATGCCGATAAGAACAACGAACCGGCAGAATATTCGCCCGATAATGTGCCTTTTAAACCCAAAAAATCTTTTCCGGTTTCGATGAAAGGTGTTCAGCCCGGCGATTTTACTATGGTTTTTGGTAACCCGGGTTCTACCATGCAATACTGGCCGCACCAGGCGGTTGATGTTACGATGAATCAGCGCGACCCGGACCGTATTATGCTGCGCGATAAAAAACTGGATATTATTGGTGGCGATATGAAATCGGATCCGAAAATTCGTATTCAGTACGCGGCAAAATACCAGTCGATTAGTAATTCGTGGAAAAAATGGCAGGGCGAAATTAAAGGTTTAAAACGCCTGGATGCCATTAATAAAAAGCTTGCTTACGAAGAAGAATTCAAAAAATGGGCACAGCAAAACAATACCTGGGAAAATGAGTACAAACCGGTTTTTAATGCTTTTGATGTGCTGTACACCGACTATGCAAAGTATATAAAAGCCTACGATTACTACCGCGAAATTGTGATGAGCGGAGTGGAGGTATTTAAACAGGCTCGCACCATCAATGCTATAATCAACAGCATTGAGAATGACCAGAATGATCGGGCAGGAAGTATGCGTTCGGCAATGCTTAAAGGGCTTCCCGGCTTTTATAAAGATTTTAATCAACCAACCGACGAGGCTTTGTTTGCCGCACTTATGCCGGAGTTGATTCATGGCCTCGATGCCTCGTTTTTACCTGCCGAAGTGGTGGAAACAATTAATCAGGTCGGCCACGACAAACTAATTAAAAAAGTCTATCAGAAATCGATATTAACCGACCGGAAAAAGCTGGAAGAGCTGCTCGCAAACGGATCGGAGAAACAATTGTTGAAGTTGCGCAAAGATCCGATTATTTCTATGTTCAATCAACTGAACTTTATTTACGAAAAGGATATTATTACGGAGGTTCGGAAGATCAGCAAAGCAATCGACGACAACATGAAAGTGTATATGGCCGGTTTAATGGAAATGAAAAAGGGACAGGCCTTTTACCCGGATGCCAACCTTACCTTGCGTGTAGCCTACGGAAAAGTAGAAGGCTATGAGCCAAAAGACGGTGTGAAATACAAATATTATACAACGCTGACAGGAATAATGGAAAAAAACAATCCGGAGATTTACGATTACGATGTGCCGGATCGTTTAAAAGAACTTTATCAGACAAAAGACTTATGGCAGTACGAAGTAAACGGCGATGTGCCGGTTTGTTTTACGGCCTCAAATCATACTACAGGTGGTAATTCCGGCAGTCCGGTTGTAAATGGTAACGGCGAGTTAATCGGGGTGAATTTCGACCGTTGCTGGGAAGGTACCATGAGCGACATCATGTTCGATCCGGAGCGCTGCCGTAATATCTCGCTCGATATTCGTTACGCCCTTTTTATTATCGATAAGTTCGCAGGAGCCGGTTATCTACTTGATGAGATGGAGATCGTGAAATAAATTCAAACAGGTTGATTTTTAGTTTAAAGCTAATTTGATTATCCGTTCTATGTCATAATTATTATTTAGCACGTCATGCTGAACTTGTTTCAGCATCTCTCGTGTCTAATAATCAGCTATTTGTATGAAAGACCCTGAAACAAGCTCAGGGTGATGTTCTGGTTGTGACCAATTGCGGACATTCAAAAAGCTAATATTTTCTGGAATATTATAGACAGTTAAAATCATTCGCTAACATCGATTTTTAATCTTTTTTGAAGGCAATATCATCCCTTTTAACCTCTTGATTTTTAAAAATTAGGATATTTTTGTAATCGATCAGGGTTATACATCAATGGTAAATTTTTATTAATCGGGAAGTGATAAAAATTGCCGGGATGTTTTAATGGGCTTTGGTTTAAGAATAGCCGAAACCAACTAGCTTTTACATTGTTAAGAGTGTAGTTTATATGATAAAATCGATAAAGAAAAAATATTGGGCTAAATTTCTTTTATTGTTTTGTGCAATCATTATTTCTGTAGTTTCATTTGCTGAAACCATCGATTTAATATATGCAGATCCGATTCCGGATAAAGAATTTAAGAGTAAAAACAGTACATGTATTGTACAAGACGATAATGGTTTTATCTGGATTGGAACCAATGATGGATTGTATTGCTTAAGGGGCGAAAATCTGGCACGTTACCAGGCAGGTGGTACTGACAGCACTAGTTTATACGATAATCGCATTGAGGAATTGTTTATCGACGATTCAGGAATGCTGTGGATTATATCGGTTGGTGGCTTATGTAGTTACAACCCGTGTTTGGATAACTTTAACCGTATTCTGAGCTCGTTTGAGTTGGAGCAGGATGTATTTCGTCAAATCTCGGCCATAAAACAGGATCAGAAGAACAACATTTATATCTCCGCTGCAAATTCAATGTACCAAATCGAGAAGAAGCAAAATACACTCCAACTTGTTTTCCACAATCCCGATTTCTGGATAACCGACTTTCTTTTCGATGAAAACAATAACATGTGGATTTCATCGAATAACGGAGGTTTGATCTATTTTAACCCCTCTGAACGTACATCGAAAAGATTTCTTTCGAATGCTGAGGATAATAAGAGCCTGGGCGATAATAATATTACTGATATTGTTTTAGTAGATAATTCAAAACTCTGGATAGCTACTTACGGAGGTGGTGTAAATTTACTGGATACTAAAAACCGGGAAATCAAAAGGTATACCAGGGGAGATAATTATTCTGATTATATTATTTTCATCTATGCCGATCTTGATAATAATGTTTGGATTTGCGATTTAAAAGGTTTACGGAGATACGATAAAGAATCAGATACTTTTGTAAGGATACAAAGCATTAATAACGCCAAAGACCTTGTTGAAGAATATCCTTCCCGGTTACTACAGGACAAGCAGGGGAATTACTGGACCATTAACAGCCCTGGCGGTGTTGGCTTAATTGGCTTAAGATATCAATCAAAAGGAATAAGCATTTATGATGAAAATCCGGAGAAATTCTGGCACACGATCAATAACAATATTCTGACAATTGCTTTTAATGATGATAACGTGTGTTGGATTGGAAATGGTAATGATGGTATTGATGTTTTTGATCTTAAAAACAAACGTCACCGGGTTTATCATTCCGATCTGAATGATCCTGGAAGTCTTGGACGGGGTGCAGTTTGTTGTTTATATAACGACAGCCAAAACAGAATGTGGGTAGGTACTAATCTCGGAGGTCTGCAGCGCTACGACCCGGTGAACGACAAGTTTATCACTTATTTAAACGATCCCCAGGATTCATTCTCAATTTCGAATAATGATATCAGGGGAATACAGGAAGATGCTGATGGTAATTTCTGGATTATTACGCACGGAAAAGGAATAGATTATTTTAATTATGCGGAGCAGAAATTCTATAATTACAACTTCGCAGAAAACGGATTATCGAATGACTGGTCATTCCAGCTTTTGCTTGATTCGGATGAAAATCTCTTGGTAGCAACTCCCAGTGGCGTGAGTGTTTTGAAAAAAGGTGAAAAGAAATTCACTACCTATTTTCACGTGCCGGAATATTCCCATACAATTCCCAGCGATTTTATAAATTGTCTGTTTGAAGATTCAAAAAAGCGAATTTGGATTGGCACATTTTCGGGATTGTGCAGGTACAATCCCGAGAGCGATAATTTTCATCGGGTTGATCCCGGGTTTCCGGCGCAGAACATTTGTTCCATCGAAGAAGACCGGAACGGAAATCTGTGGATTAGTTCTGTTTCAGGAATTTCAGGTTTTAATCCTGATACTGAACAACTAATAACAAATCTTGATGAAGCTGACGGCCTTCCTCCCGGCATATTTAAACCGGGTTGTAGTGCTAAAAATGCCAGTAATGTCATGTTTTTTGGAGGAGATAACGGAATAGCGGGTTTTAATCCGGATGATCTGAAACTAAATACAGAGGTGCCGGATGTATTTATTAGTGGATTTTATCTTCACAATAAAAAAGTTGAAAAATTTGGACCAGATGAAATTCTGCCAAAAAGCCCGCTCTGTACCGATCAAATAGAACTAAATTATAACCAAAACTCCATTGGTTTTGAATTTGCTTCTACCAATTACCTCGATTACGCCAAAAATAAATTTAAATACAAACTTGAAGGTCTTAATGAAGACTGGATAGAAACCGACCATCCGCATGTAAACTATAACTACCTGGCATATGGCAAATATGTGTTCCGGGTTATTGCGGCAAATAACAACGGTGTATGGAACAACGAAGGAGCATCGATAAAAGTGGTAATCAGGCCTCCATGGTGGTTAACATGGTGGTTTATTTCAAGCTGTATTGTGCTACTTGTTTTTCTTGTAATTGTTATTTTCAGGTACCGTGTAGCTAAACTTACAGCAGAAAAACATAAGTTGGAAGGATTGGTACAAGACAGAACAAAGGTATTAAAAGATAAAAACCGAATACTGGAGCTCCAGAAAGAGAAACTTCATCAAAGAAACTTGCAACTAAAACAGCAAAAACAGAAAATTGAAACGCAGGCAAATAGAATAACAGAGGTGGCTGAAAACCTTTCTCAATTAAATACAGAGTTAACAACAGCAAATGCTACAAAAGACAAGCTTTTCTCCATAATTGCGCATGATCTGATAAATCCGTTTAATGCAATTTTGGGTTTCTCGCATGTGTTAAAAGAAGGACACCAAGACATGGATGAGGAAAACAGAATGGAGTTAATAAAACATATACACGACTCGTCGCATAATGCCTTTGATTTGCTGAACAGTTTATTGCACTGGGCCAGAAGTCAGGATAAAAAAATTGAGTTTAAACCGGAGACCATAAAAATTAATGAGATCTTTTCAAAGGTAATAGTTGAAGTTTCGGCAACAGCACTTAAAAAACAAATAAAGGTTGAAAACAAACTTGATAATAAGGACCTGCAGATCTTCTTCGACAGGAACATTATCATGCTGATTTTACGAAACCTGTTGATGAATGCCATAAAATTTAGCAATAAAGAAAGTAGTATATTTATTAATGCGGTTCAAACAGAGGCGGGTAAAGTAATCTTCTCGGTAAAAGATTTTGGTGTGGGAATGACGCCGGAATATGCAGCAACTATTTTTAATGATGACATGAATATTGATGTAGCAGCAGGAACAAACGGCGAGAAAGGTGTTGGCCTCGGTCTTTCCTTATGCAAAGAGTTTGTAACCAGTCATAACGGTGAAATTTGGGTTGAGAGTACTCCGGGCAAAGGAAGTACCTTCTTTTTCACTATTCAGGGAAAACAGTAAATCAGGGCAGCGAATTCCTGCCGTCAATTAGTTTCCAAATACATAAATGATAGAAAGCTGCTGTTGTTGATCGAGCGTATCCCAGTCTACAAAATGCATTGAGATATTGAATTTTCCTTTTATTTTTTCGTGGTTAATAAAATACCAGATCAGGTCGGTGCGCGAATAGTTTTTGGCCCGGTAATACGGATCGCCATACGCAAATTTGTGTCCGGCGCCTAAGCTCATCACCGATTTTACTCCAAGGTTTTTGTATCGCATATTGGCTTCGGCAAAAAAGCTGGTGGCTGTTTCGTAACCGTCAGTAACATTTCGCTCGCGATATTGCGATGTAAGCATCCCCATTTTTATATCTCCCTGAACCACGACATTCTCAGGTGTGCGAATTCCTGCCTGAAGGGCAAATCCCATATAATCTTCAATATGTAATGGCGGATCGTTGTGTAAGGTGTGGGCATTATGAAACATCAACAGGTAATTCTGCAAAAACAGGTTTTTATGGAAAATCTCGCCTGAAAATCCTGCCATAAACTGCTCGCGTTGTGTTTCGGTTTGACGGCCAACCCAGTCAACAAAACCATTCTGATGGCCCCAGTCCCAGCTGATTTTCCCATACAAACCTTCAATATTGGGGCGATAATACTCTAAAGTGTCCGTTAGCATGGCCAGCGGGAAATCAATTTTATCGCGGCGCGGAAAAGCTCCAAAAGCAAATTCTTTGTCTTCATCCTGAAACTGGTAATACAAAGTCAGTTTTGGTTTTTGTGCATCTAAATCGCTGCCAAACTCAAGCAAATGGTTTAAGCCTCCGCGTAATTGATGATTGTCGATATCAACACCCACTTCAAAGGCGCCGCGGCTTCCCATAATGGTTTGCGGGTAGGCATATGGCGGCGAAAACTCGCGGTTATCGCCAATGCCTTCAAATAATACCTGGTATTTAAATTCCTGTGCGTTGCTGAAAAATACGCTGAAAAGGAAAATTAGAAGTAGTGCTTTTTTCATCTGAATTTTGAATTTCATTGCGAATGTAATAAAACCTTTATCAAATGGTAAATTGTAAAACTGCTAAATTGTTAAAATGAGACTGGAAACTGCAACTGAAAACTGCGACTGTGACTGCTAACTAACCTTAGTCGCACAAAATATAGTTGTCTTTACGTGGATTGATAACCATCACCGGGAGTTTACCTGCTGCTTTTATCACCTTTCTTTCAGGCAACCCAATCAACAAATCCAGTGGGGTAATATTCGAACTTCCCAAAATTACCAGTAAGTTACAATCGGAAGCCAGGGCCAGTTCCAGCGCTTCAAAAACATTGCGCAAGCTTGATCTACTGCCTTTATAACGTTTGTGTATGATCTTGAATTTCTTGTACAGTTTTCGTGTCATTTCTGTATTCTTCATCACATTGGTTTTGGCTTCCTGTGTTTTGTCGTTTGCCGAAATAGTGACAATCTGAGCAGCATTAAACCGGCCAAAATAAGAGCACCAAAGCGAACTGTCGCTGATTTCTTTGCGCAGGTCTATTGGTTGTAACAAGTGGTTGTAATCCATAATTTTCGACTCCGGATGAACAAATAGAAAAGGAATTGAAGCCTCTGCAAGCGCCGTTGAATAGTTTTTAAAATTGAGTGAGTTTACTACAACGATTATACCTTCATAATCTTCGGCAAGCAAATCGGGAAGCAATGTCTGACTTTCGGATAGTAAAAGTGTGGATACTTTTTGCCCGGGGACTTCCTGTTTTACGATAGCTGCATAATTCTGAAGTTTTTGCTTTAACTCATCACGCTGCTTTTTTTGTTTGGGCTGATAATTATATAGTAAACAAAGTTCTTTTTTGAAAATAGCAGCCAGTTTCAATCCATGAACGATCAGGCCCTGATCCGAATCTTTCAGCTCGGTAAACACAACTATTTTCTGCTCTTTGCTATCGGTCATTAAAGTTTTTCAGGTAAAAATAATGTTTTCAGCCTTGCTTTTATTTGATGTTGAAAAAAATCAGGAAAGGTTAACATGTATTTACCTACTTTTATGCTGCTAAAGCGCCAACTATGATTAACGAAAAATTGCTAAAACCCAACAGTATTGTTGTTGTGGGAGCATCAAATAATATTGCAAAGCCCGGTGGAAAAATCATTAAAAACCTGCTGGATCACAATTTTGCAGGCGATCTTTTTGCAATCAATCCCAATGAAACAAAAATTCAGGGAATTCCGGCTTTTCCCGATGTGGCGGAACTTCCGGAGATTGATTTGGCTATTTTAGCTGTTCCCGCTAAATATTGTTTGCAAACCATTACCGACCTGGCGGAGCAGAACAACACCAAAGCTTTTATCATCATTTCGGCGGGGTTTGGCGAAACCAACGATGCAGGTAAAGAACTCGAACAGCAGATTGTAAAAGTTGTTGATGAACACGACGCTTGTTTGATAGGGCCAAACTGTATTGGCGTGATGTCGCCGTGGCATGCCAGTGTTTTTACCACGCCTATTCCGGAGCTTACCTCCGAAGGTTGCGATTTTATTTCTGGATCAGGAGCAACAGCTGTTTTTATCATGGAATCGGGAATCCCAAAAGGGTTACGTTTTGCCAGTGTTTTTTCGGTTGGGAACAGTGCACAAACCGGTGTTGAAGATGTTTTGGCTTACCTCGATGAACATTACATTGATGGAAAAAGTCCGCGCGTAAAATTGCTTTATATAGAGAACATTAACGACCCGGATAAGTTGCTGTATCACGCTACTTCGTTAATTAAAAAAGGCTGTAAAATAGCTGCTATCAAAGCCGGAAGTTCATCGGCCGGCAGCCGTGCAGCATCGTCGCATACGGGCGCACTAACCAGTTCGGATGCAGCTGTGGAGGCATTGTTCCGCAAAGCCGGAATTGTACGTTGCTACGGACGTGAGGAATTAACAACCGTTGCCAGTGTGTTTATGTGTAAAGAATTGCATGGCGAGAAACTGGCGATTATTACACATGCCGGAGGACCGGGAGTAATGCTTACCGATGCGTTGGAAGACGGTGGATTAAAAATTCCGGAGATCGCTGATTCGGAAGCAAAAACAACACTGTTACAAAAATTATTTCCGGGATCATCGGTGGAAAATCCCATCGATTTTCTGGCAACAGGAACAGCCGAACAGCTCGGACATATTATCGATGCCTGCGAAAATGATTTTGATATTGACGGTATGGCGGTAATTTATGGAAGCCCGGGATTATTCCCGATTGGCGATGTTTACGATTTGCTTTCCGAAAAAATGAAAGTGTGTAAGAAGCCAATTTATCCGATTCTGCCTTCGATAATAAATGTAAAAGATGACGTTGCCCACTTTTTATCGCGGGGGAATGTAAACTTTCCCGATGAGGTGTTGCTGGGCCGCGCGCTCACAAAAGTAATGACTACGCCACAGCCTGTTGCCGAAACGGAAAACGCACAGGGAATCGATCCGGAAGCGGTAAAAGCAGTGATTGCCGAAACAAAAGATGGTTACCAACCACCGGAAGTTATCCATAAGTTGTTTGATTTAGCAGGCATTCCGCGCGTAAAAGAAATGGTAGCCAAATCAGAATCTGAAGCAGTTTTAGCTGCCATGAACATCGGGTTTCCGGTTGTGATGAAAGTGGTGGGGCCGGTACACAAAACCGAAGTTGGTGGCGTAATCCTTAATGTTCGGAATGTTACGCAGGTTCGCAAAGAGTTTCATCACCTGTTTCAGATTGAAGGAACCGAGGGCGTATTAATAGCTCAAATGGCTGCGGGAACCGAACTTTTTTTGGGAGCTACCTACGAAGAAACTTTCGGGCATGTTGTATTGTGCGGAATGGGCGGAATTTATGTGGAGGTGATGAAAGATGTGGCATCGGGTCTGGCACCGTTAACACACAGCGAAGCGCGCTCGATGGTTACCAGTCTGAAATCGTACAAAATACTAAAAGGTTTTCGCAAGCAGGAAGGTGTGAATATCGATAAGTATGTGGATATTATTGTTCGCCTGTCGTGGTTGCTGCGTTTTGCCACCGAGATAAAAGAGATTGACATTAATCCGTTGTTGGGTAACGAACAGGAAATTATGGCGGTTGATGCCCGTATAAGGATAGAACATTAGTTATTTTTGATACTAAAAATACAAAGTCACGAAAAACATGATTTACAAAATCTTAGTGTTCTTCGTGACTTTGTGATTTTAAATGCGATTTTAAATAAGTCTATTGCTCACCAGGAGGAATAGCAGCCGGTACCACATTTTTAACCGGAGGCAAACTTTTCAGATAAGCAAAAATAGCCGAGACATCTTCGTCTTTTATATCCTTGAAATTTTCTACCGGCATTGGCGGTAAAAGTTTGCGTGTTCCGTCAAGGCCTTTAAATTTACCCTCTTTTAAAGCTTTTTTAAACTGTTCTTCGCTCCAGGTGCCTATGCCTGTAGCGTCGGGGGTTAGGTTGGCAGCAAACGACATTCCCCACGGACCGGCACTACCGGTTAAATCGGGATAAAAGGTTGCAAAACCCTGTGCGGTCATTTCTGATTGTAAATCAATTATTGGGCGGTCACCCGGGTAACCTGATAATAGCAGTTCGGGAATAAGCTCCGGCCCGTTGGCACCCATTTTTTTAGGCGAGTGGCAATCGTTACAGCCCATAATTGTTACCAGGTACTCGCCACGAACAACCAGTTCTTCGCCGGTTAATTCGGCAGGTTGCGCAGCCTCGGCCGCAGGTTTTGAGTTGCTTGTACAGGCGGAATTAAGCAGGGTTAAACACAGAGCTCCAAAAATCAGCAAAACAAAGTTGTTTTTTCTCATCGTTTTTACATTAAATTATATTTTATAAAAAGCTTCCTATTCCACAAAGCAGGCTGATTTTGCATGTTTTTTTTGGTTTCAAAAATGTGTGTGTGGATAATGGATTTCAATTTACGCCTTATTAAGATTAATTCAAAATAAAATGTTAAAAGGATTTTTCAAATGTGGTGTCATCATTCGGGTTATTGGTCAGATATTTCTAATTTGGCGTATTCAAAACACTGAATATGCTTAAACATGTGGCTTTAAACGGCGATGACCTGGCGATGGATTCAACCTTTATAAAAAAGCTATTGAAAGGGGAGAGTTCGGAGCATTTCCCTGAATTAGCAGGAAAAAAGGGCGTGTTGTTCTCGAATACAACGCTGATGAAGTTTATCGAGGATGAATTCAGGCACGATAATTATGAGCTGACCAAAAGTTATGGCCGCAGCATACGCACTTTATCAAGTGGAGAGCAAAAAAAGGCGCTGCTTGAATTTCTGATGGCCAGACAGCCCGGTTTTATTATTCTTGATAATCCGTTTGATGCGCTGGATGTGGCTTCAGTAAAGCAGTTAAAAGAGCGATTGGAAATCATTGCCAACAAAATGACTGTGATACAGGTTTTTAAACGAAAGAGTGATTTGTTGCCGTTTATAAAACATGCCATGCGCGTTGATAATGGAAAAGTAGTTTTTAATGATGGAATTGAACAATACCTTGAAAAATATGAACCGGCAACCAATGTCCATTTTTCGATCGAAATTCCGGGCCCCTTACACGAACAAACTATTCGCTACAACGAATTGATAAAACTAAGCGATGTTTCGGTTAACTACCAGGAAAGACAAATCCTGAATAACATCAACTGGACCATTAAAGCCGGAGAATTCTGGCAATTAAAAGGTCCCAACGGATCGGGGAAAACCACCATTTTAACCATGATAAACGGTGATAATCCAAAAGCATTCGGGCAGAACATCGAACTGTTTGGCCGCCGTAAAGGGACAGGCGAAAGTGTTTGGGAAATAAAAAAGAAGATCGGATATTTTACGCCATCGATGATGGAGTTGTTTAAACGCCGCCATACCGCCGAACAAATGGTGATCTCGGGTTTTCACGATTCCATTGGCTTGTACCACCGGCCAAGCGAAATACAACAACATGTGGCCAACGACTGGTTAAAAGTGCTGGGACTGGCCGATAAAGGCAACCGGGCTTTTGTCGATCTTTCGCAGGTACACCGCCGAATGGTGCTGATTGCACGTGCGATGATTAAACATCCGCCGCTACTGATTCTCGACGAGCCTTCAACCGGACTGGACGATAAAAGTGCGGCGCTGCTATCGGCGTTAATCAATAAAATTTCCGACGAAAGCCAAACGGCTATTCTTTATGTTTCGCACCGAACGGAGCCCGATTTAAAGCCCGCATTTGTTTTTGAACTGAAACCCGGTGAAAACGGTTCGGTGGGAGAGGTGGTGAGATAAGGGTGTTTTAAATCGCCAATTTTTAACCCGTACTACTTTTTAATAAATTTCATGCTCAGAGTATCTGGAATAATTACCCGCAACCAATTGTAGTGCGCTTTTAGTATTCAATTTCTACAACTGTTTCAATTCTTCGTCTTTTTTCTTTCGGTTTAATGAAATCAATTCGATTAAAATATTTATTGTCAACTTCAAGTTGGAATGAGTTTGGATCAAGTTTCAGTATTTTATAGGATGAGCGCTGTTTGTCGTTCGAAAGAATCAGCGAGTCGTTTATAATTTTATAACCGAAGCTATTTCCATTAAAAAGAAATTCGCCCAGTTTGTTTGTAATCGTAAATGTTGAATCGCCTGAAACAGAAATATAAGAATCATGGGTTAAAAAACTTTTTACAGAGTCATGATAAGCCGCATCTTTAACCTGATAACTTATTATTGAATATTCACAGGGTTCAATATATCGCTGCGAAGTAGTTTGGGTTTTTTTATTACAAGCAGTAAAAAAAAGAATTACAATTAAAAATAGATAAGATTTCATGTCAGAGTTTTTTATAGTATGTTTTGGTTTATTTACCTGGTTGTTTTGGTACGTTTTGTAAGTCATAAATAAAATGATTAAAATGTTTATTGCGATAAAAAATGTTTTCAGGTACGATTGCGTTTCAATATCAGCCAAAAATGAGTCCCATTGATCGCCAACAAACTGGTTGGTGTTTTGAACAATATATTGTAACCTCAGAAAGTTTATTGTTCTGAAAATAAAAAATATCACCAGCCAGATGATCTGTGTTTTTAAGATTTTTTCACCTAAACGTTTAACGCCACGGATTTTATTTTTTTGAATCGACCACAATATCAAAGGGACTAAAATGGCCAAAAACGGATTTATTATACACAGAATTGGAGAGAAGGCAAGAATTAATAAAAAGTTAGAATTCTCGTTGGGTTCCCACTCAAGCAGATAATCAGGAGAAACACCCAGAGCTGATGATAATCTTTTTAATGAATCACCTGAAGGATTCCGGTTTTCGTTTTCAATTCGCTGAACCGTTCGAATACTTAGTCCTGAAATTTCAGCAAGAGCCTCCTGAGAATATCCTTTTCTTTTTCGAAGTGCTTTAATGTTTTGTGCTAATTGGTTATCGCTCATCGTTTACTTTTTGTTAAGCCAAAACTAGTAATAATCAATCATTGCTTGTTGAAAATCATCACGACAATTTTATGACACATCTGCGAAGTGTTTTGTTATCAGTTGATTGTATAAACACATTTAGTACCCGGTTAATTCCTGCAGGCAGGCTAAATTCTCCAATTATTGAAATAAATACTATGTAAATGAAACCAGGCATAAACCCGGGAAGACGCTTTTTAGAGCATGAGTTTAAGAATTTAGCTATTTACTGCTTTAACCGAATACACCAAAGGAAACTTATTTTCCAACCCTTTAATTTTATATTTCCCTTTTTCAACTTCAACTAAATTTTCGAGGCAATTGTAGGGTGAGTAGTTGTATTCTTTAAAGTCAGTAAGGGTAAGTCCGGCTTTTATCAGTGAGTTAATAACGGTGCTGAGGCCGTGGTTCCAGCACACCGACTTCCCCTTTATCGGCGCATCACTATCGGTATAGGTGCCTTCCAGTTCTTCTACAATCGCTTCCGATTCCATATAGTCAAACTCCACCTGCTTAAAATCGTAGCTAAACATCCAAACAATGGGATGAAACTCCACAAACACCAGCTGCCCTCCAGGCTTTAAAAAATGCTCAATAACGTTTGCCCACTTTTGCATGTCAGGAAGCCAGCCAATTACACCGTACGAAGTGTATACAATATCAAATTTTTCATCCAGAACTTCAGGCAATTTGTACACATCGCTTTGAATAAACCGCGCGCCGGTGCCAAGCTGTTCGTTTAGTTGCCGGGCTTTTTCAATGGCTCTTTCCGAAAAATCAACTCCGGTTGCCAATGCACCGTGCCGTTCCAGCGAAATAGTATCTTGTCCAAAATGGCATTGCAGATGAAGGATCTTTTTTCCCTCAATATTTCCCAACAGCTCAAGTTCAATGGGATTTAACGAATCTTTACCGTTTATAAAAGCATCAACATCGTAAAAATCCGATTTATAATGAATGTCCGTTTTATCGTTCCAAAGTTTTTTATTGATATTGATATAATCCATAATACGACAGGTTTTATTGGAGGCTAATATAATCAGAAATTTGAGCCTGCGGAAAAAGGTGGACTATAGATATTGGACGCTGGATACTGGATACTCGAAACCCGAAGTGACTTGAGAATGGGGTTCGGACTTTCTTCTGTCTTCCGTCTCCGGTCTTCCGGCCAATTTTATTTGGGGGTTAAGTTGGTGTGTCTTTACAACCCGGATTTTATTTTCTTTTTCTGCGAAACACCATCCACCAAAGGAAGAATCCGCTAATGATTACCAGCATTAGGCAAATACCCGCCAGTGGTACAAACAAGATATAAAAACTACCCACCAGGTGCTCGAAAATACGGCCTGTATGTATTTCCAACGCCACATTCCATAACGACATGGGCGAGGCTTTGCGCACTTCATCGGGCATGGCGGCAATCGCAACGGATTGGTTTTGGGCATTTAGCTCCATGGCACCTCTGTTGTAGTCGAACCACCAGGCTTTGTTGCCCGATTGTACAAATCCGGCAACGGTATTGGTACCGATTGGTCGCGCCATTCCTTCGGGTGATTGGTAAGGTTTTCCCGTAAATAAGT
This sequence comes from uncultured Draconibacterium sp., assembly GCF_963674925.1. Classification (NCBI taxonomy): domain Bacteria; kingdom Pseudomonadati; phylum Bacteroidota; class Bacteroidia; order Marinilabiliales; family Prolixibacteraceae; genus Draconibacterium; species uncultured Draconibacterium sp. The sequence continues at coordinate 387,538 of NZ_OY771649.1, forward strand.
CGGCTATTCTTCCGTTTTGCGTATTCCAAACAAACATGCCACTAAACGATCCTACCATTAAATAATTATCGCCCATTGGTTCCAGCACATTACAACCCATAACACTTACCGGTGGCTGTATTGGAGCGGGAATGAGTTTGTCATTCAGCTTTTCGTCGGCAAAGAAAAAACCATCGGCAGTTGAAAAGATGTAACGTCGGTTGGCGGCATCCCAGTGTATACGTCTCAGTTTATCAAACCACGGATTTGGACTATCGAGGTGTGTGCCGGGAATAATTGCTACCTGTTTATTGGCAATTGCGATTAATAAAGGTGGTCGCAAATGCATTCCCGAAAAAGTATTGATTAGCAGGAACAGTGCAAATACATAGCCCACCACATTGTGCCAGTGCAGATTTTTCTTTTTTGTGCTCACCAGTTTTTCAACTGATACGTTTTCATGTTTTGAGATCTTCTGATTTCGGTTATCCCCTTGATGGGGAAGGGGGTGATCTTCTTTTCCCTTCTGCTCCTGAATTTTCTTCTTCCTGCGTTTAATCCATTTCGGAAAGAAAAAATGCAGTAGCCCCGTTACCGAAAGTAAAATAGTTACCAGTCCCAGTAAATCGACAAACAGTTTTCCTGCAAGTCCGAATAACTCCCCACTGTGTAATTCCCAAAAGGTATTGAATAAGCCGGTTTTGCGCTGGTAGTTTACCGGCTCAGGCAGTTGTATCTTTTTGAAATTTTGCCCGTCGCTACTTTCCAGTAAATAATTACGGGTAAGCACCAGCAACTTGTTGTCTTTTATTTCCAGGTCGGCAATACGTTCTTTTTCCACCGGAATTTGAAGTTTTTGCCAGAAGCCTTCCGTTTTGTCTCGTTTGTATAAACCCATTTGCGTTCCGGCAAAAAGAGCATCATTAAACTGAACGATGGAGTATATTTTCCGGTTATCAATTCCTTTCGGAAATCCCTGGTTAAAATCTTCAAATTGTTGAAGATCGTCATCCGTTTTCCAAATGCCGATATTTCCGTACAGTAAATTGGCATCTTCCAGCTGTACTGATCCACGAACTGCTGCCAGGTTCCAGTTTTTATAGTGATAATTTTTTGGCAACAGTTTTCTGGATACATCAACAGCGGAAAACAACTGCCGGTGGTTCATCACAATTCCTGACGCAGCAAAAAGAATGGCAATGAAGGCAATGATTATTGCCGGCCATTTATGTAGTTTCTTAAAGGTTTTTATCCAATTTTTTCGGGCCATAAAGTAGTTTTTGTTGCGCAAATATGTTTAACATTTGTAAATCATGTTGTAACAATTGGTACAAAACGGAAAACATTGGTTTTATGCAGCGTAAAGTTGTCAAACGTAGCTAATTTGTATTCATTATAAAGACAAAACATGACAATCCTAATTGTATACAATCCTCAAAATAATACTTTTGTTGGCTCTGAAAATTAAACCAAAATGCAAAAGAATCTATTTTTAGGAGTTGAAGCCGTTGGACAGGGAGCTATCGATGGCGGAATCTCAGGGGTTTATGCCTATCCGGGAACTCCTTCAACCGAAATAACGGAGTTTATTCAGGAAAATGAACTGGCCATTGAAAAAGGTATCCGCAGTAAATGGTCGGCTAACGAGAAAACAGCTTACGAAGCGGCGCTGGGAATGTCGTACGCCGGTAAACGCAGCATGGTTTGTATGAAACATGTGGGCCTGAATGTGGCTGCCGATGCTTTTATCAATTCAGCAATTACCGGAATAAACGGAGGTTTGATAATTACTGTTGCCGACGATCCGTCGATGCACTCATCGCAAAACGAGCAGGACTCGCGTTTCTATGGCAAGTTTGCTATGATTCCGATTTTGGAACCCAGCAACCAGCAGGAAGCTTATGATATGGTTCGCGAAGGATTTGAGCTTTCCGAAAAACTGGAAGTTCCGGTGATGGTGCGTATTACAACCCGTTTGGCGCATTCGCGTGCCGGAGTAATTCGCAGCGAAGTACTGAATGAAAACGAATTGGTTTTACCGTCGGATCCAAGTCAGTTTGTATTATTGCCGGCCAACGCCCGAAGAAGATATAAAGGGCTGCTTGAAAAACAAGAGCTGTTTGAGAAGACAGCCAAAAAATCGAAATACAACACATACACCAAAGGCGAAGACAAAAGTTTTGGAATTATTGCCTGTGGTATTGCTTATAACTACCTCAAGGAAAATTATCCGAAAGACGATTGTCCGTATACCGTGCTGAAACTTTCGCAATACCCGGTTCCGCAAAAGTTTTTGGATAAAATGGCCAAACATTGCGAAGAGGTGCTGGTATTGGAAGAAGGTTATCCGGTGGTGGAGGAGCATATAAAAGCTGCTTTCAAAAAAGATATTCAGGTTTCGGGGCGTTTAAGTGGTACCTTGCCACGCGATGGCGAACTGAATGCCGACCTGGTTGCATTAGCCCTCGGAAAAGAAACATATTTGGGTGCCGATGTTCCTGAATTGGTGGTTAATCGCCCGCCGGCATTGTGCCAGGGATGCGGTCACCAGGATATGTACAAAGCCTTAAATGAGGCGCTGGATAAATACACCAAAGGACGCGTTTTCTCCGATATCGGTTGTTATACGCTGGGGGCATTGCCTCCCTACAAAAGTATTTATTCGTGTGTTGACATGGGCGCTTCGGTTACCATGGCCAAAGGAGCTGCCGATGCAGGTTTAATTCCGGCGGTAGCTGTTATTGGCGATTCAACATTCACGCATTCGGGAATTACCGGATTGCTGGATGCTGTTAATGACGAGTCGAATATCATTGTTGTTATTTCTGATAACGAATCGGTATCGATGACAGGCGGTCAGGATTCTTCAGCTTTGGGGAAAATTGAAAGTATTTGTAAAGGTGTTGGAGTTAACCCGGATCATATTCGTGTGTTAACACCGCTGAAAAAATACCACGACCTGATGGTGCAGACTTTCGAAGAGGAAATTGCCTACGAAGGTGTTTCTGTGATCGTGTTCCGTCGCGAGTGTATTCAGGCCGCAGCAAAACGGTTGCGCAAGGAAAAGAAAATGAAAGATAACCCCAATAAATAAGAAGACATGAAGACAGATATTATATTAGCCGGAGTTGGCGGTCAGGGAATTCTTTCCATCGCATCGATAATTGGTGATGCCGCTATTAACGATAATTTGTTTTTAAAACAGGCCGAAACACACGGAATGAGCCAGCGTGGCGGGGCAGTGCAGTCGCACCTTCGTATTTCCGACAGTGAAATTGCTGCCGATCTTATCCCGATGGGGAAAGCCGATCTGATACTTTCGGTGGAGCCAATGGAAGCATTGCGTTACCTGCCGTTTCTTGCTCCCGAAGGTTATGTGGTAACCAACATAACACCTTTTGTAAATATCCCGAATTACCCGGATATTGATGCTGTTTTGGCAGAAATAGAAAAACAACCACGTTTTGTAGCTATTGATGCTGATAAAATTGCTTCAGAAATTGGTAACAAACGTGCTTCGAATGTGGTCATGTTGGGAGCAGCTACTCCTTTTCTGAATATTGAACCGGAAAAAATAGAAGCCGGAATTGCACATATTTTCAGTAGGAAAGGCGAGGCAGTAGTCGAAATGAACCGGAAAGCTTTTAAAGCCGGATTGGAATTTGCATTGGCGAACAAATAAAAAAATAATACCCATCAATAAGAAACCCGTTCATGACGAATGTCGCGAACGGGTTTTTTTATGTATAGTTTGAAATCAAAATAAATAAGCTTTAATAACATTCAAATTGTAATTGCTGCGTTGGGCAGGCCTCTAAAATTGCTAATTTTGAACCCTGTGTTAAAGACAGCAACATATTATTCCTTATGGGATTACTTCTGTTTTAACCCGAAGACCTGATTTGGTACTTCGGGTAAACCATCTATTCAATCAACAAAAACAACTAATCATTTTATAATGAAAAAAATTACAGCTATTGTTTGTGGCATGTTCCTGATTTATACAGGATTATTTGCCCAGGAGAAACAATTTAAAGCCGAGGTCTACGGTTTTATTCGTAGCGAATTCTACCACGATACTTACAAAGGTATCAATGCAGCAATGGACAACTTTTATCTGTTCCCGGCATACGCCGGTGTCGATCCTTCGGGAAAAGAAATCAATAAAAACGGCATGACCAATTACACGGCCATGGCCACACGGTTTGGTTTTAATATTAGCGGTCCTGAAATGTTAGGGGCAAAATCATCTGCCAACTTCGAAACCGATTTTGCCGGAATTGTAAGCGAATACCCGGAAGTATTACGATTGCGGAAAGCTTACTTTAAACTCGATTGGGAAAATTCATCGCTTTTGGTGGGGCAAACCTGGCATCCGCTGTGGAACGGAATGGGCGGTAATTATCCAAAGGTTGGTAACCTGAATACCGGAGCGCCTTTTAATCCGTTTAACCGTTCGCCACAGATAGATTTTGATTACCGAACAGGAAATGTGACCTTTTCGTTTACCGCACTTTATGAACAACAATATGTATCGCGTGGATTCTATGATGCACCAAACACCAACTGTAAAAACCTGGCCAAACGTAATGCCGGAATACCCGAGATTGTAATTGGAATCAATCATAACAAAGGCGCAGTAACTGCCGGAATCGCTGGTCAGTTTAATGCTATTCAACCAATGGCGATTACCGATATGGGCTATGTAACAGAGCAACTAAATACCAGCCTGGTGGGAATGGCATACCTGGCCTACAAAAAGGATAAATTGTATATGCTCGCCAAAGGATTGTACGGCCAGAATATGGCAAATATGTTGATGTTGGGAGGTTACGGAGCTAAAACTTACGATTCATCCACCGGTGAAATGACCTATACCAATTACAATAACTACAGCGCTTTATTTAACCTGGTTTATGGCACTAAAGTACAATTGGGATTGTTTGCCGGTATCACCGGAAATCTTGGAACAGTAGATCCGCTTTATAATTTTGATGGCAGTGCAAAAATTGCCGGTCTGGCAACGTCGTTAAAAGATATGTCGCGTGCCTCGACTTACCTGGCTTACAATATTAAAAATTTGAAATTCGTTGCCGAGTACGAAATAACATCGGCAAATTGGGGTGCAGGGGAGTTCGATTTCTCCGACGGACTTTATGAGGATACAAATAACGCAACCAATCACCGCTTTCTGCTAATGGTGATGTATAATTTTTAGAGGATGACGCGGGAATTTGCCAGGCACTGTTTGGAAAACCAACGCTGGTTACTGAGTTGCCGTAGATGATCATCGACCCGATAATGATTGCCATGCCGGCATCTGTAGTGGTGCTGATCGTTGTTTCTTTGTCTACTAAAAAAACATCCGACAAACGCCAGTCTGCCTGTTACCACGGGATAAATTAATGGAACGGGTTTTGATCGAACTGAAAATATGATTTCCGTTGGTGAATGTTTACTTAATAAACTTTATTTTTACGGAAACCATGTTGAATAAACTAAAAAAACTACAATTATGGCATTTGAAATATCTGTTTTTCTTGAGAACAAGATCACTCATTTTGAAGCGATTACTGCGCTGTTAAAAAAAGAGGGAATCAACATTCGTACGCTTACATTAAATAACATGGCGCATGGATGGGGTGTTTTAAGTTTGCTGGTCGATCAGCCTGACAAAGCCTATAAACTTCTTGCTAATCATGGAAACTCGGTGGCAATGAAAGAGGTAATAGCTCTTGAAATGAAAGATGAAGCGGGTGGTCTGGATGAAATTCTGGTGAAGATCGCACGTGCCGGAATTCATATCGAAAGTGCCTATACACGCCTAATTGCCGAAAGTCATCTTGCGGTGCTGTTACTCGAAGTGCCCGATGTTTTGGAGGCCATTCGTCGTCTGGAAATCAACCATGTTAAAATTCTTGACGACAAAGTGGTTTACGGGAAATAGCAATTACCGGAATGCCCGGTTGTAGACCAATAAACAACATGTAAAACCAAAGATCAACTAAATTTTATGATTTGGAATGAAAAGATAGAATGCGCCTCTCGCGATGAGATGGCGTCAGTTCAAAGCGAACGATTAAAACAAACCGTTCAGCGTATTTACCACAATATACCAAGCTATCGCGCCAAAATGCAGGAAATAGGCATGCTACCCGGCGATGTGCGTTCGGTAGAGGATCTGAAAAACCTGCCGTTTACGAATAAAACCGACCTGCGCGATAATTACCCGTTTGGAATGTTTACCGTACCCATGAGCGAAATTGTGCGGGTACACGCCAGCTCAGGTACTACCGGAAAACCTACCGTTGTTGGCTACACCCGAAACGACCTGAGTATGTGGGCCGAGGTGGTTACCCGCTCGTTGTGTATGTCGGGTGTTACCCGCAACGATATTGTTCAGGTGGCCTATGGTTACGGATTGTTCACCGGTGGTTTAGGCTTGCATTACGGAACCGAAAATCTTGGTGCTACGGTAATCCCCATTTCGGGTGGAAATACTAAAAAACAAATTCAGCTGATGCAGGATTTTGGCTCAACCGTAATTGCCTGTACTCCATCGTATGCTTTGTTTTTGGCTGAAGTGATGCAGGAAATGGGAATCGACCCCGAAGAACTGAAACTACGGGTTGGTATTTTTGGTGCCGAACCATGGAGCGAAAGCATGCGTAAGGAGATTGAAGCTAAATTAAAGCTGAAAGCGATTGATATTTATGGTTTGAGTGAAGTGATTGGCCCCGGAGTTTCGTGCGAGTGCGAGCACCAGGTGGGTATGCACGTTAACGAAGATCATTTTATACCCGAAATTCTGGATACGGAAACGCTGCAGCCGGTTGAACCGGGCGAAGTGGGAGAGTTGGTATTTTCAACCATCACCAAAGAAGGTATTCCAATTTTGCGCTATCGTACGCGCGACCTTACCCGCTTGATCTACGATAAATGCGAGTGCGGACGTACACTGGTGCGCATGGAAAAATGTAAAGGCCGCTCGGATGATATGTTGATTATTCGCGGGGTAAACGTATTCCCTTCGCAAATTGAAAGTGTATTGCTCGAAATGAGCGAAACCGAACCACACTACCTGTTAATTGTGGAGCGCGAAGGTACGCTCGATGTACTAAAACTGATGGTGGAAGTACAGGAGCAGTTCTTCTCGGATGAAGTGCGTGAACTGGAGAAACTGAAAAAGAAAATCACGCACAATATTCAAAGTACGCTTGGTATTTCAGTGGATGTGAAACTGGTGGAACCAAAAACCATCGAGCGTACTGCCGGAAAGGCAAAACGTGTAATCGATAACCGTAAAATCTAAAGTCATGATCATAAAACAAGTATCTGTTTTTTTAGAGAACAAGTCAGGACGATTAAATGAAGTGACAAAAATACTGGCCGATGCCGAAATAAATCTGTCGGCCTTTACCATTGCTGATACCTCTGATTTTGGAATTCTGCGTATGATTGTTTCCGACCCGGATAAAGCATGCACGGTGTTAAAAGAAAACGAGTTTTCGGTAAAAACCACCGAAGTTGTTTTGGCCAAAACACCAAATAAACCCGGCAGTCTGAGTAAACTGCTCGATATTCTGCAACAGGAAGAAGTATTTATTGAATACATGTACGCTTTTTCGATGAAGGATGAAGGAGCTGTTACTGTAATTCGCCCTTCACGTGTTGAACGTTGTGTGGAAATGTTGCAAAAACATAAAACCGAATTAATACGGGCTGATGAGCTTTACCAATTGTAGTAAAATACTAACATAAAAGCATTGAAGCGGATTTCCGAGGGGATCCGCTTTTTTTTTTGTGTTTCTCTGCTTCCTAACTTAAAAATCTCAGGTTTTTGTTATTTCACGCTGATAACGCAGATTACCTCGGATTTTCTTTTACCCATTTGGGTGAAAGCCTTTTCTGCGAACATCTGTGTTATTTGCATAACACATTATTTTCTTTTCGGAAATATGGTCTGATACAAGCTAAATTAGAAATCATTGCAACTGTACGAAATCATTATCGTAAATTAGAAGATCAAAAACGATAAAAAAATGGAAGTACTTGGAATTGATTTTGGCGGATCGGGAATTAAAGGTGCAATTGTGGATACCAAAACCGGTGAGTTAGTTACTGAACGACACCGTATTGAAACCCCGCAACCTGCAACTCCTGAGGCTGTGGCTGAGGTGATGGCAGAGCTTACCGAGCATTTTAACTGGAAAGGCAAAGTTGGAGTTGGTGTACCCGCCGTTGTGAAAAACGGTGTGATGTTGACTGCTGCAAACATTGATAACAGTTGGATCGGGCAGGAAGTCAATAAAAATTTGTCGGAGAAAACCGGCTGTGAAGTGGAGTGTGTAAATGACGCAGATGCTGCCGGAATTGCCGAGATTCATTTTGGTGCCGGAGCCAAGGTAAAAGGTATGGTGTTTTTACTTACTGTAGGAACCGGAATTGGAACCGTAATTTTTATCGATAAACACCTGGTGCCGAACCTGGAGCTGGGCCACCTCGAATTTAAAGGGAAAACCATAGAGCGCGATTCTGCTGATTCGGTGCGAAAAAGAAAAGACTTGTCGTGGGAAGAGTGGGGTAAACGTTTTAACAATGCTCTGGATTATTACGACAAGATGTTTAATCCCAACCTGTTTATTGTTGGTGGTGGTATCAGCAAAAAAATGGATAGGTTTGAGGAATATATAAAACTGGATACACCTGTAGTACCTGCCGAAATGGAAAACAACGCCGGAATTATCGGCGCTGCTTTAAATATGGTTTATAAATAATGTGTAGCGGTTGAATTCCCTCATTAGGTATTATGATGTTTTTTCACGATTTTCACAACCCGCCGGTATACAATTTCCATTATACTCCATTCGTATCCTGCAAAATTGGTGGTATTCACAAATTGAATAACAACCGTGTCGATGTCTTTGTGGTATTTGGCAATGCTCATATAACCCGGCATTAAGCCCGTGTGATTGTACACATAAATGGAAGAATAGATTTCCTGTTCGCCATCGTTAAATACCGAGCCATCGTTTAAGGCCCGCAGAAAGATGCCAACGTCTTCGGCACTGGCAACCATCGAAGTCAGTTTGGTTCCGTAATCCCCGGCTTTAATATCTTCTTCTATTCCAACGTAATAGCCACTCATCACATCGTCGATATTTTCTTCATTTATCGAACCAAAAGTGTTTTTCAGGCCAAGCGGATCAAGAATTTCTTTTTTAATAGTCATGAAAATATCTTTTCCGGTCACTTTTTCAATCAGCATGGAAATCAATAAATAATTGGTGTTCGAGTACCGATACTTTGCATCAGGAGCAAAATCGGCCGGTAAATCAAGCACGCGTTCAAGTGCTTCCTGGCTGCTTGACGGTGGGTCAGCCCAAAAGTTAGGGGTGTCGGTTAAATTCGGAATTCCGCTGCGGTGCTGCACCATCATTCTCAGGGTTATTTTGTCGGCATTTTCAATTCTTCCCACCAATTCAGGGAAGTAATCGGCCAGTGTTTTATCCAGTGACAAACGCCCATCGTTTACCAGTTTGGTTATGGCAACCGCGTCGTATAATTTACTGATACTGGCAATTTTGAATAGTGAATGCGGATCGGCCGGTATTTTGTTTTCCCGGTTTTTGTATCCGGCAGCATAAAAAGCAGGTTCTTTTCCGGCTTCGTCAACATATACAATTATTCCGTCGAAACCGTACTCTATGCTTTTATCCAATTGTTCCTGAACAGAATGGGGTATTGGAGAAAGCATGATTCTGAGTAAAATCCATGGAACAAAAAACAGCGAAATGGCGGTTCCTGTAAATAACATGATTCGTATTATTAGTTTGGTGTGTTTTTTAGTCATTATCGCAATTTTATTTTGATTGAAGTTTTTATACTGCTTTCTGTAACAGTCTCTTTCCTACTTTGTTGACTTTTGGTTTTAAACCAAACAGTGGTCGTAAAAAACCAATTCTTCTTATCATAAATTCATAAATAACAGAACAAGTGACAAAAGTAAAAGCTGTTACTGCAATAAATTTAGCCATTGGCGGTAGTTGCGTTGGTAAAATTAGTAGTGTACCTGCATACAAAACAAACATATGAATAATGTAAACAGGATAAGCGGCCTGGCTTAAATAACTGAGTGCGGCGCTTGGTTTGTTGAGGTATTGATAACCCAGCCCGAAGATGCCAAATATCCAGCAGTTTGATTCGATGGCCATAAGATAACCCGGTGAATTGGTTTCGAATAACCGCAGGCGAATGGCGTATAAAACCACTGCCAGCGCAAGATACAACCATTTCCATTTCGATACGGTTTGCCAAAATTGCAGTCCGCTGTACACAAACAGAAAACCAAAAAAGAAGGCCAGTAAACCAAGGAAAAAGCCATGCCACGTTTCGGCGTAAACCGAGAATATTTGTGGTTTTACCAGCAAAGCCTCCGCAATAAAAAATACCGATAATACTAAAGGCCCAAATGGATTATTCATTAAAACCGACAGTACTTTTCTGAACTTACCTTCACTATTTTTTATCAAGTAAAAGAACAGTGGAGTTAATACCAACACGTAAATAAAAATGTTTCCGAGGAACCACAAATGGCCCATGTGCGGGTAATAACCTAATGGCAGGTTGTAGAATTTCTGAAAGATGATAAAATGGAGAGGCGCAATCGCTAATGCTCCAAAAATCAATGGAATAAGAATTCGGCGGGTACGTTCGGTAAGTAACTGTGCGTAGTTGCGTTTTTGAATGGCAAAATACAAACCCATCCCCGATACGTAAAACAAGAGCGGAATCCTCCAAACGTTTAGCAGCGTCATCGGTTTCCATAAATTTTCAAGGCTTTCGTTGCTTTTTATAAAGCCAACAAACATGGCCCACGGTTGAAAAACGATGGCAATGTGGTAGATCAGTAATAATCCAATAGCCAGCACTCGCAACCAGTCGATATCGTGTCTTCTTTCTGTTTTCATTATGCTATTAATTTTTATTGAATGACTTAACTTGAATCTGTTTTCTTCTTTACTCCTCTGTCTTTCGACATCTCCCCTTTACAAGGGGAGAACGCTTTAGGCGAATATTTCAGACGTATAAATTTTACTTTAATCCTGGGGTGAAACTTCTTCCCCTTTTTAAGGGGAAGTGCCTGCAGGCGAAGGGGTAATGTCATGAACACTTACAGATCATCACGTTATTCTGTCTATTGCAACATCATCGCAACTACAGGGCGGGTTTTTTCCACTTCAGCTAAATCTATTTTTATACCAAGAGGCTCCAGTTGTTGCTGCATCATTTGGTAAATGGGTTTCATATCGGCAAAGGGAGCCAAAACCGATTCGCGAGCGGTTGCGCCATAATTGTTCTTCAGGCTTTTATCAGCTTTAGCGTCAAGAAGCATTTGCACAATTTCAATATTACAAAAGAATGCTGCTGCGTGCAGTGCAGTCGATCCATCGTTATTTTTCAGGTTCAGATCGGCACCGGCGTCGATCAATGCTTTTGTAATTTCTTTTCTGCCAAACGACACCGCCGAAATTAACGGTGTTGAACCACTCATCTGGTCTTTTAAATTAATATCGCTTCCTGCCTCAATGTGTTGTTTAATGGCTTCGATGTTGTTCGACATAATTGCCGCTTGCATATTGATTTTTGGTTTTTCTACTGCTGATTTTGTATTTGTACTATTTCCTGTATTATTACTTCCAGAATTAGCGCATGACGTTAATAATAAAAGTAAAATGAACGAAAAGTTTACTGCTGTTTTCACTGAAATTCTTTTTAGTGTCTTCATCTTTTAAAATTTTAATGTTTTTGATTTTGAAAATTGTTTGTACAAAGATGAGGGTTTCGCAAACGCTTGATTTAAACCATATGCAGCGATAAGTGTTAAGTTTGAATCGGGTATGAAAATTATGATGCAATAATGCCACATTTGAAGCACGCGGGCTTTTTTACGTCTGCATTTTCATAAATTTTTCTACTTTCGGGTCAATTAAATTCAGCATGTCGGACACATCAATTTTTGGAGCAGATTTTATCGAAAAAGCGGAAGCGATCATTCTGGAGAATATCTCGAATGAACAGTTTGGCGTTTCCGAACTGGCCGGACATATGAATATGAGCCGTTCCAGTTTACTCCGAAAAATAAAAACACACACACAGCTTTCGGCAAGTCAGTTTATTCGTCAGGTTCGTGTTACAAAAGGCATGGAAATGCTGAAGCAAACTTCGCTAACGGTTGCCGAGATTTCGTATGAGGTTGGTTTTGGAAACACTTCCTATTTCATAAAATGTTTTCGCGAACAATATGGTTATTCTCCCGGCGAAGTGCGGAAAGGAGTTTTACCGGAAGAGAACGAGAATGTTCAGGAAGCTGTACTAAAAAAGTACAGGTGGTATTTTGCAGCAGCACTGGTTTTAATCGTGATTGTTTTGTCAGTATTACTTCTCAATAGAAAAGATGATATTCCCGTTGAGATCGAAAAATCGATTGCCGTGTTACCTTTTGTAAACGAGAGCAGCGATTCGCTAAACCTGTATTTTGTAAACGGGTTGATGGAATCGACTTTAAACAACCTGCAGAAAATAAGCGATCTGCGCGTTATTAGCAGAACTTCGGTGGCAAAGTATCGCGATACGGACAAAGGTATTCCTGAAATTGCTGAAGAGTTGAATGTAAACTACCTGGTGGAGGGGAGTGGACAACGTTTTGGAAATCAGGTTTTGCTCAATATCCAGTTGATTGAAGCGGCCACGGACCGGCCAATTTGGGGAGAACAATACAGTCGGGAAGTAGACGATGTATTTGCTCTTCAGAATGAAGTGGCCCGAAAAATAGCTGATGCCATTAAGGTTGTGGTAACACCTGCCGAATTAAAACAAATCGAGAAGATACCCACTGAAAGTATGGAGGCCTACGATTATTACTTACAGGCACTCGATTTGTATTATAACCGCACTCCCGAGAATCTGAAAAAGGCGATTTCGTTATTTGAGAAAGCGATAGAAGAGGATGATCAATTTGCACTGGCTTATGCCAATGTGGCTATTTCATATTATTTTCTCGATGTTAATCAGAAACAGAAACAATACACCGAGGAAATCAACAATTTTGCTGATAGGGCGCTACTTTACGATTCTAAATCTGCAGAAAGTTTGATTGCCAAAGCACTCTACTACATGCAAATGGAGGAGTATCAGTTGGCTCTTCCGCATCTTGAAAAAGCGCTGGAGTACAATCCCAACTCATTGGCGGTGGTGCAGATGCTGGCCGATTTGTATGCACGCGTTATTCCGAATACCGCGAAGTACCTGGAGTATGCGCTAAAAGGTATTCAGCTCGATATTGCAGCCAACGATTCTATAGGTAAAAGTTACATTTATTTGGCCCTGAGTAACGCGCTTGTTCAAAATGGTTTTGTTGATGAGGCGGCTACTTATATCGACAAATGTCTCGATTTTAATCCTGAAAATTATTATGCACCGCTGATGAAAGCCTATATTTTGTACGCTGAAGACGGCGATGGAGAGCGAACCAAAAAAATATTGCTTAACGAGTGGCGCAAGGATACTGCCCGCCTGGACCTTTTGCAGGAAGTGGCAAAAATTTATTACTACCAGGAGGAGTATGACAGTGCCTTTTATTATTTCGAAAAGTTTGTTGATGCCAGAGAAAAAGATGGCCTTGATATTTATCCGCAGGAGGATGTAAAAATTGCCAGAGTCTATGAAAAGATGGGTTTGCAGGCGCAGGCTTCTAAGTTTTTCGATAGTTATAAGGAGTATTGCGACAAAGACCAATCGATATACAAAAGTGCCAGTATGGCGGTAATGTACGCGTATGAAGGTAAATACGAAGAAGCGTTAGAGCAGCTTAAGATATTTGCAACACAGGATAATTACCAGTATTGGATTTTACTTTTTCAGACAATGGATCCGATTTTGAAACCTCTGGAAAGCAACCCGGAGTACCGGAAAACGATTCAAAAAATTAACGATCGGTTTTGGAAAAAGCATGAGATTATTGAAAAAGTGTTGGAGGAAAAAGGGTTGATATAAGAAGTTGATTCGCCTTTTGCAGAACTCCGGCAACTTAAAATTTATTATTGAGCAGGCACATGTATAAGCTATACCTCCGCGAGTTCTTTCTTGAAAAGAAAACAGTTTCCAACAAAAACGACCACATAAAGCAGCCGTTTTGTTGGATTTAATCTTTTAGTTTTATCGTAAAACCATTTTATTTATCAATATTGCAAACACACAACTTTACCGTCGAGTAATGAAACCAGTACACGTTGGTTATCGATAGGAAGAATGTGGTTGACCAATGCATTTGATAGTTTGTATTTCCAGGCTACCTGGTGCGTTGTTTTGTTAATGGCGCAAACAATTCCTTCGGTAGTAGGAACAAAAACGAGGTTTCCGGCCTCGGTAATCGGCGAGGGAGCGATTTCGTATCCCAGCTCTGCATTGCATTCCCATGCCAGCTTTTGTTCGTTGGCAGATGTGTAGAAAGCATCAACATTTCCTTCGGTCATATTTTTAATGTAAACCAGTTTGCCATCGTTCGAAATTCCAATTGATTCGCGGCAGGAATATTCTTTCGAATGCCAGATTTCTTCTCCGGTTTTGGCGTCAAGGGCAGTCATGTACCGATCGGGGGCCACAATAAATATTTTTCCATTGGCGGCTACCGGCCAAACGGCTGCCGGCGATAACATACGGTTACTGTATTTTTCGCGTTTCCATTCCAGCTTCCCGGTTTTGGCGTTAAGGGCATAAAACGTATTTCCCCACGAGCCAAAATAAACGGTACCCTGGTAAACAAGTGGTTTGCTTTCCACAAAATTATTCACCTCGGTAAATGCCCAGTTCAGCTCGCCCGATTTTAGATCGATTGAACGAAAAATCCCTTCAGACGACCCGATGAAAACCGAGTTTTTGCTGATTACAGGTGAGGCAACAATTGATTTTCCGGTAGATAAACTCCATTCTTTCTGGCCTGTTTTAAGGTTCAGACAGTAGATATTATTATCGGTTGAAGCACAAACTACCTTGTCTTTTGCAATGGCTGGAGTGGAGTAGATTTTCCCGTTTGTTTGGAACTGCCAAAGGTATTCGCCACTGTTTTCATCCACTGCAATAATGGCACCTGCGGCATTTCCGTATACGGTAATCCCGTTTTTGCTGGCTAATCCTGTTCCTATATCGCTAACATCCTGAAGTTCCCAGACCTTTGTGATTTCCGGATAATTCTGGTTAACCGAATAATCGGGGCGTGGGTAGTTGTTGTCTTTTTCGCTGAACTGATGATTTATGAGTGGAATTCTACACCACGTTTCGTGTGTTTCTACTCCCGGGGTACGCTCAGCGTAATACATGGTATCCTGCTTGATGGTAACAACATTGTAACCCCCGATTTCGGCTTTGGCTCTCAGGCTCGATCTTCCCATTACGCCCGGAATTCCTTCAAAATCGAACAATTTGTTGCTGTGTCCGTGGCCCAGCAAATCAGCCTGAATGTTGCGTGTTTTTAGCAGGTCGATGATTTTGTACCAGTTCGACAGTGAATTGTCGAGCGGATAATGGTTAACAAAAATAATGGGCAGTTCAGGATCTTTCATGTTCTGTAAAACCGAATCGAGATACACGATCTGTTCGTGCGGAACCAGTCCGGGAGCCATTCGCATGTTTGGCCCGCTGGCTGTTCCAATAAACAGGTAACCGCCGGCTTCGAATGAAAATTCCTCGCATCCGAAAATGCGAACAAAGCTGTTATTGCCACTTTCCGACCATTTTGAGTCGTGATTGCCGGGAACAACATACCACGGTTTATTTAATTTTGTTAGGATCGATTTTGCTTCGTTTAGTTCTTCATCGGAGCCAAATTCAGTTACGTCGCCCGACAAAATAACAAAGTTGATGTTGGCTTGACTGTTGATGTCGTTCACGGTTCGCACCAAGTCTTCCGCTCCTGTACTTCCGCCAATATGGGTGTCGGTAATATGGGCAAAGCAGACTTGCTGTGCCCGTGCAAAGGGCACTAACAAAAGCAATAAGCTTACCAGAAAAAGTGTTTTCTTCATCATAAAATTGTTTTCTTTGGCTTAATATAATAAGTATTTATTACGCATTTGCTTAAAGTTGTCGAGATCCGTTTGCCACGACTCGCGAATTTCTTCTTCGCTCATACCGGCAATAATTTGCTTTCGTAACTGGTCGGTTCCTGCCAGCTTATCGAAAAACGGCGTGAAAAAGTTCTCCTTGTCATCCGATTTATTGTAAAAATCGATAACGTATTTTATTTCAAGCTGTTTTATGTTTTGAAGCTCGGCCATTGGCGTTTCTGACAAATCGTATCCGTAACAGGTTTCGCCTTCAAACTTTGGATGCAGTGCCAGAACCGGAATCGATTCAGGAACATATGAAAAATCTTTTGGTGTGTAATAAGGCGCACCGAATACCTGAAAAGGGGTTTCTGTTCCCCGGCCTTCGTTTACATCGGCCCCTTCGAACAAACAGATGGAAGGGTACAGGTAAATCGATTTCATATCGGCCAGGTTGGGAGAGGGAAGTACCGGAAGCTGGTATTTGGTTTCGTGGGTATAGTTTTCCATTTTAACCACTTCCAAATCACATTGGATGCCGTCTTTTAGCCAACCCTCGCTATTCACCATTTGGGCATATTCGCCAACCGTCATTCCGTGAATAACCGGAATCGGGAATAAGCCTATTCCGCTTTCAAAACCCGGCCTTAACACCGGGCCATCAACGTAATATCCGAGGGGATTGGGACGATCGAGAACGATAACTTTTATACCATTTTCGGCCGACGCTTCCATTACCCTGGTCATTGTATTGATATAAGTAAAGAAACGAACACCAACATCCTGCATATCAAAAATCATTACGTCAATACCTTCGAGCATTTCAGGTGTAGGTTTCCGGTACTTACCATACAACGAGTGTACTGGAATTCCGGTATCCGGATCAGTTGTTCCATCAACGTGCTCACCACGTTCAACATTGCCTTTGTAGCCGTGTTCAGGTGCATAAATACCCTTTATGGCAACCCCCTTGTTAAAGAGATAATCGATAAGGTGAACAGAATCAATAACTGAGGTTTGATTCACAACGAGGCCAACGTTTTTATTTTCGAGCAGCGGGAGATACGAATCTGTGAGCCTGGCACCAACAACTACCTTCTGTGGCGAAGTGTTCATTGTGCCGGCGCATCCGGTAAAGAGGATGTACGAAAGAAGAAAGATCCCAGATATTACATACTGTTTCATTGCTGATAAATTTAATGATTAAAAAAAGAGGCTGCAATAACAAGTATGGCAGCCTCTAAGTATTAAATCCAGGCTATATTTCTAGTTCCATCCTGGTGTTTGACTCAATGTGTAGCCTTTGTCAGTGTATTCACTGATTTGTGCATTTCCAACAGGAGCAAGATATACACGATCGGTAAATTCGTCACGTTCAGCAATACTTTCAGGAACAAAATAACCCACCATTTCAGCGGCGTTTGTACCATCATAGGTAACAATTGTTCCATTTTCATTTTCTACTCTTAAAACGCCTTCTTTTTCAGCAACCAGCCATTCCGGGAATTCTGCCTGGAAATCAATCCATAAACCACGCATGATATCCGGATTTTCAGATGCTCTCATGTAGTCGATTTTATTCCAGCGTTTGATGTCGAGCAGGCGAGAGTGCTCGTATACAAATTCCATACGGCGTTCGCGTCTGATCTCCCAGATTAGTGCAGGAACATCAGCATCACGAGCAGGATCGTCGGGCAATGCACTTAGCAATAGTGGTGCTGTTTGTGTAATACCTTTTTCAATCGCTACTTCATCCAATGGACGTTCGCGAATAGCATTAATGGAAGCATCAATATCGGCCTGTGTAACCGCTGCGCCACCCATAGTTGCCAGCTCGGCTTTTGCTTCAATCCAGTTTAAAACAACCTCTGCCAAACGCATAACCGGAGCATCGTTGGTATTGGTGTTTGATCCGTACATTGGAGGATAACCTGAACCATAGTAAGTTGGACCAACTCTGTCGATAAATTTATCGGCATACAACAAGGTGGCTGATTCTTTCTTTGGAGTATCCCAGAAAGTGGCTTCAAAACGTGGGTCGCGAGTGGCAACCATGTTTTGAATATCCAGTTTATCAGCATTTTCAACCGACGAAAGCTGGTAAGGTTTTGCATCGGTACAAATAAAAGCTTTTGCCAATGCAAGGTTTGCCGCAGTACCTTGTCCTTCTGTTATATTCGAATAAGAAGCAACAGTATGTGTTACACCCAGTGCTGCATCGTAGTGGCGGTACATAATAACTTCGGGGTTTCCGGCCAGATCCTGAGATCCGAAAAGCGAACGGAAATCACTTGAAAAAGTGTATTTACCCGATTCCATTACGATAGCCGCTGCATCAACAGCCATTTGCAAATATTTGCTGGCTTTATCCGTGTTGTTCAGGTGGTACTTTTGCCAGGTTCCTTCGAACAACATAAAGCGCGAAATAAATCCGGCTGCGGTGTAGCGGTTAAGATATAGCGCATCGCCATCCGACAATCTCATGTTGGCCAAAACATATTCAAAGTCTTCATAAACTTTATCCATCACCTCGGTACGGTCATCGCGGTCTTTGTATAAAACATCCAGTTCAGTGTCTGCAATTACGTTTCCATAGTAAGGAACATCGCCAAATACACTTACAAGGCGGCTGTACTCGTATCCTCTGAAAAAGCGGGCAACAGCAGTCCAATGGTTTTCTGCATCTTCAGTAAGTATACCGGCATCCATATTTTCAATTCTGTCCAAAAACAGATTTGATTTTCTTACCCACGAAAAGTTCCAGCTTGGTCCCGCATAAGTTGTCATCATGCTGGGAGTTGAGCTTGTGCTGGCTCTTGACGATGGAGCTTGTGTTTCAAAACCTCCCTGTTTTCCGCGGGAAGTAAAATCGTCGGAGAAATAGTAACTGCGAAGTGGTGTATATGATGAACTCCACGATGAGTTATATCCAACAAAGTAATTTTCGTAAAAACCGTTGGCAAACAAACGAAGGTTGTTTTCCGAAGTCCAGTAGGTCTCATCATTCATTTCGGTAAGCGACGGTCTGTCAAGAAAATCATCGCAGCTGGTAAATGCCAGTAAGACCAGTGTTATTAATATTAAACTATATTTTTTCATGATTGTGTCGATTTTAGAAATTTAACTGAAGACCAATTGACGCACTTTTGAAGGTTGGAGTTCCAATACCTGTACGACTTAAGTTATAGTTACTGCTGTTCCACATGGAGTAACCTGAAATTTCTTCCGGATCGATTGGCAGGTCGCGCAAATTATCGAAAGTGAAGAAGTTTTCGAGCGATACATAAACACGCAGGCTGCTCAGATTTGCTTTTTCAACCAATTGAGTTGGCAGCGTATAACCAAAAGTGATGTTTTTAATTCTCAGGTACGACATGTCAAGCAAATAGCGTGATTGTTGAACCAGGTTAAGCTTATTATTACTGTTGGCATTATTATATGGTCGTGGGTAGAAGGCATCTGTGCGGTCTTCTCTCCAGAAATCAGTAGCCATTGCCTCAGGCATTGCACCGTCTGATGCGTTAAATCCAGGAATAGCAAAGAATCCGTTACCCCAAACATCGCGTTTGCCTACACCTTGAAGAAATACAGACAAGTCGAAACCTTTGTAGTCGGTATTAATTCTGAAACTATATTCGTAGCGAGGTGTGCTGTTACCGATTTTTTTCAAATCGCCATGGTCGTCTAAAAGACGGCTGCCATCGTTAATAACTCCGTCGCCATTCAGGTCTTTGAATTTTACATCGCCTGGTCCAAACATAAAGTTACCCGATTGCAGATAGCCTTGTGTTGCTGCATCTGAATCAGAAAGTTGGTAAACGTTTCTGTCGTCGGTAGATGTTACTGTTACCAATTCGCCATTTTCGTAAACAAAGTCGTCAGCCTGGTACAAACGGTCTGTTTCATAACCCCAGATCTCTCCGTAAGTTTTTCCTACATACCAGCTGTCAACAACCTGTGTCGATCCGTATTTGGTAATTTTTGTTTTTGCATCGGCTACTGTTGCCACTACGTTTAATCCCACTCCATTGCGGAAACGGTGGTTGTAGTCTAACTGCAATTCAAATCCGTTGGTACGCAACGAACCAAAGTTGCCTTTTGGTGCCGATGTTCCGTAGGTAGTTGGAAGTCCTTCCTGTGGAACGATCATGTTTTCGGTATCGCGCTGGTACCAGTCGAATGAAAGTCCCAGTTTGTTATCGATAAAACGAGCGTCGAAACCTAAGTCGAGCGTAGTAATATCTTGCCAGGTAATTGATGCAGCTACCGAGGCAGGCGTTCCGAAATCATAAAGTTTTGAACCGCCAATAATCCAGTTGTTGTATCCGCCCGACATGGTTGGAATGTACAATGAATTGTTTACAGTTTGGTCGCCAATTGTACCCCACGATCCGCGAAGTTTTAACGAGCTAAGTACCGGTTGCAAATTTTTCATCCATTCTTCTTCGCTAACGCGCCATCCGGCAGAAAACGAAGGGAACCAACGCCACTGAAGGTCGGTAGGGAATTTAGAAGTACCATCGTAACGCAGGTTGGCTTCTAAGAGGTATTTGTCTTTTAAGCTATAGTTGATACGGCCAAAAAATCCAAGTTGCGACTCCCATGCTTCGCTTCCGCCAGCGGTTTGAGTACCTGTGGCTAAATCGAACTGAGGGTTGTTATAGTCGATCAATTCAGTTTTTTGCGACCAGTTTGAAGCAACGTCATAAGCTACCCGGTTCATACCGGCCATAAAGTTGAACTTATGTATTTCGTCTAAAGTAAGATCATAAGTGGTATTTAAATTAATTGTTGACCACTTTTTGTTTTGAGCAATACGATAAATACGGTCAGGATTGGCACCCACTCCGGTGTATGTTAACAAGTTCAGTTCGTAGGCTTCCATAGCACCATCGGCAGTTGAAGCCACTTGCTCGCCGGCATTGTTTACATAGATGCGGCTGCCGCTTTCGTCGTATTTTGGCAATGCCGAACTCCAGCTGTTACGTGCTGTGTAACGTGTTCCCGGGCGTCTGTTAATATACTCCTGGTTGGCATAAGTATAATCGAAGTTAATATTCCAGTCGTCAACCGGAGTAATAACAAAACCACCGTTCATGCTGGTGTAATTGGTTTCCTGAAATGCAGTGTTAGCCTGTGCAACTTCCGATACAGGGCTCCTGATCGGGTCTCCCTCTTCAGTTGTTAAAGGATAAACCGGGCTCCAGCGGTAAAGATATAACCATGGATCGGCAGTGGTTGAAGCTGTTGCATAAGGATATCTTTTTACACGTTTTGAGAAAATCGATCCTCCGTGAACTTTCAACCAGCTGTTAACTTCAGTTCCAACTTTTATCGAACCATTGTAACGTTTAAAATCATCTTCTTTGGCTGTTTTCATCATACCATTTTGGTCGAGGTAACCAAAGCCAATATTAAAGTCGGTTTTGCCTGTTTTTCCGTTAACCGAAAGGTTATGTTGCTGACTTGGTGTCCATTCTTCAATCATATAATCGTAAGGATCATAAGTACGCAAACCAAGTTTGTATCCGTTGGCATCAACATACCAGTCGCGTCCGTAAAGCATTGGGTCATTTGGTTTTACAACATCGCCCCATTGTTCCTCCCACTGTGCTGCTCTTTCGTAGCTGTCGCGGGTAACTTTCCAGAAAGCGCCGGTAGCTGTTGCACCAACTCTTTCGGCTGCCAAAATTGAATACTCCAACGCTTCAACTCCACCCATTTCAATTTTTTTCGAAATGTTTTGGAACGAAAGGTTTGCAGAGTAAGAGATATTCACGCTTTCGGTTGAAGCACCTTTTTTAGTGGTAATAAGGATTACACCAAAAGCACCTTTTGCTCCGTAAATCGATGCTGATGCAGCATCTTTCAGAACAGAAATAGAAGCAATGTCGTCGGGATTAACCAGCTGGATAGAAGGTATCTCAACGTTGTCGAGCAAGATCAGAGGAGCGGTACCTCCTTCAAATGATGCCAGCTGACCACGAATTTTCAAAATAGGGTCGGATCCAACTTCTCCACTTGGAACAACAACGTTCAAACCCGGAGTAAGACCTTGTAAACCACGACCTACATCGGGGATTGGTCTTGCTTCCAGTTCTTTGGTGTTAACAGATGCAACGGCTCCTGTTAAGTTAGTTTTTTTCTGAATTCCGTAACCCACCACCACAACTTCGTCCAATTCTTCCGACGAAGGTTTTAGAAAGAAATTGTAAGTTGATGCATCACCAACTACAACCTCCTGTGGTTCCATACCAATAAAACTAACCTTTATGGTGGAATTAGTACTGACGGTAATTTGGTACTGCCCGTCAATATTAGTAACAACACCATTGGTGGTTCCTTTTTCAAGGACCGACACACCAGGTAGTGGTTCGTTTGTCGACTCTTCCCGTATTACACCGGAAATCTGACGTTTCTGCGCAAAAACCATAATGCCCATGCACAGAAAAAGAATAAATAATAAGCCTTTCTTCATGATAGATAAGGATTTTGAATTTGAATTAAATTAATGTTTGTTCTCATAATGTTTATATTTGTTGCGTATGATACAATATTCAATAAATCAATGCATTAGTGTGTCGGGTAATTAATTAATAGTGTTAATTGATTTTGGGTCACTTCTTTTTATTTCATCATAAAATGCCTGCAAAATATTGGTTCTGACATTCAGTTTACCAAGCACATTTCCCTCGCGCGTTGGGTAAACACGATTGCTCAGAAAAATGTAAATGAGGTTATAAGTAGGATCGGTCCAAACAAATGTTCCGGTAAACCCTGAATGCCCGAAACTTTCGGGGCTCACTCCCGGACACGGATAACTTTGCTCCGGGCTAAGTTCATTGTTGTTCAAAAGCGGTTTGTCAAAGCCCAATCCCCGGCGGTTGTTGTTGTCAGGAAACTGAACACGTGTAAATTCTTTCATGGTTGTCGGACTCAGATATTGTTCACCGCCGTAGGTGCCCATTTGCATGTACATCTGAATTAGTTTCGCCAGATCGTTGGCATTGGCAAAAAGCCCTGCATTTCCTGCCACGCCTCCGAAAACAGCAGCAGCTTCGTCGTGTACCGTGCCCTGAATTTGCTGTTTCCGGTAGTACGAATCGTATTCTGTTGGAACAATGCGGCTTTTCGGGAATTTGGTTAAGGGATTGTAAGTAATATTATAGGCCCCAAGCGAGTGGTAGTAACTGGCATCTAAGAAATCGGTGTAAGCCTGCCCTGAAAGGTTTTCGGTGATTTGCGGAATAAGAAGGAATGATAGTCCGCTGTACACATATTTACCCGGAGGATTCAACTTCGATTTCCGGATATCCTTGTAGATCTTTTTCTTGAAATCGTTTTTGAGAAACAGGTTCGGAGCAACTTCCAGCTGAAAATCGTCTGTTTTTTGAACGGAATACCAACGGTTCTTTAGCTGCCCGTCTTTTGCTGTTTCCGACCAGTAATTGAGGTAAGGGATTAACCCCGCCTGATGGGCCAGAATCTCGCGCCAGCCCAGATCTTCTTTATCCGACGAGTGAAACAAACGTTTTTTCCAGTCGGGCCAGTAAGCTGAGATTTTGTCGTCGATATTGATTTTACCTTCGTCGCTAAGTTTGAGCACGGCAGCTAGTGCTCCCGATACTTTGGTTACCGAAGCCAGATCGTAAAGGTCGTTTTCCGAAACCGGAATACGGTTCTCGTAGGTGTGATAACCATAGGTTTTTCGGAATACTATTTTACCATCTTTTGCCGCTAATACGCTGCAGCCCGGTGTTGCCCGTTTAGCAATGGCATCGCTAACAAGCGAATCGATACGGTGATTCAATCGTGTGCTGTTCATTCCAACTTCTTCAGGAATGGTGTATTTCATACGAACAGCTTTGTCGATGCTTAGTCCGTCGCCAATTTTATAGTAGTTGCCAAGACTTACCGGAAGTTTCCCCGATGCTCCAATACCTCCAAAAATCTGCTGAGCAGCTAATTCCTGCACCAGCGAGTCTTTTTGATAGGCCATTATCAAACCGGCCGGAGGAGTGAAATTGTGGATTTCTGTTAAAGCATACGGACTGGAAAAGAATACAACAATTGACTTTTTGTTATTCGATAAATAGTGCAGCAGATTTTCGGTTTCGTTAGTTAGACCATAAGGCCTTTTGGGTCTTGCCTTTTGCAGGCTGCCCACCTGCATCGACCGCCTTGTTTTGCTTTCGTACAAATGCAGGCCGGCAATTACCAGGTTATAATCCTGAAGTTTAGCTTTAACAGAATTTAGTTCTTCTTCCGTAAACTGTTCAGGAAGGAAAAAATTATCTGTTTTTGTGTATTTCGAAAGCATCGACTGGAAAGGAGTTTCTGTTGTTTCTCCAATGGTAAGGCAGGCGATTTTTAAGGTATCAAGGCCTTTTAGCGGTATTAAATCGTTTTGGTTTTCCAGCAGTGTTAACGAAGCTTCGATCAATTTTCTTTTTACCAGTTCGGCTTGTGGGGTGTTCAAATCTTCCATCAGGTTGACACGCGAAACCGGAGCCGGTTTAA
Source organism: uncultured Draconibacterium sp. (assembly GCF_963674925.1). Lineage (NCBI taxonomy): Bacteria > Pseudomonadati > Bacteroidota > Bacteroidia > Marinilabiliales > Prolixibacteraceae > Draconibacterium > uncultured Draconibacterium sp. Next base: position 412,140 of record NZ_OY771649.1, read on the forward strand.
TTAAGCCTGCATCGTATTTGGCAGCCAGTACTTTCCGGCATTTAAAATCTATTTCATCTTGTGTTAATAGCCCCGATTCAATGGCTTTTTTAATTCCGGTAATGGTTAGTTCCACATCTTTCGGAAATTCAATCACATCGTTACCGGCTTTTAGCGCCAACGCCTCAATTTCGCCGGGTTCTCCAAAACTTTTGGCACCGGCCATATTCATGGCATCGGTAACAACCAGGCCATGGTAATTCCATTCATCGCGAAGAATCCCGTTGAGTATTTTTGTCGAAAGGCTGGATGGAATTCCTTTTGTGCTGTCAATTTCAGGAACATTTAAATGGGCACTCATTACACCCGCAACTCCTTGTTTGGTCAATTCATTAAACGGATACAGCTCAACTGAATCCAGTCGTTCGCGCGAATAAGGAACCAACGGAAGGGTAAGGTGTGAATCGGTTTGCGTATCTCCATGTCCGGGGAAATGTTTGGCAATTGCCAGGATATTATTTTCCTGCAAGCCTTCCATATAAGCAATACCACACGTTGTAACTTGTTTGGGTGATTCGCCAAACGAACGCATCCCGATAATTGGATTTAGTGGCTGGGTATTTATATCGACAACGGGGCCAAGGCTAACCTGAACACCCAAACGTGTCATCTGTTTGGCCATTTCCGTGGTGGCCTGTTTTATCAATTCCGGATTGTGCGAGGCGCCCATCATCATATTGTAAGGAAAAGGCATTACGCCGGGAAGTCGCATTCCGGCTCCCCATTCAGCGTCCATGGCTACAAACAGCGGCGTTTGTGCCGAAGCTTGATAAAAATTGGTGAGTTCAGCTTGTTTAACCGGATCGCCCGTAAAGAAGATCACACCTCCGAGATTGTATTTTTTAATCAGCCCGGCTACTTTTAACTGGCCTGCTATGTTTTTGTCAGCTGCGGTGTTTACCCATATTAACTGAGCTATGCGCTGTTCGGCCGATAGGGATTGAAATACAGAATCTACCCAATGGTTTTTGGCGGTTTCAGCAGGCTGTGTTTGTGCCATAGCAGTTCCCTCGATTGCAAAAAATACAAGTAGTAGTAAGACAGTTTGTTTTATGTTCCAGATCATTTCTGTATGCTGTTAAAAAATAGGATTTATGACGGTTTAAACTTTTATGAATATTTTCTTTTGGTAAAGGATTCGGGCAATCAGCCAGAAAAAGGCAACATGGGTAAGTGCAAATAGTAGCGAGCCGTTTAGCGGCCCTGCCAGTGGTTCAAATACCTGGTGATAAAGCCAGCTGTATCCGTTGGTTACTTGCCCCTCGCTATTCGTGAATTTAATTACCCGTGTTAGTGTATTGGCCCATAAGCCCGAAAGAGCAAAAATGAACAATGGATTCATTCCGAAAACCACAAAAAAGGATGTCCATTTTTTGTACAATTTTATATCGATGATCCAAATGAGTGCTGCCAGTACAACAGAAGCCCAACCTGCTGTATATAATACATAAGAGCTTGTCCATAGCGGCTTGTTGATAGGGAAAACCAATCCCCACACTAAACCTGCAGCAATACCTGCCAGCCCGCCAAGAAAAAGCCAACGCGGGATTTTTGTCTCTTCTGTTTTATGGATAAGAGCACCTGCCATATAGCCCAACAGCGCAGTAACAATCGCCGGAATGGTGCTCAGCAGGCCTTCAGGATCGAACGGAATGCCAAAACCATGATACATGTGGTTTTCGCCAAGAATTGCCCGGTCGAAAGGTAGCGTTGCATTGCCTTCTAAACTAAAAGGCGCTTCGTTGCCAAAGTAGAACAGGATACCCCAATACAGTAAAAGTATGGCTCCGGAAATGTAGGGCAACCACGATTTTTTAGCTGAGAGTACTATTAATGATGTAATACCGTAAACAATGGCTATGCGCTGAAGAACACCCAAAATGCGTAGTTTCGAGAAATCTTTGGCCCATTGCGGAAATGAATTGAGAAACAAACCGATGGCAAAAATTAGAATTGCTCTTTTTGCCAGGCGTTTAAACGATTCCTGATTTAAGGTATTTCCATATTTTGAGAATGAAAAGTACATTGAAACTCCCACAATAAACAGGAAGAAAGGAAAAACGAGGTCGGTAGGTGAACACCCGTTCCATGCCGAGTGTTTTAGAGGTTTATAGATGTATGACCAACTGCCGGGATTGTTAACCGTGATCATTGCCACTATGGTTAAACCGCGCAGAACATCAAGAGCCAGATACCGTTTTACTGTTTTCATTAATCGTTTTTAAGGTAATCAGGTTGTTGACTTTCTTCCATTTTGTCAGAAGAAGGTCCTCAAATATAAAGTATTTTTGTAATATGTATGACAAAAATGTAAAAAATTACAATATTGTATTTTTTTTACAAAAAGATGTAATTGATATTTAATGGTGTCAATATGTTGTCAAATTGCATGAATGTAAGTCGAAACGGCTGTTTAGCGATGAATGAAGACTGCTTGTATTTTGATTTTTAGCCCGCATTATACCATTTATTATAAGGTATAATATAATATGTAATACAAATACAGCTGCTTTGCTTTAGCCTAAAGTCTGACGGCTTTGATTTTCAGTACATATTTAAACCATTTCGGGCCAAATGATTTAATTGATTAGGCCTTATAAATTTTTGTGAAACACAAACAAATTAGTTTTTTACACCAGAGTAATGATTACGTTGTCGCCAAAAGTACAGTAAGGAATTTATGTTTCTCCTGGAAACGAATAAAATCGATAAGCGAATGGAGAATGTTGGTTTATTTAGTATTAGTGTTGGATTGGTACTTGGTAAACAAAACCTACAAACTTGAGCCGTACGAACCATTTTCTGCTCATTTCTGTTAAACAGGTATATCTGCAGAGATATTTTTTACTGTTAAGCAAAGGTTTTTGTTTTTTTGAGAGTATCTTTTTTCCTATCATTGTAGTGAGGACAATAATTTCGGAGGGTAATAATGAGGATGATAAGATACATACTAATAAGCTTGTTTAGCTTACTGATTGCTGGTTTATCTATAGCTCAAAATAAGAGTAATGTCCATTTTTATAACCTCAACGACAAATTCGGAATTTCCTTGCGTGAAACCAATTCGGTGTGTGGCGACGATGATGGATTTATCTGGGTGTCGTCGAAAATGGGGATCATTCGCTATACCCAGGATGATGTCAGAATTTATCAGCTTCCGTACGAAAGCACAAATGTGGTAACCGCTGAATTAACCTACAGCCAAAATACACTGTATGTTTTTACCAATGCCGGACAGATATTCAAATACAATTCGATTAAAGACCGTTTTGAATTGCTTATCAATTTGTCGCGGGTTCTTCGAAATCCCTATTTAGGTGTTTCGGGAATGCTTGTCGATCACGAAAATCGTTTATGGATCTCGTCAACCACGGGGTTGTATTATTTCAGCAAAGAAAATGGGCTTAAGGCAACCACTGCGGTAAACAACGTTTTGGCAATGACCTGGTACGATACTGAAAACATTATTTATGCTGAAAACAATGAGTTGAAACTGTTCAATATTCATGAGTTGGTTTACAAACCATTTTATAAATTTCCGGCTGATGGAGGATATAATATTTCCACTTTATTACACGACGATCAGCAGGATCTTTGGTGGATAGGAACAATGGGGAGCGGGCTTTTTGTGTTTGATGGTAAAGCGGAACAGAAACTGACTACCATTGAGGATATACCCAACCAGCCAATATTGGCAATTGAGAATTTTACAGCATCATCGGTGTTAATTGGTATCGACGGGCAGGGGGTTTGGGAGTTGGATAAAAACAGCCACGATGTTCTTGCCGTAATGAAAGAGGACGTTGACAACATGGGGTCGATAAAAGGTAATGGTGTTTATGATATTTACCGCGACAAGAATAACCGGGTATGGGTATGTACCTACAGTGGGGGAGTATCGTACTTAGATATGGCAAACCCAATTGTAACCCAAATCAATCATATTGCAAATAATAATAACTCGCTTGTAAATAACGATGTTAACGCTGTGTTGGAAGACAGTAACGGAAATTTCTGGTTTGCAACCAATAACGGAATCAGTTTCAGGAATAACACAACGAAACAATGGAAATCCTTTTATCACGATAATGAAAAACAAGCACAGGTATTTTTAACCTTAGAAGAGGATAGCCGGGGACGTATTTGGGCCGGTTCGTATTCATCGGGCGTTTATTTGCTCGATAATAAAACTGGTGCAGAATTAAAACACCTGAGTCTCGAATCAACCGACGGGAAGTTTGGGAATAATTTCGTATTTGAAATAATTGATGATCAAAATGGCAAATTCTGGATTGGTGGCGTTCGCGGAGATTTAATCTGGTATGACATTAAAACCGACACTTACACTTCGTATTGGAATATTACGGTGGGTAAGTTGCTGAATTATACGGAGAACAAATTGTTAATTGGGAATACCAACGGATTGGTTCAGTTTGATATAAATACAGGGAGAACCGAAACCATTGTAGAAGGGTATATTGTAAACGATATATATCTGAAAGATAATGTGGCATGGCTTTGTACCGTAGGGAGTGGTATAATTCGTTACGATTTTATTACCCACAAGCAGGAGAATATTACCGTGGATGACGGTTTGCCATCTAACTTTGTTTCGAGTATTCAGTACATGGATGGTTATTACTGGATTGGTACCGAACAGGGACTTTGCCGTTTAAAACAAAGCGACCGGTCGATTTTGACCTTTAATGCCTTGCCTGCGATAAGTAATGTATCGTACAACCTGAGGGCCATTCAAGTGCTGGATGGCAAAAGATTAATGATGGGAACCAACAACGGTGCATTAATTTTCGATCCGAACGAGATTAAACCGGTTCAGAATAACGGAAGTATATTCCTGCAGGAACTTACCGTTTCGGGACGTTCAATTCACGAACTCGAAACTCCATCGCTCACAAAACCTTTAAACGATCTTGAAAAACTGTCGTTAAAATATACTCAGAATACCATTAGTCTGGAAATGCTGCCAATTGGGGTAACATCTCCGGGAGCCCGTTTCTCATGGAAAATGGAAGGTCTTGACGCCGAATGGACAAAACCCGCCAACAACAAAATTTTGTCCTATTCCAATATTCCAAGTGGGGATTATACGTTACGGATAAGAATGTATGACAGTTCGAATACTCAACTTCTTGCCGAACGCGATATAAAACTTCATGTAATTCCACCGTATTGGGCCACCTGGTGGTTCCGGATACTGATAATTCTATTCGTTTTTGGCCTGGTTGTGTTTATTATGGTTTACTACATCGAGAACCTTAAAAAAGTACACTCCGAGGAGAAAATTCGCTTTTTTGCCAATACTGCGCACGATATTCGTACCTCGTTAACACTTATAAAAGGACCGGTTGAAGAATTGAACAAAGAGCCCGTGCTAACATCAAAAGGGCACCATTATTTACATTTGGCAACAGAACAAACACAAAAGCTGTTAAATGTGGTAACCCAGCTGATGGATTTTCAGAAATCAGACATTGGAAAAGAACGTATTTCGTTGCAAATGGTTGATGTGGTGAAGGCCATTAAAAACCGGGTTGTGATGTTTGAGTCGTATGGTAACAGTAAAAATATTGAGATTCATTTTACCTCAAATTTATCGGAGTTTCATGCGGCTATCGACGAAACACTGATCGATAAGGTTGTTGATAATCTTATTTCAAACGCCATAAAATATTCGAATTCCGATAGCGATGTAAATATAAGTTTAAATTGTACCGAACACCGATGGGTTTTGGAGGTGCAGGATTTTGGAATAGGAATAAGCAAAAAAGCGCAACGTCAGCTTTTTAAAGAGTACTACCGGGCCGAAAATGTGGTGAACTCCAAAATTGTTGGATCCGGAATTGGCTTATTGCTGGTGAAAAATTATGTGAATCTGCACGGCGGAAAAATAAATTGTATTAGTCAGTTGAACGAAGGATCATTGTTTCAGGTGGTTATTCCAACCAAAAAGCTCGATGAAGCGCCTATTGAAAGGGCAAGCATTCAGCACAAAGATCTGCAACCGCCGGTAACAAAACAAGAGTTTAGTCCGGTGGTGCCCAATGAAGATGAAGAGCCGGAAGCATCAAAAATGAAAGTGCTTATTGTTGAGGATAACGAATACCTGAGAGAGTTTTTGAAAACAGCAATGGAGCCGCAGTTTCAGGTATACCTGGCAAAAAACGGGGTGCAGGCCTGGGAACTGATTGAAAAGCAAACACCCGACCTGGTTGTGTCGGATATTATGATGCCCCAAATGGATGGTTTTGAATTATGCCGGAAAATAAAATCGACCTACGAAACATCGCATCTGCCGGTGATATTGTTAACCGCACTGGCCGGAAAAGCCGAACAGCTTAAAGGATTAGGTCTGGGGGCTGATGATTACTTAACAAAACCTTTTGATGTTTCCATTTTGCAGCAGCGAATTCGCACCCTGGTAAAGAATCGTGAGATCATCAGAGATAAAGCTTTAAAAGTGATCAAGGGAGATGATGATGATTCTGCGATTGTAGAGAACGAACTCAACGATAAGTTTCTGAAACGGATGGTAGAAGTTGTTCACGAAAATATGGCCAATGCGCAGTTTTCTAAAAAAGATTTTGCATCGGCGATGCATGTTAGCCCTTCGTTACTGTACAAAAAAGTAAAATCGCTAACCGATCAGTCGCCTACCGATTTTATCAAAATGGTTCGTTTAAATCATTCGCTTGACTTGTTGCGTACAAAGAAGTACAATATTACGGAGGTAAGCGAACTTTGTGGTTTTGCCAGTGTAGGGTATTTCAGCACTGTTTTCAGGAAACATTTTGGCAAATCGCCCACACAAATGATCGGATAAATATGTTGGCCGTCTTTATAGTTGGATTTTTCTTTTCAAATTTCTATCCCTCTGGTTGCTGGAATAGTTTATTGAAACCAAAGCATGTGTGAAAGACTTCAATATGTTTGTTGAATTATATAGTATTTAGTTGTGTTGCTTTGGGAGCTGTTAAACTTTTGATGGTAAAACAACTGCGGAGTTTGCAGTTGTTTGCTATTTGAAATAGTGGAGCTGGCGGGAAACGCAATCAATCCATAATCATCTATTTGTCAGTTATTAATGTTTATGTATCTCGTGTTCTAATGCAACCTTCATGTATTTATGTATGTATTTCCGTGCGCTTTGTGTATCTCGTCTCGTTGGGAGTCGAACCTTTGTCCTAGTCGATGTATTCTGCTGCCATTTCAAGAAATTCCATTTCGCCCATCACTCTTATTTTATGACCACTCTCTTTGAGTTTTTTAATTTTTGCGATTTTTGTGGGGCCTACATTTTCAGATCCGGCTATCACAAATTCTACTTTCTTATTCAGAGAATGCTCTGTTTTGAATCCTAGTTTTGTCGCTAATCCTTCTGCTTCTGGTCTTGGAATTTGCATCGCTCCTGTAAAATAAACATGGGCAATAATATCTTCTTCAGATAAATAGTCGCTTGAATATTCTTTTAGCTTATTCCATCCTTCCTGGGCTTTTACGGTATCAATACTATGACCTTGCCAGAGATTCAACTCTACGCCATCCATGGTAATAGTGCCAAGGTCTAAAAGTTTTTGTGCCTCTTCATTTTTAAGTTTCAGTTTTCTTGGCTCGCGAATCCCGATTTTTTCTTCTATTTTTTCTTGAAATGCAGTTAGCAATGTGACTAGGCATCCCAATTCTCCATAACTAATATCTTCGTTTCTCCTCTTAGAAACGTATTCGTTAAATACGTAAAAATCTTCACATTCCGTTACCTTAGATGTATTCCCTGTAACTGTTGGTATACAATGGATAAAGCAATGAGAAAAGCTTTCGTGTACGTTCTGTTTTATGTTTCTAAGGGTAGTTTCCCAGTCGTTTATTTTCGCTTCAAACTTTCTCTTAATATTGCTGTCTCTGTCAGCTCTTTGTGATTTTCCTGTACTGCGTTTATATTTGGCCGGAATCTCATTTTCTTCAGAAAATGCAATAGCGTATTGTACTGCCAATAATTTTATTTGTTTATCCATAATATTTAAAGGTTAATCATCCGTGATTTTTGGTTGTTTATATTGGTTCATTAATAAATGCTATACTAATTATTCCTGCCGAAAAGGATTGGACACGTCTTTCAATGGATTCATTTCTTTTTGATCGATGGCATTGGATTGCGCCAGGCTACCCGCATCCTTTCTCTTTTTTAGGGCGGTAGTGGTCCAATAATTCATTTTGCAGCTCAATCGTTTTGCGCAAATCTTTTATTGTATTTTCTTTTTCAATACAATCAGGGCAGCTATATACAGTAAGTTTACTGCTGGTATTAAAATGCATTTCGGGATCATTCGCATTATTCTGCGAAATCTCATCGTTAAAAAAATATTCCATTGACTTATTAAAAAACCGCGCAAAATTCCACAGATCATTGGGTGTTAAATTTTCTTTTTTAAGCCTGTCTCTTAGTGTACTCTCACTAATATCAAGATGCTTTGCTATCAAGGTTTTTGGAGTTCGATCCTTGTTGATGCACGAATAGATTTTGTCGTAATTAAGCATTTAGAATGATTATAAATAAGCATTATATCCCGAAATATTACACGCAATATGTTGCGATTATTCGCAGAATGTTGTACAATTGTACTAACAAAGTAGATATTAATGATGAAATCGACAACAGTAAATAGTATGAATTTTCTAGCCCTAAAAGATAACGACAGGATGGGATTGAGGATTCCTTCAGCAATGAAGACGCAAATAGAACAAGCATCTGATAAAGCCGGAATAAAGCCTGCTAAATACGTAAAGCTTGCAATAATAGAAAAGTTGGATAGAGAAGATATTTAAAAATAAAAGCCCGGATCAACGATGTTACCAGCATCTCCCCGGGCTTAATACAAATAAATATGGAAACAAAATTAGTGAAAAGAAACAAGATTGCCCTGATCCCTTTCGGGATTATTGAAGGAATTGATCCTTTTTGGTTTAACAACGAAAAATGGGTAAGAATGAACGGTAACGAATACGTGAGGTACCACGACACCAGCGGCGAAACACAACGCTTAATTGCCAATGCCTGCCGTAACGACAAGCGCAGCCTTAACTACATTAACAACAAAATGGGTATTACCGGCATAAGTGGCGAGTTCGATACCTGGTACAAGTGTGTTGTTGGAGGGCTCGATGAAGTGCCCGATTTTTTGAAAGGCCGTTTTACGCCCGATGCCTACAACAATATGTGTACTGATTTTGATTGCCCACACCGCGGTAAATTATGCGGAGTTGCAAGTGGATTGAAATCTGACGATGTTAAAACCATTGATGCATTAAAGCAAGGTAAAAGCATCGCTGCTACTGCCGACGAATTATTTCTGAGTACTGCAGCAGTGAAAAGCAGGGTAGAGAAGGTTAAAGAAAAGCTCGGTGCGCCAAACATGGCCAGCCTTATGGCCCGAGCTACCGAAATAGGAGTTTAGCGTTCCCCAACGTGAAGAATAAGGGAGGCAACGACGGTACAAATTGGTTTAGTTGATAGGTTGAGAATTGAATAGGGTTGGCCTCCCGCCCTTTTTAAAACAGAGTTCATTGATAAAAATATATGTCTGCAGGGATACAGACAGTGTGAAGGAGGAGAGAAAAGCAGCCGGGGCACAATTAATTTAAGTCAAACATTTGAGATGATAGAATTAAGTTTTCCTAGTAAAGCTCCGGCTTGCTTTTACTTAAAATGGCTGTTTCCTCACCCTTTAGGGGGAGGTGCCCAAAGGGCGGATAGGGTCAGTCCTTTTTCAATCAGATTTTAAACGAGAAATTCAAACATAAATATTAATCAAAATCTGGAAAAGCAATCATTAATTCCCCTGGCCATAGCGTCAGGGGTTTTTCCCGAAAGAATTAATCTAGAACTAATTATGAATTACACTGAAATAATAAATGACCCTGAAGGAGGGGAGTTAGGAGGAGAAAAAGTTGTAGCTATTACTGCAGTTAGTGGGCCTCTCCAGCTGCAAATTACCAATGACTACGATAGTGCTTACATTGATCTTACTGTAGGTGAAGTTGAACAAGTAATTGCTGGACTGCAGCAATGGGTTAATGAAGTAAAATCGTAGCTATGCAGGGAATCATTCCACTGGCCATTCTTTTTACAATAGGCTTGGCGGTGCGCTTTGCCAGGCACAGGCGCGCCAAACGAAAACTGCGAAAATCAAAACCAATTATTTACCTGCACTATAAAAAATTCTGATCATGGAAGAACAAAAATTAAATGGACGTGCCTGTGGAATGCTGATTAAAAGCTGGAAACGATCTTATATGAGAAAGAACTCAAAATACTCAGCTATCATCAAATTGCGCTGTCATTGTCCGGGCATTGATATACGGAACTGGAAGCACTACATTGAGTTGATCGTTAATGGCAAACTAATATCTCAAGACGAAATTACTCCAGAGAGCTATGACTCGTTAAGCTACGATCCAAAATTGAAAAAAGAACAGTTTAAAAATCTTGAATTCATAACCCTTTTTGATACTACACCAAAATTTAAATCATGAAAAATAAATTCTTAAAACTAGGCTATTCCTATTGTGCATTGGATTACGATGTAAAGCAAGTGATAATTTGTGTTGATGTTCCTTCCGGTATTCCGGCAACCGAAGAGTTGTCAATAAAAATTTGGAAAGGGAAGGATGCAATTGATTCGGTTGAAAGCATGGTAAAAATGGAAGAAATAGACGAGGCAACCTTTCAGGAAAAATACTCCGACGTTGTTTCAAGGCTTCACAACGATACTCCCTATGCATAACCACAAGCAATACATAACATGCGAACATTGTATCCACGAGTTTAATATCTGGGATTGGGGCTTTTGCTGCCCTTGTTGCCAACAAAATCAATAAATATGAATTTAAAATCTTACACCCGACAAGATTGTGGAACGTTAACAAATGGCGTTTCCTCCCTGAGAGTAACAACCAAAGGAACATTCACCATCAACAAGTTTGCAGTCAATGGTATTGGTCTGAAAGTGAATGATAAAATTGAAATTCTACAGGACCAGGATCGCCCAGCCGATTGGTACATCAAAAAGTCTGATCATCCGGAAGGTTTTATTTTACGAAAGCAATCGTGTGGAGCATTAATCTGCAATGCCCAGGCAATTGCCAAAATTCTCCTGAATTCAATCGATAAAGCGAACGAGTCGGTAACGCTACGAATGGCAACCACGCCGGAAGAAGGAGATTATTACGCAATTCTAACAAGGTCAGCTAAAAAACAAGATCAATAGGACTATTTCCCTTGAACGCATTGCACCAACAATACAAAAGAGAAACCGGCAAGTCGGTTACGGAGCACAAGCTTGGTGCGGTGCGCAAAAAAGGAACATGGATACTCGATCCTCAGAAAGTAGACGACGAGCTGGTGTTTGATTGTTTCGGACGCAATTTTAACATTCAGGTACCTGACAAAGCTTATATCAACTGGCTGGAATAAAAAGTTGAGGAATTACAAGATCAGATTAAATGAAACCACAATATCACCAAAAAACAATAATGGAAGGCATTGCCGAAGCGGAAGGAGAGAGGAAAGAAGCCAAACCCAAACAGCAGATTTGCTACAAAACAAACGAGCCTTGCAAATACGATTGCAAAGGTCTGTGTAGAGAAAGCATGTAATAATAACCATACAAATCCTAGCTTCACGTGATTCCAGAAAATATAGCCGAAAAAATAAAATCCGTTTCCAAATTGGAAGACGTTATTTCAGATTTGAAAAAATCGGGAAAAGAATATTACACCAAGTGCCCAAAGTGCGACAAGCTCGATACCCGCAAAAAGAAAGGGTTGATGGTTGACACCTCAAAGCAAATTTGTAAGTGCTTTAGTTGTGGATGGGGTACCAATAATGCAGTTACCTTCCTTATGGAAACGGAAGGTAAAAAATACCCCGAGGCCCTCGCTCACCTGGCGGGGATTCACAGCATTGAAATTGAAAGCAACGAAGACCGTAAAAAGCGCCTGAAGTATGAACGCCAAACCCGGAAGAACAAAAAGATACTTACCTTTTGCGACCGGCAGCTGCGCGACTCCGGATTAACATCTGAGGATGTTGAAATAGAATTTATAGGCGACGATAAAGCCATTCACCGGCGACCGGCATTTATTTCAGGTACCCGCGATCAGTATGGTAAATACACCATTGGCGGAGCCGCCGATGATATGTTGATCTACTATCACGATCTCGATGGCAAGCCGGTAATGTACAAACCCGAAAAAAGCAATAAGCTGCTTCCCCTGGTTCGTGTGCGCTGGCAAAATCCCGATCAACACCTCGATAAAAATGGTAACCCGATAAAATACCAAAGTCCATCAGGCTCCGGAACTCACATTTACATCCCTCAGATCATCCGCGAATACTTCAAATTCCGCAAAAAGATTAAACGGCTTTACATCCAGGAGGGCGAAAAGAAAGCCGAAAAATGCTGTAAACACGGTATTCTGTCCATTGGTATTATGGGCATTCAAAACCTGGGCCGTAAAGATAAAACCCTGCCTCCTGAAGTGCAACTGATCATACAAGCCTGCGAGGTTGAAGAGGTAGTATTTTTGCTCGATTCTGATTGGGATAATCTCTCATCGAATTTAAAGAATGGCGATCACATTGATCAGCGCCCGAAAAACTTCTTTTATGCCGTAAAAAATTACAAAGAGTACATGGAAACCCTTATTAACGTTGGGGTGAGTGTGGAAATTTACTTTGGGCATGTGCAGCAAAACGAAAAACAGGCCAAAGGGATCGACGATTTAATGGTGGCCATGCTTTATGGCAAAGAAAAAGAGCTGGTTGAAGATCTTGATTTTGCCATACACGACAAACAAGGGCAGGGGAATTACGTTCAGCTGCACAAGATCACCACCATGAACGACAATCAGCTGGCCGATTTGTGGAAGCTGAACGATCCGGAAGAGTTTGCCAAATATCACCGCGAAGAAATTGGTGATGTAAAGGAGTTTTTCCTCAAGAAATTTAAACGCCGCTTTAACGAAGATGATAAACTGGAGCTGGCCCAAAAGTTAATGCCAGGCGAACAGTATTGGGAGCGCGATATTAAGGAAACGCGGAACGGAGCTCCGCGCGAAGAGCTGCATTTTCATTACCGGCGTTGTTTTAACTTCCTTCGTAACCGTGGTTTTCATCGTACTAACCGAAAATCAGGCGATTGGGATTTTATCCACATAGATAATAAGGTGGTGCACCTGGTTGACAACTACAAAATAAAAGATTTTGTAGTTGAATTTACCGAAGAGATAAAAGAATTTGAAGTACTTGAAATGCTTTATCGTGGTGGTCCGCAATACCTGGGGTACGAAAAACTGAGTAACCTCAAGTTCTTTCAGCCCGATTTTGAAAAGGCTGCAAAAGATAGTCAACACCTGTTTTTCCCTGATAAAATTTGGGAGATTAATGCTGATGGAATAAAGGAAATGACCTATGGCGAATTTCGCCGTTTTGTGTGGGAAGATAAAATAATAAAAGCCAAAGTAAACGCAGCCAAACCACTGCTTAAAGCAACCCGAATGACAGATGAACTTCGCCTGAAGGTAAGCGACGAATTTAAGCACATCGAGAACGGCGAATTCTTTATTGATATTACTCCGGAAGGTGGAAAATGCCACTTCCTGCAGTTCCTTCGCAATGCCAGCAACTTCACCTGGCGGAAAGAACGTAAGTTCATGAAAACAAAAGATCCGAAAGACGAACCGGCACTCGATGAAATATTCTTAAACAACCGGCACCTGGTTAATAAACTTACCGCCATTGGTTATTTACTGCACGATTATAAAAACGACAGCGAATTAAAGGCGGTTATTGGCATGGACGGACGTATAAGTGAGGTAGGAGCCAGTAATGGCCGTAGTGGAAAAAGTTTGGTTGGCCGGGCCATCGAACAGGTAATTCCACAGGAATACATTGCTGCTAAAAACAAAAAAATAACAGAGGACCAGTTCCTGTTTTCCGATGTAACCGATAAAACCAGAAACATTTTTTTGGATGACGTTCGGGCCAATATCGATTTTGAATTTTTCTTTCCACTGATCACCGGTAAATTAAAGGTAAACGTTAAAGGCGGTGGCCGGTTCTCGCTCGAGCAGGAAGACACGCCAAAACTTTACATCTCAACCAATCATGCTATTAATGGCGATGGCAGTTCGTTTACCGATCGTCAGGCGCTACTGGCTTTTTCCGATTGGTACAACGACAACCACAAGCCGATCGACGATTTTGGCGTTAACTTTTTCAGCGAGTGGGAGCAAACCCAGTGGAACCTTTTTTATAACCTTATGGCCACCTGCCTACAGCTTTATTTTCAGAGCATACGCGAAGAGTGGGGAGGTAAAAATAAAGGGATTGTTGAACCGCCACTCGAGAGCCTGGATAAACGCCGCTTGCGCCAGCAAATTGGCGAAGACTTTATGCAATGGGCCGATGTTGCTTTTGCTGCCACTACCGATGGAGAACCGGTTGACGAAAACAGTGCGCTAAACAGACAGGAATCCAGGAAAGAATTGTGGGCCGATTTTGCCAAAGAAAAACCACATGCATTACGCTGGGTTACCAGTACCAACTTTAAAACCCGAATGGTGAACTACTGCAAATATAAGGGCTATCATTTTAACCCTAACCGGCTCGATGCTGAAGGGATTGATTTTGGCACATGGAAAAAGGAATTACCCGGGCAAACGTTTGTTGGATCTGACCACAAAAGTGGGGGCCTTGAATACTTTACTATTGCCAGCGAGAGCTGGGCAAAACCATTTTGATTTACCACTTAAAAACAAATAAATATGAAACAGTTTTTTATTACAGTGCATTTAAACCAACCAAAGAATAATGCACACAAAGAGATCCAAGAATTTGCATCAGAATACAGTAGATGTTTGATGGATGAGAGTATGATTAATAGTCTGAGATCCCAGCTACAAAAGAAGGTTGAAGAGGTTAATAAAAAGTATGCTCGCTGTCAGGATCTTCATTTAAGTGATCGTAATTACCGCGAAGAGGGAATAATTTTTATCTCAGTTGAAGGAAACTTCCAGTTAAATCTAACAGAGGTAAAACGATACGCAGTTTCTAATCGTCACGATTATATGGTTGAACACAAACCAGGCGTAGAGAAAACGTTCAAAATATTCGATAGCCATTTTCATACTGCTATCGATAGAGTTATGGAACAGTCCGATGGGGATTTAGCACACTACAGAATTTGGCAGCAAGTAATGTAATACCATGGCACTTTCATTCGAGGCATATAAAAAAAAGGTTTGGGCTTTCCTCAATAATATGAAACCCGGCGACCGCTATTTGATTTCTGAAATCTGTGAAAAGGAAAACGAAACCAAATTTATTGTCTGTGTAAAAGCATGGATGGACAACATGCCTTGGCAGGGTGGACTTAGTTTTAATGCCGATTATTCAGAATTCTACATGACTCATATTCCTAATGTTATTACAAATGAAATTAATAGTACAATCAAACTACAAGAAGCTAAATTATCCGGGCATAGCCTATCCAATAACCGTTAATGCCGATGGCACAGAAATAATCTATCGCGGGGCTCCTGTCAACCAGTTCCTGGTTAAAGGCAAAAAGCACCGGAAGGGGCATTACGCTGTTTGCATTGAAAATCAGCAAATATATCGTTCAAAACTTGTAGCCCTGGCATGGGTGCCAAATCCCAACAATTACCCGCTTGTGTTGCACAACAATTGCGACACTACTTACGATTACTACCGGAACCTGAATTGGGGAACGCGCGCAATGATGGTTCAAAACATGCAAGTACAGGGAATAATTGGTGGGGCAAATCCCAAATTCAGAGGATCCTCTAAAATAAGTGCAGAGGAGGCCGAAGCAATCGCTCTACGCCTTAAAAATGGCGATACCGGCAGATCAATTGCTGCCGAATATCAGGTGTCAGAGATGGCAATTACCCGAATTAGAAAACGATACTTAAAAACTGAGTGATGAAAACGTACACCATTCCGCTAAAAGTGCTAATCGCCTATAACCTGGATGTTGACACCTGTATTCGGTTCGTGCTGCCAGATGATCAGGCTCGATACACAGTTGAACTCGATAACGACCTCGGAGTAAAAGATAAACAGATTGTTGCCACCTGCAACGGACGCGAATATCTCTTTCATCCAGATCAACCGGTTACTTATCCCGGAAGGTATTTACGACAGGTTTGGAAAGACTGGAAAGAACATGGCCGCGAGGCTTTTGAGAATTGGTTTAACAACAAAACAGAACAATGAAAGCTATACTATTTCGAGATATAAACGAGGCCGACCGTGAGCTCTTCGAAACTATTATGCAGATAACCGGCAACCAGGTTGCAACAACAGCAATTAAAGAAGCTCTTACCCGCTGGTTAGAGGATCGGGAAAAATTAAATAGAGTCTGGCTAAAGAACCGGGAATTGAATGAAGAAAATCACGAACTGCAGATGAAACTGGCCAACCAGGACGCCCGGGCGAAAAATTTAAAAAAGGCATTAACCAAATTTTTAGAACCTGATAGTTAACACTCCGGGAATGGATCCAGCTGGACCCAAGATCCTGCAGCTGTAAAATCGTTAACACTTCCAGCTGGCCAGCTCCGCTTCCGGGAACAAAAATGTTAACACCGCAATCAGTAATAAATACTAAAACAAATAAATATGCAAGTAAAATTAAGAACAAAAAGAATAATAGTTGGCTACTCCCAACTGTTTGGTGTTTCGCATACGCGGATAAAAGCCAGAGGCCGAAAACCTAATAATAACTGGCATTGTAATATGATCGATTATTTGAGAGAAAAGAATGGCAGTTATACATCCGAGTGGCGTTTGGTTAAAGAGCCTCGAGGGTACATTTTTCGCGAAGTACTTGGCGATTCAGGAATAAGTGGTCACCACAAAACGATGAAATCGGCAATTGTTTCGGCTCTGCCCTTTGCAACTATACATGTTGACGAACCTTTCGAGCATGAATCATTACCCGACTTTAATCGATACAAGAAATATCACGAAGCCAGGAGTAACGGGTGTAAGCATAAAAATGTTAAGCGCCACAATCGATATACTTTTTGGGTATGTCCGGATTGCAATGAAACATGGGATTCTGACACCAAAATGGAGGATATAAAATGACACAAACTCAACTCGCCAATAATGTAATTGAGATCCGGCCAATGCTGCTATCCGTGGCCCGAAAATATGCCGGCAATACACACGATGCTGAAGACCTGGTTAGCGAAACCATTCTAAAAATGTTCCGGAGCCTGCACACCTACGACGATAAGCAATCGTTTCACGGTTGGGCCGTGGTGATCCTTAAAAATGCGTACATCGATTCTACACGCAAAAACTGGAATAAACTGGCCCATATCGAAATTCAGGATTACATGAAAGGCACCGTTGCCGATGCCGACCGGCTGCTGATCTACAACGAAGCCATTCAGCTTACCAATTGCCTGAAGGATCGCGAACGCGAGATACTGGTGAAATATGCCATTGGGTATACCTACGAAGAACTGGCCAAACAATGGGGGCTAAAACTTAGTGCCATAAAAACAACCATACACCGGGCCCGAAAGAAACTGAGCAAAGTAGCATGATAATGGAAAAAGCATTATTCATCCCACTAAAAAAGGAACACTTCGAGGACTTCGAATCCGGAATAAAAACAAAAGAGTTTCGTCCGTATGGGAAGCGATGGAACGAAAAAAACTGCCGGGTTGGACGACAAGTACTTTTAAGTTGCGGTTATGGAAAATATCGCAGGCTTAATGGCATTATAAAATCATTCACAAAAGTGCCGGCAAAAGATTCAGAAGGCCGGGATCCTTTTTATTCGATCTATGGCACCGATCCCGACAAGATGGTTGCAGAAATTGAAATAACACTTCTGGATCTTTCTCAGCTGAATATAAAACAGAAGATCGGCCACCGCATTATCGAGCTTCGCCAGGCGAAAGAAATTTCCCAGGAAGAGCTCGCTTTAAAAGCCGGTTACGACAAATCACATATCAGCAGTATCGAGTGCGGCAAAACAAATACTCCGCTTCAAATAATTTACGACATAGCCTGTACATTGGGTGTTGGATTGTCGGAATTTTTCTCTGGAGCAATATTCAATGAAAATAGTTATGGCTAAACTAAGCTGCAATTGCCCGCGCTGCCACATTGGTAAGATCCACATTGATAGCAGTTATTCAAAAACAGAAGGCTGCACCGTGGTAATTGTTAACCAGTGCTCCAGGTGCAAACACCAATTGCAGAATTATGAAATAATGTACATGCTGGCATTAAGGCCGGCATAAAAATAAACAGCACCCAGGAGCCGCGGGAACCTAATAATTAATAATCGTTTTTATTCGAGATCTCCCGCTGGCTTTTTGGTTCTGCTTTAAAACTATTTGAAACAAACGATATGACAGCAGAACAATTATTGAAACCAAGATTTGAGGTAATCGCAGATTATCCAAAATCTATTTTTAAAGTAGGTGAAATTCTAAATGGAGAACTTATCTATTGTGATACTAATGGGCCAAAATATTCAGACTATCCACACCTGTTTAAAAAGTTGAATTGGTGGGAGAATCGAAAAGAAAGCGAAATGCCCAAAAAGATTACTTCTCCCGACTTCGACGATGTTTATGAGATAGTTAAATGGGATATGGATATGATGTTTGGATTTACCGATATAAAGAAAAGACAAGGTTGTGATTTGTGCCTATTTGTACCTTATCATGGATATTTCCCTGTCGATTAAAATAGTTCAACAAGACAGATAGCCGAACTAGAACCAGCCGAGCTGCAGATACGAATTAAGCAAACCGATAATGATTATAACAGCAGCAAAAATCAGTATTGGCCACAGGCTTCCGCCAAATCGCTTACGCATGTAGTTTTTCAAGTAATCATCGTCCATACTGCAAGTTACAAAACATCAACGAAATGAATACAATAACTAAAACATTCGAAGAACTGGAGCCCGACGATATTATTATCGTGCCCGGAGATCCAACATGCATTTTCCCTCAGTTCAGGAAAGATACGGAATGGACCGTTGAAGAAAAGTACCAGAATGAAAAGCAGGTAAAGGTAAAAGAGCTTGGGGGGGTAGTGGTACACATGTCAGAATATACAGTAAAGCAAGATATAGAACAACAATTATGAAATACACAATTTTACTTTTTACCTTCCTGGTAGCAGCTACATTGGCAGGTAACGCACAAGATCAGGCGAAACAAGATCAACCAACCTTTACTCCGGAAGAAACCAAAATGTACGAATCGGCCATTGCCCGGTACGACGAATACCAGGAGGCCATAAAAGCTTTTAACGAAGCCACCGAAAAATTTGCAGCGTCCGACTCAATATTAAAAGCCGGTTACATTGCCAGCGTCGATTCGTTTACTCACATCGAGATGGTGAAACAGGAAACGCCAATCCAGTACGTTAAAAACGGTGAGCTGGTGGTGGAAGATGATTACCAGGAAAAACGCACCCGGAAACCATTGCCGGCAACACAGCAAGGCTATGCGGCGTATGTCGAGGAACTAAGGCTGGCCATAAAGAAATAAACAACCAGGAGCCGCGGAAGAAAAAGTAATTAATCGTTTTTATTCAGAGCTTCCGCCGGCTCCTTTAAATGAACGCTGAACAACAAAGCAAGAATAGTCCCGGGTTGAGTAATCAGCCCGGGATTGTTTTTGCTGACTGTTAGCGTTTGTTTTTATATTTGCCACATGAGCAAGATGAAAGTAGAGCAGATAAAGGACCAGGCAGAGCAGTTGATCACTCAGTTTAAAAAGAAACATCCGGATCTTACTCCAAACGCTCTGCTGCTTTCTTATTCCGACTACCGTTTATTTGTAACATTCGAGGTAAAGGGCGGGGGAGTAATGCACCAGGGCAACCAATACGCATGGAAAGGGCTCAGAATCATTCAGGACACCGGCCTTCATCCGGGGCAGGTAAATATCGCATACATATTGCAGTAACAATTAACCACCGGCACAATACCACTGGCCAAATCGCCGCCAGGCGTCATAAATCGTGAACGTAGTGAACACCGCTTTGTTCTCCCTTCTCGAAGGGAGATGTCCGCAGGACAGAGGGATTACACCTTTGTGATCACGAGCTTGGCGAAGTGAGAACACCATATTACCTTCTGTACTTCTTTTCTTTAAGCACACTTGAAACCTTCATTTTTTCGCGCTTCCCCTCCCCATTAGTTTAATTTTTAGTGCATTAGTACCGATATGAGAAAAATAAAAAGCGTAAGGAGCTGAAAACAAGAGAGGTATATATATATTCTTTCTTTTTATTTAACAATCTTTTTTAAAATAGACTTTTATAATTTTAACATAAAAGGTTGTGCTTTCGTGCGCACTTTTTTAAAGTGCACAAAATCAGTTAACTACGGCGCACAAAAAACGCACTAATTTGCACTAATCGTACTTCGTACTGTACGAAAAAGTGTAATGCACACAAAATCAGTGCATTACGCAATAAAGCGTACAAATGCACTATTGCACGAAAAAAAAACCGGTTTATTGCAGGGGTTGTTTTGTGGTATCGGTTTTTAAACTCGATTTCATCAGTTATATTTGTTAGCGATTGCTTTTCCAGGTTTAAGAAAACGAACCTGGTTAATGAATATAAATTACGACACAAAGCCAAAGATTACTTTCTCTCTTGATCCGCTTCACCAGGCTTACTGCCGGCATCTTTTTAATTCAAAATCTGGTGCGAAGTATATCGTCGTCTCGCGCCGTAGCATTGTGGGTAAACTAATTCACTCTTTTATTCTTCCCAGCAACTTTCCGGTCCACCGGCCTCTGATTGAAAATCCCGTTACTTTTGTACTACCGGTAAAAAATACTAACCATTACATTTACAAAAGCCGGTTTATCCATATTCCGAAATGGGCGGAAGAGAAACTTCAGGATTATATTGAAGCGGATTTTAAATGCTGGGTACGCGAACGATTTGAAATCGGGTATAAAAAGAAGTTCGACCAGAAGGAAATTATTGAGGCAATTTTACGTGGTTTGAATGTTCGAAATAATACAGCAAATTACGACACCATCAAGAAAATTGACTACCGGTACCGCCGAAAAAAGACAGAAAAACGCTTTAGTGAGCTTCTAACCGATTGAAATTTAGTCAATTATTAAAAAATTTAACAGAAAGTGCAGTAAATCAGTGATTTTACTGTTAAACGAATAACTAAAAAGTGCAGAAAAATGCCAAGACAATTTTCAAACAGAATTTTTCTTTGTCCGGTTGATCAGCTTCCGGCAAACATAGTAGCTCCTTATGTTGGTTTCGATCAGTTACATTCCGATATCGACATCGATCCGCAAGTTGGTAATCCCGAAAAGAACGGAAATTCTTATTACGACTTCGGTTTGCGGGTAGCATTCTCGGGAGATGATCTCAGTAAGTCGGCCAAGTACCGTAACCGCAGGCCGTTTGTTGCTATTTTATTCGACACCTACGGTGGAGCTTACCAGGTAGGCAACAAAGAACAACGGCTCCGCGCTAAAATTGGCACCAAAAGCTTTGTGCACGACTGGCAAATTGCTGCCGATCTGCTCACTGATCCGTTTACCGACTAGCCACTATTACCCTGTTTCCGGTAAACCCCCGAGTCCTTTAAAAATCTTCTGCCCGGGCTGAACTTGCATATAAAAAATATGTCAAGAATTCAGTCATTCATTAATTACCTGGCAAACGCACGTTTCTCAAACCGCGAGGCACTGGAGAGTATTCTTGCAACCATGTTTCTTAATCCCGGAAGTTTTCTGAGCGATGAAGGACCATCGTACGAGGAGATCTCAACCAACATGGCCATGGATCTTACAGCTGTTGCCGGAGAGGTAGATCCTACCATAAACGTAACCAACCAGTTTAACGAAACCGATATCCCAACAAATTCAATCGGGTACCACCGTATGTTCGGGCCTATACTGGCCGATGAAGATTACTGGCGCTGGTATTTCAGTACCAAACGCTTTATTAAAGATGTTAAGGCAGTTGAAGTCAATCCGAAATTTATCGGGCATTTCCTGCATGCCAATACTCCGGGTGGCGAAGCCTGGATGTTGGAGAAAGCACACGAAGTGGTTAAAAACTGCAAAAAACCTTTTTACGAATTCACCGAAAAGAAAAACTGCAGTGCCGGTTTGTTCATTGGTTCACCCTCAAAAAAACGGTTCAGCTTCACGATTAACGATACCCACGGATCGCTGGGTACCATGACTGCCTTTATGAATTTGAAACCCTACTTCGAAAAAATGGGAGTTCAGTTTGTGGAAGAAAATGCCACGCGCTCCGATCTCAAGAATAAAAAATTTAAAAACTTAGTAGATGGAAAACCAGAACAGTACATCAAAGAGGAGCTCGACCCGCTCCAGGAACAATTTGAGCAGGCCGTTAGGAATGCCCGGCCACAACTCAACAATCTTAAAGACGATCATCCCGTCTTCAGAGGAGAAACTTTCGATGCAACGGGGGCCCTCGAAATTGGCCTGATCGATGAAATTACCGAGCTGGAGGAGGCTATCATTCAGTTACACAACGCGGGAATGAAGCAAACCAACAAAGCCCAGGCACATGCACAGACACTTAGTTATTTACAATCATAAAATTTTAATATCATGAAATTTCTGAAACGATTAAACGCAGTACTTTCTGAACTCAAATTGGGTAAGAAAGCGAAGGACTGCAAATTGGATGATGCAGATTGGGCAAGGATCGCATCGAAGTACAAAGAAAAATTCGAATCTGATTTTTACGACGATCAGAAGGATTACCAGGCTGCTTTGCAAAAAGCCGATGCCCACGATTCTGTTATGCAACTTATTAAGGATGCAGGAATCGGAGCTGAAGGACAAGGTGCCGGATCTGGCGAAGGTGAAGGCGATGGATCTGGCGAAGGTGAAGGCGATGGCGAAGGAGCCGGAGCAAACAACCAGGAGCCTGATTTAATGGCTGCTGTTACTGCCTTAATTGCGCAAAACAGACAAACGGTTTCGGCTTTGCAGGCTGTTACTGCAGGTCAGCAAACCGATGAGCCGCCAACAGCAGTAATTAGTTTTGATGCCACCGGAATTGCCATGCCACACTCAGTCACTCACCTGTTTGGTGTTGAGAATGCAATTTACGATCGTAGCCGCCGCTGGAACCAGGTATTTATTGCTCCGGGATCCATTCATACAATGGGTGCAGTTTCGCGCGATGAAGAAGATCAATTTAATCGCGACTTTTCAAACTTTGGTATGCAGATTGGCGCTGCTATGAATGCACTTCATGCTGCAGGTCAATTGAACCCTGAAGTATTGCGTAGTTCTTCAAACCCGGATCTTACCGCTTTAACCAATGCCGGAATTGGTGACTCGTTCACTCAGTTCCGTGTTCGCGAATTGGTTGCACGTGTATTGGAAGTTCCTAGTCCATATACTATTTTCCCATTGCGCTCAGGTGTTCAGGACCGCGAATTGATGACCAATGCATTTGTTGAAGATCTTACTCAGGCATTCCAGGACAGCGAGGCTGCACTAAAAGGCGGTGGATCGCTTGAACCGGAGGTTGGTTATGTTGACGATGCCATGATTCTTTCAAGTTTTGGAAACTTCAAAGAAATGGAGCGAAAATACATTGCTTATTTGAATACCAACGGATCGGATCCAGTGAAATGGGGTATGATCGAGTATTTTATGTTGCTGTACATGATAAAAGCTGCCAAGGAACGTTATACTCGTGCCATTCGCGGTATTTATCTGAAACCGGTTAACGGTACTGCAGGCCATCACCTGAACGCTTCAACCGGTCAGATTCCTCGTATGTTGCTTTACGCTATTGAGAAAAAAGTGCGTGCATTGGTTGATGCTTCATTGGCCACTTACGACGAAACAGGTACTGTATTTATTGATGCAGTAATTGAATTCGCGACATGGCTGAAAACACAGCTCGAACCGCTTGGACTCGAAGTGGAAGATGTGTTGGCCATTTACCTGAATAAAAACCACCAGATGTGGTACAAAACAGGTTACCGATCAAAATACAATCTTCATGGTGATTTCGACGGTATTGATGTGACCAAAGTTCCTGACACCAACATCCCAATTATCTGGGTACCGAACATGGGCAGCGTGAAAATTATGTGGGCATCGCAACCAGGTAACCAGCAATGTTTGGAAAACATACCTGGAGAAATGTACAAGTTCTACATGGAACGCCGCCTGAATAAGGTATACGTTAACTCAAACTGGAAAGAAGGAGCCGCTGCTGGTTACTCAGGCCGTCAGGCTGCAAGTAAAGCTGCTCTCGAGGCACGCGGATGGGATGAGCAAATGATTTGGTTCCCGAAACCCTACACTGCACTTGCTGCAGATGATACTGCTCCTGATGCTGCCGATGGTTTTTGGTTTGTTACAGCCGCTAATACCGGTGCAACTGCCATTACTACTATTGCCAACAAAGCTGTTGGTCAGATGTACATTATCGAATGTGGAAGTTTGGCAGATGCCTCAACGATTGCCAAGGCCGGTGATTTTTCTGAAATTACTGCAGTATGGACACCAACAGCTGTTGGCGATTCGATTGTGGTTGTTTGGGATGCCGGCGCTGCGAAGTTTAAAGAGATTTGCCGCGTTGTTGGCGGAACGCTTACTTATAACGCTGCTACTACTCCTTTTGCAAGGTAGGATAAGATAAAACGGCTGTCAACCTTAACCAGGGTTGACAGCTTTTGTTTCACTTTAAAAAATTGATACGATGAAAAATTTCAATAAAAAACAATGGGCTTATTTCCGCCTGCAGAATTTCTGGAGAAACAAACGCCTGGCGTTCGGATTCCTTTTTGCACTCCTGGTAGTTCTAGCTGTGCCGGTTTTAGTTATCACTTATCAGATTGATGTTCGCGACTTTGTGGCTTCGCTTTTTGGTGTAGGAGCAATTGCGAAAGGAATTCAGTTCGCCAATATGGCATTCATAGGCGATATTTCCGACGACAGTGATCTAAACTCGCAGGCCGATCAAATTGCTTACGAAATTGCCTTAGTTGAAGTGCCGCAGATTGATACTTCGGTACCATTTCCGCAACCCAATGCATCGCGCGAGGTTGGTGATATTACTTTAAAAGCCGGCGAGGTTCCACACTATTTCGGAAGCCACAACCGACCTACTTACGAAGGTGGCGGTACGCTAAACGATTTAACGGTTGAGGGCGATAAGAATATTAATATTGTTCTGGCCAATGCCTTCCGCGATAAGGTGCTCGATTTTGCAGAGCAAAAGCAAGGATGCAAATTCATTCTGTTTTTCCGCAAAATTGAAACCACACAATGGTTTATGATCGGAAGTTTAGATCAGCCACTTCGTTTGCGCGAACAAAAAGTGCAGTTGAACAACGAAGCTTCTGTGGCTCCGTTAACTTTTGGAAACAAATCGCTACGCCATTATTACAAATATGTTGGTGCACTAACTGCCAACGATGCTGATGTTGTGGCTGCCGATGCAACTACAATACCGGTAACCGATAACGACAGATACCAGCTTACAACAGGTGGTGCTGCTGCAGCAACTATCGATGCTGTTTCAGATATTGCTGAAGCCGATCACGGACGCTTTATTACAATTTATGGTAGCGGAGGTGCTTACCCAAGTATTATTGCCGATAATGCAACGTTTACGCTTGCAGGTGGTGTTTCGTGGACCGGTAATGCCGGAAGTAAGATCTCATTCCGTATTTTAGATAACAACACGCTTGTCGAAGTACTGGGCTCACGTGTACAAACTGCATAACTACCAAGTTTTTGTTTTTAATTAGTTTTAGTTTAGTTAGGTTTAATGCAACAATCCCGGCTTCGTTTTGAGGCCGGGATTTTTTGTATATTTGAGGTATGAGAATTACCGCAAAACAATTTCTGAAAGAATTGGAATTTTATACTGAGGAGCGGCTCCGAAATTACCCGGGATGGGATGTGCAAATTGTTGTTTACCCGGAAGACAATGTATTTAATGAAAAGGTTGTTTTTTCGGTGCACAAGAAGTATTTAAAATATATTATTGAGGCAATTAAACGACTTCCTGAATTTGATAGTGTCGAACACGATAGATGGCGAGTTCCACTCATGCTAAATGAGGTAGAATTAATTAGACAATATAATCCGAGAAATCCTCTGAGAAATATGTTTGATTCTGAAATGGAGTTCTGCAAAGAATACGGTTTGAAGGAATGGTTTTATAATTTTTAAAGTCGATTATGAGTAACAAAGTAAAGCTCTCACCATGCCCAATTTGCGGCGGCAAAGCTAAAACAGGAACCGAACGAGGACCATCGATGCAAGGCGGAAGTAATGATTATGTATTTGCCGGTTGTTTTGATTGCGGTCTTCGTACAAAAAGTTTCTCGTACGATAATAACCTGGAACAAAAAGCTGCTGATTTGTGGAACGATTTAATTAGTAGACTATGAAAGTAGCAAAAACCCAGGACGAAGCATTTAAAATGTTTCAAAAGCACAACGACTTTGACGGTTTTATTCAGTGGAAAGGAACCGACGTTTGTATGGACTTTCATTGCGAATGTGGGCAACATAATCATTACGACGGTTATTTTGGTTACGAGGTGAAGTGTAAGAAGTGTGGCACTCATTATGCTCCGAGCTGCAACGTTGAAATGATAAAAATAACCGATTCGGATAATTCGTGCCCGCTGGAAGATGAATCGGATCGATAACCTTACGCAACCTTACACATTCCCAACTTTTTTCACCCCAAACCCCTAAAGGGGCTTTTCCTTGCTGGTAACAGATCCGGCTGTCCTTTCTCTGCATTGCAATGCAATTTAACTTGCTGTTGTTAATACGAGTAATCACTTTAAAACTCAATACAATGGCATCATTTCGCGAAAAAAAGCCGGTTTACGATAAACTAACCGGCGTACAGTATTTTGAACCCGACATGGAACTGCTCCGGGAAAAACTCCCCAATAATCCACTTTGTAAACGTCAGTACCTGAAACCCGAAAAACACCAGAAAGAAGCGCTTTGGGCGTTGCTGGATGTGGTGAGTAAGGATGATATTGTTTTAAACCGCCGCAAGTGGGCCAAAGAGCAGGCTAAGGTTTTGATCAGTAAAATGGCTGTAGAAGCCGGATTGCTGACTGGAAAAATGGGAAAAGCAGAAACACAGCAGGCACTTGAGACTATTTACACCCGGATTAAAGAAATTACCGAACCGGTTCCCGACAATGTGAAATCAATAATAATAAAAGATGCCGATTCGGTTTATGCAAAAATGAAAGATAAGCTGGATCCGGAGAAACAAAAAGCTGCAGAGCTGGAAAAAGTAAACCAGGAATTACTGGAGGTTGATTTCGACAAAGCAAACAAAAGGATTTAGCGGCTTTTGTGCGCCGTTTAGGCGACAACCTTGGGGTTGTGCCAATCGACATGAAAAAGACCACCATTCAGCCTATTTTAATGCGATACGTGGCCAATCTTCCGAAAGAAGATCCGGGCGACGGCAAACCCAAAACAGAGGTACCTGCTGACCTTGATAAAACCAATGAGCTGACAGTAGAGAACGAAGATCTGGAAAACGAAAAAGAGACCCTTCGTGATCAGAATTCGGACCTTGAGGATGAAAACGAGGAGCTGAAGGATGAGAACCAGGAACTGCAGCAGCAGAATGAAGACCTGGAAGACCAGCTGAACGCTGAAAAAAAAAGCGGTACCAAGGCTCCGGAAAACGCCAAAAGCACGAAGAGTACCCAAACATCGAGTGGCGAAAACTCGAAATAATTGAGGTACAACAAGCTACCCTTATTTATAACGACCGCGTTAATTCTCACGCCCGAATGCTTGAGATTGACGCGGTTATTGATAATAAACCAACCAAGGCGCTGGTGAAAGAACTGGCCGAGCTGCGAATAAGAAACCTGCTTTGCTTCCGGGAACTGGAGGCGCTAAACGAAAACGGAAAGTTTTTATACAAACATCCGCTGATCAGGAACTACTCGGAGCGGGTGAAACTGGAAACGATGTTCCGGGAAGATCCCGACCGGTTCCTGGACGAATTCGGAAATACCCGGGAGAACGTGAAGCGCTATACTTCGTTTCTGAAAAACAAAAAACGGAGTCCGGAGCAAAAAGAAAAAGACCGGCAGAATCTTGATAAGCATAAGGATCGCAAGCAACTATTCATCGATATAACCAAACAGAACAATGGAAATTAACCAGGAGTTTTTAGATCAGATTGAAGTGTACGGCAGCCGTAACTACCCGGTGAGTTATATCCTTCAGCTGGAATGCCGTACAGCTTACGAACGCGAATGTTTAAAGGCCGAATTCGACAATCCTACGAGCGAGGTAAACGATGCCTGGAGGCGTGGTTTTATTAACCACGAAAGTACGGTAGACGAATACCTGGAGAAAGCCCTCGAGAACCCGGGCGAAGGTGCACACGATGTTGCAAAGGCGCTTCACTTTCGCCGCAAAAACCGCGACCTGGACGAAATGATTAATGAAATGTTTGGCGTATGAGTACGATGCTGGCCAGGGTAGAAGCCCTGCACCCCGATATAATTACCGATTTTCTCGATCGTGGTTCCTCAGAAGGAATTCCCCGCGATCTGCAGCTTTTTATTCAGCAGCTGCAGTGGGCTGTTGAGATCCGCGAAGTGGAGCACGAACGCAACATCACCCGGGCAGCTCAGAAGCTACGCACCCGGATAATGGCCGTTCAGAAAGTGCGGCTGTCGATTGCGGCCTGCAAGATCCGTATTTCGGAGGCGCTGAACTATTTCTCTGTCGATTTAAATGTACCGCAAAAAATATGGGATCTGGACACCGCCGACAAGTTGGAGGATCTGGCCAAAGTATCGATAAAAGCCCACGATTTTAAAACTGCCCACCGCCTGTACAAAGATGCCAACGAATACCGGCGACGGGCTTCTACTGTTTTGAGTGATGAAGACTTTGAGCCACATGTATTCCTGATGGATCCGAAAATTACAGGTGCCGATCTTGGTTTCGAAGAAGCCAACCTGAAAGAGATTGCAGCCAAATGTAACGATGGTTTCTATGTGAAGCTGATCACTGATTTGCCGATTGAGAAAGAGAAGCAAAAGCAGCTGTTGAAGGATGCGAATATTGAGGATGTGGATTTTGAGGAGGTAGCGGATGAATAAGCACGAAGAAATAAACGCTGCAGTTTCTGCTTTCGAGCGGATTTACATGAATAAGGCTCAGATAAGAGCAATGGCCATAGATGCCAACACGCTAATTGCCAGATGGGCCAGAGCAGGAGGTAAAACCGAAGGTGTTTTTGGTCCGCGTACTTACCGTGTGGCTTACGATATGCCTGGAGAGAAATCGTACCTGATTAACAAAACCTATGTAGATTTATTCACCAACATTGTGCCGGCACTCCGAAGCTACTTTGCTCAACCATTCGGACCACAGCAAAAACCATTGGCAGAGGAGGGGATTGATTTTGTAATTGGTACCTCAAAACTTCCATCTCATTTTAAAAAACCGCGGGTGGCCATTGCTTATCCAAAACATGCATGGGTTTGGCGCACCGGCCATCATCACCAGCTGGTGTCATCTGATGTTCCGGATTCGGCTGCAGGTGCTTCCGGTGTTCATGCTTTTGTTGAGGAAATGAAGCACAACAAAGGGGAGAAGCTAAAGAGTAGAATCTTTCCGGGTTTGCGCGGTGGTAAAGGAAAAACGCGGAGATCGGTATACTATCAGGGAGTAACCGGTGTTAGTGATACGGCCCGGGTTGATCTTGGAGAAGATAACTGGTTTGAGGAGTATGAACACCAAACCGACATGAAACTAATCGGCGAAATATGGACGGTATTTCAGAAGGTGAATAAACACCAGTACCAGGTTTATAAGATGCAGCAGGAAGCGAAGGAAACAAAGGATCCTGGAAAACTCCGGAAGCTGCAGAGTAAAATTGTCTACCACCAAAAGCACATCGCACTGTGGATGCCACGTTTGCGCGATATGCGACACTCGGCAACCTATTATATTACCGCCTCAACATTTGTAAACAAGGATTTCCTGGGCGCGAATTTTTTTAAAACGCAGCTCGATAAATTATCGATGGATGAGTTTCTGGTGGCCATCTGTAATATTGCGATGGAGAAAGTATCCGATATGTTTTTCACTGGTTACAATCACAACATTCATGGGTTTACCGATGGGTATAAATATAACTCGCTAATGTCGCTTGGGCTGGATGAAACATTTAAAGTGGATGCCAGTCTTTTGAAATACTTTCAACCGGATCAACCGCTGGAGCTTGGTTATGATCCGGGATTCTTTTCGTCGATCGTAGTTAGCCAGGAATTTAAAAGTGAAAACAAAGTCAGGACGCTAAAAGAATTTACCCACTATGCCCAACTTCCGCAGGCCGAGCTGGCCCGGCAAATTTGGGAATTCTTTGGAAAGGATCATAAGAGTAAGAAGATCCTGTTGTGGCACGACAGAGCCGGTAACAAATCGCGAGAGGTTCAGGATAAGATCACAACCGATGCCAGGCTAATGAAAAAGGAGCTGGAGTCGTATGGCTTTCAAGTGGAATTGAAAAACGAAAAACAGCGAACCATTTACTACTGGGAAATTTACAAGCTTCTCGAGATCCTGTTTGCATCAAACGCCCGGGGCATTCCAAAAGTGCTTGTGGATCTGAATACCTGCAAGAATCTGAACTCCTCAATATACCGGACTCCAAAATTAGAGAACAACGGTAAAATTGAAATGGATAAATCCAGCGAAAAGAAAATTGCCTGGCAATATCAGGCCGGTTTATCAACTCAGCTTTCGTCAGCATTCATCTACTACCTGTATGGAAAATTTAAAGATCTGCTGCCAAACGAAATGAGTAAGATCCCGGACAATCTTCCGGAAACGCAAGTTGTATAAATGCCCTGAAAAAACAGTAATAATACTTACGAATACCCCACATAATTAATCGAATTGATAACGAAACAATATCGAACTGTTTGAAAATCAATCATTCTTTATTCTAAATCGTTCGAAAACAAATTTTTTACGCCTGTAATCTGCACGCCGCGCTAAATAACGTGTGCGCATTGCATGCGAATCTGTTTTTCGGGAAATATGACAGGCGGCGACTGGCGCGGGTTTCGGGCTTTTATTGTCTTTTCAGCATTAAAAGGAGTGGATCCGCAATAATTTTTCATTTGTGGGTGCCTGGCCGTGTGCATTGCATGTTGTGTTTGTCCTTTTTGCTCCGGCCAAATGGGATTAGGTTTGGATTATGAGAAACATCGAAGGCATAGAGTCGATCAGGTTGGCGCAGGAAGTTAGCAAGCTTCCGGATGGCACATTCAAGATTGCATTCTATCCATGTAACCTGGCAACAGGTGAAGCTTCATCGAAGCTAAGGATTATGGACGGGTGCAAAACCAGGTCACAAATGCCACGTGAGCAATGGGAAGCGGATGGCGATGCTTATTTCTTATTTCAAGATAAGGATGGAGAACCAAAGACCTGCCATCGGGTGTTGATGCGCTTCATTGGCTTCCCCGATGATAATTTTCAGTTACGCAAAGTAAATTGGTTTAAACAGTAAGCTATGGATATAAAAACAGTTGGTTCAATTGGCTATGTAAGGGAAGGGCACGATGTTCTTTCGTTCCAGGTTGGCAGCTCAACCACCTCTCCGGTTGAGGCAATCTTTAACAACACCAATAACAACCTGACCGGGCCGGTACTGATGCAAGTAGATGGCTATTCTATTCTGCTAAAAGGAAGGACAAACAACGAACCTGAAGACATTGAGGCGCTGATCAGTGGTAACAGTGAACTCCCGGAACTAATTGAAAAGCAGATCCGCTTACTTTATGGTGTAGGGCCTCGATGTTACCAGGAACATTTTGATGAAGAAACCGGTAAGCTTACACGTAAATGGGCCAAGCAACCCGAGATAGACGAAATGTTCGACGATTGGGAAGTCAAAGGCATGGAGCATTCAGCTGAGGACACCCTGCTCCAGATCATTCGCCGGTATTATTACCACGAGGAGTTTTATCCTAAGTTTCATTTCAGCCTATCCAGGTTATTAAGCGACGAGGTGATTAGATCCTTAAACCTTCAGCCGCCAATGTTCGGCTTCGAATTGGTAGAAAACAATCGCACACGCCTCGCATCGCGCCGTCAGATAGATATGTTTCAGGACGATTTCGAAGAGAAAGACTTCGATACCGTATTCATCGGCAACTGGAATCGTGGCCTTACCCGCCGTTTTAAACGCTACAAAAAATTCAAACTTTCAAAAGCCAGGGCGAACCGGTATTCAATCGGGCATTATAAAAACGATGCCGTTGGATCTATCTACGGTGTAAACAAACTGTACAAAGGTAGCCGCGACTGGATACTTGGCGCCAATTCAACACCAAAGGACCTCAATTCATTTTTCAAAAACTTCTTTGGCGCCAAAGTGCACATCATTATCCCGGATGCCTGGTGCGAGTCTAAAAAACTAATGCTCCAGAAGTATTGCGAGATCAATGCCAAGCGCAAAGCCGATGGCAAAGAATACCTCACAGTTAACGGCATCGAGGTTGGCGAAACATACCACGAGCATCTGTTCACGCTGTATGCCAATGCCGAGGTTAAAAAGCTGATGACCTTTTTGTCGGGAGCCGAAAACCAGGGAAAAGCATTCATTTCGTATTCATTCCGCACCGGCGATAATGAAGAGGAGCGCTGGCGTTTCGAGGAAGTGGATCTCAAGCAAAAGGACCACGTCGATTCCCGTCTCGATTTTCACAAACGAGCACAGGAGGTATTGCTGGCCGCCAAAGGTATCGATGCCAGTATTTCAAACATTACAAAAGATGGCATTATCAGTAAATCGGGTGCCGATCTTTTATACAACTACATCATTTACCTAATGATGAACCGGCCAATTGCCGAACGCCTCTGCATGAAACCATACAACGACATGATCAGGGTAAACAAACCTCACCTATATAAACAAGGCTGGCGCTGGGGCCTCTATACCGATGTGCCGGCACGCCAGGAAGAAACATCACCTAAAGACAGAACTAAAAATCAGCAACCATGAGCCGTACATTCGATTTCTTTTCCAACATAGGAGATTTTAAAGACGTAGTTTCCGGAGTGGAATCATCCACTTTCCTTTCCGAAATGCAAGGCTCATACGAGCGGGCCAAACAAACCATTGTCGCCGTTATAGGGCAAACACTTTGGGATGCGCTAAAAGCTCAGTTTGCGTCTGAGGGTGCTGATGCAAAGAAAGACCAGGCTGTTGAACACCTGCAGGGTGCTATCGGAAACCGTACCTATTACCACCACCTTATTTTCAAAGTGATAGGTAAAAAGAAAGAAGAGGTGAGTTTCTATAAGTACGAGATACAGGCCATGCAGGAAAATTACCTCGATGCCTACTGGACGTACATGGATCAGCTGCTCACTCTGTTTACATCCGACACCGAAACATTCACCGGCTGGACCGATACCGACATGTATAAGATCCTGAACGAGTTGCACCTGAAAACCGCCAACGAATTTTCAAAAGCATGTGGACTCGATGGATCGGCTTATTTTTTCAATCGCACTATTCACCTGCAGCTCGAGGTTACCGATACCGATATCGCTTCCCGGAAGATAACCGCACAAACGTATGCTGATAATGCAAGGCTCGAGCGAAACATCAAACGCGCCATTGCCTATCGCACAGCGGCAAAGGCCATCTTCCAGTTCGATTATCCCGATCTGCCGCGCTCATTGCGTAACGATATTTACAACGAATGGAGCAAAACCAAAGGAAAACAAGAGTCGCTGGTTAAAGAAGCCATCGCGCAGCTATTCCACCGGCAGGCTGACGAATATTTCCGTCTGGTAGATCTGGAGCTCAACCAACCAGTTGACGAAGACGGCGATTCAATCGATATAGAATTCCCTGGCGACGACATTAACGACATCGATAACTCACACTACCTTATGTCATGAGAGAACTCAATTTTGGTAAAAATACATACACATTCCCCGACACATGGGAAGAACTCAACCGCGAGCAGTACCTGATGCTTATCGATGCTGTTCTCGATTATCAGGCCGGCCTTACCAATGCCCTCGGATGCCGGGCAACCTGGTTCTGCAATATCGCCGGTATCGATACCAAACGCCGCGATAACAAAAACGATCAATTCTGGGAAAACATCTACCGTGCCAGCGAACTGTTCCGCTTCTTTTTCGAACTGGAATACACCAACGCTAAAGGAGAAGTAAAGCCACTCGACAAACTGCCACGCGAAATCCGTGAAAAACTCCGCAAATATCCGCCAAACGAATTGCCCGACGAACCCGAATATCAGTGGGCAGCAAAGCTAAATCACCGGTACGTTATCGATGGTGTTTTTCCTAAAAACCTGCTTCCGGAGATCAACATTAAAGGCCATTTTTATCCCGGGTACCACTTCCATCGCACAGGTAGCCTCGTTGAAACATCGTTAACCGCAGGCCAGTTTATTTCGGCAGTAACCGCTTACAATGCTTACGTTCAGGATAACAGCAACGAACACCTCGACAAGCTCATTCAGGTGCTCTATTTTAAAGATAAACCTGCCGTTGTTGCCAAGGCAGTTAATTATGCATCCAACCGCGTTAAATTCGGGATACTGCTTAATTTTCAGGCAATCCTGGCTTTTCTTATGAATAAAACCAGGTATTCAATTATCTGGAGCCGGAAAGAAAACGAGGATGCCAAAAACAAACTATCCATTGGTATTGCCGACACCGTTTATTCGCTCGAGAAAGACGGGTACGAGAATATTGAAAATGCCAACCTGTTCAAATACCTCGATTTGTTACTTAAAAACATCATCGATTCAGTGCATATGCTGAACGAAAACGAGGTTGATATTGGCGAGATCTCCGAAAAGACCGGACTAACAATTAATCAAATCAAAAAAATTATCTGATGGACAACCTTACACAAGACATATTTCTAAGCTATGCACGCTTTCCTGCTCATGCCGGTGTGTTGAAAACATTCAACTCCGGACGGCTCGATCTTCCCGGATACCAGGAATTAAAAGCGGCAGTTGAAAACCTAAGCGAAAAAAGCCTGGTACCAGGAATAAGCGATTTTGTTTTTGGTGTAGATGAAAAGATCACCCGAAAAATTATCGATGCAATTGATGATTTTTACCTGATGGTGGATTATGGCCAGATTACCGCCAGCCGTAATCGATTCGAAATTGAAGAAAACAGCTTTTACCTGGCTATTACCGTTGCCCGGCCAATTAATGCCGACAATATGGACATGGTGGAGGAGATGCTTATTTCTGATCAGGCACTCAACTACCTTCGCCAAATCCGAAAACACTTGAAAACCGAAGACCGCGAACGCCGGCTTAAAGAGGTGAAATACCCTAACCAGGCAATTCCGTTCGTGGCACCGACTCTAAATAGCTCTATTGGATGGACAATGATTTTGAATAGGGCGAACGCCGGGCTATTGTAGATACCATAATTTATTTAATTTAGAGGTTGAAAATCAATTATTAGACCTTTAAATTAAAATCATTATGAAAAAACTCCTAAAATGGATATTTATTGGAATGTTTGCAATTACAGCAATTGCAATGATCGCTACAATTTTTATGTCTGACGAAGAAAAAGCAGACTTATCATTTAATGAGGTAGTGAAGAAGTTTGAGAAGGCAGAGAGCGAATACGACGTGTCTGATGTTTTTGGAAAACTAAATGTATTGGCATCTGAGAATCCATCTCTCCAGTCTAAAGTTGACTCACTTTATGAGCTAAAACAACAATTTGTTATTGAAGCAACAAAACGCGGTATTAATAACAATCAGTATGATGCCTGGTATTATTCAAGAGATTTTATTACAAAAGCACTAAAGGCACCAAGCACTGCCAAATTTGCCAAGTATGGCGAATCAAAAGTGTCTTACGATTTTGATAAAGAGATCTATCATGTTGAAATGTGGGTAGATGCTCAAAATTCGTTTGGAACTATGCTCCGAAAAACATATCATGTGCAGATAAAACGGAATATCGATATAGATAATAACGAAACATGGTCGTTAATCGATATGAAAGAATAGGCTCTTTTCACTCCTTTTACAGCCCTGCCAAACAGCCGGGTTTTGTTTTTTCAAAAAACTTCCATACATTTGAAGTGTTCAACACCGTTCTATTTCATATACAGAGTCACATACGTGACCACGCTGCTTGCAGACGTGGATTTTTTATGTCCAATCTGTACGATTGCTTGCATTGGATTTTGGTTTTATACAAAAAACAATAATATGGCGGCGTGCCTCCCGTGCTCTTGCTGTAATGGCGGAGCGACTCTGTATTTATACGGTGTTGAACAGCGGGTCTGGCACGCCGTTTTTCTGTGCCTTTCATTTAACTGTTCAATAAAATGAAAAATTTAAAAGAAACTGCCACAGCAACCACAGTGGCAAAAGTAAACAACACGGAAATTTTAGTAGTTGAAAATGGCGAAAAGCGAATTGCCATTAAACCAATTTGCGAAGCTTTGGGAATCTCTCACAAACCGCAAATCGAACGTTTAAAAAACGATCCTTTGATTGGTTCAACTGTCACTCTGAGCATGACAGTTGGAGCCGACGAAAAACAGCGTGAAATGGTAACTATTCCATTCAAATTTGTATTTGGTTGGTTATTCCGTATCGATAGCCGAAATGTAAAATCGGAGGCAAAACAAGCTGTCGAGCGTTACCAGCTCGAATGCTACAATGCCCTGTTTAATCATTTTAATGGTTATGCCGAATATGTCGAGCAAAAACAACAGCTTATCGAACAGCAGCTCGAAGTGGTTGAAGAGGCTAAGTCTAATTTTAAAAATACCAAATCCACCCTCGACGATGCTAATGCCCAGCTTAAACGCATCCGCCAACTTACATTTGCCGACTACGATGCCGAAAAACGTCAGCTTCGTATGTTTTCCGACGAACAAATGGAGGGATAGCTATGGAAAACCACGTAAAAACCAACATAGAAGTTGGTGGCGTAATCCTAACCGACTCGGCCATTGCTCAACTGTCGGAATTACAGCAACATGATAATGAAAGTATTCGAATGTGTAGGGAAAATATTGCCGATGCCATTTGTCTGCTTACCCTGCTGCTCGATCACTACCCACACGAGCCAACTAAGCAAAAAGCAGTTCGCTCTATAACCGATCTGTCGTATATCCGCGAGCATTTCGAAAATATTCAAAAACCATAACCGGGCTTCAATACAAATAAATATACCTAAAGCTCTGCCAGTGTGCAGGGCTTTTTGTTTTTGGTGCGCGGGAAGGGGCTTATGATCCTGAGCGAAGTCGAAGGGTGTCCTTTTTCGTAACCCTCCCAATTCCCATATTGCCGGTATGATATCGGCAAAGTACAATAAGGCATTAATCAATCGCGAATTCATCCGGGGACTGGCCGACGAAACCGCCTCCGATATTTACAGCGTACAGGTCAGCATCGCCCAAAACCATAAAGGCAGTGGCCAGCTGTATCGTTACCTCTCGCAAAAGCCCTACTCGGTGGTAAGCAACAGCAGTGGTGTTCGAATGACACTGCCTTACCCGCTGCGCATTCGCTACATGGATATGAAAACCGATCCAAAAACCGGAAAAACCAAAAAAAACTATGCCCCAATCTATAATAAAATTGTGTGGGGTTTTGTCTATGGCTACCTCTACAAACAACTAATGTACGGTATCAGCCAGCAATTAAACGAAGCCATTATAAACCGCCTGCAGGCCGCAGGCTATAAAATGCAATAGCCATGAGTAACCTGCAAGATGATGTCCGGAAATTCGTTCTCGAGATTGAAGAAAGCAAAAACAATGGCGAAACTCTCGCCAACCTCACCAAGCTCCAGAAGGAAACTGCCAAATACCGGCAGGAGAACGAGGAGCTGCAGAAAGTAATGGCCCACCTCGATGCCAAAGGCCAGCGCAACTCCAAAACCTACAAAGAAATGGAGGCGAAGCTGAAAGCCAACAAAACAGCTATTCGTCAAAATGGTGTAGCCATGAAAGGTCTGGAGAAGAATCTCGATCTGGTTTACATGTCATCCGGTCAGCTCAAAAAACGAATGCGCGAGCTGCAGTCGGCTTTAAGTACAACCAGTGAAAAAGCAAACCCTACCGAATACAAACGTCTGGAAGATCAAATCGACCAGGTTGGAGAAGCAATGGGCCGGTTAAAAGGCAAATCCAACCAGGCACAAGGCTTTCTCGGAAAAATGAAAGGTGCCGCAGCTGGTATTCTTCCGGCATTGGGTCCGGCTGCTTTGGTGGCCGGTGCAGCTGCCGCTGCGAAAAAGATATTCGACCTCTCGAAACAAACAATGGAATATCGCCAGCAAATGCAAAAGCTCACCGGCGAAAGTGGTCAGCAGCTGGCAGATCTTACCGCACAAGTCGATGCCTCGGCCAAAACATTCCAGAAAGACTTTAATGAGCTGGCTGTGGCAAATCACAACTTTGCCGAAAGCATGGGGATAAGCGAGCAGGCTTCCCAGAAACTAATCGACAAAGGGTTTCTTGCCGGTGCCGATGCTTCGGACGAATTTCTTGACCGACTGCGCGAATACGGACCGCAATTTAAAGCTGCCGGTGTCGATGCCGAAACGGCCATTGCCATAATGACACAGGAGGTAAAATCGGGTATTTATTCCGACAAAGGATCTGACACCATCAAAGAAGGTACGATCCGCCTGCGCGAAATGAGCAATGCAACCCGCGATGCGCTCAATGGGATTGGTATATCATCCACTAAGCTCGAGGCCGATCTGAAGAAAGGAACCATTTCCTATTTCGATGCTATTCAGATGGTGTCCGATAAACTTGGAGACCTTCCGTCACAAAGCTCTGCAGTTGGTACTGCCATCGCCGATATTTTTGGCGGTGCTGGTGAAGATGCCGGTCTTGAATACATAAAAATGCTTGGTACAGTCGAAACCAGTATGGACAAAATGGTGGAAGGTGCCGGCGAAACGGCTCAGGCTCAACAAAAATTGCTCGATGCCAACAACAAACTTGGCAAAGCCTGGAGCGATATGTTAGGAACTGGTACCGGTACGTTTACTGCCTTAAAAGCCGGTGCAAAATCATTGCTGGCTGATGGCTTAATCGGAGTAACAAAAGGCTTGGCCAGCATTCGAGATTGGTTTGTGGCCATCTATAACGAAAGTCTACCGGTACGTGCGGGCCTCAATTATATGTTTGCCATGTGGAAAACCGGAATTAACCTGGTTAAAACACAGCTACAGGGTTTATGGGAAGGGTTGAAATTGGGAGGCAAATTACTGCAGGGAATTCTAACCTGGGATAAGGAGCTGATTAAAGAAGCTTTCAGTGACTTTAAAGAAAATGTAAAAACAAAAGCTGTTGAAAATGCAAAAGCAGTTGGCAATGCATGGGCCAATGCATACAACGAAACACTCAGTGGTAAAATGGTGCCGGTTAAACAGGTAGTTGAAACACAAAATACTACTACAAATACTACCAATACGGTTAAAACATCTTCCGGAGGAGACGGCTATTCATCCAACGATGGATTGGCTCAAAGCCTTAAAATTGCTACCGAGGCCAATAATGCGTACAAAGATTTAGTACTCGAAAATGCCGATATAATCGATCAAGCAATAAGGGAGAGTTCGAAAAATCAAAGTACATCACAAGCCCGGGCGGCAGCTGATGCCATGCGTACAAGTGAAGCGTTTACCAGGTTCGAACAACAACAGGTCCGGAAACGCGAAGAGCTGTATTTAAGCTGGGCGCTCACCGTTGGTCAGAGCTTTGGACAGTTAATGACTGATTCTGAAGCAACATATAAAGATTACCTGAAACAAACCATCCTGATGGCTCTCGATGCGCTGCACCAGTTCTTCTTAATAGAGAAAGCAAAAGCAATTATTTCAGGCATGGCAAAAGGACCTTTTGGTATACTTGAAGCGGTAGGGAAAGTCGTTGCTATGGAATTAGCGTATCAGGCCGTTCGAGGAGTAGTGGCTAAAAATTTGTACACAGGTGGTTTTGCCGGGTATACAGAACCGGGAGGGAAGTACGATAAAAAGCAATTGGTACAGTTACACGGATCTGAGTATGTTGTGCCAATTGAAGGCACGCACAACCCGTCTATTAAACGGGTACTCGATATTATGGAGTTGGCCCGCAGAAATGGTACACTGTCATCCATAAACTTGCCTGCAGCTGTATCTGCAACTTCCGGTGGATCCTCTACTCAGTTAGTTGTTCTCGATTCCACTGATTTCGACAAGGCCGTTACCAGGTTAGAAAAACTCAAGATCCCATTCTCATACGACAAATTCGAAAAACTAGAAAAAGAATACAAACGCCAGCAGCAAGGATCCGGCATGTAGCGGCACTGAGCGAAGTCGAAGTGTCCTTTCCTGCAGCAGCTGAATAAACAATATTGCAGTATGGCTTTAACAATTACAATACCAGGTGGAGCGGTGCAATTACAAGGCACCGAAATGCGGGTAAAAATAAATACCGACAACGTTCAGGGCGATCTTTACCGGGTGCTGCTAAAAATAACCAGCGAAGATGCCAAGCTCGACGGTATGCCACAGATATTGGAAAACATTCCCGATGCCAACGGCGATGCCTGGTTCGACATCTCCGGTTTCCTTTACCGCTATTTTGTACCCACGTTTTCGGCCACCGGCGGAGTACTGGCCACCGAGCGTGCCGATATCCCCGCACTAATTTCGTTAGATATTGGCGAAAGTTACGTCGATGCCAATTCCGTTCGTCAGGAAAACTGGGCCGGACTTGATGGTGATCAATACCAGGTAAATGTTCTGCAGGGGGGATTATCCGAATTTGAAAAGAACCTGTACACCGAGCAGGCCACCAATTGGTACAACCAGTTTATTGTTGGCGGCAAATGGCTTACCGCTTTGCCAAGTGGTGTGAAAATTGCGCCTACTGCAGCAGCAAAACTCTGGTGCATATCTGCTGAAGCTGCAGCTCAAAACCTCACTTTTAAAGCCGATTACACCCTGCTGGATGGCACAACCGGTACCGTTTCGCAAGCCATAACCGTTAATCCCGGAAGCATTTATGAATTTAATGTCGATCCCGCAACACTTGGACTCGATGTAGCCAGTGCAAACCCGGTTGCAAGTTACCAGTGCTACCTCGAGAACACCGGTGTTCAGGTAATCGAGAAATTTACTTTTAACCTGGATTACACGTATTACGAATTCAACACACAGGTATTTGCCTTTAACCGTTACAGTGCAATAGATCCTTATTGGTTTACCGGCAAAGTAAAAACCAACTTCCCTGCCGAGCATACTACAGCGCAGCGCACAGCTCAAAAAACCGACACTACAAGGCAACGAACCGTAGTAATTTCTGCTAAGTCCGGACGGCGGAAATGGATCGTTAACACCGGCCATAAATCGTGGGAAGAAATTCGGGACCTGGAACATTTAATTATGAGTCGCCAGTTGTGGATCCTTGACGAAACAACCGGCTATGTAATCCCGGTAAACATCGAAAACAGTGCGGAAGCCCTTGGTGCAATAGATAAAAACCTGCACGATTTTGAGTTGGAATTAACCGAAGCCCACAATAACCGGTACTGATATGGCAGGAATAACAAAGCGATTATTGAAACGAATGTTTAAAGATCACCGCATGTCGTTGCTGATCGACTGGATATCTATCGGTATCGATCATACTTCCTATAAGTTTGGTGAAGTACTTACCGGTACCGTTGATGGGAATAACAAAACATTTACCTCTGAAAAGACACCAATCGATATTGATAATGTGGCTTTGTCAATAAGTTACGCCTATCCTTTGCAGCCAACCGATTTTACTGTTGATGGAAATACCTGGACACTTAGCGAAAACGTTGGTGCCCCGGTTGATAATGAAAAATTGATTGCCTTTTATAAATACTCAAAATTGGAATAACATGAAACGAATACTTATCATTCTATTATTGCTTGTACCGGTATTCACCTTTGCCCAACAATCCTGGGAGCGTATTAAGCCAATCTCGGCACAGGTTGAACTACTCACACCCGACACCGCGGATCTTCTCCTGGTAGAAGATATTACCGATGGACAGCGGAAATCCTTAAAGATTCTCAACCTGCCACTCTCGCAAGCCGCGCAAGATAGCATTGAAGCTTTGTGGGCGGTTATTAATGGGCTTTCTGCAAGTTCGCACCCGGAGGCTACTTTAACCAGTGACGATACAGATGTATTTAGTTTAAATCAGGAGACACAGACATTTACTTTTACCGCAGGAAATTTGAATATAAACAAATCACAAATAGTTGACTTTGGAGATTATTTGCAAAGGACAGGCGGTACAATGCTAAATACTAATTTGGTAGGAAACATGAATGCCGAATACTTGGGCGGAATTAGTTCTGGCAGAGTAATCTACGGAGATAATAGTTATGGTACAATAAGATGGAACACAAGTGTTGATTCAATTGGCAAGTCAGGATTTTATTTTACAGATGGTGGAGTCCAAGGGAATCCAACAACTGAAAATTATAATATTATTCACTCGGCATACAATGTAAGTGACGATAGATATGCGTTTCAAATAGCATCAAGATATAACGGTTCTAATTTTTACATGAGAACAGGAACATCAACTGCTAATGTATGGAATGATTGGGTGGAATTGTGGCATTCAGGAAATTTAACCGCACTATCCGGTTTGACAAATGACTTAAATGTTTCTGATTTTCCAAATGATGCAGGATATCTTACAGGATATACCGAAACCGACCCTACTGTAAACAACGAAACCATAACCATTCAGCGAAATGGAAGTATTATCGGTAGCTTTACATTGAATCAAGGAGCAAATGAAACGTTCAATATTATAGACGAGAATACAACATATACATCCTCTGACTTTGATCACGATCAGTTAATCAACGCACACAACTTGACAACAGACATAGACCATGATAAATTAACTAATTTTTTAGTGTCAGAACATTTTACACAGGCCGAAATAAATATTAACCAAAGTCAAGTTTCTAACCTAATAAGCGATTTAAGTTTAAAAGCTGAGAGGCAAATAAATATATCGTGGGAAACCGGGATAATAAACAATAGCGTAGGGTTTAATTCATCAGCCGGAGAGGTGCCAACGTCGGGCACACATTTTGGTTTTTTTGCTACGCTTGACGGGAATGACGATTATGGCGGTGCATTTGTTATGCGAAACGATAACGCATTTTTTCAAACAAGAGAAGGAGGTGTTTTGCAGGGATGGAGAGAGCTTTGGCATACAGGAAATTTTGACCCAAATGATAAGCAAGATAATATAACCCTAACCACAACTGGAAATAGTGGAACGTCGACATTTTCTGGCAATATTTTAAATGTTCCAAACTACACACTCGCTGGACTTGGTTACTCTGTGCCATCTTTGCAAGATATTACATCTATTGGTAGTTCTACATCGGATTTAATTTATGCAAACGGGCATATTGCATCAGATATAATATATGATATTTCAGGAGGTATTTATCTGCGGTCAACAGGTACACAAACAGTAATTTCAGGAGAAGGTGCTTCAGGTTCTATAATCCTTAGACCACAGGGTAATGCTGTACTATCCTATCAGGCGCAATATAATAGTAGTGGTAATTTTGTAATGGGAGATTTAATTCTTTACAATTCTGGAGAAGTTTATCAGTCGTCAAGTTTAGGTAATGGTTTAGATTATTCGGCGACCGTTAATGATATAGAAAGCGGCGATATCGACGCAGTCTTCAGTTCTGCACTTATTGGGGTGTATCCGGTGTGGCATTCAGGAAATTTAACCGCACTATCCGGTTTGACAAATGACTTAAATGTTTCTGATTTTCCAAACGATGCAGGATATCTTACAGGCTATACCGAAACCGACCCTGCCTGGGCAGCATTTAAGAATAGAGTGATCTACGGAGATAATAGTTATGGTACAATTCGAGAAAATACTAGTGTTGACGATATAGTTAAGTCTGGATTTTATTTTACAGGAAGCGGTGTAACAGGAAATCCAACCACTCACAATTATAATCTGATACATTCATCATATAATGGAGGGGCAAGGCTGTCTTATCAAATAGCAGCAAGGTATAATGCGAATGAATTCTACATGAGAACAGCCACGTCCACTGATGGCGTATGGAATTCATGGAATGAATTATGGCATTCCGGTAATTTAGATTTATGGAATGATACAGAGGACCTATTATTAAACACCGCCGAAGTAACAATAGAAGCCTACAACGCCACAACCTGGAACGGCTCCGCTAAGGTTGTAACCCAGGATGCAATACGCGACAAAATAGAAACCTTCGGGAGCATAGCAACCAAAGGTTTCTGGACAGGCACACAAGCCGCTTACGATGCTTTGGGCAGCTACGACAGTAACACAATTTATTTCATAGAGGATTAGCATGAAAAATTTAATAATAGGGTTACTACTGCTCCCATTATTCGCAGTAGGGCAAATAAACGACACATGGGATGCGGTAAAGACAGGCACTACTGACATGGGTAAGATTTATGTTGGCAGTACTTTGGTTTGGGCGAAACCGTCACAAAATCCCGCTTATTTTGGCACTGGATATATGAGGTTTGCATCAAGCAGTAGTACAATGGAACTGCCAATGCCGAGCTCCGTATCATCC
Organism: uncultured Draconibacterium sp.; assembly: GCF_963674925.1. Lineage (NCBI taxonomy): Bacteria > Pseudomonadati > Bacteroidota > Bacteroidia > Marinilabiliales > Prolixibacteraceae > Draconibacterium > uncultured Draconibacterium sp. The sequence continues at coordinate 456,994 of NZ_OY771649.1, forward strand.
AACCAGGTGGCAGTAGCTGTAATAACTCTTGTAAAAACAGGAACAAGTACGGGATCTATTTCAACGCCATCAGGATGGGCAAAAGTTACGGAGTTTACGACTTCAACAAATTACAATGTTTTGTTTGCAAAATCTCTTAACGGGAGTGAGCCATCGTCTTATGATTTTACCCAAACATTTTCAAATTTCTCATACATGTGGGGAGCAATATTTTCCTACTCAAATGCGTCAAATTTTACGAACGCGACTACTGGTTTGTATGTAAATACTACAGGTTTTAGCGTAAACACAACTCCAACAACTGGAAGACTATGTGTTAATTTTTGTGCGATTCCGGACGGACAAACAATAAGTGTATCGGGAGATTATTCAACAAACGTAAGACTAGGTGGTAGTGGATATGGCCAAACAATCGCAGCTACTTCAGTACTTGGCGACGGAAGCCAAAAAACAGTTACATACTCTTGGCCAACACAGGTATCATTTGCAAGCACATATAATGGATTAGAAATTTATTAATTAATATGAAAAAGAACATCTTATTAGCGGTTTTCGCCTTGGTAGCCATTGCAGCCGCACACGCACAAACAAACGAACAGGATTCGATTCAATTAGCAGCAGAGGCGGAACAACAAGCTTACAAGGATTCGATGGCCGCCGCTCTCGATTACCAGTATGCCACGCAAAAAATAACGCTAATGGCCGATGCCGTGGTGTCGCTCGATACACTGAAGTATCGCCCCATTGTAATTGCCGACGATAACAATGTGTTTTACGCTACAATTGGCCAGTACGCCGTAGCATTTCAGCAATTTCAGGGGCGTATGTGGAATAAACAACGCGAGGAGGTTCGTTTGAATTTAATTAAAGGATTGCCTCCTGAGATTTCATTTCGCAATGTGAAAACCGATGTGGCTGTTGACCCGGCCACTATTAAGTAAACACTAAAATAACACACATGCTTAGCATCACCATCGACAATAAACCGCTGCTTACCGACAAAGATTTCAGCTGCCGGATTACGGTAAAAAACCCGTTTTTTATGTTCGACGAAATCCGCGGACCATTGGCGGCTGATATCAGTCTGCCAGAGGATGGTAACCGTCAGCAGTTGAAAAATCCTAACCAGGTAACCAAGCGAGCCACTCAAAACGACCGCCATTTTTCAGGTGCAAAACTAATGCACTTTGGTTTGCCATTGGTTGTAGGCGATTTTGTTGTTACCGGCGCCAAAGGATCTATCGATGGGTGGATCCAGAACCAGGTAGGAAAAATGGGAGAGGAGCTTCGCGAAAAGAACCTCACCGAACTCGATTTTGGCGATGATAAGAACTTTGTAAACAAAGCCACATTCGACCCCGACAGCGACGAATGGTGCACTATCAGGTTAATGAACCGCGGGTTTTGGAAAGACAAAGGCCGCATGGTGGAAGATGCCGATGGCACTGATATTGAAGAGCTGACTAATAAGTTTGAATCGGAGGCCGGTTTCTTTGTCAATCAAACCATTACCGGAGGTGTAAAAACTACTGCCGGAACCGATGGTGTGGCAGTAGTTTCCCCATTTCCTTTTTTACACTGGCTGATCGATACCTTGCTCCGGAAAAACAATTTCTATATGTCGGATAATTTTCTGAAGCTGGATGCCGATTTGAAAAACCTGTGCTTTTACCACAACTACAACATCCTGAATGATTCTTCTACCCTGGGAGAGCAGTCGTTTAATCTCTTTAATTTTTTTACCGGTGCGTATGAGGTTCAGAACTTATATGCAATTTCGTCATCTACTTGGGATTTAGCTCCATTTAATATTCACGACCTTCTTCCGGCAATCGATGTGAAAAAATTATTGCTTTCCGTTCAAAACACTTTTAATACTTTTTTTTGGTGGAATAATAACCGAACAGTTCAGAATATTGATCGCGAAGCAGTGTTAAAGGGTGAACCTTTCGACCTTTCGAAATACCGCGTTAGCGAGTGGCGCGTTGGCGAACGAAAGGATGTAACCCTGAAATTTAGTTGGGATCACGATGGCAGTGATTCGGCTTTCAACGAACTTTGGGAGGAGCTAGACGATAAGCGCGATAAAATACTAGAACCGGTTAACTCGTACCAGGATTTAAAAAGTGTTTTGTTGCCAAAGGAAGAAGGCGATATTCGACTGGTGATAAACAAAAACACTTACTACGAATATGGCTGGTTTACCGTAAACGAACTGTATGGCGGCGATGTTAATAACGAAATGGTAGTTAAAGCGTGGAAACCATTATCAATAGGACTTCAGAATTATTTCTTTAACGATGGCGACAAAGACCAGGAAGAAATAAAAAGCCATTTTTCGACCCTGCGCATGGCGGCAGATGGGTACCCGGTAGCCTACCAGAATGGCAATTCAAAAACATTCTCCAGTATTCGCGAAGAGTTCTCTCCACGGCTATTGTTTTACAAGGGAAACAATACCGGTGGAGACGAAAGTTCTTCCGGGAAAAAATTCGACTGGAAAGGCGATGCCGGGTTTGTGTATAATCGTTACCGGTTAACGGCTCCTTTTTTGGCCGGACGTTTACCCATCGAGGCCGATTTCCGATTACCTCCGCGAATTCTTCACTACCTGATGAATAACATTTATCAGAAAATGAAAGACAGTGAGTGCGAATTCCTTATTGAGCAACTGGATGCCGATCCGGGGCCGGATGAAGAAACACTGGTGCAGATAAAAGCTTTTAAAGTTGAAGATAATTTTTGGCAGTTTAATCCCGGCGTGGTACCTGGCGGCGGCGATGGAACCGAACAAACACTAGTGCCTAAATTTATTGGTGTAAATAAATATGGTAAACCCTACCTGGTTGATGAGAATGGTGATTTTAAAACCACCTCGGTTTTTGGCGATATTTCTACAGCCGATTATGCACATAATTGCTGTGTTGATTACGATTCGGCCAGCAAACAACTTTTTGTTGGTGGCAACTTTGGCTTTGTGCACATTTACGATTTAAACAACGGTATAAAAATGCAAAGCGTCAGGGTGCTCGATACCTACGAAAGCATTTCGGGTATTCGCGTAACCAACGGCAAGGTGCTTGCAGGCATAAACAACCAGCGCTCGTACAGGTGGTTTAATCAGGCTGATTTTGAAAACTATTCAGCCGCAGTAATAAGCGGTGTGGTTAATGGCAATAATGGGCAGGTTGGGTACACTATTCGCGATTTTGAATATTTTGACGGGTATTATTACATGTGTTCCAAGCTGGGCGAAATTACCCGTTCTTCTGATTTACTTATCAGTCAGTATGAGGTTCTCGATATTGATGTGGACTTTACACGAATGGCACAAACCGATTCGCGCCTCTATGCTTTTGCAGTGGAAGATCGTCAGGTGTCGGCACTAAAAACAGATCCTACCAATTGGAGCGATTTCGACTACAGCAACGATGTGGGAACCCGCCATCCGAAAACATTGGAAGCCCTGCCAAATGGTGACGATGTAATTTGTTTACTCGATGGCTTCACCTACAGCGTAATGATATTAACCGGAGGCCCGGCTAATCAAACCCGGATTGGAATTGGCGGTTATGCCATTGGTGCAGCCAAGGCTGGAGGTGAGGTATTCCTTGCCAGCGGATCAATCGATTTTAATACCGGCTATTTGTGGAAATTAAATGGAACTGTCTCAGAATTTCAATTCAATTTACCTGACTGCATGAGTCTTTACGGCTATTAATCTGTCCTTTTCATATCGTTATTCGTGGGCCATATTTGAATAAAAAGTTTTGAAGATGCAAAACCAGTTACCACGATCTCTCAACAAGCTCTATGAACCGGTTGCCGGAATATTGGGCGGAAGCTTCACTGCCGCAGAAGTTACAAAATCGGGTTTCGATTGGCACATGTTATTATCGCCCGAAAATCTCAATTATCTAATTATCGGCTCTATTGGAGCAATTCTATTTGCAGTACTGGCTTACCTCTCACGGGTGGCTATGGATGCCATTTTTAAAAGAAAAAAGTGATGAATGAACCAGTAAAAACCACAGCACGTTGGTTCAACGAAAGCGAATTTAAAAAGTGTAGTCCACCCTGTTCGTTGCAGGATATGCGACAAAGTACAATGGATAAACTTGATTCTGCACGTGATATTGCCGGAATTCCGTTAGTGCTTAATTCGGCATACCGAAGCCCTGCTTACGAAAAAGGAATGAGACGCACCGGTACCGGAGCTCACCCCGAACGCAGTGCAGTTGATATAAAATGTAACACATCACGCAATCGGTTTTTAATTGTAGAAGCACTTCTGATGGCAGGTTTTACGCGTATCGGTATCGCAAAAACTTTTATTCATGCCGATGATTCGGAAACTCACGACCAGCAGGTAATTTGGTTGTATAAATAAATTCGCATGATTTATTTCTGGCTATACTTCGGATCTATTGTGGTGGCCATTGTTGCCACTTTGATATTGGCGCGCATCGAGCTAAAACAAAAGCAAAAGAAAAAATGAAAATTCCCTGGAAAAGTATTGCCATTTATTTGGCTGGAATCATCACCGGATTCCTGGTATTAATCCGCGTGAAGAAACCGGATAAAGTTGTTACTGCAGAAACCTATGTGGAAGACCAGGAACAAAGAATTGGCAAAATAAAACAGAAGGGAGAGGGCAATGGCCAGCAAGTGCAACTGAAGCAGGAATTATCCCGGAAAGAGAAAAGGGCATCCAGAAAAGCCGAACGCAAGTCCCGAAAATCGAAATAAACGGTGTCCTTTTCCGACCAGTAAAATCTAAAGAAATTGAGATCCAATTAGTAACGATATAATTCAATCATTTAATTAAAATGCTATGAGAAATTTATTTGCAAAACTTTTAGTTTTCACACTATTTGTTGTGGTTGCTGGCACCATGCAAGGCATTGCCCAGCCACAGGCGCTTGATGATCCGCCACAATGTTTCATCCAGGACGGCACTGCAATTGCCGCAGTAATAATTTCAGTTGACGATCTGCAGGGCGAAGAGCATTTGTATGCCTCGTTAAGTGCAGATCCGCAGTACGAGTTAGAAGATCCTCCGGCAATTGAAGAAGGAGAGTCGTTAGCCGATTATGCAAAGCGGAATTGGAAATGGTTGGCAGCAGTGCTTATCTTACTACTAGAATTTATAGTAAGGCTTACACCCACTGAAAAAGATAATGCAATTCTTTCCAGGTTTTTTGGAATACTTGGTACTATAGTCCCGAACTTAAAGAAAGGAGGCGGGACGCATACCCCGTCCTCTTAACAATGCAATAGGATTAGTTTTTTTCATAAGTTTAGGTTAGATTAGTTTTAGTGAAAAAGCTCGGCAGTGGCCGGGCTTTTTTTATGGCTAAAATCCTCGAGGAGAGGGGAAGCTCTCACGCACATGCTCCGATCGTTCTCCAAAATGTTGACGAATATATCTATAAGTTGATGTGATATCGGTATGGCCAAGCTGGTTCATTAATTCAACAATTGTTGCTCCGCTCTCCAGTAATTTCCCTGCACCAGTATGTTTAAACGAATACCATTTGTACGACTTCGATAAATCAAGATCATCCCGGAATTTATTAAACCGGTTCCGGAGCGTGTTAGTGCCAATCTGCCGGTTACCAGGTCTTCCAAACGGCCCTATCAAAAACATTTCCTTTCCATAGGTGTGAATTCCATGTTGCTGCAGCACTTCAAAAAGTTGCGTAGGGATATCGATCACACGCTCTTTTCGCTTTTTTGCAATGTTTTTAGGCACTCGTATTGACCTGGCTCCAAAATTAATCTGCTTCACCTTCATGTTTAATAGTTCGTTCCCTGGACGAATAAAACAGAAGTACTGCAGCAGTGCAGCTAAAAATAATTGCGGATCCTGTTCGCGCATTGCCGGCAGGATCTTCTCCATATCATCGTCAAGAAAAGGCATGGCCGAAAAGTCTTCGTCCGTTTCCGGAAGGTCGATATCATGTACCGGGAAATTGGAAATTATCTTTTGCCGTTCAAGGTTTCCAAAAAACTTAGACAGTGTCATTTTATATTTCTCAACCGTACGACGTGCAAGTTGTCGCTCGGAGATTAGGTAATCGAAAAATCGCACAATTGTTTGGTTATCGAAAGTGTCCAGGTCATTGTCCACCAATTTTTCGCGCTCGAGCCAGGAAATAAACTCGCGGATTTTTCCACGGTAACTTTCAAAAGTCTTTTTTGCTTTCGCGGCTTTAGCCTTTGCAATAAATTCCGATCCATAAAAGCGGATGTTTTTGTTTGCCTTCCGCTTCCGTCCATACACCTGCGCGGCAACGTGATACTCCAGCTCGTCTTCGTAAATAACCTGGTTGCTTACATCGTCGAGCGGTGTCCAGCCTTTCATCAGCTTCGCGGTGTACATTTTAACCAATTGCTCGCCATGCTCGTACCTTGCCTTCTTAGTTTTTAGCAGCGAAAGATCCTCCTGATAACGCTTGCGTTTCATTTTACCGTCCTTCGGATCGCGGTAACCTAATTCAATCCACCACGGCTTCGAAATGTCGCCACCGGCATCGAAAAGGTAGGGAGTTCTAAAAAGTTTTTTTCTTCTCATATCGGTTAAAATTTCGCGTTCCCCAACGTGAAAAATTTAACTGACAATCGATGAAATACATGCTTTATTTACACTGACATACATTTAATATTTGTAACTAACTGTAGTACAGTAGTGTTATAAAGCATAGTGGAGCTGGCGGGAGTCGAACCCGCGTCCAAACGAGGAAGCTACAAGCTTTCTACATGTTTATCTCTGACTTAATTTTCGAATAACAGCCGGATCAAAGCCACCAACTGCTACCTTATCTCTTTTAATTTCGCAAAAACGTCAGAGCTTCGTTTATGCTAGCTTCGATTTACTTGCACCGCCGGTTCGGACCGCTTCAAAGCATTAGCATCCGGGCGATGTCTTGTTCCAAAACCTTGTTTCGGAATTAAGTGTAATCTAAATTGTTAGATTACGCAGCAAGAGCGTAATTATTTTCGCCAATTATGGTTTTGATCATTATTTTTAACGGGTCAACAACCAAAACCCGACATGCTTACCTGTCTCTTCTACCCGCTGTCAAAACCAGTCAGCCCCATAGAAGTTGTATTGTTTTATAATACAGAACGTTAGATTGACGTTTGTTTGGCTTGGATAACAAACCGGTAACAAAATGCGAGGTTCGTTATACAAACAACACTGTCAAATCCGGTGCAAATATATTGATTCTGCTTAAATTCTACTATTTTATATTTTTTACGCTTACTCTGAAATAATGTTTGTAAAGCCCGGGTGGAGATTAAACGCCTGGTAATTAGTTGTTTGAATTTTATTATCGATCCTTACAATTATCTTGTATAGTTTTAAACTGTTATTTGGTCAAATGCCGTTTTTAATCGCTTCAGTCCTTCCTGTAACACATCGCGCTGACAGGCAATATTAAGCCGCATAAAACCTTCTCCGGCCTTGCCGTAAACCGTTCCTTCATTCAGCCAGACCTTTCCTTTTTCTATCAGCAATTCAGTAAGTTTCTCCGACTTAATGTTTAAAACAGAAGTGTCGATCCAAACCAGGTAAGTGGCTTCCAATGGTAAAATTGGAAATTGTGGGAAGTTCCCGGCAAAGAAGTCCTTTACCAACAAGTAATTGTCCCACAAATAGGCTCGCAAATCATCCAGCCATTTTCCCGAATCTGTGTGTGTGTAGGCGGCAATCAATCCTTCAACGGCAAACGGACTCACATCGCAAACTTCGTTAATATTGATCGCTTTATCAATCTTTTGGCGCAGCTCCGGATCGTATGTTAGAATATTGGCAATCTGTAATCCCGCCAGGTTAAAAGTTTTACTTGGAGCAACACAGGTTACCGAGTTCTCCAGAAACTGCCGTCCCAACGATGCGAACGGAACATGTGTATGTCCCCGGTGCACCAAATCGCAATGGATTTCATCTGAAACCACAATGACCTTATTACGGAAACAAATTTCGCCAATCTTCTTCAGTTCATCCTTTGTCCAAACACGGCCTGCCGGATTATGGGGGTTACATAACAGCATCACTTTGGCTTTCGGATCAGCCGCCTTTTTTTCCAGATCATTAAAATCAATAGTGTATTTACCGTCTTCGTAGATCAGATCGTTGGAGAAACTTTCGCATTTGTTATTCCGAATCGACGAGAAAAAACAATTGTAAACAGGCTCCTGCACAATCACTTTATCACCGGGTTCGGTAAGTGCCAGAATGGTAGCAGAAATAGCGGGTACCACACCAATTGTGTAGATCATCCATTCTTTTTCGATTGTAAAATTATGCCGGCGTCCAAACCAGCTGATAACGGCATTGTAATAGGCATCGGGTACTTTGGTGTATCCAAAAATGCCGTGCTGCACACGATCGGTGAGTGCATCGATAATGGGTTGTGCAGTTTTAAAATCCATGTCGGCCACCCACAGCGGAATAATATCGTCGTTGGTTTTCGAATCCCACTTGTATGAATTGCTACCTCTGCGTACTATTTTTTCGTCGAAATTGTGTTGCATAATTAACTATTTACTTTGCTTTTCACTTTGAATTTACATCCTCAATTAATCCTTTGCAAGTTTTAGTGGTTGGATTTTCCGGTAGGTTAAACTTCGCCAAATCCATTCCAGTGGGCCAAAACGAAAATATTTCAGCCACAAATTGCTCAGGATGATTTGGAAACTAAATATGATAACCGCAGCAATGGTCCAGGCCAGCGGACCAAATTGTCCGGCTAACCCAAATCCTACTCCGTAAAAAATAATTATTCCGATTAAACTCTGAAATACATAATTGCTAAAGGCCGTTTTTCCGACAGCAAGCACCGGGTTCAGAATTATCTGAATCCACTTCTTTTCGAACAGCAGCGCCAGTGCCGTCATGTACACCAAAGCAAGTGGAAACACGGTAAGTGAATCCGCAATGGTATAATACAATCCTTCGATTTGATGCTGATAATACGCCTGTTCATTTTTCAAAATACCTTCGAGCCAGTAATTAAGCGGAACAAAAACAATCAATCCTGCAATGGTTGCTTTTAATACGACATTTTTGTGCTTCATTATTTTTGAATACAAATTGGTTCGGCCCATATAAAAACCAATCAACATGGCACCCAGCACTTTTGGAATGCGGCTTACGGCAAATAAATACGCAAAACGATAAGGTGCATCAGCAAGGGTAATTTTAATGCTTGTAACGATACTCTTGCTTTCGCTCAAAACACCCGTTCTGCTGGTATCCTGGTCAATCCAGCCAAAGTGTTGATACATTTTTTCTCCAAGGCTGTATAAATAGTCGGAAGGGTAGTTGACCCACGGCCAATTCATCTTCAGAAAATAAAGTAAAACGGGAGACAAAAGCATAAGAATACCGGTGATTAACAGGGTGCTGTTGGAATATTTTCGGAGAGCTACCAATACAAAACCAACCAATCCGTATAGAAATACAATGTCGCCTTCCCAGATAAAAAACATATGCATTCCGCCCAGAAGCATCATAAAACAGAGTCGGCGGCGAAGGAAGCCGGCGGTAGAGGCATCGTCTTTTTGCGAGCGGTTGATCTGAAGTGCAATTCCCCAGCCAAAAAGCAAGCTGAAGATGGTGTAAAATTTACTTTCAATAAAAACGCCTTGCAGAAGGTATATTACATGATCGATTTCTTCGTAAGTGAACATTCCGCTCACTTGTGGTGAATAAAGCGAGAACCACCTTAAATTGGCGATTAGAATGCCGAAGATTGCAATACCTCTCAGCAAGTCCATGTAATCAATACGTTCGCGCGAAGAAAGCGGGGTAGGTATATGGCTCATATTTTTTCCCGGTTATTGGTTAAAACCTTTCTCCCGAAATTTCGGGATAATTGTAGTTCCTTTAGTTTCGATAAGCTTATTTTGGAATTTGATTTGAGTACAGAGATTTGAGTACAGAGAAGTTTATTCGTGTCTAATTTCTTCTCTCACTACTCACTACTTTCTACTCCAATCTCATGCTTTGTTCATTTTTAAGTTCATTCAACACCTATATCTCTAAGTTTCATAACGTTTTTTTTTCTGACTAACCTTAGCTTGTTAAGCTGTACCAGTGTTACACTTGTAAGAATAAGAAGCAGACCGCCAATTTGTATTCCGGTTACCAGTTCGTTTCCCAGTGATACACCGAGTATTATCGCAATAACCGGATTTACATAAGCATGCGTAGCCACCTCGGCGGCCGGACGAACTTTTAACAACCAGATGTATGCGGTGTAGGCGAAAATGGAACCAAAAATAATGAGGTAAACAACTGCTGCCCACGATGATATTGAAATCTCTTTGGCTTCTACAGTTGCCATTTCTCCAAGGGATGTCGAGAAAATCCAAAACATAATGGACGCAAATATCATTTGCCAGGCTGCTCCTGCAAATGCATCGGTACTGGTTTCGCGCATCGAAAAGTATTTGGTGTAAAGCGTACCCAAGGCCCAGGATATGCATCCAAAAATGAGGATGTAGATGCCTATGTTATGAATGTCGGTGATATTTTCATTCAGATATTGTTCCAGGTATAAAAGTAAAACCCCAAGAAAACCAAGTATGATTCCTCCGATTGTAAACGGATTTCGAAAGTTCTTTTTCCACATCGGGAAATCGAGCAGCAAGATCCAAATAGTAGTGGAGGATGCGATAATGGCAACCAGGCTGCTGGTTACGTAGCTTTGCGCCAGCATAATCACCGCCATATCGATAAACAACAGTACGAGGCCGCTTACCGCCGATTTTTTTACCAGGCTTTTCTCAAATACTTTCACTCCTTTGTAATAGCGCCATGCCAGCAGAAGGACTCCGGCAATCGAAAAGCGTACTGCACCAAGCAAGAAAGGAGGGAAGTCGTTTAATGCATAACCGATGAAGTAGTAGGTTGAACCCCAAACTACATAAATGAGAAAATAGGCAAAAATGATTTGTACCGATTTCTTGTCGATTTTGTTTAGCATAGCCCCTAAACGTTTACTTCGCTTTGAACCTTTATTTTACAGCCGCCCGGACATTTACAGTGTTCATCGAAAATGATTTCGCCAATGCTTTGTGCCAGAATTTCGCCTTTTGAAGGATTTTTTACACTGGCAACCGGACTTGAAATTTCGGCTTTTAAGGTGCTGTATTCAAATGCCAGATCGGCATCCTCTTTCATTTTGCAGTTTTCCAGCACTAAATTCTGTGCATAACACAAGGGCTGCGTTCCACCAATTACACAGTTAACCAGTCGCAGGTTTTTCGAGTGCCAGCCCAGGTATTCTCCATCAATTACCGAATCGTAAACCGTTACATTTTCGGTATTCCAGAAAGCGTCTTTCGAGTTGAGGTGCGAGTTGCGGATTTCAACATTTTTTGCGTACTGAAAACTATAGTTTCCCTGAAGTGTAAGATTCTCAATTTTTATATTCTCGCTGTTTTTAAAGATGTAATCGCCATTATTCACCTTTACGTCTTCAAATTCAATGTTCCGGCACCACCAGGTACATTCTTGTGCATCGGTAAGTTCCACGTTTTTCAGGTACAATCCGTCAATTTCGCGAAACATCTTTGGTGCTTCCACACGGGTATTTACCATTCGCAGGTTTTTGCAATACCAAATAGCTGCCCGGCCTCCGGGAGTAAACAAACAGTCCTCTATAATGCTGTTTGTATTGTGCCAAAACGGGTATTTCCCGCTAAAAGTACAGGCGGTAGCTCTTATGTTGCCTGCTTCTTTAAGGGCGGATTCTCCTGTGCCAATTTCAACTTTTTTAATGTGTAAGTTTTGTGCTGCAAATAAAGGGCGTTCTCCTTCAAAAAATCTGTTTTCTACTAGTTTCATGTTGAATTATGTTCTTAATAATATTATAAGACACTAATATCTTAATTAGGTTTAAAAAGTGTAGCTGTTTTCTGTGTTATTTTCTGAAATTGTAGAGAATTGAGCACAAAGTATTGAGTACAGAGTACAAAGTATTGAGAATTGAGTATTGAAAATCATTTTGCTTTTTCTCTCACTACTAAGGTCTCACTACTTACTACTGGCATGTTTAACAAGCAGGTGGGGAAGTGCCCAACGAAGTACCGCAGGTTGAATTAAAAAATGTTCAGGCCATGTACCCCAAATTTGCATATGGCCGAAAAGCCCATAGAACCTACATTCAACAGCCTTCTGCTTCCATTTATAAACCGATTTTACAAAATTATTTAGTAAAAAAGTTTTATAACTTTAATAAATATTATTATTTTCAACAATCGTTTAACCTATTGTCATACTGAAAATTGCAGACACATAAAATCCAGTAAACAACTAAAATATTTGAAAACACACCGCTTTTTAACGAACAAAGTTTGAATAAAATTAAACATGAATAAGTAAGGTTTATTAGTAGTGAGTAGAGAGTAATGAGTAGTGAGTAGTGAGAAAATAGACACGAATAAACTTCTTAATACTAAATACTCAAATCTTAGTACTCACTACTCACAACTCAATACTCAAATCGAAATCAATAAAATAAATTCCCCGCCTCCAGGCGGAAATGTTAAATTAAACACATACAATTATGTCTATTAAATTTAAAGTTATTGAGAAAGGCCAACCCGGAGTAGCCGGTGGTGGCGAAAAAAAGTTTTATGCTTTGGCACAGTCGAGTGGCGATATGACACTGACCAAACTCACCAAAAGCATCGAAAAGGTGAGTACGGTTAGTGGTGCCGATATACGCGCGGTGCTTTACGCCATGGTTGATGTAATGAAAGATGCACTTGCCGACGGCCAGATTGTTCGTTTGGGCGACCTGGGCAGCCTGCGTATAAGTATTTCGAGTAATGGCGAAGACACTGCCGATAAGGTATCGGCAAAGTCGGTTAAAGCCGCCCGAACCATTTTTACACCCGGTGCCGAGCTGAAAAACCAGCTTAAAAACATGAAGTACGAAAAGGCCTGATAACAGGGCTTTTCAGAAGCATAAAAAAACCACACTACGTTTTTACAAAAACATAGTGTGGTTTTTAAAAAAGGACGTGTGGTTTTTGTGAAAACGTAAGCATGTTTTTTTACAAGCATAACTATAACATCGCTTTTTAACTTTTACATCGAAAACAATTCTGCCCCGGTTCTGCTCCGGGCCTTTAGGGAACCGGCTCAGCAGGTTCGGGAAGTAAACCAGTGTTGTTTTAATTATTTATTATGCTAATTTTAAGCTCCGAATAAAGTGTTTGAGAATACACTAAAACAAAGTAATATTACAAAACCATATACCATTCATATGTTACGACATTCGTTTGCCACTCATATACTGGAACAAGGTGTCGATATGAGATATATTCAAAATTTGTTAGGACATGAATCGACAAAAAAGACAGAGATATACACTCACGTTAGCCAAAATGCTCTGCACAAAATAAAAAGTCCGCCAGACTGCATTTTTAATGATAAAACAAACAATAACAATAAGTTACGCCAGTAACAGCTAATAAGATATATGTGTACCATACACTTATACATACGTTGTGCTCAATAAAAAAACGGCCCCATAATTTATGATTATGAAATACATTCTTATCCCCCTTTTAATAATTTCATTAATAGCTTGTAAAAAAAGCAAAAGGGCAGAAAGTGCATTAAAGAATGCGGATGTAAAAATCTATTCTAAGACTATAGAAGAGCCTAATAAAGTCATTGATACCTGCAGTTTTGAATATTTTATAACAAAAACAGATAACTATGGAGAAATACCAAAGTATTTGGTTGACTCTTTTATTGGCGAAGAATGGTATAATACTAATGATGCATATCAAGCATTTTATGGGGATAATGAAAATAAGCACTATTGCCTTAATGGCAATAAGATTATAACCTTCCAAATTACAAGTTTTGGCGTATGTTCTGATACATATTTGTCTACGTATAACTCTAGAGGAAAGATGATTTCAAATCTAATAGTTGGGGGAAATTGTGACGCTGATTTGTCTTCAGCTCATTATTCATTCAATTATTTTAGCATTTATTCTGACAGCTTAGTTGAAACATATAAAAAGACTATTCAAGCAGTTGATTACAAACATACACTACCAGACTCTATAGAAAGCTTAGACGATGTTGAAACAAAAGAAATTATAGAGTGTAAGCAGTACATTATAAAAACGAATGGAATAATTGAGAAGCAAAGAAAAACGAAAAACATTCTAAATAGAGATGAGTTAATGAACCTTGATATTCAATCATTGAGGATTATGCGGAATGAATTCTTTGCTAGGTATGGTTATAAGTTTAAAAGCAAAGATTTAAATGATTACTTTTCTCAAATAGAATGGTATTCACCAAAGTATGATGATGTCTCAGATAAGCTTTCTGCATTTGAGATTTACAATATTAGTTTAATCAAAGAGGTTGAAAGTGAAAAAAATGATAAATAAATTAATTACTGAGCACAACAGGCTAGTATAGATAATATGGCAATGAGGCTGTTACACGACTCGCTGTGGTTTCTAGCAGCTCCGCCAAATCAGAGATTTGACAGAGAATGAACTTTGAATTTCTCAGTAAAATCTCTGATTTGGCTCTGTGGGGAATCCCAAGAGAATTTGGTTTCTAACGCCATACTATCCATCTAGCAATCGTTGTGGGGCATTGAAAAACAGGACACAGTAACATGACACGAAACCTTAATATATCATTGACTATATCGATTCTATTTGTCGGATTGATAAGGCTTCGACCGATTTGGGAACGTAACCCAGGTGGATTTTGGAACATGTTATTTTTTCTGGGAATTGCAGTATTATTTTTCTGGCTGATTGTTAAAATTATAATTGAGATTTTCAGACTAATAAAGCAACGAACAAATCTGACTTTAAAATTATTTATACCAATTTTGATAATGACTGTTCTGCTTTTGGACGGAATGTTTAATCCGTTAAAAATTAATCTTGACAAGATATACGGACAAGTAATGTTTCGTGCATGTTATGAAGGGACACAAAATCAAGCAACCTTCAAATTGAGAGAAAGCGGGAAGTTCGATATCCATTGGACTGGAGTGTTTTTCGCCGATAACTTTTACACTGGAGATTACATAAAAACTGGTGATACAATATTGCTAAATTTTAATACCGAGATTCCAAGGAATTTGAATGATACTTTGTTTGTAAAAGGTGAATATATATACAGATTACAAGGTGATTCTTTGATTTCAACTCATTTCTACTTGGGAAATTGTAAAGGCTTAAATTAACATGGAAAGATTTGTACTATTACTATTAGGAATTGTTTTGCTTGGTTGCAATAATGCCAAGCATAAAGATAATAGTCTAAATCAACTGACGATTGTTGACTCAATTGATTTCAAAGTGGATAAGTCCCAATTAGCCATTTTACAATTAGATACGACTCAAGCTTGGACTTTTAAAAATTGTAAAAGAGCTGATTTATCTGACCAAGAATTAGTAATTATCGAAAAGGTATTAATGGATTGTATTGGGTTCTACAATACTCAACAATTGAATCATTTTCGAAAACTTGATTCAATTTATCCCAACAGAAACTTTGATAGCAAACAATTTACTATTGAACTTAAAGATTATAAAAGGCAATATATTCCAGTGATTAATATGTCAGGTGAAAAAGAAGTTTGGGTAAATTGCTTTTGTCAAACGATGGGACATGATTGGAAAACAGAAGAGGTGTTTATTTTGGATGGAGGTAACTGTTTCTTTAATCTTAAAATCAATATAGACACTAAAAAATACTATGACTTTATGGTCAATGGAGAAGCTTAAAAATGAAAAACAACGACCCCACAATCGAGTAGCCCGCCCCGCCAGCAAACGCTAGCAGGGAGAGGCTCTCACACCACCGTACGTACGGGTCTCGTATACGGCGGTTCGCTAAGTCATAGGAAACAACGGTGATTTTGGTTTCACCTCGTTGTAAAGATCCAGCAAAGGAACGTAACCCCGCATTTTCAACCGATCAACAGTAATTGTAGTACCAAGAATTGGGCTTTGGGCAATAGCCCAGCCACCCATTCGCGAACGGCTCCATTGATAGGCTTTTCCCGGATCGACGCCTAAACGAATCAGGTTTTTCCTTTTTCGTTCGGGTTTCTTCCAGTAATGCCAAATACAATATCGGAGGCGGTTGCGAAGCCACCCGTCAAGGTCAGCGAGTTTGATCTGTATACTTGCCAAACGGAAAGCATTGATCCAGCCGCGCTGAACCTCGTTAAGTTTTCCGATACGCTCGTCGAAACTCATTGGGGTGGTCTTGCGGGTGATGGTTTTCAGTTTGTACTTTAAACTGCTCCAGCTCTTTTCTGATACTACCAGTTGATACTTGCCGCGTTCACCTTTCCGGTAGGTTGGCACAAAGCCAAAACCGAGAAGGATAAAATGTACAGGACGACGGATACCGCTTTTCTCCCGGTTGATGGGCAACTTCAGTTTTCGTTTCAGAAAACGATAGATGTTATTCCCAACTTTTCGGGCGGATGTTTTAGTTTTCAGATAAATACTAAAGTCATCAGCATAACGAACAAATCGAAAGCCTTGCCGTTCCAGTTCCCTGTCGAGTTCATGTAGCATGATGTTCGACAGTAACGGGCTCAGCGGGCTGCCCTGCGGTACGCCTTTGCGGCGTTTAACCAGTTTTCCCTTGATTTGAATCGGGGAACGCAGCCACTTGCGGATAAGACGCATCGTTTCGCGGCATTTGATTTTGCGGTAAAGCAGTTGCAGAAGGTAGCAGTGGTTTACTTCGTCGAAGAAAGTTTTCAGGTCGATATCGACGATATGCTGAAACCCCTCGTTGATGTAGCCCTTTGCCTTCAGTACTGCCTGTTGCACGCTCCGGTTGGGGCGGAATCCAAAACTGGAATCCGAAAACTCATACTCGAAACGTGCCGTGATTACTTGTAAAACTGCCTGTTGTAACAGGCGATCGGTTACTGTAGGGATCCCCAGTAAACGGGTTTTCCCTTTTCCTTTCGGAATCTCTACTCCTAAAATGGCTTGTGGTAAATACTTCCCGCTTCGAACCTTAGCTGTTAGTTCTTTCTTGTCGATAGCAAGTAAGTCTGACAAGCGGGTTACCGGCATACCGTCAACTCCTGCCGAACCGTGGTTCTGCCGGACTTTATACATTGCCTGTAACAGGTTTTTCCGCGTTAGAATTTGTTCAATCATCTCAGAATCATGCTTTGTTTCCCTGTTCCTCCTAATGCAGGGCTGGGAAATGCCTCCCTGCAACATTTGGAACAACTCATGCGTTCAGCCCTTCAGTTCCTCTGTGAGGCCTCCGCCGTTTTCTGACAGCTCGTTTCCTGAACCTACTATGGCGTCTGCTGACTTCCTGACGGCCCGCCAGCTGGCGGACATCAGGATCTCCCCAGGTAAGAGCATCTTCCTTCCTCCAATCGCTGCGACATCTACTACCGAACATAACCGAAGTTTATAGGACGTTACAATGATGTGCTTGCTTATCCATGTTTCGATAGCCTCATATGTCGTTTCTGTTCGTCAGTACCGGAGTTTGCCGGTTGGCTTCCTTCACTGCTGCAGTTACCCGCAACCAGCTTGCCACTTGCTAATGCTTCCATCCGCCAGCTGGCGGATGGCACATAAGGGACTTACACCCTCTGGAAAATTCTCATGTACACTTTAACGTTTAACAATAAAAATTTGTATTTTAAACATTTTTTCAGAGCTTACAGTAAAGTGTGCACATGCTCATGCTGGGCACACACAAAATGTAAAAAAACATAGCGCGGAGATGCTAAATTTGAAAGGTAATACAAGTAATAAAGCTAGTCACGGTTTGATAGATGAGTGCTTTGAAAAGCGCTACGTTTCTTACACAAACCGTTGGCAACCATATTAGAACATCCTGCAAAAATGAAAACTTCGATAATACTAATACTAACTGTACTCTTATTTAATCTGAATCTCAATGGACAAACCCGAACTATATTTGGACGAGTGATTTCTGAGGATCTAGAACCATTACCAATGTTAGGTATTCAAGGCTCTGATTCTTTAATTCTTGGACAAACAGATATGGATGGTCGTTTCAAAATCAGCATTCCACAAGAAACTGACAGTTTGTTGTTTCGCTACTTAGGTATGGAGTGGACTGATATTAGATTGAAGAAAGATTGTGATTCAATTGAAATTATTATGCTTTATAGTGGAACCTACGATTTTATGTCCTCAAAAAAGATAGATAGAATTCGTAAGGAAAGATTTGATGAACTACCTAAACTACATTCCGATGCTGTAAAAGAAGGACTCTTTTCAACTAACACAATTTGTTATGAAAGAGAATTTAAACCAGATAAGCCAATTCTTGATAGTATTAGTAAAGTCTTAAAGGAAGAAAGAAAAGCTAACAAAAATGATTTTAAAGATTTAAATATTGGAGATGTTGTAAAAATACCATTTGGATTAGATACATCGGAAAAAAGAATAAGTACTCATTATTCACTTTGCAGTAATTGTACAGATGAAGATTATGATTACGTAATTAAAGGAGAGATTATAAATAAACACAGAAGAAAGCTAATTCTCGAAATTAAGATTACAGAAATGCAGCCTTATAATTCTTTGGAATATGGAGGAAAGATTTTAAATGTCGGCAGTGATTTTAAATATGAGATGAAATACTTCGAAGTGATAATTGATAAATAAATACGGTTGCCAACACATGGTATAGTGCATGCGGGTTTCAGAGGTTTTCGAGCGTTTGTGGCTCGTAAAAAAAGTCGGTGTAAACTGATAGGAAATCGCTTCGTAATCCCGCACGACACCATAGTGTGCCGAGAAGCAAAGAATCGGCAAATTTTAGTTCTTTGCATGCTGTAATTAAGATGGTGGAACCGACCAGTGACGATAAATGTCATGGTCAGCTGACCCACCAAGACCGTTGTACAGGCAAGGGTTTTAAACCACCTAAAGGTGCTGTGTTTAAGAGGCATGGTATTGAGCGTTTAGGAAAAGGTAATCCACGAGGTTATCAGGTATGGATAAAGGAGATGAACTAACCGTAACCGCTGAAGAGGTGTCGAGAAGTGGCCATATCCAGTCAAAAGCTACGAAGTATGTGACGGAGTGAAAAGTAGTATTGGAAATAATACTAAGTTTGGAAGCAACCTGTTTACTTTCCATTCGGCTGGCGTCATTCAGGCGGCATGACCTTTATTCGGGCTTAATTACGGAACTCGGGAACCTGTACTGCAATGTAAAGGGAAACGCACAACGGGAACAACCTGAAGGCAGAATACCAACGAGCAGGAACAGGGACGGACTAACCCGTAGTAGCGATGAAGTTTCTGTAATGGAAATGGAGCAAAGGGGTTAGGTTATACAGTATCATAACATTTAACAACTCGCAAGAGGATGAATTTATGGAATGAGACAAAATCAGTACCTATAAGCAAAACCATGGTATGGGAAGCTTATAAGAAGGTAAAAGCCAACAAAGGGAGTGCAGGTGTTGATCAAATCAGCATGGAAGAATTTGATGCTGACAGGTCGAAACATTTGTACAAACTTTGGAACCGCATGGCATCGGGCAGTTATTTCCCGCCACCTGTTAAAGAAGTTGAAATAGCCAAGAAAGACGGAAAGACCCGCTTACTTGGCATTCCAACAATCGCCGACAGGATAGGGCAAATGGTTATAAAAGATTATTTGGAGCCAAGGTTTGAGAAAATATTCAGTAACAATTCTTATGGTTACCGACCAAAGCGAAGCGCCCATCAGGCACTTGCTGCGGTACGTGAAAACTGTAGGCTAACCAACTGGGTTCTCGACCTCGATATTAAAGGTTTCTTTGATAATATCGACCATGGGAAGTTATTGATTGCCTTGGAGAAACATGTAAGCGAAAATTGGTGTTTATTTTACATTAAACGGTGGTTGAATGTGCCTGTGTTAAAGCAATCAGGAAAACTGGTTGAAAAGCAAGGTAAAGGAACCCCACAGGGAGGTGTGATAAGCCCTTTATTAGCCAACTTGTTTCTGCATTATGCCATAGATAAATGGCTTGAACTAAAGCTTAAAGCAGTGAGTTTTGTTCGTTATGCCGATGACGCAATACTTCATTGTAAGAGCAAAGCCCATGCAGAATGGCTGCTGGAAAATTTACGCGAAAGACTAAAAGCTTGTGGGTTGGAACTACACCCTGAAAAGACAAAACTTGTATATTGCCGCGATTATCGCCGTCAAGGTGACCATCCAGTAGTAAAGTTTGACTTTCTTGGGTATTCGTTTCAGCCGCGCACAACCAAATCGCCAAAGACAGGGAAACTGTTCTTGGGTTACGATTGTGCCATCAGTATTAGTTCGAAGAGACGTATTGCTGACAAGATGGAGGAATTGGACATTGTTGGACTGACTTACAAAAGTATTGTAGGCGTTGCCCAATTTTTAAACCCTTTTATACGAGGGTGGGTTAACTACTTCGGTAAGTTCAGGAGACACGAACTGAATCCAATCTTTCAGTTACTGCGAAAGCGTATTGTGCGCTGGGCTAGAAAGAGGTACAAACGCTATAAAACCAGCGTAAACCGTGCCTACAAATGGTTCGAAACGGTGAGGAAACAATTTCCATCGCTGTTTTACCATTGGCAAATAGGATTATGTGGATAAAGCGTATAGATTTGTATAACAAGAGCCGTATGACGGGAGACTGTCACGTACGGTTCTGTGAGAGGCTTAGGGTGAAACTCCCTTTGCCTACTCGACCCATCAACCGTTGTATGGCATTTTGAAAATCCTGCAATAATGAAAAATTAATACATGACAAAAACGATATTTACAATCCTTGCTGTTTTGATTTTGCTTCCATTTCAACAAGTTCAAGCTCAATCTGACAGATTAGACAATAGTATCATTGAGATAATTAAAGCATTTGATTCTAAAAACTCGGATAAGATAAACCAATATATTCACCCAGACTATGGATTAATTGTTCTGTTCCGCATGGGAGTATTTGATGAATATCAGAAAACGAGCAAGTTTGACTTCAAAAATCCCGTGCCTGATTATTTGCCATATTTCCCCTTTAAAATGAATTTAAATATAAAATATCAAGAATTACCAGCATTTGACTGTGACTCTGAAAAATGGAGTAAGACCGGACTTTTTTGTGATACAACACTGATAGATAATTTATTATCAAAAACAGCGATTAACCTAAACGAATACAGAGAAGATAATATTCCAAATGAGACAATTAAGGAATTTAAAAGGATGGAAAGCAAAAGTCACAGGATTGTGCTTGTTGACAACGAAGAAGGAGAATTAATTTTTTACGTTACACTGATAAATAAAAAATGGTATTTGACAATCCTTGACCGTGTTTCAAGCGATTGCAGTGCTTAATAGAATTTTATGCAAGAATATTATTGGGATACATTCGAAAAGTATTGTGATTTATTGACAATAAAACATCAATTTGAGATAGTTGAAAAACTTAGAAATGCTCAGAAATATGTAAATGGACTCACAGATGGCTGGCATGAATATTTAATGAGCATTAAGAAAGTAAAAAAGGACTTTAAAACTCAACTAGACAAAGACGACGAGAAACAACTTGATTACTTAATTGAAAGTATTGATAAAATGCTCAAAACCAGATAAAAAAGAAAAAAACGCCATACAACAAAGTACATATTGCAGGGCGGGGTTCGGTGGTACGCCAACTGCGCCGAAATGCAATCAGTATGTCTTCGGTAGAATTAAAATCAACAAACTTTCAGCCACTGGCTGAGGTACGGATTACATCCCGTCCGTTGGCTGACGGATCAGGACGCACCGGCGGTGGCTTTAATTCGAAAACCGTTTTTAATACCTATTTCAAAAAGACAAGGGCGATGACACCCAAAGAATTTTTGAAGAAAAACGGGTAAAATAAAAGTAATCAGTTACCCCTCGGAAAATTGTCCATCTCTCAACGTAGTTTGTCCATTTTATCGCAGTTGGATTCGCACCAACTTTGTACTGTCAATAATGACACAGAACATTAGAACAGTAAAAATGGAAAACGTAGTAAAAACAGAATTTAATGTCCCAACACGAGAAGAAGTATCTGCAACCAACCAGGAGATTTTTGATGCCTTAACAAAAGCACTGGGTTTTGTCCCAAATCTTTATGCAACAATTGCTTATTCTGATAATGGTTTAAAGCGCTTTCTGGATTATCAGAATGCAAAAACATCGTTGTCGAACAAAGAAAAAGAAGCTGTAAATCTTATCGTTAGCCAGGTAAATGGCTGCGTTTATTGCCAGAGTGCACATCTTGTATTGGGTAAAATGAATGGTTTTACCGACGAGCAGTTATTGGATATTCGTCGTGCAAAAAGCGTTGATTCAAAACTAAATGCCCTGGTAAAATTGGCAGCTGATTTAACCGAAAACAGAGGGAATGCAAATACCGCTAATGTGGAAGACTTTTTCGAACACGGCTATACCAAAGAAAACCTGGTGGATCTGATTCTTCAAATTAGCGATAAAACCGCCATGAATTACTTACATAATCTTACCAAAATACCGGTAGATTTTCCCGTTGCATCAGTTCTTTAATTTATGCCAACCCAGGAAAGGAGAGATAGTAATCTATTTTCTCCTTTCTAAAAACTAATACAAAATGAATAACAACGAAAAAAGATACCCGCTTCCGCCATTTACTATGGAAACTGCCCTCGAAAAGGTGCAAAAAGCGGAAGATGCGTGGAATAGTAAAGATCCGGTTAAAGTTGCACAAGCTTATACCATCGATTCGGAATGGAGAAACCGGACTCAGTTTATAAATGGCCGGGAAGAAATTATACAGTTTTTGACCGGGAAATGGGAAAAAGAAAAAAATTATAAACTAAAGAAAGAACTTTGGGGTTTTAGAGAGAACAGAATTGCAGTAAAATTTGAATATGAATTTCAGGATGCAAACGACCAGTGGTACCGTGCCTATGGAAATGAGCTCTGGGAATTCGACGAAAATGGATTGATGCAAAAACGTTTCGCAAGTATTAACGATTTAATGATTGAAGAAAAAGACAGAACGTTAACCTAACTTCAGGCTTATGATACAGAACAATGATTTCACTCTTATTGATCCGCAAACCGGAAACCAGGCTTTTAAACTATTTCGTTTTGAAAAGAATAATCCTTTTGCAGATGTTCAGCGATTAAATTATTATTCGATGATTTGGTTAGAAAGTGGAGGTGGCAGTGTAACAGCTGATTTTTCGGAATATGATTTCGGGAACAACGTTTTGCTTTCGTTTTCTCCCTATCAACCATTTCTGCTTAATATTGATGGTGAAAGCAGGGGGTGGGTTATCAATTTTCATCCTGATTTTTTCTGTATTCATAAGCACCACAAAGAGGTCGCGTGCCACGGTGTTTTGTTTAATAATATTTACAATCCGCCGTTTGTGCACATCGATGAAAAAGCTGCTGCCAATTTCGAAATGGTAATTGAACAGTTTAAAACAGAAATGCAAAATCCTGCTCTGGCACAATATGAATTGTTGATTTCGTACCTGAAAATATTTTTGATAACTGCATCGCGACTTAAAACAGAACAGCAAACTGACGCGAAAAAAGTGGCGGATAAAGAAGAAGAGCCATTTATACTGCAAAATTTGAAAAACGCAATTGAGTTACACTATAAAACCAAACACAGTGCCAGCGATTATGCCGATTTGCTGGCTATTACACCCAAAGCTTTAACCCGGCTCACCAAAACGCATTTTAATAAAACACTAAGTAATTTAATTGCTGAGCGTATTATAATTGAAGCCAAACGTGAATTGTACCTCACCAATAAAACGGTTAAGGAAATTGCCTACGACTTAGGTTATAACGATGAATATTATTTTAGCCGTTTCTTCAAAAAAAATGCAGATGTGTCTCCTCAGCTTTATCGCGAAACGGTTGGTTTTGATAAGGCTTCTGCCGTGTAAGGTCGACAAAATTTCTTTGATCATACATTAAGTTCTGAATTATAATGCAGAACTTTTTTTAATTTAACTGTTTATATTTTGGGCCTAACATAATTTTGATCCTAAAATTGAACGGTTATGAAAAAAATTTTAAAAATAATACTGCTTACTCCGCTTGTTATCATTCTGGCAGCATTGGTGATATTGTCGGTCAAATATTCTCCAACCTACGTTTATCGTTTAATTACCCAGAATGTTGCTGATGTTTACGACTATCAGAAATATGAGAACCGCGTAATTAAAGGATCGGAAGACACTTTTCAATTTGCAAGGAAATTGGATGAAACGTATGTCGAATCCCTGTTTCAGGACCGGGTTGAAAGTTCGGGCTTTAAATCATTTGATGAGTGGGCCAGGAAATCGCAAACTACAGCATTAATTTTTATCCGTAAAGACACGATTCTTTATGAAAAGTATTTTAATGGATTTTCGCGCGATTCCTATTTCCATTCGCAATCAATGGCAAAATCATTTATTTCATTTTTGATTGGTGCCGCTATCGACGACGGTTTCATTTCGGACGTGAACGACCCCATGACCTTATATATACCTGAGCTAAAAGAACGCAATCCTGATTTTGAAAAGATAAGCATTAAGAATTTGCTGGAAATGCGTTCGGGCTTAAAGTATTTTACCGGTTATTTTCCGGGCACATACATACATTTGCCATGGCATGACGAAGCAATTGGCTACTATCATCCAAACGTGCGAAAACTACTGCTGAAAAAGGTTGATATTGCGCGGGAGCCCGGCAAAACTTTTGAGTATAACAATTACAATACCAGCTATTTGGGATTGATAGTTGAGCGGGCAACAAATAAAACCGTATCGGAATATCTGGAGGAGAAATTGTGGTCGCAAATTATGACACAGGATGCACTGTTTTCCATCGATAGTAAAAAGTCGGGATTTGAATACATGCCCAGCCGACTGATAGCACGAGCTGTTGATTATGCCCGGTTTGGTCGTCTTTTCTTAAACGAAGGAAACTGGAACGGCAAGCCAATCATTTCGAAAGAATGGGTAGTAAAATCTACCCGCGAGGACCAATCTATTCCGCGCGAAATTTACCCCGACTGGCTTGGTGGCGACAACTGCAATCACACCTACTATTCGTATCAGTGGTGGGGAAATGCGAACTGCGACTCAACATTTGAGTTTTTTGCCAACGGAAACCTGGGGCAGCAAATTTATGTGATCCCCGACAAAGAAATAATTATCGTTCATTGCGGCAACTCGCTTGAATATTACGGCGAAAGTGATTTAATGCGTGCTGCAGATTGTATAAAGTATTACGATTTCCATAAATCTATCCTCGACAATGGTGTTGAAGAAGCCATCAGCCAGTATCGTGAAAAGAAAAAACAACACCCCGGTTATCAGCCTTTTGACGAGCACTTTATAATGCAAAAAGGCTATACTTTTCTTGATGCCGGAAGGGTAGAGGATGCCAAACTTCTATTCGCACTGAATATTGAAACTTATCCCGATTCCTGGGCGGTATACAACAACATGGGCGAGGCTTATCAAAAAAGTGGCGAACCTGATTCTGCCCGGATTTACTATAACAAATCGCTTCAACTAAAACCTGAAAATAATTGGGCAACCGGGAAACTTGAGATGCTTGATTGATTTAGGTGGATGTTGTAAACTAATCGAAATCTGCATTTCAACGACTTTTTTTCACGATCTATCCAATGCAATTTATTATTGTCGGATAATTTCTAAAAAATAGTCATGAAAAAATTAATCACACTTTTGGTAGTGTTAATTTCCGTACAAATTACATTTGCACAGGATCACCTAAGTAAAGGAGACAGTTTGAAGAGTGAAGGGCTTTTAATGCCTGCTCTAACTGAATATGCCGCAGCAATGACACAAAATCCAACAAGCGAAAATTCGTATCGCCTGGCTGCTACAACAGCCTTGTTATGGACTTCTCAAATGAGAGATACCTCTTTTTATTTCCTGAATTATGCGCTACAAAACGATTCAACTCTCGATGTTTTATATGATCCTGATTTCTTAAGTCTTATTGAAGACCCACGATGGAAGCATATTGAAGATTTGCAGTTTGGAAAATATGAAGCGAAAAACGGAGCCATTAAAAATAAACCTTTTGCACGAGCGCTTTTCAGGATGATAATAAAAGACCAGGGATTTATGTATGCAGGAAATATTGAGCGAAGAAAATACATGCAAAATGGGGGATATTTTAGTACACCGGCCATATTTCCTGTACTTGCAATGGAAGAAAAAAATCTAAAGGAAAATGAAAGCCGATTGTTTGAACTTCTGGATGAATATGGCTGGCCAACCGCTTCCCTGGTAACCGAGTTTGCAGCAGCCGGAGCTGCTTTGATTGTCAACCATTCCTCTTACGAAGTCCGTAAAAAATATTTCCCAATGCTTGAAGAAGCCTTTAAAAATGGAGAGGCACAACCTTTGCGGTACGCTAAAATGCGCGACCGGTTACTGGTGGAAGAAGGGAAAGAGCAGTTGTACGGCACCCAATTAAAATTTGAGGAAAATACACGTGTGCCACAGCCTATTGAAGATCCTCAACATGTAGATAAGCGAAGAACAGAAATTGGACTTAGACCTTTAAATGTATACCTTAAGGAACGATTTGATATCGACTGGCATTTGACTCAGGAAAACTAAATGTAGAGTCATTTGCATCCGGGGTTACAAGATTAAGAAACCTAATTTCAGATTCGAATTAGAAACAACAACGAATAGTAATAGATATGAAAACAACATTACTTAATCCAAATAAAAAGTACCCGATGGTAATGCCTGACGGCACAGAAATAAAGACGGTGGTCCACCTGAACCAGGTAATTGATCATCCCCGAATTGAGATTGGTGATTTTAGTTATTTCGGTCATTTTGAGGTGCTGGAAGATTATGCTTCCTTTCTGGCTCCCTATTTATTTCCTCCCAGTCCGGAGAAGTTAGTGATTGGGAAATTCTGCCAGATTGCGCATGGAGTGCGGATAATTACCAGCTCCGCAAATCATAACATGAATGGATTTTCAACATTTCCGTTTAATAATTTTATGATGACACCGGAAACCACGCCGGAAGAAATTCAAGCAATGTTTAAGTTTCCCGGGAAAAAAGGAGATACCATTATTGGGAACGATGTGTGGATTGGGATGGAGGCCATTGTAATGCCAGGTGTAACCATTGGCGACGGTGCAATTATCGGGGCACGTTCGGTAGTTGTGAATGATGTAGAGCCTTATACAATAGTTGGCGGAAATCCTGCAAAAGCGATTAAAAAACGATTCCCGGAGAAGGATATTAAAGCTCTTCTGGAATTAAAATGGTGGAATTGGGAAGTGCAAAAAATAGAACAAAACCTTGATGCAATTCTAAATTCAGACCTCCAGGAATTACTACAACTTAAATGATAATACCTGGCACCTTTACTAAGATGAGATAAATTCAACAATAATATGACCTATACAGAAGCCGCTACTTACGGCGATGGACATGTAACTTCACTAAATTTTTCGGAAGGAGATAGCAGAGATAAAACCCGGACAAAAAGTATATAAATATAGCTAATTGTAAAATGTATAAAGCAGCATTAAAGTTGCTTTGCAAATTCTTTTATCCACATTTTCATATCTTCACCTATCTCAGGGTCTTTTAATCCAAATTCGATATTTGTTTTCAGAAAACCCATTTTATTTCCAATGTCGTAACGTTTTCCATTAAATTTCATCCCATACATTGGATGCGATTTTACCATTTCTTTCATCGCATCGGTAAGTTGTATTTCGTTGTTTTTGCCCGGAAGTGTATTTTCCAGGTAATCAAAAATTTCAGGTGTAAATAAATACCTACTGGCAACTGCAAGATTCGAAGGGGCCTCTTCAATCGATGGTTTTTCAATCCAGCCTTTTGCCTGCACCACACAATCGGAAATGGGGGTGCCGTCAATCACTCCGTACTTGCTAACATTCTTTGGTTCAACTTCTTCCAAAGCAATTACCGAACCTTTATTTTTATTGTACACATCAATTAATTGTTTGGTAACCGGACCATCCTCGCTTTGTACCAGTGTATCACCCAGCAGAATAACAAACGGTTCGTTACCCACATGGCATTTGGCGTGTAGAATAGCATCTCCCAGTCCATTCATCTCTTTTTGCCACACAAAATGTATGTTGGCCATGTTCGAAATAGATCGGATTTTATCGAGCATTTTCAGGTTTTGTTTTCTCAGAAGCGATTCTTCCAGGATTGGACTTCTGTCGAAATGTTCTTCGATGGCTCGTTTCCCTTTACCAATAATCATTAAAATATCTGTGATTCCACTTTCAACAGCTTCTTCAACTACATATTGTATTACGGGGGTATCTATAATTGGAATCATTTCCTTGGGCTGCGATTTAGTGGCGGGCAAGAAACGCGTACCATAACCGGCAGCAGGAATTACTGCTTTTTTTACCATTTTTTAATTGTTAACGATGTTTGGTTTTATTACTTCAATGTTATTATTATTAAGTGTGTCTTTTAGTTTACTATACATAAGTTCGTCCTTATACGTGCCAATAATGGCACCTCCAGAACCTGTAAACTTTGCGCTGCCACCGACTGATCGAGCCAATTCAACCATCTCAATATTTCCTTTGCTTATGGGGATTAATGAACGCCGCAAATCGAAGTTTTCATCGATCAGCTGGTGCATCAATTCACAATCTTTATTATACAAGGCTGTTTTAAACTCCTCGGTAATTTGCCCCCAACGTTTCATGGCCTCGAGCACTTTTTCTTCACCAATATTAAAACGTGCTTTCAAATTGTTGTGAATTGTTTCCGTTCCTTCAGAAAGATTTTTTCGAAAAGCAATGTAAAAGTTAGGGAAATTGGCGGTATTTAGAACCTTATACTTACCGTGCCCTTTTTCTTCCATCGTTTTCTTATTAAAATCCATAAAAACGGGTTTTTCAAAAGCTTGAGCAACACGGTCTTGCAATCCTGCCGAAATGCCCAGCTCTCCGTTTTCAACTGAAAGTACCAGGTTCGCAAATGTGGCCGGATCAATATACACTTCATAAAACAAACACATTGCTTTTAAAAATGCCGATAAAATGGCACTTGATCCGGCTAATCCTAGCCGTAAAGGAATATTTGATTGATAACGAATTGTAAAATTTTTGCTGGCTAACTGAATGTTATTCTTCACACAGTACTCATAAAATACCTTTATCATTCCCTTGAGCAAACGCATACCTCCATAATAACCGGCAAAGTTAATGTCTTCAACCAGCGATTTCATGTCTTTGTATGACGTAATATCCAGACGCTGCGGTTTAATCTCTAACTCAGGGGTTTGATAGAGCTGTACATTTGCCCTGAAATTGGAGAATACAAAGGCGATGGTTTTTCCATAGTATCCATCCGATGGATTGCCAATTACGGCAGCTCTGGGGTATGAAAAGGTTTCAATTATCATTCAGGTTATTTTTTTGATGCGTAAAACTAATACTTTTTTATTTTTTTGCGAATTTAGTATCAACCGTTAACCAAATAAAATAAAGCCTTTTGGCTTTGGCACTATATAACCTGAAATTTAAAGGGAAAACAAAGAAGATTCAATATATTCTCATTCTGCTATAAAATAGTTTTCTAAAAGATTAAACGAATACCATAATTATTGCAAATGCCAAACCGGCAATTGCCACGATAACTCCTTTTCGTAATACTTTATTTGTTTTGGTATAGATAAAAAATGCCGAAACCGAGAAGAACAGCAATGAAATACCAAAGAAAATATTCAGAAAGTATAATGCTGTACTGGTAACCAATGTAAATTGTACTTGTCTTTTGCGAGTAAATTCTATAGCAGCTTCAGATTTTCTTTAGAAAGTTTAGGTAAATTGCCTCGCATGAAAATTCTGATTGTTGAAGACGAACATGATCTATTGTCTGAGATTCGAAGCTTTCTTGAAAAGGAGAATTACATTTGTGAAACAGTGGATAATTTTATCGATGCCGACGAAAAACTGGCCATCTATCATTACGATGTGGCATTAATCGATATTACGCTTCCGGGAGGTAGCGGATTAAAATTGATTGAAAATTTAAAACGTAAAAATATCGATACGGGGATAATCATAATTTCTGCACGTAATTCACTCGACGACAAGCTAACCGGACTCGATCTCGGTGCGGATGATTACATCACAAAACCTTTTCATCTTTCAGAGTTAAATGCCCGGGTGAAAGCTTTGTTGCGGCGAAGAAAATTTGCAGGAGCCAGAACGGTAACGTTCGAGGAAATAGAACTGATTCCGGAACAGGGCACGGTAAAAGTTAACGAAACCGAACTTGTTTTAACCAAAAAGGAGTTTGAGTTGTTGCTGTTTTTTATCTCGAATAAAAACCGGCTTCTAACGCGCGAATCCATAGCTGAACATCTTTGGGGAGATGATATCGACCTGGCTGACAATTTTGATTTTATATACACGCACATCAACAATCTTCGCAAAAAAATAATGAAGAACGGCGGTAACGATTATATAAAAACGGTGTATGGAACGGGTTATAAATTTACTTCTGTATGAAACTACTTAGCAAACTTACAAAACAATACATAGCTTGGTCTCTGCTGGTGATGGTTGTTTCGGGTATATTAATCTATTTCCTGTTATCGATTATTGTAAATCATCAAATGGATGAGCGTCTTACCGAAAATCTTCAGTCGGTGGCAAAGCAACTTGAGCAATTCCCCGAAACCATTTTTTTCGATCCGGTTGCTCATGTGGAAAAAACGGATAGAACGACGGAGAAAATCGTATTCTCGGATACCCTGATTTTTAACGCAGGCGAACAGGAATTGGAAGATTACCGGCAAATCAGCGCGGTAAAAAATATTGGTGGACAATACTATCATATCATACTTCGGAAGTCACAAATTGAATCGGAAGATTTTATGGCAACCCTCGCTATAGTTACGCTCCTGGCAATGTTATTGCTTTGGTTGATACTGATTTTGTTTACCCGTAAACTGGCAAAATCACTCTGGCAACCGTTCTTTTCGAACCTGGAACAGCTTAAAAGTTTTTCGGTGACGGAACAAAAAATGTTACAACTTGAAGATACCGGTATTTTTGAGTTTGATCAGCTAAATGTGGTGGTAAAAGATTTAACCAACCAGATATTAAACGAATTTAAAAATCAAAAACAATTTTCGGAAGATGTATCTCACGAGTTACAAACGCCACTGGCCATTATCAGTTCGCGTTTGGAGAATCTGCTGGGTAATGCGGATTTAAATGAATACGCTGAAAGTTTAAGGAGTATTTATTCTTCTGTACAACGCCTTTCGAAACTGAACAAAGCAATGATTCTGCTGCGGAAAATTGAAAATAATCAGTTTGAATCAGGTGACGTAACAAATTTGAAAACAGTTGTAAGTGAAAAACTGGAAGAGTTTACAGAACTTCTAACGCTGAAAGAACTGAATCTGGAGACTCAAATTACTGATGATATGACGATTGAAATTTCTCCGATGCTGGCAGAAATTTTAATCAATAATTTGCTTTCGAACAGTATCAATCATACCGAAAAGGGTGGAGAAATAGTGGTGATTATCAGTAATAATGAATTGGTAATAATGAATTCGGGCACAAAACCAATTGCTGAGCCTGAAAGACTGTTTGATCGCTTTTATAAAGGAAATCCGGCAAGCAAATCGGTTGGATTGGGATTGGCAATTGTGAAAAAAATCTGCGAGTCACACCACCTCGAAATTTTTTACCATTTTTCTGATGGTCAACATCGCTTCAACATCATTTCAAAATAATAATTCACCTTAAAATACTTTAGATTTGCTTTAGAATCGTTCCGTTTCTTCGTAGTAAAACTATAATGCAAAAAGTAGTGCTACGGATTTTTTCAATTGTTTTTATTTTATTGATTCAAACAAGCTTTTCCTTTGCCCAGACTGACACTACTCAGGTTATTAGCAAGCACGATCCTTCGTTTATTTCAAAACAAATCGTTCCGATCTGGCTGATTAGTTCGGGGGCATTGCTGAATATCGGAAATATAAAGTACCGGATACAGGATAAACTACCCACCACAAATAGCCGTTTGGATAATTATTTTCGTTATGTTCCCATCGCTCAACTTTATGTTTTCGATGCCTTTGGTTTTGAACACCAAAACACGGTTTTCGACCAAACAAAATACCTGCTCATTTCTCAATTGCTATCGGGTGGTATTGTAAACCTGCTAAAAAATGTAACAAACGTAGAACGTCCGTCCGGCGATAATCATTCTTTCCCGTCAGACCACACCAGCAAGGCTTTTGTGGGTGCTACTGTTTTGTATCACGAATTTAAAGATACCGAACCGCTGCTTGCCTGGAGTGGTTATTTGTTTGCAACGGCTACCGGAGCTTTGCGAATGACAAACAATGCACACTGGCTACCCGATGTGTTGGCCGGTGCCGGAATTGCAATTCTTACAACAAACCTGGTCTATTATTTCAAGCCGCTACAAAACTTTCAGCCATTTAAGAAAAACAAGGAGCTGACCATTACTCCAATAATAACTCCCGGAGCATTGGCAATCCATTGTCGGTTCTGAAAATCGTTTTTATTGGTATAGGCGATCGTTACTTCAAATTTTCTTTAGATTCTCCTCATATTTTTATAGAGATTTCAAAATCGATCCATACGATACTAAAAATAAATAATATAAATGAATACTAGTATATCTTCACAATGCCTGTTTAAAGTAGAAGAAAGGCCATACAAGTTAACCGTTATTGTACCGGTTTACAACGAAGAGGCTAATATTGAACGATTAGAAAAAGAACTTCTCGATTATTTAAAAATCGCAAGTGTTCCGGCAAAAGTTCTTTTTGTTAACGATGGCTCGACGGATAAAAGTCTGGAATTCTTAGAACAAGTTTGTTCCCGGAATTCTGAATTTTCTTTTATAAGTTCTGAAAAAAACAGTGGTTTAAGTACCGCAATCAAAGCCGGTTTTGATTTTGTAAATACCGAACTCACAGGGTACATAGATGCCGACTTACAAACCACACCAAACGATTTTAACCTACTGTTGGAACATATTGAAGAAAACGATTTGGTAACCGGTGTCAGAGCCAATCGAAAAGACACGTTTGTAAAAAATATGTCGTCGAAAATTGCCAATGGAATACGTAGGGCCTTTACACACGACGGGATGGACGATACCGGCTGCCCTTTAAAAATTATTAAAACCTGTTACGCTAAAAACCTGCCAATGTTTAAAGGCTTGCACCGTTTTTTGCCTGCAATGATTTTATTGCAAAACGGGAAAATAAAACAAATACCGGTTCAGCACTTTCCGCGGATTGCCGGTGAAGCAAAGTACGGACTATGGAACCGTTTGCTTGGGCCGTTAATAGACTGTTTTGCCTACCTGTGGATGAAGAAGAAATACATTAACTATACCATAAGCAGAAAAAGTGAATAATAACAATTGGTACATTTACATTATAGGTTTTATTGCGCAGGGGCTCTTTTCCTCGCGTTTAATTATCCAGTGGTTTTTATCTGAAAAACAAAAGAAAGTAGTTACCCCATCTTTGTTTTGGGTATTAAGCCTGTTGGCTTCTTTTGTGTTATTTGTTTATGGCTATTTGCGCGACGATTTCGCCATAATGTTTGGGCAAAGCCTTACTTATTTTATTTACATCAGAAACTTACAGCTACAAGGAAAATGGGAAAAAATTCATATTATCCTAAGGAGTGTTATTTACATGGTTCCCGTATTGCTGGTAGTTTTCTACTTCAACAATAATGTTATTGATGTTGACAAGCTGCTAAAAAACGAAGCCATTCCGCCTTGGCTGCTTTCATTGGGTATTGTATCGCAGATACTTTTCACATTTCGTTTTGTTTACCAATGGCTGTATTCCGAAAAACACAAAGAATCGACCTTGCCCATGGGCTTTTGGCTATTAAGCAATTTGGGTTCACTCCTTATATTGATCTACGCCATTATTCGAAGAGATCCCGTGCTTTTTGTAGGGCATTTAATGGGTATTAGCATTTATACACGCAACATAATTTTATTGGTTAAACAAAATGATTAAAACCATTGAGAAATACCCGGTTTTAAGCCTGCTGGTGCTGGTTTTTCTTATGTTATTACCAAGTCTTGGCGAATTAAAAGTAACCATAATGGAAGCACGCAATTTTATAACAGCGCGTGAAATGCTTAGCGATAACAACTGGATTTTAACCACATTGAACGGGGTACCGCGTTACGAAAAACCGCCACTGCCTACCTGGATCACTGCACTATTCGGCTTGGTATTTGGAATTAAAAATGTATATGCATTAAGACTACCCGGAGTGATTATGGTCTGGCTTACCGGGGTTTTTGTTTACTTGTTTTCTAAAAAACTTACCCAAGACAAACGTAACAGCTTAATAAACGGAATTATTACTGTTAGCTCGTTTTATATTGTGGGGATAATAATTGAAGCCCCCTGGGATATTTACACCCACGGTTTTATGCTGTTTGCTATTTATTTCATGTACAACAACTATCAGCAATACCATTTAAAACGGTCCTTACTTGCTGCTGCATTTATTGCTTGCTCGGTGCTGAGTAAAGGCCCAATTTCACTTTATGCACTGCTGTTACCTTTTTTATTGGCTTATGTCGTGGTTTACGGAGTAAAGAACAACTTTATTATCCGTACCCTTTTTCCCTTGGTGTTGGGTGTGGTTTTGGGGAGCGGGTGGTTCGTATACGTGCGTTTGGCCGACCCCGAAGCATTTTTGAAAATTGCAGAAGTTGAAACTGCAAATTGGTCGAGTTACAACGTTAAACCCTTCTATTTTTATTGGAACTTCTTCATCCAAAGTGGTATCTGGACAATTCCGGCGGTGTTTGGATTACTGTATCCATACATGATTAAACGAGTAAAAAATGTGGCACACTACAAACTAAGCCTGTTTTGGACTCTCTTTTCAGTAATACTGTTATCCCTTGTTCCGGAAAAAAAAGCACGCTATCTGGTTCCGGTTCTTATCCCTTTGGCTATAAATACAGGATTTTACATTTATTCCATTTTAGAGAAATGTGCCTCAAAAATTAAAAAAGCAGAGGCAATACCTGTATTCTTTCACTTTGGCATTTTGTCACTTGTAGCTATGCTTTTTCCCCTGGTCGCGTTTTTTATGTTTAAAGAAGTGCTGCTATCCAATCCCACTACCTTTTTAGTTTATTGCCTGGGGCTTTTTATCTCCGGAAGTTTTCTACTTTTCTTTCTGTATTTTAAAGTTATGTGGTCGTCGTTTTATACATCAGTTTTTATTGTTATACTTCTTTTTGTTGCAGTTGTGCCTGTTAATCCAGGTTTCGCCAATCAAAACATCAACTACAATTCAATCGCTCAACTTAAATACGAAGCTGCAGAAGAAAATATACCTGTTTATGTATTAGACCAGATTACGCCCGAAAACCTATGGGAATATGGAGGGATTATTGATAAAATACAGAAAAATGATGATGGCTATATTTTCCCCAAGATCAATAGGTTTGGCGTATTGGTAAACGATTCAAGCCTTATAAACTCAGGCAAATTTGATTCAACTTACATAATTGATAAAAAAGAAATATATGATTTGAACCTGGGAAAGTTTAACACCCGAAAGCATAAACAACGCTACGTTAACAACTACTATGTTTTTACGAAGAAGTAAAATAAATAATAGGATAAAAGGGCAATATAAAGCATCCGTAGAACTACTTCTGATATTGGCAATATGCACTGTGGGGTTATTTACCAGCGTGGGCATGTTTGGTGTGATTGAAACCAGCGATGCCCGTTATGCTGAAATAGCACGAGAAATGTTAGAATCGGGTGATTATTTAAATCCTACCTTGTTGGGGATTAAACATTACCACAAACCACCACTTACCTATTACATTACAGTTTTGGGTTATTCGCTTTTTGGCATAACTGCTTTTGCTGCACGTTTTTTTGTACAGCTTGCTATTTTGATTCAGCTTGTGTTTGTTTACCTACTGTCGGTGCAATTGTTTAACAGTAAAAAGAGTGCGTTGTGGGCGGCTGTAATTTATTTTAGTTTCCCAATTGTTCTAATTTCATCACGTAATTTAACCACTGATCCTTTCCTGGCTACCTTTGTTATTTTAAGCATGTATTTTTGGGTACGCTATCGCAAATCAGCAATATCGGTTTACCTCTACCTATTTGCTCTTTGCCTTGCTTTGGGATTTTTAACCAAAGGTCCATTAATTTTTATTGTCCCTTTGGTTTTTGCCATTTCATACAATTACATCCAATCATCCAACGCAAAATTTACCCTACATCATATTTTCTCGCTGCTGTTATTTGTTTTAATTGCAGGTTCATGGTTTTATTTACTTATAAGGCAAAATAACGATTTTGTTAAATATTTTGTCGGACACCATACCATAGATCGATTTGCCACTAATGATTTCGCCAGAGGAAAACCTTTTGGGTATTATCTGGCAATTGCTCCTTCTGTGGGAATACCCTGGTTGTTTTTTTTACCGTTCCTTGTTTATAAGAATTGGGAAAAGATTATAAAAGATAAATTGTATATGGTTTTAGGGGCAGGTATTGTTATTCCATTCTTATTTTTTTCCGTTGCTTCATCAAAATTGGTGCCTTATATACTACCTCTGTTTTCGCTTTTTGCAATTCTATCAGCACAGTTGATTCAGCAATTTGGATTAAGTAAAACTCAGTATTATATTATTTTGGTTTATAGTATTTTAATTGTACTTGGAGGTATAGCAGGAGTTGTTCTGCCATTCAATTTTAATATCCCAAACGTTGTATTATTTCTTTCTGCAGTTGCTCTAATTGCGTTGTATTTAATCAACAAATATATCTTTAGTTACAATTCCCGGGTTATCTACACTGTTTATGCGGCTTCGCTGCTCATGTTGTTAAGCTCTGGATTTATCTTATCGAAGAATCAAATTGAAATTAACAGCACTCAACCCTTAGCTGAGTTTATTTTAGACAATAAATTAAACAATAACGAAATCCTGGTTTATAACAAACGCCTTCCCTCTATTTCGTTTCATCTTCAAAAGCCCATTGTGTCGATATACGATGGCAATAAGGATTTAAACCGCGAGGTGCAGTTTGAAGAAAACAGGAAATGGAAACAAAACCTGGTTAACCTAAAAGACGAAACAGAACTCGACCACTTAAAACAAATTATGGCGAAGAAGAAAACAGTATTAATTGTTTACAAAAACCGAATACCGAATAACAGGAAATGGCTATTGGATTTTTACAGCCATTCAAAGGATTACGACAAGTGGCAAATCTACTATTAATGTTTGCCGTGTTTTTACAGGGAACTATGTGTTTCGGCTTCTGAATAAATGTTCATTTTATTGGTACAAAAACGATTTAAAAAAAGTCATGAAACTAGCATGACATATCTTATACATAGGCGATATATTAATAAAAAAGTTAGATCGAATAACGTTGAAAATTTCAAATAATAATGAGATGAGAAAGAATCAGACTAAGCTGAGGAACTATTTGTTCACTTTGTACTTTTTCCTTCTTGCAATTGCCGGGTGTCGTGAAAAAAATATGCGAATCGCACCATTTCGAAATTTGCTGCTATTTTCTTATGGCCTGCATTGCCTTGAAATCGTTTCTGCATAACCAATCGGTCAAAACTTTAGATTTGCTTTATAATCGTTCTGTTTTTACTTTATTGATTCAGACCAGCTTTTCTTTTGCACGGACGGACCCAATGCGGATAATGCACAACCACAAATTTTCGTTTCTTTCATTACTTCAGTAATTGCTCCGGGAGCATTGGCAATCCAATGTCAGTATTGATAATTTCAGATATTAAATTCGAGGTTTTCTATCTCCAGTAATACTTCAAAATTTCTTTAGATTCTGTTTCTACCTTTCCAAAAACAATTAATTCTAAAGAATATGAAACAATCAGTTTTTATGGTTGCAGTGCTGGCAGTAAGTTTGATAGCCTGCGCACAAACTCCACCACAATCAGTCGCCGATACTTTTAATTCTAAATTTTCTGGTGCTACCAAAGTTAAGTGGGACCAGGAAGAGGAGAATGGGTGGGAAGCAGAATTTATAATGGACAACAGTGAAATATCAGCCTCTTTCAACGATGACGGAACCTGGCTTGAAACAGAATCAGAAATTAATGAAACCGATTTACCAACTGCTGTAAAAGCCAAACTTGCGATGAATTATTGGGGATACGAAATGGAAGGGGTTGAAAAAATAGAGAAACCTGGTTTTTTCGGATATGAAATTGCTATCGAAAAAGGTGATGAAGAATTGGAAATACAGATTAGTGACGATTGTAAAATTATACGTAGCAAAGATATCGAAGAAGATGAAGACTAGCTGGTGTGATGTTGTATTGAGCAGTTAGCCAGTTAATTGTGTCTTTGTGTTGATGTTAAAAGTGAGCGATGGAGAAAATCAATTATCGAAATATTTTATAGTGTTGGTCCGTATATTCTGTTTTAACTGTTAAAACCTTTAAACGAATGAAGTTCAGTAAATTAAAAACCAGTATCCTTTCTGCCTTTTTTGTATTTAGTCTATTTTATTCAGGGCATTCAAATGCACAAACAATCTTAAAGCTTGAGGATTGTATTCAAATGGCGATTCATAACAGCTACCAGCTGCAGTCGGATAGTTTGTTGAGCCAATCGCTGCAAATGCTGGTAAAACAGGAACAGTCGGCGTACAATCCTCAAATATCGGGTAGCGCCGGAATTTCGGGATTGTTTCTTTCGCCATATACTTTCGGACAGCACTATTTACAAGCCTTAGCCGATTGGGATCTGGGCCGGTTCTGGCATAAAACAGCTGATATTCAACAAAAACAAAGCGAGCAACAGGAAGCTGTTATTCAACAAAATAAACTGGAAATAACAGGTGTCATAACGGGACTTTATCTCGATGTGTTGCAAAGTCAACTGGAGCGGGAGATTCTCCAATCGAAAATCGACTATTTATCCGGTCATATTGAGATTCTTACTGTTTTGTGGAAAGCGGGTACTATTCGGCAATTGGATATTCTGCAAACGCAGTCATCGTTAAATACCGTAAAAGAGGAGTTGATGCAAAAGGAACTTGTTGCAGAACAGGCTAAATACGCCATTGCACGGTTAACCGGCTTGAATGCATCGGAACAGTTTTCGCTGGCACTGATTACCAATGAGTTGCCTTTGCCGGCCGAAGTGAGTCAGGTGCCCGAAACATGGCTTGAAAACCATCCGAAGGCTCAGATCCTTCAGAAAGAATATGAAAAGGAACTGCTCATGAAAAAAGATGTTCAGGCTGGTTTTATGCCACATATTCAGGCATTCAGCGGGTACACTTTTGATGGCGATCCCACCGGTGACGGCAATTACTTTTTACTTGGACTTGGGGCAACCATACCCGTTTTTTCATGGAAAAAGAAGGATTACAAGATGCGCGAAATTGATTTTACGGCAGAAGCAATTCAAACTCAAAAGAAAAATGCCGAGCGCGATCTATCCATCCAATTCGGGCAGCTTCTTCAACAAATCAGTCGATATCGGAAAATTATCGATTTTCAGCAGGAAAAAATTGCAGCCGAGCGCGAAGTTGCAAAGGTAGTCGAACTGAATTACAAAGCCGGACTGGCTACCAACCTCGATTTTTTAATGGCACAACAAACACTTACTGAAACCGAGTTAAACGTGAATAATGTCCGAAACCAATACTTGAAGTCTGTGGTCGCCTTCTGGTTATTATCCGGTCAGACAGAGGAGATCAAAAACATTCAACCATAAGATTATGAAATTACTACTCAAAATAAAACTGCTAATTGTGTTGTTTGTACTGCTTGATGTTGCGGGCTGCCAGCAACAAACGCAAACTGAGGTGGCAAAAACCGATGCAAAAATTACAGTTAAAACTGCGCCTGTAATCCGAGGAGATATCACCGACACTATTTCCATTTTCGGTGAACTTACACTACGTCAGGAGGCCTGGCTTTCTTCTCAGTTTGACGGTCGTTTGACTGAGTTTTCGATGTTAAAAGGCGACAAAGTTAAGAAAGGAGATCGGGTGGGAGTAATTATCCCTGCTGGCCGGGAAGCCCTTCTGCAGGCTG
Source organism: uncultured Draconibacterium sp. (assembly GCF_963674925.1). Taxonomy (NCBI): domain Bacteria; kingdom Pseudomonadati; phylum Bacteroidota; class Bacteroidia; order Marinilabiliales; family Prolixibacteraceae; genus Draconibacterium; species uncultured Draconibacterium sp. The sequence continues at coordinate 497,198 of NZ_OY771649.1, forward strand.
CCGACAGCATTCCCGAAGAATTTAAGCCGTTGCTGGAACAACAGGAAAAAAGTATTTCGTTGATTTGCCCTATTTCAGGAATGGTCCTTCAAGTAATGCAACACACCGGCGATGTCGTGTCAAAAGGCGGGCACATTGCTCAAATAGGCGATTTAAGTACCCTTGATGTTCAGGGAGAATTACCGGTTCAATTTCTTGAAATGGCCCGAAAAACCAAACAGCTAAAAGTTGAGTTTACCAATTTTTCCACATCTCCGCTGTTTCTGCCAATTGAAACTTTTACCGGTGAAGTTTCCAAAAATCAAAGTCTGATTGTTCGACTCAAGCTAGCTAATCCTTCCTTAAAATACCGCCCCGGAATGCGGGTGAAAATATGTTTCCCGGCACCGGCTCATAAAGATGCACTATTGGCGCCGCGGCAGGCACTGGTTGAGGAAGAAGGAGAGTATTTTCTTTTTACGGTTGATAATGGAAAAGTGCAAAAGCGCAAAGTGAATGTGGGAATTCTGAAGGACAATATTGTGGAGATCTTATCAGGAGTGGACAAAAACCAGCAGGTTGCGGTTGAAAAGGCCTATTCGTTAAAAGATAATATGGAAGTTATCACGAGATGAACAAAATAGCATCGTTTACAGTCAATAATCGCCGCGCCCTGATTTTTATATTTTTTTTCCTGTCGGCGACAGGTTTTTACCTGGTTAATAAAATTCCGCAGGGAGTATTTCCCGATGCCACTTTCCCGCGTATTGCGGTAATGGTTGATTACGGTCTTACACCCATCAAAGAGATGGAAATGGAAGTGGCAAAACCCATCGAAGAAGCCGTAATGATGGTGGAAGGCGTACAACGTGTGCGCTCGTCAATCAGTCGCGGTTCTGCTGAGATTAACATCGATTTTCAATGGAATGCCGACATGTTTCAGGCGTATCAACTGGTGCAGGCTCAGGTAAGTGGAATTCAAAGTGAACTTCCTGCCGGAGTAACACTTGAAGTGCGCCGGTTTACCACCAGTACTTATCCGGTGGCCGGTTACAGTCTTTATTCCGATAAAGAAGATTTGCTTCAGTTGCGCGATTTGGCTGTTTACACGCTGCGTCCGCAACTGGCAGCTATTCCGGGCGTGTACAATGTGGAAGTGATGGGCGGCAAAGAGCGTGAATTCAGGGTTGAGCTTGATGCTGATAAACTGGCTGCTTACCAGATGGATTACAACGAAATTGCCCGCGCGATTCAGGAAAATAACTCACTTAATTATGTGGGGCGACTGGAAGAGTTCAACAAACTCTACCTGAACATTGCCGATAATCGCTACCAAAAAATGAGCGGAATCGAAAATACGATTATCCGCAATCAAGGTGAAACGCTTGTTCGTTTAAAAGATGTTGGGAAAGTGGTTTCGAGCGTTAAAGAAACTTTTATTGCCTGCGAAAGCAATCAACATCCCGCAGTGCTGGTTACCATCATCAAACAACCCGGTACGAATGCAGTGTCGATTATGAAAGCGGTGGATGAAAAACTGGCCGAACTACGACCGGTTTTGCCGGAAGATGTGAGTATGAGCAAGTGGTACGACATGACCCGCTTTATCCGTTCTTCCATCAAGAATGTAAGAGACTCTATCCTCATTGGAGCTTTTCTGACTATGCTGATTTTACTCATTTTTTTACGTCGCCTGCGGATTACATTGGTTACTGCCATTATTATTCCGGTGGCCGTATTACTTTCTTTTATTTTTATCAAAATCACCGGGATGAACCTCAGCGTAATGAGCCTGGGAGGTTTGGCTGCTGCCATCGGTATTTTGGTTGATAATGCCATTGTTGTGGTCGAAAATATCGAACGCCATCTTGAAATGGGGAAAACACGGAAGCAGGCAGTTATGGAAGCAACCGGCGAAATTATTGCTCCTTTGCTCAGTGCTACTCTAACGACGCTGGTCGTTCTCGTTCCTCTTGTATTTTTAACCGGTGTTCCGGGAATATTTTTCAAGGCGTTGGCTTTAACGTTAACACTCGCTATTGTAGCGTCGATGTTACTGGCTGTTTTTTTGACGCCTGCAGTGGCAGTAACATTTATCTCCACTAAAAAACGTAAACCGGGAAAAATGATGGCGCGGATTGTAAACGCACATCAGAAAACACTAAAATTCGGACTAAAAAGACCAGTTACAGCCTATTTGCTGATTGTTGTTACAGTTGTGGCAAGTATTTATCTTTTTAAAAGAATTCCCAGCGGATTTCTGCCGTTGTGGGACGAAGGAACGATTGTTCTCGATTACCTTGCCCCGCCGGGAAGTTCGGTTGAGGGTACGCGTACCATGTTAAAAACAATCACCGATTATCTGCCTTCTATTCCAGAGGTGGAAGATTATTCACTTCGGACGGGGAGGAGTCTTGCGCACCCAAGAACGCACGCCAACGACGGTGATTTTGTAATCAATCTGAAACAGGATCGAAACCGTTCGGCATTTGAAATAATGGACGAGCTGCGTAATTTGATCGAGCAAAAAGAGCCGAATTTATCGCCTGAAATATTTCAGGTTTTGCCCGACCGTCTGAACGATTTAAGCGGGGAGATCGCGCCGGTAGTTGTAAAAGTTTATGGTAAAAATCTGGAAACCATTCAACAGGTTGCCGCCGGCATTGCCGATTCTCTGGAAAATATTGATGGCGTTGTGGATATTTACCCCGGATTTGAAGCCGGTGAACCGGAACTCACCATTCGTATAAAACCAGAAGTAGTCGCCCGTTTTGGCCTGACTCCGCAAACCGTAAACGATGCCATTTATATGGCGCTGTGGGGAACCGAAGCAACCCGCGTTATGGAAGGAATAAAACTAATTCCGGTACGAATGCGCTATCCATATAAGTATGCTTCTCATTTTGAACAGATAGAAACATTGCCCCTGTATTTCCCTGAAATAAAACGAACGGTAGCCTTAAACGAAATTGCGGATGTAAAAAAAGTGCCCGGGAAAACCGACATAGAACACGAAAACCTGAGCCAGGTAGTAAATATCGAAGCACAGATTTCGGGGCGTGATTTGGGAAGTACTGCAGCTGATATTCAACAACTTTTACACGATCAGCATTTGCCACCGGGTGTAACGGTACAATTAAGCGGTCAGTACGAAAGCCAGCAACAGGCTTTTAGTGAATTACTGTTAATTCTGATCCTGGCAGTTCTGATCATTTTTATTATCCTGCTTTTCGAATTTAAAACTTTTCGAACAGCGCTGGCTATACTTATAGGGACATCGCTTTCGGTGAGTGGCGTATTTTTGTTCCTCTGGCTTTCGGATACAACACTCGACATTTCAGCGTTTATGGGAATGATCATGATAATTGGCGTTGTGGTGAACAACGGAATATTACTGATCGACTACACCGAAAAATATTTAAAAGAAAATCCTGTTATTTCAGAGGCACTGCTAATGGCCAGCCGGATTCGTTTACGTCCTATTTTAATGACCACTTTATCGAGTATTTTTGGTTTTATTCCACTTGCTTTTACTATTGGCGAAGGCGCCGAAATGCTGAAACCTCTTGCCATTTCGATGATCGGAGGGATGAGTCTTTCAATGATTTTTTCGTTGTTTGTGATACCGGTTTTGTACCAGTCTTTTAATGGAAAAAAAGTAAATGGGGAAAATAGTTCGAACGCTTCGGGAATGGTTTGAAGATTAATGATGAATTTCACAATTGCTAATTTTATGTCATCCCCGAGAATGTGAATCTTTAGATTTTCTTCAGAATAAGTACTATGTTTGTTTTTCGAAGAAGTAAGGTCTGGACGAATTTTCGGAACAAATGGATCGCAAAAAAAGGCATGCAATTTTTATTAAAACAATACAAGTATTGGCTTGTTTAAAGTTGGAAATTATAGCTTTGTGTATATAAAATTAGGAGATGAAATATTTTTTATTAATTCTGTTGTTTAGCGTTTTATTGTTTTTTTCGTTTTTGGGAGGTACAAGTGTTTTTCAACGTGCAGAAGCAAGAAATGCTGAATGTGCACGCGAAATGATGCAAAATAGGGAATGGATTGTTCCAACTTTTAACGGTGAACTTCGGACGGATAAACCGGCAATGGAATATTACGGAATGATTGCGGGGTATTATTTGTTAGGAACAAACGAGGCTGGTGCCCGGTTTTTCTCGGCTTTGTGCGGTTTATTGGTTGTATTGGCAACTTTCTGGATTGCACGACGCCACTGGAGTGAAAAAGCTGCCTGGTGGTCGGCTTTAGTTATGCTGGCCTCACTGCATCTTATCATCCAGTTTCGGCTGGCCACCCCTGATCCGTATCTTATTTTTTGTCATACGCTTTCCATTTACTTTTTTTATGAGGGCTGGCATTCGCGTCGGTGGAAGTGGTTTGGTTTGATGTATATTTTCCTGGGATTAGGAATTTTTGCCAAAGGACCGGTTGGCTTGATGTTGCCGGGACTGACAGGTTTGCTTTTTATGCTGGTTACAAAAACACTTACATGGAAACGGATTGTGGAACTAAAACCGTGGTGGGGAATCTTACTAGTTGCGGTTGTAGCTTTACCCTGGTACTATGCGGTGCATGTAAAAACCGGTGGAGAATGGACACAAATATTCTTTTTCGAGCATAATTTAAATCGGTTTGATTCCGGCATAAGTGGGCATCACGGACCGTTTGTAATGCCTTTTATTTTCGTACTGGCAGGTTTGCTTCCATTTTCTGTATTCGCGGTTCGTGCTTTTAAAGAAACGTGGCGACAACGAAAAAACAATCCGTTGATGGTGATGGCCGCTTTGTCAACATTAGTGGTTGTCGGTTTTTATGCGGTATCACAAACCAAGTTGATAAATTATACTTCGCCTGCTTATCCTTTTTTGAGCTTGATGATTGGGAGTACTATTGCAGGACTAAGTAATCACCCGGAATCGCTTCGTAAAACGAAAATTGAAACTTATATAATGGTGTTTTTGGCCATATTAATACCAATTGCAGTATTCTTTTTATGAATAATTCTCCGTTACAAAATGTTCGTTGGGTCGCCTGGTTTATGGTTACGCTGCCCATTGGAGGAGTTGTTGCTTTGGTGCTTAGAAAAAAATCTTCAGAGTATGGATTGCTTGCTATTGCTACTGCTTTTATGGTAACTACATGTATAATTTTTTGGAAGCCTTTTCAGGTTTTGGATGATCAATCACCTGTTCAAAAATATAAGGAAATAGTAAGTGCGCATAAGGAAGTAGTTGCCTACAAAGATTTCCATCATGCGTTTGCTTTCTATTCGCCAACAAGAATTCCTGTTTTTCAAGACGAGCAGAATTTAATAGATTACCTGGCTAATCATGAAGATGTAGTGGTATTGAGTAGAAACCATGATTTGAGTTACATGGATGAAATTCCGGAATTGGAGTGCATTGGTATTGGCCGGGACTTATTTAGCCGAAAGTCGACAGGAGTATATCTAAAGCACTAGACTGATTTCGACAACTTATTCGGTTATTATTTCTTCATCTTTTTAAACCACATGTATTCGCCTTTATGGTAATACTGGTCTTTTAATTCCGGATTTTGCTCTAATTCGTCAGATGTATATGGCTTATGAGGAACAAGTACGTCGTCTCCTGGCTGCCAGTTCATTGGTGTAAGCACATTCTCATTTTGTGTAAGTTGTAATGCTTCAACTGTTCGCAGTATTTCATCCATATTTCGTCCAACATTCATCGGGTAAAAAGAAATGGCCTGAATAATATTGTCCGGGTCAATAATAAATATACCTCTAACATCTCTTTTGTCGTTCATCGAATGGTGCAACATCCCGTACTTTTTCGATACTTCTCCCGAAAGATCAGCTACAATAGGGTATTCAATTTTTGTGGTTGTACCTTCCTCCTTTAGCACCCTCTCCATAAATTTTTTCCACAATAAATGTCTGTCGATTTCATCAATTGAAACAACGGCTACTTTTACTCCCAGGGCATTCAGCTTTTCCTGATTGCGGGCAAGACCACACAACTCTGAAGTACAAACAGCCGTAAAATCCAGCGGATGGCTGAATAATATTTTCCAGCTGGTGCCAAAATCCTCCGGAAAGTTCAATATTCCATTTGTCGATTTTTCGGAAAATGAGGGTGCTTTATCCCCAATTAAAGGAATACTTGTTCGTTTTGACCAGCTTGTTATCGAAATAAGTACAATCAGAAAAGTTAATGCAAGTTGTTTCATGTTCTAAAAAGTTTACACATTGATTGTGTTATTCTTCAATAACATATTTATGAAATGAAGGTTTGTTAACGGGGTGTTATTTTCTATAATTATTGAATATCAGTGTGTTATTTTGTAACTTGTTTCGTAAACCAAAAATTAACGGCCATAAAAAAGTATTTAATCACCGGATTATTTTTTTTGTTGTTGGTAGTTGCCGGCAATGCTCAACGATCTTACTCTGTAAGAAATCTGCAACAACTTTCGAGTGAGGAACTTAATCTGTATTATCAAAAAGCGATGAACCTGGAACGAATGGGCGAAACGTTGGCTTTAACCGGGGCAGCTGCAGGGTTATTGGGAATTTTGGGAGGAGCCACACTAAACGACGACTGTTCGTCGGGAGGTAGAGGTATAATGTGCATTACGGTGGCTACGTTGATGGCCGGGGGAGTCGCAGCCACAATAATCGGATTTACGATGTACATGACCGGAATATCACGAATAGATAGAATACGCAAAGTCCAGTTCTCTAATTCCTTTCAGTTGGAAATAATTCCGGGTGGATTCTATTGTTCGTATCCACAAAGCTCCCCAGCCGGAATAACACTCCGAATAAGCTTTTAAAGCAAGAGATGTAAAGCCAAAGAATAAATAATTCTAGTTGTTAATAATATCATTAAACTGATCAACCGGCAATAGTATCTCCCAATATCATCAACTCTTCTAAAAGTGAAGCAATCGATAGATCCACAAAATCTCCAATTACGTCGATAAACGGATTCTGCAGATCGTAGTAATTATCGATTGTATCATTTGCAGGCACTCATAATTTTTTGGCTGCCGATAATTTTGCCACTCGTGTGAATTACAATCAAATTCAACGCTCGTTATAGTTTTAGCAGGCATATTTGTGCCGTTCGCAGGTTTGTTTTTATTTTTATGAAATACACACCTGTTGAGAGAAATGAAATATCAAAATAGGAGGTAGTTGCCGCCTGCTTATTTATCAGCATTTCCCCTGTGGCCGCGAATACTATTAACTCATCAATTGTTTCATTTTGATTTAATTGCACTGTAAATCCTGTATTTGCAGGATTTGGATAGATAAGAATTCCGTTCTTGGTTTCCTCCTCCGAAACAGCATTGAAATTTTCCACAGTGACGAACATGGTGTCTGTCGAATAACAAGCGCTTTCATTGAAAACTTTTACCCAAACCGGATGGATGCCCAGTCCGAGTTCGCTGGCAACAATTGTAAGATCGGCTTCGGTTGTGCCATCGCACCAAATAATTGAACAATCCGAGTTTGGAATACTAAGGGATATGGAATCTTCAATTCCCAAAACCTGATCAGGACCAAGATCAACTTCTGCTTTTTCGTAAACAACAACCTGAACTTCAATGTCTCCAATACAACCGTTTTCTGTAAGAGTATAAATTAGAGAATACGTTCCCGGCCCTGCAACCAACGGATCAAAATATAGTCCGGACACGCCAGCTCCGGAAAGTGTTCCGCCTTCAGGAATTGCCTCGATTAAAACAGGTGGCTGATCTTCGCAGAAAGAAAGGTTATCATTCAAAATTTGAGGATGAATCATAGAATCCACAATTACCTGGAATTTGGTTTCACCAGTACATTCATTTTCGGTCACTGTGTAAGTTAGAGTATGCATTCCGGGTCCTGCCACAGCCGGATCAAAATAAAGCCCGGAAACGCCAGCTCCGGAAAGTGTTCCGCCTTCGGGAATTGCTTCAATTAAAACAGGCTGCTGATTTTCGCAGAAAGAAAGGTTATCATTCAAAATTTGAGGATGAATTGCAGAATCCACAATTACCTGGATTTCGGTTTCACCTATACATTCTTTTTCTGTTACCGTGTAAGATAGCGTATGCGTTCCGGGTCCGGCAATTGACGGATCAAAATAAAGCCCTGAAACGCCAGCTCCTGAAAGTGTTCCGCCTTCAGGAATTGCTTGGATTAAAACAGGCGGCTGGTCTTGGCAGAATGAAAGATTGTCATTCAAAATTTCAGGATGGATCATAGAATCGACGATAACCTGGAATTCGGTTTCACCAGTACATCCATTTTCGCTTATCGTGTAAGTTATATTATGTGTTCCGGGGCCGGCAACAGTTGGATCAAAATAAAGGCCTGAAACGCCAGCTCCGGAAAGTGTTCCGCCTTCAGGAACTGCATCAATTAAAACAGGTGGCTGATCTTCGCAAAACGAAAGGTTATCATTTAAAATTTGAGGATGAATCACAGAATCCACAATTACCTGGAATTCGGTTTCACCTGTGCAGTTGTTTTCTGTTAACGTGTAAGTTAATGTATGCGTTCCGGGTCCGGCAATTGACGGATCAAAATAAAGTCCTGAAACACCCGTGCCTGAAAGTATTCCGCCTTCTGGCAATGCTTCAATTAAAACTGGCGGCTGATCTTCGCAAAACGAAAGGTTATCATTTAAAATTTGAGGATGAATCACAGAATCCACAATTACCTGGAATTCGGTTTCACCTGTGCAGTTGTTTTCTGTTAACGTGTAAGTTAATGTATGCGTTCCGGGTCCGGCAATTGACGGATCAAAATAAAGTCCTGAAACACCCGTGCCTGAAAGTATTCCGCCTTCTGGCAATGCTTCAATTAAAACTGGCGGCTGGTCTTGGCAGAATGAAAGGTTGTCATTCAAAATTTCAGGATGGATCATAGAATCGACGATAACCTGGAATTCGGTTTCACCAGTACATCCATTTTCGCTTATCGTGTAAGTTATAGTATGTGTTCCGGGGCCGGCAATTGACGGATCAAAATAAAGCCCTGAAACACCAGCTCCTGAAAGTATTCCGCCTTCAGGAATTACCTCGATTAAAACAGGTTGCTGATCTTCGCAGAAGGAAAGGTTATCATTCAAAATTTGAGGATGAATTACAGAATCGACGATTACCTGGAATTCAGTTTCACCTGTGCATTCATTTTCAGTCACCGAGTAAGTTAACGTATGCGTTCCGGGTCCTGCCACAGCCGGATCAAAATAAAGCCCTGAAACGCCAGCTCCTGAAAGTATTCCGCCTTCGGGTATTGCTAGGATTAAACCAGGCTGCTGATCTTGGCAGAAAGAAAGGTTATCATTTAAAATTTGAGGATGGATCATAGAATCAACAATCACTTGAAATTCGTTTTCACCCGTGCAGTTGCTTTCGTTTACGATGTAAGTTAGAGTATGCGTTCCGGGTCCTGCAATTGACGGGTCAAAATAAAGCCCTGAAACGCCTGCTCCTGAAAGTATTCCGCCTTCGGGAACAGCCTCGATTAAAATAGGCGGCTGGTCTTCGCAAAACGAAAGGTAATCATTCAAAATTTCAGGATGGATCATAGAATCGACGATAACCTGAAATTCGGTTTCACCAGTACATCCATTTTCGCTTATCGTGTAAGTTATAGTATGTGTTCCGGGGCCGGCAATTGACGGATCAAAATAAAGACCGGACACGCCAGCTCCGGAAAGTGTTCCGCCTTCAGGAATTGCCTCGATTAAAACAGGTGGCTGATCTTCGCAGAAATTAATGTTGTCATTTAAAATTTGAGGATGAATTACGGAATCCACAATAACCTGGAATTTGGTTTCACCTGTGCAGTTGTTTTCTGTGACTGTGTAAGTTAACGTATGCGTTCCGGTTCCTGCAATTGACGGATCAAAATAAAGCCCTGAAACACCAGTCCCGGAAAGTGTTCCGCCTTCTGGTAGTGCTTCAATAAAAACAGGCGGCTGATCTTCGCAAAAAGAAAGATTGTCATTCAAAATTTGGGGATGAATCACAGAATCGACAATGACCTGGAATTCGGTTTCCCCAGTGCATTCGTTTTCTGTTACGGTGTAAGTTAACATATGCGTTCCGGGGCCGGCAATTGACGGATCAAAATAAAGACCGGAAACGCCTGCACCGGAAAGTATTCCGCCTTCAGGAATTGCCTCGATTAAAACAGGCGGCTGATCTTCGCAGAAAGAAAGTTTATCATTCAGAATTTGGGGATGGATCACAGAATCGACAATGACCTGGAATTCGGTTTCACCTGTGCATGCATTTTCAGTCACCGAGTAAGTTAAAGTGTGTGTGCCCGGTCCTGCCACCGATGGATCAAAATAAAGCCCTGAAACGCCAGCTCCTGAAAGTATTCCGCCTTCGGGTATTGCTAGGATTAAACCAGGTGGCTGATCTTCGCAGAAAGAAAGTTTATCATTCAGAATTTGGGGATGGATCACAGAATCGACAATGACCTGGAATTCGGTTTCACCTGTGCATGCATTTTCAGTCACCGAGTAAGTTAAAGTGTGTGTGCCCGGTCCTGCCACCGATGGATCAAAATAAAGCCCTGAAACGCCAGCTCCTGAAAGTATTCCGCCTTCGGGTATTGCTAGGATTAAACCAGGTGGCTGATCTTCGCAGAAAGAAAGATTGTCATTCAAAATTTGGGGATGGATCATAGAATCGACAATGACCTGAAATTCGGTTTCACCTGTGCAGTTGTTTTCTGTTAACGTGTAAGTTAATGTATGCGTTCCGGGTCCGGCAATTGACGGATCAAAATAAAGCCCTGAAACGCCTGCTCCTGAAAGTACACCGTCTTCGGGAATTGCTTGGATTAAAACAGGCGGCAGATCTTCGCAGAACGAAAGGTTATCATTCAAAATTTGGGGATGGATAATAGAATCGACGATGACCTGGAATTCGGTTTCACCAGTACATTCGTTCTCTGTTACCGCGTAAGTTAAAGTATGCGTTCCGGGTCCGGCAACAGTCGGATCAAAATAAAGCCCGGAAACGCCAGCTCCTGAAAGTACACCGCCTTCGGGAACTGCTTGGATTAAAACAGGCGGCTGATCTTCACAAAACGACAGGTTATCATTCAAAATTTGGGGATGGATCATAGAATCGACGATGACCTGGAATTCGGTTTCCCCAGTGCATTCGTTTTCGGTTACTGTGTAAGTTAAAGTATGCGTTCCGGGTCCGGCAATTGACGGATCAAAATAAAGCCCTGAAACACCTGCGCCGGAAAGTGTTCCGCCTTCTGGTAATGCTTCAATTAAAACAGGCGGCTGGTCTTCGCAAAAGGAGAGCTCTGAATTAAGAATTTCCGGATGTGGTACGGAATCCACAATTACCTGAAACGTTGTTTCTCCGGTGCATCCATTCACGTCGGTTACTATGTAACTTAAAGTATACGTTCCCGGTCCGGCAAGGACAGGAGAGAAGTAAAGCCCTGAAACTCCTTCGCCCGAGAGCACGCCTCCTTCAGGAAGTACTTCGATGAGGATCGGAGACTCATCCTGACAAAATGTGAGGTCAGTTGTAACTATTGTTGGTTGAGGAGTGCCGTATGTTTCGATGGTCTTCTCGAACGTATTATTGGCAACGTTAGTGTCAAGCGGACAAGCCAGCAGGAATTCTACTGTGTAGCTCAGTTCATTGCTTAAATCAAGATGACTGTTCATTTCATAACTTACTACTTCGTTGGTTAACAGAGATGTTGTAAGCACCACTGTATCTTCAATACTTTCGTTCGAAGTGCAAGTCATTTGAAGTGTAATACTGTCGCCGGCCAAAGCTGCATCAGGTCCAAGATTTTTGATTACAATGGATACCTTTTCGTCGTTGGAAAAAGAGCATGCAGAGAAAGGGTAGTTTAACGCGGTTATTGTAAGGTCCGTAACACGAGTTTCTTCTTCGCCCGAAACAGAGATGTTATCCAATCCGGCGCCCATTCCCCATTGGTAAAGATCGTCGTAATAAAATCCCAGTTGTGTACCATTTTTGCAAATTTCCGGGAGTAATTCAACTGTTTTATGTGCCCAACCAACAGCCTTTTCCAGGTTAATATATTCATGCCACTGCGTTTCTTCCTGGTTTTTATAAACCACGTGTAATTCATCAATTGCATCATAAATTCCGGTTTTTAATAAATAATCGAATGAAAGTGTGACGTTTGAATAATTGGCTAACAATAAGGGGGGAGTTGCCGCAATATCGGAAACATGAACCGCTTCTCCTGCTGAATAAGAATCAGCAGCAATAAATTTCGAAGTATTGGTTGAGAAATCGAGGTAGTAACAATTCAGCGATTCGCTATCTCCCCATTGCCAGCCTGAAAAGTTGTTTTTTATTTGTACATCATTTGTTTCCGATTCGAAATCAACGATATAGGGCAACGATTGGGCGGTTCGTGGGTAAATTATAATTTCATTGGTTCCAAGGCTTTCGGATTCTTCATTGTCGATAAAATAAACCGCTGTTACGTAATACGAATATTCATTATCGAATACAATTGATGCATCAGAATATGTGGGAGTGGGACTCTCGCCCAGATAAGAATCATCTCGATAGATTTTGTATTTGTCAGGAACTTCTGAAACAGGAGGATCCCAGCTGAGTACGATAGCAGATTCATCGATAGCATAGCTTAAGTTTTGAGGAGGAAATATTCCCGACAATGTTTCAATACCGGTTACTACCAAACTAAATGCTTGCGATCCTCCGGAAAGTGTTCCTGAATGTGAAATTCTGATGTTAAACTCATTATCTCCTGGATTTGTAAAATATACCTGTTCTACATTATCAACATGATTTGTACCGTGTGTTGCCGATGCTGCCGGACTTTCAACATTGAGCACCCAGGGCAGAAAAGATTGCCCGGTAGTTGTGTTTTCTACCGTTAAATTAAGATCGTTTACGAGTTTGCTTGTTCGTTGATTCAGTGCCGGAGAGGAAGCTTGACCGGCCGGATCTGTCCAACAAATTGTGGCTTTTAAATATGGGGTGTCGCCAGCCGTTTTTACAGGGATTGTTATTTCTTCGCCTTCATTCAAAACTTCCTCATAAATATTTTTGCTCTGATTGTTTGAATTGTCGTACATAATATCAGCCGCAGCTTTTATATTTATCAAACCCCAGCCAAAACTGTAATCGGGGCCGGGATTTCCCAGGTCGCCGGCCGAGTGTATTAAAATACTTTTTAGGGTGGAAGACCTTAATTTTACTCCGGGCCGAAGCAGGTTTTGGAGTTGAAGCAAAAGTGCGCCAGCACCTGTGGCAGCTGCCGTAGACATCGATGTTCCGGTGTAAGTATCGTAACTTGATATTGTTGAAGAGATGGACGAATAAACATCAACACCATTTGAGACCAGATCCGGTTTTATTCGCCCATCATCAGTTGGGCCGAAGCCACTAAAATTAGTCATGTTTTGGGTATCATCAACAGCTCCAATTGTAAGTATATTTTTTGCTACTGCTACCGGTGACAAACAGTCGTAGCCATCATCGCCACCGTCGGGATCGCGTTCATCGTTAACCAGTATCCAGTTTCCGTCCCACACATAATGTGAGACCGTTGTTTCGGGGCCGTCGTTTCTATCGTTTCCTGCCGATTTTACTATGAGGTAGTAGGGGGCAAGCTGTGCAATATAATCGAGGTCGGCACTCGCGTCGCTGTAAAAGCCAAACTCATAGTCTTCGATAGCTGAAATATTGGGATCTCCGTACCAGTACCAGTTTTCGTTTTGTGCATTATAATACCAACCGCATAATGGTCCGTACGAATGATTTGAAATCTTTATTCCATCAGCAGCAGCGCTCGCCATTTCGGCAATATCATTATTTAAATCCCATCCTTTTATAAGGGCTTGTCCGGCCATCCCTTTGGCTTCTGGTTTATTACCCATGGCGATCATTGTACCGGAAATATGTGTTGAGTGGTCGGATAGGGGCACATCTAAATCGCGCATTGTAATTCGCGAACCATTGGGGCTTTGAAACTCCTGATGCGTAGCCAAAACCGCTCCTCCGTCCCACAGGTTTATTTCAACTCCTTCGCCGGTAAGTTCAGGGTATTCGTTGCTTGCCGACCAAACCTGGTCGACGGCAAGAGTTGTGGCAACACTTAAATTGTTGGTGGCATAATAAAGCGGTTTGTTGTTGCGTCCAAGGCGCTGAAGGCTAACTACACGACCATTTTCGTCAATATAAAATACAGGTAAATTTAAAATGGTTGCTACCGAATCAGCAATGCGTTTTTGTTCCGTCCATCCGGCATTTCTTTGTCGGGCAAACTGATTTAATGCCGGTTTGTTTAATTCTTCTAGCCTGCTTTGTTGTGCGGATAAAATGTGTGGCGTACCAAAGAAAATGATAAAAAGTATACATCCTTTTAAAATAGTAGCTGTGGTACGTCGTGTAAACATATTGCCGGATTTTAAAGAACCATCTGCCAGAGAACGGCAGATGGTTAATCTTCAGATTACTACACGGAAAAAATTTGATAAACCCACAATTGCCTGGTGATTATATATTTAAGGTTGATAATTTGGTAAGAAAATAATGTTTGAATCACCATGGATATAGTCCAAAACTTGTACGGCATCATCAACGGCTATGGCGAAACCCTGTACTTTGTCGTGACTAAACTGATTCCAACGATAAGTAAATTGTGGCTGGGCACCGATTCCCTTAAATTCAACCATACCTTCAAAAATGTCATAAATTGAGAATACCGGACCCTCTGAAACGCCTTCTTCATCTAAAGGATAATAATCATTATCCCAAACCAGAAACTGGATATATCGGTCTTGATAAATTTCACGGTTGTACTGAAACTGTGCATCACCGAGTTTTGGTTCAGAGAAATTAAAGTAATAATTGTTATCGTGGTTAAAATCGTAGTCATATTCATTTTCAATTGGATTTAGTCCACAACAATCAAGGAAACCGTTGATATAAACTACTTCGTCAATATCAACAGTACCGGTTTTGTCTGACCCGGCTGAAAAACATCCTGCTGCAAGCAATAACGGATCGATTTGATAAGCGGATAAGAAGGCCATCTGGTTACTGATCTCTTCAGTATTTTCATACATATACTTCATTAAGTATTGGTACATGGCCATATTTTCACGGGGAGAATCGATGGTTTTGGTAAGAACAAGCGAGTCGGTTACAACCAAATCATAATTCCAAATGGATAACCGGCCGCAGAAATCCAGCGTAAAATCATCGCCTGCTTCAATAACTTTCATAGCTTCTTCGAAAGCCTGATCTAAAACCGATTGAGGCGAACGTACAATGTTTAATCGACCAAAGTCCACTTCAATTGGGTTTGCCGATTCCGGAACTTCGCCATATTGGTCAAGCTCAATAACAGTTCCGGTAATCGCATCAATTGGTTGAACAAAGTGTTCATCATCTTCAATTATACCATCCATGTCGACATCAACAGTTGTCATTACAGGAACACCATTAACGTCCCTAAGTAAGACATATAAATCGCCATAGTCTCCTCCACGGGTAGTTCCTGATTCATCATTTCCTTTAATGTGATTGTTTGAATCAGTATTTCCACCCGCCCATTCCGGCCGGTCAGAATCATCATCAACGTTTGGGAAAACATCGCCTTTCTGGCAGTTACTTAAAAGAATAGTTAAGCAGCTCATCAAGAGCAAAAAAAACACATAGCGTGCATAACGGATAATTGTTTTCATGGTTAAGTAATTTTTGATTAATAAATAACAAACCCTGGTTTTAATACGGTCGCTATTAAATGGAATATCAATTTATAAAAATAGGAGAGGCAAGACAATCCTGATATTGTTGGTTTTATACTGTTCTTTTGGCCAGACTTACATCAACAATTTCGTAGGAGGAGGTAAACATTAATGAATCAATTCTAAACAATAATACGGTTTGGAGTAAACACCTCTCTATAATTTTTTGTAACTTGTATGATACTTGATTGTTTTATTTTCCATCATTTTTTAATGATACCATGAAAATATTAATTGCCTACGATCAAAAGTTGGTTGCTGAATGCCTTAAAATTTATTTGGCACAACATGAGCATTCTGAAATAATAGGAATGGTAAATAATGGTGAAAACTCTTTAGAAGCAATTGCTGATTTACGTCCGGATATTGTAATCTTTGAGTTTAAGCTATGGTCTATAAAATATATAGACTATATGTCGAATCTGAACCTGAATTTTCCACATTTAAAAATACTGGTGATCTCTGAATTAATATCGCAGGAACTGATGGTGAAGATTATGCCCTTTATTAACGGCTATATTGTGAAAAGCTGTTCGGCAGAGAAAATTTTTATTGCAATTCAGGAGATTAAAAGTTCAGGAAAATATTTATGTCCAAAGGCGTTGGATAAATTTTTTAGTTGTTCAAAAAGCGAGCAGAACAATTCCAGTTTAACCCGCAGGGAGAAACAGATTTTGGGTTCCTGGATTACCGAAGAAACGCACAATGCAGTAGCAACTTCACTAAATATTAGTGAGTCGACTGTACGTACACATTTAAAAAATATTCGAGAGAAACTGGGCAGTATTAATCATTTACAAATGATGATTTATGCCTGTCAGCACAATTTAATTAGTGATAAACATAAACCAATCTGTCCGAATTGTCGGTTTTCGGTAAGCGCTGCCTACTAACTGAAAGAATTGATTTGACTTACTTCTGAGAAAGTATTACAAAATAAAAAGGGTTTCCATTTGGAAACCCTTTTACCGTTTTTAGTATTGTGTATGCAAAAATATGCTTATTCCGCAACAACTTCAAATTCAATCTCAACCACAACTTCTTTGTGTAGTTTGATTTTAGCTGTATGAGTACCAACTTCTTTGATGCTGTCTTCAGGAATAGTGATCTGTTTGCGGTCGATCTCAAATCCTTTTTTGTTGATCGCTTCCGCTAATTGGATGGTGTTAACCGATCCGAAGATTTTGCCTGAAGTACTTGTTTTTGCACCAATTGTAATTTTCTTGGCAACAATTTGCTCAGCAATTTTAGTAGCTTCGTCTTTCAATTTAGCTTCTTTATGAGCACGTTGTCTGATATTCTCAGCCAATACTTTTTTAGCCGACTCGGTAGCAACAACTGCTTTTTTTGTTGGAATCAGAAAGTTACGAGCGTAACCACCTTTTACTTCAACAATATCGTCTTTGCTTCCTAAACGTTCTACGTCTTGTAATAATATAATTTCCATTTCAAGTCCTCCTCTTATTTCATCATGTCGGTTACAAATGGTAGCAATGCAACTTGGCGGGCACGTTTAACGGCCTGGCCAACTTTACGCTGATACTTTAACGAAGTTCCGGTGATACGACGAGGTAAAATTTTACCTTGCTCGTTTAGGAATTTTTTCAAAAACTCAGGGTCTTTGTAATCAACATATTTGATTCCGTTTTTCTTGAAACGGCAATATTTTTTCTTTTTGATCTCTACTGACGGTGGAGTCAGGTATCTGATTTCACTTCCTTGTGCCATTTTTTAATCCTCCTTTTTTTCTGATTTTGCTTTCTGAAGTTTTCTTCTCTTCTCGCTGTATGCAACAGCATACTTGTCGAGTTTTACAGTCATGAAGCGGATAACGCGCTCGTCGCGACGGAAATCGATCTCCATTTTTGTAATGAATGCAGGATCGGCTTTAAACTCAAATAAGTGATAAAAGCCAGTAGATTTCTTTTGAATTGGGTAAGCCAGTTTTTTCATTCCCCAATCTTCTTCATGGATCATCTCACCTCCATTGGCTTTGATGAGATCCCTGAATTTTGTTACCGCTTCCTTTACCTGTGGCTCAGATAAAACGGGAGTACAAATGAAAACGGTTTCGTACTGATTCAACATAATCATCTAATTTTTAAATTATTAAATAGTTTTCCAAAAATTTTGGACGCGCAAAAATAGAAATAAATTGTTATTTATCAAACAGTTTGATGGTTTTTCGTGTGAAAATTGGCCTTGTTAACAGATGAACTAATCTTTCGGGCCCAAATGTAGTTGTTTTGCGGGAAATAAGATTGATTTTAAGATGTCTAAAGAATGAAAAAGAGATTGATTAAAAAGTAGCAATTTGCTTCAAATCAATCTCTTTTATATTTCGTATTTGATAAATCCAGATTCAACTCAATCTGAATAACAATCTACACCAATCTCCACTAAAGCGGAATGTTTCCGTGCTTTTTAGGTGGATTCGATTTCCGTTTGTTCTGTGTCATTTCAAGTGCATCGATAACCTTTTTACGTGTATCGCGCGGATGAATAATTTCGTCGATATAACCCAGCGATGCAGCTTTGTACGGATTCGCAAATTTATCGCGGTAATCCTGCACTTTGGCTGCTTTTTCATCATCGGTCATTTTTTCGCGATGAATGATGTTGATCGCACCTTCCGGCCCCATAACGGCAATTTCTGCGGTTGGGTAGGCCAGGTTTACATCGGCACCAATGTGCTTGCTCGACATTACATCGTAAGCACCGCCATAAGCTTTTCGGGTAATTACCGTAATTTTTGGTACAGTAGCTTCGGAGAATGCGTAAAGCAATTTTGCGCCGTGTTTAATAATGCCGCCAAATTCCTGTCCGGTTCCCGGCAAGAAACCCGGAACATCAACAAATGTTACCAATGGCAAATTAAACGCATCGCAAAACCGAACAAAACGTGCTGCTTTTACCGATGAGTTAATATCCAGCACACCGGCTAAATGGCTGGGCTGGTTGGCAACTACTCCAACCGGGCGGCCACCAAAACGCGCAAATCCAACAATTATATTTGGTGCATAATTTGGTTGAACTTCCAGAAAATGTTTGTTATCGATTACATTCTGGATGATCTCGTGCATGTCGTAAGGCTTATTCGGATCGGCAGGAACAATTTCTTCCAGTTCTTCGCTAACCCTATCGGAAGGATCGATGGTAGTTTTTATCGGCGGGTCTTCCAGGTTGTTAGAAGGTAGGAAGCTCAGCAATTCGCGTACCATCATAATGGTTTGTTCCTCGTCGTTACCTGTAAAGTGGGCTACTCCACTTTTTGAGCTGTGGGTATCTGCACCGCCCAATTCTTCTTTGGTAACATCTTCGTGCGTAACTGTTTTAATTACCTCAGGTCCGGTTACAAACATGTGGCTTTTTTCTTTCACCATAAAAATGAAATCGGTGAGGGCAGGAGAGTAAACCGCACCACCGGCACAAGGCCCCAATATGGCAGAAATTTGAGGAATTACACCCGATGAAATCACGTTGTTATAAAAAATATCGGCATAACCGGCAAGGCTTTCAACGCCTTCCTGAATACGGGCGCCGCCCGAGTCGTTCAGTCCAACAAGTGGTGCTCCCATTTTTAGTGCCAATTCCTGAATTTTTACAATTTTATCGGCGTTGGCTCTACTAAGCGATCCGCCAAAAACAGTAAAATCCTGGGCAAAAACATAAACCAGTCTGCCATTTACTTTTCCGTAACCCGATATTAAACCGTCGCCAAATATTTTTTTTGCTTCCATACCGAAATCATAATTCCGGTGTGTCATCAGTTTATCGATTTCGGTAAAAGTTCCCGGATCAAGTAGTTGCAGAATGCGCTCGCGGGCCGTCATTTTTCCCGCTGCATGCTGTTTTTCAATTCTTTCTTCACCACCTCCGAGCTCCGCTTGTGCATTGAGGGCATCAAGCTGTTCGTATTTTGCTTTTAAATCCATTTTTTTTCTTTTAGTCCAATTCAATTAATACCTGGTTGCTGTCTACTGTTTGCTGATCTTTTACATGTACCTTTTTAATAGTGCCATCCTTTGGAGCTTTGTATTCGCTTTCCATTTTCATGGCCGAAATGATAACTACAGTATCGCCTTCCTGTACAACATCACCTTCTTTAACCAACACATTAACTACTTTGCCCGGCATGGGCGAAGTGACTTTATTGTCGGCTGATCCTGCTCCGTTCGCATTGCGGTTTTGCAGGTAACGTGCTTCGGCATCAATTACTTCAACATTGTAACGTTCGTATAAAGTGTAAGCGGTATATTTTTTTGGCGTTTCATCCGGAACCAGTTCGATGTCGTACGAATGGCCCCCTTCAAGGATTGAGAACGTGCCATCGGCAGTATGCATCAAATCAACATTATATGTTTTTCCGTCAACTTCAACTTCCAGAATGTTGCCATCTTGTTTTAACAGGTTTACCCATGCTTTCCTGTCGCCAATTTTAATTTCAACAGCCATAATTTTCGCTTAAAAATGATTTACATAATGAATTTTCTTCCAGCGGCTTTGTGCCGGTACAAACTCTTTGGTTACTGCTGCATTGCTTCCCAGTTTATCCAGATAATCGATAAAAGCAGCAATAATAACCATGTCTTCCGGGTTGTCTTTCATGCCGTTTGATAGCAGTTGTTCCTGGTTTTTCTCAATAAAATGAGTGTCGTAATTTCCGGCAATGAAGTTTTCGTTGTTCATTACACGTTCCAACATTTTTATTGATGTTTTTACACCGGTAATTTTGTATTCGTACAGTGCCCGTCGCATACGCGCAATGGCTTCGTCGCGTGTTTTCCCCCATACAATCAGTTTCGAGATCATCGGGTCGTAGTAAATCGGAATTTCATAACCTTCATAAACGTAACCATCGGTACGCACACCCAGCCCCAGCGGAGAAGATATTTTATATACCTTTCCGGCACTTGGCATAAAGTTATTATCCGGGTCTTCGGCATAAATACGGCATTCTATGGCGTGACCTCTTTGTTTCAGGTCGTCCTGTCCAAATTCCAACTCACGGCCTTCAGCAGCGTAAATCTGCTGTTTTACCAGGTCGATTCCGGTAACACGTTCGGTAATGGGGTGTTCCACCTGCAAACGAGTATTCATTTCAAGGAAATAGTAATTCAGGTCGTTGTCAACCAGGAACTCGATGGTTCCGGCACCAACATAATTTACTGCTCTGGCAGCTTCAACGGCTGCTTTTCCCATCTCGTCGCGCAACTCCTCGGTCATTAATGGAGATGGAGTTTCCTCGATCATTTTTTGGTGACGACGCTGAACGGAACATTCACGCTCGAAAAGGTGAACGGTATTTCCGTGCTGATCGGCCAGAATTTGAAACTCGATGTGGTGTGGCGAAGTAATGTACTTTTCAATGTACACGGCATCGTCGCCAAAAGCCGATTTAGCTTCAGAGCGGGCTGCACGAACTGCTGAAACCACTTCGGATTCGTTTTTCACCAGGCGCATTCCTTTTCCGCCACCACCGGCTGATGCTTTTATCATTACCGGAAGTCCGATACTTTTTATCACTTCCAGGGCTTCTTCTTCCGATTTTATCTCTCCATCGGTTCCGGGTACTACGGGAATTCCAGCAGCAGTCATTGCTTCGCGTGCCTGAATTTTATCACCCATCTGAACGATTACCTCGGGCGAAGGGCCAATAAAAACAATTCCTTCTTCGGCACAACGTCGGGCAAAATCGGCATTTTCCGATAAAAATCCATAACCGGGATGGATTGCATCAGCGCCACTTTGTTTGGCTACTTCTATAATTTTATCAATGTTCAGGTAACTTTCACTCGATGGTGCTTTACCTACACAATAAGCTTCGTGGGCATAACGCACATGAAGCGAAGTCCTGTCTGCTTCCGAGTAAATGGCAACTGATTCAAGATCAAGTTCCCTGCAGGTTCGCATAACGCGAATTGCAATTTCGCCTCGGTTTGCGATTAGAATCTTTTTGATTTTCTTCATACAACTTTGAAATCAATATAAGTTAAAGTCATCTTAATTTCTGCAACTATAACTCTGTTTTGCAAAAAATGTTTACACTCAAAAATTTTACCTTGGAAGTTACCTGTTGCGAAATACCTGAAGCATGGTTAATTGTTAATAAATCTAAAAAACTGTTTTATGTTAGCTTTTCAGGGGGATGAAATTTGAATTCCAAAAGCAATGGGTCTAAAATTATATTTTTTATGATAAGTGTTTTTTTATTTTCCGATAATTTCTATTTTTGGTGGCAATTAAAAACCAATCATGCTGTCAAAAATAACTTTTACCCTCTTGTTTATTACATCATTTGTGTTTGTAATCCGAGCACAGGACTATAATTATACATTGTCGGATGACTCGTTAGTAAATCAATATGCCAGCATGAAAAGGGTTTATTATGCCACGCGAACCCCTATGGTTCCAAAGATTGATGGGAAATTGGATGATGAGTGTTGGCAATCTGTCGGCACCTGGGACGGAGATTTTATTCAACAACAGCCACATCAGGCGCAAAAACCTTCCCAGGAAACTGAAATAAAAATACTTTACGACGATAAGTATCTGTATTTTGCAATTATCGCCTATGATGATGAACCCGATGAAATGGATCCAATACTTGGGCGAAGAGATGAACTCAATGGAGATGTGGCAGGGATTGCTCTTGATTCATACCAGGATAAACAAACTGCATTTGAGTTTAATTTAACTTCAGCTGGCCAGAAAATTGACCTAATGCACATGGGAGAATACGGCTGGGATTTTAACTGGAACGCCGTTTGGGATGGTAAAACATCTTTGGGAGATTCAGCCTGGTATGCCGAAATGCGTGTTCCATTTTCTCAGATACGCTATTCAAAAAAGGAAGAGCAGGTATGGGGTATGCATATTTGGCGCTGGATACACAGGCTTAGCGAAGAAAGTCAGTGGAAATTAATTCCGATTGATGCTCCTGCAATGGTTTATATTTTTGGGGAACTGCGTGGAATAGAGAATATCCCATATAAACGTAATTTTGAAGTAATGCCATATGCCAGCGGACAATATTTCCCGAATTCGACGAACAAAGAGAATTTTGGTTTTGGTGTGGATGGCAAGATTGGTGTTACCTCTAATTTTACTTTGGATTATACTTTTAACCCCGATTTTGGTCAGGTTGAAGCCGATCCTTCAGAATTGAATCTGACCTCGTACGAAGTATTTTACGATGAGAAGCGACCCTTCTTTTTGGAAGGAAACAGTATTCTGGAATATAATTCGGGCAACGATATGCTTTTTTATTCGCGCCGAATAGGTCATGCGCCAAGTTACGAGCCTGATTATGGTGAAGATCAAACACTTGAAATGCCTGAAAATACCTCAATAATCAATGCATTAAAACTTACCGGAAAGAATAATAATGGTTTCTCGTTAGGGTTAGTAAACAGTATGACTGCGCGTGAAACAGCTACCATTAAGTCGGCTGATGAAAGTATAAAGGAAGCCATTGAACCGTTTACCAACTATTCGATTGCCCGTGTAAAACAGGATTTTAATGAAGGGAGCACGGTGTTGGGAGGAATAGTTACCTCGTCGATTCGTAATATTAAAGACGAAAATCTTGAATTTCTTACAGATAACTCACTTGTTGGAGGCCTCGATTTTGAACACAACTGGAAAAACCGAAAATATTATGTTGCAGCAAAAGGATTTACTTCCCGAATTAGCGGAAGCGAAGAATCAATTGCTCGCTTGCAAAGAAATTCGCGTCACTATTTTCAACGCGTCGATGCGGATCATTTGGATTACGACCCATCCAGGACCAGTTTAAGTGGCTGGGGGGGAGAAATAGCTGGCGGTAAACGAAGTGGAAAATTAAGAATTACAGGAGACGTTGAATGGCGTTCGCCGGGGGTCGACTTAAATGATGTAGGATATTTGCGTCAGGCAGATTACATCGATCAGAATTTCAGAATTCAATACCTGGTAAATAAACCAAAAGGTATATTGCTGAATTATTCATTCCGATTAGCACAAGGTCATAACTGGAACTTTAATGGAGATAACCTGAGAGATAATTTTAGCTTTACTGCAGGTTGGCGATTCAAAAATTACTGGAGATTTGATTTGGCCGCTTATCGATATATAAATGAAATTGATACAAGACGATTACGTGGTGGTCCTTCGTTACGAATTGACAACCGAAACCGTTTGGGAGCAGCTATTCAAACCAATTCGCAGCGCGATTTCTTTGTAGGGCTTCGAACGGATTTCACCCGATCGGCAGATAATATAACATTCGATAATTCATATTCGTTTCAGGTGGACTGGAGAGTTAGTACACGTTTTATGCTGTCGTCGGCTTCTTCCTATATAAATGAGCAGGATAACAGCCAGTATATTCGCCGATCGACTGTAAATGGCAATACCGAATATGTAGTAGGTAACCTTGAGCGTCAAACATTCTATAACACGTTTAGAGCTGAGTTTTTTATTACCCCGGAGTTGTCGCTTCAGTATTATGGCAGTCCGTATGTTACCTCAGGAAAATATGTTGATTATCGCCGCGTGAACGATTCAGAATCCAAAGATCTTAACCAACGGTTTGAGTTTTTGACCCGGAATAATGATTTGTTGACTGACAACGATGGTAACGTCTACCACGATTTTTCGTCGTCTGATTTCGATTTTAATTTTCAGGAATTCAGATCGAATTTCGTAGCCCGCTGGGAATATAAAACAGGATCGACTTTCTATTTTGTTTGGAGCCATAATCGCAGCAATTATCAGGAAGCTTATAATTCTTCATTATTCGATAGTTTCAAAGACATTCGAAAAATTAGCGCCGAAAATGCTTTCATGATAAAATTCAGCTACTGGTTTTCGTTGTAATAAAAACCACGAAGATTGTTCATTCACCTTTTTTTGCTTGGCTAATTAGCACAAATAAAAAAGTATCTTTGGTGCGTGAAATTTCAAGATTATATTCCATTTTACAGGCGTAATCTGACCCTGGCACTTCCGATTGTTTTATCACAAATCGGACAGGTTACCGTATCGCTTGCCGATAACATGATGGTTGGGCACGTAGGAACAACAGAGCTTGCTGCAGCATCGTTTGCCAACAGTGTATTTATGATTGGGATGGTTTTTGGAATGGGCGTAACAATGGGGCTTACGCCTTTGGTTGGAAAAGCTTTTGGACAAAACCAATTACACAAAGCCATTATTTGGTTAAAAAATGGAATGGCAGCTCATCTGACTGCATCAATAGCTTTAACGGCGCTTATGTTTAGCATATATTTCTTTCTGCCGTATATGGGCCAGCCCGAAAATGTTCTGCACCTGGCCCGCCCTTACTATCTCTTGCTATGCGCTTCATATCTGCCTTTTATGTTCTTTTTCTCCTTAAAGCAGTTTTTCGAAGGAATAGGAAATACAAAGATTGCCATGCAGATAACACTTACAGCCAACGTAATTAATATTGCGGTTAATTATGTGTTTATATTTGGTAAGTTCGGATTCCCTGAAATGGGACTTCTGGGTGCTGGTATCGGGACGCTTACCTCTCGAATTTGTATGCCGGTGCTTTTTGCCTATTTTATTCTTCGGAATAGTCGGTTTAAACGATATTTTGTTTTTGCCCGCTACCAAAAAATCTTTAAAAAGGATATGCTGGCTTTATTAAAAATTGGTATTCCCATCGGGTTTCAATTGATTGTTGAAGTTGCTGCATTTGCTATTGGAGCAGTAATGATGGGTTGGCTGGGCGAAACTCCGCTTGCTGCCCATCAAGTGGCTCTCGGCTTGGCCACCTTTACCTATATGATTTCACTTGGCATTTCGCAAGCCAATACAATTCGCGTAAGTCATCAAATGGGAGACAGGGATTATGTCTCGTTGCGACGGGCTGTTTTTGCATCTACACATCTGGTTCTTACGGTAATGTCACTATCTGCAATACTATTTATATTGGCCAGACACATACTTCCGTTACTGTTTACTACCGATGAAAATGTTATTGAAGTAGCAGCCGGTTTATTAATAATTGCTGCCGTGTTTCAGCTCTTCGATGGATTACAGGTTATTATGCAAAGTTCGCTGCGTGGAATGGCAGATGTAACGACACCAATGCTAATTGCATTTATTGCTTATCTGTTAATCGGTATTCCAACCAGTTATGTTTTTACGTTTGTTTTAGATGCTGGGCCTCAGGGAATTTGGTATGGTTATTTGGTTGGTTTGGGAACCGCAGGAATATTGTTTTACATCCGGTTTATGCGCTTGCTGAAACGTTTTGCCTGATTCACTTTTTACCAAAAAAAAGCGGGTTATCTTTTGTTGATAACCCGATTGTTCATAGTCTAGTTTAGTTAGATCAGAAAACTTATTGGTCTAATAGAGAAAAGGTAGTTCTAATAAGTATCTAAATCGTTTTATTCATATAAGGCACCGCTAATATAGTATAAAAATGATTTAAATCTTAAGTATTTTTTAAAATTAATTAATGTTTGTTAAAAAGGTCTTGTTGATAATGCTTATGGTCCTGATTGTCAGTGTTTGTGATATTGACAATATGTTTTAGAATAGTTTTGGTCTTTTTTGAAAAAAATCGCTATTTATTCGAAAAATGCAAATTAAATGGATGTGATGATAAAAATCATGTTCTTATAGTTGTGTAAAGCATCAAGAAATAAAATAGCATTTTGTATCATTTTCGGGTAAATAATTAGGTTTTGCAGCTTAATTGTTTGACATCTTTCAAGGTTATACCTGCAAAATCTTAAATAGAATCCGGTATTATTATAGAACAACTACATGCAATTTTACAGGAATATAGAAACAAATAAAGTTAGGTGCTATTTTATTTGGTACGAATAGTTACAGATCGTATTTTTAATAAAAATCTTAAAAGCGGCAACAAAGCCGGTGTTCAATTTGCAAATAGCTAATTCTTTAAAAAATGAAAGCAGTAGTATTAACCGGTATCCGGCAGATGAAGTTAACAGAGACCGCTGATCCTGAGTTAACCAACGAGAGCGATGTTAAGATAAAAATCTCAACCGTTGGGGTCTGTGGATCAGATATTCATTATTACTCGGAAGGAAAGATCGGCTCGCAAGTAGTTGAATACCCGTTTAAAGTAGGGCACGAGTGCTCGGGGGTAATTGTTGAAACAGGTAAAGCTGTAACAAATGTACAAGTTGGCGACCTGGTGGTTGTTGATCCGTCGGTGCATTGCGGCACTTGTGATCAGTGTTTAGCCGGCCGCCCGCATACGTGCCGGAATAATAAGTTTTTAGGCTGCCCCGGACAAATTGAAGGATGTTTGTCGGAATATATTATTATGCCATCGTTTACTTGTTTCCCGGTTACCGATAAATTGAATGCCAGGCAGGCAGCATTAATCGAACCACTTTCAATTGGAGTATATGCTGTTAAGCTGGCTCATATTCAGAAAAAGAAAACATCGGTTGGAATTTTTGGGGCCGGTCCGATTGGTTTGAGTATTCTGCTAAAATTGGTGGCCGACGAAATAAACAATGTAGGAGTTATTGAGCCACTGGATTACCGCTTGAGTAAAGCCGATGAAATTGGTGCATCGTGGTTAATAAATCCTACGAATGAAGATGTGGAAGCTGCTGTGCAAAAACAGGAAGAACTTTTGCTTGATGTGGTTTTTGAAGCCAGTGGCGAACAGGAAGCAGTAAATAATGCCATTAAAATTCTGAAACCGGGAGGAAAACTGGTATTGGTTGGTATTCCGCCGGATGCGCGATATGTTTTCGATATGGATTTAATGCGCCGAAAGGAATTAACAGTAATAAATGTACGCCGTCAAAACCATTGTGTTGAAGAGGCCATCGAGCTGGTAATTTCCGGAACGGTGCAAGTTTCAAAAATGGTGACGCACGAATTTACACTGGAAGAAACGCCGGTGGCTTTCGATATGGTTGAGGGGTATAAATTTGGAGCAATAAAGGCAATGATAAATTTCTAATAAAGAAAAAAAGGAAGCATTTGCTTCCTTTTTTTTATCCTATTAAAATCTTTATACGTTGTAAGTTGACGATGCTGTATTGCCACCACGGCCTGTCCAGTTGGTGTGGAAAAATTCGCCACGTGGTTTATCAACTCTTTCGTAGGTATGTGCTCCGAAATAGTCGCGTTGTGCCTGAAGTAAGTTGGCAGGCAAACGTTCGCTGCGGAAACCATCGAAGTAACACAGTGCCGAAGTTAGTGCAGGTACAGGAATACCGTTTGCCAATGCAGTTGCACAAACACGACGCCAGCCTGCCTGGGCTTCTTCAACTTTTTGTTTGAAGAAAGGATCGAGTAGTAAGTTTGGCAACTCCGGATTGTTATCAAATGCTTTCTTGATATCTGCAAGGAAAACCGAACGAATAATACAACCACCACGCCACATCAGGGCAATTCCACCGTAATTCAGGTTCCAGCCGTGTTCGCTGGCAGCTTCCATCATCAGGTTATAACCTTGTGCGTACGAAATTATTTTTGCACCTAACAATGCACTTTCAATATCGTCGATAAATTGTTGTTTATCACCTTTAAACTCCGGTTTGGGGCCTTCAATTACTTTTGATGCCTGAACGCGCAGATCTTTCTGGGCCGATAGACAACGGGCAAAAACCGATTCGCCGATCAAGGTTAAAGGAATACCCAGATCAAGTGCTGAAATACCTGTCCATTTTCCGGTACCTTTTTGTCCGGCAGTGTCAAGGATCATTTCAACAGTTTCCTCGCCGTTTTCATCTTTATAACCTAAAATATCGCGTGTAATTTCAATAAGGTAACTATCTAAAATACCTTCGTTCCATTTTGTGAATACTTCGTGCATTTCATCGTTGCTCATTCCCAGCAATTCTTTCATTAACTGGTAGGCCTCGGTGATAATCTGCATATCGCCATATTCGATTCCGTTGTGTACCATTTTTACAAAATGGCCGGCACCACCTTCGCCAACCCAGTCGCAACAAGCTTCGCCACTTTCAACTTTTGCCGATACAGCCTGGAAAATCTCTTTGACATGCGGCCATGCAGCAGGCGATCCACCCGGCATGATAGACGGGCCTTTTAATGCACCTTCTTCGCCACCTGAAACACCCGTTCCGATGTATAATAATCCTTTGCTTTCCACATAATTTGTACGACGGATTGTATCGGGGAAATGTGAATTTCCGCCATCGATAATAATATCGCCCGGCTCAAGATGGGGGATAACCATATCGATAAAGTCATCAACCGGTTGACCGGCTTTTACCAGCATCATTACTTTACGCGGCTTTTCCAACGTGGCACAAAAATCTTCAATTGAGTGTGCTCCAATAAAGTTTTTGCCGGCTCCTCTGCCATTTACAAATTTGTCAACCTTCTCAACCGTACGGTTGTATACGGCCACGGTGTAGCCTTTGCTTTCCATGTTTAGCACCAGGTTTTCGCCCATTACGGCTAACCCGATCAAACCAATGTCTGCTAATTTCTTCATGCTATTGCGTATTATTTGTTTTTAATTTGAAATCCTAATTCTTTCAGTTTTTCCAAAGTTTTTATTTCAATATTTTTTGCTTCGATGGTATACGTATTAAACTCCCGACGAACTGGATAATCACCCCGCAATTGTTCAAACTTAAGCGGTGAATCCCGAAGGTCGTCGTCATCGTTTTCAATATCATAAGTGCTCAAAATGGCTTCTGCCAAAACGGAATATTCACGACGTTGGTTGCCATCAATTTTAATGATTGTAGTTGCAGGTAGTTCAACATCAGTTGGTGCCCAATTGTTGATGCCCAAATCAAAAAAACGGCTAATGGCCTGTACACTCATTTTTGTTCCGTTGGCTTTCCCGTCTTTTGAATAGCCTGCAATGTGCGGTGTGCCGTACTCACAAAGGTTTAACAGATCGAGATTTATATCCGGTTCATTCTCCCAGCAATCGGCAATAAAACCTTTGATATCACTCGCTTCAATGGCATTGTAGATGGCTTCTGAATCACAAACTTCACCACGACACGAATTTATTATTAACGGATTTTTCCTGAGGTTTTGCAAAAAGTCTTCATCTACCATATGAAAAGTAGCATCTTCGCCGGTCATGTTTAAAGGAACATGAAAGGTAATAATGTCGGCTTCGTTTTGAATTGTCTCCAGCGAAACAAATTCGCTACTTCCTTCTGTTCGTTCACGTGGAGGGTCGTTCAACAGAACATTCATTCCAAGAATTTTGCAGGTTTTTTCAATGCGTTTCCCAACATTTCCTACGCCAACAATTCCGATTGTTAATCCTGTAAGATCTGTTCTTTTGCGCATTGCCCATGAGCATAACGCAGAAGCAATGTATTGATTAACACTCTCTGCGTTACATCCTGGCGCATTTGTCCATTCAATTCCTGTTTGCTTGCAATAATCCGTATCGATGTGATCGAAACCAATAGTTGCCGTAGCTATATATTTTACTTTCGAACCCCGAAGCAATTTCTCATTGCAAATGGTTCTTGTTCGTGTAATAATTGCGTCTGCATCTTTTACAACTTCGGGAGTAGTTTCACTTCCCGGAAGGTAGACAACTTCGGCAAAAGGTTCAAGTGCACCTTTTATGTATGGTATTTTATTGTCAATAATTATTTTCATCGTTTCAATGCTGCGCCTAATGTGTTTCATTGTAATAATCTTTGACCATCTCATCAAGGACCCAACTGGTGCGTGCTGCCGATTTGCCGGTGCTCACACATTTGCCATCTCCCAGTAATTCATTTACAAGCTGTTCAACAAGGTTTTGCGAGATGTGCTGCGGATTATCAAAACTTAGCTTTTCTGTTCCTTTTTGGTTTTTTACAATAAGGTCGCCATGGTTGAAACAAGGCAAACAAATTTCGCCTTTTTCTCCAATAATTTGAATATAATCTTCCTCCGAGTTTTCATCAACAACAAAACACCAGCTTCCGGTTCCAACAACCCCCGATTCGTGTGTCCAGACTCCGGTAACCGTATCTTCGGCAGGGTAGAGGCCCGCTTGATTAACAGCTTGTCCTTTTACCTCGGTGATTTTTCCAAAAACAAAATCAAGGTAATCCAGTTGGTGTGATGCCAGATCGAAAAAATGTCCGCCACCGGCAATCTCCGGGAAAACATGCCAGTGCATTTCTTCCGGTCTTTGGTTGGCTTCGGGAGCTTGTTTATACAATTTAATATTCACCATTAACGGCTTGCCAATACTTCCATTCTCTACCAGTTCTTTTACTTTCAAAAACGCAGGTAAAGTTCGTCGGTAGTAAGCCACCCACAACGGAGTTTTTGTTTTCTCAGCAACTTGAAGCATCTCCAAACATTCGGCATAATTGCGCGCCATGGGTTTTTCAACGTAAACCGGTTTCCCGGCTTTTAAGGCCTCAATGGCGTACGATGCATGTGTATCGGGAGGAGTGGCAATATAAACGGCATCCACTTCGGGATCGTTGATCAATGCCGAACCATCACTGTACCATTTCGGAACATTATGGCGACGAGCATAATCTTCAGCCTTTTCCTTATTTCGGCGCATAACGGCAACCAGTTTTGAGTTTTCGACCTTGTAGAAAGCCGGTCCACTTTTTACTTCAGTTACATTGCCAACACCGATTATTCCCCAATTGATGCTTTTCATGCTATTCTTTTGCTAATAATCAAAGCGTTCTCGGTATGCCCATAATCCAATTGCAGGATTCGAAATATAAAAAATTTCTTCACCATCGGGCATCGTATTGAATCCGTCTTTTAGTTTTCCAGGATCATATTTGGCTGTTACGTCATCGTAATCCCCATATTTGAAACCGACACTTTCTATTTCCTGTTGTGTCAGATTGCCCTCTTTCTTTCCGGGGCAGTAGGTGATGTTAAAACGACCTTCAGACGAGCCATGTATAAGGTGGGCTGCTGCTCCCAAGCTATTCTGCAGATCTTCGTTCTCTTTCACCAGTTTTAAAGTGTGAGGTGTCCCAAAGTACCCGTATTTGCGGATGAGAGCATCAATTTGTGTATCTTCACCAAATTCTTTTAAGGCAGGAGCCAAAACGATCAATTCAGCGCCATCGGCCAATGCCATGCGCGTACGATAGATACTTTTGTTACCCAGCCAGGTACTTTTAAATTCGGTAGGATCGAGCCAGACCACAGCTTTTTTGATTGGTTTTTCTACCATTTCGAAGTTTACTTCCAGCGAAAGTTTTGCCGCTTTATCAAAAACCTCAAAATCGTCGCCGATAAAAAGCCCGTAAGTTTGTAGTTTGCCGTCCTGGTTTAAGCCAACCACCGTTTGCACATAAACAATTGGCAGGTGGTTTGAAAAATGTTCAGAGGCATAATTAAAAATCTTCCGAACAGGCGTATCGGCACGGCCCATCATACGTTCCATACCATAGGCAGCGCCAATGTAGTGGCTTTTGTTAATGCCTTCGGCACCACCGGTTCCTACAAATATATTTTTATTGTAATTGGCCATCCCAACCACTTCGTGCGGAACAACCTGACCAATTGATAGAATCAGATCGTAATTGCCTTCAACCAGAATTTTGTTTACCTGTGCCGGCCACGAATAATTGACAGCTCCTTCCGAAACTTCTTTGACAAATTCAGCAGGAACGGTGCCCAGTGTAATCACATCGTTTCGCCAGTCGTGGTCGCGAATCAGTTCAGTTGGCATTTTCCCAAACATGTGGCTGATTTGCTCCATCGTCATAGGCGTGTGCGTTCCCAACGCCGGAAGTACATCGGTTAACCGTTCACCAAAATACTCCCATGTAAATTCGGTCAGCTCGCCCGCACGCGAGGGGAGACGCGTGTAATCGGGAGGAACAGCCAAAACCTTTTGTTTGGCTCCTATTTTTTCAAAGGCAGCGAAAAGACCATTTTTCAGATCATCAGCACTGAGGGCCGTTTCGGCAGAACCTTTTTCGAAATATATCATTTTGATCTGTTTTAAAATTTAATGATCAGCGTTTAACACGTGCATTACCGCCCCAAACGCTCCACACCTGTTCTTCGTCGGCAGGTTGTACATAGTCGGTTAAAAAAGTGGTAGCCAATGCTCCTGTTGCCCAGCCAAATTGTGGCCATTTTCCAGGTTCCCAGTCTTTTAAGATACCATACAGCATTCCTCCAACAAAACCGTCGCCACCACCAATGCGGTCGAGTACGTGGATGGTACGTGGTTCAACTACATGCCAGTTATCGCCTTCCAGCATAATCGCTCCCCAATGGTGTTCGTTTACGCTGATAACTTCTCGTAAGGTGGTTGCAAAAACCGATGCGTTTGGAAAGGTTTCTTTTACGCGGGTAATAAGTCCTTTAAAACCATCAATTTTGGCATGTAAACCTTCGCCTCCGGCTGGAGGTCCTTCTATTCCAAAACAAAGCTGGAAATCTTCTTCGTTACCGATAAGAATATCAGAAACCGATGCAATTTCAGTAAAGTCTTTTCGAAGCTGTTCTTCGCGGCCTTTCCAGAATGAAGCCCGATAATTCAGGTCGAACGAAATTTTAGTACCGTGTTTTTTTGCGACTCTTGCTACTTCAAGGCAAAACTGTGTAGTTTCGGGCGAGAGTGCACCAATTAATCCTGACAGGTGTACGAGTTGCACACCTTCTTCTCCGAAAATCCGTTCCAGATCGAAGTCCTTTACATTTAATGTACGGCCAACTTCACCGGCGCGGTCGTTAAATACACGTGGTCCGCGGCTGCCGTATCCACTGTCGGCAATATTTATCTGGTGGCGGTAACCCCACGGATTTCCTTGTTCCACCTCCGGACCCTCGTAGTCCATGTGTCGGGATTTTAAATTGCTCTGAATAAGTTTTGCAATGGGACTATCTTTTACAAATGTAGTCAACACTTTAACCGGCAATCCCAGGTACGATGAGATGCTTGCAACATTGGTCTCGGCACTGGTAACGTACAAAGTGAATTTATCGCTTGAGTGAACCGGTTGACCGTTTTCCGGTGTAATGCGTGTTCCCATACTTGTTGGAACCAGCATGGCATATTTACAATTTTGTTTCAGTTTCATATATATTATTTTTTTTACTACAATTAGTTGTGTTGCTCCAGCAAACTGCTTTTAATGATTTGTCAGGACTCAAATTCTCTCGCTAAACGCCACCAAATGCACTGTATCCACCGTCAACCGGGATAACAATTCCGGTAATAAAGTTTGAAACGTCAGAGATCAGGAAAAGTGTTGCGCCCTGAAGATCTTCAGGTTCCCCAAATTTCCCCATTGGTGTATTGTCAACAATTTTTTGTCCGCGAGGAGAGTAGTTGCCTGTTTTTTCATCCATTACCAAAAAGCGGTTCTGGTGGGTGATAAAAAAACCGGGGGCAATAGCATTTACCCGAATTCCAACTTTTGCAAGATGCACCGACAGCCACTCTGTAAAATTATTGATAGACGCTTTTGCGGCCGAGTAAGCCGGAATCTTGGTCAGTGGTTTGTACGAGTTCATCGATGAAACATTGAGCACAACACCTTTTCTATTTTCAAGCATATCGCGGGTAAAAACCATTGTTGGTAGCAATGTCCCTTTAAAATTCAGGGCAAAAACCTTATCGAAACCTTCCATCTCCAAACCATAAAAGGTATCCTCAAGGTTATCAATGTTGTCCTCGGTTATGGTCTCTACTTTTGTTGTTGCCTGCGGGCTGTTTCCACCAGCACCATTTATTAAAATATCAATTGGCCCCAATCGTTTGTTGATCTCAGTTTTGGCAAACTCAAGCGATTCTTTATCGAGCACATTGGCAGCAACACCAATTACTTCAGCTCCTGATTCTGCCGCGATCTCGGCAGCAACTTTATCGGCTACTTCTTTATTAATATCGGCGATGGCGATTTTGGTGCCAACCGATGCAATTGCTTTTACCATGGCGGTTCCCAAAACTCCAGCGCCACCGGTAATTACGCATACTTTGTCTTTTAAATCGTTAAATGATAGTGCCTGCATAATATCTATTTAAATTCTTTGTAATAATCAACATTTTCTTTGGTAACAATGTCAATGGGGGTGTAACTTTCGTCTTGTATTTCACGTTTTTGAACGATGCTTCTGAACAGTTTGTTCACCGAATTGTAGCCCTGTTCTTCGGGGCGCTGGCAGATAAGGAATTGAACCAGGTCTTCTTTCAGGTATTTAATGTTTTCTTTAATGAGGTCGTGTCCGATTACTTTAATGTCTTTGATATTTAGTTTTTTCAGTAAGCGGCCCACATAAAACACTTTCGAGTTGGTGACCAAAATTCCTTTAATATTCTTCTCCGAAATATTTTTTTCTACTTTTTGCATCCATTTATCCGAATTGGTATCCGGAATTTCAATGGTGAACAGGTCGTGGTTGTTGTCTTTTTTTTGTTTAAACCAGTCGTGGATTCCCTTTTCGCGCTGCACCAGGTGGTTCTGATTATCCATTTCTTTTGCAAAATGAATAACAAGAATATTTCCGTCGTTCAACATCAGGTCGAGTAATTTTCCCGACACCAACCCACTTTGATAAGAATTCTGTCCGATATAACTGAGCTGTCCAACATCCTTAATATTCGAATCGATAAAAACAAAAGGAATTTCCAGTTCTTTTAACTTTTCGATAAAAATGGCAGCCTCTTTTTTGAAAAAGGGAGCCAACACAACGCCATCAGGTTTCATGGCAAGCACTTTATTTGCTTCTTCGACAAAACTTTTTGAATCGGCCTGGTTAAAGGTAAACGACTCAATTTGTAACCCGTATTGCGGCAACTCTGAAATACGTTTTTTTATACCTTTAATCGGTTTTGTCCAATATCCATCTCTTGCCGGAGGTTGGGGGAGAAGCGTTGCAAATGTGGCCGATTTTTTTGAAGCAAGCGTACTTGCCAAAATATTGGGCTGGTAGTTTAATTCTTTAACAATTTCAAGAATTTTCTTTTTGGTTGCTTCTGCAACCTCCCCACGGTTATGCAAAACCCTGTCGACAGTGCCAATCGAGACCTTTGCTCTTTCGGCAATATCCTTAATTCGTATTTGTTTATTTAGTTCGATAGCGCTTCTGATTTTAAGATTTAAAAATGAAGGTTTTGTTACTCGCTTCCAAAACTAAACAAAAATATCAGTATTGCCGTGTACGAACACGGAAAAATATTTCAAAAATGCTCAGCAACATTTTGAAAAAGAAATTTCCTTAAAATTTAGCCAGGTTTTCGTCGGGCTTTTCTTCCAGCAGATGTGGATTTTTCAACAGGAATTTAATGTGTCGGAACAGGCGTCCTCCATGCGAGCCGTCAACAACACGATGGTCGAGCGTGGCAGATAGTAACATGATTCGGCGCGGAACGATTTCCCCGTTAACAACTGCAGGTTTATTCTGAACGGATCCCAGTATCATTACCAGTGATACATTCGACGATGGAAGTAACGAACCATAACCGGTATCGAGTCCAACGGTCCCAATATTTGAAACCACGTATGAACCAAAACTGTTTGAATCGAGACCGATTCCCGGTAACGAAATTCCCCAATCGATAGTAAGTACACGATACAGGCGGAATAACCACTTGCGGAAAGGCCACGGAACCCGCGCCAGCATATTTTTCGATTGCATTTCGTCGCGTTCGTTTCCTTGTCGCGACTGGCGGATATGTTCTGCAATTTCGTCGGTAACTTCCTGAATGGTGCGCTGATCGGCATTTTCAACTTTTACTGAGCCCATTTCTCCTCCGGCCAGTAAAACACTAACTACACCATCAACCTGTTTGCGTTGGGCAATTTTTGAGCCCTTTACAAACGTATTCAGTTCTGGTACTTCGTTTCTGATTGCCCTTCCAATAATAAGTGTGATAATATAAGTAAGGGTAGTTTTTAAGCCTTCCTTTCTCTTTTTGGCAATGTATTTTTCAATATCGGTAACATCCAACTCTACCATTCCATAAATTTTGGAATCGGTAGGTTTTTTGTAAATAGTTGACGCTACTTTGCGCCAGTCTGAATTATAATCAATTTGCTCCATATAACGATTTTAGGTATCAATCGTTTCCTGTTTAAAAATTGATAATTGCGGCTTTAGGGCGCAAATGTAATCGTTTCTATGGAAATCCATTAAGAAAAGGGGCAACGATTCACTTTTTATATACGCAATCATTATTTCTATTCCACTTTGTTTTCAATAGTTTGCAGATACTTAATGTCTTATTTACTCTTAAAATCATAAAATAATTAAAGAAGGGATGTCATGAAACAGTTTGCTAATTGCATAAAAAGCATACTTTTGTGAGCTTAAACTAAGCTGTAACTAAACTAATTTGCTTTCCATTAATGAAACTCAATCTTGAATCTATATTATTCAGGAAATTTAAAGAAGGTGATTATTCGGCCTTCAACGAGATATTCTCAAAGTACTACCAACCGCTTTTCCTTTTTACCCGAAAATTTGTTGAAGAGGACCTTGCGAAGGACTTTGTGCAGGATTGTTTTTACGAGCTTTGGAAAAACAGGAAACGAATCGAATTAAAAACTACTTTGTCGGCTTATCTTTTTTCAATAGTAAAAAATCGTTGCTATAAATATTTCGAGAAAGAAAAATTCAGGGCAGGAAAACAGAGCGAGATCGAATTTCAGTTAAAACAAGAAGAAATAAATTATTTCCTACATTCTGAAAAAAGTATTCTTGAGTTTGAAATCAGGGACCGTATTCAAAACACATTAGAAAAGTTACCTCCAAAATGTGCTGAAATATTTCATGATAGTCGTTTTAATGGCTTGACAAACAAAGAGATTGCACATAAGTACGACCTGTCGGTAAAGACGGTTGAAAAACACATATCGAAAGCCCTTAAAATCTTTCACGAAGAATTTAAAGACTTCAATATTTCCTATTATCTGCTGATTCTTAAAAATAATTAGTACCCGAGGTAGGGTTATCTGTTCCAAAAATACTCTTATTAAAAATGAACGACAAAAACACTGAAAATATAGATCAGGTTATTCTGCATTTTATTCAAGGAAATGCAGACAAGGAAGAAAAAGCCGCATTGATGAGCTGGCTAAATGAAAATCCGGCGAATAGAAAGAAACTATTCAAGGAGAAAGATATTTGGAATGCAGCAGAAATTGATTCGGACAGGTTGAAAGCTTTGGAAAACACGGAATGGCTGGAATTAGAAAACCGAATAAATTCTTCAAAAGTAAAAAAAGGCAACTTTAAAGAGCTGTTAAAAATTGCAGCAATTGTTGTAGTGGCTCTGGGAGTTGGTTGGATGAGTCATTTTATTTATTCGGAGAGTGCATCAGCGCGCAAAGTAGAAATGCGTACCGTTGAAGCCATAAAAGGACAAATAAAAGAAGTGTTTTTGGCCGATGGAACACACGTATGGCTGAATGCCGGATCGCAGCTTACTTTTCCATCGGATTTTACTGAAAAGAACCGGGAGATCAGCTTGCATGGTGAGGCTTATTTTGAGGTTACTTCGAGTGAGAAGAATCCGTTCCTGGTAAAAACAGGCAATCACACCGTAAAAGTTACCGGAACCAAGTTTAATATCTGCGAGTATCCCGAAGATAAAAAGATTGAGACCACCCTGGTGGAAGGAAAAGTTAAAATCATATCGGGCAATTTCTTTAAGGATTTGTATCCCGGCGAACAGGCAACTTTTTACACCGAAACGGCCGAGGTTGTAATAGGCGAAAAAGACTTTGATATATACACTGCCTGGCGCGAAGGACGTTACGAATTCCGCAACGAATCAGTCGACAAGGTTTTTAAAATTATGGAGCGCTGGTGGGATGTAGAAATTGATTACCCACAAGACGAATTTAAATACGAATATATCTCAGGAGTACTGAGAAAACATAAACCAATTGAACAGCATTTTGAAGTTATCAACGAGTTAGTGCCAATAAACTACCAAATTGATAAAGATAATATTACGGTGAAGCTGAAATAGTATTTCACAAATTTTATTTAACAAACTAGCTAACTAAAACAACTTCTGCCTATGAAATGAGACACCTATGCATCTAAAAAAACGGGAAATACGCCACATACTTCCCGCTTAAAATTACTAATGTAAATTTTTGATTTATAAACTAAAATCGTAGCGAAACTATGAAAAAAAAACTAATCCACCTCTTTCTTTTTGAAAGAAGGAAGGGGCGAAAACTGTTTCTTGTTATGAAACTATCCCTTTTTTTAATTCTAATAAGTTTAGTCAGTGCATCGGCTAGTGTTTATTCGCAATCAGTGCGGATTGACATGGAGTTACATGATGCAAGTCTTGAAAACGTTTTTCAATCCATTCAAGACCAAACAGAATTTGACATCTTTTACAAAAACGAGCATCTGCCCCGATATAAAAAGGTTGATGCCGTATATGCCAAAGCTACTATTGAGCATGTATTAGACGATGTTCTTATTGGTACCGGATTGAAATACAGAGTGCTTAATAAAGACATTGTTATAACAAAGGACAACTCCGGAAATGGCAGTGATATGGAATCGCAGCAGAAAACCGTTCGTGGGGTAATTACCGACAACGATGGAATTCCACTGCCCGGGGTAACAATTGTTGTGAAAGGAACTACCAATGGAACAGTAACTAACTTGGAAGGAGAGTACACGTTAGGAAACGTTCCGGAGGATGCTGTATTGCAGTTCTCGTTTGTTGGAATGCAAACCCGGGAAATTGAAGTTGGAACTCAAACCGAAGTAAATGTAACCATGCTTTCCGATGCAATTGACGTTGGTGAAGTAGTTGTAGTAGGTTATGGTACTTTGGAGAAGAAAGAAGTAACCAGTTCTATTACTACAGTAAAATCGACAGACCTGATTCCGGGTGGATCCGGAAATCCACTTATCGGTATGCAGGGAAAAGTTACCGGTTTAAGTATTCAGTCGACTAACGGAACCAGCCCGAATGCTTCGACATCAGTGCAATTGCGTGGTGTGGCATCGGTTTTGGCCGGACAGGGACCACTTATTGTAATCGACGGTGTTCCCGGAGGTAGCTTAAACTCGGTAAGCCGCGAAGATATTGAGTCGATCGATGTTTTGAAAGATGCATCGGCAGGAGCAATTTATGGTACACGTGCTGCAGGTGGTGTAATTCTTATTACGACCAAATCGGCAAAAGCCGGAAAAATTCGAATGACTTATACATCTGAGTTTACTACCGAAACCATTCGCCGTAAACCGGAAGTTTTAAGCGCCGAAGAATTTGTTGCTAACGATTTGGGAACTGATTATGGAAGTTCTACTGATTGGTACAACGAAGTAACTGTTGACAATCCTTTTAGCCAGCGTCATCATATTAATTTAAGTGGTGGTTCTGAAACTTCTCGTATTTATGCCACGTTTCTGGCATCCGATCAGGAAGGTATTGCCATTGGCGATAAAAGAGAAGAAATGGGCGGACGTATTAATGCCAACTTTACAATAATGGATGGTTTTGCTGAGATTATTGCACATGCTGATTACCGCAAAACAAACAGCGATCGTTCACACAATGGCATTTTTAATCAGGCTTTGAAGCTGAATCCTACACAACCGGCTTACGACGATACACAAGTTCATGGCCTTAATGTATGGACCGGAGGTTGGGATTATTACAATCCCGTGGCTGATATTAAATTGCGCACCGACCAGGGACACTCTACCAATTTCCTTGGTGATGTGACATTAAAACTTAACATTACCGATAATTTGAGTACCCAGGCAATGATTGCGCATCGTGCCAACGAATACCGCGATATTT
Source organism: uncultured Draconibacterium sp. (assembly GCF_963674925.1). NCBI lineage: Bacteria > Pseudomonadati > Bacteroidota > Bacteroidia > Marinilabiliales > Prolixibacteraceae > Draconibacterium > uncultured Draconibacterium sp. The sequence goes on from NZ_OY771649.1 coordinate 537,713, forward strand.
TATACTATTCGGCACAACATAAAGAATCGTTGGATAATGCCCGGGCCGGTCATGCCCGTCAGGCATACGGACGAAATATGGATAAAACTTTCGAATGGTTGGCAAAATACATTAACACTTTTGGAGAGCATTCAATTAACGCAGTGGCAGGTTATAGTTTCCAGGAGTTTAATGCGGACGGTTTTAACATGGAGAACTATGATTTTCCGGTTGACGGTATCGAAGCATGGGATATGGGAAAAGGTACATTTTTGTCGGAAGGAAAGGCTGGAATGGGATCGTGGAAAGATCCTCGCGAGAGATTGATCGCATTCTTCGGTCGTGCCAACTATACATTCCGCGAAAAATATATTCTTTCGCTTAGTGGACGTTACGAAGGTTCTTCGAAATTTTTCACAGATAATCAGTGGGGATTTTTTCCAGCAGTATCTGCCGGGTGGCGCATCAGCGATGAGTCGTTTATGGAAAATGTGGATGCTGTTAGCGACTTAAAAATACGTGGTGGCTATGGTGTTACCGGTAACCAAAGTTTTGCTCCGGGTGCAGCAACACGTATGTATGCTTCAGATACCTGGTGGTTGGTCGACGATGAATGGATTTATACCTATGGCTCGGCACACAACCAAAATAAAAACCTGCAATGGGAAGAGAAAAAAGAATTTAACGTTGGAGTTGACTTTGGATTCTTTGACAACAAATTAACAGGTAAGGTCGATTTATACGATCGTAAGGTGGATAAAATGATCTACGACATTTCTGTTTCAGTGCCACCTGCAGTACACGACAAAACAACAATGAATGTTGGTAGTTTACGAAACAAAGGTTGGGAAGCTGAGCTTAATTACGATGCTGTAAACTCTGCTAACTGGGATTATTCAACCACATTCCGTATTTCACACAATAAATCTACTCTGGAGTCGCTTTGGGGCAGTCAAACCTATTGGGATAGGGTAGGATTTCCTGCACCTGGCTCTCCGGGTAATGCGGTTCGTTTATTTCCCGGACAAGACATTGGTAAGTTTTACGTATGGCGTTTTGCCGGATTCACCGATGAAGGAAACTGGATGTTATACGATAAAGACGGAAACGCCTTTGATGTTACCCAGCAAACAAAAACGAACGACGACAAAGAATTCGTAGGAAATGCAATACCAAAAGTTCAAATGTCGTGGAACAACACAGTTGGCTTTAAAAACTGGGAACTGGAAGCCTTTTTTACCAGTTGGTTAGGACACGATGTATTTAATACAATTGATATGTACTACGGGTTGCCAAATGTTGAAGAGCAAAACGTTTTGGCTGATGCATTTGAGAAAAATAAAGATGTAACCGGCGAGAAAGAGCTTTGTGATTACTGGATCGAAGATGCCGATTTCATTAAGCTGAAAGCCTTAACCCTGCGTTATCGTTTTGATACCCGAAACATCAATTGGTTGCAAAATGCCAATATTTATGTTACCGGTAGAGATCTGTTTACCATCACGTCTTATTCGGGAATGGATCCGGAGTCGAACATCAATGGTTTGGACCCTGGCTTCGAGTGGCACGACAATACTTATCCACGTACCCGTACATGGACATTGGGAGTTCAATTAACTTTTTAACCTTTAAATTAAATTGTTATGAAAATTAAATCATATAGTTTACTACTCATTATATTATTGTTTTCCGGTGTGGCCTGTACCGATTTGGAAGAAGTTTGGTACTCGGCAGTTGTTCCGGAAACATTCTTTAAAACAGAGCAGGATGTAAAAGCCGCTTTGTACCGTTCTTTTACCCACGCTCGTTGGTACATTCAGGAAGACAGATGGCAGTTGCAGGAAATGACTGCCGACCAGTTTGCAATTACCACTAAAGGTCCTCACTGGTATAACGGAGGCGAAAACTACCGTTATCATTATCACGAATGGACCGTTAACGACGGTTGGATTTGGGGAACATGGCGAGGAACGCTTATGGGGGTTGCATTGGCGCTGGATACCAAACAAGACCTTGAAAAACTCGACTACAGCACTGTTGGTTTAACAGAGGAAGATAAAGCGTCGCACGTGATGCAGTTACAAACGCTGATTGCTTATTTCTATTTACGTGGCCTTGATTATTTTGGCGGACTTCCGATTTTTACTTCAAACGAAGGAGAGAATATTCCGAGAAGTACCGATAAAGAAACTTTTGATCACATTGAAAGTTTGTTGTTGGAAGCTATTCCCCAATTACCTAAAAAGGTTGCCGGAGAAAAAGAAGAAGGCGCACTTCGCAGGGGCGCAGCTGCAGCCATGCTGGCACAGTTGTATTTTAATGCTGAATCGTATATTGGTGAAAGCCGCTTTTCAGAGTGTGCAACAATTTGCCAGGCAATCATTAATGGAGATTATGGCGATTATGAGCTAGATCCAACATGGTTTGGTCCTCTTGGTTTCTACAATAATGTATCACCTGAGGTAATTTGGTCGGCTCCTTCGGAGTTTAACAAACTTCAGTACGATTGGATGTGGAACCGTTTCTACCACTACGAAACATACAAATATTTTGGTCTGGATGGCGGTGCCTGGAACGGACATCACCTGCAACCATCGCGTAAACCAACCGGCGACATTTATACCGAATTCAAATTGGGCAAGCCTTACGAAAAATTCGACGATGGCGATTTACGTAAAATGCCTTACTTGTATAAAGGTGGTGGTAAATACGAAGGAATGTTCCTGGTTGGCGATCAAATAAGCCCATACGGAACTTCGTACGGAACACAGGAATACAAAAATGAAGTGATTTCGTTTGTTGATATGGTAGCCACTTTCAAAAAAGTGGGCGACGAATATCCTGATATCGCATCGTTGCCGTCGACTATGGCTGACGGAGAGGAAAATACCGGAATTCGCCTGGTAAAAGCTCCAATGCCAAACCTGGCTGATGAATCGTTGCGCTGGGGCGCTGATAATGTAATTATTCGTTTGGCTGAAGTTTATTACATGCTGGCCGAATGTAATCTCCGTGCAGGAGATAAGCAGGCAGCAGCTGATTTAATCAATGAGGTTCGCGAACGTAACTTTGAAGCTGGTAATGATCCAAATCCTGTTACCGCAGCAAATTTGGATGAATACAGAATGCTTGATGAGTGGGGTGTTGAATTTATTGGAGAAGGCCGCCGTCGTACCGATTTAATCCGTTGGAATAAATTTGTAAATGACGAATGGTGGGATCATGAAGCTTCAAATTCAGAGCATTTACGTCGTTTCCCTGTGCCTCAGAATGCACTTTCCGGTAATAACGCATTAGAACAAAATCCGGGTTACAACTAAACCTGATAGTCTGGTAATTAGTTTATGAATGGAGAGGCTGCCTAAGGGTAGCCTCTTTTTTTTTGGAAGAATACACAAATTAGCTTAAGTTTATTAGCCTAAATCAACAACAATTCATTCTAAACTTATACACATGCAAAACAGACGAAACTTTCTGGCCACAATTGGCACCATTGCGGCAGGTGCCGTTGTCTCCAATCCATTAAAAGCAGCTGTTCTTTCCAAAGGCGAAAAGCTAAAACTGGTTTTAGTGGGCACCGGAATACGTGGAAACAGTTTTTGGGGAAAACGACTGGTTGAAGAATACGGCGATATCCTCGAATTTGTGGCGCTGGTAGATATTAATCCCGGGCGGGTAAAATATGCCGCTGATTATATCGGAGTTGGTAAGGACTGCAAAACTTACACCGATTTTGATGAGATGATCGGGGAGCAATCGCCCGATTTAATCATTGTAACAACGCCTGATGCTACACATCATCAGTATATTATTAAAGGTTTGGAAAATGGTGTTGATGTGCTTACTGAAAAACCACTTACCACCGATGAAGATAAGTGTCAGGAAATATTGGACGCTGAGCGAAGGTACAAACGCAAAGTAATAGTTGGTTTTAATTATCGCTGGAGTCCCTACAATACCAAAATCAAGGAATTGCTGATGAAGAATACCATTGGTAAACTGGTTTCGGTCGATTTTTCGTGGATGCTGAATACCAGCCATGGAGCTTCGTATTTTCGTCGTTGGCATGGTCAGCGTGAGTGGAGCGGAACCTTGTTGATTCACAAAGCCACCCACCATTTCGACTTGTTAAACTGGTGGATCGACTCCGATCCGGATGAAGTTTATGCGAAAGGCGATCTGGAGTTTTATGGCAACCGACGTGATAAAAGTGGTGTGAATTGCCGGTCGTGTGATGAAAAGGATACATGTCCGTTTTTCTGGGATATCACGAAAAGTCAGACAGAATACAATCTGTACGCCAAACACGAACAGTACGATGGTTATATCCGCGATAACTGTTTGTTCCGGCCCGAGATCAACATTTACGATAAAATGAATGTGAATGTGAAATACGCCAACAATGTATACCTGAATTACATGCTAACAACCTACTCGCCGTGGGAAGGCTGGCGCGTTGCGTTTAACGGCACCGAAGGCCGTATTGAGGCATTTTTGGATGTGCCTTACCTGGAAGATGTGCAAATATCGCAGGAAGACATGCACCGGGCAGAGATGGATCAGAGCGGAAATCAGGACCAGATTAATAAGCCGATAATTTTGCATAAATTATGGGGCGAGCAGGAAATTATAAATGTTGGTTACAGTCGTGGCGGACACGGTGGAGGAGACGAACGATTACACGATCACATATTCAGAACACCCGATGCCGAGGATGAATATCAGCACCTGGCCGGAACACGCGATGGAGCCATGTCGATTATGGTTGGTACCGCTGCACGAAACAGTATCGAATCGGGGATGCCTGTTAAAGTTGGTAGTTTAACCACGCTGAAACCGCGGGCAAAACGATTAACGTAAACATTGATTCTACCATAAAATAAAAAACGCAGTCAACGATAAGTTGCTGCGTTTTTTATGCTTTATAAAAAGCAATTTCTTTTTAGTCTTCTTTTACTTCCGAAGGTTTTTCGCCTTTTGCAAATCGCCTGATTTTAATATTCAGGTAAGCAAAAAGTATGGTCATTATCGGACTAATAATATTAAAAAAGGCATAAGGTGCATACGACCACGTATCAACACCAAGCACCCTTGATTGTGTTGCGCCACAGGTATTCCACGGGATAAGCACTGAGGTAATTGTTCCGCTGTCTTCCAGCGTACGGCTCAGTAGTTCCGGCTTTAAACCTTTGTCCTCATAGGCCTTTCGGTACATCCGGCCCGGAACTACCAACGCAATATACTGGTCGGAAGCCGTGGTATTGAAAAAGATACAGGTTCCAACGGTTGATGCCACCAGACTTCCGGTGCTTTTGGCATATTTTATAATTGGCTGTGTAATTCGTTTCAGTAAACCTGCCGATTCCATTACGCCACCAAAAACCATTGCCGAAAGTATCAGCCAAACGGTGTCGAGCATTCCGCGCATTCCCGATGTGCTCAGCAATTCGTTTACATTGGCATTCGAAGTAGTTAAGCTAACATCGCCAAACATAGCCTGCATAACCGAATAATACGATGCAGTTCCGTAGTTGTTTACATTACCTGCTATAGCATTTATAATATCGGGTTGAAAAATGATGGCAAACAAACCGCCCAATAAAGTTCCGATTAACAAGGATGGAAGTGGCGGTACTTTTAATATGATTACGGTAATCAGAATTACCGGTACCAGGAATAATAGCGGGCTGGTATTAAAAGTAGCGTCGATGGCTAGTTTAACATCCTCTACATTTATAGTGGCATTTGAAAAATCGTAGTTAAAACCCATGATCAGGAAAATAACCAGGGTAATTGTCATCGTTGGTACCGTGGTTAAGGTCATGTATTTTATATGGGTAAACAAATCGGTACCGGCCATTGCAGGTGCAAGATTTGTGGTGTCGCTCAAGGGGCTCATTTTATCGCCAAAATATGCGCCACTGATGATAGCTCCGGCAACAATTGCTTCGTCAATTCCAATGGCTTTCCCAATGCCAAGCAACGCAATTCCAATGGTGGCAATGGTCGACCACGAACTCCCGGTGGCCACACTAACAATCGCACTCACCACAACTGCCGTAAACAAAAACATTTTCGGGCTGATAATATCTAATCCGTAATAAATCATTGCCGGAACAACACCGCTGATCAGCCAGGTTCCTGCCAGCGAACCAATCAACAGCAGAATTAAAATGGAAGGCATTGCTGAACCGATTGTTGAAACGATTTTACTGCTGATTCTGTCCCAGCTAAAACCTAAACGATGGGCAACAAGGCCGGCTATAGCAGCTGCTAGCATCAACGCAACCTGGTTGGCGCCAGATAAAGTATCGTCAAAAAGTAATACGTTAAGGGTTAACAGACCGATTAAAATAAGAATAGGCAACAATGCCAGAAAAAGTGATGCTTCGCGTTTTGTTGTCATATTAAAGTAGCGGATAAATAAATGAAGCGCCAAAATAACATATTATAGTTGAAAAATGTAATAAAATTGAGCTCAATTCGTGCATTTTGTAAAAAACAAGCCCTGAAAGAAAAACAAACTACATTTTATTTAGTGGATAATTATTTGTTTTTATTTTCGTTCTTTGTTAATTAACAAATTGATATGAAGCAGGGTTTTACATCTATAATTACCATTTTAATTTTTGTTTTTTGTGTTGGCCGGTCAATGGCTCAGCGTGCCAACGGTTTGGCTGTTGAAGGTTTGGTTACCGTTCAGGAAGGATCTTCGGAAGGAGCGGTTATTCAAATGTACCGCGATGGAAGACGATTGGATAATTACGGTGTTGGAGCCGATGGAAGATACAATGTAGAACTGAACTGGAACCACAAATGGGAACTGATTTTTGAGAACGAAGGAAATTTTAGCCAGAAAATTGTGGTTGAAACTGCTGTTCCGCGCGATGTGCTGAATGCTGATCCTAAATTTCCTCCATTTCCGGTAAATATTAATTTGTTTACTGAAATTCCCGGAATCGATAATTCGTTTGCTGAGAATACTATTCTGAAAATATTTTACAGCCCAAGCGTTGATAATTTTGTAAAGGAACTGTATTACAACGATGCGCAGATTGAACGACTGATTAACCAGGCCATTGCACAGGCTCAACAGGTTGATGAGAATGCTGATTTTATGGCGCGTTTAACCCGTGCCGAATTGGCTGAACTTCGAAAAGAATACAACGAATTACTGGAACAGGCCGGAAAAGAATACAGCAACGAAGAGTTTTTAGAAGCTTTGGATGGTTATAAAGCAGCCAGCAAAATATTCCCCAGCGAGCAGTTCCCAAAAGACCGTATTGCTGAAATTAACGACCTTTTGGGATTGATTATGGCTGCCGAAGATTTGGATGCAGCAATGTTGGCTCGTTTCAATAAACTGGTAAGGGAAGGTGATCTGCACCTTGCGAATCGTCAATTGCCCGAAGCAAAAAATTCATATAACCGGGCGCTTTCCATAAAACCTTTTGATCAGTATGTTAACGATCAGTTGAAAAAGCTTGCTGCATTACAGGAACAACAACGACTTGCCGGAAACTATCAGAATTTGATTGAACAAGGCGACCAGGCAATCGATGAACTGTTATTCAATGAGGCACTGGGTCTGTTTACTCAGGCACTTGAGATCAGGCCCAATGAACAATATCCGAAGACTAAAATTGCCGAAATTAATGGTTTGCTTGCCAAACAGCGCGAAAATCAGGAGGATCAGAAAAACTATGATGATGCCATGTCGGAAGGAGAGCGTATGTTTTCCAAGCAGTTTTTCGATCGGGCACTTACTTCGTTCGAGAATGCACTGTCGTATAAACCCGGCGACATAAAGGCTACACGCCGCATTGAGGACTCTAAAAAGGAAATGAAACGCATCCTTGACCGGATGGAATTTGATAAATTTATTGCAGCTGCCGATAAAGCGTACAAAAAGGAAGATTTTCCCGAAGCTTTGTCGAACTACGAGCAGGCACTGGAATTGGTTCCCGATGAGCCAAGAACAAAAAAGCGGGTAGAGGAGATCAGCGAGATTCTTTATGCGTTAAACAGCTTTAACGAATTTGTAAGTCAGGCCGATAAACAGTTTGATGCACAAAGTTATACCACCGCTAAATCGCTTTACGAGAAGGCAAATGAATTAAAAGCGGGCGATAAGCATGTGCAGGAGCGAATTACTGAAATTGCCCAGATTATAGCTCAGCAGGGAGTTGATGTGCAGTATGCACAGGTAATTGAGCAGGCCGATAATATGTTGGCACTGAAAAATTACGAAGAAGCCAGGGGTAAATACACCGAGGCTTTGCAAATAAAACCGAGGGAGCAGTACCCAAAGGATAAACTGGATGAAATTGCCTCCACATTAACGGAATTAGCTCGTTTGGACAGACAATACAAAGATCTGATTGCAGAGGGAGATCGGTTGTTTGCACGGGAAGATTACGCCGATGCGAAATCAACATTTGCTGAAGCTGCTCAACTAAAACCGGAAGAGACCTATCCTCCTGAGATGATGGATAAAATTGATGGTTTGATAGCCGAACAGCAACGTCTTGCTCAGGCGGCGGCTGAAGCTGAAGCTACTCGTTTGGCAGCTATACAGGCCGAGAAGGATAAAAACTACAACGACGCCATTGCCCGTGCCGATGAGCTGTTTACTGCTGAGAACTACGAAGAATCAAGAAACGAATACCGCGCTGCATTAGATATTAAACCGGATGAAACATATGCGCAACAACGCATTAACGAAATAGGAACTGTCCTGTCGCAACTTTCAGCTGCACAAAAAGCCTATGAAGATGCTGTTGCTGAAGCTGACCGCGAATTCCGTAACGAAGGTTGGGAGGCTGCCATTGCAGCTTATAACAAGGCTAAACAAGCCAAAGCTGATGAAACCTACCCGGATGAACAACTGGCTAAAATCGATTCGATTATAAGCACAAGAGAACGTATTGCACGAGAAGAAGCCGAAGCGGAAGCTACTCGTTTGGCAGCTATACAGGCCGAGAAGGATAAAAACTACAACGACGCCATTGCCCGTGCCGATGAGCTGTTTACTGCTGAGAACTACGAAGAATCAAGAAACGAATACCGCGCTGCATTAGATATTAAACCGGATGAAACATATGCGCAACAACGCATTAACGAAATAGGAACTGTCCTGTCGCAACTTTCAGCTGCACAAAAAGCCTATGAAGATGCTGTTGCTGAAGCTGACCGCGAATTCCGTAACGAAGGTTGGGAGGCTGCCATTGCAGCTTATAACAAGGCTAAACAAGCCAAAGCTGATGAAACCTACCCGGCTGAGCAGCTGGCAAAAATCGATTCGATTGTAAGCACAAGAGAACGTTTTGCAAGAGAAGAAGCCGAAGCGGAAGCAGCCCGTTTGGCAGCTATCCAGGCCGAGAAGGATAAAAACTACAACGATGCCATTGCCCGCGCTGATGAGCTGTTTACTGCTGAGAACTACGAAGAATCACGCAACGAATATCGTGCAGCGCTGGATATAAAACCGGAAGAATCGTATGCGCAACAACGTATCGATGAAATAGGAAATGTACTGGCACAACTTTCAGCAGCACAAAAAGCATATGAAGATGCTGTTGCAGAAGGAGACCGCGAATTCCGTAACGAAGGTTGGGAGGCTGCAATTGCAGCTTATAACACGGCTAAACAAGCCAAAGCTGATGAAACCTACCCGGATGAGCAGCTGGCAAAAATCGATTCGATAGTAAGCACAAGAGAACGTTTGGCTCGTGAAGCTGCGGAAGCAGAAGCGGCCCGTTTGGCAGCTATCCAGGCCGAGAAGGATAAAAACTACAACGATGCCATTGCCCGCGCTGATGGGCTGTTTGCTGCTGAGAACTACGAAGAATCACGCAACGAATACCGCGCAGCGCTGGATATAAAACCGGAAGAATCGTATGCGCAACAACGTATCGATGAAATAGGAAATGTACTGGCACAACTTTCGGCAGCTCAAAAAGCTTATGAAGATGCTGTTGCAGAAGGAGACCGCGAATTCCGTAATGAAGGTTGGGAGGCTGCAATTGCAGCTTATAACACTGCTAAACAAGCCAAAGCTGATGAAACCTACCCGGATGAACAACTGGCCAAAATCGATTCGATTGTAAGCACAAGAGAACGTATTGCAAGAGAAGAAGCCGAAGCGGAAGCAGCCCGTTTGGCAGCTATCCAGGCCGAAAAGGATAAAAACTACAACGATGCCATTGCCCGTGCTGATGAGCTGTTTACTGCTGAGAACTACGAAGAATCAAGAAACGAATACCGCTCAGCTCTTGATATAAAACCGGAAGAATCGTATCCGCAACAGCGTATCGATGAAATAGGAAACGTACTGGCACAACTTTCAGCAGCACAAAAAGCATATGAAGATGCTGTTGCGGAAGCTGACCGCGAATTCCGTAATGAAGGTTGGGAGGCTGCAATTGCAGCTTACAATACCGCTAAACAAGCCAAGGCAGAAGAAACATATCCGGATGAACAACTGGCTAAAATCGATTCGATTGTAAGCACAAGAGAACGTTTGGCTCGTGAAGCTGCAGAAGCTGAAGCAGCCCGTTTGGCAGCTATTCAGGCAGAGAAAGATAAAAACTACAACGACGCCATTGCCCGCGCTGATGAGCTGTTTACTGCTGAGAATTACGAAAACTCACGCAACGAATACCGCGTCGCTTTGGATATTAAACCGGAGGAAGCTTATCCGCAGCAACGTATTGATGAGATCGACCGGATTTTAAGAGAATTGGCGGCTGCTCAGACGGCGCAGGCAGAGTTAGATCGGAAATATGCGAATTTGATTATGCAGGCCGACCGTTTCTTCTCTGCGAATAGTTACACGCCTTCAAAAGAGAACTACACGGAAGCGTTGGCATTAAAACCTGAAGAAGCGTATCCGAAAGATAGAATTGCGGAAATAGATAAAATTCTTGAGCAACGAGCTATCGACGAAAAATACAGAAGTGTAATTGTTGTGGCTGACGGTCATTTCAGAACACAATCGTATGATGATGCCCGCTTGCAATACGAGATTGCTTTAGGTGTAAAACCTGAAGAAGAATATCCAAAAGAACAGATACGGAAAATCGACGCAATTCGAGAAGACGAACGCCAGCAAATTGCACAGGAACAAGCTAGTGCCGAGGATCTGGCGAGAAGAAGAGAGCAGATTGCTGCACTGGAAGAGGAGTTGGATGAACAGCGGATTCTGGAAGAGTCGGGGTTAAATGCACTTTATGATGAGATCATTAAAAAGGCCGATGGTTCGTTTGATATTGAGCAGTACAACGTGTCGAGAGCCTGGTATTATAAAGCGAAAGATCTGAAACCGGAAGAGACTTACCCGCCACGGCGTATTGCAGAAATTAACCGTATACTGGGCGATATGATGCTGAGCGAACGCGACCGCGAATACCAGCGTTTTATCGATCTGGGTGATGAGAACTTTAGAAACAATGAACTGGCAGTGGCGAGAGGTTGGTATAACCAGGCTTTATCGCAAAAAGACGGAGAAACTTATCCAAGGGAACAGTTGCGCGAAATTGAACGTCGTATTGCCGAACGGGTGGCCGGCCAGAGCCAGCAGCAGTTTGAGAACTTTAAAACAACTGCCAATAATGCTTTCGAGGCGGGAAATTATAATGTGGCCCGTTTCTACTACCGAAAAGCGTTGGAATTAAGATCGGATGACATAGAGGTTAAAGCAAAACTAAAGGAAATAGAGTCCTTGCAATAATGCAAAAAGCCCGGTACTGAATAACTACCGGGCTTTTTTATAATGTGTTGCCTCTAAAGCTTTACAAATTCTTTGCGTAAACATTTTAGCATATCCAGGTCCAGAGCTTCCGAGAAAATGCGTACGATATGTATGAGTTTTCCATTACTGAATAGCACGCCCTGCTCGGCATCAAAAAGTTTGCAAACACCGTTATACCGGATTTGTGTAATTGCTTGTTGAAATTCTTCCGAATCAAAATGTCGGTCAACAATAAAATAACCTTTATGCTCTTCTACCTGGTCGATAAAAAAATCAGACTCCAATTCCTTCAAAATAAAAACTTTGCTCACTATTGTTTTTACTTCTTCCTCCAGGTGTAGTTTTTCAACGAGATTTATTTTTTTTTCGCTTAAACACTTTTGCAATTTTACCAACTGGCTGTAATCCGGAAAATCTTTTACACGAATAGCCGGGAATTGTTTATCGCCCGATTCAACAATTGCACTGGCAAGATTTATACGTTCAAACAGGCACTTTTCAATACTCGGTGAGTAACACATCAATTGTTCAAGGAAATAAAATTTTTTGGTGAAAAGAAAGATTGAATTTGGAGTGGCCGAGCGTGGTGCATGGCCGTAATAGTCGGCATACGGACTGGAGGCTTCAGCGATATAAACATTGTCTGGTGTTCTTAATGATATTTGAGCGAGCTTCTCGTGTTTGATAATTATCCCGTTTAAATGTATGGTATTTTCCATGGCAGATATTTTAAGTTAGTTGATTTGACAGGAAATAAAAATCTGTATCCGACAATACGATTATAGATGACTAAATGTTATACTATTACTACATTTCATTGTAAACCGGAAAGCCAAATCCTGCATGAAATTTACCGTCATTAAAGCGTGTTTATTGTATAATGTCAAAATCAAATACACGCAAGCACACCGAAAGTGTAAGTTCTTAAAACATGACAAATGTTTAGTTTCTGAAAGCAATTATTTGCTAATATTGTATTGACGAATTGCTATTATTGTTGTATTTAATTTGTCAATTTGTGATTAATGTGGTTAAGTTTCGTATATATTATTTGATAATTGACAGAAGAAATGTGAATTTACAAATTGGCGAAACTGTAATTATTAACCCGATTTTCTACCTATTGATAGGTACACAACAAACTATTAAATACACTTTGTTAGAATATCCCGAAAAAAACCGGTGCGTCTGAAAAGATAACTAACTGGAGTTAGATTATCAGCAAAGCCCATTTTGTATAAAACCATTAACAAAAACAATTTAAATCGCATGAAAAAAATTTCTTTACTCTTAATTTTGTTTATTTCCGGGCATTTAGTATTTGCCCAAAATGAGGTTGAAAAAGGTCTGGAAGCAATCTCCATGGAGTCGATAAAAGGACAACTGGAGTTTCTGGCATCCGACTGGACCGAAGGCCGCGCGGTAGGAACAAAAGGCGCTTATTTGGCTGCCGATTACATTGCATCGATGTTTCAAACCTATGGAGTTCAGCCATTTGGCGATGTAGCCTATACGCAACCTTCGCGAAGTGAACGTATGGCCGGAGCAAGACCTGAACTGTACCATACTTATTTTCAGAATTTTGGCCTTATTGAATACGAACCCGGAGAAGAGCAGTTGTTTTCGGTTGTTACCAGCAAACCGGGAAGCGAAAGTTCGATGGATTTTGGTTTTAAAACCGATTTTTATGTACAAACGGGAACGGTTGGTCAAAAAGTTCAGGCTCCGCTGGTTTTTGCCGGTTATGGCTACTCTGACGAAGATAAAACCTACGATGATTTGAAAAAAATTGATGTCGAAGGAAAGATTGTTGTTATTCTGCGAGGTTATCCGGGTCATGGAGATACAACATCAGTGGCTTATAAAAAGTATAAACCTGAAGGACGTTACGCAGAATATTACCTTGAGCGTGATAAAATGAAGGATTTACAGGATGCAGGTGCGTTGGCAGTAATCTACATAAGCCCGGATGCAAACCCGATGATGGGATGGTCAGAAAACAACGTTTACAGAGATAATGGTGGTTTTAACGAAAGTGATAAACGGCCAAACCCGTATTATGAAAACAGAATGTCGTTACCCGGAAAAGAAATTGGTGGAAACTTGTCAACTTTTACGGTTTCTTCACGTGTTGTCAACGAAATTTTGTCGGGATCGGGCATTGACATTGAAAAATTTGAAGAGCAGGCGGCTACTGATTTGGAACCTGCATCGAAAGTTCTTAGCGGAAAATCGGTGGCTTTCAAAACTACTGTTAATTCAAAAGTTGTAAATGCCCGAAATGTAGTGGGATATATCGAAGGCGAAAACAAAGATGAGTTTATTGTTGTTGGCGGCCACTACGATCATTTGGGTAAAGTGGATGGCATTATTTACAACGGAGCCGACGATAACGCATCGGGTACGGTTGGTGTTATGGAAATTGCCAAGGCTTTTATGGCTACCGGTAAAAAACCTGAAAAATCGATTGTATTCGCAGCATGGACGGGCGAAGAGAAGGGATTGTTCGGATCGAATTATTTTGTTCGCGACGCAAAAGAAAAGGATATGAATGTGGTGCTGAATTTGAACTATGATATGATTGCAAGAAATCCTGAAGGCGATACTTTGGGCAACCAGGCACACATGGTTTATACGGAAGCAAACACCGTAATTGGCGAAACCACCAAAAAGAATATTGAAGATTTTGATATTAATCTGGATCTTGAGTTGCGTCCGTCGGAGCGTCCCGGTGGTGGTAGCGATCATGCACCATTTGCTGAAGAAGACATTCCGATCTTCTACTTTATGGCAGCTATGCACCCCGATTATCATCAACCATCCGATGAGTTGAGCAAAATTAACTGGGAGAAAATGCAGAACATTATTAAAGTTGGATTCCTGAATACCTGGAAATTCGCCAACAGCGATGACTGGAAAAAAACAACAGTAAAACCAGAAGCTGAAGTGGAAACTGAATAATACTGAGCAACAATTAATAAAAGTGAAAGGCTACCAAATTTTGGTGGCCTTTTTTTGATATATCGATGATGGAAACTATTTCCCAAAACACAGTTTTAGCTTTTAACCAACCATAAACACTGGTAAGCTGTTAGTGTGCCTGAATCAACAGCTGAATCTGAGATCAAATCAAGAGTAAATGCATCCGGAATATCAATTTCCTTTTCTTCATCGCTGAGATTGATTATCACCAATATTTGTTGATCTTTTGCCTCACGTTTCAGAACAAACAAATCGCTTCCAAAATCCAGAATTTCCTGGCCGGCATTCGGATGAAAAGCCACCTGTTTTTTCCGTAACAGAATAAGTTGTTGTAACGATTCAAATACTTTTTTCTGTGGCGTATCGCTATTTAACACATCCTCCAATTCATCCAGCTGCCATTTGCGGCGATTTATGGTGCGGTTGTGCTGTGTTTTTTCAACTCCCTCGTAATAATTTGGAGTGGCAGTTAAACTGTGAATGTAAAATGCCGGAACGCCTGCCAAACTCATCATACATATCTGCGAAGCCAGAAATCGTTCAGCCTGTAGGTCGTCTTCGCCCTTGTGGGTGCCTTTAAGTGCATCAAAATAGGTAATGTTCAACTCATATGGACTTTGGCTGCCATCAGGGTTGGATTTGTAGTTTACCATACCGCCAAAACCTTTCATATTTTCCACCAAAGTGTTCTTCTCGTTGTCGGGTAAAAGTCCTTCCAGCGGACGAACTCCAATACCGTCGTGAGAAGCGGTAAAATTGAAAAAAGTCTTATCACCGTCAAGTTGAGGTAAGCTTTTTGCCCAGGTTGTCAAATAACTTGAATTACCCGTATGTAAGGCATGTAACAAGAGGGGAGGGAGGCTAAACTGGTAAACCATGTGCGCTTCGTCGCCATCGCCAAAATAGCTCAGATTTTCTTTATTAGGCACATTGGTTTCGGTCAATATAATCGTATTCGGATTGATAAATTCGGCTACATCGCGCATTAATTTTACTACTTCGTGTGTTTCCGGCAAATGCAAACAGGTGGTTCCAACTACTTTCCATAAAAACGCTATCGCATCAAGGCGGATAATTCGTGCTCCTTTATCGATGTAACCAAGCAGGATGTCCATCATTTCAACCAGCAAATCGGGATTCGAGAAATTCAAATCCACCTGATCGGCGCTAAAAGTTGTCCAAACATGTTGGGTGCCATTTGCCGTTTCATAAGGAGTTAAAAGGGGAGTACTCCGCGGACGAGTTACCTGCGAAAGATCTGTTTCCGGATCTTCGGTAATAAAATAGTCTTTGCCTTTTCCGTGCTGCTTTAAAAAGTTTTTAAACCACTGGCTTTTGCTCGATGCATGATTGATCACCAAATCAGCCATCAGATCGAAATCCTTTGTCAGGTCTTCAATGTCGCGCCAGTCGCCCAGTTCAGGATTCACCTCTCTGAAATCGATCACTGAAAATCCATCGTCGCTGCTGTATGGGAAAAATGGCAAAATATGTACAACGCTTAATTGTTCGTTCAGCTTTTCGTTCAAAAAAGCGCGCAATGTTTGCAAAGGAGCTTCATCGTCCGTTTTTATGCTGTCGCCGTAAGTGATCAAAACCACATCCTTTTCATTCCATTTCCGGCCTTTTGAGGAGTTGATCTGGTACGATGAAATGACGTGTATCAAATCGGCAAGAATTGTTTTATCAAACTTATCCTTGTAAATAAATTTAAGCCGACTCTCAATTTTTTTGATGAAAGAAGTATCGGGATTAATCATATTTTCAGGTTTTTAGATGATGTTGTTATCTGCTTCTACAATCTCATGAAACTCCTCCAGAATTTCGGGGAAGGCACTCTGTACGCGTTTCCAGCTGGGCATAAGTGGCACCGTGTCGGGATTATTCAAATAATCAATTCCTGCCTGGTAAACATTTTTTACAAACAGGTCGATCACTTCCTCTTCTTTATGGAAATCGTATGAAAGACCGTTCATCGCTGCATCTGCTTTATATAATTCAACAAATTCAAGCGCAATACGGTAATAAGTTGCTTTTAGGGTACGAAAGAATTCCGGTGTTAAGGTAATACCATCAGTGGCAAGTTTTCCGAAAATTGCCCGCGAAACATCGCGACTCATTTTCGATAAACCTTTTTCTGCATTCTCGGCCGAAAGTGATTGGTGTTTGTGATCGTAACGGTCGGCAATTTCAACCTGGCAAATCCGGTTTAATGAGTTGTTTCGTTCAACTTCGTTTAAAATACCAATTTCAAGCCCCCAGTCGTACGGAATCCGAATGGTTTTAATAATATCGGCACGCATAGAAAATTCGCCTGCCAGCGGGTAACGAAAACTATCAAGGTATTCCAGGTAAGTATGGTGGCCGAGAAGTTTTTTTAGCGTTCGTAACAGCGGAGTAACCAGTAAGCGTACAGCCCGACCATGCAACTTTTCGTCATCGGTTCTGAAATAATATCCTTTACAATATTTAAAGTTAAACGATGGGTCGGCAACGGGGTAAACTAAGCGTGCCAGCATTTCGCGATTGTAGGTAACAATATCAGCATCGTGCAGGGCAATTGCTTCTGAACGTCCTGACGCAATCATGTAACCAAAACAAAACCATACGTTTCTGCCTTTTCCGGGAACCGAAGTAACAATATTCTTCGATGCCAGTTTCTTTTTGAATTCCTGCATGCGCGGTCCGTCGTTCCATAAAACACGGTGATGCTGTGGTAACTCTGCAAAAAATTCAAGAGCATTTTTGTATTCATAGTCGTCGGCACGGTCTAATCCAATCACAATCTCTGAAACGTAAGGTATCCCTTTTAAAATCGATACAATATCTTTTAATGCCTGACGGGAAAGCTCTGAATACAAGGAGGGAATGATCAATCCAATGGGACGTTTCTTACTAAATTTTTCCAATTTTTGTTCCAGCTCTTCATAAGGTCTGGCACGTAAATTATGCAGTGTTGCTACAAATCCATTTTGATAAAAATCTCCCATTTTCTAGTATTTTATGTGTCAAATAACTGATAATTGCTGCGCGATACCGTCAACATTCTAAATATAAAAATTTTGTTGTTTTAAACGGCATCTCTGTCTTTTGAAATATGCGTTTTACAGTATAATTAACATGAACAATTGTTTTATAACTCGCGCATGTACATACTCTTTATAATCGGCTCGAGTTTATCTGCAATTATTTTATGATCCAGTTTTTCCTTTAGCACTTTAAGGTTATGCATCACCACTTTGTTTCGGTACGGAATATCGGTAAGCAGGCGGTAAGCCGAATCAACCAGCTCTTCTGTTACTCCGCCGCCGTCAATCGCCGGAAGATCAAAACCGTACTGCTCAATTTCTTGTTTATAAACCTCGTATTTGTTGATTACTGCGGGCAAGCCGTACGACATCATTTCCAGCAGGTTGTTACCAAAACCTTCCACATCGCTGAAATAAGTTCCAAGTCCGCCATGGGCAGCAACAATAGAAGGTACTTCCGCAAATTTGTAGAACTTCCGGTCCACAATAATATCGCGATGCGAAAGAATGTTGTGTTCGCCAAATATCAGCACCACATTACTGTCCGGATTTGCCTTACAAAGTTCGGTGTAATGCACGTAAAGGTTATTCAGGTACTGGTTTTGTTCGTCGCCCGAGTGACCACTAACAATTACGGCAACACATTTTTTCTCACGGTTTTTGGTGAATTTCTTTTCCAGTTCAAAAGCCAGATCAATCGCTAACTCGATTTTTTTTCTCGGTACAACGCGTGTATGCTGTAACAGAATTACGGTTTCATCCATTGTAAAACCACGGCTTTCAACTTGCTGTACCAAGCCGATGTCTTTCATAAACGAGTCGTTATAATTGTCTTGTGCCGGACAAACTAACTCTTCCGTTTCAGGATTAATCTCTTCCCAATCCCATGGAATTTCGCAGGTATTCGGAACGACCGTTGTACGCAGTTTAAAGAATTTCTCCAGTTTGCTGGCGTTGAGTTCTTCAAAAAGCCTTTTTCCCAAATCGATTTGCTGTTTATTGATAAAGGCAATCGAATTTACAAAAGTAACGCCTGGCAGGTATTTCAAATATTTCTGAATCACCTCGTTGGGATTCGAAAAAATATCGCGCTCGAAATACGAGTCGTGCCACCAAACCATTAGTTTCGGCCAGATAATTCCTTCGGCACGTAACTCTTCAATGTAATAACCTAAACCCACTGCGGTTATGAAATTATACGGATGCGAGGTGTTGTGCGCAATAATCAGGTCGATATCGTTTTCGTCAACCCACTCCTGAATAACTTTCTTGGCATACAAGGCATTTTCATGAATCAATTCATCCAATCCCTCGGTATCGGGATTATTGAAATTATTCAGAATGGTTTTGTGCGCCTCGCTTTTGTGCCAGAACACATCGTTGGTTTGTGCATTAAAACGTGGCGATGAGTGCGCGGCCAAAAAGAAAAAGTTACCAATGTTTATGTCGAGGTGTTCCGACATGGCTTCAACTGTTTGGTCGATAACAATGGAAACACCATCGTTTTTGCCAATTAAGGAATGGATAATTCCTACACGTAAATCGTTTAGCTTCATTCGTTAATATTTTTATTTTTTAGCGGTAACTCATGTAACTCGCATGATCATGTTAAAGTTGTTAAAGCACTTTTTTAGATGCTCGTTTCATCCTATAATTTTCAAAAGTTGTTTTAAATCGTTGATAATAAAATCAGGGAACATTCCTTTTACGCGAGGGTCGTCTTCACGTAGTCGCAATGAGCGTTCGTCGCCGGCAAACAGCACCGTTCGCAAACCTGCTTTTGTGGCGGTGTAAACGTCTTTCAGCATATCGTTACCCACAAATATTGTTTCCGATGGTTCGATATTGTATTTGCTGTTCAATACCGGAATAAATTTGTTGAACAAAGCGGTATCGGGTTTTGCCCGAAGTTCCTTGAACGAGTACACCGAAAGGTCTTCATCAAAAAGGTCGATATGTTGATCGGTTGAAAATTCACCCGTCAGAAAATAATTCATGATAATGGGTGTGTAGAACTGCGCGTTGGAAACAATCCCTATGGGGATGCCCGTTTTTTTAATTTCCAGCAGCACTTCTTTCATTCCCGGCATGGGATAAACACGGTTGCTTAGCAGTTCGAAAACCATAATGATGTCTGCCCACGATTCGTTGCCACTGAGTTGTAATAATCCTTTATTCTCGGCTGCTTCAAACATACCTTTCCAAACCTCAAAAATATCGACATCGGGGTAGGGATGGCCTTTGGTTTTTAGCTCTTCGTGTTGCTTTTTTACCTGCTCCTGTAACTGATCGAGCAGAAAGCTGCAAGTGCCTTCCTTACAACCCGATAGATCGAATCCTCCGGCTTCCATGGCGGCTCGCATGTTCTCTTTGTTCAGCGAAGCCTGATCGATATCGCCCGACGATGAAATAAGTAAAGTGCCATAGATATCGAAAATTACGGCCTTAATTTTTTCTTTCGAATCGGTTTTTAAATTGGGGCAAAAAGTGGTGGGAATGGGTTGCAGTTTTTCTGAACTATCCAACCATTTTTTTATATCGTTTCTGAAGTTTAATTCCATATCCCTGCAGAGAATAGTTGTTTTTGATAATTGTCTTGTTTTTTTCTGTAATATGCGACGTTACGTCACTAAACAAAGTGTTTAAGATGGGATTTTGTTCAAATAGCTTTTGTTTTTCTATCTTTCCGCTAATAACTTCACGGATGATTTCCATCTGCATTTTTAAGTTCAAATCTTTAAAATCGGTTTTAATTCCGGGGATATTCAACTTATAATAAAGTGTAGGGAAGCTAAAACCATCGTCTTTAAAATCGCGGGTGATAAAATCAATATCGCGACCAACCACGGGCGTATCCAGCAACCAGGGTTCGAGATACACCATTCCAAATCCTTCTTTATAACTTGTGGTGATGCAGAAATCGCTTCCTCGTAACAATTTTTCAAAGTTGACTTTCGTACCGGCTTCAAACACAATGTCAATCCCGTGATCAGTGCAGAATTTCATCCATTGGTTGTACATATCAATTTCAACCGGATTTTGTGGAGGTTGTGTTACCGCGAAATTTGCACGATGCCGGAATAGTATCGATAGCAGAATAAATTCACCAATATTTTTTCGTTGAATTACACGAACCGGGTACGTTACCAAAAGTTTGTCGGCATCGATACTTAACTCTTCACAAACGGCTTGTTTGGCCTCCGCTTTTTCAGGCAAATCTTCCGATGTATTAAAGGTTACCGGATTTGGGAGCCATTCAATACGTTCTTCTGTTACTCCAAGGTCTTTTATACGATCAAAGTCAAACGAATTTAGCACACCAAAATGATAGTTAGGCAACTTTGGATACAACACTTCGTTAATATCCTGCGAAAAATTACCATAGATAATTTCTTCCAGAAATGAATAATTGCTGGGGCGGTCTTCGGCAAAATCGTGGGCGTGGTTAAACACCTTGACACCTTCTTTGGCCAGCAAATAAACCGCATAAGTAACAATCGGGTTTTTACCGAGATTCAGGTTGTGAAAATGTAAAACGGTATCAGGAGAAAGGTGCATGCTAATTGCAGCATGTATTTTATGCAACATTTCCTTTGCTTCCTGCTCTGTGTATTGCCGGCGATCGAGATAATCCAATTCGGGAATAATATGCAGCCCGGCATTTTTTGATGTTATTGTACTGGTATCGGGGCAGGCACCCACCAAAACTTTTATCTCTTCGCCTTGCAGGCTGTCGATTTGCGATTCAATAATCCTGGTAACACCACCGGGATTTAAATGACTATGTGCGATTACTACTGGCATGTTGTAAGTTTATGTATAAAAATAGGAAATCGTTGCTAAAATGTTTCTAAGAATCTATTTTTATGGAAATATTAACTAAAACCTAAGACCTATGAAAAAAGTTGCCACCTTATTGCTTTTGGCCATCTCCACGTTTGTATCTGCACAGGATTTGTCGTATCGCCTGGAAGAATTAACCGCGCCCGATTTTATTAAAGCTGTTGAAAAGAGTTCAAAAACCTGCATTATTCCTATTGGAGTAATGGAAAAACATGGCGCTCAACTGCCATTGGGTACCGACCTTTATTTGTCGCGCGAATATTCGTTAAGGGCAGCTGAACAGGAATATACAGTAGTGTTTCCGTGGTACTATTTTAGCCAGATAAACGAGGCCCGTCATCAGCCGGGTACTATTTCGTATTCGCCCGAACTGATATGGAAAATGTTACAGGAAACCTTGGATGAACTACATCGCAATGGTTTTGAAAAGATCATAATCGTAAACGGCCACGGAGGAAACAATGCTTTTCTGAATTATTTTGGAATGGCGCAGCTTTCAGAACCACGAGGATATTCACTTTACTGGTTTCGCCCGGAAGATAGCAAAGAGCTTAATGAAAAAGCTGAAGCTTTAACGCGACACGATCCGTATGATGCACATGCCGGAAACAGTGAAACTTCGGCAATGGTTGCTGCACAACCCGATGTGGTACATGTTGATCGGGCTAAACAACAATCAGGAGTTAATCAGGACCGCATGAAAGAATTAAAATATGTTTACACCGGAATTTGGTGGTATGCCAGTTACCCGAATCATTACGGCGGAGAAGCCTGGGATGCCAATGCCGAAGCAGGAGAATTGTGGATCAACCATACCGTAGATCAATTGGTTGAAATGATTAAACTGGTAAAAGCCGATACTGTTGTGCCGGCTTTACAAGAGCAGTTTTTTAAGGAAGCAGCTGATCCGTTGAAAACAAAGCAATAGTCTGAGTAATCCGCACTTTTAAGAATGTTACAAGTTTGATTGTCATTCCGAAAGCAGAGAGGAATCTGTTACTGTTTTAAGCTGCAGTAGCAGATCTCTCCTCGCACGCTCGTCGAGATGACATTAACCAATAATCAGATCAGACAGATTATTCTTCCTCCACATATTCCAGCAAATCACCCGGTTGGCAATCAAGCGCTTTGCAAATGGCCTCCAGGGTGCTGAAACGTACGGCTTTGGCTTTGCCGGTTTTAAGAATCGAAAGGTTGGCCAGGGTGAGGTTCACTTTCTCTGACAGTTCGTTGAGCGACATTTTCCGCCGCGCCATCATTACATCAAGATTTACAATTATTGGCATGGCTTATACGGTTAAATCGTTTTCATTCTGCAACTCAACTCCACGTTTAAATATCTGCGAAATAATAAACACCAATCCTGCCATAAACAGAAATTGGCCGTGGTTCCATGAGTCATTCAGATTGCCTGCTTTTTCTCCCAACCATGCAATAAAACCACCTGAAGTAACGGCGAATACCCACACTGCAAAAAGTAAATAGCTAATTTTTTCAAGTTTGTACGCAACTTCGCCGGTAAATGGATTCGTCATTTTGATTTTATTTATCAGCTGTACTACCAACCACCAAACAATGGATTTTAAAATAGACAATACAATTGCGGAAGCGACTAATATGGAATATTGCATGAAATTTTCCTGCCGTAACTGCAGTAGATCAAGTCCTATAAAAAAGTTCTTTGCACTTTCCGGATTCCAAATACTCGAAATATAGAAGTAAAGAAGAATAATTGCTTTAATTGCAAAGCTAACATATGCAATCAAGGCCAGTATCTTCATAAAAATAAGAACATGTTCGGTTTGAGTTTTTCCCATCTTTTTCATGATCGTTGTTTTAATGTTTTATGCGAATTTAATAAATAATTATCGATAAACAATAAATTAAAATCATAAAACAATAAATATTTGTTGATTTGTGTTGAAATAAGCCAGTTGCTCTATTAATTACATGTGTTATATTTCAATAGTTAGTAGCTCATACTTTCTTAATTCAGACAAATTTATCTTTACTTTGCAGCCTCAAAAGAAAGAAGAAAAGTTATGGCGAAGAAAAGGGTAAATGTGGTAACCATGGGATGTTCGAAAAACCTGGTTGATTCGGAGGTTTTGTTGAACCAGTTGCAGAAGGGGAAGTTTGAAGTATTGCACGATTCGAACGAAACCAATTTTGATGCAGTATTTGTTAATACCTGTGGTTTCATTCACGATGCCAAGCAGGAATCGATCGATATGATTCTGGATTATGCCGAGGCTAAAAAACGTGGCGAAATCGACAAACTTTACGTTATGGGATGTCTCTCGGAGCGTTACCACAATGACCTGGAAGCTGAATTGCCTGAAGTAGATAAATACTTTGGTAAGTTTGATATGAAAGCCATGGTGGAAGAGCTAAAAGTTACCTATGCGCCCGAATATATCTATGAGCGCAAAATTACTACGCCATCGCATTTTGCCTACCTGAAAATTTCAGAAGGTTGTAACCGTTCGTGTTCGTTTTGTGCTATTCCCAAAATGACGGGACGACACAAATCGCGCACTATCGAAAGCCTGGTGATGGAAACACGTTACCTGGCTAAAAAAGGAGTAAAGGAACTGTTGCTGATTGCCCAGGACCTTTCTTATTATGGAATTGATCTGTATGGAAAGAACCAGTTGGCTGAGCTGATAAATGAAGTCTCGAAAGTGGAAGGAATTGAATGGATTCGTTTGCATTATTTGTATCCTACCAAATTCCCGATGGAGATTTTGCCGGTAATGCGCGAAAATCCGAAAGTGTGCAAATACCTCGATATGCCCTTGCAGCACATCTCAAACCGCGTATTGAAAAATATGTTGCGCCATGTTACACGTGAAGAAACCGAAGCTTTAATCGCAAAAATAAAAGAAGAAGTTCCGGAAGTAGTTATTCGTACTACAATGCTTGTTGGATTTCCGGGTGAAACAGAGGAAGATTTTGAAGAGTTGAAAGAATTTGTACAGGAGCAGAAATTTGGCCGACTGGGTGTTTTTCCGTATTCGGATGAAGATGGTACCTATGCCGCCAATAATTTTGAAGATAATTTAGCCGACGAAGTAAAACAAGCTCGTGCCGACGAAATCATGGAAGTGCAACAATACATTTCTGCGGATCTCAACCAGCAAAAAGTAGGGAAGGAGTTCGATGTGATTATCGACAGAGAAGAGAGTGAATACTACGTTGGACGTACCGAATTTGATTCGCCTGAAGTAGACGGAGAAGTTTATATAACTACCGACGAGAAAATAAAAAACGGCACCATTGTTAAAGTGAAAATAACCGGTGCCGAAGATTATGATTTGTACGGAGAATTAATTTAGACAACTATAGTTTCTGCATCTCCATTTCATTTATTTCTTTTCCCCAATTCGGATGAAGCGGTGATTTTGGTTCGAATTTGTCGAATTTCTCTTTTGCGGTTTCAAAATGAGGACGGGCAACTTCTGCACCGCCGCCAAATTGTTCGGGCATATTTAACAAGGTAATTGCGCGCAAGTAGTAGCTTCTCGGATTTTCAGGATTTAGCGCAATTGCTTTGTCGAGTATCGCATTCATTTTAGGCATATATTCCATTCCTCTGGCCATTGGGTCAACAGTAATTCGCGAGGGATAAAGAAATGCCTGAAGCGAATACAATTCCGATTCGTCGGGTGCAATTTTAAATGCTTTGTCCAGAAATTGCTGTGCTTTATCCAGGTATGCATCTTTCTTGTTTACGTCCTGATCGTAATAACTTATCACGATCATTGAATACGATGCATAATATAAAGGCAACCATTCTTTCGTTTCTGTCATACTAATTCGTTCAAAAGTATTTGCTGCCTGCTGAAAGTTGGCTATTGTTTCCGAGCTTTTCATTTTTTCGAGGGCGGCTGTCATGGCTGTCTCGTAATTTTTTCCCTGTGCTACTGTAGTAAAAACTGCCAGACTAAAGATAAGCGTTAATAAAGTCTTCATGATAATTAATTTTAAAGTTTATAATTGAAATGATAGTAGAAATACAATGAGTCGTTTTTGCCCCGGAACAATGGGCTGGGATTGATAAACACCATTGTTGTCGGGTGTTTGGGCGTAGTTGTACCCAAATACATTGTTAAAGCCCAAGGCATTGTTTACAATTACGTGTGCAACGGTTTGTGTGTTGAAAAGGTAAAATAAATGTGTAAATCCAAAGCTCAAGTCGTTGTAGGTTTTGGTTTTCCCGGCCATAAATTCGGGAGAGTTGGGATTATTGTACGGACGTCCGCTGGCGAAAGTATAGGAACCTGATATGAATGAATTGATTTTTGTAAAATACTGCTTGTAAACCACTGAAAGGTTGTGCTTCGAAACATAGTGCGGAGTCACTTTCATCGGGTAATCGCGGTAATTTCTTTTTGAGTCGATCCAGGAATAGGAAATCCAGTAATCGGCTTTCCCAAACTGTTTCTGATCACGCCAGAAAATATCGATTCCCCGAGAATAACCACTGCCGGTATTGTAGTAATTTCCGGATTCTGCAGAAAATTCTTCATCAAATTTTACCAGGTCGGAATAGTTTTTATTATAGGCTTCAATGCGCAAAGTACGGCTGTCTTTTTTATACTGCCAGGTTAATATGGAGTGGGTTGATGTTTCAGGAGCAAGCTCGTCGGTGAATTTCAAATAATCATCATTCGGATTCTGAAAGAACTTTCCGTAAGCTGCCGAGAGTTGGCTATTCTTGCTCGTTTTAACTGCTGCTGAAAGTCGGGGAACAACATTTAATTCATTAATCAGCGAGTTATACTCGGTTCGCAGGCCGGCCTTTAGCGCCAGGTTTTTTGTTACTTTCCATTCCGATTCGGCAAAGCCCGCAAACAAGTTGTTGCTGAATGAAAGATTGAAATTTCCATCCATATCAATTTCCTGGTCGTACTTATAAACTAAAGCTTCAGTGCCAAAGGTTGTGGTTACACCTTTTATGGAATAGTTGGAAAATGTAAGTTTCCACTGGCTGCTGTTTCTGGAAGTAGCGATATCATCAGAATCAATGCCCATGTTTTCTCTATCGATATTAAAAGCAACGCCGGTTTGAATCATCCAGTCGTCATTCAGCATCTCATTGTAGGTTGTGTTCGAATACAAATTTTTATTGTCTATTGAAACTTCCTGAAAAGCAGTTTGATCAATGTTGTCGTACATCAAAGTGCTGGTGTCATAACTAAAACTGGCAAAAGATTTAATCATTCCGGTTTCGCTGGTTTTATGCCGGAATAGCATGGTTGAGCCAACAATAACAGGGACTTTCTCCCACTCAATATTTTGCTTGAAAATTTTGTTGCTAAGCGCTGTGTTCAGGTATTCGCCGCTGATGGACAATGAAGTGTTTTCCCATCTTTTTGCGTGAGATCCCTGTAGGCCAACGGAAAGAACTGAAATGCTTGATTTTGTTTCCGGCTCCAATGCAACGGTATTTAAAGCCACAATCGACGAAAGCGCCTGCCCGTATTCGGCTGAGTAACCTCCGGTGCTAAATACTGATCCGTTAAAAAGGATGGGGGAGAACCGGCCGCGTGTGGGCAAATCGGGCATTTTTGAATAGTAAGGTGTATTTACCAGCATGCCGTCCATAAAGGTTTTGGTTTCGTAACTTTCGCCACCACGAACAAAAAGACGTCCTTCTTCGCCAACTGTTTGCGAACCGGGCAATTTTCCAAAAGCACCAAAAATATCGCCATTGGCACCTGCCGTTAAGGCCACATCAAGTGGTTTTAAAACAACCGACTTCTTTTTGTCGCTGGCCTCAAAAGTACCCGCATTAATTATTACTTCGTCGAGTTCGCTTATTTCCTGAATAAGCACGATTTTTAAATCTGAAATATCTCCTGTGAGATTGAGCTGCTGTGCATAAGTTTCAAATCCAACACAACTGGCAATTAATGTCTGTTCATCGGTGGCATCCGTTGTAAACAAGAAAATACCCAGGCTATCGGTTGTTGTTCCATCGTAAGTTCCCTGAATAAAAATATTCACTCCGCTAAGCGGGATTCCTGATTCTGATAATACAACTCCTGAAATTGTGACCTGTGCATGAGCGAACAGAATCAGAAATTGAAAGAGTAGGATTAAACTTGTTTTCATGGCTTGTTTTCTTTTAAATTGTTTCTACTCTTCAAATATCCTTCAGAAAAAGGAGGGGTAGAAATAAAAGAATACAGTCGGTTAGCTTTAACCCACGAACGGGAGTAATACAAGTACGAATCGGAAAACGATTTTGGAGGGTGAAGAAGAGTGAGTTGGAAGCTTTTTGGTTAGAAGGATAAGCTCAGAAATGAAAATAGCCGCTCCAACGGAACGGCTATTTCTATTATTATACTCTTATCTTTTACTCATAAACACGAATAATTTCTCCTGTTCGCAAACCTTCAACACTTCGCTCGTAGCCTTTGGCCACTTTCTGCATCGAAACAGGCGTGTGCCCCGGGAATGCATTTCCAAGTCGTTCTGCCGAATCTTCAACGAGCTCGGGAGAAACCACATTTAGCCGGAATTCAGTCCGATGTTCCTGCGAAACAGCAAGAACAAAACCATGGATGGCATTATTTGCCATAGCCGAATTGGTTGCTCCAAACACCGGATCGTCGGCCAATACTCCGGTTGTTAGTGTTATTGACCCACCTTCGTTTAAGTAGTCTTTCCCAATTCGAACAATATTTACCTGTCCCATCAGTTTGCCTCTTAAACCAACATAAAAGTCCTCTTCCGAGAGTTCGGCAAAAGGCCCCCATTTTGTAGCTCCTGCGCAATTTACAATGGCATCAACTTTACCGATCGTTTCAAACATACTTTTTATCGAATCAGAACTTTCCATATCAACATGCACATCGCCACTATTTCGGCTGGCAGTAATTACTTCGTGCTTTCTTTTAAAATGCCTGGCAACAGCGCTACCAATTGTTCCTTGTCCTCCAATAACTACTATCTTCATAAATTCAATCTTTAATTTTAAGGTTTAACAGCATAATTCGGTGGTTGTTTAATGCGTGCGAGGTTTTAAAATAAGATAAAAAGAGAAAAGCCAGACGTAGAATTGTCTGACTTTTTTAATTGGAATATAGGAAATTTAATGAAGATCAAAATCTATTGTAATTACCTGTTTTCATGTAACCACAATGATGAACCTCAATTGGAATACAAATTAATGCAACTGTTTTATGGGTTGATGATTAAAGCGGTATCAACAGCCTGAAAAAAGGCATTTGGTTTTCCGTCTTTATTAAATGTCCATGTATGTGTAGCATTGGCTTTAAAACGTTTGCCGGTTGCTTTCCACACTCCCGTGTAGTATCCAACCATAACAATTTTGTCACCCCCAACAACAAAATCATGGATTTCAATTTTAAAATCATCATAGTGTGTCGGTAATTTGGCTAAGACACCTTCAACAATTGCCTGCCCCCCTACAAAGATTCCCTCGTCTTCAATAAATGGGAAGCCTGGGCACTCGTGCCATACTATTTTTTCGTCCCAAAGTTCAAGAACGGCTTCAATGTTGCCTTCGGCAAATAGCTGATAGCCTTTTTTTAATACGTCAAGATTACTCATGATATTTTTTATTTTATCGAACTTTCATTACCAGGCGGGCCATTTCAACAGCACGCCAATCTCTTGTTTTTAACGCTTTCTGAACGGCCAACGAAGTGGTTAAATCCATATCGCCATTATCGCTTTCCCAAAAGTTGGCAAGCTGACTGTAATCTTTATACATGCTGTAGGTTATATGTGATCCCACAGCCTCGTTTCCTGCCGGAAGTATTATGCGTAACAGGCCCCATGCACCTTTTTTTCCATCGTCAACCATTTGTTGGTGCCAGGGTTTAAATATTTCGTTTTCAACTTTTTCGTAACTGTCGTGCTCTTGTTTCATGACATCCATAACCAAAACGGTTCCAAGTTCCATATCAAAATCGCCGGATGTTGTATTTATTTCTTTGCAATATACCTGATGAGCCATGTCGCGCGATTTTACAGTTTTTTCCATCATCTCATCCCGTTCTTTGTCGCTTAAATTGGGGTAAGCTTTTTGCAGATATTCATCAAATTTACCGCCCGGAATACCTTCAAACATGGCTGCCATGCTCGAGAATAATGTAACGGTAAAATACTGCGATCCCTGTTTTGTTCCACCGGGATTCATAGCCCACAGGTCCCAACCTATAATATTATTATCTGCAACCCGTTGCTGGTGGATCTTTGACCAAAACTGTTCTACCTCCTGGTAATCCCCGTTCATATCGTCAGAAACAGACATAAATTCCATAAGAATGTAAAGAGGTTGACCTTCTTCCTGTGCAAATAGAGAAACTGTGCATAGCAGCATTAAAGCGACTAAAAAAACAGACTTTTTCA
Source organism: uncultured Draconibacterium sp. (assembly GCF_963674925.1). Lineage (NCBI taxonomy): Bacteria > Pseudomonadati > Bacteroidota > Bacteroidia > Marinilabiliales > Prolixibacteraceae > Draconibacterium > uncultured Draconibacterium sp. The sequence goes on from NZ_OY771649.1 coordinate 567,686, forward strand.
TAATGTTAAATTTTTAATTAGTTAGAATTATTGCGATGTTTTAAAAAGCACAGTGAAATTTCCGCTATAAGCCTCACATAAATATTGTTTTGCAATTTTGTACGTTATGGAGATCAAACAATTCGGCAGGATTCTTTTAATGAATCTTGGGTCTTTCATATTCTGATTGTTTGATAAGCCGTAGCAAGTTAGTGTATTTTGAAAATAGAATACAAATAACTCCTTTAATATTTTTCGAATTGATGTAGTTGTTTACATAATCCGGATTCAATAGTTAACACTTAGTTGGTGTGTTGAGTAAATTTAAGTGATCAGCTAAATTTTATTATATTCTTATTGTAGACCTGTTTTAATGGGCATTTGGAACTTCGAAATGATTCTTTTGGGCATAATTTTTAGGAGTTTTTGCATAAGGTCAGTTTAATATAAGATAAAATCGAATAAATGACTGTTTTGTTCGACAACTGATTTTGAATCACCCCATAAAGATTTTGTTACCATAAAGAAAAGAAATCATATGCTCTTAAACTCGGTAAAAAACGAAACCTGCATTAGGTGATTGGTGTAAAATATACCGAAACGAAAGCTATCGTACTTAAACAAATTCGTAAAATTTTAGGATTAACAGTATTAAATTAAATTGTTATGCCAGTAAAAAAACTCAAAGCATTTCTTGACGAAAACAATGTAAAGTACATTGTAATCCGACATTCAAGTGCCTTTACCGCCCAGGAAATTGCAGCAAAAAGTCACATTTCGGGTAAAGAGTTTGCAAAAACTGTAATTGTAAATGTAGATGGTAAAATGGCTATGACCGTACTTCCTGCTTCGTATCAGGTTGATTTTGAACTGTTGAAAGATATCTTCGGAACACCACATGTTAGTCTGGCGAGTGAAGCTGAATTTCAACGTTTTTTCCCTGATTGCGAAATAGGAGCGATGCCACCATTTGGCAACCTTTACGATATGGAGGTTTTTGTGGCCGAAACACTTGCTGAAGATGAAGAAATTGCATTTAATGCAGGTACTCACACCGAGATGATTAAAATGAGCTATGCTGATTTTGAACGTCTGGTTGAACCGCGGGTATTTAAATTTTCGTGGAAAACAGTTTCTATGCCGGGGGATCCGAGTGAAAGGTGGGCATTTGAATGAACAAAAAAAAAGGATTTCTGTTTCAGAAATCCTTTTTTTATATATCGTAAGCAGTTTATCTTACATCAGGAAGCTCAACAAAATACCAGCTGCTACTGCCGAACCAATAACACCCGAAACGTTTGGTGCCATAGCGTGCATTAACAAGTGGTTGGTTGGGTCTTCTTTTAATCCCATACCTTGAACAACCCTTGCACTGTCAGGTACTGCAGATACACCGGCTGCTCCAATCATTGGATTTATCTTGTTCTCTTTTTTCAGGAACAGGTTCATGATTTTAGCACCAGCAACACCACCAGCCGTCGCAATTACGAAAGAAGCTGCACCAAGACCGAAGATCTTAATTGATGCCGGAGTAAGGAATACGTCGGCTTGAGTTGAAGCTCCCACCGTAATACCAAGCAAAATTGTAATGGCATCGATAAGTGGATTGGCTGCAGTATTTGCCAAACGTTTTGTTACACCCGATTCTTTTAGCAAGTTACCAAAGAATAACATACCAATAAGTGGTAATGCCGATGGTGCAATGTATGCAGTAAGAATCAGACCAATAATCGGGAACAGTACTTTCTCTGTTTTAGAAACCGCACGTGGAGGTTTCATTCTGATCAAACGTTCTCTTTTAGTAGTCATTAGTCGGATTACCGGTGGTTGAATAACCGGAACAAGTGCCATATACGAATAAGCTGCAATCGCGATAGGGCCAATCAGGTTTTTCACCGTGGTTCCGTCGGGCAGAACATTTAATCCGTTCGCCAGTTTCGATGAAATGAAAATCGCTGTAGGACCGTCGGCACCACCAATAATACCAATTGCACCGGCTTCAGGTGCGGCAAATCCCAAATAAATCGCTCCAAGGAACGTAAGGAAAATACCAATCTGCGCAGCTGCACCCAGTAACATCAGTTTTGGATTCGAGATCAGTGACGAAAAGTCGGTCATTGCACCAATACCAAGGAAAATAAGTGGAGGATACCATCCCTGAACCACACCCTGGTAAAGAATGTTGAGTACCGAACCAGGCTCGTAAACACCCAATTTCAGGTTAAAATCAGCCACCTGGAACATCGGAATGTTCCCAATTAAAATACCAAATCCGATAGGGATTAAAAGCATCGGTTCAAAATCGTACTTAATAGCCAGGTAAAGGAAAATAAATCCTACAATCATCATGATGATGTTTCCCCAGGCTATGTTGGCAAATCCCGAAAATTCGTAGAAGTTAAACAAACCGGCTACCGCGCCGCTGTAGCGTTTATAAATATATCCGTCTCCCGACAGGTTGCCGTCGGCGTTAATTTTAAGAACGCGGTTAGGTAATTTTACCTGAAGGGTTGTAACGTTATAACCTCCCTGTTGATTCAGATCCTTGTTAGTGCGCAACTCAGTAATCGGAACGGTATTAAAATGCAACTCAACTTCGTCTCCAATAACTTCGTAACGGCCTGAATATCGCTGTTTTGCTGAGTCAAGAAGAAATCCTCCATCGGTTTCAAATGTAAACGTTTTGTAACGTTTTACTGTGGTTGGATCCTCTTTTTGATCAGGTTCTCCTTCTTTATAAGTAGGAATTGGTACATATCCGTCGGAATGATTTATCCATTTCCCCTTTGTAATTACATCGCTGAGTTTTTCCGGCTGACCAGCAGCATATACTGAGGGCGCAAGAAAAATCAATACGAATAATAATTGAACTATTTTTCTCATGTCAGCAATGTATTGTTTAAGCAATTTCTATTAACAGATCATCTTGCAACACACTGTCGCCCACATTAACTTTAATGGCTGTAACCTCTCCACCTTTTGTGGTTTGTACCTGGTTTTCCATTTTCATGGCTTCCATAACCATCAGGTTTTGGCCTTCGGTTACTACGTCGCCAACCGATACATTAATTTTCAAAATTGTACCTGGTAGTGGTGCTGTTACTTTGTGTTTGCCGGTTGATTGAGTTTTTTTGATCTGACCTTCTCCAGGCATTTTTTCAACCGGTTTCCGAATCAGTTTCGGAGTTTTTGAAGTTTTTACTTCTCCGTGAATTTGAACTTCGTAAATGGTTCCGTTTACATCTAATTCGGCAACATTGTCTTCAATGTCTTTTAAATGAACGTCGTATTCGTTACCACTAATTGTGAATTTATATTTTTTCATTGTATTCTTTTTTTACACTTTGTATTCAGAATTATTTATCGCGGCCAGTTGTTTTGTACACTGTAAATTTTAGAACTCCATGGAGAGTATGATTTCTTTACCTTTTTAATGGTAACGATGTTACTCTCTTCGTCGTGCAGTTCGTTAAAGTACATGTGCAGGGCCAAACTGATTGCTGCAGTTACGTTACCTTCAATGTAATCTTCGTCTTCCTTAACTTCTGCCTGCCCTTTGGTTTTGTTTCTTTTTAGCTTCTCCTTGTTGAATTTCATGTTAATCAACTTTGGAGCATTGTTAAACACAATAACCAAACAGGTAAGTGCTGCAAAAACAATGCAGAATCCAACGATTGCAACAGTGTACCCAAACTGAACAGAACTGGCTAATAGAATTGATAATGGTTCCATAATTTGTTCTGTTTTTAAAGTGGGATATTTGAATGCTTCTTAGGTGGATTAACCAGTTTCTTGGTAGCAAGGCTTTGTAATCCGCGAATAATTCTGAACCTTGTGTTACGAGGCTCGATAACATCGTCGATATATCCGAATGATGCAGCCTGATATGGATTAGCGAATTTCTCTTTGTATTCTTCCTCGTGGTCGGCAACAAATTTAGCACGCTCTTCAGCATCTTCAATATCGCGTAATTTTCTTCCGTGAAGTACTTCAACAGCTCCGGCAGCACCCATAACAGCAATTTCGGCAGTTGGCCATGCATAGTTCAGGTCGCCACGCAGTTGTTTACTCGACATTACATCGTGTGCACCACCGTATGATTTGCGAAGTGTGATAGTGATTTTAGGTACAGTAGCTTCGCCGTAAGCAAACATTAGTTTTGCTCCGTGGGTAATAATACCACCATATTCCTGACGGCTTCCCGGCAAGAATCCCGGAACATCAACAAGAGTAATAATTGGAATATTGAATGCGTCGCAGAAACGTACAAAACGAGCAGCTTTTACTGATGCATTAATGTCGAGTACACCAGCTAGGTAGTTTGGCTGGTTAGCTACAATACCAACAGGTTGTCCGTCGAATTTAGCAAAACCAACAACGATGTTTTTCGCATAGTTACGGTGAATTTCAAGGAATTCGCCATAGTCAACAATGGTATGAATAACATCTTTAACCTCGTAAGGCTGGTTCGGATTGTCAGGAATGATTTCATTCAAGGCATCGTCCAGACGATCGATTGGGTCGGCACTGTCAGTAACAATCGGATCTTCCAGGTTATTTTGTGGCAGGTAGCTGATCAATTTACGCAAGATCGAAATACCTTCCTGTTCGTTTTCAACAAGGAATTGTGCAACACCTGATTTAGATGCATGAACTTTACCACCACCAAGGTCTTCCACCGAAATGTCTTCGCCGGTTACTGTTTTAACAACTTTTGGCCCGGTTACAAACATGTACGAGTTTTGCTCGGTCATCATGATAAAGTCGGTTAGGGCAGGAGAGTAAACTGCACCACCGGCACATGGGCCGAAAATAGCTGAGATTTGTGGAATAACTCCTGATGCCAAAATATTACGCTGGAAAATTTCGGCATAACCGGCCAGCGAATTCACACCTTCCTGAATACGTGCACCACCCGAGTCGTTGATACCAATTACCGGTGCTCCGGCTTTCATGGCCATATCCATTACCTTGCAAATTTTCTGTGCAAAGGTTTCTGATAACGATCCTCCGAAAACGGTAAAGTCTTGCGAGAAAACATAAACTACACGTCCGTCGATTGTTCCGTGACCGGTAACAACGCCGTCGCCCAAAAATTTGGTTTTTTCTAATCCGAAGTTTGTACAGCGGTGTGTAACAAACATGTCAAATTCTTCGAAACTACCTTCATCTAACAGAAGTTCGATTCTTTCGCGAGCAGTAAATTTGCCTTTTTTGTGCTGCGCTTCAATTCTTTTCAATCCGCCACCCAGCTTAGCTTCTGCTCTTAGGTCGATTAACTTTTTAATTTTATCCTGGTTGCTCATAAAATCGGTTATTATAAGTGTCTTTTATTCTTTTCCACAAATTTCGGTTAATACACCCATGGTAGCTTTTGGATGAAGGAAACCAATGTTTAAGCCTTCGGCCCCTTTTCGCGCTGTTTTGTCGATTAGCTGAACGCCTTTTTCTCCCAACTCGTTCAACGAATCGTTTACACTGTCAACAGCAAAAGCAAGGTGGTGTACGCCCTGACCTTTTTTCTCAAGGAATTTGCCAATTGGTCCGTCAGGACTGGTTGATTCCAATAACTCGATTTTAGTGTCGCCAACCTGGAAGAAGGCGGTTTTTACTTTTTGGTCTGCCACTTCTTCAACGGCATAGCATTTTAGACCCAGCATCTCTTCGTAGTAAGGAATAGCTTCTTCTAAACTATTTACCGCGATCCCGATGTGTTCTATATGTGAAATGTTCATCTTGTAAATAATTGTATTCTTGAAAATAAGCAGATTTTGAAGCAGTTAGTACAGTTTATTCAGGCATTAATCGTTTCTATTTCTGCTTATTTAGAATGGTTATAAAATATTAATAGTCAATTTTTTAAACTCCAACAAAGTTAGGCTTCTTATAATTCCTCATTCGCGAAAACCCGAAAACCTGATCGTTTGGTATCACGATTTTAGAATTAGTTAATATTCGAACGAAATGATAAAATTGTTGATGATAATAGTCATAAAAAAAGCAGACTTTAAGTCTGCTTCATTAAACATATGTCTTTTATTCACCCCTTACATAATGGTAATGTGGACCGAATCGTTCAAACGATGCTTTGTCTAAAGATTCCTGATGATCAGGGTGAGCGATAGATATCAGAAGTTTTGCTCTTTCCTGAAGTGTTTTACCATATAAGTTTACAGCACCATACTCAGTTACCACCCAATGCATGTTTGCACGAGTAGTTACAACGCCTGATCCGGAAAGTAAGGTTGGGCTAATTTTAGAAATACCTTTATTAGTTACCGACGGAAGTGCAATAATTGGTTTACCTTTTTTAGAGTGACCCGCACCGCGGATAAAGTCAATTTGACCTCCAACTCCCGAGTAGTGCGTAATACCAATTGAGTCGGCACAAACCTGACCTGTTAAGTCGATAGCAAGTGCTGAGTTAATTGCAGTTACTTTATCGTTCTTACGTATGCTTGCCACGTGGTTGGTGTGCGCAACATCCATCATAGCAACACGTGGGTTGTCGTCAACAAAATCGTATAGTGCTTGTGATCCCATAAGGAATGATGCTACCATTTTTCCCGGATCTGTTTTTTTCTTTTTACCAGTGATAACTCCTTTTTCAACCAAAGGAAGAATACCATCGGCGAACATCTCGGTATGTACTCCAAGGTCTTTATGGTTGCCCAATTGCGCCAGAACAGCATTCGGAATACCACCAATACCCATTTGTAAACAAGCACCATCTTCAACTAATTCGGCAACATTAGTACCAATTTTAATATCCATTTCTGTAAGTGGTGCCGGATCGTGAACATATAACGGAATGTCATCTTCAACGAAAATATCAATCTCATCAATATGCATCATTGCATCACCCCATGCTCTCGGAACATTTGGGTTAACAGCTGCAATTACCGTATCGGCATTTTCAATAGCGGCACGGGTTGCGTCAACAGATGTTCCTAATGAAACGAAACCATGTTTGTCAGGAACTGACACCATAATCATGGCAACATTTACTTTTAAATAACCTCTGCGCATTAAACGCTGGGTTTCGCTTAAGAAAATTGGAATGTAATCGGCGTAACCAGCCTGAGTTTGTTTTCTCAGGTTTCCTCCTACAAAAAATTGTTCAGAATGAAAGATTCCTTCGAATTCAGGATTGGCATATTCAACCTGACCTTCTACATGGATATGCTGAATGGTAACATTGTGAAACTCTTTGTTGCGACCTCTCTCAACCATCGGTTTAATTAAGGTATGAGGAGTAACGGCAACACTACTTAAATGGACTCTGTCTCCGGTTTTAATAACCTTAACAGCTTCTTCCGGTGATACGTACTTGATATTTTTCATGTTTTATCGGATTATAAAATACGGCTAATAATTTCAGGTGCGCAAAGATAGAAATATAATTCCCCCCACTATGATTCGAATATTATTTCGAAAGGTTCGATAGCTTTTGTAAAGTTTGTGTTAAAGAAGACCTTAAGGTGTGAAATCATATCTTTTATACAAGGCTCCTGGTTTTAGGGTAAGCCTTTCTCTCAATGAGATTTTTGTCCCATATTGAAAATATGATAATGATTTTTAGTAAATAACTGTGTATTTGGTTGAAAAAGAGCAAATGTACGTAAAATTACGTAGGAGTATTTTTACTTATTTTTATATTTTTGAAATAGCTCAATGTAAAACCAGGAGAAAAATGCGTCCTTCATTTCGAATACTCTTAGTGCTATCCAAATCGGAACTTCTAAATCAGCTAATTACACTATTGCAATCGGAAACATACATAATTGAAACTGCGAATACAGCAGAAGCAGCTAAGTTGAAGATTGAAGATCAATATTACGACTTGATTATTTGTCAACAAACTTTGTCGAATACATCTGGTTTTCGTTTTTATAAGCAGCTCGAAGAGAAATTTTTCCAGGATAGCACCGGCTTTTTTTTAATCGTAGAAGATTATAGCGTTGAAGATTTGCAACTGGGGCTTGAGCTGGGGATCGATAATTTTTTATTTTGCCCAATATCTCGCATTTCGCTATTAAATAAAGTGGAAAAGCGATTACAAAAATCATTGCAATTTAATTATTACGGAACTGAAGGTTTTAGAATGCATTTTCTATCATCGCCGGTGCCTATGTTTTTTTCTGAAAGCTTTAAGATTACAGAAGTTAATGATTCGTTTACCCGCTTATTTGACGGTCTGGAGCATTCAAAAGCAGGATTCTTTGATATTTTTGATTTGAAAGATGATGAAACCAACCGGTTAAAGTTGCGAAAATTGGAAAACGGACTGGTTGACAATTGTTGGTTGGAAGATGTAAATGCGGTTAGGCTGAATGGAAAATTTAATTTGTATAAAAATAGTATTGGAGACAAAAATAAAAACAAATTTCTTACTGTAATTCTGCCAACCAGCCAACATGAGAATGGCGGTAGTCAACACGATGATGAGTGTCTGGTGCAGGGGAAGTGTATGAAAAATAGAAAGAAAGACTTCGGGTCAATACAGATTGTTCATCTCACTGCGCGTGAACAAGAAGTTTTCACGCTTTCGGCCCGTGGCATTCCCATCAAACAAATAGCCGTTGAGCTTAATATTTCAGAACGGACAATTGAAAAACACCGCTCGAATATTATGAAAAAGACTGATACACATAGCATGATGGAGGCCATATTAAAAATACAGAAGCAACAAGTATTATATTCTATTGCTTAATAGAGGATTTCATTTTCTAATTAATAGTTGAAACCCTGTCCCCGAAATTTTGGGATTATTGCAACTACTTCCAGTTTCTATAATTTTAAATTCAAATGTATAATGAGTACAGCGATTTGAAGAATGAGATAACACACACCTGGGCTTTCTCATTACTCTGTACTTTATACTCACGTCTTATTCTTTATTGTTTTCTTACGAATTTCATTCATTCTTAAACCTAGGTACTTTCAGTGTAAAGTGGTTAAGTTTTAAAAAAAAAATTGGCAGAAAATACGTATCTGTTTTAAAAGGTAGTAAAATTACTTATTGTATTTACTGTTATGCCACCGTAATTTAGTAATCGGAAAAAAGGGAATCGTCCCCTAAACGATCCCCGGATTCACGATGATAAAATAAGGGCTTATCTCCGGATCATTTCCACAGGCATTTAAAAGGCCCCAGCCATTAAATCAAGAGTAAATAGTTATGCTTTGGCTTAACTGCCTGGTATAGTAATAATTATGTGTGTAAGGTTGTGCGCAGAACATAACTGAGTAAATTAAAATATATAATGTTAAAGCAATTTGATATGAGAAGCAGGTTGATTGAAATTGAAAAAGTATAAGCCGCAATCGCAAAAGTGACGTAGTATGCGGCATCCCCCGATTGTTCCGGTAAATTATCAGGCTATGCTGGTAAATGCACCGGAAACTAATCCGCCAACTGACGGATTATTAATACTTGAAATCCTTTTTATTAAAAACAACTTAAAATTTACAAAAAGATGAAAAAATTAGTATTTCTTTTCGCAATGGTGCTGGTTGCTGGGTTTGCAATGGCACAAACAACAGTAATCGATCAAACGACTGTTGGCGATCCTAACACTTCAATTCAGGAAGCAGTAGTAAGCCAAACAGGAAGCAGTTTGGTTAAAATAACACAGCTCACGGAAAAAGCGGGTCCTGCTGAATTTAACCACAAAGCAGAAGTAAAGCAAAGTGGTGGAAATGACAACACTATTATTGTCAAACAAGTTGCTACCGGTAATATTAGTGGAACAGGAACCAATACTACTTATGCCGAACAAAAAGGTAAAAAGAACAGCTTGAAACAAACACAAATTTCAGGCAATTGGACTTCCGGAGGAATGAAGTTTACATCAAAACAGGTTGGAGAAAGTAATGTCGCTGAACAGTTTAGTAAAAAAACAAATGGGGTTTTTAGCATTTCTCAAGATGGTAAGCAAAATGAGGCCTACCAAAAAACTACCGGAGAAAAAACAGGAAATCTGATTGCAGACATCAAGCAAGTAGGAAATAAGAATATTGCAACACAATTGTTTCATGGTCAAGATGTCAGAAATGCTGGGGCTGAAATTCTACAAACTGCAGATGGTAACGAAGCTAAGCAGGAGTTTGACCTTGGGTCTCAAGGAGCATTTTATGGTCCTGGAACCAATTCCAGTAAAGCTTTTATAAAGCAAACAGATAATAATAATTATGCTTATCAGAAACAAGTTGGTCAAGGATCTTATCAGGAAATTATTCAATCAGGAGTTTCGAATGAAGCCAGTATGTGGAGTTATGGTAATTATAATATGGCTTATGCAATACAAAAAGGAAGCAATGCCATGTTGAAAGTTACACAAAAACAAGATGAAAAAGGTATCGCTCTTGAGGGAGAATTATCCAAAGGGAATTCTGTAATGATCAGCCAGGATGGTAACGGATCTGAAGCTAATATACTGCAAGATGGTTGGAGCAACAGCGTCGAAGGACTTGGTGGTGCCGGTACTTTTGCAATTAACAACAACGGAGCATACTTAAAGGTTACTCAAACAGGAACAGACAATGTTGTACAGTCAAAACAACTTATAGGATCAGAGACTGTAACTCAAGTAGGGATGAATAATACAGCAATCGTAAGTCAATTTTAATATAATTGAAGAAAGGAATTAATCATGAAAAAATTAGTTTTTTTATTGGCAATCGTGTTTGTTGCAGGAATTGCAATGGCACAAACAACAACAGTTAGTCAAAGTAATACAAATGCAAGCGAAGCAGGAGATAATATTGCAGATGTATCTCAAACTGGTAGCAATTTTGTTAAAATTACGCAGGTGCAAGATATTGCAGGATCTCCGGGTGGTTCGGCTACAGTAACAGCAGTTGTGGAACAAAGTGGAACAAAAGATAACCAGATAAAAATTGAACAAACCCATAACGGGACAAAGAATAATGGCGTTAGTCCGTTATCAGTATTTGCTAAACAAAAAGGAGGTAAAGAAAATTCGATTACCCAAATTCAATTAGCAGGTGGAAGCAACTGGGGTAATGTCGATTTTAGTGCAATTCAGGATGGTAACGGAAATACCGCTTATCAAAGAAGTTACGAGGATGCCGGGAATGACAATGGTGCTATAACTCAAAAAGGCAACGATAATAGTGCTACACAAAAATGGTATGGAAAGAACTACCGGGATGGAAATGTAAATGGAGAGCTTTTTATCGATCAAAAAGGCGACGACAATACTGCAACTCAAACATTTAAAGTAGGACAAGTATTTTCAAGTGGTCTTGAAAATCGTGGAGTTGCACAAATTACTCAAAAAGGAGATGGTAATACCGCAACACAAACACAAGAAGGTGCCGGTAATGCTCAATATTTAGTGCAAGATGGAAATAATAATGATGCAAGTATGGCGGCAATTGGTAATTACAATGTTGCTGACGCGAAGCAAGTTGGTAATGGGGCTAGCCTTAGCATCACTCAAAAACAGGACTATATGGGGCCAGCAAGTGAAGGTGTTGTTGCAGACGGTAATTCAGTAATGATCAGTCAGGATGGTATTGGATCTGTAGCTACCATACTGCAAGATGGTTTGAGAAATACGGTAGAAGGACTTGGCGGTGACGGTACATATGCCATTAATAATAATGGAGCAATTTTGAAAGTTACACAAACAGGAATTGATAACGTTGTGCAATCAAAGCAGCTAACAGGATCGGAGACTGTGAGCCAAATGGGAATGAACAACGTAGCAATTGTTAATCAGTATTAATACAATACCTGGCCATCAAGTTAGGTGATTCCTCGATCAAATTAATGTGATGGTTTTGCACTATTCCCCCTGGCGATCAGTCAGGGGGTAGTGCTTACCAAAACTAATGGAGTCACAAAGCCAAGCCATGTTGCATAAATGATTTATAAACAGTTGAATTAAAATACAAAAGCATGCAAATTCGTACGATACTATTTTCGATTTTATTGTTGACTGCATTTGGCCTACACGCCCAAGAGCTAATCAGCAGTGAAGAGATGCAGGATTTGTTAGAAGCTGCCGAAATCCAGTTGGAAAATCCAGTCATTAGCAACTTTTCTGTGATAAGGCAAATCGAGGAGGGCAATGATCTTAAGGCTACCCAAAATCAACAGGGCAACTTGCAGAATAGCATTCTTGTAAACCAGGATGGCACGGGTAACTCCGGACTCATCGAACAGAACGGTTCGGGGCTTGAAACCAAACTCTGGCAATATAAAACTTCAAATGATGCCAATCTTTGGTCGGAAGGCGAGAATGTAAAAGTTGAGGTGAAGCAGGATGGTAATCACAACTCCATCAACAGCTTTATCGAAAACTACTTCCTTGTATCGCGGTCGGCTTATCTGCTGCAACAGGGGAATAACAACAGAATAGAACTGGCTTTATTTGGCAATGAAATACCTGCAATCAACGATGCACAGCAGGTACAAATCACACAAACGGGGAATGACCATAGTGTAGAGGCCATGTTGGAAAATTCGTTTGCACCAATATCTATCACCCAAACGCCTGGAGTGAATGGTGAAGGAATGCAGGTGAATATTTCTAATTCAGCTTTTTCTTTTCCCACTAGGTAGCTAAATGAAAGTTTTTACGGCCATATTGTTTTTTTGCTCTATTGCCTTTATTGGCGTCGCTCAAACTGGGGCAACTCAGGATACCTTGAAATTGAAAGAAGCACCGGAAGACCTGAAAAAACTGATCGAGGAAATTTCAGAAGCTAAAGAAAAGGTTAGTTCCGATGCGGATATTGAAATTGATGGCCTGCTTTTCGATGAAACCAAAACGAAAAGCGGAAGAGATTTTTACGATTTCTTTTATACAGCTTGGGAAGCACCGAAAGGAGCTCGCAACTATTTTATTTATATCAGCGAAAAACCTTATCGCTTATCCACCACGATGATTGAAGTCAAAATAAATGAAACACTTGTTTTTCAATCGTTTCTTCAACCCCGTAACGACATTGTTGAGCAACTGGCACAACAAGCCGTTGCACGCACGCAGATTTATCTGGCCAATTACGAGGAGTTGGTCAGGCAACTCGATGGGGATGACCGATCGGGAACAGGTATTTTTTAAAACCACACATGATGAAAAAAACATTATTTGTACTACCCATATTTCTAATCCTGATAAGCTTGTCGTCAAGCGCCCAGGATTTTGTTTACTCACCAAAAAATCCGGCTTTTGGCGGAAATCCATACAACTACAGCTGGATGTTAAGCTCGGCGGAGGCACAAAATACAATAGAGGCACCCAGCGACGGAGTTGATGCCTATAGTCGTTACGGAAGCGATCCGGCATCGGATTTTGCTGAGAGTTTGAACCGTCAGATATTGAGTCGCTTATCGCGCGAAATTGTAACAAAGCAGTTTGGTGAGGACGCACTTGAGGAAGGCTCCTATGTACTTGGCGATTACCAAATTGATATTGGTGATGCAGGAAGCGGGGTGAACATAACCATTTCAGATAATTCAACCGGAGCAACCACTACGGTTGAAGTACCTTATTTTTAAGCAAAGAAAAAACTTTTAAAACCAGAAAATTATGCTGAGAAAATTATTTTCCAGGCTTATGGTATTTTTCTTTGTGTCGGGGTTATTGTGGGGCTGTAGTCCCTATTTCCATCAACCAATCGGACAAGAGAAAGGTGCTCAGCTTGGGCCTGAAACGCCGGTAAAGCAAGAGTTGCTGGATTTACCGGCTCCCAAGGAGCCCATTGTGGTGGCGGTGTATAAATTTCGCGATCAAACGGGGCAGTACAAACCCTCAAACGTGGGTGCAAGCTGGTCTACTGCCGTAACACAGGGGGCAACAAATATATTAATTCGTGCCCTTGAGGAATCCGGTTGGTTTATACCTATCGAAAGGGAAAACATAAGCAACTTATTAAATGAACGGAAAATCATCCGGTCGAGCCGTGAGCAATATGAAGGAACTACTGGGGTAATGCTACCGCCGTTGCTTTTTGCCGGGGTGTTGCTCGAAGGAGGAATAGTATCGTACGAAACCAATGTTTATACAGGTGGCGCAGGTGCCCGTTATTTTGGTACCGATGTATCGGCACAATACCGCGAAGACCGGGTGAGTATTTATCTGCGTGCTGTTTCAACAAGTAATGGCAAAATATTAAAAACGGTATATACAACTAAATCTATTCTTTCGCAGGAAGTATCGATGGGTGTATTTCGCTATGTGAAATTTAAACGACTACTCGAAGCAGAAACAGGATATACCTACAACGAACCTACCGAAATGGCTGTAACCGAGGCGGTAGAAAAAGCAGTACATAGCCTTATTATTGAAGGTGTTCTTGAAAACCTTTGGACCTTGGAAAATCCGGAAGAGATAAGTAATGCCGAGATTCAGAATTATCGTACTGAAAAAGAAAATACATTGGAAGTTGATCACATCGGACGACCGTTTGAACAAGAAAATCGGGGTCAATTTTATACCTCCCTCATGGGAAGCGGTCAATTCTGTGTAAGTGATTTTTCTTCCAACCAAATTGGAGGGGGAGGAGCTTTAGGATTCGGTTTTGGCTTGACAAAATCATTTTTTATCGAGACCAACCTGGGCTTTCAGAGTTCGCGAATAAAAAATATAATGGCTTCAAACGAATATTATGGCGATTTGAATCTAACCTTTCTGGCTAATCCGGAAGGGAAATTCTCTCCCTATTTCGCCTTTGGAGGTGGTACTTATTACGACAATGGCAATACAATTGGATTATCAGACAAATTGTGGATGCCCTATTTGTCCTATAGCGGCGGTGCCGAGTATCTCTTTTCAAATAAAATCGCTGTAACAGGAAAAGCATTTTTTAATCAGCTTTTTACCGATTATTATGATGGCGAAAAAGCCGGATCATTTAACGATCATATTTGGGGACTTAAACTAGGGGTTAAATTTTACATGGGAAAAAACTAAAACAATGAAAAATCTTAAAATATTTAGCTGCATATTGCTGGTAATAAGCATGCTGGCATGTGAAGAGGAAAAACTGGATATCGATAAATTTGGCTCGGTTTCGGGAATAATATTAGATGGTGATAGTTACGAGCCGCTGCAAGGAGTTCAGGTGGCTACCAATCCGGCCAGCACGTCATCAATAACCGATGCACAAGGGGTTTTTACTTTTGGAAAGGTAAAGGAGGGTGACATTGCTATTACTGCCCGTAAAAAGGATTATTTGAGTAACAGTGTTAGTGTGGCAGTGTATGATAACGAAGACACCGAACTTACTTTTTTTCTGATTAAAGATGAAAATAATGTTGGCTGGGTTACAATTTATGATCCGGTGCCTGGAAATGGTGCAACAGAACAAAATACTAGTTTAACTTTCCAATGGCAGGTTGAACAGGAAAATAGAGGTAAGGATCTCGATTACACGGTATATTACTACAAATCGAATTCTACAACTCAGAAAATTGCAGGAGAAAATCTTTCTGCCACAGAAGTAGTTGTAGACGGTTTGGATAATTCTACAACATATTATTGGTATGTTGTAGCCAAATATGAAGGGAGTCGAGTGGCAAACAGCCCAACCTGGACATTTAGAACGAAAGATAATGAAGAGTAACCTCATTGGTTACAATCAGCTGAAAAGTTGGTTTATAAATGTGCTTGTTGAAATCATACTTCATTGAAAAATAATGCATGGACATTGATGATATGCATTCTTTCAAAAAAATATTCGATTTTTAATTCGTTAAGAAAGATCCGTTTTCGGATCTTTCTTTTTTATCTTTCTGTCCTTTTTTCTACTTTTAAGCACAAATTCATAAAACAAGTAGATCATGTTGAAAGAAAAAGTACTAAAAGCGTTAAATGAGCAGATAAACGCCGAACAATATTCATCATTATTATACCTATCAATGTCGGCCTATTTTAACGATAAAGGGCTGCCGGGCTTCGCCAACTGGATGTATGTACAGTACCAGGAAGAGCTGACTCATGCCAATAAGTTTTTTAATTACGTTGTTGAACGAGGAGGTAAAGTGGAGTTGAAAGCTATTGACCAGATGCCAACAACATGGGAAGGTGTTATTGATGTTTATGAGAAAACACTGGAGCACGAGCAGCTGGTTACCAGTTTAATCGATAATCTGGTTGATGTTGCCGTTGAAGAAAGAGACCATGCAACACAAAGTTTTTTGCGCTGGTTTGTTGATGAGCAGGTTGAAGAAGAAGCTAACGTTACAGAAATACTTGATACCTTAAAGCTTATTAATGGCCAGGGTAACGGTATTTTTATGCTGGATCGTGAAATGCGTAATCGTACCTTCGTTGATACTACTGCTGCAGCCCAATAAAATTCAGATCAATATATAGAATTAAAAGGCTGCTCTTTTAGCAGCCTTTTTTATTTTTACACCATGGAACCCAGAGAACAAATATATACAAGATACGACCACATAAAGGAGTTTTGCCAGTTAACGTGGGACGATGCATCGTTTCTGAAACTTGAGAATGCTTTTGAATTCGCCCAAAAAGTTCTTGGTGAAACCCGCTTTTCTCACGGCGAAGTAATTCTAAGTCATTCACTCGAAGTGGCCTCCATAATTGCAATGGAGATCGGTCTTGAGCCCGATTCGGTAATTACAGGCTTGTTGCACAATGTAATGTACGCCGGGTTAAAGGAAAAGGTAACTCAGGAAGAAATTGGTGAAAAATTTGGTGCGCATATCAGTTCAATTCTGGAAGGTATGGCTAAAATCAATGCCTTGGGAACCGATACCATTGACCTGCATTCGGAAAATTACCGAAAACTGATGCTTGCTTTGGCCGGCGATGTACGTGTAATTCTGGTAAAAATTGCCGACCGGTTACAGGTAATGCGCAATCTTGAAGTTTACAACGAAGCAAACCAGCAGAAACTCGCCCACGAAACACAATATTTATATGCTCCTTTAGCTCACCGGCTTGGTTTGTACAATATAAATTCCGAGATGCAGGATATTTGCCTGAAAATTCAAAAGCCGGATGAGTATTTTTATGTAGTAAACCGTTTAAAAGAAACCGAACGCGAGCGAGCCAGCTTTGTAGCCGAATTTGTTAAACCCATTGAGAAAAAGCTACAGCAACGCGGATTGAAATTTTCGATGAAAGCACGTACAAAGTCTATTTCGTCGATAAACACCAAAATGCGCAAAAAGAATGTTTCGTTCGACGAGGTAATGGATTTGTTTGCTATTCGTGTGATTCTTGACTCGGAACCTGAAAATGAAAAAGCCGACTGCTGGACTGCTTATTCGTTTGTTACTGAGGAGTATCAAACCAACCCGAATCGATTGCGCGATTGGATTACCATTCCAAAATCAAACGGCTATGAGTCGCTGCACACAACGGTAATGGGGCCACATAAAAAATGGGTTGAAATACAAATCCGTACCAAGCGAATGGACGAGGTTGCTGAAAAAGGGTTGGCTGCACACTGGAAATATAAAGGTGGCAAGGAATCGGGTTTCGACTCGTGGCTGGCTGGAATTCGCGATATTCTGGAAAATCCGGGATTAAATGCGGTTGATTTTATCGATCATTTTAACACTGATATATACAGCGACGAGATATTTGTTTTTACGCCAAAGGGAGACTTGAAGAAAATGCCGTCGGGGGCTACAGTGCTCGATTTTGCCTACGAAATTCACTCGCGCATTGGTGATACCTGTGTTGGCGGAAAGATAAATGGCAAAAAAGTTACTTTAAAACACAAACTTAAAAACGGCGATCAAATTGAGATTGACACGTCGAATAACCAAAAGCCAAAATTAGATTGGCTGGATTTTGTAGTTACATCGAAAGCTAAAAACAGGGTTAAAACGAGTTTGAACGAAGACCGTAACCGCCAGGCAAATGATGGCCGCGAAATGTTGTTGCGCAAATTTAAAAACTGGAAACTGGATTTAAACGACGATGCAATACGTAAAATTCTGAAACATTTTGGCTTTAAACTGGCAGTTGATTTATACTATGAAATAGCTATTGGAAAAATCGATACGCTTGAAGTTAAATCGCTTTTTGTTGAAAAAGAAGAAGAGGAGACAACGAAACGGACCATTGAAGAGTTGTTGCCAACAAGCGAAGCGAAAAACTTTACGTATGATGGAGGCGAAGATTTTCTGATCATCGACAATAACCTGAAAAACGTAAACTACAAGCTGGCAAAATGTTGTAATCCGGTTTTTGGCGACAAAATATTCGGTTTTGTTACCATAAATGATGGTATAAAAATTCATCGTGCCAGTTGCCCGAATGCGCCTCAAATGAAAGAGCGTTTTCCTTACCGTATTATAAAAACCGTGTGGAAAGACAATACAAGTAATAGTTCTTTCTTAACATCGTTGCATGTGTCAGGTACTGATGAAGTTGGTATCATTTCGGAGATCACACACATTATTGCAAAAGATGTTGGCACACAAATGCGATCGATAAATATTTCGAGCGATAAAGGCAATTTTGAGGGAATATTGCAGATTTCGGTTTATAATCTCGATCACCTCGAATTTCTTATTCATAAACTAAAAAAGGTAAAAGGTGTTATTTCTGTAAGCAGGGGAGAGAAATAGAAATGGAGAACACGGAAATTGAAAACAGCCTGAAGGTAATTGAAGATTTGTTGAAAACCGAAAAGGCGGAGCAAGCCAGAAACCTTTTTGAAAAACTTGATGAGCAGAATACTGTGCGTTATTTCCTGCTGAAAGGAAATATCGAACAGAAATATCAAAATTGGGGAGAGGCTATTAATGCTTTCAACCATGTGTTGGATATTGACCCCGAGAATACTGAGGCGGCAAATAATCTTCACCTGATTAAAAATATATTGAACTTTTGGAATCCGGATTTACTTAACCCGTAAGTCGCTAGAAAATAACACCATTTTTAAATGGTATTGTTTTTGTTTTTGCAATATGCGTAAAAAGAGTAGCGAATCTTAATTGCTGTATTTTAGGTTTTTAATTCAGAATTACTATTTTTGGGGCTCATCGACGAAATTTACAGGAAAATTAAATTGAATTATAAAATATTAAAAAGTAGTTGAAAAATGAAAAGAGTAGTATTGTTAATGGTGATGGTGTTTATTTCAGTAATGACATTTGCCCAGGACGCCAGTGAATTAATGACGCAGGCAAATGCCGCTGTTGAAAGCAAAGATTTTGAAAAGGCTATTGAATTATTCGAATCAGTATTGGCTATCCCTGATCATGGACAGAATGTGGATAATATTAATGCTGTACTTGGTCAATTGCGCCCGGCTGTAGCAAAAACTAAAGCATCGGATGCAGTAGATAGCAAAGAGTACGATAAAGCAATTGCGCTTTATAAAGCTGCTATAGCAGATTATCCTAACGAAGGTATTGAAGAGCAAGCAGGTAAAATTTTCTATAACGAAGGAATTAAAAGCTATAAAGGCGAAAACTTTGTTGAAGCCGCCAATTGTTTTGCTATTTCACAAAACGATTTTAATTACGACAAAGCCGAAAAATACAAAAGTGCTTCGTTGAAAAAGGCTGCTGAAGCTTTAGTTGCCGAAGGAAAATCGTCAGTTGAAGGAGTTGCTGTTAGTGAGAAAAATAAAGCCGAATTGGTTGAAAACATTGCCAAGGTGTATTTCTCTCAAGGATATGACAAGTACCAGGAAGGTGCTGCAACTATTAAAAGTGCGACCGAAAGTGTTAATTCAGGAAGCATAACAACTTTAGATGATGAGTATAAAAATGCAGTAGCAGCAGGTAAGAAAAGCTTTGAACAAGCTATTCCGTTCCTGAAAAAAGCTTTAGAGCTTGATCCAAACAATGCAAATGCTAAAAAAGTATTAGCAGCATGTGAGCAAAGTCTGTAAGAGAATTATTAGATAAACAGTGAAAGGTTCGGGAGTTATTCCGGACCTTTTGTTTTTAAAAGCGTTTCTAAATCGGAAAACTGTCGTTCATGATGTTCCTAAGGGGAGCAATCAAAGCGAATTAATCATAAAATATTCTGCTAATCATCTGTTTTCAGAAAAATTAATATTGCTTTGATATTCTTTTTAAGCTATCGAAAATTAGCATATATTTGCGGGCGATTGAGTAGAAAACTCGTTTTTTCCTGAGTATTAACACTGTATTGTTAATTGTTTTTGCAAAAATTAGGTTAACTGCTTGATTATTTTCTAAAAAAGTATTTTCTTTGCACTCCGTTTTTAGTAATGTGTTTATTGTAAACATCAAGAAATTAAAAGAAATGTCACGAGTTTGTCAAATAACAGGTAAAAGAGCAATGGTGGGTAACAATGTTTCTCACTCGAAAAGAAGGACTAAAAGAAAGTTCGATATAAACCTGTTTAAAAAGAAATTTTATATGCCCCACGAAGATCGTTGGGTGCAACTAACAGTATCTGCTGCCGGTATGCGTACCATTAATAAAAAAGGCATTAAGTCTGCTTTAGCGGAGGCACAGGAAAAAGGTTTTATTGATAAATTTTAAAAGATCTTAAGCTATGGCAAAAAAAGGTAACAGAGTGCAGGTGATATTAGAATGCACAGAGCATAAAGATAGTGGTGTACCAGGTACTTCAAGGTATATCACTACAAAGAACAGAAAGAATACTCCGGATCGTATGGAATTGAAAAAATACAATCCTATTCTTAAGAAAGTAACAGTACATAAAGAAATTAAATAATTAAGACATGGCAAAGAAAGCAGTAGCATCACTACAGAAAGGTGCCGGTAAAGGTTATGCGAAAGTAATCAAAATGACTAAATCGGAGAAAACCGGAGCATACGCTTTTAAAGAAGAAATGGTGCCAAACGATGACGTTAAAACTTATTTTAAAAAATAAGAAAATATAATGTATAACAGGAAAAGCTTTCATGTAAGATGAAAGCTTTTTTTGTTTATATGAACGATTTGGTAATTTTTGTACCACAAATTTATTGTAACCAAATTTTGTACTATTTTAGGACCTGCAAATCATTTTTATATGGCCATATTCGGAAGTTTTAACAGAAAGAAGAAAGAGAGTCTTGACGAGGGATTGTCGAAAACAAAAGAAAGTGTTTTTAAAAAACTGAGTCGTGCGGTAGTTGGAAAATCGAAAGTTGACGACGAAGTTTTAGACAATCTGGAAGAGGTACTTATTACATCGGACGTAGGAGTTGATACAACGCTTAAAATCATTGAACGTATCGAAGAGCGTGTTTCCCGCGATAAATATATGGGTGTTGGCGAACTGAATAACATTCTAAAGGATGAAATATCTGATTTATTGGAGGAGAATAACACTACCGATGTTTCAGATTTTGATCTTCCGCAAAAAGACGGGCCTTATATAATAATGGTTGTTGGCGTAAACGGAGTGGGAAAAACCACTACCATCGGTAAATTAGCATACAATTTTAAACAAGCCGGAAAATCAGTTGTGCTGGGAGCTGCTGATACATTCAGGGCTGCCGCAATTGAGCAATTGGAGGTTTGGGCCGAAAGGGTAGATGTTCCTATCATAAAACAGAAAATGGGCTCAGATCCCGCATCTGTTGCATACGATACCTTAGCCTCGGCAAAAGCCAGCAATGCCGATGTGGTGATTATTGATACCGCCGGCCGACTTCACAATAAAGTGGGTTTAATGAACGAGCTGAGCAAGATTAAAAAGGTTATGCAAAAGATCGTTCCCGATGCTCCTGACGAAGTTTTACTTGTTCTGGATGGTTCTACCGGGCAAAACGCATTTGAGCAGGCAAAACAGTTTACAAAAGCCACAGAAGTAACAGCACTTGCATTAACCAAGCTCGACGGAACTGCTAAAGGTGGTGTTGTAATTGGTATTTCCGACCAGTTTAAAATTCCCGTAAAATATATTGGTATTGGCGAGAAAATGGAGCATTTGCAAATTTTCCGTCGTCGCGAGTTTGTCGATTCGCTCTTTTCGTAACAATATTTTATTACAATGGCAGAGCTGAATAAGGTTGAGATAAAAGTTCAGATAACTTCCGAAATTGAAAAAACGGAAAAACTTATTCAGGAATATTCTGAGCTGACAAAACCTGTTGAGCCGGAAAATGCCATTGGGAGAATATCCAGGATGGATGCCATTAATAATAAAAGTGTTACTGAAGCCGCTTTACGCAAGGCAAAAGAAAAACTGGAGAAGTTGAAATTTGCTTTCTCGAAAGTGGATGACGATGATTTCGGACGCTGTATAAGCTGTAAAAAGCCAATTCCCCTGGGGCGGATTCTTATTATGCCGCAAGCGCGAACCTGCGTAAATTGTTCACAATAATTATGCTATTCAGATAAAACCGGTTGTTTTAAGTTCAGCAAAATCTTTTTTAGCTGGTTTTTATCAATCGGCTTAACAATAAAATTATTACACCCCGCAGCAATTGCTTCTTGTTTGTAGTTTTCCTGTGCATACGCCGTCTGTGCAATAATGTACACATCTTTGTTAAATGCTCTTATTCGTTTGGTTGCTTCAAGTCCGTTTATCTTGGGCAGTTTTATATCCATTAAAACAACGTCGGTATCCGGATGTTTCCAAACAAGTTCAATCACATCCACCCCGTTTTTAACGCGCTTTATATTGCCCGGTACATCGGAAAGGATATGGCTTAAAAAGTTGTAAGATATTTCATCATCTTCTGCAATAATGATATTTAAATCGCCATTTCTATTGTAATCAATATGTTCTGCAGGTGTTTCATTTACTGCCGGTTCCTCGGGTGAGCTAACGACCCTTAAATTTGGTAAAACAAAGGTAAATGAAGTGCCTTTTCCGGGTGTGGACGAAACACTGATATCGCCATCCAACAGTTTTATATAGCCACGTGTTATTGATAGCCCCAGTCCCGATCCTTCGTATCCGCTTGAGTGTGAATGGTCGGCCTGTACAAAGTAATCGAATATTGCATTTTGCTTTTCGGGAGCAATTCCAATACCGGTGTCACATACCTTAATTTTTAATTCTGTAGCGTTAAGCGAGTACTGAATTTTTACGTATCCTTCTTTGGTGAATTTAATGGCATTTTTAATAAGGTTGGTTAAGATGGAAGTTAGTTTGTATGTATCGCTGTAGAAGTTCTGCGATGGCTCTGTAATTTCTGGTTCAATAATCAAATCAATTCCTTTTTCATTTGCTTCAACTATAAAAAAGTCATTCAGTTCGGATACGATTTTTGCAATATCTACTTTTTTAATCTGCACATCCTCGTTTTCCGATTCAATTTTCGAAATATCAATAATATTATTAATGGTAGTAAGCATTCTGTCGCCACTCTGTTGAATGATATTTATAAACTGAAGTTCTTCCTCTTTAGAGTAAGCCTGCGTTTTTAAAAGTTCTGCAAAACCCAGAATGCCATTCATCGGTGTTCGTATTTCGTGACTCATGTTCGCTAAAAAAGCAGACTTCATTTTATCACTTTGCTCAGCTTTGTTTTTCTGACGCGAAAGTTCTTTCATGATCTCCGAATTCAGGTCGAGTTGATGCTGAAGATCTTGCGTTTTACTTTTTACCCTCGCTTGTAGAATTCGGTTGATTACAATGAGGAGAAGAATTATGATGCCAACAATTGCACTGATGAGTATAATGAATCGCCAGTACTCTCGGAAACCATTCGGTTCTTTGTCGTACTCAGCAAGCCATTTGTCATAAATGCGTTGGTATTCGCCATTCGAAAGCAGAACCTCGGTAGCATTATTTATTATTGCTGCAAGTTCAATCGAATTTGGCGAAAGCATAAAACCCATATTTCGTTCCAGAATCCGGTGGTTAGTGGTTTTTATGTATTCTTTTTGCAGCTCTGCAACATGATACATTCCTCCAATTCGTTGAGCAATGGCGCAAGTTACCTGTTCGTCTTCCAAAAATTCAATTAATTGATCGTAGTCAGTAGCATAAACAAATTTTGCAGCTGGGTTTATACTTAAAACGTATCGTACCAGCACATCGTTTTTCCATAAAGCAACAACCGGTTCTTTTATGGTACGTAACAATTCGGGTGATATATTTTTATGATAATTGCTGTTGTAAAAAAAACAATGCGAAGTATTGATAACCGACCGGGTATACAGATGTTCGTTATCGGGATAGCCGGGGTAGTGAGCTCCGGCAATACCGTCAATCTCTCCATCTTCCAGCATCCTGTTTACAATCTGCCAGTTTGCTCCCGAAATTTCAATCTGGTTGTTATAAAGCTTGTTTATGGCCTTAACCAGATCGATATTGAAGCCAACAAGATTGCCGTTCTGATCCGTGTAGTTAAACGGGGGATAATCATTACTCGCTTTAATTTTATATTGAGCATTTAGGTAATAGCTATTGGTTAGTATTATTACGCAAATTAAAAAAAATCGCATATTGGGTTCTTTTAAAACAAATCTAAATAGTTTTTTTGAAATTAAAATCCTGCTAAATTTAAGCATATTCTTGGATTAAGAAAATTAAGCAAACAAAATGGATTTAAACAATCAAAATCGGATTTTACGAGAAGTTGAAGAGAGATTGTCGGATGAATTTGGAGAGACTGTGAAAGTTGCGTCTTCCAGAGCTTTGTCTGGTGGTTGTATAAACCATGCTTCGAAAATTGATACCAATTTGGGCAGCTTTTTTCTGAAATGGAATTCGGATTGCGAGAGCGATATATTTACCCGCGAAGCAGAGAGCTTAAAGGAACTAAGCAAGGCGTCGGATGGTACCGTGTGCATTCCTAAAGTATTCTATGCAAAAGAGATTAACGAAACACCTGCTTTTCTGGTTATGGAATACCTTGAACCGGGAGGTTCCGATCAGTCGGAACGCCTGGGTAGAGGTTTGGCACTTATTCATAAATATCAGCAAGATGATTTTGGATTTTATTCTGATAACTATTGTGGAGCAACCACTCAGAATAATAGCTGGGGAAAAAGCTGGGTACCGTTTTACCGGGATATGAGATTATCGTTTTTAATAAATATGATTCGTGAAAGCAGGGGGTTGGATAGCTCTTGTTTGCGATTGTTTGAAAAGTTACTCGATCGCCTGAATTTATTGATTCCAAATGAAGAAAAGGCTTCGTTGATTCATGGTGATTTATGGTCGGGAAATTACATGTTAACGACAAATGGTCCGGCATTAATCGATCCGGCGGCCAGTTATTCGCACCGCGAAATGGAATTCGGAATCGTTACCATGTTCGGCGGTTTCTCTTCGCGTTTTTTTGATGCCTACAACGAAGAATTTCCGCTCGATTCAGAATGGAGCGAAAGAAATCAGTTGTATCAGTTGTATCATGTGCTTAATCATTATTATTTATTTGGAGGTGCTTATCTGCAACAGGCAGTAGCTATTGCGAAACGATATTTATAAATTTCTTTCCGGCACTTACTTGTATTTGTACGTTTTGTTTTTGTAACTTATAGTTATAATACAAAAGGCTACAGCGATGAAAGATGAAGTTTTTGAGATACCGTACAGGGCAGAGCTGTGTTACATGAAGAACAAGGGGTTGATATTGCCGGAGGAGGTGCCTTATATTGGTATGGGAGCTTCGCATATTGCAACAAAAGCTTTTCGTTTTATGGGAATAAATTTTTTCCCGGAAAAAGCAGCTGAATATTTTAATTACCTTTTAAAGTATAAAGAGCCCGATAAAGGCGTGCTTATATCGCAATCAGGACAAAGTTCTGAAACAATTTGGTGTGCCGATTATTTTAAATCGTTCACCGCAATTGTTAACGACGAAAACAGTCCTTTGGGAAATCATCCAAACTGCACGAAAAAAGTGTTATTGTATTCTGGAGTGGAAGATCATATTGCCACAAAAACATACATTAATACCTTATTGGTATTGTACCTGGGCTTTGGTTTTGATCCGGTTGAAGCTGTTCAGGCACTAAAAAAACATCAGGCAGAGTTTGAAGCATTAGGCACAGAGATTGGCTCGAGAATATATCTGAAAACACAACGGAAAAAACGCTGTTGTGTGTACATACTTGGTAATGGGCCCAATATTGCAACTGCAAATGTGGCTGCACTTGTGCTCAGTCAGGTGACGCGAATGCCGGTTTTAAGTATGTCGGTTTCGCAGTACGAGCACGGATTTATTGAAACAGCCAAAGACTCGATGGTTATTGCTATAAACCACGAAGGGCGCGAGTATAACCGCACAAAAAGGCTGCTAAAAAAAGTGAATATTGCTGGTGCCGAAACCTACGAATTATCGAACAGGTATGTGGAAAGCATTTTTAGTCCGGTAACTTTGCCCATTCCGTTTTATTTTGCTGCAGAATATTTGTCTCAAAAACTGAAAGTAAGAACGCTTTTCCAGGTGGGTGATAAAGTGGTAAGTAAAGTTACCATTGATAAAAATAATGAGTAAAGCCATTGTTGCCGCTTTGCTTATTGATTAAATTAGCCCCAAAACCAAATTCCGATTTTAATGATCGCACAAAAGGCTAAAGAAATTACCCCGTTTATTGTAATGGAAGTGCTTGAAAAAGCTGCCGAAATGGAGCAGCGGGGGATAAATGTAATCCATCTTGAAGTGGGAGAACCCGATTTTAATGTCCCCAAATGTGTGTCGGTTGCCGAACAAAAAGCATTTGATGAAGGCCGAACACATTATACACACAGCCTTGGCGACCCCGAATTGCGCAAACAAATCGCTGTAAAGTATAAAGAGGAATATAATGTTACCGTTTCGCCTGAGCAGATTATTGTAACATCGGGGAGCTCGCCTGCCATTTTGCTAACGTTGGGTGTTTTGTGCGATGCCGGCGATGAAGTGATCATTTCAGATCCGGGGTATGCTTGCTACGAGAACTTTATCCGGTTTATTGGTGCAAAAGCAATAAAAGTTCCTGTTTTCGAGGAGGATGGTTTTCAGTACCGATACGAGGAAATTAAAAAGCGCATTACTGATAGAACACGCGCAATAATGATAAACAGCCCAATGAATCCAACCGGAAACCTTTTGTCGGTTGAGTTGATGAAGGATCTGGCAACGTTTGATATTCCAATTGTATCCGATGAAATCTACCACGGTTTGGTTTACGAAGATCGTGCACATTCCATTCTGGAAGTAAGCGACAAAGCCTTTGTTTTAAACGGATTTTCGAAACGTTATGCTATGACAGGGCTTCGTTTGGGTTATGTAATTGCTCCGCAGGAATATGTACGGTGTATGCAGAAAATGCAACAGAACTTATTTATCTGTGCCGGTTCAACCACGCAGCGCGCAGGCATCGAAGCCTTAAAAAATGCAGGTGACGAAGTTGAAGAAATGCGCTTAATCTATGATAAAAGGCGCCGGTATATCATTGAACGATTAACCGGTCTGGGCTTTGATATTAAAGTGAAGCCCACAGGAGCTTTCTATGTAATGGTAAATGCCAAACACCTGTCAGGCGACAGTTACAAGCTGGCCTTCGATATATTGGAAAAAGCGCATGTTGGTGTAACTCCCGGAATCGATTTTGGCGAGAACGGCGAGGGCTTCTTGCGTTTTTCGTATGCTAACTCCATCGAGAATATCGAAGAGGGCATGAATCGTTTGCAGAAATACCTGGCGAAATATCACAATCTACCTAAGGATTAAAGCGGTCGAAGTGAACGATCTCTTCAAGCGGTTTGCGCTTTTTGTCGGGCCTTTTGTTGTTCGGATAGCCCACCGGAATCATGGCAACAGGCTCGATGTTGTCCGGAAGTTGTAAAAGTCCGGAACAGGCTTTTACATCAAAATTACACACCCAGCAGGTTCCCAAATCCAATTCGGTGGCTTTTAATGTAATGTGGTCGATGGCAATTGCCAGGTCGATATCGGCCGAATCTTTTCCATCCGAAGCGCGTTTCCACGACTGCGAATGGTCGGCACATGCCACAATAATTACAGGTGCTGAACGAAACCAGCTACGGTCGTAACAATTGTATAGCTTTGACAGGATTTCGATATTTTGCACTACAATAAAATGCCAGGGCTGAAAATTAACCGCCGACGGAGCCAGCCTGCCGGCATCCAGAATTTCTAATAGTAGTTCCTTCTCTACTTTGGTATCTTTATAATTTCTAACCGAATAACGGTTTTCTATAATATCTGACAAATTCATAGACCATTAATTGTTTGTTTTTAACTGTTTGCCAGCTGGCGGATTTTATCATTTCTGCCGTTTGGCGGGTGTTTCGCAGGGATTTTCTTATAAAATATGCTCTTTCCGTACGTAAAGATAAACTTTTTAAAGTTTTAAAAGTGTAAGCAAAAATATGGTTTTCAGTCAATTTTTCTTCCGTTTTTCAAATTTTAAAGAACAGAGTGTAAGTGAAAAATGTTTCGCACTTAAAGTCTTTTATTTTCAACGTTTTACTCGTGTTTGAAATGTGTTTTAGAGCATTGATTTTTCTTGTTGCAGCATCAAAAATTATACGTCATTTGCACGAAAATTAAACAATAACAAAGTTTAGAGTTGAACCTTAAATTTTAATGTCATGAGAAAAGTAAATTTTATAATCGCAATTATTACATTTTTTGTAATGGTAACTTCTGTTGCCAATGCAACCGGAATACGTACCGAATTTAATGAATTTGAATTTACCCTGGTTAATGATTTGTATATGGGCAAAAAGGTTGATGCAATTTGGACCTTGAGCTACGACAACTCGGAAAAACCGGTTACAGTAGTTAAACGGAACACTTTGGAGGGAACAGAATATGTGGTGAGCTCAGAGTTCTTTTCTGTTCGTTACGTAGCTTCTGCAGCAGGTTTTGGTGCAAAACAAGTTCGTAAATCATGGTGTAACGTAGATAACAAAATTAACCATGCTGTTATCAATCAAAACGAATTGAAAAATCAGGAGATTATATCGCCAAACAAAGTGGATGATAAAATGGCTTTAGGACTTATTGCAAGCTATCTTCCTGATTTGTTAAATGATGGCTATACGCACTTACTCAATTAATCGCAATAAATAGAATAAAAGTAATTTTAATTCGAAAGCCATCCGATTACGGGTGGCTTTTTTTGTTTTTGCTGTTTTAGTGGAAATACTATTAAAAAAAGTACAAAATTTTCGTCGATAAAATCTGTCGTTGGCCGATAGAAATATTTTAGCCAATAGAGTGGGGAAATTGCTTTTATCTGGAAGTAATTTTAGATTAAAATACAAATATGTCTTATTATTTTAAATTGAAAGTTAAAATGGCCAATAAGTGTTAAATTGTAAAAAGCAATCTTTTTCTGCGAACGGAATCTGTTTTACAGCAAGGCTTTTGGGTGTCACCAAAATGTAATTCGTGCGTCTCTCCAATACAAATAATTACGAAAACAATTACAGTCAGAAAACAAAAATTTAGAGTCATGAAAAAAGCAAATTTATTATCCGTATTGGTTTTAGCCCTCCTATTGGTTTCAGTTAGTGCATCTGCTACTGGAGTACGTACTCAGTTTAAATCATTCGAGATTGAAGAAGTCGATAATCTTTACATGGGGAAATCGGTAAAAGCACTTTGGACTGTTAGCTACAGTTCTGAAGAGGAGCCTGTTACAGTTGTAAAACGCAAAACGCTAGAAGGTGTTGAGTATGTGGTACATTCAAAACATTTCGAGGTGAGCTACGCTGCAACCAGCGAAGGGTTTGGTGCTAAAGAAACCAGAAGAGCCTGGAGCGATGTGCCGAAAAGAATTACAAGAGCCGTTATTAGTCAGGAAGAAATGGAAAACCAACGTATTATTACTCCTAATAAAGTTGATGATGCAACTGCCCTGGGATTAATTGCAAGTTATTTGCCCGGCCTGATTAACGATGGTTACACTCACCTTTTGAATTAAACAGCAAATTTTATTTCATAGAAAGCAATTTTAAAGGAACCGCGAGCGATCGCGGTTTTTTTTATATGCAGCCGCAAACAAAGCCGTCGGCCAGACTGTCGAGTGCCTCTTTTTCTGCTTTCTTCTCTGCTTCAGTTGCTTTGCAATCCTTACAAACCGGTAAATTAACGGTTGTATTCAACTCCGAATTCTCAGAAGTAACTGGTTTCTTACAAACAAAACAGGTATTTTTTAAATCTCCCACTATAAATCGATTCGATATTTACTAAATGATATATAAACCATGTAACTTGAGTAATGATGCATAAATTTTTAAAGTAAAATGCACCTCAAAAATAATAATTAGAATATAACCCTATGATAGTTATTTACAAGAGTGATAAATTTCTTTAATCATATAATTGCTCGGCTCTTGATTGTATGTGTGTAATTCGGTCAATATGGTCGGAGTAATCTGAAAAAAAAGTAAAGGGACTCATATTAATTTACAAAAAGACTGAGTATGGCTCAGTAATATGCAGTGTCGAATAGCATTGGATATTCAAAATATCCGATATTTTAGATGTTGTTATTTAAAAACATTATAAATTGTATATTTTTGATATTTTCTTAACTTAAAATATTTTGTTAATCTGAATGATTATTGAGCTAATAACGCTCTTATATTGTTTTATAATTTATTTAGAATATTCTAATTATTAATAACCACACTCTGACAATCGAGACATCATAGACTTACAGTAAATTAAAAGATTCAAGTTGAAAATCTTTGAATAATCACTAAATTGATAATTGGAAAATTCAAATAACAATTAATAAAATCAATAATTATTGCATATCTTAACATAAATTTAATGAAATCTAGATTTTATGAGAGGTGGTTATTGTGGTATCGACAGATTGAATACAGCTTATTTTTTGTTTTTGCATTTGGCATATATTTGTCCTGAATTTACAAACCTATTTAAGTTGTTAATAAAATGTGGACGCTAGTGCAAATTATCGTGAATTATTTTAGTATGTGGGATTTTAACAAGAGTGTTAAAAGATTTGTGGAGAGAAAACTAAATGTAAAGAGAGATACAAGGTATCTTTTTTTGTTGTTTTTTGTATTACTGGTAAATATTAGTAATGCAACAGTGTATTATGTAAGTGCATCTGGAAATGATGCAAATACTGGAACCAGCGAAAGCCAACCTTGGAAAACATTGTCAAAGGTGAGTAGTACTTCTTTCAGTCCGGGCGACCAAATCTTATTTAAACGAGGTGAAGAGTGGTCGGGAACTATTACAGTTACTTCTTCAGGAAGTGCAGGTAGTCCAATTATTTATGGAGCATATGGGGCAGGTGAGAAACCCAGGATATATGGATCTGAAGAGATAACAGGGTGGACTCAACATTCTGGTAATATTTATAAAGCAACTTTTAATAAGGTTGTAAATCAGGTGTTTATTGGTGAAGAAAGAATGCAACTGGCTAGATATCCCAACTCGGGATATTTCACTGTTGACGCTGTGTCAAGTAATACGTCTTTTGTCAGTAATGATATTGATAATTCAATTGATTGTACTGACGCCAAATGCATGATTAGGACTGACGCCTGGGCATTAGAAACAAGGACAGTTAAAAGTCATAATTCTAATACAATAAATATTAACAGTTCCCCGCATTATAGTATTTCAGTAAATGAGGGGTTCTTTCTGTGTAATAAGTTAGAATTTTTAGATAAAGCTGGTCAATGGTACTATGATTCAAATCAGAAAGTTGTTTATTTATGGACTTTGAATGGAGACTCGCCAGAAAACTACGTTATTAGAGGGTCAGTTTTTAATACGATTATTGATATTGAGGGAAAAGATTATGTTACAATACAAAACATAGAATTGAGGGGCGCTCAAGAATCTGGAATATCCTCAAATAACGCTTCCAATATTACACTTGAAAATAACTCAATTTTCGATGTAGATTATGCCGCAATTAATATAGAGGGAAAAAATGCAACTGGAAATAAGATCTCGCGCAATACAATAAGCGGATCAAATTGTTATGGTATATATAACAGAACGTTAAATGTTACTATTGATAACAATGTTATTTCCAATATTGCACTGCATGATCAAATAGGAAAGGCGGGAATAAGTGTGCAGAATACAGGAAATGGTATCGAAAGTCGGGCTGATAACGCACTAATACAATATAATCGATTGATAAACATCGGATATCATGGTATTCGGTTTTATGGAATAGACAATGTTATAGAGTACAATTTTGTTGATGGCGCATGTGTGACACTTGACGATGGAGGCGGAATATATGCATGGAGTAGTGATAGTTCTCTTCCAGGAGTAGCAGGATCTGTGATACGTAATAACATTGTATTAAATGTTATTGGTAATTTAGAAGGTAGGTTATTATTGGATCGAATGAAAGGCAATGGAATCTATATGGATGATAATGTCCGTGGTGTTACTATTGAGAACAATACTGTTGCACATTCCGGTGGTAATGGTATTTTTATAAAGAATGGAAACATTGAAGTCCTGAATAATACAGTGATGGATGCCGCAGCTTCAATTTATATTACCAGGGGATATTCTGGTCCAAGAGTAGTTAAAGGTAACATTGTATATGCGTTTGACAAAACTTATTTGAATAATAAAGTTGCTTTTGTTGTCGGGTGGAGAATTAGTGGAAGTGGAACTTTTGATAACAACACTTACATAAACCACTATAATTCGGAAGGTATATTCAGAAATCAGGAGGATAAAATTAATTTTGAAGAATGGAAAAAAGCAACAGGACAAGACGCAAATTCTACTTTGGATAAATCTCCGTTAGGGCCGGGTGAGACAGAGGTGTTAATGTATAATGATAAAAAGGAGTCGAAAACAATATCTCTCGGAAATACAATTTATCGAGACATTGAAGGAAACAATGTATCTGGAGATTTGGTTCTAGAACCTTTTAAATCAAAAATTCTTATTAAGACATCCTCATCAGGAAGCAATAATCAGAAACCGGAAATCGATGATCAAACCTTTGGTATATTAGGAGACAAACAAGTCGATGATTATATTGGCCAGGTAGTTGCTAGTGATCCAGATGAAGGCCAAACACTAAAATATGATATAGTTGGAGGTAACGAGGAAAGGTTGTTTTACGTTGACGAAACATCTGGAGTGATTTATGCTGCTACAACTCTATATGAAACATCCGATAAAAAGGTTCAATTGGTTGTAAGTATATCAGATAATTCAACTGAACCATTATCAGCTTCTGCTACGATTACTATTAACATTACAGCTGTTGATGATACTGATCCACCGGGGGGGGATACTCCCCCAAGCATTAATTCTTTTACAATTCCATCAACTTCATCTTCGTTGACTGTTCCAATTACGTCTTTTTCTGTTGATGGCAATGCCGCAGGGTATCTAATAACTACTTCTACAGAAGAACCAATAAATGATGACAGTAACTGGACCACATCAGTTCCCTTATCATATGCTTTTAGCGAGAGTGGAACATACACACTATATGCTTGGGTAAAAGATGCTAATGGTAATATTTCTACTTCTTCAAGTGCAACAACAACAATCTCATTGGATGTCTCTTCAACTTATTCGGAATATAAGTTTGAAGATGGACCTGGTCCTAATGTGATTGATTCAGAAGGATCTAATGATGGAACCATTATAAATGAAGAGTTAAGAGTGGATGGTGTAAAAGGAAATGGTTTACAGTTTACGGGGGCTGGTTACATTAACCTTGGCCAATGTTTTGGGGAGAATGTTACAGATGGAGTAACAATGAGTGCCTGGATTAAACCAACAAGTACAACTGGTGATTATCAGGGAATAATAATGCATGGAGGGCCAGATTACGATTCTTTTGCTCTTTATATTCATCCTGATAATCAACGTTTATATTTTAAAACCAGTGGAACTTCAACAGAGAGAGCTGTTATAGATAATGTTAGTAAACTGTGGGATGGAGATTGGCACCACGTAGCAGCAACGTACAATGGTTCTGAAAAAGTAATTTACCTTGATGGACAGGAAATATATTCTGTGTTGGAAAATGGTACTATTGTGTCTGGTGTTGGTTATAATTTGCTTATAGGTGCAGGGAGAGATTATACATCTCCAACTCTCAAATACACTGGATATATCGATGAAGTTAGAGTCTATAACTATGGTTTAACCAGTTCCGAAGTTGATGATCTTTATAATTCGGTTGTTGGCTCTCAAGATTCAGTATATACAACAGAAGAAATTTCGGTTTGCGAAGGCGAGTCGTATAATGACTGGACATCCGCAGGCGAGTACCAAAGGGAACTGCAGAGTATTACAGGGGGCGACAGTATTGTAACAACCTATTTAACCGTAAATCCGGTTTATGATATAATTGAAAATATAGTTATCCATGCAGGCGAAAATTATAACGGTTGGACTGCTTCAGGGGAGTATGTTCGTAATTTAACTACAGTTTTGGGATGCGATAGCACTATAACAACAGTTCTGAGTGTTGAAGAAAAGTCAGCTCATGAAACTGTATACACAACGGAAGAAATTTCTATTTGTGAAGGTGAGTCTTATAATGACTGGACATCCGCAGGCGAATACCAAAGAGTACTGCATAGTATTACGGGAGGCGACAGTATTGTAACAACCTATTTGGCTGTTAATCCTGTTTATGATATAGTCGAAGATATAGTTATCCAGACAGGAGAAGATTATAACGGTTGGACTACTTCGGGCGAATATGTTCGTAATTTAACTACAGTTTTGGGATGCGATAGCACCATAACAACAATTTTGATCGTTGATGAAGACTCAAGACATTTTGTTCCTGTATGGGATGGAGAGAATGGTCAGAATCATATGACTTTTGTCGTTACAGAGGCCCTTGTGGACAATGCTAAACTGGGAATTGGTGATGAAATCGCAGTTTTTGATAATGACATATGTGTCGGTTCTGCGGTTTTGACAAGTAGCATAGATATTAACGATGAAAACTCCTATATTTTCATATCTGCGTCACAGGAGACCGGAGATTTGAATGGATTTACTGATGGAAATAAGGTAATATTTAAGATTTGGGACTCAAAAGAACAGGTTGAAAAAGTCGCTAACAATGTTATCTATCACGATGATTTACCAGAATGGATAATATCTGGCAAATTTGAGCCGAGAGGTACTTCAGTAGTCGAAATTGGTTACATTTATGAAGAACCAGTTGTTACTCAGACTATACAACTTGAGCAGGGATGGAATATTTTTTCTGCGGCAGTAGTGCCTGATGAACCCAATATGGAGGTGATTCAGAATGATTTAGTAGTTGATAAAAATCTTTTTAAGGTACAGAATGAGGAAGGTAAGACATATGAGAAAATCCGTAGTACCTGGATAAATAATATTGGCGATTTAAAACAAACGGAAGGTTACCGTATTCGTGTAAAATCAGCATGTAATATAGAAATAACGGGTACCCAGGCTAGTTTGCCAATGAATATAAAGCTAAAAGCCGGATCAAACCTTATTTCTTTTCCATATAACGGATCTGTTGATGCAATGCAAGTTATCCAACCTTTAATTGCTACAGGAGTACTGGAAAAAGTACAGGATCAAAAAGGAAACTCAATTGAATACTGGGGGGCTGAAATTGGTTGGCTAAATGGAATTGGTAATTTTATTGTTGGACAAGGTTACCAGGTACAGGTTAATTCAGATGTTGTTCTTACAATTGGAGATATGTACGAAAAATCTGTATTAATTAACGAATATCCAGAGACAGTGTATTTCCAACCGGAATTTCAGGGAAATGGTTCAAATCATATGAATATAAATTTGTTTGGATTTGATGAGTCTCATCTAACGATTGGAGACGAAATTGCAGCCTACGATGGCGAGATTTGTGTGGGAGCAATAGCCATAACTGCTACTAATTTGGGAGATAAAGCAGTAAGTATTAATGCTTCAGCCACCGATCAGGGCGAAAGTAACGGTTTTATAGAAGACAATAACATTGAACTAAAATTTTGGGATTCTGAATCTAATGAAGTAACAGATTTTAATCTTTCAGTTGTGAATGGTGAATTAACATATAATATGCATTCAAGTGTTTTTATAAAGTTTGAAGAACAGCTTCTTGGTGATGAAAATGAAACTTTCTCTATCGATATGTATCCCAACCCCGCTACAAATAATGTCAATGTCAGATTCTCTCAAATTCCAGAGAGTGGCGCACAATTATTGTTTCTGGATATCAACGGTAAACAGTTACAAAATCGTCAGGTACAATCAACACTTGAAACTATAGATATTAGTAGTTACCCCGCAGGTTTATATTTTATAAAAACGATTGTAGGTGACTTCATAAAAACGAATAAGCTCATTAAAAATTAACATCACTTGCACTAGATCAATTGAAAAATGTATGATAAAGAGTTAAAAGAGGAGGCGGTGCTTCTGTCGTACATCAGAAATGATGTGGATAGAGTTGCAGCAGATATCGGGATTGATAGTGCCTTGTTGCATCGGTGGCGTCAAAAATATGGTGGGCGAGATCTCATCCGGATATTTGAAAAAAGAAATCTTGGTACTGATGATTTAAAATCTCAGAATGAAATATTGAGAGCTCTTTTGAAAAATGCGGAATTTGAACACGAAGAGTTATTAAAAATAAAGGATAATAATTTTTAATTTAGGATGCATTAGTTTTTATTAATTTTTCAGGATAATAGGAAAAAGGGGGACTATTCTTACATGGGATTGTCTCTCTTTTTGCATTATTCAAAATAGTTTAGAGTTCGGTATCCTCCTTTTCTTAGATATGCATCTTTCAGCATTAACCTAATATCTGAATGTAGCATCTCTGATATGAGTGCGTTTAAATCGTATTCTGGTTTCCAACCTAGGATATCTCTTGCCTTTGAAGCATCTCCGACCAATAAATCAACCTCTGTTGGTCTGAAGTAACTCGGATCAACAGAAATGATAGGAGTAATATTATTGTTCGCTAGAGAACTATTCTTCTTAATCCGATCTTTAATTTGTGAAAGATATTCAAGGCCAACCCGAGAATTAAAAATTGTCTCATCTATATCCGAAATATATCCTTTTTCCTCAACACCTTTACCAATAAAAGTAATTACCAGTCCAATTTCCTTGCCGGCCATAATAACAAAATCTCGTATTGATGTTGTTATACCAGTGGCTATTACATAATCATCGGGTTTATCTTGTTGAAGAATAAGATGCATTGCTTTAATATAATCTTTTGCATGTCCCCAATCTCGTTTCGCGGATAAATTTCCAAGGAAGATTGTTTCTTGCATGCCGAGAGCTAAACGTGCCATAGCCCTGGTAATTTTTCGTGTTACGAATGTTTCGCCCCTAATTGGCGATTCGTGATTAAACAATATTCCATTAGATGCATGCAGGTTATATGCTTCGCGATAATTGACCGTAATCCAATAAGCGTATAACTTTGCAATACCATATGGCGATCGTGGATAAAATGGAGTCTTTTCGGTTTGAGGAACTTCTTGAACGAGTCCATATAATTCAGATGTTGAAGCTTGGTAAATTTTTGTCTTTTCAACCAGATTAAGTAGTCGAATTGCTTCAAGAATACGTAAGGTGCCAACACCATCGGCATTGGCGGTATACTCCGGTGTATCGAAACTTACCTGTACGTGACTCATTGCTGCCAGGTTATATATTTCATCGGGCTGTACCTCTTGTATTATGCGTGTTAGGTTCAGGCTGTCGGTTAGATCGCCATAATGTAAAATCAGGTTTCTGTTATCTAATTGTGGATCCTGATAGATATGATCTATTCGTTCTGTATTAAACATTGATGCTCTGCGCTTTATGCCGTGAACTACATAGTTTTGTTTTATTAGATACTCAGCCAGATATGCACCATCTTGGCCTGTAATACCTGTTATAAGAGCTATTTTTTTCATACTGTTATTTACTATGGATTATTTGTAATTAAGAATTAACTGAATCTTTTTTATTCTCTGTGACTAATTTGTAGATCTCTTCCCATTCAGGAATTCCCAGAAGGTTTCTATCATCGATGTAGATGTCAGCATATATTTTTCTGCTATAAGTATTATCAAATTCTTCACCTTCAAAGTTATTGTTTACAGCATAAAAAATAAGCCCTCTTTTTTTACAAAAAGTTACCGCTTTCTCTAAATCTTTTCCGGAACGGTAGGTCCATAAAATTAATTTGTGACCTCTTTCTTGAAAAAGCTTCAAGGTTTTAATGGCATATGGAATTTCTCTTCCTATAGCAGGATATTTATGTTTAACTATGGTCCCGTCAAAATCAACTGCAATAATC
Organism: uncultured Draconibacterium sp.; assembly: GCF_963674925.1. Classification (NCBI taxonomy): domain Bacteria; kingdom Pseudomonadati; phylum Bacteroidota; class Bacteroidia; order Marinilabiliales; family Prolixibacteraceae; genus Draconibacterium; species uncultured Draconibacterium sp. The sequence continues at coordinate 605,819 of NZ_OY771649.1, forward strand.
ATTGTAATATATAATTTAATAAGTAGTGGTTAGAATTCATTTAAGAGAATGTCTTTAATTTATGAATATGAGTCATAACGAAATTGACTCAAAACTTAGAAAAGAATTACAGTTTATAGAAAACGACAAATTTATCTAGAATAGTTCCTTTTTGTTAAAAAATGGTAACAACACTATAGCCGAATTGCAAGGGATTTAACTTTCTGATCGAAGAGAATCTTCCTTCTTTTAGCATTTAAAGTAAGTAGTTTAAAAAAGATTTTTTTTGGTAATAAATCTTTTGATTTCATATAAACTTTTGTTTTTAACTTTTGTGGAAATGACATATTAAAATTTGCATATTGAATAGGAGATGACCAATTTTCACCATACTGAAGTCTTAGGAAAAGTTTATAATCTTTTGGAACTCTAAATTGGGCGGATTGGAACCTGATATGAGTTGTTTCAAGAAGAAACCGTTCAGGAATAAAAAGGTTTCCACAGGCTCTAATTTTATCTTCATACTTTTTGAATATATAAAAATCTATATACTCATTATTTCGCATTATTGATATGATCCCCCTTCTTTCGTAGCGAACAACATCAAAACCAATCTTTTGTAAATGATAAAGTAAATTGAAGAACTTCTCTTTTTCTTCTTCCATGATCATCAAATCAATATCTTCGTCATGTTCAATAAAATCATTATCACGTATAGCTCCAAGAAGAGTTCCTTTGTATAGATAAAAATTAAGTTTATGATTATCAGCCATTTTCTTGAAATCAAGAAGATTGACTTTTGCGATTTTTTTATCTATTTGTTTTATCCCTAGATATAATATTTTCTTCTTTATTTGAATATTACCTGATGGTGTTTTTAATATGTTCATTCTTATTACTATATTAAAGGTTATTGTAATATGAAATTTAGAATATTGACTTATAGTTTTCTATATAAAATCTTTTTTATTGTCCTTGTGACGGACAATGGAAGATGATTTCTCAATTTTCGAAAGAAAGTATTCCTAACCTTATAGAACTTATGATCAAATTTACTGGAAGGTAATACGTATTTTGGATGCTGAAGTGGAAAACTAATTTCAGCTTTTGCTTTTGCATGTTTAGGTTCTTTAAAAGTATGTGTTGATCTAGAGTCAAATCCATTGTTTGTAATTAAGCTGGTTTTTGGAAATATGGTTAATTGATTTTGGCAGGCTAAACTAAAATACCATTGCCAGTCCCAAGCACTTACTTTTCTGTTATCAATTAATTTTAATTTATATTTCCAATCAGATATGTCTGCGGATTTGTATCCCATATTATGTAGAACATCTTTTAAATATTTAGAGTTTCTCCATTCTAGCATTAAATCCATATTTTTCCATGATCGTTTCCACGTTGCCCAACCCCAACATGCTTTATATTTGGAAAAGCAATATGAATCGGTAATATTAATTCGTCCCAATCTATTATAACCTGCGATCATACCAATTCTTTCATCTTTTTCATAACGAATCACTAGCTCTTCCATATATGAAAAGAAGCTGGATTGTGGAATGCAGTCATCTTCCAGGATAATCCCTTTATCAACACATGTGAACATCCAATTTATTGCACTATATACACCTTGAGAACACCCCAAATTGCTAGACTGAAATAATTTCTTGACATCACATTCCCAATCAATCTCATCTACTATTTTTTTACGAAGTCGAGCTACGATCTCTTTTTCACCTTCAACATCGTTACGAGGTCCATCACACGCTAAAAATAATTGTGATGGTTTAATTGATTTGATTCGTTGAAATGAATTTAATGCAGTTTCTTCACGATTAAAAAAAATAAAGAGTATTGGTATGCTATATTTCATTTTGTCTCAGTAGATATAATAGATGTAAATTAAAATTTATTGTCTTATCTTTTTCCTTTCGTTAATAGAAATTTCTTTCCATTTTTGCTATTATGTTTAAGTTGTTGAATTTTAGTAGTTTTTTCTTTATTTTTCTCTTTGTAAAGTTGGTCGAATTGCATAAAAACTTTTGAGTCGTTTGATTTTCTATAATATGAATTCATGGACACATACTCTGGAATTAGACGCATCAATTCATCAACTATTTGCTGACGACTCATTATTGAAATTGAATTTAATAAATGGATGATAGCTTGATTCAGACTAGTGAGATCATGCTTACGATCCTTACCTATCATTATTTTACTATTGTGCGTATGATCAAGCTTTTCTTCTTTTTCATCAAGTAATTCCTCATAGAGCTTCTCTCCTGGTCGTAATCCTGTTATTTTGATCATAATATCCTCGTCTGGAATAAATCCTGAGAGCGAGATCATTTTTCTAGCTAGGTCAATTATTTTAACCGGCTCACCCATATCAAAAACAAATATTTCACCACCTTTGCCAATGAATCCAGCTTCTAACACTAATTGGCAAGCTTCAGGGATGGTCATAAAGTATCGTGTAATGTTTTCGTGAGTAATAGTAACTGGACCGCCTCTTTCAATTTGTTTTTTGAAAAGTGGTACGACCGATCCATTTGATCCGAGTACATTCCCAAAACGAGTGATTATAAATTGTGTTTTGTATTTCTCTGATTGAGCTAAAGCTTGAATGTACATTTCGCATAAACGTTTAGTAGCTCCCATAACGTTTGTTGGATTAACTGCTTTATCGGTTGATATCATTACGAATTTTTCAACACCAAATTCTGCTGAAAGATCAGCCATTATTTTATTACCGCCCAAGTTAACATGAATTGCTTCGCTTGGAAATTTTTCCATTAAAGGAACGTGCTTATAAGCCGCAGCACTAAATACTATTGTAGGAGAATACTTTTGGAAAATACTGCGCATTTTAATTACATTTGTTACATCACCAACAATTGCATCAAAGTTTGTGGATGGATTATTTGCAATTATCTCTTGTTGAAGATTATATATGTCTGATTCTGCTCTATCTAGTAAAATAACTCTTTGAACACCAAAACTAATGAGCTGGCGCACTATTTCTGACCCGATTGATCCGGCGGCACCGGTTACCAGCACAACAGAATTTTTTAAGCCATTCTTAATTCTTTCCCGATCTAACTGAATCGAGTTTCTACCAAGTAAATCTTCAATATTGATTGTATGAATAGCATTCGCCTGAAGTTTTCCATTTATCCACGATTCTATTGGTGGGACTTCTTTTACCAATAAATGAAGTTTTAAGAATTGATCGGTTATTTGTCTTTTTCTTTGATAGGATAATTCCGATTTTTCAATGGCAAAAATAATTTCGGTTACATTATTTTTTGGGATAACCTGTTTTAATGCTTTATCTGTCGAGTAGATTGGGTAGCCGGACAAAAATTTATTATGCATAAACGCATTTTCATCTATAAATCCAATTGCCTTTATTTGCATATTGTTGCTGGATAGCGCGTTAAGTGTTGTTTGTCCAAGTTCTCCCGTGCCGAAAATTAATACCTTCTTTGTATCCTTTTTTTGAATAATCCAGTGTTGGTAAAGTATTTTTGCAAACAAACGTGACATTACCATAAATGTGGTGGTAAGAAGAACAAAAATAACAATAACCGATATAGGCATGTTTACAAAAGATGAAGTGTTTAATTGTCTTATTGTAAGTGATATTATTATTAATGTAGCTCCTGTAAATGGTACAGATAATATAATATTTTTAATATCCTTGATAGTAGTGTGACGCATAATAACTGAGTAGCAGTTTGTTATCCAGCAACATACAATGAATATGGGTAATACAACGGAAAGGTGCCATGGGTTTATAACTTCGTCAACACCTGACAAGTTGAAATTAAGCCTTAAAATAAAAGCTGAAAACCAAGAGAATGTGGCGATCCCAATATCAAATAACAGAATTGCCCAACGGGGTAAATAATGACGAGTAAAATAGCGTTTAAATGATTTCATAATATCAATTATTAGGTAACAATTATCTAATTAAAACAGTTATTAAAGACTAATTTCGCTTGTTGCTATATGAGCGGATTAATATGAGTATCTCCAATCTATTGCCTTTTGTATTTTATGGCGCAGAAACAGATAGGCTGCGGCTAGAACAACAACAAAAAGAAGAAGCACGAAGTAGTTCATGTAATTATTTGTAATTAGCAGAATTACGGAAATATTTATAATGCCCTGTATTAACCCATAGCTTAAGGAAACTTTAATATGTGACCACTTATATTCGTTACTTAAAAACTGATATAAGTGAGTTCTATGTGCCTCAAAAATATTTTCGCGACGGAATAATCGTATAAGAATGGTTACAACAGTATCGATACCATAAATAGCAAAAAACAAAATATATTCTATCCGACCTGTTGTTAATATTAGTGAGATAATTGCCCAGGCAAGTATGAAAGCTAAGCTTATGCTTCCAACATCACCTGCAAAAGTCTTTGCGCGTCGGCGAAAATTAAAGAACAGGAAAATAAGGATGGAGTTAATCAGTGTTATAATTAATTCTGAAGGAATAAATGGAATGGATTGATTAAGCCAAAGAAATGTACATAGTGAAACTAATCCGTATATTCCTGTAATACCATTTATCCCATCCATAAAATTAAAGGCGTTGATCCATCCCAAAGTCAATATATATATTAGAACAATACCATACCATGGAAGGCCAAAGATTTGTATTTGCCATAAGAGCACGGTAGTCGCGACTATATGAATCAACAATCTACTACTCGAACTAAGGAGTATTATATCATCTATAAAACTTATAACCGCTATCAATAATAATGCTGCAATGATCCATGGGTCTGTTTTTCCGTATAATAGATACCATAAAACCGCAGCAATGGGAAAGATTATACCTCCACCGCGAACAGTTACATATTGATGAGAACTTCTGTCGTTAGGCTTGTCTACTATGTTTAAAATCCTTGCAATTTTGATGTAAGCCAATAAAATTGCGGTAAGAGTAAAGAAGACTATTGCGTATAACATCTTCCGATAATTAGAATGATAAAATCGTTTTGATAATACCTCGTTCTGCCTTCATTGGCATTTTCTCAACTTGTAAAGCTTTCTTTAGCTTTTCATTTGATACAACATACGATTCTGTTAATTTTTTAAGACGCTCCGAATTGATCGGTAAATGAATAATGTCGCCCAATTTGGCGAGGGATTGAATTATCCTTTTATTGATACACCAAATGTGAGCTTTTTTCCCTTTTGAGTGCGCAATAAGTTCAATAAGTTTATTAGTTGAAAGAACTTCGTCATCAGCAATTTGGTAGGTTCCGGGTTTTATGTCTTTTTGAAGTAATGCATTTATAACGAATGCAAGGTTATCAATAGATGTAAAAGATCGTTCATTTTCAAAACTACCCAAAGGCCATGGAATTCCGCTGGCAACTTGTTTGTAAAGCAGGTTTAAATTCCCTTTGTTCCCGGGGCCATGAATCATACACGGACGGAGTATATATAGCTTTTTATTTTTCGGCAATGTAATACCATGCAAATAGTTTTCGGCTGCAAGTTTCGACTTGCCATAAGGCGTTTTCGGATTAGGGAATTCTGATTCATTTAGACGGTTTCCTTTAACCTCATCAGCAACTGCTTTTACAGAGCTAAAAAATATAAATTTTGAAGCCTTGGAATGTATGAAAAATTCAAAAATCTGTTTCGTTAACTCCACATTTATTTCAAAATACGATGCTTCATCGGTCGTGTTTTTTACATCGTGAGCCTTGCCAGCTAAGTGTATTATAGTATCAAATTCTTCGTTCTTTTTTTTATTTAGGTCATCCCAAAAAATGAATTCATCATATACATGATCTTCCGGTTGAAATATATCCATGGCAATGAGTTGGGCTACTAACTCTGATTTTATGGATTTTGCAAGATTTGTTCCGACAAAACCAAATGCACCGGTTATTAGAATATTCATAGGTTTTTATATTTTTATCCAACCACAGCATATTTATTATGATCAAAAATTAAGGTCTATCATTGATTTAGATAGAAAATATGATTTAACAATAATTAATGTGATCTGATAAATGGTTTAAGATAATTTGTGTGTATTTCTTTGAAGCAATTATGAAACAGATGCAACTGACTAATTTTTATTAATTTTTTGATTCCGTCAGAATTATCCCAATTTAACTATCTTAGTATTCTCCCAATCAATTTGAATGTCAGCTTGTAATATGCTTATCGTTTCGAAGTTATCTAACCACATCTCAAATTTATTGAAAGAACGTTTTAATCCATAGTAGGATTTGAATTTCCGTTTTAGACTTAGTTGTGGTAAAATCGGTTGACCATGATCGAAATCTCTTGGGTGAAAATAACTCATAACATAGTCAGATTGATTGGTCCATTTATTAATTAGTGGGAGAGGGATCAGCCTGAAAAATCCGCCTCCTGAAAAAACAACATTTGTATGAAATATTTTACGAGTGTTCATAGGGAATTCTTTCAATTCAAAACCGTTGTATTTTATTCGTGAGGGATTGCTAATCCCAAAGTTCGGAAATCCACCATAATCGTGATCAGCCGGAAAAACAGAACAATCAATTTGAATTCCCAATCGATGTAAAACCTCAAATGCCCATGGAGTATTATGGGTTATTGAAAATCCCGGAGCCCTATACATAATTATTTTTTCCCCAATAATATCTTCAATTAACTTAATTGCCTTTTCAGTATTGTGGTAGAATGTATTATGGTCCATTTGGTGAACTAAATTATGTGATAAAGAGTGACAGCCAATTTCATGTCCATGATTATGAATTGTTTGTACAACTGCGGGGTATTTCTCTGCAATCCATCCAAGAATAAAAAAGGTTGCTTTTATTTTTCTTTCATCGAGAAGATGAAGAATTTTATCAACAGATTCGAAAATTCTTGTTTCATATTTTGTCCATGTAGACATGTCTGAAATAAAATCACAGTGAAACCACTCTTCTATGTCAAATGTTAAAATATTCATCTAAAGTATTTGTTGTACTGGTCTTTTTTTCCATTGTTCCATTGAGCAAAATCTGTGTCCCAGTTGTCATTACCTTCAATTAGCATAATTCCTGAGTCAGTAACGGCAACATCCCAACCTATGGAATGCAAGCCATAAAAAAGCTGATGAGCTTTCTTTACATATTCTATAATTTCTTGCCAAAGTGGGAGCTTTTTATTCTCATAAACAATTCCAGTATTAGGATGCTTATCACTCTTTGTGCCTAGTCCAGGTTTGAAGAATCCCCATTTTTCGAGAGTACCATCCTCTATATTTATCCCTACGGATATTCCACCAGAGGACCAGTTATCGGAATGTCTTCCGTTAGCTCCCATTCTGAAGATTGCACATAAAATCTGTATCTCATCATTGTCGCGTATTGTTACAACACGAATAGTGTTTATCGAGTTGGGGTGAAAAATTGCATAATCTGTACTTTGATTAGTTATTCGCTCCTGTACAATCCATCTATCGTTACCGATGATATCTTTAAACTTTTGTAATGGAACGGAATTGTTGTTAATTACAATCTCTTTATTCTTTATTTGTAACTTAAGTATATCATTTGGCATGCCTCCTCCATAACTCACCTCGCGTTTGCAGAATGTATCAAAATCGTAATCTATTAAATTTTCCAGTTGTACAAATTTTTTCTCGGAGTGTATAAAAACTACACCATTATTTATCATTGCAATATTAGAAGGGGTGTTGATACCTACGCCTTTGCAGAATCCTTCAAAAACAAATTTATCGCGAAGGAGGCATACAAAATTATATGGATCATACTGGGGATGTTGAGAATGTTGGTTTTTACTATTGCGAGCATGTGCAAATTTTAGCCAAGGGATATAATTCTTTGTAATTTGATGGGTTTTTCTATCCAAACCAAAGAAAAAATATTTTTTATTGATTTCCCCTGTGCGAAATATGTATAATAGCTGTTCAAGAAAGATTTGAAGTTCACCTTTAAGTTTACATTCCGGGTAATATGATTGGTTTTTAACGTATAGCTTCCAGTTTTGAATCAATACCACCGGGAAGATTAACCGACCAGCGGTTTTACCCCCATGATAGATGCAACGGTCTAGAAATGATAGACCATAGAAATACATCAATGAGACACCCTTTTTTAAACTACTTATATTCATTACAAATCTCTTTTTTTTATAAGTTTAGCAGGGATCCCTCCAACAACGCAATATTGAGGTACATCTTTGGTAACAATAGATCCTGCAGCAATGACGACTCCATCTGCAATTGTAACTCCAGATGTAACAACACTATTTGCACCTATCCATACATCGTTTCCAATTACTATATCAGCTTCAGTTCGTTGTTGATATACCATCGGGATTCCATTTTGAATCATCCCGTGATTTCCACTGAATAATTTTGCACCCGGACCAACTAATACATTGTCTCCAAATATTATTTTAGAGTTCTTTTCTGCCCATATACAGCAATCCATTGTTATGCGTACATTATTCCCCATTGTTATATTTTGTGCATTTCTAATTGATGCTCTGGTATGAATCCTTACATATTTACCTTTCTTTAACAGCCTTTTTCTCCATATAACATGCTCGTGTATGAAATAAAAAAAATTTGAGATTAAGGCACCTAAAAGGCTTATGGAGATAGTTCCTTCAATGATCTCAATTAAGAAAGATCTGAGTTGTCCTTTATACCAAGGAGTTACTTGAGTATTCAAGATATTTATTTTTTTATTATACTTCTGGCGAACAAGAAATGCATAAGGAAAAAGGTTGCTCTAATTCTTCTATCATCAAGAAGAGAAAGAATTCTGCCGAAAGATCTGAAAATCCTTGTTTCATATTTCAACCACGTAGACATGTCTGAAATAGAATTAGAGGGAAACCAACTTCTAGGAAAGAAGTGAGAATTTTCATTTAGTTCATTCCTTTTTTTGTTGCTCTGAATCGGGGATCCAATTGTTTTAAAAGACTGCCGATTGTTCCATATATAAATGGTTTTAAATCATCTAAACTTCCATCTTGAAGAGACTGGTGACTGCTAAAAAGTTGATTGAACCACTTCGGTTTGGTCTTAAATCTGTTTTTTGATTTTACAAACCATAAAAAATCTAAACCTAAATAGCGCAAGTAAGTACCTGGCGTATAATTGAATTTTTTTGGTGTCAGCTTTAGTGAAGTACTTACAATATTCTCGGCAAAATCAACTCCGGCTGAGTATGAGGCTTTTATACATGCTGGTATTCTTGGATTGATTTCCATTATTTTAATAATATTGTCTCGTGGGTCTTCGATTAAATCAAAATCGGCAAATCCTTCCCAATTAATCTTTTTAAGTACCTTATAACACAGCTGTACCAAATCTTTTCTGTCAATAGTTTGATTGAAGCAACTGCTTCCGCCTTTTTCAGGATAAAACCTCATTTTATGGATAACTGTTGAGTTTATTAATTCTTTTTTGTATACAAATAGTTCAACTTTAAATTGTTTGCCTCCTGGTGGAATATATTCTTGCAAATGGCAATTCCCGTATTCTTTAACGATCTGAGGTAATTTTGACCTCATTTTTTCTACTGAATTAACAATTGCAAATCCTCTGGCTCCACTCGTTTCGTTGGGTTTAATTAAAGCAGGAAAAGATATGTTTGCATGAGCAATTTCAATCTCAGGAATAGACAAATCAATGGTTCTGGGATGAGGAAAATTATTTTCAAAACAAAGATTCATCAGTTGATTCTTATCATATCCTTTCATGAAAGTCTTATAATTTGGAATTATACAATTCGTATATGTTGCAATTTGTTTTTTATACAAACTCATATAACGGGCAGAATCATCATTCATCGGAATTATAACATCTATTTTATTGTTAACAATGAGTTGCATGAGACTTTCATGATAATTTGAGATATTATCTTTTTTGGTAGATGGAAATATGAGTCTTTTGTCCGCGTATTTTGTATTATATCCGTATGAGTTTTTAGTCTCACATAATAGAATTACATAATACCCCAGTTTTTTTAAACTTTTGGCAACAGGTAATGCTTGAATCGTCTGACCGTCAAGAATTGCAACTGTTATCATTTTTATTTATTTCTGTATTTTAAAATTTTAATCGGAACACCACCAACGACGGCATATTCTGGAACATTCTTGTTTACAACACTACCTGCAGCTATAACAGCTCCTTTTCCGATTGTCACATTGGCGAGAATTATTGAACCAGCGCCAATCCAAACATCATCTTGAATTACAATATCACCATCATAATAGTCTTGTTTTATACTTGGAGTATTAATGTCATCCGTCGAATGATTATAGGCAAACATCATTACCCCGGGGCCGGTATGTACAAAATTGCCGATACTTATAACTGCATTTTTTCTTCCTGCTTGCAGGACATTATTATGGTTTAGCAAACAATTCTCACCGATGCTGATCCTTTCAGCCTCACGTAGAATGACAGTTGGGTGAATTTTACTCTTTTTCCCAACGTTTAGTATTCTTCGCCCTCTAGCAAAATTAATTACAAAGTAGGAGAACAAATATGCAGTATGCCTGAAGAAAGAGTATGAAAATAAGGTTCTTATTATCATGCATAAATACTGAAAATGAGAGGGCCTATTAAATTCAACTTTTTCCATATACTTTTTTTATAAAAAGAATCCTTAAAATTTGGGGCACAATACTAAATAAAACGGATAAGGACCGATAGTTAACTCTTCTAGGTTGCTGAATTAAGCGATATATCCCTTCCATGCCAGCTTTCTGCATCCAAATTGGTGCCCGTTTTACATTTCCGGCTTGATAATCAAATACTAATCCTACACCTATCAAGATGGATGAATCGATGCTTTTTATAAATAAATCCATAACCCGTTCCTGTTTTGGTGCTCCAAGTCCTAACCAAAAAAAAGTTGGTTTTAATTTATTTATTAGCTTTACTATTGCATCGTTGGCAAGTTCTTCAGGTGAACCAAAAGGAGGAGATACGGCCCCAACTATTTGAAGATTGGGATATTTTATTAGAAGGTTGTCCTTCATTTTCTGAATTACTTCTGGTGTACTGCCATACAGAAAATGTGTGTATTTTTCATTTTGTGTGGTGCTACAAATGCTTTCAAATAAATCTGGCCCTGAGGTCTTTTTGACTTGTTTTAATCCTGAAGCATGTGCGTACCATTCAATAGGCTTACCATCCGGAACTGTTAAAAACGAGCTATTTAAAATTCGACAATAATCTGGATCGTGGTTCCCTATATACGTTGCCCTCGTATTAATAACACAAACATAGGCGGGAGTTTTGCTATTTGCTTGTTCCATGATAAGTTTTACAGCATCGTTTAAATCAGTAATACTTATTCCAACATTTTGAATTTTAAATCTATCTCTCATTTAACACTTATTTACTTTTTAAGGTCATTTTTTTATCTGGATCGTTAAATAACGTATCATTCTATCTTAATAATTTCATACAATTTATTCTAGCCAAAAGCTGATTAAATTCCATACTGTATTTAATTAGCTTTAGAGTTATAGGGAGAGTTTGCTTTCTTACTTGAATTACAATCTTCTCCATTATTTTAGGTTATTAAATGAAATACCATTTGTATTATGAGCAAGCCATTTGATTAGTTCAACAAATTCTACATTGAGAACACGGCCTTTTCCGATGTATTAGATGGAAATAGAAATCATTCCTGTGGTATTGTCTACAGTCATGAAGAATTGTTTTCATTCTGTAAAATGAACCTCATTATCTAATTTCATTTTAGGCTAAAAAAATGTATTTCTAAGGCATAGTTGTATAGTAGTATTTTTCGGCCCAGATGTGGTATTTCTTGGAGCAAATGAGTTTTTTAGATTATAGTAAGTTTTGAATTATATGAAGGTTTATAAGGAATTTTATACAATTTTCATAGTCTGCCGATACTCACCATATCCCTTTTTCCAATATTTTCCTTTATTGCCATAGCCATAACCAAAACTGTTGCTTGAAATGTCATTCATTACGATGGCAGCAGTTTTGAGGTTATTAAATCTAACAATCTTATTTATTTGTTTAATCTGTTCCTTATGACTGCAGTTCTCTCTTAAAATAAAAAGACTAATGTTCGAAATATGACTTGTTAATATAGCATCTGGAACTAACAGAAGAGGAGCATTGTCAATAATAATGTAATCAAACTTTCTTTTTATTTGTTCAATAAATTCTTTGAATTTCTCGGTATCAAATAAATCTGATGGATTTTTCTGGAAGGATCCGGCTTGGATAAAATATAAATTTGGGATCGAAGTTTTTGTTGTGATATCTTCCAAATTTTTTTCTTCATTAAGGTAATTGCTTAAGCCATATGATTCTTTAACGAGAAGAAAGTTATGAAGAGCTGGTTTGTGTAGGTCAGCTCCTATTAACAATACCTTTTTATTTGTTTTTGAAAAAGTGGCTGACAGGTTGGCTGAGATAAAAGATTTTCCTTCAGCTGGAACTAAAGAATTTATTGATATTATATTTGAGTTTGATCTCCCATCCAGTAGAGTATTTATATTTGATTTAACTCCTCTAAAACATTCGGCCACTCCGGAACGTGGATGATCTATGATGGGTAACTTTGATTTATATTTATGCTTTATTATTCCTTCAAATACTGGTATAATACTTTCTTTTTCTACTTCCTCTAGTGATTCAATTTTATTGTTGAAAAAACTTAATAATGATATAATGGCGAATGGAATAAATAATCCACCAACAATGCCGGTACCAACATTAAGAATAATATTTGGACCAACTTGTTTCGCGGCCTCTACTAACGCATCATCAATTACTTGTACTTCTGGAGAAATAGATGCTTTTGAGATTGATACCTCTGCCTTTTTTTGTAACATATAAGTATATAACTCATTATTAAGATCAAAATCTCGTTGTATGCTTATCAATTTTTTTTCTGTTTCAGGTAATTTACTCAATCTCTGTTGGACTGTCTTTGAGCGTTCATCTAAACTTTCTTTTTTCGACTGAGTTGCTTTTAGCTGATTTTTTAGAGTTTCTTCAAGTCCATCGCGTGTTATTTTAATTTCTTTGTCAAGAAGAATTAATTTTGGATTCTTTTCCTGAACACTATATGTAAGAACTTCTCGTCTTGCATGTAATTCCTTTAGATTCTGGAGAGTGGAATTTAAATTTTCATCCGTAATCCCAATAATAGAAGGATTTACCATTTCGCCAATCTTTTTCGCATTATCAAGATATTGTTGTAACTGTATATAAAAATCAATTTGTAATTGAGTTAAATACTGTTCTTGTTCAATCTCTTCCAACTTTGCATAGATTAATTGGGCTTCTTGTCCCAGGTTCATCACTTGGTTGTTTGTTCGGTAATTACTGAAATTTTCCTCAGCGTTGCCCAAGGACTTTTTTATCCTCGAAAGCTGAGAATCAATGAATTCTACAGAATTTTCAGAATTTTCGTTTCTTTTTTCCATTCCTGAACGAATGAAAACTTTATTTAACTCATTAATAAAATCTGCTTCTTTTTGGGCATTCTCACCATTTACTGTTATGGAGATAATATCAGAATTAAGTTCTTCAAGTTCTATTTTCGTTTTATCAAGATATTGAGATGTGAGTGTGTTTACGTCATTGAACTTCAAAATATAGGTTTCTCCTACAAGACCATTAGCCTTATTTAATTGAAAATTAAAGAAATTATTGATCCAAAGTTCCCCAAATTTTACGGTCTCAGAAATATCAACATATTGAGCATAACCATTAAGATAAGTCTCTCCTTTAGCTTGTAATTTGTATTCATTATTATTAAGTACCTCTATCTCTATCTGTATGTTTTTTGCATTGTTAGCACCAGGAGGTAACACTAATTCAAATGGATCGCCATTATAAAGTTCGGCATTATACAACATTTTTTTTACGTACCATGAGTAATCCCAATTCAGATTTTCCAGAGCTTTTCTGTACAAGGTGTAGGACTGAAGTATTCCTATTTTATTTTCAATATTCGCTTTTTTCCCAAAATTTGACACTGAATTATCAAATGCTAGCACTGAGCTTAGTGGCCCCTCTTCATTTATGATTAATATTCTACTTTTTATTTGGAATATATTAGGAGAATTGCGATAATGGAAATAACCAATAAAAATACCAGTGATGCAAAAAGCTACAAACCATGGCCACTTTTTTAGATATCTAACCAGTACGGTCTTGGTTCTCTTTTTTTCTGCGGAGTCCATTATTTTTAATATATCTTCAATTTTTTCCATTATTAATAATTTTCGAGTTAATAGAATAAATTTCAGTAAATTTATACACGGATAAGCTGTTCTAGCTGTATTTATGAAGTTCTGGTTTATAAGTGATGTGCGCCAACTTTTTATATCTACATTTAGAATGTTGTCAGGATTGTTCCTGTTAGTTATTAATCATTAAATTAATAGCGATCATAAGAATCGATAAAGTGCCTAGAAGTAATGAATAGGTAGATGTGTTTTCACGATTTCTCTTAAGTTTGGAGGGAGGGATATATATCAAGTCGTTCGGCTGTAAATAGAAATACTCTGAGGAGAATATGCTGTTATCAGTTAAGTTTATTTTATGCGTGACAATCCTTTCTCCATAAGGTCTTTTTAATACAACCTTATTTAAGTCTGCGTAATTAGTTATGCCGTTCGCCATACTTATTGCATCCAAAATATTAATGCTTCCTTCATAACTGAAATAGATACCCGGATTTTGCACTTCTCCTAAAAACATTGACTTTATAATTTAAAAGTTTTACCTGAACGGTAGGTTCTACTAAATACTCTTCTGCTATTCTTCTAAGCTTAATCTTCTGCTTCTTCTAAACTCAAGTTGACAAGATTTAATTCTCCAAGTATTGGCAAAGTAACAATGCTATCGGCAGAAACCATGTAGCCATTTATATATGCGCTAGAAGGAGTACCATACATCTGAGCAGTACCGGCCGCGGTAAACCATCACCAGAGATGCTTGGATTAAAGAGTTGGTTAACTTCAGAATCAAGTGTTAAAACGCTTAAGTACAGATTGTCAAAAGGGTCCTTATTTTATGCTGAGGAGCTTCTTGGCGAATATTATACTGATTATAATCCTCCTGCAGTTTCCCTAAACATATAAATATCTTTAGTGGTTGTACACGAAGCGAATACGATAGTAACGATTAACGATAAAAATAATCTTGTTATTTTTTTCATATTATGCATCTTTGTTAATTGTTTTATAAATGGATAACTACAGTGAATACTATGAGAATATTCAATTTGCTATATGTCTCTATCTTAGAGTTGGAAGTGTTATTGTTTATTTGTCAGGAAAGTATTGTTCGTTCTACTCTTTTTTTGACAGAGTTATGAATTTGTCGATACAACACTTTTGGCCATCTGTTCATTCCCAAAAAAATATTTACATTCTCCTTTTGAGCAGTATTAATATACCAGGCAAATTCCTTTATCCCAAATTTTAAAGATTTTAGCACCATAGCCATAAGTTTAAATCTCATTTCTGGCTTCCCAATATCAACCATAAATTTGTATTGACGAATAGAAGCCAAGTATCGTGAGCGAGTGTTCTTCTTATTGGTTGTTTGGGTTAAAGATCCCTCCTTAAGTGTTAAACAGTAGGCAGGAAAGCTATCGGCGAAAATTTTATTCGCGTAATGTCCGCTTTTTAATGAAAACATCATATCATTAGATGCAGGTATCTCTTCAAACGTAATTGAATTATCTTGAATTAGTTTATTTTTTATTAGTTTTGAACTAGGTGGGATATGCCAATATCTTAAAATATCTTCTGCATTTTTCTTCCCTTCTAGAAAATTATAAATGAGTTTAGAATACCTTTCATCCCTGTTTGCTTCTTTTAACGTATCAGAATATACGCTGTTACCAGCAAAGTAAATAATATCATATTCTGATTCCTTATACTTGTCAAATTTTTGAAATGCACCTGGATTATAGAAATCATCAGCATCTAAAAAGAGTACCCATTTCCCAATAGCATCATTCAATCCGACATTTCTTGCATGCCCTGCACCTTTAGAGAGATCGGAATACAATAATTTTATTACGCTCTGTTTTCTAGTATTTAATAGTGCAAAGTCTATTTTATAAGTCGAGTTATCAATTATTAAAATTTGCACATCATTTCTGTCTGGAATTGATTCGACTGCTCTTTGAAGCAATTCAAAAGAATTTCGATGTGGAATAATAATGGAATAAGTAAATTGCATAGTTAAAGTTTCTTCGTTTAAAAACTATGAAGTACTAGTCTTGTATGATGTTGTAATCGAGAGTCCTTTGGTTAATTTTTACTTGATTTTATAGTAATTGGTTTTACGTCTAACAACTTGCCCTTCACTGTTGTAAAATCACACAGCTATATGCATTCTTTGAAAATAGTATTTTATCATTCTTAATATGTTACTCATTCTTGCTTCATGTTGTACGTGATAATCAAGAAGAATGAGAAAAACAAAAATTGCATAGTTATTAGCAAGATCTCCACTAACCTGGCTACAGAATAGAAAATAATAAACAAGGATTTTTAAATATGTATTAGTTTCATATAAACCATTGAACTGTCTTTTTACAAATAGGTGCTTTGATAATATGTAAATGAAGAATAAAAGTCCAAATATTCCATTCTCGTATATTAGTTCAATAAAAATATTATGTGGGTAAACTTTAATATCTTTGTGTAAAAGTAAAAAACCAAAATTTCCGGTACCCTTACCAAATAACAGTGATTTTTGTTCTATGTCAGAAATGGCAAGTTTCAGTAAATAAGGTCGCCCACCATTTACGTAATGTGCGTAATTAAAAAAACGCGATTCAAAAAAGTCCTGATATTTTATGGGTATCAGTTGGATTATATTTTCAGGATATAATAGTAAAAATCCCATCCCTAATATGGTAAACAAAAGAAATGTAACCTTTTGAGCACTTATCCTCTTATGCAATAATATAAAAACCAAAGGAGCCATGATCAAGGAAAGTATTGGCCCTTTTGAGGCGAACAAAACCATCATGGTGAATCCAAATGCGAATAAAATACTGAATATTATATATCTGGTTGTTGTCGATACTTTTAGATAGGATAAGATAAAAAATAATCCAATAAGATTAAAACCAATATATTGAGAAGTACTGATAACACTGAAAACTTCACCACCAACTTCACCTCTTTCTGTAGCAGCAAGAGTCATTCTTAGTACACCTCCAAAGGTGCCATAGAATGAAAAGTATGCAACCATGAATAATGCAAAGAAAAAAAGATTAAAGATTAGAAATGATTTAATATTAAGAATGACAAATTTGGCCACACAAGCTGCTAAAACTATAAATATAAGTAACGTGAATGATTTTTGTTGCCCATATGATGGGGCTCCTGAGTATAATGAGCCAAGAAATAAAAAGATAGTAAAAAGTAAAAGTAGAAAAGAATAGATATAATTTTCAAACATATTCTTTGTGAAAATACGATAACCTAGAGACAATACTAATACCAAGGCTATTGGTATTCCTATATTCATAATATGAAAAGCACCACCAGTGTATTTTAGAAATATTACAAATGAAAATAGGAATGTTATAATTTGAGGTATGTTTAACCACTTAGATAGCATGTCAAAGGCTTGATATAATAGATTCTAAATATTTAAATTTTCTAATAATGTTTGAGCGAAATTGTTAGGAGAATGTGATTCAATAAAACTATTATTATCGATCACTGGGTAATGGGTATTTAAACTTTTCTCTATCGCTTTTGCAATTTCTTCTGGTTCTACTCGCTCTACATGTTCTCCCATCCAATTGTTTTTTATCAATTCGCCAATTAATCCACTATTGCTATAAATAACAGGTTTTGTTGCAACTATGGCATGTCCTATAACTCCACTTGATGCACTGCCATTTTTATAAGGCATTAGTATATGATCGCACTGGTTAAAGAGTGCTTTCATTTTTGCATTTGATATAAACTCATCAATGTAAACGACCTGTGTGCCATTATTCTTTTTTATAGTTTCTAAAATTTGTTTTTTAATAGAGTCATTTTTGGGTTTGCCGGCAAGTACCAGACAAGATGTTGCTGAAGTTTTTGGAGTTAATAGATTGAGGGACTCGATAATTTCTATGGTCCCTTTAGAGTTTCTAAATGATCCAAAGTGTAAGAAAATCTTCTTTGATTTCGAAATGTTATATTTAGCTCTTAAGTTGAAATTGGTATCTTCGTCATGAATGATAATGGGGTCAGGAAGATAAAAAAATATATTTTTCTTGTTTTGTTTATTTAATATATCTACTCCTTCACTGTCATTTAAAATGAAGATTTTTTTTACGCTGTTATTTCGAGTATATAATCGTCTTCTAAATTTTTTTCTTAGGTATTTAAATTTGGTTCGAAAGCTTAAATGCTTATTCTCTCTAAGACCCGTAGAGAATAAAATCCCATATAGCTCAGTATTGGGTTTGTTTTTAATTAAAGCTTTAATAAAACGGTCAAAATATAGTAATATACATTTTTCTGGTTTTATCTTATCAATGTATTTTAATAGTAAATCATATATATTATTTGAAATTATCTCTTGTTGACGAACTGCTCCTCTTTTTGAACCAATAAATAATTTATCAAACTCATTAGCTGAAACAGGAATAAAGGTACCAATATGTTGAGGGAGTATTTGTACAATACTTGAAAATTTATCACAAAAATCTGGATGAACAATAAAAGTATATTTGATCGAATTATCCATTTTTTTGGATATATATTTCACTAAATGGCAAATGTATTCCGAATGGTGCCCCGTTATTTCAATATCAAAGATCAAAATATTCATTCTTATTCTTTAGAAGGATTAGTTTATTGCAAACGATAAATCACTATGGTCAAGTACTGTCAAATATGTGCCCTTGTGTTCATCACTTTTTAAATATTACATTGAGTTTGCTGGATGATAATGGTGGGCTTTCATATTTTTACAGAACCATTCTATTTGTGAGTAATATGTGTGGTATTTCCCTTTTTTATTAATACCTGTTCTGTAAATTTGTATATAGCTTCTTAAATTCCACGTTTTTTTGATATTTAGAAGTCGGGTTCTATTTAATAATCCAATAATAGTATTGAAAACTAATATCAGGATGAATTTAAAATCGGAATGTCTACATCTGAAATCTACGTATGTATATAATTTTATAATATCATACGAAATCGCAAATCCTTTTTTTATTTTGTTGTAATAATTGAGATCTAATCTTTTTTCGTCAATGAAATGTTTATATTTTAAATTATTCGAATAAAACAGGTCGTAATTTAACATTACAATTCTTCGGCATATTTCATAATCATCACCTGCTAAGAGGACACCTTCTTTTCTTCCTGTTAGTAGCATCGGGTGAGTAGGAGAGAAGACTTTTTTCATAATGGATAGCCTTGTTACCAAACCCGCCCCCCATAAATATTTTCGTGAAGTACATATTCCATTAATGTGCCATTGTTTTCCACAGGCATATGAATTCTTGTATTCTTCAAACCAATCAGGAAATGAAATGTTGCTCACCGGAATTCCCTCACCTCCAAGCGCGCCAATATTATTATTTCTCATCATGATATCCCACGCATTTCGAATATAGTTTTCTAGTAACCAGTTATCGTCATCGCAAAAAATAATTATTTCATATTTTGATTGTTCTATTCCCTTTATTCTCGCGTTTATAAGCCCCGGTTTTAGCTCGGTAACAATTCTAAGCTTTATTGATGATGTATATTTTTGCCATTCTTCAATAGCTGTTTTACTTGTTGTGTCATCTGATGCATTATCAACAAGGACAACTTCGACCGGTAAGTCATCTGGCAGATTTTGTAAAGCAATATGTTTTAAAGTCTCGGGTAAACGTTTTGCACTATTGTAACAACATAATATAACGCTAACTCCTATATTTGTAGTATTCATATAAAATGATTTTTAAGAGAGAGAGTGAATTAAACTGTAGGATCTAATTTCGAGTTCGAGTAGGTTAGCCTTCTATATCTGGAAGATAAGTTTCTATAATAATTCATAAAAGAATAAATAATCTTATCCAAAATATTATAACAAAATCCCATTTTCCGAAGTTCCTTGCTAATTTCAATTTCTTTATTTTGATATAGTTGTGCGAGCATGTCTAAGTATTGGAATACGAAAAGATTGTTGTATCGTGTCCAAAGAGGATTTAATAGAGGATTTTTATCGATCGCCAGAATATTTTTCCTAATCAAAGAATCATTCTGGATAAATTTTAGAAGAGTCTCGGTTTTACAACTCTCATTTTTCTCAATCCTACTTATCACTAGTGGTAGGCCGGAAATTCTACATGCTTTAAATCGATAGGTAAACTTAACAAAAAGGTCATAGTCAATTGAAGGAAAAAGATCAGCATTATAACCTCCATTTTGTAAAAATGAATGCCTTTTGACGCACATCCCTAAGGGAGAACCAATAATATTTCCCCATAAAAAATCGCGTAATTTTAAGTCTTGCTTATAAAATTTGAACTTTTTTACTCTTTGGGGGACTACAACTGATTTTTTCATGTTGTATGTTATCTTCTTCGGAAAAATTACATCATACTTTTCATCTGTTAATTCGATGAATCTCATCATTATTGAAAGATAATCTGGGTATAAGATATCATCATCGTGTAGCTCTACTACATACTCTCCTTTAGCTAAAGAATAAAGTCGGTTGAGGTTACCAACAATACCTATATTTTTAGTGTTTTTATAATAACTAATTCTGGAGGATTGAATCAAATTCATCATCTGCTCAGTTTCACAACCTCTTTCATTATTATTATCAACTACAATTATGTCATAATTAGTATAGTTGATTTGTTTGAGGGCACTCGTAAGCGATTCTTTTAATAAATCCGCTCGTTTGAAAGTTGGAATGGCAATTGTAACTTTCGGAGAAAAACTTGTATCTGCTTCAAATATTGGTACTGAAGGAATGTGAGCAAACTCTGTTAAATTGTTGCCCATTTTGAAAATATTAGTTTCTTTCATATAAGTATACTTTAAACCGACTATATGATTCATTAAAACCCAGCTTCAAAAAGGATAAAAAGTCAACTTTAAACTCTTTACAAACCACGTCAGGCCACTTCCAATTTGAATATGCTAATTGTGCCAATCCCTGGACTAAAATTAAACCTAATATTCCGAGAGTGGTGTACTGCAAAGAAAGATAACAACCAAGTATAATAAAGGCACCTGTAATTAAAGATGGTTTTACAAACGGGACATCATTTTTAGTAACAATTATGGAGGCAAAACTACCGTGGTTTGCTTCGAGTAATATGACTAGTGAGTAAATTACCAATATTATCGATGAGGGGAGTTCTGCATTCGATCCAATTAGTTGCAAAGCCCACGGACCTATAATAATGAGGCTGACTATACCTACCAAATATATGATATAGCGTATATTCATACTAAATGCAAATTCTTTCATCAAAGAATGGTTATCTCCCTGAACTCGCAAAGACGAGAACCTTGGTTGATATATTGTAAATAGAGTTCCTGACAATCCCGTAATTATTTGAACCAGTTGCATCATTAGTCCATATGAAGCAATTTCTGACAATGAAAGGAATAGACCTGCAATGAATAATCCAAATCGGGTAACGACATAAGCTGCAATAAAAACAAGTCCCAACTTTTTTGTATTATACCATATAATGTTAAATAATTCTATTTTTTGTTTTTTCGTTACATTGTAGGCTTCAAGTTTGCTTTTGAATTCAGAAGTAAAGAAATATTTATATGAAAGATACCTTTTTACAAATGGAGCAAGCATATTGGCAATAACCACAGCCAACAATCCGAATCCAAGAATCAAGAGAACGGCAGCCAAAAAGACGTAGGTGAGCCTTCCAAATACTTTAGCCTTTTTACTTTCTTTTATTAATCCTTTTCCTAGTAACAACGAGGAATAATAGGTGAAATATATATTTGTAAATGTTGAAATAGAATAAAGTATCCATATTATAAATGAGTACTCAACATTTTTAAAACCATTCGTTACTTGATAAATGTATAAGGTTCCAAAAGTTAACATTGTAATTAATACTATTAGAGCTAATCTCATATATACATATCTTGCTGTATGAATGGTTGTTGCTAGTAGTTGATAATTAATGTTATCTCCTTTTTCTATAATCTCAACACCTTCTTTTGTGAGATTTTGTGCTCCACTAAAAACATAGTTTAGATTGCGTCCCAGTTGAGGAGCAAAACCAAAGTCAAATAATGCAACAAGCGTCCCAACTGTCAACATCAAGTAATTCATCCCAATTTCCTCTGCCGAAAGCATACTTAGGACAAGGGGAAGGACTATCATACCTGCTCCGATATTGAAAAAACTTGCAAAATACCCCCACCTTATATCTTGTTTTGTAAGTTTGATCATACAACGCTTTCGTTATAATTAATAGAAGACGAGTTTTGCATCATTATTAAGCTTTATCAAATGTCTAATTATAATATGACTGTACTAAAATGTAGGAAACAAATCGAAATTATTCACTTTGTTGAATTGTTGATGCTGTTATTGTATTGTCAAGATCTTCGTACAACGTGTTGGCAATTTCTTTTGCAACCAAATTTACACCGGTCGAATTCCAATGTGTATCATCCAAATGGTATAATAATGATGTATTGTTTTCTCTATGCTTGTTATATATCTGCAATGCGTTTATGGATTTGACACCATTTTGTTCTAAAAGGGAATCTAGCTTGAAAAGGTAATCCGATTGTTTTTCAAAAGGCACATAATCATAATAAACTGTTTCTTTTGAAGGCATTGGAAGAAGAAGAAAATTGCAATTAATAGAATCACAGTATTCTTTATATGTTAAAATATTATGCGTAATTTCCTCCAAGTGGTTATGTAGAAACTTATAATCTTTTCCCTGGTAAAAAAACATCTTAGATCCTTCCACTCCTGGAATTCCCTCGCCGGTTTTTTTAAGTATTCTGGCCCTAATCCATTCAAGGGAGTATTGTCGGAGAATTTTATCCATGATAATGGTAACGTGGGTAAAGAAATGACTGTTTTGAATAATACTTTTAGCTTTTGATCTGAATGAACGAGGAGGGATATTAGCAAACTTAAATGGTTTAGGGATGCCTCTTTCGCCAAATTCGTAAATAATAGTTTTCGGCTTTTTAATTCTATTCAATCTTAAATAAGAATCAATTTTAGAAAAGGTGGCTGGTGCGATATTATAAACTGTTGCCCTATCTGCCAATAATGATTGTAATTGATTAGTTAATGTTGAATCTTGTGTTACAGCAATACCGGCAACAAATGAATCTCCAATGATTAAAATATCTGGCGACTCAATATGTGTATCATTTCTATTTCCAAGTTTGTCAGTTTTCCAGATAACATTTTTATCAACAGAATAATTGGTGTGATGACACAATTCTCCGGATGATACCATATTTAGTTGAACGTTAGGGTGAAATTTTCTGCTTAAGCTAAATTCTGTTTGAAACATTAAAGCTTCCCACGGTCGGTATGTGTAAGTTGAAGATGGTAAGAATCCTTCAAGGACAACACATACAAGTAATGGAAGCGTGAAAAAAAATATTTTTATGACTATTTTCTTCATGCTAAAATTGGAAATAAATAAATTGATGATGAGTTCCTTTAAAAATAGCAATTGCTATTATAAGTATATAGTAAAAGCTCCACCTGATTGAAGCAGGCCAGTTAATGCCAACGGTAGCTAGAGCGTATTCTCCTGATCTCCCTATCCATTCTACAACTAAAAAAGCAGTGATAAGTATACACAGTACTACAAATGGGAATCCAAAATCAGGGAGGCTAGATAAACTTGGGATCTCGAATAATGATTCTGAAAATAGAACTGTAAAGTAAGAATAAGCATTTGATATGGAATCTGATCTAAAAACAATAGCAGTTATTGATAGAAACAAAAACAACCAAGTCATTCCAAATATTTCTTTCAATGAAGGAAAAAGTCTCCCTTTTGCAATAGTGGTTTCTTTAAAAACAACACCCCATATTATAAGTGGAACAAATGCCAGACCATGCATTACACCAAAAATTATAAAAGTCCAATTTGCTCCATGCCACAATCCTACCAAGACGAAAGTAAGAATGATGGATACAATTAATCCATATTTCCTATACCTCCTTAATACAAATGATAGAGGCGTGAAAACATAGTCGATCATCCAGGTAGTAAGGGAGATATGCCATTTTCGCCAAAAATCACTAATATTCGTGGAGAAAAAAGGAAATGCAAAGTTATTTGTGATTTTTATACCGAATAATTTTGAAACTCCACAAGCCATATCTGTGAATCCAGAAAAGTCGGCATAGAGACTAAATTGATAAACAATTGCACCTATAAACAATGTGCTTCCTTGTAAATTGTAAAAATCATCAAAAATAATGTTAACAAAAGAAATACAATTATTAGCAATCACTACTTTTTTAAATAATCCCCATAAAAACTGCCTTAATCCATCAATTGCCATTGGATAATCAAACTCACGTTTTTTTTCAATTTGTGGTAGAAATTGTTGTATTCGTTCGATTGGCCCGGATAAAATTTTGGGGAAGTATATTAGATATGTACAGAAACATAATAAATCATTGGTTGGCTGAATCTCTTCATTGTAGACATCAATTAAATATCCAATCAGTTGAAAGGTAAAGAAGCTGATTCCGAGGGGTAGCAATATATGAAAAGGTGTAAAATGAATATCAATGTCGCTCTTATAATTTAATAAATTTATAAAACTTTCAACAAAAAAATTGAAGTATTTGAAATACAGAAGAATCCCAATATTGAAAGCAATTCCCAAATAGAAGTATAACTTCTTAATTGCACCTTCTTCTTTTTTGGCGATTATTTGCGCTAGAAAATAATTTAGGAAACCAGATATGGCTAAAAGAGAAATAAATTTCCAATCTGCCAACAAATAAAATAGAATACTCGCAACTAATAAAAGTATATTTTGTGATTTTGCACTCTTGTTAAATATAAACCAGTAAAGTAAGAATACTACTATTTGAAATATAACAAATTCTATTGAGTTGAATACCATAGTAAAACAGGCCTGTTTCTAATTTAATTTCGTTTGGATAAGCTCAATTAGGGTTCCCATGTTTTTAAGCTTATTTAATTCTCTAAGTTTAAACCTAATACTAAAAGTCTCTTCAATTTCTGTAATAATATTCATATGATTTAATGAATCCCAACCATCTACATCAGATGCGGTTAGGTCGTCTCTCATATCAAATCTTTCATGCTGTAATATGTTAATTAAGATTTGTTTTACTTCGGATTTAATTTTAGTTTTTTCCATGTTTGAGATATGCTAAATGTTTCTTTCCATCATTAATTTAACGTTGCAGGGTAAAAATCTTAAGATATCAGGATTTTGGGATTCCTGCCTTATTACTTTTTTGTAACCTGAGTGCTCATTGAGCCTGATACTTGCTTCGTTACTTTCAAAGCATTGAGCTTGTGATTTTTTAACATTTGGATTTCGTGTTTTTGCAATTCTTATTAATTCTTCAATCATTAAACTAGCTAATCTGTTCCCTCTATGTTTTTCATCAACATATACATATTCAATCTGATGAGTATGAGCTTCCCTTTCAATGAAAATATCTTTTAAAACATTATAATTTTTTTTGAAGGCTATTAGTTTATCTTTTGGAAAAATAAAACTTATGAGATTAGATTTTAAAACAGATGATGGCTGTTCATCTTCATTTTCCTTTTCAATCCATCCACCAAATGCAGCAACAGGTTTACCCTTATATTCGGTAACAACATAGCTGCTAATTGAAAACTCACAACCCTCAATTTCTTCTTCGAGCATCTTAACCAAGTATGTTTGAAGCTCAATTTCTTTCATATTGAAGATATTTGCTAATCCTATCTTATCAGTTCCACTCTTTTCGGACTCAATAATAACTTTTGAAAGGAATTTGATATCACTAATATTTGCTTCTCTAATGGTATAATTCACAATGTATTCTTTTTAAAACAGTACTCTTCGATTGGGGACTTATTAAATGAATTTTAAATTATTGTCTTTTGTTACATAATCGTTTTAAGCTGGTTGTCATTTGCTTACAAGTAAATTGTCTGGTTCTAAAGGGAAATATTTGCTTTTTACTTTCTGTCAGACTATGTTTTATAATTGGTATTTTTCTGAGAAAAGGCCAATATAGTTTATGATTATTTTGATTGCGGAGTTAGGTTTTAATGGTAGTTATCCATTTCCAGAACTATGCCAAATTCATACTGCCATTATTTCTTCTATCTTTTTTCTGTCTGTTTTTCCATTTGTATTTAGAGGAAATTGTTTAATAAAAGAGTACCTGGATGGAACCATATATGATGGCATTTTTGAATTCAAGTATTGTTTAATTCCACTAATTTCGAATTCTGGCGATTCAAATACAATGGCAATTTCGAAATTTCCTGTGACATTTTTTAAAGCGAGTGCTACTAAAGGAACTGTTCCTTTTATCGCATTTTTTGTATGAAATTCTACTTCTGATAATTCAATCCTAAATCCCTGGATTTTTACCTGAGAATCTTTACGACCAATATATTCTATATTCCCATTCTTTTTGAGCAAACAAAGATCCCCAGTTCGGTAAAAACGCGTATCATCTCCGTTATAATTTAGGTGAAAAAACATATCCCTGTTCAATTCAGGCTTGTTAAAATAACCCGGTGTTAGCTGGGCTCCTGCCAAACATAGTTCACCAACTTCATTATATCTGCATTGTGTATTCTTCTCATCAAAAACAACTGCCAGATTATTTCGCATGGAAGTTCCAATTGATAAAACGCCGTTGTGTGAATCATTTTCCCCGTTTCTATTGTATGTATACCTTGTACAGAAAATAGTATCCTCGGTTGGCCCATATACATTGTCAATTTGTGCGTTTGGTAAACATTCTGCCCATTCTGATAAAATTTGTTCCTGAAGTGCTTCGCCACAGAAAAGTGAATACTTCATTTTGGGACATCTAATCTCTTCAAAATAAGGGCGCAAATAATTTAGCATTGATGGTACCATAAGTGCTACAGTTAATTCATGATCCTCCATTAGTTCGAAGATATAGCTGTATTTTATTTTTCCTTTGGGTATGGTATAAACGCACGATCCTTTTAATAGTGGGATTAAATAAGACATTACTGATAGGTCAAATGTTAATTCAAACATTTGTAAAACTCTGTCGGTTTCATCAATATTATACCCAAGTGCCCAAAAAGCTTCAACAAAACTTGCAACATTGTTTTTCGATATTGTAACTCCTTTGGGCGTTCCTGTACTTCCAGATGTAAAAAATATATAGGCAATTTGGTTGTCAAAATCAATAGAACCTGTCTGTTCTTTAAGCCATTGGATAGATAAATTCAAATCCTGAGATTTCAGCTTAGCTGTAGATTTCGAATCTAAAATTGTCTTTATACCAACTTGATTAATGACATTTCTATTTCTTTCTTTAGGTGTTTCCGGATTAAGTGGCACATAAGATTTCCCATTTGCCCAAATTGCAAATATCGAGGCATAGGTATCCAAATCATCATTAGCAATTAAAGCAATGTTAACTTCGGGACAATTTTGAATGGAGCGTGCAATTGCAACTACTCTTTTGGTGAACTCTGAATAGCTATAAAACGCATTATTAATACAAAATGCATTGTTTTGCGGATATTTTATTACTTCATCTAAAAATTGATCAATGATAATTTCTTTAAACATCTAATGTCATTTTTAAAAAATTGATTCTTGTGATTCGCTTTCAGGCATACTATAATTTGTTTGAAATTATAAAGTCGTTCAGAAAATATACAACTTTATGATTGCCTGAGTAATCAATACTTCAAAACTTGATAATTATAAGTGTTAATTGTCAGTGCATTGTGAAAAGGAAACAACAGTTTCCGTTGAAAAATCTTATACTATAAAATTAAGTTGTTTTCATAGAATAAAGATTCAACAGGGAAACCGTCATTTCCTTACTCCAGAGCGGAGTGATAAAAAACAAGGGTGTCTTTAAAATAATCTTGGAATAACACTAGAACCTGAGATACCATTAATGCACCCTTATGAACCTCAGTTAACCTCAATATTTATTAGAAGTGTTTTATTTGTCTATGATTATTTTTGAGGTTTGTCTGTTAGAACCATTTTGGATAACCAGCAGATAAAGCCCTTCATTAAATCCCGCGCTTTTCAAATTCACGGTTACGGGAATGTTTTCTACCACATTTTTGTCATAAATTCTTTTAACTTTTTGTCCAACTGAATTATATATGTCAATGGTTGCTTTTGCAGTAAATTTAGGAGTAAATGAAATTGTTGCTAGGTTTTTAATCGGATTTGGAAATACACGTAACTCACTTATTCCCATTTCCTCCTGATTGTCAATAATAGCTGATTTCTCCATGTCATAGGTTTCTTCTCCACAATGACCGGGGCCAATTCTTCCTTCGTTATAATCGGCAAGAGTTGAAGCAAGATCAGTCAGCTCTTGAATTTCAGCTTTACTGGCTTCGCTTTCACCTTTTTCTTTTTGATAGTAGGCAGGGCCTTTATTTTTAAAGATAGATTCAGCATCGCTTAATGCATCGGCAACAATTGTCGGAACCAAAGTCTCTTTTAGCATGTTCAAGTACGCAGCCATATATTGATGGGCTAAAATGTAGTATGCATTTCCTTTAGCTGATGTGTTAAATACTTTCAACCAGGTTTGACCAGATAAGTAAAACTCTGTGTCTGGACCATTCGCTAGCAATAGCCAGGTGGGATCTGCTTTGCTCGCTGGGCCATATACTGAATGTGTTTTCCAATATCCTTGGGTAAGTGTACATCCAGGATCTAATTCTTCAGACATTAACGATACACTTCCCGTTATAAATGAGTCACCAACTTTGCCATCAAGCGAGTTTTTTGGTGAATAAATTTCTACATGCACATCTGTTACATCGCCTGGAACTGCACTAAGAATGATCCTTTCGAGGCGTAAAAGTGCTCCTTCATTATTTGTCATGAATTCCGAATTTACGACTACACCACCAGCTGTGACTGTTACATTTGCATAACGAGGAGTACCACTTTCTAAATCAGTAAAAGGAATCACAACCTCGATATCACGATTACCTACAGTCGCAGGTACCGAAAAATTATAGATTAAAGGATTGTCGGAACCATTATGATATACAAATGCATGGTCATACATTATCGAACTCCACAATTCAGGCCCTGATCCGGTTCTGTAAATATATGCAACAAATGATTTTACACTTATGCCTTCCGACGTTTTATCGAGAGTTATTGTCGCATCAACATCATTAAAAGTTGCTGTAAAGTAACCAAAATGGTATTGGGCACCATTAACCTCAGGCGAAAGGTTTTGCTCTGTGTAATTAAAAGGTACATCAGCATAAGTGTCATCAGCATCATAAAATGTTACCATTCCAGGAGTGACATTGTCGTAAATGGCAGTAGCTTCAACTACTACATGATCCACAGTCCCAGGATTTGGGATCGTTAAGGAGGGAGTGTCATCGTTTAGTACTCCAACACCAATAACCTCAACGCTTTGGGCATAAATCAATTGAAACATTGCAATGCCAAAGACGACTACGAGTAAAATTTTTTTCATATTTTTTTTTTTTAATGTGTCAATAAATTTTAAATAACATTATTCTTAGATTTGTAAATAGTAAGTCTAATTAAAGTTATATTTAACAATGAGCTTTGATATTAAAATAACTGTAATTACTTGGTTATGATTTGACCTGTGGTCTAATATTAATATCTGTGACTTCAGCCGTTCTGGGAAGCTTAAGACTTGAAAGAGTAATTTCAGCGATATCAGAAGGCTGTAATAAAAGGTTAGGGGAGTATGTTCTACCTTCCTTTTTAAAAATATCTACCTGCATTGGGCTGGCAGTACGTCCGGGGTATATACTTAGAACGCGTACTCCAAATGGATTAATCTCTTGACGAAAACTATCAGCTATGGCTTTTAGGGCAAACTTTGTTGCAGAATACTGGCTAAAGTTGGCACCACTTGTTAAACCCGCACTTGAATTGATAAATACTACTTGACCCTTTCTTTTCTTTAGCATAGGAGTCAAAGCCTGTGTAAGAATAAATGGAGCCCGTACATTAATGCGATATTGTCGATCAAAATCCTCAACAGGGCTGTTTTCTAAATGGCCAATAGAAATGATACCAGCACTATGAACTAAAACATCAATATAGTCGATTTCTTTTGTTAAGTAATCAATGGTAGATTTTAAATCTGAATTTACTGAAAGATCGACTTTGCAACAGGTAACCATGGGCGAGGTCTTTCTCGCTGACTTTGCAACCTCCTCCAATGCCATAATGTTTCGTCCTAACAGAAAAAGTTCCATACTTTCATTGGCCAAACGAAGAGTTATTTGCTTTCCTATTCCACTACTGGCACCTGTGATTACTGCAACTTTTTTTTGCATAATGCTATTTTTTTGACAGCTCCTTTAATAAATCAGATTTCAATAATACGTCTGCAGCTTTGCAAACTATAGAAAATTTTAGGCTTGCTTTTTCAGAAATATCCAGAAGTGAATTTGTCCCATCTGACTGATTTAATACCCAAAATATTGCCAACATAAAAGATTTACTATCAACGTGTTCTTCAATGTGCTTATAGATGCCTCTTGCCCCTAGTTGAGGCTCACATTTAGGATTGAGATTTAAATACTTTTTATTGTTTTCAATAATATTCAATACCTGAATGTACATCGATAATGAGGTTGATAATGCTTCTGCCTTTACAAATTTTAGGTTGTCCCCAGAGGTGTGATATTCCCTAAATTCTCCATGTGGTGTTCTCATCAGACAACCTACCGGAAGATTGAATCCGGGAGAACAATACTGACGTTCATCGTATCCATATGGAAAAAAATCGATAATATTGAAATCCTCACCAGATTCTTTTAATACTAAAGGAACTATTTGATCAATTTCCGCATTCTGCCTGCGTGTTTTTTTATAAGTAAACTTCCCCGTATCGCCTACACAGGTTGCGACCAGTCCATGCTTAATATTTGAAATATTTTTCTCATTGATAGATAACCAGGTTATGGAACCAATAGTCCCGGGAATAAATAAAAATCGATATGAATATTTCAGGGATAGTTGAGATAAAAATTTTGCTAAAAACACTGTAAGAACGATTCCGGACAAATTGTCATTACACATAGACGGGTGGCAAATGTGAGTTGAAATTAAGACCTCTTCCTTGTTTTGTCCTTTTATATAGTATTCTCCGTATGTGAGACTTCCATCTTTTAGAGTTGAATCGATAAAAACTTCATATTTGTCTCCCTTGAGACTAGTAAATTGGTTGTAACTCATACAAAAACCCCATTTCTCATTGTAATAGGAGGTTCGATAAGGAATCCAGTCCGGATGATCTTTAAGAGTATATAGATGCTCTTTTAATTCTTCCAAACTAACAGATTTTTGAATAGGCGAACTATAGTTTAAAACATGTAGGTTGGATTTATTAAAATCTACTATTTTCTCACCCTTCGAATTTTTTATGTAAGCATCCTTAATATTCCACTCCTTTGGTATAGTCCAGTCAAAAACTTTTGTTCCAGAAGCAACTTCTTCAACTTGCAAAGGAATTTCACGATTTATGATTTCAAGAGTTTCCCTGACACCATCTCCTGTAATGCTTCTGCAAAGTGGAAATAGCTCTTGCATA
Source organism: uncultured Draconibacterium sp. (assembly GCF_963674925.1). NCBI lineage: Bacteria > Pseudomonadati > Bacteroidota > Bacteroidia > Marinilabiliales > Prolixibacteraceae > Draconibacterium > uncultured Draconibacterium sp. The sequence continues at coordinate 637,638 of NZ_OY771649.1, forward strand.
AGCTTGTGCATCTCAACTCCATATTGTTTGATGAGATCACTATTAATTCGAGTTTCAGAAGGTGTATTAATTTCCATTGTCAATTTTATAGTCTGGATAATGCATATCTTTTTTTGAGATGATTGAAATATCTTCTGGCCAACTAATATTTAATGCAGGATCATTCCATCGAATTCCACTTGCACATTCCGGTATATAAAATTCAAACATTTGATATAAAACCTCCGTATTGTCATTTAAAGTAATAAAACCGTGTGCGAAATTTTCAGGGACATACAGCATTTTGTAATTGTCATCCGTTAATTCTACACCTAACCAATGAAGATATGTTGGAGAATCTCTTCTCAAATCAACGATTACATCAAAGATGCTGCCTCTTGTACAACGGATTAGTTTTGCTTCTTCAAATGGTGATTTTTGGAAATGCATACCGCGCAAAGTCCCTTTCTTTTTATTGTACGAGATATTAGTTTGAACGATTTTTCCATTAATGCCATGTTTTTTCATTTCTTTTATGCACCAGGACCGTGCAAAGAAACCTCTTTCATCTTCAAGTTGTTCGATATTAATTAAGAAAGCACCTTTTAATTCTGTTTCAGCAAAAATCATTGGTATTGGCTATATTTTTGTTGTTGCAGGTGAATGTGTTATACGAAATTTGAATGGAATTCCATTTGTCAATTTCAAAACTTATATAACAGATATAGAAACATTAAACAATCTTTAACTCAGGTATAGGAATAACAAAATTACCCCCCCAGTCTTTGACATGAGATTGTTGTTGAATGATTTCCTTTTCTAAATTCCATGGAAGAATAATTATCCAATCAGGTTTTTTGTCAGTCATTGCTGAAGGAGGAAGGATAGGAATGTGGCTGCCCGGCAGATACTTCCCTTGTTTTGATGGTGCTGCATCGCATACGAACGAAATTAAATCGGCGTTTATTTTACCATAATTCAGTAGTGTATTCCCTTTTGCGGCAGCTCCATAGGCTCCTATACTCTTTCCTGCAGTTTTTTGTTCTCGAAGGAATTTGATAAGATCATTCGTAATTTTATCTGCTTCCTTTTGAAAGTTTAGATAAACATCTAAGCTTTGAAGCCCGAATTCCTTCTCTTCTTCCAATAATTTTAAAACGCTATCATCGGTAGGTATTGAGGATTCCATATGACATCCAAAAACACGAAGGCTACCACCATGGGTAGTAAGTTTCTCCACGTTATAGACTCTCAGTCCTACTGAATTGAATATTTGGCTTACAGTATACAGTGATAAGTATGAATAATGTTCGTGATAAACCGTGTCAAATTGTTTTAAATTTATGAGGTTAAGAAGGTGTGGAAATTCTAGCGTGATAGTACCTTCAGGTTTTAGTGCTGTTTTCAGCCCTTTGGTAAAATCATTAATGTCTGGTACATGAGCATAAACGTTATTCCCAATAATTAAATCGGCAAGTTGTTCTTCTTTAATTAGCTGTTTGGCATAATCGGAGCCGAAAAACTCTCTTTTTACCCTAATGCCGAGTAGTTCAGCGGCTTGTGCTGTACTTTCTGTTGGCTCAACTCCTAGACAAGGAATATTAGCTTTTTGAAAGTATTGCAAAAGGTATCCATCGTTTGAAGCCACTTCTAAAACAAAACTTTGATTATTCAAATTCAATCGATCAATAATCATGTTAGAATAATCCGAGGAATGTTTTAGCCAACTACTGGAGACAGATGAGAAATAGGCATATTCATCTGTGAACAATTCGTCTCGTGCAGAATAGTCTTCTGTTTGAACTAACCAGCACTTGTCGCAAACAAATAGCTTTAGCGGATATTTTGGTTCAGGTATCTCAGCTTCTATATTTCCTAAATATGCGTTTGAATGAGGCGCAAGCCCTAAATTTAAAAAAACGTGCTTCAATGGTGTATTACAATGTCTACAATTCATATGTTCTAATTTTAATTATTAGTGAAGGTTATTTTGTGTCTTTATCAAGAATGCAGTAGTGTTAATGAGAAACCAAAGAATGATTAAGAGGTCTCAAGATGATTCTCGAAGGTTTATTGTTTTTGAGACGATAATAATTTAGTTTATCGATAAATACTCATATCGGAGTATTGAATAATTATTATCTTATTTAAACAGGTTAGAAAGTTGGAATTCTTATTGCAGATTAATTGGCAAGTCTAAACTTATTCATGTACAAATCAATCTGTTTATCAGTAAAATCAAACATGTTTGCGTTATTTGCATGTTGAATATACCATTCGATGGTATGTTTTATTGTATCCTCAAAATTCCATAGAGGTTGCCATTTTAGTAGATGATATGCCTTGTCTATTGTCAAATTTAAAAGTGATGACTCATGAACAGATTCCGTTAAAGTGTGATACCACGAACCTGCTCCCCATCTTTTCAATATTTCCTCTACAAGTTGTTCAACTGTTTTATTTGAAGAAATTAGCGGTCCAAAATTAAAAGCATCACAATATAGCGATGATAAAGCTTTTTTATCAAAAAGTTTAGTTCCGAGCAAAAGATATCCACTTAATGGTTCTAAAACATGTTGCCAAGGTCTTGTAGCTATAGGATTTCTTACAAAAATTCTTTCATTCTTCTGTAGAGAGCGGATACAGTCAGGTACAATCCTATCTTTTGCCCAATCACCACCGCCTAAAACATTGCCAGCTCTAACCGATGCTATTTTGACATCACATTCTAAATTTTCCTTGGAATTAAAAAATGATCTACGATAGGCTGAAATTGCTATTTCCATTGCACCTTTGCTGGCTGAGTATGGATCATATCCTCCAAGAGGATCTACCTCCCGAAATCCAAATAACCATTCTTTATTTTCATAACACTTATCTGTAGTGATGCATACAATTCGTGTGGATAACTTAAGTGTTCTAACAGCCTCAAGCAGGTTGATTGTTCCCATAAAATTAACATCAAACGTCTCTAAGGGTGATTGATATGATTCTCTCACCAAAGCTTGGGCCGCCAAATGAAAAATAATATCTGGTTGAGTCTCTAATAGACACTTTCTCAAATCCGTTAGAGAACGAATATCTTTAATATATTGATTAATTTTCTTCGATAATTCCAACTGGTCATAAATAGATGGTTTTGTGGGCGGATCTAATGCATAACCCGTAACATCAGCACCCAGCTTTAAGAGCATTACAGTTATCCAGCTCCCCTTAAAACCCGTATTGCCAGTAATCAATATCTTTTTATTTTTATAGACTGAAAAAATTCCGTTTATCATATAGATTGATTTGTTGTCCAATGTATCAGACTGAAAATTAAATTAGAAATAAGCTTAAGTTCGATATTGTTGTTTTACAAAAGAGTACATTTTTAATAACATGTCGAGAAGAAAATATTATGATTCCCAAATTTTCCATGGAGCATTGCCACTGATCCAAAGCTTATCAAGGTTTTGTTTGTCAAATAGGGTATCCATAGGTTTCCAATAACCTTTATGCCTGTATGCAGTAAGTTTCCCCTTAGATGCTAATTTCTCCAATGGCTCTAATTCCCAGGCCGTGTGATCTCCTTCAATAAAATCGATAGCATCAGGTTCTACAACAAAGAATCCTCCATTTATCCATGAGAAACTGTTTCCATCTCCATTTGGTTTCTCTCTAAAATTTGTAATAGTATTTGAATCTTGATGAAGGCTGAAAGCACCAAACCGGCCAGGATGTTTCACCGCAGTAAGAGTTACTAAACTATCTTGTTTTTTATGAAACTCAATAAGCTCTTTAATATTGATATTAGAAACGCCATCACCATAAGTTAATAAAAATGGCTGATTTCCAACATGAGCTTTAACTCTTTTAATTCGCCCGCCGGTCATGGTATCTTCGCCTGTATTAATTAATGTTACTTTCCAAGGCTCTGCTTTATTATTAAGAAATTGCATTTCGTTCAAATTCATATCAATCCTTACATCAGATTGATGCATGTAATAATTGGCGAAATATTCTTTAATAATATATCCTTTATAGCCAAGAAGAATAATAAAATCATTAAAACCGTAGTGGGAGTAGATTTTCATTATATGCCATAGAATCGGTTTTCCTCCAATTTCAACCATTGGTTTTGGCTTGAGCCCCGTTTCTTCAGACAATCTTGTGCCTAATCCTCCTGCAAGAATGAGTACTTTCATTTTGTAATTTTTAAGAATTTGAGTGTGGTTTTGGATGTAATAGTATTCTCGAAGAATATATAGTATTATAAATTAAAGTTTTTGCAAGTTGGCAAAACAATTGGCTTGCTTGTGGTAGTCAGTATTATATTTAAAGTGTAGTATTTATAGAAACTTTATTCTTGATGGTTTTGCGATATCCCTTTTTTTGAGCTGTTGCTTTCTCAAAGCGTTTATTTCTTCTTCAGGTTCAATTATTTTTATTTCATCTTTCGAGATGTTGGCATGCAGACAATACCCCATCATCGGAATACGAATTAAAATTCGAAATTTACCATTGAACTTGACAATTTCTCCACGAACTCCTTTAAGCGCACCATATAAAACCTCAGCTTTTGTGCCTGGAGCAATGTTCTCTTTTGTTATTTCAATTTTTGTTTCTTCTTGTTCAACAAAAGTTTTAATGTCCTCAAGTTGTTTTTCAGGAATTGGTTGTGCTTTTCCTCCAAAACTCACATAACACATTACTCCCGGAATATTAAGGACATTGAAAAACTCTTTATAACTCACTTTTACAAAAAGATAACTTTTGAACAAGGGCTCTTCAATCCATTTTTTTCTATCACTCCAAATTCGCAATGATTTTTGAAGTGGGAGATAACATGTTAAATTCTGTTCTTTCAAATTTTCAAGAATCTTCTTTTCTCTATTTGGCTTGGTATAGATTGCATACCAAAAGTACGATGGTTCTTCTACCTTCATATTATATATATTAAGAGTTATTCAGTATTACCAGGATAGAACAGTTAATAGCTATAACTTTGCAGTATTAGTTCTGTTTCTCCAGTTTTGATTTTAATATTAAATTCTCCAAACTTAGGTCAGCATACATACGTTTTAAGCGATCATTTTCTTCTTTGAGTTTGGTAATAATTAGAAGTTCATCCGTACTATTCTTACCATATTTAGCCCGCCAATTGTAGAATGTCGCCTGACTTATACCGTATTCAATTATTATTTGCTGAATAGATTTGCCATCTTTATTTTCCTGAAGTATTCGGGCTATTTCAGTTTTTTTAAACCTTTTTTTTACCATCAAAATAGTTTTTAATATGGAACGGACAGATTTAGGTATTGATTGGACTTGTTATGAGTGGAAAATCGTTATTCTATTGGGATGGTGTAATTTCTTAATTGAAAGGCTAACAATTATTTTATAATAGAATCTATGTTTACAAACTCTTGACCACTCTTTATAAAATCGTTTTTCAAAATTTAGAGCTCTTAATTCTTAAAATTTATTTATAAAATATTGGAATTAAAATGTGAAAATAATTCGCTAAAATCCTCTAATTCATATTCTTGTTGATGATGCCTGTTATTATTAATAGATGTTCTGATGTTATTTATTTTTTCGAAAAGAATAAAGGTATCCCTACAATTAGTCACAAAGTCTTGACTAATCCATAGACGAAAAAATCCTTTCGCCCAGACATTTATATTTTAGTATAAGTGCCTTTTAATCTTCATAATCATTTTCCGAAAAATGTGTGATTAGTTTGAAATTGAATATAGGTATCCCTACAATGAATCACAAAATCTTTAATTTTTCGCAAAACAATTACAATATGAATATCCTGGTACAACTTATTTTGGGAGAGAATACAGAAAATAAATGATTACCCTTATTTATTATTCTGTGTTTGTGTCGTACTTTAAGCTGAAAGAATTCATTGATTCTTAAGAATTATATCAACTTATAAGTTCGTTACAAATAAAATAACTTTATTATCTATTTATCTTATCGTTTTCGAAAAAAAAGTTACGTATAATTTCCAATAATACAAACTTATTTATAATAAAATTCTAAGATTTCCAGATAGCTTTTCTATTTACTCTTAATGTAATTAGTCATAAGCAGCAGTTAGTCAGCGGTTTGGGGTATATATTTAAATACTAAAAAGTCTTATTATTTCTCGAATAATAATGTTTTTTGTTTTATTCAATGCTAAATATTTGCGTCAAAAGTATTAAAATTGGCCAATTACGGTAGCGGCACCTTTCTAAAGTTGAATAAAGTTATGCGCATATGGCAGTTTTGTTGGCAGATAATAGTTCCGAAACTGTAAATGTGTCTGATATTTGACAGCTAAACTATTTGGCATAATTATTAGTAATAAGTAAAACGAATGTTTTTTTAGCCTGTACAATTAATTACATTTGCACAGGTTTTATATAATTTAAATATAAGTTGCACAGATGGCATTTGTAAATAAGATCCTGGGAAAACTTCTGGGAAACAAATCGGAGCGGGACATTAAAGAAATAACTCCTATCATCAATAAAATTAAAGAGGAATACGAAAGAATCTCCAAATTATCTCATGATGATCTTAGGGCCGAATCGGCGAAATTAAAGCAAATTATTGCCGACAGGATTAAACCTGAAGAGGACGAAATTGCTGCGTTAAAATTAGAAGTTGAAGAAGTTGAAATTCAGGAAAGCGAAAAAATATACGAACGTATTGATAAGCTGGAAGAAAAAATAGATGAGAAAATAGAAGAGGTTCTCAACGAAATTCTTCCAACTGCTTTTGCAGTAATAAAAGATACTGCCCGTCGTTTTTCCGAAAATGAGACGATTGAGGTTTCAGCCAGCGATTACGACCGCGATCTGTCGACAACCCGCGACAGCATTAAAATTAGCGGAGACAAAGCCATTTGGGAGAACAGTTGGCTGGCCGGAGGAAACAGGGTCACCTGGAACATGGTTCACTACGATGTTCAGCTGATTGGTGGTGTGGTACTTCACCAGGGTAATATTGCCGAGATGGCAACGGGTGAAGGAAAAACTTTGGTAGCAACATTGCCTGTGTTTTTGAATGCACTTACCGGAAAAGGGGTGCACATTGTAACAGTTAACGATTACCTGTCGAAACGTGATGCTGAGTGGATGGGGCCGATGTACGAGTTCCACGGATTATCGGTTGATTGTATCGATAAACACCAACCAAACTCTGAAGCCCGAAGAAAAGCATATAACTCGGATATTACTTTTGGAACCAACAACGAATTTGGTTTCGATTATCTGCGCGATAACATGGCCATTAATCCGGAAGATTTGGTGCAGCGCAAACATCAATATGCCATTGTCGACGAGGTTGACTCGGTTTTGGTTGATGATGCACGTACACCTCTTATTATTTCCGGTCCGGTACCAAAAGGCGATAATCAGCAGTTTGAAGAACTGAAAGTTTACGTAGAAAAACTATACAGGGTGCAGCGCGAGCTGGTAAATAAAATATTTATTGATGCCAAACGCCTACTTACCAAACCCGATGCAACTTCCGACGAGAAAAAAGAAGGTGGTTTGCTTTTATTGCGTGCCCACAAAGGGATGCCTAAAAACAAATCGATCATTAAGTTTTTAAGTGAGGAAGGCATGAAAGCTGTTATGCAAAAAACAGAAAACCTGTACATGCAAGAGAACAGCAAAAACATGCATATTGTAACCGATCCGTTGTTTTTTATTATTGATGAGAAACAAAACTCAGTAGAGCTTACTGATAAAGGAATTGATTTGATATCCGCCGGCTTTGAAGATGCCGAATTTTTCGTTCTTCCGGATATGGGAGGAAAAATGGCCGAGCTGGAAAACAGCGAGAAAGCGCCTGATGATATTCAGCTTGAAAAGGATAAGTTACTGCAGGACTATGCGATAAAATCAGAGCGCGTTCATACCATAAACCAGTTGTTAAAAGCATATGCCATGTTTGAAAAAGATGTGGAATATGTAGTGATGGATAATAAGGTAAAAATTGTTGACGAGCAGACCGGTCGTATTATGGAAGGTCGTCGTTATTCCGATGGTTTGCACCAGGCAATTGAAGCCAAGGAGCAGGTAAAAGTAGAAGCTGCAACGCAAACTTTTGCAACTATCACTCTTCAGAACTATTTCAGGATGTACCACAAACTGGCTGGTATGACAGGTACTGCAGAAACAGAAGCAGGCGAATTCTGGGATATCTACGAACTGGAAGTTGTGGTAATTCCTACCAACCGTCCGATTGTTCGCGACGACAGGGAAGACCTGGTTTTCAAAACCAAACGCGAAAAATACAATGCCGTTAGCGACGAAATTGTTGAACTAAACAAACAAGGTCGTCCGGTATTGGTGGGTACTACCTCGGTTGAAATTTCGGAGTTGCTTAGCCGAATGCTGAAAATAAAAGGTATTAAGCACAACGTTTTGAACGCGAAATTACACGCACGTGAGGCTGATATTGTTGCCGAAGCCGGTCAGGCCGGAGGAGTAACAATTGCAACCAACATGGCTGGTCGTGGTACCGATATTAAACTATCTGACGAGGTTAAAAAAGCCGGAGGTTTAGCAATTATTGGAACAGAGCGTCACGACTCGAGACGTGTTGACAGACAGCTGCGAGGACGTGCAGGACGCCAGGGAGACCCAGGTTCTTCGCAGTTCTACGTTTCGCTGGAAGATAATTTGATGCGTTTGTTTGGCTCCGATCGTATTTCGGGAGTAATGGACAAGCTTGGTTTGGAAGACGGAGAGGTGATTCAACACTCCATGATCTCTAAATCAATTGAGCGTGCACAGAAAAAGGTTGAGGAGAATAATTTCGGTATTCGTAAACGTTTGCTGGAATACGATGATGTAATGAACTCGCAGCGCGAAGTGATTTATAAAAAACGTCGTCACGCATTATACGGCGAACGTTTGGAGGTTGATGTACTGAACATGATGTACGATTCGGTTGAGGAGCTGGTAAATGAATATCATGGTTCCGATATGTTCGAAGATTTTAACATGGAACTGATGCGCTTTCTTTCCCTGGAATCGCCGATTGATCAGGAAGAGTTTAAGAGTTTAAATGCTGCAGAAATTACCGAGCGCCTTTACGAAAAAATGATCAGCAATTACAACCGTAAAGTTGAAACCATTGCACAGCAAGCTTACCCGGTAATTAAAAATGTATACGAAACCAAAAAAGAGGTTTACAAAAATATTGTTGTCCCGATAACCGATGGAAAACGTGTTTTCCAGATTATTTGTAACCTTGAAAAGGCTTACAATAATAAGGGTAAGGAATTGGTAAAATCGTACCAGAAACAGATTGTGCTGAATACGATTGATGAATCGTGGAAAGAACAACTTCGCGAGATGGACGACTTAAAACAATCGGTACAAAATGCTACTTACGAGCAAAAAGACCCATTGTTAATTTACAAGTTCGAGTCGTTTAACCTGTTTAAAATAATGGTTGCCAAGGTGAATAAGGACGTTGTTTCAACCTTAATGAAAGGGCAGATTCCTATTCAGAGCCCGGAACAGGTACGTGAGGCAGAAGTTCGACGCAGAACCGATATGAGCCGTTATAAAACACAAAAATCGGAACTGCCATCGGCCGAAAATGCGATGGAAGGTGCCAACACAAATACGGCAGAAAAGGCCAAAACACAACCGGTTAAAGTTGAAAAACGTGTTGGACGTAACGATCCTTGTCCTTGCGGAAGCGGCAAAAAATACAAACAATGCCACGGAAGAGGTGGTGACTTATAATCAAACAAGATGATGAATATGATCAGTTTGCTGAACTTCATTCACTGGAATGTTGATCCTGAAATTTTTAGCCTCGGGCCACTGTCGATACGATGGTATGGTTTATTGTTTGCCTCAGGTTTTTTAATTGGCTATTACATTGGCGAAAAAATGCTAAAGTCGGAAAATGTAAACCAGAAATGGATCGACAGTCTGTTCTTTTACATTATTATAGCAACTGTAGTTGGTGCACGTCTTGGCCACGTTTTCTTTTATGGATGGGATTATTACTCGCAAAATCCGGGCGAAATTATTAAAGTTTGGCATGGCGGACTTGCCAGTCATGGCGGGGCACTTGGTATTTTAATTGCCATGTACCTGCATTCAAAATGGATAACCAAACGAACTATGCTCTGGACATTGGATCGTATTGTAGTTCCAACGGCTTTGGTTGCTGCATTTATCCGCACCGGAAACCTGATGAACTCTGAGATCTACGGAATTCAAACAGCATTGCCGTGGGGTATAATTTTTGAAAGAAACGGCGAAACCGTAGCAAAACACCCTACACAAGTATACGAAGCCTTGGCATACCTCATTTCGTTTGGTGTGCTAACGTATTTATATTGGAAAACAAGTGCAAAAAACCGTCCGGGTTTATTGCTTGGCGCGTTTTTCGTTCTCATCTTTTTAGCTCGTTTCTTTATCGAGTTTATAAAAGAAGACCAGGAAGCATTTGAAGCCGGTATGGCATTGAACATGGGGCAGTGGTTAAGTGTTCCTTTTGTAGTGATTGGCGCGCTATTGGTATACAGGGCAATTAAGAAACCGGAGGTGGTTTTTAAGAATAGTAAAAATTAATGTTAAAACTGAATAAAGGAGCTGCAAGTATTTTGTTGGAGAATTGAAAATAACTTATTTTGCAGATCATCAAGAGAATTAAAGAATATGTTAGAGATTGGAAAATATAAAATGGTGAAGTTGACGTACGATCTTCGTATCGACAACGAGCAGGGAGAACTGGTTGAGCAGGCAACAACTGAACAACCTTTGGAGTTCCTATACGGAGCAGGTATGATGCTACCAAAGTTCGAATCTGAATTGATCGGTTTAAAACAAGACGATCCTTTCACGATTAAAATTGTCAGCACTGAGGCATATGGTGCAGTAAACAATGAAGCAATTGTTGAGCTGCCAAAAAATGTGTTTTTGGTGAATGGTGAATTCGACGCAGAACTGATTAATGTTGGTAATACTGTACCAATGATGAGCAGTAACGGCCAGCGTTTAAACGGACTTGTATTAGAGGTTAACGACGAAATCGTGAAGATGGACTTCAACCACCCACTGGCGGGCGAAGATTTATTCTTTGCCGGTAAAGTTGTTGATGTTCGCGAAGCATCAGACGAAGAAGTTGCACAGATCCTTTCTGGTGGAGGAGGTTGTGGCTGTGGCAGCGGCGGTGGATGTTCTACCGAAAGCTGTGGTGACGGCTCATGTGGAACTGAAAGCAGTGGCGGCTGTGGCTGCGGCTGCTAATAAATTTTGATAATAAGTTCAATTTAATTATTTTAACCCTGTTTTCATTTGACAATGGAAACGGGGTTTCTCACTTTATAGAGCTGATTGTGTGAAAATCAACTACTTTATCAGTAGCTGCCAATAACACAGATCTAATTGTTACAAAAAGTAACAAACAATATTTTACAGATGAATACTTTTGGAAAGATATTTCGCTTAACCTCATTTGGCGAATCTCATGGACGAGGAATTGGTGGTATAATCGATGGTTGTCCGGCAGGGGTTGAGCTCGATATAGATTTAATTCAAAGAGACCTGGCCCGAAGAAAACCAGGACAGTCGAAAATTACAACACAACGTAAAGAACCGGATCAGGTAGAATTTCTTTCCGGGGTATTTGAAGGAAAAACGCAGGGAACTCCAATTGCATTTGCTATTTGGAACAAAGATCAACACTCGAACGATTACAATGATCTTAAAGATGTATACCGTCCGTCGCACGCCGATTTTACTTACACTAAAAAATACGGCACACGTGATCATCGTGGAGGCGGCAGATCATCAGCACGCGAAACCATTGCACGTGTAGTAGCCGGAGCAGTTGCCAAACAAATACTGGCAAAAGCGGGTGTTTCTATTCAGGCTTTTGTATCGCAGGTTGGAGAAATTAAGCTGCAGAAAGATTATAAAGAATTAGATCTTTCGGCTACCGAGAATAATATTGTACGTTGTCCTGATCAGGAAGTCGCAGACCAAATGATCGCCCGAATTGAAAAAGCCGGACGCGAACACGATACAGTTGGTGGTGTAATAACAGGTGTTGCTACCGGTGTGCCTGCAGGCTGGGGAGAACCCGTTTTTAATAAACTGCATGCCGACATGGGTTTTGCAATGCTCGGAATTAATGCTGTAAAAGGATTTGAGTATGGTTCTGGTTTTGAAGGAACAAAACTCAGTGGCTCGGAACACAACGATATTTTTATAAAAACAGACGAAGGCGTTCGTACAAAAACGAATAACTCAGGTGGTATTCAGGGAGGTATCTCCAATGGCGAAGACATTTATTTTAATGTTGCATTCAAGCCCATCGCCACCTTATTAAAAGAACAACAAACACTCGACAAGGACGAGAAAAGCATAAAAATTAATCCGAAAGGAAGACACGATCCTTGTGTGCTTCCACGTGCTGTCCCCATCGTTGAGGCAATGGCTGCATTAGTTTTGGTTGACCACTTTTTACTAAATAAACTTAACACGATTTAATATGCCAAGAAGAAAAAGAAACAGAAGGATCCAGGTACCTCCGGTAATTAAAGGTATGTCGGTTTATGGTGTTCGCGGACGTAAAACCAATGAAGTTATTTTACACCTCGAAGAATACGAGGCGATTCGTTTACTGGATTACCAAAATCTTACGCAGGAGGAAGCAGCCGTTTTTATGGATGTTTCGCGCCCGACATTAACCCGTATTTACGAAGAAGCCCGAAATAAAGTGGCTACGGCATTTGTTGAGGGAAGAGACCTTATTTTCAGAGGTGGTGATGTTTATTTTGATAAAAACTGGTTTAGGTGTAACAGTTGTAAAGCAAGTTTTAGCGATTACTCTGAAAATACTGAAAAATGCCCGGTTTGTAACTCCGAAGACCTGGTTTCGCTAAACGACTTTTATATGGATAAATAAAAGCTTTTTAGCAGTAATATATTAAAAAAAGACATGAAAAAACCTCCGGCTCAATAGCCGGAGGTACCCAATTAAGTTGTGATAAAACCAGAGCCCTAGTACACTAGGATGTATGCAATATACAACTATATACTTTTCGTGTCAATACTTAATTTCTCTTGTAAAGACAAAAATGCCTTAAATAAACGCTCAAATCGTAAATGCCATGCGGTTTTCATTGAATATCAACATTTTCTAATATTGTTAATATTTAATATTTTTTGTTAAACTCCTAATCAAGCCATTTATCATATATTTACCTCCAAAAGAATTTATCCATGAAAATTCGGAAACTTCTACGCATTCTACATCGCGATTTTGGATACTTTATTGTGGCTATGACAATAGTTTATGCAGTGTCGGGAATCTATCTGAACCATCGTCACGATTTCAACCCTGATTACAAAATAATAATCACTGATTTTACCCATGATTTGCAGCCTCAACAATCGTATACCGATGATGAGATTCAACTAATTGTGGAATCCGTTCAGCCCGATATAGTATATAAAAAACATTACATAGATAATGATGGCGATATAAAGGTATTTATTGCCAACGGAGAGGTGATAATTTATCCCGGTTCGGGAGAAGGAAGAATGCGTTATTTGCAGCGTCGGCCATTGGTATTTAGCATGAACAAACTGCACCGCGCCACCATGGGAACGGTATGGAAGTGGGTGAGCGATACAATGGCTGTAATTCTCCTGTTTGTGGCTGTATCGGGTCTGTTTATTCTGAAAGGAAAAAGAGGTTTACGACGTTGGGGATGGTGGATTACAGTTGCCGGTTTTATAGTTCCTTTAATCTTTGTAATTTTATATCTTTAACCAAAATAAAAAACCAAAACATCAAAAAAATGAAAAAAATTGCATTAATAAGTTTGTTAGCGGTAATTCTGTTTGCTTGTGGTCAACAAACAAAAACGCAGGAGGCTAAAGTTGAAGCTGAAAAGTCGCTAGAGGTTCTAAGCGTTGACGACCTTCTTAAAAAGGCGCCTGAATTAGCCGATAACGAAGTGGTTGTAAAAGGAACGGTATTTCATGTGTGCCAGCAAGGTGGTGAGCGCTGCTTTTTAATGGGAAGCACTGAAGATATCTCAATAAGGGTTGAAGCCGGTGAAAAACTTGGAGCTTTTACTCAGGAACAAATGGGAAGCGAATTGGAAATTACGGGTATTCTGAAGGAAGTATTAACCGAAGCAGATGCACACAATCCGGGTAAAGAGCATGGTGAAGAAGAAGGCGCTGAAACGGAAACAGCGCATGCAGCTCTTGCTGAAACGGAAGCAGCGCATGCAGTTCTTGCTGAAAATCAGGCAGCAGCAGAGCGCGTGTTTTTTATTGAAGGACTGAAAGTAAAAGAAATGACAGAATAGTCAATCAATACGATCAATATTAAAAAAGGAAAACAATTACTGTTTTCCTTTTTTTGTGTCATCATTTGCCGGAATAAAATCGAGCGAAACTGAATTGACACAATGCCTGGTGTTTTTATCTGTAAAACCTTCACCAAAAAATACGTGCCCCAGGTGACCACCACAATTGGCACAGGTGATTTCGGTACGCCGCCCGTCGGCATCTGTTGTTCGGTTTACTGCACCGTCAATCTCATCATCAAAACTTGGCCAACCACAGTGCGAATCAAATTTATCGGTCGATTTATACAGGGCCGCACCACACTGTTTACACACATAAGTGCCATTTTCTTTATAATCACTGTACTTCCCGGTAAACGGGCGTTCTGTTCCTTTTTCTAAAATTACGTATCGTTCAAATTCGTTTAATTTGTTGTATTCCATTTTTTTAGCGTCTTTTTCTTGTTTTTCATTTTGGGCATAACTTCCAAAACTTAAACTGAGAATAAATAATAATACAATTGTTTTCATACCAATATAACAACCGGGTAGCGTGGTGGTTTACCGCCACTCGTTAAGAAATGTAAAGAACAAATCTAAAACTTCGCTGGTAATATTACCTTTGGGCTTTTAATTAGAACATGAATATTCCAGTATTATATCAAGACGACTCGATAATTGTGGTTGAGAAACCCATTGAGCTTCCGGTTCATAAAAATGATTTTATGCCCAACGACGCGCCGTATTTAACCAAATTGATTGGTGATGAAACGGGGAAGTGGATCTATAATGTGCATCGCTTAGACTCAAAAACATCAGGAGTGATGGTTTTGGCATTTTCGTCGGAAGTGGCCAGTGTTTTAACCAAACAGTTTGAGCAGAAAGAAGTGCAGAAAACCTACTATGCCATTGTGCAGGGAAATCCGGGAGAGGGAACCTTCGACTCAAAAGTGTTGGTGAAAAAGAAATCGAAATTTAAAAAGCCGGCTGTAACGCATTATAAAACATTACGCACTGTTCAAACAAAATTGACTTCGAAAGATAAAACTGACATTGAATTAAGTTTGGTGGAGATTAATCCGGTGACAGGACGCTGGCACCAGTTACGTCAACATTTTGCCAAAAACATGTTTGATATTATTGGCGATACACACCATGGAGATTTTACTTTGAATAAAATTATTTTGGCAGATACTGATATTCGCCGCCTTTTTCTGCATGCTGGAAAACTTGAATTTAAACATCCTGCGACAGCAGAACAGGTTTCTTTCGAATCTGCTATTCCTGAAGAATTTGATCGGCTGCTCAACTTTTATTAGCGGTAGCCTGTGTTTTCATCAAAGCAAAACGGAATAATATAGTTTTTGATGTAACGATAGTTAAAGCTCTACGTCTTATTCGAAAACAAAGACATGAAACGTATAGCTTTAATTTTATTGGTGGGTCTTTTTTTAATGACCTCGTGTGTTTATGAATCGGGAGTATCAGAAGCCTATTCCAAATATCGTTTTAAAGATGGTGTGACTACGGTTACTGTGCCGGGCTGGGTAATTCATCTTGCAGCCGGTATTGGAAACCTGGAAGATAGTGAACGCGATTTACTGAATAGTATCGATGGCGTTAAAGTAATTGCTGTTGAAGACGATGATATGAATGCCCGAATTGATCTGCACGAAGAGTTTTACAAGAAAATAAGCGAGAAAAAGGATTATGAACAATTATTGGTTGTTCGTGAGGAAGACCAGTATGTAACCATTTTTGGCCGCATGGATGAATCGGTAATTAAAGAAATGGTTATCCTGGTTGGTGGCGACGACAATGCCCTGATTTACGTTAAAGGCGAAATCAGCCCCGAAATTCTTAATAATCAAATTGATATCTCGAATCCGGATCGTTTTTTGAGCTTTAAACATTAATCAGGACAGTGTTTAATGGAACCCTATATATAGTTCTTTAGTTTTCGTTAAAGAACTTTTTCTTATGTATTTCTGCATAACCCAATAATTTTTCAGCAATTTCAGGATGGTCAAGAATAACGTTCGTTGTTTCGTATGGATCGTTTTCCATATCAAACAACGATAGTTCAATTCTTGCAGAATAATCATACTTCCCGGGCATTCCATCTTTTCCTTTTATATCTGTCATTGTGCGGTAATTATGGGGGAGGTGTAACTTCCACTTTCCGTCGCCCGACAATACTGCCTGAAATTCCCTGTCGTTGGTAAATGCATAATAGTCGTGCGGATTTGTAGCACCCGGTTTCCCGGAGATAATGTCCCATACGTTTTTCCCGTCAATCTCCGTTTTTGGAAGCGGAATATTAGCTACCTCACAGAGTGTTGGCAGTAAATCGATGGTCATTAATGCCTGGGTAGATTGTTGATTACCTTGCAGCTCGGCCGGGTATTTAATAATAGTTGCCGAGCGTGTTCCTCCATCAAATGTTGTTCCTTTTGCCTCGCGGAATGGTGTTGTGCCGGCGTGGTTGCCATAAGCAATCCACGGGCCGTTGTCCGATGAAAAGATTACAATTGTATTGTCATCAATTCCGTTGTCTTTTAGCGCCTGGTTTATTTGTCCAACCGACCAGTCTAATTCCGTTAAAACATCAGCATATAATCCTTCGCCGGTTATGCCTTCAAATTCCGGGCTGCAAAACAATGGAACATGCGACATAGCGTGTGGGACATACAGTAAAAAAGGTTCATCTTTGTGTTGTGAAATAAAATCAACGGCATGTTCCGTGTACCATTTTGTCAACATTTTTTGATCGGTTGAATCCACATCTTCAATGGTTACTTCACCGTTTTCCCAGAATTTTAGCGGCCACTGTCCCCAATATTCCGGGCTTTCAGGATGATATCTCCACATGTCGTTGGAATACATCAGTCCACAGGTTTCATCAAAACCACGGCTTTGTGGACGCGTTTCCGGCTGATCGCCACAATGCCACTTACCGAAAAGTGCTGTTTTATACCCTGCATTCTTAAATACTTCTCCAATAGTTGGAAATGTCGTTTCCAGTCCGCGACCACCAGGGCCATGGGCGCCAAAAACCTTCGTTCGCCCCGGGTAACACCCCGAAATAAGTGCTGAGCGCGATGCCGAACACACTGCCTGCGGTACATAAAAATTCTTGAACATTATACCTTCTTCAGCCAGTTTTGTTACGTTGGGCGTTTCAATACGGGTTTGTCCGAACGGAGAGAAATCAGAATAACCCGAATCGTCGAGAAAAATAATTACTACGTTGGGTTGTTTTGTTTCCTGAGGATTATTGGAGCACGAGTTTAGAAATAATGCAAAAACTATCAGGCAAAGAAGTTGGTGTAAGTTCATTTTTATAAATTTTAATACAGCTAAAATAACATTAATCTGATAGTAGTAAAATGACAGTTCGAAGAGTTAGCTAAGTTTTTTAAATTAGTAGAAACTTTAGGAATGAATTTCACTTCACAAATAATACTCTTATTAGGCGGGCTGGCGTTGTTCCTTCATGGGATGAATGTAATGACTGATGGCTTAAAAGCCGCTGCAGGAAGCAAGATGAAAGTATTCTTGCAAGGAATGACGCGCAATCGCTGGACTTCGCTGGTGGCAGGAACCGGAATTACAGCAGTTATACAGTCATCGTCGGTAACCACTGTTTTGGCGGTGGGATTTGTTTCGGCAGGTTTAATCTCCTTTCAAAGCACACTTGGAATTATTCTTGGCGCCAATATTGGTACTACAATTACGGCACAAATCATTGCTTTTAAAATTACCAAAGCCTCGTGGATAATAATTGCTGTGGGATTCCTGGCCGGATTCTTATTTAAAAAGAAGATAATTAAAAATGCAGGTACAATTATATTGGGCCTTGGATTGATTTTTCTGGGAATGAGCGTAATGAGTGACGCAACTGCGCCATTGAAAAACTACGAACCATTTTTAGAGTTAATGGAGGGCCTCGATAATTATATCTATGGAATACTAATCGGGGCGATATTTACGGCATTGGTGCAAAGCTCTTCGGCAACTACCGGAATTGTAATTATTATGGCTTCGCAGGGATTACTGGATATTCAGCCGGCCATTGCCATTATTATGGGAGCCAATATTGGAACTTGTGTTACTGCGATCCTGTCGGCGTTAGGGAAGCCGAAGGCTGCAATGCGAGTAGCTGTTTCGCATGTTCTTTTTAAGGTTCTTGGCGTATTAATTTGGTTTGCTTTTATTCCGCAACTGGCCCATTTGGTAGAAAATATTTCACCGGGCAGTGAGTCGCGACAAGTAGCGAATGCCCATACCATTTTTAATCTGGCCAATACTTTCTTATTTATATGGCTGGTAAAACCGATCTCAAAGCTGGTGGTTTGGTTGGTTCCTGACAAGAAAAAGAAAGAGGAAAGATTATTTCCGGAGTTGCACGATTTTTATTTACAAGATGTTAGTCTTGCTTTGGATTTATCGCAAAATTACATCGCCAGGCTGGGCGAAAAGGTGCTTGAAATATTAAAAGCCGGCATTCCGATGGCTTTAACCGGAAAAGAAAATGAATTGGTTGCGTTGCGGAACAAAGATATGTTAATCGATAGGGGACATGCCGAAATTTTAACCTTCCTTCAGAATATACAAAGCCAGTCGATTAGTAAAAAGCAAAGCCATATTCTTGAGCGGCAGATAGAAGCTGTAAATGTATTGGAGTCGGCAGCCGACGTGGTTACTACATCGTTAGTTGAAGCCGCCGAGCACCGAATCGAAAAGGGATTTGATGTAAGTACTGATACAGTGCAACGGATAGCCGTCGTTCATAATATGGCACTTGAAGCTTTTGACACAGCTGTGCAATTTTACAGCGAAGATGATATTTTAACAGATGATACGCTGGCAAAAGACCAGTTTAAACAAGGCCTTCAGGATGTTCGTTTATACCTAATCGACAGACTATCAGTAACTGCTGAAGACCGAATTGAAATTTATCGTTTTGAATCGGAGGTATTGGAGGGAATAAGGCGAATACATGCTTTGGCAAGGCGGTTAAAAAGAAAGGCAGGATTATTATTTTAGGCGGTTCTGCCAAAAGTTAAAAAGAGGCTTGCTCAGTTGAACATTTTTTTCATATTTATGCGCTGTTTTTGCACTTATTTTTTTGCATTTTATTTTCGTTTAACACCTCTTAATGGCTCAGCCTCAAGTGGGTTATCCGGCCAGTGGTGTTTCGGATATCGTGATTTCAATTCTTTTTTTACCTCGAAGTAGGTATTGGTCCAAAAGCTGTTCAAATCATCGGTAACCTGAACGGGTTTAAATCCTGGTGATAAAAGATGCAGTAGAATTTTTACGCTTCCATTGTTAACTGTCGGTGTTTCGAGTAAGCCGAATAGTTCCTGCAGACGAACCGCCAGAATCGGTGCTTCGCCTCCAGAGCCATACTTAAGTTTGATATTTGATCCACTTGGAACTTGTAAGCGCTCTGGAGCAAGTTTATTCAATAACTGCTGCAAATCGTAAGAAAGGTGATTTTGCAGTACTTTCTTAAGGTCGATTTTTTTCAGGTCTTCCGGCTTTTTTACATCAGCCAGGTAAGGTGAAAGCCATTCATAATTGGTTGCAAGAAGGTGGCTTGTACTTACATCCGGCCAATCAATATTGCTGTCCCATTGTCTCAGACTGATTATACGGTTTTGCCATTGTTCTACATCCGGATTAAAATCGAGCAGCCAGGCACCTTCTTTTTTTATGGCATCAGAAATAGCCTTTATTTTCTGGTCGATATTATAATCCTGCAACGGTTTTTGTTGAAGAATAATGCTGCCAATTCTTAATTCAGAAAAAGCGGAAAAACCACCTCTTTTTGTATCCCAACTGATGGATTCAACGGTTTTAACCATCGGAGCAAGATCACGAGGATTTAGTGGCGATGCCAGAAATATGCGGCCAACACCATCGCGGGCATTTACACTTGCGATCGACAGCCAATCTTCATGTGCAAGGTCGTCTTCGTGCCCGGCAGCAGCGATATTACCGTTAGCCAGTTTGAATTGGGCATTGTTACCAGGTGTGGCGTGAGCAATACGTTCCGGATAAGCATAAGCCAGTAATAAACCGGTTTCAAATGGATCAATAGATGAATTGTCTTCATCAATATTGAGCATTTTCCGGTATTGCGCCGAAATTTTGGCGATATGTTTCAGTCGCTTGTTTTTTAATGTTCCGGTGCGGTAACGGCGCAAAGCTTCAATTCGTAAATTTATATCGATTCCGGCATCGCGGTTTAGCGGATCGCGTTCTTCCAAAATAGCCGCAATATCACATGCCAGTGCTGTAAGATCTTCGTTTTGCGCCAAAAGTAACATATGTGCCAGTCGCGGATGACAAGGCAGGCGATGGATCGCTTTACCATGTTTTGTAATTTTTCCGTCATCAACAGCATCCAATTGATCCAGCAATTCGTTGGCTTGCCTTACATGGCCTTTTGGTGGGGGAGTTAGCCAGGTTAGTTTATTGATATCATCAACACCCCATATGGCCATTTCAAGGGCAAGCGAAGCAAGGTCAGCTTCTTCTATTTCCGGTGTACGATGTTTATTCAAACGATGATGAGTTGCTTTTGTCCACATGCGGTAACAAATTCCGGGGCCAAGCCGGCCTGCACGTCCGGCTCTTTGGTCGGCGGAATCTAAAGTTATTTCCACCGTTTCGAGGCGCGACAAGCCAGTGTTTGGATTGAATTTGAGCGTTCGGCTAAATCCACAGTCAATCACAACTTTAACGCCTTCAATCGTCAGGCTGGTCTCGGCGATGGATGTAGCAAGTATAATTTTTCGTCGTCCTTCGCGGCTGGGCATTATCGCTGCAAACTGCTTTTGCGGCGACAGCTGCCCGTAAAGCGGATGAACGGCAATTCCTTTGTGTTTACTTCGTATAATGGCTTCTGTATTTTTTATTTCTGCTTCGCCGGGCAGAAATACCAATATGTCGCCATCGTGTTTTTCAACGGCTTTTGTTATTACACGACTGGTTAATTCAGGTAGAAGTTTTAGGTCGTTATCGCCTTCGTAATGTATCTCGACAGGATACTGACGTCCTTCGCTAACCACCGACGGTGCGTTAAGCAACTGCGTTAGTTGCGGCATATTTAGCGTGGCCGACATGATCATGATTCGCAAATCAGGACGTATAATCTGCTGAGCCTCGCGCGACAGCGCCAAAGCCACATCGGCAAAAAGACTTCGCTCGTGAAACTCATCAAAAATTACCATTCCGATACCTTCCAAGGCATTATCGCTTTGCAACATGCGGGTTAGGATTCCTTCAGTAACTACCTCCAGCTGCGTGGATTCACTAACACAATTGTCAAAACGAATGCGGTAACCAACACGTTTACCAACCTGCTCGCCTAAAAGTTCGGCCAGGCGGGTGGCAATTGTCCGGGCTGCCAGACGCCGCGGCTCAAGCATGATGATCTTTTGCCCATTCAGCCAGCCTTCTTCAAGAAGCACAAGCGGAAGAACGGTACTTTTTCCGGCTCCGGGAGGTGCATGAACGATTAAAGTATTTTCCTTTTGCAGATGTTGTTTTACCTCGCCGATAACATCAACGATGGGTAAATTGGTAGTATGTGGATCGAAATTCAATATATTCTGTTTAAAATGCAAAAGTAGATCGTTTTTATATAAAAACAGCGGGAGAACCTTAATTCACCCGCTGAAACATTTATGATTGTTATTTATTAACCGGTAATTTCAATGCCCACCGGACAATGGTCGGAACCCATAACTTCGTTTAAAATATATGCTTTTTGTACTTGCGGAATAAAATTTTCAGAAACAAGGAAATAATCGATTCTCCAGCCTACGTTCTTGCCGCGCGCGCCGGCCCGGTAACTCCACCATGAATATTTATCGCTTACATCGGGGTAAAAATGGCGGAAAGTATCAACCAGCCCACCTTGCGTAAAGCGATCCATTCCGTCAATCTCTTCCTGCATAAAGCCGGCCGATTTGTTGTAGTTTGGCTTTGGCCGTGCCAGATCGATAGGGCGGTGGGCTACGTTAAAATCGCCACATACGACAACCGGCTTTGTTTTTTCAAGGTTTTTCAGGTAATTGAAAAATGCCAGGTCCCATTCCTGGCGGTATTCCAAACGTTTTAATTCGCTACCTGAGTTGGGCACATAAACATTAACCAAATAGAACTTTTCATATTCCAAACACAAAACGCGGCCTTCTGTATCGTGAATTTCAACTCCCATATCGCGGGAAACACTTACCGGTTCTGTCTTCGAAAGAATCGCTGTTCCTGAGTAACCTTTTTTTTCGGCCGAATTGGAATAAATATGGTAGCCAGCAACAGGCGCCAGCGTTTCGGCTACCTGATCATCTTGTGCTTTGGTTTCCTGCAGGCAAAGTATGTCGGCATCCAATTGGTTAAAATCCTCAAAAAAATTCTTCTTGGCAACGGCACGAATTCCGTTTACATTCCACGATATAAGCTTCATATCTTTTCTTTCAAATTAATATTTGCGGTTAAAATAGTAATTACAGTTAAATCGGGGAAGAGTTCAAAATAAAAAGCAATAAAAAACCCGGACGAAAGCCCGGGTCAGAAATTATACTATTTCTA
The DNA here is from genome assembly GCF_963674925.1 of uncultured Draconibacterium sp. Lineage (NCBI taxonomy): Bacteria > Pseudomonadati > Bacteroidota > Bacteroidia > Marinilabiliales > Prolixibacteraceae > Draconibacterium > uncultured Draconibacterium sp. The sequence continues at coordinate 660,550 of NZ_OY771649.1, forward strand.
AATTTTTGGAGTATGCTAAATTATATTCGTTAGAATGAGAAACCAAGTTCCAGTTCAAACTGATTCATCTCAAGTTCAATCATTTGGTTAGGAACCATGTTGCCCTGCATTGCCTCTGTTGGATCGAAATCCATTGGGTTGTAGCCTTTAGTGCTACCGTTCATGGCATAATTTATAGCCACATGAAGTTGATTTCCACTTTTCCCAACTTCTTTAGAAAGTCCTAATGCTAACTGTTTTTCAATTACACCAGGTGCAAGAATATTAAACATTACTTCTGATGAAGGGATTGGATTATCGCCAATTGAGAAACCTGCACGGAATTGCCATGTATCAACACCTGCGTAGTTAACACCAACTTTGTATACCATAACATCTTCCCAGCCAAAGCCAGATCCATCGTCAGAACCCAGAGGAACGTGGTTTGGATTAGGTGTGTAAGTTCCGTCAGGATTTGGGAAAGCCGGCATTAGTTCGTTAAGGTTCATCGGGTTGGCAATAGATTTTACATCGCTGTACATAATCGACTTTACATCTCCCATAACGGTTAGATCCTGAATTACTTCCCACGAAAAACCTACAGTCCAGCTTGATGGAATATCAAAATCACCCTGCTCGGCAAATAAACCAGCGTAGTCGTCAAACTCGCTCATAAATACTTTCGACTGGTACATGGCACCGATAGCAAAATTATCAGTTAAGTGACCCATGTAACCAATTTTAAATCCGTATCCAAAACCGCTGTCAGTTCCATTTCCTGATAAAGCAGTCGGATCTGCAGAAAAACCGTATTCTCCGAAAGTACTCAAACCTTTAGCTTCAAAATATTGATAGGCCAAAACACCTGTTACACCAATACTGTGGCGTTCGCCCAATTTTACTGAGTAACTAACATTTCCAAAAATTTGAGCCAGGTTAACGCCCGTTGTTGTCACACTTTGATCTCCGAATGTTTGAGTAGGATAATCAGTATTCATTCCTCCATTTCCAAATAATGCTGCAGAAATACTTGAGTTTTCGCCAAGCATCCAGTTGGCACCTGCCGATGGCATTAGAAATAACTTGCTGTCGCTTTCAACTGTACCCGGCATTAAACCGAATGTACCTGGCATACCCGAAGGAGCTCCTGTTACAGTGTACTGTCTGTTCGGATTAAAAAAGTTAAGTCCCAACTGGTATTCCGTTCCAAGGAATACATTTCCGGCAGGGTTGCCGTTAATTAGCGATCCCTGGTAAAATGCAATTCCGGCACCGGCTAATCCTTTATTGACAGTGCCATAGCCAACACTAAAATAACCATCGGTTGCAAATGTTTGCGAAGAAATAAAAAGACCAGCCATTAGGACCAGCAAAGCCTTTAGTTTTAAGTGTTTCATTTGTAATAATTTTTTTGGTTTCGGTACAACAGAATCACGTTGTTAGTATTAATCAGTAAAAAATTAGATGATCATATGTTTATGATTGATTCGGTATACCTATTAATTTCATATAATAAACGCTCAAAGATATTCCTGAAATTATTTTACAATTAAGAAGTACCTATGATACATATCATAAGGGTAACATTGACGGGAAAGTCACGTATATCGGATGAAAAGCAAACCTTTTACATTTTGTTACAATAAGTCGCCCTGGGGTTAACAAATCAATAAAGAATTGCTGTTTTAAGGTTAATTCGGAAATTTCATTCAATTGGTAAAACTTCAATTCTGTATTTTTGTTTAAGGACTAGAAATATAATTATTATGAGTAAAAATTCCGCTTCTTCTAAACAGACGAGAAGAGATCGCCGCGATATGATTCAATACATAAATCTGCAGTTGGCCTCCCTGGGGCAGCCAACGTTTAATGATGATTCAGACTCGGGCACTAAATATGCCAATTCAAAATTTCAGGAATTAACCGAAGGCCTGGTAAGAAGTTTCCAGGAAAAATCGCGCTTATTAAGTGAGCACATGTCTCCGGCTGATGAACGAATTCAGCATTTTATCGATGATTACCTAAAAGAGCTTGAATTTAATAAGCCTTACCGTTTGCCGAATAATACCTTGGTGTTGAACCAGAAAAAAATGGCACGAGAGCTAAGCTTGCCACCAAACGGCAATGAGTTTAAAAGCGATTTACTGAGTTCGTACCGTTTAAAACAGGGTATTTTGAACAATCCTGCCAAAGATAAACGAACAACACAGGGAACTTTCCACATTGTGCGTGGCGGACTTCCGGTACCTGCCGATAAAAAAGAAGTGCCGAAAATTACTTTCGCGCACCTGTTGCATACAGCTCTTAAACCAACTGATGAGTTAATGACTTTGCCATTTACTTCGGCACAGGATGAAAAAGCCAAAGTGATGGTGTCGTTGTTGTTGCGCCCGGTTGTTTGCCCTGAAGTGCCTGGTATTATTAGCGAAAAGAGCATGGAAGTACGTTTTTTTGCACCGGGAAGTTTGGTGAGTAACCTCGACTTTGTTGAAACTATTTTTGGAAACGCCGGCGACCCGAATCTGGCTGTAAACGATGCCGCATTGGATGTTGAGCACTGGACCGGCCACACCGGATGTATAATTTTAGCACCACACCTTACTACGCTTAAGAAGAAAGATGTTGGTCTGCCACATTACGATGATGCTTCGGAGCGTCAGAAACGCGACGGCATGTGCTGGAAAGACAAGAATGAGTTGTATAACGATGGTTCAGCCTTTAAACTTACCTGTCGCGATGAACGCGGGGTAGTGGTTACGATTATTGCGGATAATTATTACGGTTATTCAAAAAAAGAGATAAAAACACAAATCAGCTATTCGGCCAACCTTTATGGTTTGGTAGAAGAAGAACATGCCGGTGGTGCCATTGCTTTCCCGCGTGGAAACATGAGCGACAGTGTTTTTGGAACCAATTTTACCAAAAAATTCGATCAGCCTTATTCGTTCGATGAAGCGAAAAAGTTATTGGGCAACCGAATTGAGGTACAGGAAGGAAACTACGCAATTGATAAAAAATATCCGGATGTGGTTTACATTCCTGAAAACGCAGATCTGGATGTGGAGAAAAGCGCTGTTAGCTGGAAATACAAAAACAAAGATTACAGCCTGAAACTTTCGCCAAGCAAGGTATACGTTCATCCTACCGGACATAAATTTCAGTTGGTAAAACATCCAACACAAGCTATGTGGCGTATTATCGATACCGCACCGGAAGGAATGTTCTGCCATAAGCCAAGTACGGTTTCCGGAGGTGGAAAATCGGAGATCTCAAAATCAATGCAAAACGCCATTAAATACGGGTCGTTCTATATTGAAAACCTGGAGCAGGTTGAAAATATGGTGGATGAGATCATTAATAAAGATTATTCGAACAGATGGAAAGAGGTGCGCCCCGATGCCGATCCATCGCGCTCGTTCCTGAGTAAAGAACGGACATTAGGTTCGGCTGTAAAATTGTTAACGCCATCTGATCAATACAGCGACGAATACAATAAATTCTTACAAGACCTGCCTGATAATGTTCGTACACTTGCCTTTTTCGTAAAACGTCATTACCGTGGGAACGAAGAAAAAGGTTTAAAATGGCGCGAGTTGTTTAATGTAGAAATAGTAAATGGCCGCCCGGGAAATGTATTACGTTACAAACACAACCCAATTGCCGCCAGTTATGTGCGTATTGGATTTAACGAAGAAGGACGCTGGTATTTGCATAAACTACGTTCGGATTTTGTTCCGTCGATGAAAATCCAAACCGAGGATGATATTTCGGCAACTATTACAGTGCCGTCAAACCGTTTGAAGGATTTGAATAAGGAATATAATAATCCGAGTGTAAAACTGGTTGCCAATTGCGAGAGCTACTTGTTCCAGCGCCCCGATGAAGCCGTAATCAGAGGTTACGATAAAGAGGCCGAAAAGGAAATTGTGGATAATAACACCTTCCTGACCAATTACGAGCCGCTAACCCGCGAGAATGCTATAGAACTGATTGAAGATGCCATTAGTTTTGAGAAATATACCAAACCGGTAAAAAACTTTATCACGGAAGTGGCTGAAAGCGATAGCGATAAATACTTCGTTACACCTTCGCATCCGCGAATTGTAGACGGCGAACCAACAAAGAACCCTCGTTATTTGCAACGCAATATTTTTAAAGAAGAAACACAGGATGCCTACCTCGGTGAAATTGGTGTACGCTTGTACCGCAAAATAAAAGACAAAGATCCGGTGGTTTGGCCTGTAAACGCCGTATTGCCCGGACGAAGGAACAATCCTTCGGATAAAAAAGCAGGAATTCGCCCACTGGCCGTTTATAATCCAATTCATTATCAGGAGTTGCCTGAATTGTTTATGGATTTTGTTGCAAGTATTACCGGAAAGTCGCCATCAACAACCGGTGCCGGCTTGGAAGGTGCGCTAACCAAAGGGCCTTTCAACATGCTGGTACCAACCACCGACCTGAATAACGCTCTGTTGTCGTATATTCTTACCGAATACCAGGGATTTAGTTCGGCAGCAGGTTATATTGGATCGGAAAATCGATTCGACCACGATATCAGTATTCTTATTCCTGAAATCTGGGCGCGTTTGGTTCCTGAGGATCGTGATCCTAAAAAGCTGATTGAAAATGGTTGTTTGGAGAAACTGGAGGACTTTGAATACAATGGTCAAAAAATACTGGCCAGCCGTTTGGGGTACCGGATAACCAAAAACTTTGCTTTCCGTTGTATGAACCGTTTGTTTGATGAGCCGCTGGCGGTATTTAACGAGCGTATGCTGAAGCCGGAGTTGCAGGGAATGGATGATTATGTTGACGGTATTAATAACATCACTGAAGCCATGCAACGTGCTGCGCTGCCATTCTTTGAGGATGGAAGTGTTGAGTCTGCTATTCCACCGCTGAAAGTGTTGCTGCATGTTATGGCATACGGTCATTACGAAGGCAAAGATATCAGCGATCCGGAACTGCGTAAATTATTCGAAAGGGAAGAGGTACTAAAAAGCGACTGGTATAAAGCCCGCCTGAAACTGAAACAAGACAAGGATATTGCTTTCCTTGTGGAGCAAATCGGTTATCTGGAGGACTTTAAAAACAACGAAAATAACGCTGCGCTGGTTGCCGAAATGGATATTGATGGTCGATTGGCAAAAGCTAAAGAGCGCCTGAAAAATGTAGAATCGAAACAGTACCTGAAAGATTTGGTTGGCACTATTGGTGTTGATCCGCTGTGTAAGTAAGAGATAGATTCTTTTATAATAATAGTATAGGTTCCGTTTGTTGATACGAACGGAACCTTTTTTTTATGGCTACTTGTAAACATTTGGCAGATTATTGTGGTTATTATTCCGTAATTAAACTCCATTAACTGAATAAATAGAAATGAATTCAAGAAAACTCTCGATCATTACCGGAATCAGCTATCTGATCATATTTTTTGCGGCCATTTTTGCCAATTTTGTTATGCTTGAGTCACTAAAACAAAATCCGCTCGAAACGATCAGGCTTAATCATATGGCTGTGCGCTTTGGCATTTTAGCCTTTTTAATCACTGTCCTGTTCGATGTAGTTGTTGCGTGGGGTCTTTTTGATTTATACCGCAAGCATAAATTTACCCGTTTAAGTACCTATTTTAGGTTGATGCATGCAGCAATAATGGGTGTTGCGGTTTTTGCCCTGGTGCTTACGTTAAACCTTAATTCGGTAGATGAAATTTTGTACCAGGTAAATGTGTTCGAAATAATCTGGCTGATTGGTTTGTTCTTTTTTGGTGCGCACTTAATCTTACTTTCCAATATCATTCAAAAGCCTAAATGGATTGCAACCTTTCTTTTCATTGCCGGAGTTATGTATATGGTTGATACTGCAGCACATTTTTTGTTGCCTAACTATGCCGATTTTGCCGGAATATTCCTTGCTCTGGTAGCTGTTCCAAGTATTTTGGGAGAAATGGCTTTTACGGTTTGGTTGCTTGTAAAAGGCGGAAAGGATAAATCGAATTAGATTGATTTTAAGATTGAGTGAGATTGAATGGAGATTGAGTTAGAATGTCAAATTGTTAAACTGATAAATTGTAATTCATTACTATCTAAACTCGACTCTTTTCTGTGAAACTTCGTGCTTTCTCTGTGGATCTCTGTGGTAAAAAAAATAATATGGAGACTGATTAACTTGAGATCGAAGATCTCTCCATTCAAACATCCCTCAATTACTCATTCAAAAATCCCCTCATTAACCCCTTTATTCTTTAACTTTTTCACCAGGTCAACTTTCCAAACTGAAGCTCCCGAAAACTATTTCAATGATTCTTTTTTACTATTTTCAGAAAAAAATGTAACTATCCGTTTTTAGCTTTACTAAATAGGAAAAAACACTGAAAAGTGACGAAAGAAGAGAAATTTAATACGATTGTATCTGAGAACGGCGAGCGGATCCGCAATATCTGCAGGTATTACAATTCCAATGCTGAAGATCAGAAAGACATGTACCAGGAGGTGCTTGTAAATATCTGGAAAAGCCTTGATAGTTTCAGGGGAGATTCGGCTATGAGTACCTGGGTTTACCGGGTGGCTGTAAACACGTCGTTAACCTTTACCGGAAAGGCTTTCAGGCACATGAAGCTAATGGTTGACGCCGACACCACAAACCTGAACTCGATACTGGACGATGAAAACCTGAAACAAAAACTGGCCGAAGAAAAGCTGCTCGAACGTATGCAGCTTGAGCTTAATCAGCTGTCGGTAATCGATAAAGCATTGATATCGCTACTACTCGAAGGGCTTTCGATGAAAGAGATTGCCGAGGTTATTGGTATTACCGAGCCAAATGTAAAGGTGAAAATCCATCGTATTAAATCGCAATTAAAAGAAAAGCTGAAAGGAGAACAATTATGACTGCACATGAATTTGATACCAACCTGAGTAAATTAACAGGAAAGCTAAAAAAGGAAGACAGGCATTATGCCACTATCGTAAAAGCAGTTCAGATTTTATACTGGCTTTTTATTCCATTGTTTATAGTGCGTACGATTAGGTATTACACCGATTCGCATAACATTAACAATTTAATTAGCGGAATTGCTCTTATTCTGGGATTTTTATTCATCGCGCTCTCTTTCCGAAAACTTTACAATGAATACCAGAATGTTGATTATGCATTGCCTACACTCGAAATGCTGAAAAAAGCAGCCTATCGTTACCAGCCTTTCCAGAAAAGAGTATTGGGGGTTATTCCGGGCCTTTTATTAATGGATGTAGGTTTAACTTTCGAATGGATAGGTGAAGGCAGATCGGTACTCGATTCTCAGGTTTTCTTTCTCGGAGCAATACTTTTTGGAGTGATAATTGGACTTGTGATCTGGTATTTTAAATACAAACCTTTGCGCGATAAAATTCTTGATCTGGTCAGGGAAATTGAGCGTTAGCTTTCATGAAATACCTGTTTCAACACGAGAAACAGGTACATACGGTTAAGAAATGTCTGCTCCATGTCGGGAAATAAATGCTTTAAGTCAAGAAATGAGTGCTTCAACTGAAGAAATGACACATTGAAGTCGGGAAATTACCACTTCAACTCAAGAAATGAATTCTTCAACTCAGGTGAAAAAAAACGGCCTGCCCGAAAAGGATCGGGCAAGCCGTTGCAGCTTAACTTTAGACTTATAAGAACTATTCTTCAATGTCCCACCAAACAGGAGTGGTCATATATTCATTTTCAAAAACGCCAAGCGCTTCTACTTTCGAGGCATTGTAATAACGCTCGTAATAGGCCATCTGGTAACGACGTATATAGTCGTCATCCTGAGGGAAAGCAGTTTCGTAGACAAACGTCGGACGATCAAATCCTTTGTAAACGCCGGCAGTATAGTCGTATGTTCCGTCAGGACCGATACAGTAATCGCAACGTCTCATATCTGTCCAAACTTCAGGACTGTAGGTACATGCAATGTATTTTTGCATCATTATGTGGCTCAATGTCAAATCCGATGCAATTTGAACAACGGCTTCACTGGCCATAAAAGCAGCACTCTCTTCTGCCGGAATTCCCAGTTTGTCCATGTTTGCCTGAATCGCATCGTGGTACGAAGTCAGCGCACTCTCCATACTTCCCTGGCGGAAATAGACTTCTGCTTCAATAAATTTCAACTCAGAATAAGAAAGCAGGAAATAAGGAGAATTTTTTTCAGTGTAAAACAATGGATTGTCTTCTGAAGAACGCATTCCAACATAATTTACATCGTCGGTGGTTGGCGCGTGATCTGCTTCGCTCAAATCTACAGCAAACGAGAATTTGCCGGCATTGTCACCATCCAGAATTTTAGGAAGCAGCACCTCTGTACGTGGATCAACCACACGGCTGTTCCATGTTTCATCGCCACCGTTAATGGTGTCAACGGTATTCATCAGGTAATCTTTCCATAATTTGCCGGGTTTGTTCGAACTACTTACATTCTGACGTTGAATAGACCATCTTGCCGAAATGTCGCCATCTTCGCCAATGTATTCAGCATCGTCGTTGTTCGACTGGAATGATTTTTCAATATTTGAGAGAATTCCTGCAGGATTGTAGGCCAACAGGTCAGTACCTTCAGCTTTTTTCGATAAGTGGCTCATAAAACGTGCTTTTGCACCATAGGCAAACTTAATCCACTTGTCGATATCGCCGTTATACATTACATCGCCAACAGCCAGGTCAGGAGCATTTTCTCCCTGTGTTTTCTGAAGATCAGCTATACCTTCGTCAATTAACGGAAGAATCTGACTGTACACATATTCAGCATCGTCGTAATCGGGCTGAATATTTCCGGCAATACCATCCTTGTAGGCAATATAACCATAGGCATCAACCAGCGAGCCGTTTCCAAATGCTTTAAGGATTTTACCAACGCCGGTGTAATGCCATGCATCAACGTCTTCGGCATCTTTCAGCATTTCTTCAATATTAACCCAGGCATAACCATACCAGCACTGCCAAACCCATGCATCAGCATTATTCGCAAATTGCCAGTTTTGAAACATATAGTAACGGTAGCCGGGGCGATAAGCGTAACCCAATTGCTGGGTAAGGTGAGCAGTACGTGTTCCGTGGCTACCATAAAAATCAACCGTTTCGGCTAAAATGTAGGGTAGACGTTGTTCCGGACCAGCCTCTTGAGGGGCGTTGGGAGAGTTGTTTATGTCGAGGTCATATTCGCAAGAGGTGAAAAACACCCCTATAAAAAACAGAAATAATATTGTTATCTTCTTCATATCTAATTCTTTTTAAAACTTAACATTTAAGCCGAATGAAACACTTGTAGTAGCAGGTACTCCGGCGTAATCAATTCCCGACGATCCGGCTCCCAGTACTCCTGAACCACCGGCACTAACTTCAGGATCCATTCCGTCGTAATTGGTAAACAGGAGTAAGTTGGTTCCTGTTAACGAAAGATCAATTCCCTTTACAAAACCAATGCGGTTGCAAAATGCTGCAGGTACGGTGTAGCTCAACGATGCAGAACGCAAACGGAACCAGTTAACGCTGGTAATGAATGGTTCGGCTTCTTTGGTGTAATAGTTTTGGTAATAATCCTGATCAAGTGTGATCGTACTTGTAGTCGGTTCGTATTCACCGGTTTCGCTGTTTATCGTCACTCCTTCAAATGTTTGAGTATTACCGCGGTTTTCAGTGATTTTGCTCATTCCAGAGTAAGTCATTGCGTATTCAGTAGCATTATAAACATCGCCACCAATTCTTACATCAACTAAGAATGACAGGTTCCAGTTTTTATGTGTGATGCTGTTGTTCCAGCCGAAAAGCATATCCGGTTCGCGGTCGCCAACAACATTTGTTGCATCGGTTGAAGTAATCGGGCGTCCGGTGTCTGAATCCAGTATCAATTCACCATCATCAGTTCTTTCCCAACGTGTGCCGATTAAACCAAGGAAGATATCGTCGCCAATAGATGCCGGAGTTGCCGGTCCAACCTGAACGTCGGTTACATAAAGTAACTGAACACCTTCGGGAAGATCGGATACCGTTCCGTTATTATGCGAAATGTTTAAGGTTGTTTCCCAGTTCCAGTTGCGGTTCTGAATTGGTTTTCCGGTTAATGTTAACTCAAAACCTTTGTTGGTAACGGTTCCGAAGTTCGTATACTGGAAAATATAACCGGTAGCCATACTTACCCTTGGCGAAATGATCTGATCTTTACTTCGGGTATTGTAATACGTTAAATCAGCACCCAGTCGTCCGTTAAAGAAACGAAGGTCTAAACCAAGTTCGGTTGACTCAGTAGTTTCAGGAGCCAAATACGGGTTGCCACCAGTCCAGCTGTTGTTGTAACCACCACCGATTGTGTTTACTGTTTCTATGTAAGTTGCTGTTTGGTATACAGGAGCATCTTTACCAACCTGCGACCAGGAAGCACGAATTTTACCAAATGAGAAAGTTTCTTTCAGGTCTTCGCCAAACAATTCAGAGAAAACAAAACTACCGCTTACAGAAGGGTAGAAGAATGAACGGTTCTCTTCAGCCAGTGTAGATGACCAGTCGTTACGGCCTGTTACACTCATAAATAGCATGTTTTTGTAACTGGCACTAAATTCACCGAAAGCACTGTACAATCTCTTTTTCGATTGGTAGTTGCTAAACGTTTGGTTTTCGCGGTCAGCGTTATTCACACTCATAAAATCAGAAAGTAAGCCAATCGCACTTTGCCGTTGGCTGAAATAAGTTGTCTGCTCGTAGTTGTGTCCCAGCATTAAACCCAAATCAAAATCATCAACTTTTTTGTTGGCTGAAACAGTTAAGTTCGATGTAAGGATGTTGTTTTCTCTTTGCGACTCGGTTACAGCACCTTCGTCGTATGGAGGAGCTACTGCAGATCCCGGAGTTACAAGGTTACGCGAGAAGGTATTGTAATGGTCGATACCGGCGCGGTAAGTTGCACTCAACCATTCAGTAGGCTGCATAGTAACATAACCCGATCCGATAAAACGGTGTACGTCGTCAGTAACCGGATTTTTATGAGCTGTCCAGTATGGATTGTCCACATCGTCTTCCGGATCAACATTTGGCAGAAGCGGAACACGTTGTCCACCTTCAATCCAATGGCTCATATCGTTCGATCGTGGCCATTGTAGCAAACTTAGCATTGCACCTGTTCCTCCCGATCCGTATAACCCCGATCCGGTAAGCGTTTTGGTAGTTTGCGAATAAATATAGTTGGTATTCATTCCGATTGTAAACCAGCCTTTTTTATGCTCGCCATTAAAACGAACAGAGTTGGTTGCATATTCCGTTGTTGGTACAATACCATTCTGGTCGAGACGGTGAACCGACATAAAGTAGCTTCCGTTTTCTGTTCCACCCGAAATGCTTCCGGTTACATCGTAAGAAAATGCTGGTTCAAAGAAATCTTCAAGGTTGTTGTAAATAGTTCCGGTAAGCGGAGCTCCCCACGATGATGTTGTTCCGTCGTCAAAAGCACCGTCGCTACCTTGTCCGTACATGGCTTGTTGCTCAGGTAATTTGTTGTACGTGTCAACTTTAAATTTCGAGCTAACATTGACCTGCATTGTTCCGGCTTCACCTTTTTTAGTAGTAATTACAATTGCTCCGGCAGCTGCTTTTAAACCGTATAACGCTGCTGCTGCAGGGCCTTTAAGTACCGAAATCGACTCAATATCATCTGAGTTGATATCCATACCCCGGTTACCGCTGTAGGTTGAAGTTGCACTCAAGCCAGCGCCATAATCGGCACTTACTGTACTGTTGTCAATCGGAATACCATCGACAATAAACAGTGGTTGGTTGTCACCAGAGAGTGAGGTGCTACCACGAATAATAATTTGCGACGATGTACCTGCACCACCACCTGAGTTAGTAACGTTAACACCGGCAATTTTACCGTTCAACGAGTTTATCAGGTTAGGCTGCTTAACTTTTACAAGCTCGTCGCCTGCAATTGCCTGAACGGCATAACCAAGGGCTTTGGTTTCTTTGCGGATACCCATTGCAGTTACCACAACTTCATCAACTTGTTCAGAAGATGGAGCAAGGAAAACTTCAAGGGTAGAAGAGGTGCCCACAAGAACCTCTTTCGATTCAAGTCCGATGTAAGAAACAACAAGTGTTGCCCCCTGTTCTACAGAAAGGGAAAATTCACCGTCGACATTCGTCACAGTTCCATTTGAAGTCCCTTTTTCCAGTACTGTTACTCCGGGGAGTAAATCATTGGTAGATTGTTCTCGCACGACACCACTAATGGTGCGTTTCTGCGCCGTTGCAAATAGTGTAACAGCGCTCATCAAGAAGATTGTGAATAAGAATCTTTTCATAGAGAATTATTTGTGTTATAAAAAATAAATTGTATATCTCTTGAATTATGTGTCTTTCAGGTTGTTATTTATGATTGTTTTGAATTTGTTGGATAACTAATTGATAATTGATTTGTTGTTTTGATAGCTTTTAGTTTTTAATTTATTCAATATTGAATATAAGTGATTGCAATATTGATATTATGATGCAATATTGTAAAATATATTGAGAAATGACATCATATTGTATTATATATTATAAGTGTTAATAAAAATACTAATTTTAATTAAATAACAAACATGATTAACAACAGGGATTTTGACGGTGTGAAGCTTTCTTGAGAACAAGTAGTATGGGGTTGATTATTCGCAGATATTATTAAAATATAGATGTTTAAAGGGTTTTCTTCGAATTTGTTTACTATTTTATGTATGCGCAAAATAAATATTAATGGACTGTTAAGGCTTCAAATTTCAATTCTATAAATTTTTTATATTGAAATTAAATATGTATTACATATTTCTATAAATCATAAAGAGCTAATTAATAAATTGATTAATTAGCTCTTTATTGTTAGAATAAAAACAGCGGTTTTCTGATGTAGGAATCTGGTTTTCTATGATTTAGAGTTTAATATCCGGCCGCTTGCCCGTCTTTTCGCGATTCAGAAGCACCGTAGTATACTTTATTTTCTTTGTTCCACATAATTGCCTGGTAGCCGCCGTAGGGCCCAAGTGCATAACCAATACGGTGTCCTTTGTTCATTAATTCGCGTATGGTTTGGTATTCAAATCCGCTTTCCAGTGAAACAAGTCCTCCATCGTTCATCTTTTCACCGGTTGGCTGGCTCGAGCCGTCGTGGCTGATACGCGGTGCATCACCGGCTTCCTGCAAGTTCATGCCAAAGTCTATCAGGTTGCAGACTATTTGCACGTGGCCCTGTGGTTGCATGGCGCCACCCATTAATCCAAAGCTGATGTAAGGTTCGCCATCTTTTGTAATAAACGCCGGAATTATGGTGTGGAACGGACGTTTATGTGGTTCGTAAACATTCATATGTCCTTCTTCAAGTGCAAACAATTCGCCACGGTCTTGCAGGATAAATCCCAGTTTCCCGGGTGTCATTCCCGATCCCATGCCACGGTAATTACTTTGAATTAGCGAAACCATATTGCCATCTTTGTCGGCTGTAGTCAGGTAAATGGTGTTGCCTTGTTCCAATTCGCCGGCAGGATAGGAGCGTGCTGCACGGTTTTTATTAATTAATGCTGCTCTTTCTTTGCCGTATTCTTTTGAGATCAGTTCTTCAATCGGCAGATCATTAAAATCCATGTCGGAATAGTATTTTGCACGGTCTTCATAGGCCAGCTTTTTTGCTTCAATAAAATGGTGCATGTATTCGGGCGAGCCAAAGCCCATGCCGGCGATATCGTAATTCTCCAGGATGTTCAACATTTGTAAAACGGCTGTTCCCTGTCCGTTGGGTGGAAGTTCCCAAACGTCGTAACCACGGTAGTTGGTAGAAATTGGTTCTACCCATTCCGAATGATGGTCTTCAAAGTCTTTCATACTTAAAAAACCACCTTGCTCGCGCACATATTCTACAATTTTCTCTGCTATTTCTCCTTTGTAAAATACATCTCGGCCCTGTTCTGCAATCATTTTAAATGTGTTTGCCAGGTACGGATTCTTGAATACTTCGCCTTTTTTAGGCGCTTTTCCATTGGGCATAAAAATCTCTTCAAAACCCGGATATTGACTTAAAAAGGCACTGCGTCCCCAGTAATACGCAATAAGTTCGGTTAACGGAAATCCGTTTTCGGCATAAGAAATGGCGGGATTCAGGACATCTTTCATTGGCAGGCTGCCAAATTTATTATGGAGTTCAAACCAGCCGTCAACACATCCCGGTACTGAAACGGGCAGCGGTCCGTGTGATGGAATCTTTTCGTAGCCATTTTCCTTAAAATATTCAAGCGTTAAATCATAAGGCGAACGGCCGCTGGCATTTAAACCATATAGTTTTTTTGTTTTGGCATCCCAAACAATCGCGAACAAGTCGCCGCCCATTCCGTTTCCGGTTGGTTCAACTAAGCCTAAAACAGCATTGGCAGCAATGGCTGCGTCAATGGCATTTCCACCGGCTTTTAGTATGTCAAGCGCCGCCTGAGTAGCCAGTGGCTGGCTGGTGCATGCCATTCCGTTTTGCGCGATTACCTCGCTGCGGGTGGCAAAAGGGAGGCCTGTTATGCGGTCTTGTGCAAATACCTGAAAGGCTAAAATGATTGAGAAAAGTGATAGTGCAATTTTTTTCATATTGTGAAAGAATGATTTATACAATAAGGTTATTACGAAAGCTCTAATTTAAGAAAATTTTATTGCATCAATTTCTTGTTTATTCAGGCTAAACTATGAACTTTAAGCCCTGAACGATGAACTGAAGTATGGAACGATTTCTCTCGCAATGCGCTAAATTTATTTATCAAAAACATCAAAACGAGTTAAAGGATCTGTGTGTGGTTTTTCCTAATCGCAGAGCCGGTGTTTTTTTTACTCATTATTTGCAGAAAACTGTTGATGGTGCGGCGATTGGTCCTAATACGACCACGATAAATGAATTGATGGCATCGTATTCGTCCATGCAAAAAGGCGAAAAGTTACAGCTGATTTCTTTGCTTTACGATGTATTTCTGAAGCATACTAAAACCACTGAAACCTTTGATGAATTCTATTTTTGGGGCGAAATTCTGCTGGCCGATTTTAATGATATCGATCGATACCTGGTAAATGCCAAAGATCTGTTCACGAATGTTTCTGATCTGAAAGAAATCGAATCGGTTTTTGATTACCTCACCGACGAGCAGAAAAAAGCGCTGGAGCAGTTTTGGGGAAGTATGGCTGTTGCGGACAAAAAAGGGTTCAAAGAAAAATATATATCGATTTGGGATAAGCTGTATCCGGTTTGTCAGGATTTTAAACAGCGACTGGCCGAAAAACAACTGGCTTACCCCGGAATGCAGGACAGGGAAGTGGCTGAAAATTTGGATGATGAAAAAAAGAGTTTTCCTTACAAAAAATATTATTTCGTAGGATTGAATGCACTAAACGCCTGCGAGAAGAGCTTTTTTAAGCATCTGCAACGATTGGGGAAAGCTGAGTTTTTATGGGATTACGATGAGTCGTATCTCGGCGACAAACAAAATGAAGCCGGTCATTTTCTGCGAAACAACCTGATTGAATTTCCTCAGCCTGAATATTTTGAGCTGGATAAAACCTGTTTCTCAAAACCAAAAAACATGAAAATGGTTGCGGTTTCTTCGGTATACGGGCAGGCGCAACAAATTCCTAATTTTCTGGACGAAACAAAAAAGTCATATAAAAAGGAGTTTGATAATACAGCGATTGTGTTGGCCGATGAAAGTTTACTGTTTTCGGCACTTGGAGCGGTGCCCGCGAATATCAATAAGGTAAATGTTACAATGGGGTATTCGGTGCGAAATTCGGTGGTTTACGGCTTTTTAATGTTGCTCGTAACATTGCTGAAAAACAAACGAAAAGAAGGCGATAATTTTGTAGCTTATTACCGTTATGTAACTGATGTTTTGAATCATCAATTATTGGGAGACACTTCGAGTCAGGCTGCTAAGGCATATATTAATCAGTTGAAAAATTACAACAGAATTACGGTGCCACTGGCCGAAATCAATTTCTCGCCACTGCACAAACAGATATTTGCTTTGCCAGAAAAAACAGCAGATTACAGCGAGTACTTTTTAAATGTGCTTGCCGCTTTTTATGGTCATTTAAAAGATACTGAAATTGACAATGCCATGCTTTTGGAGTTGATATATTCCATTTATCAGGCCATTGAAAAGCTAAAAGCAGTTGTTGATGACGTGTTGAGTGAGCAGCAGCGTGAAATTAGCGAGGCCGTTTATTTCAGGTTGTTTTCGCAGTACCTCGGACAAGTGTCGGTGGCTTTTGAAGGCGAACCGCTAAGTGGTATGCAGGTGATGGGAATTTTGGAAACCCGTTGTCTTGATTTTGAAAACCTGATAATTCTTGGATTGAACGAAAATAAATGGCCGCGTAAATTTACCGCACCGTCGTTTATCCCATTTAATATCCGTTTGGGATTTGGATTGCCGGGTATTGACGAGCAGGATGCGATGTATGCCTATTATTTTTATCGTCTTATTCAGCGGGCAAAAAATATAACGGCAACTTATAGTGTCGTGAAAGAGGGAATCGGAACCGGTGAACTCAGTCGTTATGGTTACCAGTTGCAATACGATTCGATACATAAACCGACTATGTTGAACCTCGATTTTTCATTTTCCAACGATCCGGTGGAGGAGATTCGCATAAAAAGTTCGAAAGATATCGTAGATAAATTGCTGGCCAATAATTCGGAGGATCACCCACTTTCTCCAAGTGCAATTAATACCTACCTGAATTGTAAGTTGAAATTTTACTATCAGTATGTGGTTCGTTTGCCGGAGCCGGAGGAGGTAAAAGAGGAAATTGACGGCGTTGTTTTTGGAAATATTTTTCACGATACGTTGGAGGAGTTGTATAAGCCCTATGTGGGCCGGGTAGTTGAGAAAAGTAATATCGAGAAAATTCAAAAAGACCGCGTTTGGCTTGAGAATGAAGTGACCAAACAGATTGCTGTACACTATTTGAAAAAGAAACTTCCGTTAAAAGGAGAAATTAAGCTGGAAGGAAAAACCTTGCTGATTTTTGAAAATGCTATAACTTATTTGCGACAGCTTTTGAAAATTGATAAGGACATGGCGCCATTTACTGTTGTTAGTTTGGAACAGCGATACAAGCGTTGGATACAAGCCGGCGATAATAAAATTTGTGTTGGTGGTATGATCGACCGGGTTGACCGTGCTGATGGCGTAACCCGGGTGCTCGATTATAAAACCGGAAATGTAAAAGCGACCCGGTTTAAAGCAGTTGATGAGTTGTTTGAAAGAGATGCAAAAGAGCCGAAAAAGGAGATTCTGCAAGCTCTGATTTATTCGTGGGGATTGGCCACGGAAACCAATGCCGCAGAAATTAAGGCGGCCATTTATCCGTTGCGCAGTTTGTTTGCCGAGAACTTTACGGCGGCAGTACAACTGAATTACAAAGACTTTTTCTTTGACGAAGTAGCTGAAGAATTTGAAGGTGAATTGGCCGGTTTAGTTGCTGAAATCTTTTCAGTAGACAATGAGTTTGCACAAACCGAGCACGATAAAAAGTGCGAGTATTGTGCTTATCGCGGTATTTGCAGAAGATTCTAAAAAGCGTGAAGTTTGAAGTGCGATGCTCAAAGCAGGACGAAGTGCTTAAAACTGTTTACTGAGACTGTAAACTAATAAACGGCCAACCAGTTAAAAATCTTTTCTGTTTTGCTGTAAATACTTTCGTAATCTTCTTTATCGTCGTATTCAAGTGTAACAATAGGAATATTTCGCTCAACTCCGCAGTAAGTTCCAAATGATCCCGGAGTAGGGTAACCCAAATCGGCAATTACCGGATATTCACAGAATTCAGCTATTTTATCCGCCAGCTCTTTTGCCGGGCCATCATAGTTCACACATTTTAAAGGGGCGTGCAGCGTTAGAATTATCTCTGGTTTTAACTCTTCCAGTAAATCGATCATTTGCTGAGTTACGATTTCCGAAGCTGGGTTTTGCCCTGAATAGTTTTCGTCTTTATCGGTTTCGATCCAATTTTTTGTCGGGTAGTTTCGGTTTAAATCCACACCATTGTGATTTACACGAACGCCGCGCTCTTTTCCCCAGGGATTTAAACAGGGAATAAAAAACAAATGATTCTGAGTCTCAGAAAGATTTTCGTTTTCAAGATATCTGTTAATTACATATTCTCCCTGAGGTTCTTCCCCATGAAAAACGCCAATAATCAGAATGTTTTTGGCCTCAGTGTGGTTCGAGGTTTTTTTAATAACTTCAATGGTGTTGGATGGTGCTGTGTCTGGCATAAATTAATCTTCTCCTAAATACTTTTTGTACAAGTCGGGACGCAATGTTTTGGTTCGTTCAATCGCCTGTTCATGTTTCCAGTCATCAACCAGTTTGTCGTTACCGCTAAGCAAAACTTCCGGTACTTTCATGCCTTTATATTCAGCCGGACGTGTATAAACAGGCGGACTTAACAGGTGGTCCTGGAACGAGTCGGTGAGGGCAGAAGTTTCGTCGGAAAGTACTCCTGGCAAAAGGCGAACAACGGCATCGGTAATTATTGCCGCCGCAAGTTCGCCGCCCGTCAATACAAAATCGCCAACCGATATTTCTTTGGTGATGTAGGTGTCCCGAATTCGCTGATCAATACCTTTATAATGTCCGCAAAGAATGATTAAATTTTTCTTTAGCGATAGTTTATTGGCTTCCTGTTGGTCAAAAACTCCTCCGTCAGGTGTAGTGAAAATTATCTCATCATAATCGCGTTCGGCTTTTAATGTTTCAATGGCTTTTTCAATGGGTTGGATAGCCATCACCATACCTGCACCCTTGCCAAAGGAATAATCATCAACACGTCGGTGTTTGTCTTCCGAATAATCGCGTAAATTATGAATATGGATTTCTGCCAGTCCTTTATCCTGTGCCCGTTTAATAATTGAATGACTAAACGGACTTTCAATAATTTCCGGCAAAACTGTTATAATATCAATCCTCATTTCTTGAAAAATTTTGCGCAAAGGTAACAATATTTTCAGCTTTGATTGCTGTGGATTATATATCCAGAAAGCTGTCGATGATGCCAAATCGACATGCTCAAAATAATAAAACAGACATATTGACGTATTTTTAAAAGGCAAAAATGACAAGATCGGTAGGAAAAGTTTGTTGGAACAGGAATTGATTTATGGCATGCAGTAATTTGAAAACAAAATTTTAACAAGAGAATTAAAAATATTAGGAGGAAAAGTCATGAATTTAGTAAGATTTGAAAATCCACGTTACAACGTAAACAGAACTTTAGTTGATGAATTATTCAACAATTTCCTGAAAAATGATTACCACGAAAACTATGTACATAATTGTGGTACATCACCGGCAACCAACGTTTTTGAAACAGAAAAAGAATTTAAAATTGAAGTATTGTTGCCAGGTTTTGTAAAAGAAGATCTTCAGTTGAATGTTCATAAGAATGTATTGACTGTTAAGGTTGAGAAAGAAGAAAAAGCAAACGACGAGGTTTATAAATACGCTCGCCGCGAGTTTGGTGCTAAAAATTTCGAAAAGAAATATCGCTTGCCAAAATCGGTTGATGCAGAAAAGATTAGCGCGAAATTTGAAAATGGAATTCTAAATATTGAACTTCCGAAAAAAGAAGAAGCGCTTGAGAAAGAGCCGGTTGAAATTAAAGTGTCATAATTGGTTTTTGACAACCTGAGGTCGATTTCAAAATAGTTCACAGCTTTAGCTATTTTTAGTCAGAAACTTTCACCGGTTTTCGAAGTACTATCGGGATAATACAAGAAAATTGGGGGAAGTTTATGGCAAAAAGAGCAAAGCCTTAAAGGAAAGTCCTTCTCACACCATCTTTGCATTTTAAATTCTTTGAAATAACCCGCTATTACTGCAGAATTAAAAATACAAATCTGATGTAATTAAGACTTTCTGTGAAAATATTTTAAAATCGACCTCAAGTTGATAGGAAAGTTAATAACGCACAAGCCTGTTTTTGTAGAAATACGAAAGCAGGCTTTTTTTATGGCATTGATTTTCGTTCTTCTTATTTGAATTTGTAACTTTTTAGGTTTCAAATAAGGTGGTTATGCTGCTGTTTTGGAGACTGTTCAGTAAATAATATTCATTAAATAAAAAATGGCGGAAACTTATCAATTCGAGTTTCCGCCATTTTATTTATCAAGAGATTAATTATTCTTCTTCAAAACAATACAAACTTTCAAATCCTCTTAAAATAAGCTGGTTGTCAACAAAAACCGGCGATGCATGGAAATCGTCATCCAATTCGTTTGACGCAAGAATTTCAAAGTCTTCACCCGCTTTTACTACTAAACAAATTCCTTTAGCGGCTATGTAAATTTTTCCATTGGCTCCCGAAGGAGATGAAAAAAGAGTGCTTATGCCTTCCAGTCTTTCTTTAGAGTAAAGAATGCTTCCGTCTTTTGCATCAAGGCAGGTCATAATGCCATTGTTGCCGCGAAGAAAATAAAGTTTGCCATTCATTAAAAGAGGGGTAGGCGTGTATGGTGTATCCTGGTCGTAACTCCAGATAATGGCATCCGAATCGGTAATGTCGCCAGTAGCTTTCGCGAGGTCAACGGCTTTTAAAAACGCACCTCGGAAACCGCTCATTAGATATACAATACCATTTTCGTAAACCGGCACCGGAATTACATTGGATGTTAATCCTTTTCCCCACCAGATAGTTTCTCCTGTTTCGTAATCATAACTAGTTATTTTGTTGGTTGCGCTAACAATCACCTGTGTTTTTCCATTTGCCTCAACTACAAAGGGTGTTGACCAGGAAGTAGGTTCGTCTCTATCAAGTGTCCAAACGTCTTTTCCCGTTTTTTTATCCAATGCGTAAAAATGTGAATCACCTTCGTGGTCCCATTGTATAAAAAGCCGGTCTTTGTACAAATATGGCGATGCACCTTCTCCAAAGTTCATGCGTTTTTCCATTGTTCCGAAATCGCGTTTCCAGATGATGTTTCCCTCAAAATCGAGGCAGTACAATCCCCGGGATCCAAAATAAGCGTATATAAATTCTCCATCAGTACAAGGTGAGTTGGAAGCCCAACTGCTTAATTCATGTATTTTGCCTTCCGGAATCTCGGTCGTAACTGTTTTTTCCCAGATAATACTACCATCATTTCTGTTCACCAGGATTACGTTAAAATTGTGGTCAACATTAGGCGAAACTTGTGGATCGACGGATGGGTCTGTTGGAACAGCTGTTAAAATCACAATTTTATCTTCGTAAACAATCGGAGTGGCGTTTCCTCTGCCCGGTATCGCGGTCTTCCATTTCAGGTTTTTGGTTTCGCTGAATTCAACCGAAGGATTGGCTTTAATAGCTACACCGTTACCAAGCGGACCACGCCATTGCATCCAATTGTCGTCGGCCTGATTTTGTGCCTCACTCGTTGAAACAGCAAAAAGATAAAGTAGAGAAAATAGAATCAGTTGAGATTTCATGGTAAGAAATTTTTGGTTTATTTTGATTTTGACTGAAAATACGCTTTTTAGTTTAAAGCTTTAATCGCTTTCTATTTCAAAACTGTTTACGGTTTGAAATTGCCAGATTTCCACCACCTGCGAAACCGGAATTTCATAAGGCGAATAATTTCGGTTTAACGAAACCAGTAAGATTTTTTTATCTTCTAAACGTTTGTAAACCAGTTTAAAAACTATACCTTCATCTTTGGTCACCACAATACAGGCTTTGCCATTTTTTATACTGGTCCAGTCTTCTGCAAACGAACAGGTTACCCACGAGCCTTCTTTTATGGGCAACATCGAATCGCCCTGAATCTGGAAGGTCCGGTATGTTTTGTCCTCCGGCAGAAATGGAAGTTTGAATTTGGGCAGCGATGCAATAAAATCCAGATCGCCATAGCTGTTGGTGTAGCCGGCCTGCGCTTTTACCGGAACCATTTCAATGTTTTCTTTGCCCTCTTTATCTACCGAAATTGTCAGTAGTCGTAGCTTACGTCCGGTAACATCCACATCAAATCCTTTTTCGATTTGCGAAAGTTGTTCTTCCGACAAAACTTCCAGCCGGTATTTAATCAATGCATCGAGCGATACATTAAAATACTCCGACATTTTTATGAGCACAGGAAAAGGCGGCTGCACATTTTTTTCGTATCCGGAAAGGGTCGTGCGTGTTAATCCCAGCTCTGTTGCCAGATCCATTTGCGATTTTTTGCGGCGCTTTCTTAGGAATTTTAGGTTTTCTGCGAAATGCATAGTTGAGTATTTTATTGTTTTCTGTCATTTCGAAGGAAGAATGACTGAGAAATCTTTCTCCAATGAAACAGATTTTCCTTCCAAATATAATAAAAAATGACTAAATTATAGTCGAAATAATGACGAAAATATCGACATATTGAATCGAAATATTGTACATATTGATCTGGACACCTTTTTTGTGTCGTGCGAAAGGCTGATGAACCGTGAGTTGATCGGCAAACCGGTGTTGGTTGGAGGTGTCAGCGGACGGGGAGTGGTGGCGGCCTGCAGTTACGAAGCGCGGACATATGGCGTACATTCGGCTATGCCCATGCAAATGGCACGCCGGCTTTGTCCCGAGGCCATTGTAGTAAAAGGAAACAGCTCCATTTATAGCAAATTCTCCGATGAGATAACCGATATTATTAAAGAAGGGGCACCGCTTTACGAAAAATCATCAATCGACGAGTTTTATATTGATGTAAGCGGAATGGACAAATTTTACGGTTGCTACAAATGGGCACAGGAACTACGCGAACGAATTATCGATCAAACACATTTACCCATTTCTTTTGGGCTGTCAAGCAATAAAACGGTGTCGAAAGTAGCTACGGGAGAAATAAAACCCAATGGTTATCAGCAAATTGAATACGGGCACGAAAAAGAGTTCCTGGCACCGCTGCCGGTGAAAAAAATTCCGATGGTGGGCGATCAGACTTATAAAATGCTGCTGAGCATGGGAATCCGTTATGTGAAAACCATCCAGGAGATGCCCATTGAACTGATGGACAAAGTGATGGGAAAGAACGGGATTGTGTTGTGGAAAAAGGCGCAGGGAATCGATAATTCGTTGGTAGAACCTTACCACGAGCGGAAATCCATTTCGTCGTCGCTGACTTTTGAGAAAGATACCATTGATGTGCAGGCACTGAAAAAACTGTTGCTGGCCATGGCCGAAAAGCTGGCTTTTTACCTGCGCAACGGAAACAAACTAACGTCGTGTGTTACGGTAACCGTGCGTTATTCCGATTTTGATACCCGCACCCGCCAAAAACGCATTCCGTACACTTCGCTCGATCATACGCTAATTCAAACCACCATGGAGCTTTTTGATCAGCTGTACACGCGTCGGGTTTTGGTGCGGCTGGTGGGCGTGCGTTTTAGTCATTTGGTGGGCGGGAGTTACCAGATGAAACTGTTTGAAGACGATACCAAACTGATAAATCTGTACCAGCGTATGGATAAGATTCGCAATCGTTATGGGCAAAATGCCGTGCAGCGAGCTTCAACATTGGGAACACGTGGTATCGGACAAATGAGCAATCCGTTTAACGGCCAACCACCGGTAATTCCGGCACACAGAAGGATGTGAATTAAGTGATGATGATTAACGATTTAAGAATAATGAAGGACAAAATGATCAGCGAGCAGTCGCAGTGTTCAGAACCAATGGCTAGTGACCAGTGACTGGAAACTGATTTAGGCATTCTCGCATTAAAGCATTTACGCATTGTTTATGTTACTAAACAGCCATACATATTACAGCTACAAATTCGGTACGCTTTCTATCGATGAGTTGATTGATGAAGCGATCGGGAAAGGTTACAATTCGCTGGTGTTGACCGATATCAACAATACTTCGGCCACCATCGATTTTATCCGCCGCTGCGAGGGAAAAGACCTGCGTCCGGTTGTGGGCATCGATTTCAGGAACGGAGCCCAGCAGCAATACATTGGCATTGCCGGAAACAACAGTGGCTTTCAGAAGTTGAACGAGCACCTGACGATGCATTTGCACGAAGAGGCTGATTTTGCTGAACGAGCTCCGGAAATGGAGGACGTGTATTTTATTTATCCGGTTGGGAAAGTGCATCCCAAACTGTTGCGCGAGAATGAATTCATTGGTGTAAAACCAACGCAGATAAGCAAAATATTTGGCGACCTGCGCAACCACCGGGAAAAACTGGTAGTACTGCAGCCGGTTACTTTTCGGAACAAACGCGATTTTAATATCCACCGGCTTTTGCGCACAATGTACAACAATACGCTGTTGAGTCGCCTGCCCAAAAGTGAAGAAGCCAGTCCGGATGAGATTATGTTTCCGCAGGAAAAGATCAGGGAGGTATTTCGCGATTTTCCGGATATTATTGAAAATACACAGCGTTTAATCAACAGTTGCTCCATTCATTTTACCTTCAAAAAAGCCAAAAACAAAAAATGTTTTACCAACTCGCCCGAAGAGGATTTTGAATTGCTGACAAAACTGGCGAACGAAGGGTTGAAATATCGTTTTAATAATCCTTCGGAGGCTGTGGTTGCGCGAATGGAGAAAGAACTGGCGGTGATTCGGCAAATGGATTTTGCTGCGTATTTTCTTATCAATTGGGACCTGGTGGAGTATGCCCGCCGCGAAGCTTGTTACTATGTGGGGCGGGGAAGTGGCGCCAACAGTATGGTGGCTTACCTGCTGCGGATTACCGATGTCGATCCCATTGAACTGGACCTGTATTTCGAGCGTTTTATTAATCCTTCGCGGCAAAGTCCTCCTGATTTTGACATTGATTTTGCCTCGCGCGACCGCGATCATATTACGCGCTATATTTTCGACCGGCATGGCTGGGATCACACAGCACTGGTGGGAACTTACATCACTTTTCAGTACAAATCGGTGGTTCGTGAACTGGGCAAAGTGTTTGGTTTGCCCACACACGAAATCGAAAAACTACAAAAAGTAACCGATTTTGGTAGTCTGGATGATATTGGGAAACTTGTACTTCAGTACAGTAAGTTGATCCACGGTTTTCCGAGCCATTTGAGTGTACATTCCAGCGGCATCCTTATTTCCGAAGAGCCCATCAGTGCGTACTCGGCTACCATTATGCCGCCAAAAGGTTTTCCTACGGTACATTTTAGTATGCTCGAAGCTGAAGACATTGGTTTTGCCAAATTCGATATTCTGGGGCAGCGTGGGCTAAGCAAAATTCAGGATGCTATTCAGCTGGTACAGGAAAATGCCAGTGCCGAAATTGATATTCACGATCTGAGGACATTTAAGGAAGATCCGCAAATAAAAGAGCTGCTGAAACGTGGAAATACCATCGGGTGTTTTTATGTGGAATCGCCGGCCATGCGTATGTTGCTCACCAAACTGGAGGCTGACGATTACCTGCGTTTGGTGGCGGCCAGTTCCATTATTCGCCCGGGTGTGGCGCAAAGTGGAATGATGCGCGAGTACATTTTGCGTTACCGCGACCGCAGCCGTTGTGTGGCTGCAAAAGCCGAAGCTCCGGCACTTTATAAGTTACTGGAAGAAACCTACGGCGTGATGGTTTATCAGGAAGATGTAATAAAAGTGGCTCACCTTTTTGCCGGCCTCACACTGGCTGAGTCGGATATCTTACGCCGCGGTATGTCGTGGAAATTCAAGCAGCGCAACGAATTTGGAAAGATCAAAGACAAATTCTTTTCCAACTGTGCCGAACGTGGTTATGCCCTCGATTTGGTAAAACGTGTGTGGGAGCAGATCGAGAGTTTTGCCAATTACGCCTTTTCCAAAGGACATTCGGCGTCGTATGCAGTGGAGAGTTTTCAGGCGCTGTTTATAAAGGCGTACTATCCGCTGGAGTATATTGTGGCAACCATCAATAACGGCGGTGGTTTTTACCGCACCGAATTGTATGTGCATGAGGCACGCATGCACGGGGCAACGATTTTTCCGCCTTGTGTTAACCGCAGCGAAAAACAGACCGTGATTAACGGAAAAGTCATTCATCTTGGCCTGGGGTTTTTAAAAAGCCTCGAAACAAATACGATAAATGCCATTTTGAAAGAGCGTTACCGGGGCGGTTATTACCACAGTTTGCAGGATTTCCTGGAGCGTGTGCCCATTTCGCTGGAGCAGTTGAGTATTTTGATCCGGATTGGCGCCTTTAACTTTACCCGGAAATCAAAAAAGGAACTGTTGTGGAATGCACATTTTATTCTTTCGAAATCGAAAAAGACTGCACCCGAACGCACTTTGTTCAAGCAGGAAGTGAAGGAGTTTAAAATTCCGGAGCTGTATTACCACCCGCTTGAAAATGCTTACGATGAAATTGAACTGCTGGGTTTTCCGGTTACCTGTTCGCCTTTTCATTTGCTGGAAAATATGCAGCTGCCGCCAACCACTGCCGCCGACCTGGCTTTTCTGATAAACCAGAACGTGGCTATTGTAGGAAGTTTGGTGCATGTAAAACGCACCCGAACCAGCGATGGAAAGACGATGAGTTTTGGTGTGTTCATCGATTTTAAAGGGCATTGGATCGACACGGTGCAGTTTCCTGAGGTTGCCGCACGTTACCCTTTTTCGGGTGGTGGTTGCTACCTGATAAAAGGAAGAGTAGTGGAGGAATTTGGCTTTCTTTGCATCGAAGCGGCTGAAATATACCGCCTGCCCAATGAAAATATGGAAGAACCGTCAACACGGTTAAAGGCGCCGGATAAAAGTAAAATACTGCAGGCTCATGTTGCCGAAGATGCCAAATTGTTAAATTGAAAAATAGCCCAATTGTATTGTGTCTTAATAGTTTTTCGCCATGCTTTAGCTTGGCGATAGAAAACTGAAGAAAGAGGCGGCTTTAGCCTTTAATCTTACTTTAACGGCTAAAGCCCTTTACTTTTGAGATGTCAGTATCACCGCACTAAAGTACGGTGCAAAACATTGATACTTCTTTGTGGCTTCGTGTCTTTGTGTTTAAAACAACCCACTTAAACACGAATAACAGAAAGACTTTTCCAAATATCTTTTCCAATTCAAAATACTTCTAACTACATTTGAGTTTCATCAAAATTAAACTTAGTGAAGGCGGTTTATTACGAAGAATTCCAGGGAAAAGTTGAAATCAAAGAAGTTCCCAACCCAACGGTTTCGCCCGATAGTGTGATCATAAAAGTTGGAGCCACAGGGCTTTGTCGCAGCGATTGGCATGGTTGGATGGGGCACGATCCGGATATTATTTTACCGCATGTTCCGGGTCACGAGCTGGCCGGTACCATTGTTGAAGTTGGTTCAGAAATCAAAAATTTTAAGGTTGGCGACCGTATTACGGTTCCATTTGTAAGCGGTTGCGGCTGTTGCCCCGAATGCCAGACAGGTAATCAGCAAGTATGTGACAACCAGTTTCAACCGGGATTTACGGCCTGGGGATCGTTTGCCGAGTTTGTGGAAATAAAATATGCCGATATCAACCTGGTGCATCTGCCCAATGAAATAGATTTTGTTACAGCTGCCAGTTTGGGATGCCGCTTTATCACCTCGTTTCGTGCAGTTATCGACCAGGGGAAAGTTACAGCCGGACAATGGGTGGCAGTGCACGGTTGCGGAGGAGTAGGATTATCTGCCATAAATATTGCATCAGGTGCAGGCGCGAATGTAATTGCAGTCGATATAGATGATGCAAAATTGCAGTTGGCGAAAGAGTTAGGCGCAAACATTCTGATTAACGCAAAAGATACACAGGATGTTCCTGCTGAAATTATAAAAGTTACCGATCGCGGTGCGCATCTTTCCATCGATGCGCTGGGCAGCCAGGAAACCTGTTTTAATTCCATTTCCTGTTTGCGAAAACGGGGGAAACATGTGCAGGTTGGATTAACAACTGCCGATCATAAACACCCGAAAGTGCCCATGGATAAAGTGGTTGCTCACGAAATTGAAATATTGGGTAGCCATGGAATGCAGGCATTTCGCTACAATGCTGTTTTTGAAATGATAAAAGCGGGCAAGGTAAATCCCGAACTTTTGCTGGGTAAAACCATTTCGCTTGAAGAAGCGCCTGAGGCATTGATGAATATGAATAAATTTGAAAACCTGGGAGTTACCGTTATCAATAATTTTAAATAATGGAACGCTGATGACACAGATAAATCTGATTTACGCTGATATCAGTGACTATCTGAAAAGTCAGTGTGCTCAGCGTTCAAAATAACAAAATGGAAAACCTGAAAATTACCATCATCCAACCCGATATAATCTGGGAGAGACCAGTCGCAAACCTGGAAAAATATTCCAAGTGGCTTGAAAACATCGAAGCGACAGATGTAATTATTCTTCCTGAAATGTTTACGACTGGTTTCTCTATGCATCCGGAAAAGTTAAAGGAGCAAATGATTGGCCCATCTGTAAAATGGATGCAGCAAGTAGCTGCGGATAAAAATGCGGCCATGGTTGGAAGTCTAATTATTGAAGATGATGGAAAGGTGTATAACCGTGCGCTTTGGGTATTTCCTGAAGGTAAAATTGAAACGTACGATAAACGCCATTTGTACAGCATGGGGCAGGAGCATTTACATTACTCTCCCGGAAAAGACAAATTAATCGTCGAGTACAAAGGCTGGAAATTCTGTCCGCAAATTTGTTACGATCTACGTTTCCCGGTTTTTGCCCGAAACCTGGAAGATTACGACGTTGTATTTTATATGGCTAACTGGCCATCGCCACGTCATCATGTTTGGAAAAATCTGCTCATTTCGAGAGCCATTGAAAATCAGGCCTATTGTTTTGGAATAAACCGTGTCGGAATCGATGGTACAGGTATAAGCTATTTGGGCGATTCGGCATGTATTTCTCCTAAAGGAATTGCCGAGTTTATAGGAGAAAATGAAACGCTTAAAACATTTGAAATTTCCTATTCCGAATTACATAATTTTAGACTAAAATTCCCCTTACTTTCTGACCGGGATAATTTTAAAATCCTTTAAAAGACATTATATTGAAAAACTCCTATAGGTTGTATAACTAAATAAATAGTTATATAATACACAGTAAATCAATACTGTATAGTACTCATGCTTCAAATAACTAAGATTTTAGTTTGTAAACTAACTTATTAGTTGTATGTTTGTTCACATAACGGATAACTGAAAGATAGCCATAAAGAAGATGTTGTTTTTACTATTAACGAACGGTTAACTTAAGAGTAATAACAAAATTTGAAGATTATGGAATGTAAAAAAACACAGAAAGCAGATCTAGAAGGAAAACGAAACACCTTCTTTTTAGTTGGTCTAGTAGTTGCGCTGGGAACCATGTTAGTGGCGTTTGAATGGACAACGTCGCCCAACAAAGCCGATTCCCTGGGAATGATTCAATCGCTTGAAATCGAGGAAGAAATTATTCCGATTACACGCGAACCGGAGGTGAAACCACCGCCGCCACCGCCACCACCGAAAGTGATTGAGGTGCTCAATATTGTTGACGACGATATTGAAATAGAAGATGAACTTTTAATAGAGGACACTGAAGCTGATGACGAAACAATTATTGAAGTGCAGCCCATCGTTGAAAGTATGGATGAAGAAGAAGAGGCTGTTGATGAAGTATTTGTGATAGTGGAAGAAAGCCCCGAATTTCCGGGCGGAACAAAAGCTTTGTATCAATACATCAGTTCACACGTTCGTTACCCGGTAATTGCGCAGGAAAACGGAATACAGGGAAAAGTATATGTAAAATTTGTAGTTGATGAAATTGGAAATGTAAGTAATGCCGAGGTGTTAAGACCTGTAGAAGCGTCGCTGGATAAAGAAGCCCTGCGGGTTATAAACGGCTTGCCACGATTTAAACCAGGGAAACAACGCGGCAAACCGGTAAAAGTATACTACAATGCGCTAATTACATTTCAGTTGCAGTAAACGTTTTGAATTTAACCATTAATAGAAAAGAATTATGAAAAAATTTATTGTATTCATTTTGGCTGGCTTGTTAACCGTGAGTGTATTCGCACAGGAGAATAATAAGGAAAAGGGTGTATTTGTTATTGTTGAAGATATGCCTGAATATCCCGGAGGTGACTTAGCCATGCGCGATGATATTGCAGCGTTGGTAAAATACCCTGAAGCAGCGAAAGATAATGGAATTCAGGGGAAAGTATATGTTACTTTCGTTGTAAATGAAGAGGGCAATATTGAAGATGCCAAAATAGCCCGTGGTGTTGATCCGTCGCTGGATAAAGAGGCATTACGGGTTATGAATGCGCTGGATAAAACCTGGAAGCCTGGAAAACAAAAAGGCGTTCCTGTTAAGGTAAGTTATACAGTGCCAATCAAGTTTGCCCGGGATGGAGGAGCAGCTGAAGAGAAAAAAATCGCTAGAGGAGAAGGTTCTGATGCCGTATTTTTTATTGTGGAAGACATGCCCGAATTTCCCGGGGGCGACGAAGCATTAAAAAAGTACATTGCCAATGCGCTTACATATCCTGAAATTGCTCAAAAGAAAGAAATCGAAGGCAAAGTATATGTTTCGTTTGTTGTAGAAAAGGATGGCTCGGTTGGTGATGCTAAAATTGAACGTGGAGTTGATCCATCGTTGGATAAAGAAGCACTTCGGGTAGTAAAAGCTTTGCCCATGTGGAAACCTGGAAAACAACGTGGCGAACCTGTTCGTGTTCAGTATACTGTTCCAATTAATTTTGCCTTAAATTAACAGCATAACAGCACTATTTTTTAACTGTACCTAAAAGAATAGTTTTTAAACTAAATTTTTAGGTACAGTTTTTGTAGTTTAGCAGAAATCAAAAATAAACGAACAAAATGAAGGAACTTACCAAAGCCGAAGAGCAGGTGATGCAGTTACTCTGGAAACTTGATAAAGCATTTGTAAAAGACATTATTGAAGAAATGCCTGTTCCTAAACCCGCATATAATACGGTTTCTACGATTATCCGCATTTTGGAAAAGAAAGGTTTTGTAGACCACAACGCATACGGAAAAACGCATGAATATTTCCCTTTAATTTCGCGAAAGGAATATACACGTTCGTTTATGAAGAATTTTATGCGAAATTATTTTAGTGGCTCGTTTCAGGAAATGGTTTCGTTTTTTGCCAAGGAAGACAATATGAGTTTATCGGAACTGGATGAGCTGATGGAGGATGTGAAACGCGATATAGAAAACGAAAACCGGGACACCGATGAATAATTTAGTGAACTTTATTATCGAATCGGGAATAAGCCTGTCGCTGCTGTCGCTTATTTACATGTTGTTTCTGCGGAAAGAAACATTCTTCCGTTTAAACCGGCTATTTCTGCTTTTTTCAATTTTATTTTCGGTAATTCTGCCGTTTCTGCATTTTCAGGTTTACGCACCGCAGTCAAACATGCTGGCCGAAGTTACTGTAACACCTTACCGGAATGTTTTAGAAGCGGTTACCATCTACGGGCAGGATCTCTCCGGAGCCATGGTACAATCGATCAGCTCAAGCAAGATTATCATACTTATTTATTTAGTGGGATTAACTTTTTTCCTCGGAAGAATGATTTTTCGGATCATTCAGATTTTATTGATTATCTCAAAAAATGAGGTTCAACACGTTGATAATTATCGTTTTGTGATGGTTGACAAGGAATTTAGTCCCTTTTCATTTTTAGGCTATATTTTTATAAATCCGAATAGGAGAAAGGAATTGGGTTACGAGAAAATGGTGACTCACGAAATGGAACACATCAAACAAGGACATACATTCGATGTACTGATTCTTGAAATTCTTACTGTTTTTCAGTGGTTTAACCCGTTTATGTGGCTATTAAAACGTGCCATTCGCGAAAATCACGAATACCTTGCCGACCATGCGGTGTTAAATTCAGGGATCAGTTCTGCTCAGTATAAACAATTGCTATTAAGTCAGGCGGTTGGAATGCAGTTTGACATTGCAAATAATTTCAATTCGTCGCTGATTAAAAAACGGATTCACATGATTTCAAAAATCCGGTCTTCAAAATTGGCCAACCTTAAATATATTTTAGGATTTGTTTCGCTGCTGGCTTTGGTTGTAATTTTTGCTTGTGAACAAAAAGAAACACAGCAAGTGACGAAAGTTGAGGACAGTAACGATCGGAAAATTACTGTTCGTCTGGTCGACGACGGTATGAAACTAAAGGGGAGCCAGGAAGATTTGGAATTTTTACATGCCTTGATAAATGACAAGGATAAATACGAATTTGATACGGATAGTACGGGTGCTGTTTTTCTTGTAAAAAGTAAGGAACAGGAGCCGCTACAGCTGGAGGAAGAAGACCAGGTATTTTTTATTGTAGAAAAAATGCCGGAATTTCCGGGAGGTGATTTGGCTTTACGTAAATACATTGCCAACTCGATCAAATATCCGGAGTTATCTATTGAGAATGGTATTCAAGGTAAAGTTTATGTAAGTTTTGTGGTAACCAAAGAAGGCACAATTGCAAACGCAAAAATTGCCCGGGGAGTCGATCCATCAATTGATAAAGAGGCACTTCGTGTAGTTAATTCCTTACCAAAATGGAAACCCGGATATCAGCGTGGAGAGCCGGTAAATGTAAGTTATACTGTGCCAATTAATTTTGTTCTTCAATAAACTTTTAATGAATTGAAATTCCTCTTCAAACGATAACACTATTGAATAATTAAATATTTATGCGATTTAGAATTTTAACCCTGTTGATTATTATGTTTTGTGTTGCAACCACCACATTGGCGCAGCGTAAAATTGATCTGCTTTTAATCGAAAAGAGCTACGATAAAGCATTACAAGAGATAGATAAAGAACTGGCAGTAAATCCATCTTCTGAATTGTATTATAAAAAAGGTGTGGTTTATAAAAACCTGCAGGATTACCAACAAGCATTGGAGGCTTTTATGAACGGGCTTCAGTACGATGCCAACAATATTATAATGCTGGAAGAAACGGCCGAGTGTTTTTCCATTCTGGGCAACAACCGCGATGCCGTTGCCTATTACGAGAAGGCACTGCAGGTTGAACCCAATAACCTGCCCCTGGCCGGAAAGCTCGGACGAGTTCATATCAATCTTGATGACTATAAAACTGCCTACAAGGTTTTCACTGATATTTATGAAAAAGACTCGACCAATGTGTACTGGAACAAACAGTTGGCTTATTGTTCATACCGCGTTTTTCAGCGCGAAAAGGCTCGCGATTTGTATGAAAAAGTGCTGGAGGCGAATCCCCGCGATCATGGAACATACATCAATCTGATACATTGTTATAACTGGAAAAAGGAGTCCAACGAAATAATGGCGACTATCGATTCCGGTTTGGTACAGTTTCCGGCTGATAAAGATTTGTTGTTTGAAAAGGCGATGTTCTTTTATAAAACAAAACGTTATGGCCTGGCAATGTTACAGTTTGAAAAATACCTGGAGCAGGAAAAACAACCGGCTTTTGAAATTTTAATGAATTACGGCATATGCACCTACTTTGCCGAGCAGGAAGAAAAGGCACTCGACATATTTGGCGATTTAAAAAGGATGAGTCCAAACGATCCGTTGGTGATGTACTACCAGAGTTTGTGTAACCGAAAACTCAAAAATTACGAGGATGCTATTGAGCTGATGACTTTTGCAATTGATGCAACGGTGCCCGATTATGTGTCGGAAATGTATCACCATTTGGGACAAATGTATGGTCAGCAACGACAGTTTAAAGAATCGATTGAAGCATTGAATAAAGCTTACGAGTTGAATCCGGGAAAGACAGAAGTATTGTTTGAAATTGCTACAACCTACGAAGAATATAACTCGAATAAAACATTGGCAATGAACTACTACCGGATTTATTTAACTGAATCAGGCGAAGGTGCAAAAAATGCCATTTATGCACTTGAACGCATTGAGAAATTAAAAGAAGATTTGTTTTTTGAAGAATAACCGGGGAGGCGCCATTAATTTTCACCGGTTTTTTCACGAACCAGATTTGCCAGTTGAACCCTGCTTTTTACTCCGGTT
Source organism: uncultured Draconibacterium sp. (assembly GCF_963674925.1). Lineage (NCBI taxonomy): Bacteria > Pseudomonadati > Bacteroidota > Bacteroidia > Marinilabiliales > Prolixibacteraceae > Draconibacterium > uncultured Draconibacterium sp. The sequence continues at coordinate 694,521 of NZ_OY771649.1, forward strand.
TTTGTGAAGATTCGATGGTTATGGTCTTTAACAGTTTGTAAGGTTATAAATAATTTGTCGGCAATTGCTTTGTTTGACTTTCCACTGCAAATCTCCTGAATGATCTCTGCTTCGCGTTTCGAAATTTCGTAAAAGCTACAAAACGATTGAAAATCCATATTCTCATTTTCGTTTGGCGATTGATTTTTATAGCGAATAATTGCCGGAAGAACCAGGTTACTCGCAAACAAAACAACTAAAGCAATACAGGTAGAAATATATCCAAACTGGTTGAAAAAGAACATCACACCGGAATAAAGTACGGTGCCACCAAAAATAATCAGTACCCGATTTTTGTCTAGCCCCGTTTCTTTCAACAAACCTGCATTTTTTGTTTTTCTGAAAAACGGTAACAGAAAGAACAACTGAACAATCAGATTTAACAGCACTAAAATGCGTACTACAAAAAGATCTGCATTTTCGGGCACCTGAATATATTCTTTCTGAATGAGAAAAACCAGAGCAAAAGCCAACACTACAAAAGTAGGAAAGAAGGTAAAAATGAATGTTTTGGTTAGTCGGCGTCCGTTGCAATTGTTGGCAAATTTTAAAAGCATAAACCAACTTACCACCATAAACGGAATTCCAATAATGGGGATAAAAACGGCTAACTTGGCACTTAGGGCATCGCTAACATTTAAATCGGCAATAATCATCCGAAGACTTATATTTCCCCAAACTCCATAAAAAAGAAAGGAGAAAAGAAATATTTGCTGATACAGTAAAGTGGTGAAAATAGGCTTTCTGTTTTGCTGGTACTGCTGGTACGCAAGCATTACTCCCAAAGCCGAAATACCGGCCGAAATAATAAATGTTATTGTGTATGCTAAAATTTTAAACCACATAAAAACTACTTAAGTAGTGCAAGGCAATTTTACGCACTTTGCCCGTGCAGCGCTAACTACGAAAGTAGTGAAATTACTAAATCCAACTTTAGTAGGAAGGATTTTTTTGAGTTATGATGTAGATTTGAGTAACAATTACAAAAAACAATGTTCAGGCGCCGAAAGGTGCCAATCAGAAAACAGAAACATTAAAAACAAAAACAATGGAAAGCTTAAAGTATTTTAATTTGAGACCATCGGCGGGTGGAAGTTTTAGTTATGCCTGGAGAAAAATATTTGATAAATCATTCCTGACACTTCTGGTAGCCGTTATAATTACGGGCTTACTAAATGGCCCCGGATTTGGTTTTAAAGGCGAATGGAATGGAGGTGATTTTAATAACATTGGTCTATTGCTTTTTCCACTAGCGTTATTTGCGTTGGCATATGGTTTTTTATTTGTGCCTTTAATTAAATACGGAGAGAAAAGGCTGTTCTTAGCCGCCATGAGAGACGAAGAAACCGACCTAAAAGTAATGTTCGAAGGCTTTAAAACTCAGTATTTAAATATTGTTTTAGCCAATTTAATTGTAGCAGCATTGATAACAGTTGGAATATTTATGCTTGTAATACCCGGTATTATTGTGGCATGCCGTTTGGTTTTTGTGCCTTATCTGGTTATGGATAAACAGCTGGATGCCATGAAAGCAGTTGAAAAAAGCTGGCAAATGACACGTGGTTATGGTTGGACCGTTTTTGGAATGGCCATCTTATCCTTCTTCATCATGATTGCCGGAATTATCGTGTGTTTTGTAGGAGCCATTTTTTCACTTATGTGGATTCATGCAGCATTTGCGACACTTTATGCATCGATTGACGGTGAAAAAGAAGATGACAATCCAATCCCGATTTTAGGAGTTAACGAAGTAGAAGAATAAAAAACAAAACATGTTCAAGCTTAGGGCCCGGATTTTTCCGGGCTTTTTGTTTTTATATTGTTTCGTTTGTGTATTTTGGCATTTCATTTCCAGTTATAAAATGAAGAAACTATTCTTATTACTTCTTGTATTTACAGCCTTTGTTGCGCAGGCTCAGTATTTCGATACAGGTCAGGATCCGGCATCTCTGAAATGGCGCCAAATTAATACCACTAATTTTCAACTGATATATCCCGATTATTATGAAGACCAGGCACAGGTTCTGGCTCAGAAACTGGAGATGGTTTACGACTTCGGAAGTTATTCGTTGAAATACAAGCCGGGTAAAATATCGGTAATTCTTCATACACAAACGGTACAGTCGAATGGTTTGGTGGCTTATGCTCCCAAACGCTCGGAGTTTTATACCACACCGCATCAGGCAATATATCCGCAAGACTGGCTGGAACAGCTGGCTTTGCACGAATTCCGTCATGTGGTGCAAATCGATAAAATAAATTCAGAGTTACCCAAAATCATAAAGATTATATTGGGCGAGCAGGGAACCGCTTTAGTGTTCGGAGCTTATCTTCCGTGGTGGTTTATTGAAGGCGATGCCGTGGTAACCGAAACGGCATTGGGCAACTACGGACGCGGACGTTTTCCTTCATTTCTAATGGAACATCAGGCGCAGGTGGTAGATAATAAAACATTTTCGTACGATAAAGCTTACCTCGGATCATTCAAAGATTACGTTCCAAACCACTATCAACTGGGCTATTACCTGGTGGCTAATTCAAGAGAACGATATGGAAGTGATATCTGGGAAAAGGCACTAAAAAGAGTGGGGACGAAACCATTTTCGGTAACGCCTTTTAATAAAGCACTAAAAGTGGAAACCGGTTTGGGAAAAGTGCAGCTCTACGAGTCGATATTCGACAGTCTGGCAACCGAGTGGACCTATGCCAATGCACAATTTGAAGGTGCTCCATCAACTCAACTTTCGAAAAAACATAAAACGTATACCAATTATTTGTACAAACACTGGCTTAACAATAATGAGCTGGTTGCCTACAAAACGGGATTAGATGTCGTTTCTTCTTTTGTTAAGATCAACACAAAAACAGGTGACGAAAAGCGATTAATCACACCGGGATCTATTTTTGAAGAATCGGTAAATTTCAAAGGAGAATGGATTGTTTGGGCAGAAAAAGTACCTGATGTTCGCTGGTCGCACAGTGGGCTTTCGCAAATAAGAATTTTCAACGCGGGTACAAAAAAAATGTATTCTGTATCTCCTGAATTTAAAGCGTTTGCTCCTGCACTTTCGCCCAATTTAAAAGAGGTTGCCGTTGTAGAAACCAATTTTTCCAGCGAAAATTATTTAACGGTTTATGATATTGCAAGTGGGAAAATGAAATACCGCTATCAAACCGGGAATAACAATTTTTTCTTCTCGCCGGTTTGGCTTAACCAGTACGAATTGATTTATGTGCTGCTGAACGATAAAGGAAAACAAATTGCAAAAGTCAATCTGCAAACCAATGAACAAACCTTTCTTTCGGGAACAGAACTTGGTGAAATTAAGCAGTTGCAGATTTCTGGAAACAACCTGTACTTTATTAGCAGCTATTCCGGAAAAAATGCGCTTTTCGTATACAACTTAGCCAGTTCTGAAATTAAACAAGTATATGAACCTCGTTTTGATGTTGCGTATCCGGCTATTCAGAAAAACGGAACAATCGCACTTAGTGATTACACCGGAGATGGCTTTCGTATTATCAAATTTCAGCAGGAAAATACAGTGCCTTTAAATGAGGTAGCACCTGCTAACTGGCCTTTAGCTAATTCGATGCAACAACAAGAGCCCGGTATTGTTGACTTTTCGCGTGTTGATACTACTAAACTGTTTGCGTCGCAGGATTATAGCAAACCAAAACATCTGTTAAATTTTCATAGTTGGGCACCTGTTTTTGTTGATCCTGATAATTATGAATTTTTGCCCGGCGTTAGTTTGATGTCGCAAAATAAGTTGGGTACAGCATTTACCACTTTGGGATATAAGTGGGACACCAGCGAAAAAACAGGCCATTTTTTTGGAAAGTATACATACAAAGGTTGGTTCCCGGTTTTCGATTTTGAAGTAACAGGCGGTAAACGCGCTTCGCAATATTGGTTGATTCGTGAGTACCAAAATCAGGAAGGTCAGGTAGTTAATAGAGACACCACGCTGCAGGATTATAAATGGAATGAAACAACTTTTAATGCCAATATGCGTATTCCTTTAAATTTATCGCGAGGAGCATTTTCTCGCTTTTTACAACCCGAAGTGGAATACCAGTTGGCACATTACGGAAAGGAACAATCGACACCGGATGATTTTAAGGCAGGTAATTATCAATCGTTGTCGTACCGTTTATACTACTACCAGCTACTTCGCAGAAGCCATCAGGATATATATCCTAATTTTGGATTCGCCTTAGAAGGGAATTTTCGTCACTCGCCCTGGCAATCTAATGAAATGGGGCGTTTAGCTGCAGGTGCAGCAACGATGTATCTGCCCGGCCTTTTGAAAAATCACGGTATTCGTTTGTATGGCGGTTTACAAGATAAGAGTTCCGGAAATCTCTTTGGATTTTCTGATGCCATCCGTTTTCCCCGGGGATGGACAAAAATAGAAACAGAACAATTACAATCCTTATCGCTAAATTATGCACTACCACTTATTAATCCCGATTTAAGCATCGGCGGACTTACTTATATACGCAGGATAAGTGCTACCTTATTTGCTGATTACGCCAATCTACAAGGTAGCTACCATGGTGGTGAAATACCTACAAAATATAATGTGGACATATCGTCGTATGGTGTCGAGCTATTGGGCGATGTTAATTTCTTAAGATTTTATGCTCCGGTAAAAATAGGAGTCAGAGCTTCGTACCTTAAAGAACTGGAAGAAGTTGGTTTCGATTTTTTGCTGTCCGTTGATTTTAATTCGTTATAGACCAATTTAAGAAGAAACACATCAACGGAAATTAGCCTTTTGTGTGATTGTGCGGAAAAATTCAGAATTCAGGAGTATTTTCTCTATATGAATCTCATTACTAACACTTATAATTTTGTGCTAAGTGATTAAGATTATGCGGTTTATATAGTAAGACGTCTGTTTTTAAGCTTCTGAGAATCCGCCAGTATTCTGTTTACGTGTAATTATGCGTAAATATTTACGGCATTTTTAACAAAACAACAAAATTGATAAGGGCAGTAGTCATTTCAATCTTTCACTAACGAAAAACAAAAATTACCAAAGTGGAAGTTTAAGGTATTACCGTTTCATCAACGGGAATTGAATCCTGGGAGTAATGTTACTGAACTTAAGTATACTCTTGTAAATTTTACAAATGACTCTTTAAAAATGGCACGAATGTAAATTCGATACAATTAAATATGATTACATATGTAGTATTGTCATTCTTGCAACTAGGTTACATATGTTTAACAAATATTACTAAAGCATGAGATCAATGTTCAACTTTTTAAAGTTAAATAATGCCTGTGATTTATATATGTAATTAAAAAAGGGGAGGGTGTTTATATAAATAAAGCCGCATTATACAAAATATTAAATTGCCACAATCAATCATACTGTATAAATATACAAAGCCTGCAAATGTTTTTATACACCTTTGTTTCAGCGCATTATAGCATTTACATGAAGTATTTTTAATAAATTGCCCTGTTGAGTGCTTGTTTTATGCCAAAATACTACCTTTAAACATCTTTTCGTGTTGTTTTCTAGTACTTTTTGACGATCATATAAAGCTATATATAGATCGATTATTAAAGTATTTAAGTTTATTATGTATTTACATTTAATAAAAAGTAGTTGTTAAATTCGAAAAGAATATTTACATTTGTTTTTGAAGAATACAAGAAGTCTGTTGGACGCATGACAAATGTATCTTTACAAACACCTAGATAAATGAAAGACCGAATTAAAAATTTTATCGATGCAAAAGGAATTTCAGCCGGCGAGTTGGCTGCAGTTCTGGATGTGCAACGATCAAATATCTCACATATTCTTAATGGTAGAAACAAACCAGGTGCTTCATTCATTGAGAAGCTACTATTGGAATTCCCCGATTTAAACGCTCGCTGGCTACTTACCGGTGAGGGAGATATGTTTGATGGACAGGGACCGGTGGATAACAGTCCTCAACAAAAGCTGCCAATAATTGAAGAATCCATTCAACAACAGCCTTTGGTCGAAAAACCAATAAAAAAGAACAATATCACGGAAGATATTATTGAAAGACCAGTGTCTGTTTCAAATAGCGAAATAGATAAAATGGTTATTATATACCGTGATGGTACATTTAATATATATAAGCAGCGTTAATTGAATAAACTTGTAATGTAGAATATATAAAGGAGACTCTATCATACCTTAATATATTATCTGGAGTAAGTAAAAGGTGTTTTGCCTGGATAAGGTTGGTTTTGATAAGCAACGTAGAGAATTTCAAGAATATATAGAATAAAAACATTTGTATATAAAGTTGTAGAGAATTGTAATCGTTTTACACAAGGTATTTGACCCTTAAACGGTGATTAAACCAGAGTAACAAAGAGGGCTGTATTTATACGGTTCTCTTTTGTTATATGGGTTTTTATAATTTGTAAACAAGAATATTTTAAAATAATAACATTTGTAATTAATTGAATTTCAATCATGTAAACACATATGTAAACATATTTACAAAAATAATTACCAAAAAGTTTGCATATGTAAATTTAAGTCTACATATTTGTAACAATAAAAGTAAACAACAATACGACAGGATGATTAATATTATATAGATTCAATTTACAAACCCAATTTAGTTGATAAATCCAGAAGTCGCTTGGCCACTAGTAATAGTGGCCAATTCTGGTTTATAGGAGTATGATTTTTAAAGATGTACTTAATACTAAAAAAGTTAAAATATTGTTTTGCAATTGTAAATATTATTAATACATTTGTATACGTATAAACAAAGACCCTTATTTTTTACCTAATTTAAATATAACATAGAAGGCCGTTATTCAACGGTCTTTTCTTTTTGTATCAATTCTGAGCGCGAAATTCAACGATTATTCTATTATCTTTGCGGCAAAATCAGAATACATGCCAAAAAAGTTTGTTAAAGAATTCATCGTAATTGAAAATAGTGCGCTAAACGCTACAAACTTTCTTATCAGAGTTCAATCGGATACCAAGCTTCCGGAGATAAAACCAGGACAATTTGTAAATGTTGAAATAAAGGAAGCTGAGGAGATCTTTCTTCGCAGGCCTTTCTCTGTATTTGAAGTGGATAACGAGAAGAATGTAATCTCAATGATCGTTAAAATACTTGGGAGAGGATCGCGTAAACTAACAGAGATTAAAGTAGGTAGTAAGCTCAGTATGGTTTATCCATTGGGAAAAACGTTCACGTATCCGTCAGCAGACGATAAGATTCTATTAATTGGTGGGGGTAGTGGTGTGGCGCCAATGCTTTTCTTAGCCAAAGAATCGGGTTTGCCGGTAGAGAATGTTGACATTTTACTCGGTGCTCGATCAAAAGAAGACCATATAAATGTTGATGACTATAAAAAGTATGCGAATTTACATTATGCATCAGAAGACGGTTCGCTTGGTGAAAAGGGATTTGTAACGCAGCATTCGGTATTTACTAATAACTTAAATGCTTACAGTAAAATATATGCATGTGGTCCGGATGGTATGATGCGTGCGATTGCAAAAGAGGCAAAAGCTGCCAATGTATTTTGCGAGGTATCGCTCGAGAACCTTATGGCCTGCGGGTTTGGTGTGTGTTTGTGCTGTATAGAGCCCACGAATAAAGGAAACCTTTGTGTATGTACAGAAGGCCCGGTGTTTAACATTAATGATTTGAAATGGTAGATTTAAAAGTAAAATTACACGATATAGAATTTAAAAATCCGGTAACACTGGCATCGGGTACCTGCGGTTTTGCACGCGAAACAGCTGAATTCTTTGAACCAGGCTTGCTTGGAGGTTATTTTCTGAAAGGCACAACGCTTAAAAACCGCGATGGTAATAACTACCCGCGAATGGCGGAAACACCTTCAGGTATGTTAAATGCGGTGGGTTTACAAAATAAAGGCATCGATTACTTTATTGAAAACATTTATCCTGATATTGTTGACTATGATACACAATTGATTATAAATGTAAATGGGTCTACAGTTGAAGATTACATCGCTTTAACCGAAAAAGTTAATGAGCTGGATAAAATAAATGCCATTGAGCTTAATATCTCGTGCCCTAATGTTAAGGAAGGTGGAATGGCTTTTGGTGTGAGCTGTCCAGGAGCCGAGATGGTAACCCGCGAAGTACGTAAAGTATACGATAAAACGCTTATTGTAAAGTTGTCGCCAAATGTTACCGACATTTCTGAAATTGCTCGGGCGGTGGAAGGACAGGGGGCTGATGCCGTGTCGTTGGTAAATACCTTTTTAGGAATGGCCATTGATGCCGAAAAAAGAGAACCACTTTTATCTACTATAACCGGCGGATTATCTGGTCCGGCAATAAAACCTATTGCATTACGCATGGTTTGGCAGGTTGCCAACGCCGTTAAAATTCCTGTTGTTGGAATTGGCGGAATAATGAATGCTGCCGATGCCATTGAGTTTATGCTGGCCGGAGCTTCAGTTGTACAGGTAGGTACAGCAATATTTAAAGATCCGATGATCCCGGTGAAGATTGTAGAAGGTATCGAAGATTATCTGAAACGCCACAATATGCAGTCGGCCAGCGAATTAATCGGTGCGTTACAAGTGTAGTATACATTTGTTACTATATACTTCTGTACATAACTTTTGTCATTCGATAAAATCTATCTGAGATAAATACTATTTAGTACGATTTTCCCCGATTTTGATAGTTAAAATACTTTTAAGTCTATTTTTGCACAAAATTAAAATTGCAATCTGAACATTTCAATTTTAGTTCTGTTGTTAAAAGTGCAAATAGCAAAACATAGATTTAAAGTATTTATTATGGCAAGTTTTAATATCGTTATGCCTAAACTGGGCGAAAGTATCCAGGAAGGCACCATTACTAAATGGTTCGTAAAAGAGGGAGACACTATTGAAGAGGACGATATGCTCTTCGAAGTTGCTACTGACAAAGTAGATTCAGAGATCCCATCGCCGGTAGATGGCGTAATCACAAAAATTAATTATCCGGAAGATAGTCTGGTTGCAGTTGGCGAAGTTCTGGCTGTTGTAAGTCTCGATGGTGAAGTTGAAGAAACTGAACCGGAAGCGACCGATAGCAAAGACGAAAAAGAAGCTACAACCAGCGATGCACCTGCAAAAGCAGAAACAACCGATACTTCGGTTGATGACAGTCGAAAACTTTCAAACCGTTTCTATTCTCCTTTGGTAAAAACCATTGCAAAAGAAGAAAATGTTTCGTTTGATGAGTTGGAAAGTATTGAAGGATCGGGCGTAGGAGGCCGCGTTCAGAAGAAAGACATTTTGGCTTACCTGGAAAGCAGAGAAAGTTCTGATGCTCAGCCAGTGGCAAAAAAAGAAAGCAAACCTGCAGCACCTGCTGTTGAGAAGAAAGTTGCACCTCCGGTTTCAGTAGGAGCCAACGATACCGTTGTTGAAATGGATCGTATCAGAAAACTGATCGCTGATCACATGGTGATGTCGAAACAAGTATCGCCACACGTAACGTCAGTTGTTGAAGCCGATGTTACCGATCTTGTTATCTGGAGAAATAAAAACAAATCGGCTTTCCAGGAAAGATATGGCGATAAAATTACGTTTATGCCCATATTTACCGAGGCAGTTGCGGCTGCTTTGGCCGAATTCCCAATGGTTAACTCATCAGTTGACGGGGATAAAATCATCCTGAAAAAAGATATTAATGTTGGAATCGCGGTGGCTAAGCCCGATGGAAACCTGATCGTTCCTGTAATTAAAAATGCAGAACAGCGCAACCTGGTTGGTTTAACAAAAGAGCTAAACCGACTGGCTGATGCAGCACGTAACAACAAACTCGATCCGGCCGAAATTCAGGGTGGAACATTTACTATCACCAATTTCGGTTCGTTCGGAAATATCATCGGAACACCAATTATCAACCAACCGCAAGTTGCTATTCTGGCAACAGGAATTATTGAGAAAAAACCAGCTGTTTTGGAAACACCAAGCGGCGATGTAATTGCAATCCGTCACAAAATGTACCTGTCGTTATCGTACGATCACCGTATTGTAGATGGTGCACTGGGAGGCGCTTTCCTGCGACGCATTGCTGATCATCTGGAACAATTTGATATAAACCGCGCAATATAATTTATTATGAAGGATTTAAAAGTACCAAAGCAATATACAATTAAGAAAACTCCAAAGGAGACTTTAGAGAATTGGTACCGGTTAATGAAAATTGGCCGTGCTCTCGACGAAAAAGCACCCAATTATCTGAAACAGGCCATTGGCTGGTCGTACCATGCTCCTTATGCCGGACACGATGGAATTCAACTGGCAATCGGACAGAATTTTGAGCAAAAGAAAGACCACTTATATATGTATTATCGCGATATGTTGACTGCTCTCGCGGGCGGAATGACATCAGAAGAGATAATATTAAACGGTATTTCAAAGGCAACCGATCCATCGAGTGGTGGTCGTCATATGTCGAATCACCTGGCAAAACCCGAGTGGAATATGCACAGTGTGTCGTCGGCAACCGGAAACCACACCTTGCATGCTGTTGGAACCGGACGTGCTATTAAATATTATGGTGAGAAAGCGGTTTCTATCAGTAGCCAGGGAGAATCATCGGTAAGTGAAGGTTATGTTTACGAAGCGATTACCGGTGCCGATAAAGAAGAATTGCCCGTAATTTTTGTGGTTCAGGATAACGGTTATGGTATTTCGGTACCTAAAAAAGACCAGACTGCGCAACGAAAAGTGGCCAATAACTTCACTGGATATAAAAACCTGCGCATTATTCACTGTAACGGTAAAGATGTTTTCGATTCGATGAACGCGATGGCTGAAGCCAAACGTTATGCCATCGAGGAAAGCAAACCCGTTTTATTGCAGGCCAACTGCGTGCGTATGGGATCACACTCAAACTCTGATGATCATTTGCTTTATCGTTCAGATGCGGAAAGAAACTACGTGATAGAATACGATCCGCTGGCAAAATACAGAAGGTTGTTATTGCGTTACGAGCGATTCACTGAAGAAGAACTGAATAAAATTGACGAAGAAGTAAAATTAGAAATAAAAGCTTCTCACAAAGCCGCAATGGCCGCTCCGGATCCGGATCCTGCATCAATTTACGATCATGTATTTTCTGATCCGTATGTTTCGGAGAAATACCCTGAAGGATTGCATAACGAAGAAGGCGAAAAGACAAAATTTATTACGGCACTTAACGAGACGTTAAAGGCTGAATTTCGTCATAATCCGGATACTTTTATCTGGGGACAGGATATGGCCAACAAAGATAAAGGCGGTATTTTCAACGTGTCGAAAGGCATGCAGGCCGAATTTGGCGAGAAGCGTGTTTTTAACGGCCCGATTGCTGAGGATTTTATTCTGGGAACTGCCAACGGTATGTCGCGCTACGACGAGAAAATCCGTGTTGTAGTTGAAGGTGCTGAGTTTGCTGACTATTTCTGGCCGGCAATGGAACAGTATGTTGATACCAGTCACGACCTGTGGCGATCGAATGGTAAATTCTCGCCAAATGTAACTATTCGCCTGGCGTCAGGTGGTTATATCGGTGGTGGAATGTACCACTCGCAAAACATAGAAGGTTCGCTGGCAGCCATTCCGGGAGTACGTATTGTTTATCCGTCGTTTGCCGATGATGCAGCCGGATTGTTACGTACATCTTTGCGTTCTGAAGGTTTAACCATGTTTATGGAGCCAAAAGCGCTTTACCAGGATCCGAAAGCAGCAACTGTGGTACCCGATGATTTTGAAGTTCCTTTCGGAAAAGCACGAATTCGCCGCGAGGGTAGTGACCTTACGATTCTAACTTACGGAAATACTACTCACTTAAGTCTTGACGCTGCTAAAAAACTGGCAGAAGAAGGAATTGCTGATGTTGAAGTTATCGATCTGCGATCTTTGATTCCGCTGGATGAAGAAACCATTTTGAACTCTTTAAAGAAAACCAACAAAGTATTGGTGGTTCACGAAGACAAAGTGTTTGGTGGTTTTGGTGGCGAGTTAAGCGCGCTTATCAACGAAAAAGGTTTTGAATACCTTGATGCACCAATTAAACGTGTAGGTTCGCCATTTACGCCAGTTGGTTTTAACCGTATTCTTGAACAGGCGATCTTACCAAATAAAGAGCGTATTTACACTGCAGCAAAAGAATTAATTGAATACTAAAAATCGGAAAAATGAGTAAAACCGCAATTATATACAGTTACAATACTCAAAAATCGAAAAAGGTAGCAGAAAAAGTGATTGCTGCTTTTGGCGAGAACGAGATTGAAGCAGTTAATGCTGAAGAGCTGAGCAAAGATGTACTGAATAAATATGACAATTTTATTCTCAGCGCACCAACCTGGTTTGATGGTGAATTACCCAACTACTGGGATGAGTTTGTACCTGATCTGGAAGAAATGGATCTTAAAAAGAAGAAGTTTGCCATTTTCGGATTGGGAGACCAGAAAGGATATACCGAGAATTTTTGCGATGCCATAGGTTTACTGGCTGAAATACTTGAAGAGTGTGGAGCAACTATCGTTGGGCAAACCTCTGTTGAGGGGTATACTTTCGAAGCGTCGCGCGCACAACGAGGCGACAATTTTATTGGATTGCCAATTGACCAGGAAAACCAGGCTCGTAAAACAAAACAACGGGTTGAAGACTGGGTGGCACAACTCAAAAAAGAGTTTTAAAGTTAATAGTTATCGATTAGAGAAAAACTCTTGCTATATAAGGTTTTTCTATTTGCATAAAGGCCGTTGGTGTTGACCAATGGCCTTTTTTACGTTGAGTATACAAATGTATAATCACTGAAAGCCCCGTCCTATTTAGTTTTTCAAGATACTGAAATGTGCAGAATGTCTTTTGATTACAAATGTGTCTTCTTGTAAATTTACAAATGTATTAACTTTTGTAAACTACTTAAATACCATTCTTGCTGTTCAACCTTTTTTGATATTTCCTGATAACTGATCATTGATTTTTAAATACGCTCAGGAAAACGATTTAATTATTGTTAAACAGAATAAGGTTTTTAAAAGCTCATTGTTATTAACTATTTGCTATATCGGTTAAATTGCCGGTTCATTAGTTTACGGTTCGTATTAATTGATTAATTTTGTGGCTTCGAATTATAAATAAATTTACCGTGCCTGAAACTAGATACATATTTGTTACCGGTGGAGTTACTTCGTCGTTGGGAAAAGGTATTTTAGCCTCGTCGCTAGCCAAGTTGCTACAATCCCGTGGTTATAATGTTACCATTCAAAAATTGGATCCGTATATTAACGTTGATCCGGGAACGCTGAATCCGTATGAACACGGAGAATGTTTTGTTACCGAAGACGGAGCCGAAACCGACCTCGATCTGGGACATTACGAGCGTTTCTTAAATACTGCAACATCGCAGGCTAACAACGTAACAACCGGAAGAATTTACCAATCGGTTATCGATAAAGAACGCCGGGGTGATTACCTGGGAAAAACCGTTCAGATTATTCCTCACATTACCGACGAAATTAAACGAAGAATTAAAATTCTCGGTTCAAAAGGTAAATACGATATCGTTATCACTGAGATTGGCGGTACGGTAGGCGACATTGAATCGTTACCTTATATTGAAGCCGTTCGTCAGTTAAAATGGGAATTGGGAAGCCGGGCAATGGTTATTCACTTAACGCTGGTTCCTTACCTGTCGGCAACAGGCGAATTAAAAACCAAGCCTACACAGCACTCGGTTAAAATGTTGCTCGAAACCGGAGTTCAACCCGATATTCTGGTACTTCGTACCGAGCACGATATTGAATTATCAGTTCGCCAAAAGGTTGCACTGTTCTGCAACGTTGGATTAGAATCTGTAATTCAATCGGTTAACGTGCCAACGATTTACGATGTTCCGTTAAAAATGTTGGAAGAAAAGCTGGATATCACTGTACTGAATAAGCTGGGATTAACCATTAACGAAGAGATTGATCTTTCGGCCTGGAATGATTTCCTTGCACGGCATAAAAACCCGACACAAACTGTTGAAATTGGGTTGGTTGGAAAATACGTTGAATTACACGATGCTTATAAATCAATTGCTGAAGCTTTGGTACACGCCGGAGCAGAAAACAGATGTAAAGTAAATATTAACTGGATTCACTCGGAGGAGTTGAATGCCGAGAATATTGATGAGCAATTAAAAGGATTAAACGGAATTATCGTTGCTCCGGGATTTGGACATCGTGGAATGAAAGGAAAAATTCTTGCAGCACAATATGCCCGCGAGAACAACATCACATTCCTTGGTATTTGTTTAGGAATGCAGGTTGCCGTTATTGAGTTTGCACGAAATGTAATTAATCTGGAAAATGCAGACTCATCAGAAATGAATCCAAAAACGCCACATCCGGTAATCGACCTGATGGAACAACAAAAAGGTATTACCAATTACGGTGGAACAATGCGTTTGGGAGCTTACGAATGTCGTATAATCGACGAGAACTCAAACGTAAGCAAGGCATACAATAAATTAACGGTTCACGAAAGACACCGTCATCGTTACGAATTTAACGAAACATACCGTCAGCAATATATCGATGCAGGAATGGTGCCAACAGGAATCAATCCTGAAACTGATTTGGTGGAAATTGTTGAAATACCTGATCACAAATGGTTTGTGGGTGTTCAATTCCATCCGGAATACAGAAGTACGGTATTAAATCCCCATCCGTTATTTATTGATTTTATTAAGAACTCATTACCTGAAAAATAGAAAATGGATAAAAAATCGATTATTGGAATCGTTTTGATCTTTGTGATCCTGGTTATATTTTCATTGATCAACCAGCCATCGGAAGAAGAAGTTGAAGCTGCAAGGCAACGACGCGATTCCATAGCACAAGTTGAAGCACAACAAGCACTGGAACTGCAAAAAATGCAGGAACAGCAAGAAATGCAAAATGTGGCTATGGAAGCCGACACTGCAGTTCAGAATCAAATAATGCAGCAGAAAACTGAGGAACTTGGTGTTTTCGGAGCCGCATCAGTTGGTACCGAAGAGTTTACCACTCTCGAAAACAACCAGGTTAAAATCACCTTCTCCAATAAAGGGGGACGTATTTACTCGGTTGAGTTGAAAGACTACGAAAGATATGATTCAACACAATTAGTTCTTTTTGATGGTCCGAAAACGTTATTTGGTCTGAATTTCTTTGCACAAAACAGAAGTATAAGCACTGATAACCTGTACTTTGAACAGATTGGCGGCGCAAAAGATGTTGTGGTAAGCGGTCCAAAAGTTCCGAAAGGTGATGAAGGAAGAACGAGGTTTAACAAAGAAAATCCGGGTGAAACAGAATCGGTAACCTTCCGTTTGGAAGTTGCACCAGGTAAATTTATTGAATACGTTTATACCTTAGCATACAACTCGTTTTTGGTTGATTTTGATGTGAACATGCAGGGTATGGACAGCTACATTTCACGAAATCAATCGTATCTTAATTTTAGCTGGGCCTTTGATGTACCGCGTCAGGAACACTATTCGCGTTTTGGTGAAGACCGCTATACTTATATGACCTATAAGTTTTTTGAAGACGATGTCGACAACCTGGATAAAAACAAATCGGACGAAGAAAACCTTTCAACAAGTGTTAAATGGATCGGTTTTAAGCAGTTATTCTTTAACTCAACTATCATTGGCGATGAAGCATTCCCGAATGCGCAGGTTATTCAGGAAAAATATAAGTACGAAGACAATCAAAAATACCTTGGAAATTTCAAAGCCGATATTGCCATTCCTTTCAACGGAACACAAAGTGAAAAGGTTGGTATGCAGTTTTATTTTGGACCGAACCACTATCAAACCCTAAAACAATACGGGCTTGATATGGAACGCCAGATCGATTTGGGATACGCCATTGTTCGTCCGGTAAACCGTTACGTAATTATCCCGGTATTTAACTGGTTACGTCGTTCTATCGATAACTTTGGTATTATCATCCTGCTGCTTACGCTGATGATTAAATTGGTACTGTTCCCATTTACATACAAGTCATACATGTCGCAGGCAAAAATGCGTGCATTAAAACCTGAGGTTGATGAAATAAATGCCAAGTTTCCGGGGCAGGATAAAGCCATGGAGAAGCAGCAGGCTACTATGGCACTGTATCGAAAGGCCGGAGTAAACCCAATGGGAGGTTGTTTGCCGATGGTATTACAGATGCCAATTCTGTTTGCCATGTTCTTTTTCTTCCCAACATCAATTGAGTTAAGAGGACAAAGTTTCTTATGGGCACAGGACTTATCAACCTATGATTCGATTCTGAGCTGGGATTTTACAATTCCGGTGATCGGCAACTTTATGGGTAACCACCTTAGCTTATTTACAATATTAATGACCATCACTACGATCATTTCTACTAAGCTAAGTCAATCAGCGACTCCGAGTCAGGGAATGCCGGGAATGAAAAGCATGATGTACATTATGCCGGTTATGTTCTTCTTCCTGTTGAACAGCTATCCATCAGGTTTGAGTTACTACTATTTCCTTGCAAACCTTATTACTATTGGTCAAACTTACCTGATCCGCTCGTTTGTGGATGATGATAAGATTAGAGCTCAGCTGCAGGCCAATAAAAAGAAACCGGCGAAAAAGCAGTCAAGTTTCCAGAAACGTTTGGAAGATATGGCTAAACAGCGCGGAGTTCAAGCACCAAAAAGAAAATAATAAACGATTAGTATAGAAAAAAGCCGGCTAAGAGATTTCTTAGCCGGCTTTTTTTATTGTTTACGGTTAGCTGTTAAAACAGTAATCCCAGGCTTATTGAAGCCATTTTGTTGTGTAGATCGGGTTCTGATTTGTACACTTCAATAAATCCCATATCGTAGTTTAAACCTACTTGTAAGGCTTTCTGATTAAATACCGGAAACTCCATTCCCAGTTCCAGCCCCAAACCGGCATCAAAGTCTTTGGTATCGCTTTTCATATCGAAAGTTACATCATCCAACTCTCCTTCAGCATCAAGTATGTAGCTTAAGTACGGGCCAACAGCAAAATACAGGCGTTGTCCTTTTTTGAAACCGGCTTTTTCTCCTGCCGAAAATTCAGCTTTTACAGGCAGCGATAGATACTGAAGTTTGTTCGTTACATCCACATTCTCCTCGGTAAAACTGCGTCCTTTTTGTTGGTACTCCAAACCACTCTTTAAGGCAAAACCTTCTGAAATCTGGTACTTTCCAACAAAACCTATAGTTGGGCTAAAGCGCACATCGCAGTTATTGGCCAATTCTAACATATCAGACTGGCAAGCTGCGCCTGCGCCAATTTTAATTCCGTAACTCATTTGAGCTTTTGATGCCAATGAAAGGCCCATTGTCAAAACTCCAACCAGCATTAGGCTGTAGAGTATTTTTCCTGAATAATTTGTTCTCTGTTTCATTTTAATTCTGTTTTCTATTTATTATTGTTTTGTATATTTTGAACTATTATCTAAAATATTCGAATTATGACATAAAAAATTTTAGGTACAAATACCGTAAAAGAACATATCAATTACATTATTGATTTTTGTAATCGATTCCTCGCTGGTTTTCGATTTGGTTAATAAGGGAACTTCAAAACCAATCATACAGGTAAGAATCGCTTCACTGGTAAAATTGGCATCAACAGGTTTAAATTCCTTTCGGTTAATACCTTCGTTTATAATTCCGGCAATCATTACAATCTCAAGATCCCGGTAGTTATTCTGTATTTTTTCAATAAAAGCAAAGGTTGCCAGAAAATTGTCGTTTAATGCCGTTGCCAGGTTGCCTCGTTGAACAAATCGTTTCATACGGATATTCACATAACTTCTTAACTTATCGACTGCCGGGTGCGACGAGTTTATTGCCTTGTTTATTTCGGCTACCAACTGTTTTGCTTCATGTGCCACAACGGCCTCAAAAACCTCTTCTTTATTCTTGAAATAATAGTAAAGCGAACTTTTTCCTTTGCCTGCAGCGAAAGCAATGTCGTCCATAGTTGTTTTTTTAAAACCATAACGTTCAAAAACGATTCCGGCTGCTTCAATAAATTGTTGTTTCGAGTTCGTGCTCATAATTATTTTCTTTATTCGACGATTTTGTTCCAAATGTACAAGATTTTTATTGCTTATTTAAATAGTATTACCTGATGTGAGAAAGTATTATCCTGAATTGTCAATTTTAACTTTTGAAATGAATAATGATATTTAATTATAAATTCTGTTAAGGAGAATATATTGTTTTCTATTTTTGCATTCATGCCAAAATTGTACGTAATATTATTATTGATTTTTGCAGGCATACACAGTTTTGCACAAGAGCGTCCGTTTGTACTTTGGAACAAAAACCAGGTTGATATAGAACCCTGGAATAAAATAAGTATAACTGTTGCCGAGAAAATGCATTATTCACCTAAACGCACAACGCTCGATTTAAAATATGGTGAAATACTAATTGAGCATCAGGTATTAAACTGGCTTGAATATGGTGCCGGTTTCAGGGTAAGCTATGCAAACCTTCAGATTGGTGAATGGTTGCAGGAGAACCGTCCCATAGTTTTTGTAAATTTAGGAAAAGACCTTAAAAATTTTGAATTCGACTTTTATAACCGTTTTGAATACAGAACCTTTAAATCGCTGAGTAACTACTTCAGGTACAGGCAGTCGTTACGTATGAAATTTCCCGCGATTACCGAGTGGGGATTACAATTTTATTTGCAGGAAGAATCGTTTTTAAAGCTAAATGGTCAGGGCACACACCTGGCTCGGTTTTATTCGGGATTAACAGCCTTTGAAAAGGAGCACATCGAAATTAAAATTTATTATGCGCTGCAAAAACAAGAAGTGCTGAATAATTGGTTATCGGCTGATATTCTTGGGTTAAATTTGAGTTTTCAAATTTAAGCTTTATCTCCTTCGCTTTAAACTAAACATTTGATATGCGGTCTAATCTGTTGATTATACAATTAAAAACAGGTTTTATGAAAAGATTAGCATTTTTATTGGTAGTAGTTCTGATAGGAACAACTGTGGCTATGGCCCAAAACAGGGGAGGGCAACGTCAGTTTAACCCGGAGGAAATGGCAAAAAGACAAACTGAGCAATTTAAAACGGAGTTGAAATTAAACGATACCCAGGCAGAAAAGATGGAAAAGGTTCTGCAGGCATCTTACAAAGAAATGTCGACTTTACGCGAGGAAATGAGGGGAGAGGAAGACCGTACAAAAATGCGGGAGAAGATGACCGAATGGAGAACAAACCAACAGAAAGAGATTAAGAAAATCCTGACTGATGAGCAGTTTGTAAAGTATGAGAAATTGATGGAAGAAAGAAGAGCCAACAGAAGAGGTGGCCCTGGCGGCGGCGGACAATCAGATTGAAAAACAATTATAAAATAGAAGAGGGTTGTATTGTGTCAATCCTCTTTTTTATTTGAGAGATGGCAGGATTTATACTTCACATAAAAAAGAAAAACCTCTTCAAAAAAAATTGAAGAGGCTTTCCCTCAGTCGGGATGACAGGATTTGAACCTGCGACCCCGTCGTCCCGAACGACGTACGCTACCGGACTGCGCTACATCCCGATGTCTTTATTGTATAAACAAAGAACTGTATTTTATCAATTATCGATAGAAGTACGCTATCCCGATTTTCTTCAATTTACAATTGATTAGAAAATCGAGGACTCACGATGACTTTGTCATCGGAGCCGGACTGCGCTACATCTCCCGATGCCTAAACATCGAGGATTCTCGGTGAAACCGGAACCGAAAATTGAGGTTGCTAATTTAAGTAAAAATTAAAAAATAACTTAGCCCAAGGAATAGAAAAAATTCACAACTGATTTATCTGTTTTATTTGCTATTTTGATCATCAGTTCAAAAGGCAGATTATGAAAGAATTAGAAAAAGTGGAATTGAGTATAATAGGAACAATTTCTACACCGCATAAAACCATTACAAACATTCCGATTCAGTCGGTTGGGGCAAAAGAGTACATTGGCGTCATTGAGCTGGAGCCACATTTAACTCCGGCTTTGGAAGGGCTCGAGGGCTTTTCGAATTTGATTTTGCTTTACCATCTTCATCTGGTTAACGGCTATAAACTAAAAGTAAAACCATTTATGGACGACAAGGAGCACGGTGTTTTTGCAACACGATCGCCCAAACGCCCGTCACCAATCGGAATGTCAACTGTTGAGTTACTTAAAATTGAAGGAAATAGAATCTGGTTTACCGGTGCCGATATGCTGGACGGAACACCACTGATTGATATTAAACCTTTCTTCAGGCAAGTAGATAACCGCCCCGGTGCAATTAGTGGCTGGCTGGATGCAAAAGACGATGATTTACCCGCCAAACACCGTTCCGATGATCGTTTTGCTTAATTGCTCTACTTGTCTTTTTTACTAAATATACCTTTGATCTTTTTCCAGAGCTGACCTTTTTCTTTCTCCTCCGCTTTAACGTCAGGTCGGTCTTTCAGGTTTTCATTCTCTTTCTTCCCAAAAATACCGGCAAAATCGAAGCCGTGTTTTTCAATATCCAGCACTTCCCTGTATTCCGGTTCATTTAACATGGCCAGTAATTCCGGCTCAGGATCGGGGAAAGTACTGTATTGCAAGTGTGAAAATTTCTTGTCGCGATAGGTTTTATAGAAGAACTTTCCAACAATTGGCAAAGCCATGTACGCACCTTGTCCATAAGTTGTTGTACGGAAATGAACGCGCGGATCGTCGGCGCCCACCCAGCAACCGGTTACCAACTCGGGAGTGAGACCGATAAACCAACCATCCGAGTTATTTTGCGTTGTACCTGTTTTCCCGGCAAACTCTCCCGGGATTTTATAAATGGTACGGATTCCTCGTCCGGTTCCACCATCTACAACAGCTTCCATCATATTTATTACTGCCCTGCAATTTTCTGGTGACACCACCGGCTCATTTGGCAAATCATAATCAAAAGTTTCAAGCACTTTCCCGTTCTTGTCGGCAATTTGCAACAGGTAATTCGCTTTTACCGGTTTTCCGTCGTTTACAACGCCGGCAAAAGCTTCCACCATTTCTTTTAGTGATACTGAAGCTACTCCAAGTGCCAGGGAAGGATAGTCGGGAAGATCGGCCGAAATTCCCAGGTCTCGGGCGATATCAATGGTTTCATCAATTCCGGCTTCCAAAAGCACATCAACCGAAACAGTATTTAACGATTTTGCCAGGGCTCCTTTCATGGAGTAGTAGCCGCCATATTCGTTGTGCGAATTCCGCGGTGCCCAGTCTTTATATTCCTCGTAAACCTTGTATTGATTTACAAAATAAGTATCTGCCGAAATATCTTCTTCCAACGCTGCCAGGTAAACAAACGGTTTGAATGTTGATCCGGTTTGTCGCGGCGCAGTAACATGGTCGTACTTAAAAAAGCGGTAATCGATTCCGCCAACCCAGGCTTTTAAGTGCGAAGTGTGTGGATCGATAGCAATAAATCCGGCATTTAGCATTTTCAGGTAGTGCTTTAATGAATCGAGGCGTGACACCTCCACATTTTCAATACCATCCCAGGTAAATAACGATGCATGTGTTTTTTCTGAATATTTTTTTAGCTCCTCAGAATAACTGGCACCACTGTTATTCTGATTCTGAATAGCACTTTTTAAAACCTCCGGATTCTCTCTGAAAATATCTCTCGATTTCCAGTGGTCATCAAATACCTTTTGCAGGTTTTTCATGTATTCTTTTACCGACTGTTGTGCGTAAAGCTGTAGGTTGTAATCAATACTTGTTGTAATCTTTAAACCATCGGTGTACAAGTTGTAATGTTCGCCTTTTTCATTTACATTATCCTCGCACCAATCCAGTAATTCTGGCTTTAAGCGCTCCAGAAAATAGGGGGAAGGTCCCTGGTTATACGAAATCAGGCGGTAATGCATTCCCAATGGTTTTTCTTTGTATTTCTGGGCATCGGCGGCGTTCAGGTAATTATTCTTTACCATAAGGTCGATCACCACATTTCGGCGGCCAATGGCACGATCGGGATGAGTTCGAGGATTGTAGTAGTTGTTGGCTTTTAGCATACCAACCAAAACTGCCGCTTCGTGTACATCCAGACTTTTGGGAGATTTGGAGAAGAAACGCTCGGCAGCAACCTCAATTCCAAATGTATTTTCGGCAAAGGGAACCGTATTCAGATATAAAGCCAGAATTTCCTGTTTATTATAAATACGCTCTAAACGATAAGCGATAATTGCTTCCCGCAGCTTATTCACCGGCATCGATAAAGGTCCGTAATCAACCCGGGGAAACAGGTTCTTGGCAATTTGCTGACTGATGGTACTTCCGCCTCCGGCAGCATCGTTGCGTAAAATAATGGATTTAAAAAGTACCCGCGCCAAAGCAATTTCATCAATACCACGATGCTCGTAAAAACGCGAATCTTCAGTAGCAACAAGGGCATTTATTACATTAGGCGAAATTTCGTCGAAAGAGACATAACTTCTGTTTTCCACGTAATACCGGCCAAGTATCTTCCCGTCGACTGAATAGACTTCCGAGGCCAGTGGGTTGTTGATCTGATGTAACTGTGTTTTAGAAGGAACCGGGCCTAATACGCCCAGAAAAACCAGGATAAAGAACAAACATCCGAGTAAGAATAGTACCACTCCGGCTTTAAAAATAAAACTGAGCAGCGGATATTTTTTACCTGTTTTCTTCGATTTCCCTTTCTTTCTGTTCACCGGCTTTTTGGTCCGGGAAGTTGTATTTGTTGTCTTTTTTGCCACGCGACAAAAGTATTATTTTAAACAATGTTCTTGTTTATCAAACTAAAATGAATTGAAAATATTATAAACGAGGCTTTGTTTATATTCTAATTGTTAAACAATGATCTCTTTTACGAAATACCAGGTCATCATACCCGATGCGATAAGTTTCAGTAATGTCCCGGCCAAAAAACCCATGAACGAACCAAAACCTGATTTCAAGGCGGCTCCCGAGTCTTTTCCAACGGTAAGTTCACCAACAACAGCACCAATGAACGGACCGATTATTATGCCAAAAGGAGGGAAGAAAAACATTCCTATTACCAGACCGATAATGCTGCCCCAAACGCCGCGTTTACTTCCGCCGAACTTTTTGGTTCCCCAGGCCGGAATAAGGTAATCGAGTGCATAAACTACAACCGTAATTATAGCCCATATAATCAGAAATTTTGAAGAGAACTGATAACGCCCGGTGAAATGCAGTAACAAAAGGCCAATATAACTTAAAGGAGGCCCCGGAATGATGGGTAAAACGCAACCTAAAACTCCACTGATAATAAAAAGTGCTCCTAAAACGATTAATAGAATGTCCATATTTTTAAATTAATTACGGGCGTAAAAATAGCGTTTACTCCTTTTCGGGGTGAATATTTTCGGTGAACAGACGCTTATCATCGACGTTTGCCAAACCAGGGAATACTTGTGAAATACATTAGCACCAAGGAAAGCGCCATCACAAGTGCACTTAGCATCAACAGATTATTTCGCTCTAAAAGGTAGATGGAATGTTCGCGAATTTGTTGCCAGTAAGTTACGGAAAGCAATACCATGGCATTATTAATGGAGTGCCCGATTATAGCAACAAATATATTACGTGTGCGCAACATCAGCCAGCCAAGCAGTAGCCCCAGCAGAAACGTAGCCGGCATTTGCCAGGGATTTAAATGAAACAGGGAGAACAAAAGTGCCGACATAAATACGGCAACAAATCCATTATAATTTTTTCTGAATCCGTTAAATATCAGGCCTCTGAAGATTAGTTCTTCAACAACAGGTGCAATAACAGCAACTTTCAGGAAAGCGCCCATAAAACCATAGTCGCCTTCAAAAATACGATCGAAAAGTTCCCAAAACCAGGGTGGGGCAGGTAACATCTTTTCAACCCATATATTAACATCTTCCAAAATGTTATGTGCGCCCCAAAGAAACGTTACAACCGGAATAAGTACCAAAGGATTAAAAAGTTTAACAGGGAAGATCTCCAAAACAGGAGCTTTTGCTTTTCGAATTCCATAAAGAAGAATAAATACTACGGAACCAACACCAAGTGCAATTTTTTTAACCGGGTTATAAAGGTATTCGGTGCCTTTGTAATAATCGATTACCGCCAACGGAAAATCAACAACGGTTTGAATAAAAATGTAAAGAATAACAAGGTGAATGCCCTGTAAAATGGTTGGATAATATTTAATACGGTTCTCTTCCATACAGCTAATAAATATAGTACAATCCGTAAAACTAATGTTAACATGAATGAAATTTTACGAACGGTTTCGCGCGGCAAGTAGTTTTTTCCCGGTTTTGAATGTAAAATAACGCTGGGCTGCGTAGCTATAAACAATTACCAGAATGGTAGTTAGAATTTTCGACAGCATGGCGTATAGTCCGCAATATTCAACAAAGAATTTCAGAAAAATATAGTTAAGCAGAATCGATCCGCCAACGGTAAGCAAATACCTGAAAAGTTGAATGCGCCCTTTTAATTCCGAAGAAGTAAACGTTACATATTTCGCCAGAAAGAACCCGCTTATGAATGTTATCGGAAAAACAATAAGAAAAGCGGCAATGTGCGGACTTATTGCAATAAATCCCAAATCGACAATCTGCATTTTTATTACAAATCGGTAGAAAATGAAATACAAACTGATGTCGAGTATTGTGTTCGCTCCACCGGTGGCGGCATAGCGAAACATTTCGCGCGGAAGGAACTGCAGGAATGGAAAATAAAACCAATCAACAAAGTTGATGACCATTATTCCTATTTTCTCAAGAATATTGCGCATGCTATATTTTCAGAATTGAGCTATAAAGAAACGAAAAATACTTAGATACCGGTAAACCACAAATTAGAATACAAAAAATAGTAGGTAAATACCATGGTAAAATTGGGTACAAAATAACCGGGTAATTGCAGCATGTTGATCAACGATTTTTTGCTTGCACATGTATTCGTCAATGGCTGTAAAAAGTTTCTCAATACCAATTAACAATCTCACAATTTAACAGTTTTACAATTAATCAATTTCCTATTACAAATCAGGCCGTTGACGTAGTTGTTTTTTAGTCGATTGTTGTTTTTTCTTTTCCAGTCGTTTTAATTTCGACGAAATGGTTGGCTTGGTTTTTACTCTTCGTTTAACCGGAGTTAAAGCCTTTTCTATCAATCCTATAAGTTTTGCGATGGCTTGTGTTTTGTTTTTTAACTGGCTGCGTTCGCTGCTCTCAAAAAGAACAATTACTCCATCTGAATTTATACGGTTCTTTAATTTTACACCAAGCCTTTGTTTCTGAGTTTCGGTAAAAACAGCACTCTCATTCAGGTTAAAACGCAGCTCAATTTTTGTATTTACCTTATTCACATTTTGCCCGCCCGGGCCGCTACTGCGGATGGCCGAAATTTTTAATTCGTTTATAATTTGGTCCTTTTGTGTTTCTGAAAGTCTCATATTAGGCGTGCTGTTGCAAATAAACTCTATGCGACAAAAGAACATGGATTTTTTTAATTTTCAAATCATTATAAGGATTAAAACGAATTACAAATTATTCTGTCGAATCACGAAACACTACTGCCATTATAGGATAAATTGTAACCTTTAAGTTATTAAAAAGGTATATTAACCGGACTCAGATTCCATTGGCAGTTCAGATTATTAATCATATTTCCTCCAATACCTTTGAGAAAGCTTTTCCCTCGCACTTGTTTTTGTGTGTTAAACTAAACCTGGCGGAAGTGAATAGAAAAAAAAACTTTAATATCGGTAATGGCTCAAAAATAGCTGTTATTGGCGGCGGTCCGGCCGGAAGTTTTTTTGCCTATTTCGCGCTCGGTTTTGCTGAACAAAAAGGAATTAGCATCCATATTGACATTTACGAAGCAAAGAATTTTCATGTAGCCGGCCCTGCAGGTTGTAATCGTTGTGGCGGAATTGTTTCGGAGTCGTTGATTCAGGCCTTATCCACCGACGGAATTATTCTTCCACCAAATGTTGTACGGCGTGGAATTGAATCATACAAACTTCATATGGAGCAAGGTGCAACCTTAATTGAAACGCCATTAAAAGAGCAAAAAATCGCCTCCATGTTCAGGGGATTTGGCCCACTGGGAAGCGATAATATCGACTCGGTTAGTTTCGACAATTATTTATTGGAGCTCTGCCAAAAAAAAGGAGTTAATACGATTTATGAAAAGGTAATTGATCTGGAACGTAGTGAAACAGGCATTAATGTTCAAACAAAAACAAATTCAACAAGTTACAATCTTGTTGTTGGTTCGGTGGGATTAAATCCCCGGTCATTTTCTTTCTTTAAAAAAGTTGCTCCGGCTTTTATTCCGCCTCAAACAACAAGAACGTATATCTGCGAATTTAAACTGGGCAACGAACTTATCAATCAGTATTTTGGGAATTCGATGCATGTGTTTCTTCTCAATCTGAAAAACATAAAATTTGGGGCACTAATTCCAAAAGGGCAATACGTAACCCTGGTTTTATTGGGGAAGCAGATTACCGGAGAAATAGTTGACAGCTTTTTAAACAGCGAGGCTGTTCAACGCTGTTTCCCAAAAGGACTGGATATGAACAAGATTACGCCCTGCCAGTGTTTTCCGGGTATTAATATTAAAAATGCGCACTATGCATATTCTGACCGGGTGGTGCTGATTGGCGACTCCGCATCATCAAAATTATATAAGAACGGAATTGGAGCAGCTTATATAACTGCCAAAGCGGCTGCAAAAACAGCTTTGTTCCATGGCGTATCCGAAACCGATTTCAAAAAGCATTATCAACCTGAATGCACGCGTTTAAACAGAGACAATGCCATTGGTAAATTTATTTTTTGGGTTACTACAATCATTCAAAAATCTTCCGTATTGAAAAAAGGAATATTTCGTATGGTAGTTAACGAACAGAAGAAGGTAAACGACAAAAGAAGAATGAGCTCGGTTTTATGGGATACGTTTACAGGAAGTGCGCCATACACCGATATTTTAAGGCGGGTATTGCATCCCGCAACAATACTTTTATTACTGGCGAATACGGTAAATGGACTATTTAACAGATCTGAAAAAGAGGATTGAAAAGTAATTCGATTAGAAAGTTTATGGTCAGATAATATAGCTTAATTATAAATACTCCATATCATTTGCCATTTTTTCCAAACGCCATTCACTCAGCTGTTTTACCCGGTTTAAAACGTTTGAAGTAACTCGGTTATGCACACTTTCCCAAATTTTATTTACCAACCTGTTCGCCTCCTTTTCTTTTCCGTAAAAATTAAAACTTACCGCAAAAATGAGCTGCGATTGTGCAATTTCGCCCATCTCTTCGATAGGCGAACGTACGTACATAACAAAAATGCCAATTGGGTATCCTCCGGTGCAGTCGTATAATAAATAACGGGCATTATCGAAATCAAAAGCGTCGGGAGTGCTTTTAATTCGTATTGAATGCAGCTTGAACAAGGGAATTAAGTTCATGCCCAAAAAACTCTTTTTAAAGCCAAAAGGAAGAATCTCGATATTTTCAATGTTATTATCAATTCGCTCAACTTTGGCAACGTGGTTTGGCCAACAGGTTGAGTCTCCGTTCCAATTCAGTAATTCATTAAAAATATAGCCTACCGGGGCATTCACGCCAATTTTATGAACGTTTAAAACAAAGTTTTTATTCACATCAATACCTACACGTTGCAGCACCCGCCTGTTGTATTCTTTTCGGGTTTCTTCCGATTCAAATTTTATTAATGTCGGCTTTTTGGGGGTATTGATTAAGAAGTTTTTAATGTCGGAAAATACATTTTTACTCCTTGATGGTGGATTTATATTGATCGGTGATGATTCCTGTTGATTTACCATTTATAAGTAAAAATGTTGAATTATTTCGAATAAGAATGAATCGAATAATATACGCCTTTTGTGACGATAGTATTTGATTTTTAAAGTACAAAATAACCGGGTGAAAAACAATGAAGTGAAGAGATAATATGAATTACTTAATCATTTAATGTTAGCCGTTTTTGCTGATATTCAGCAATTGAGCCGCATCGTCGACAATAATGTTTTTGCCATTAAGCGTAATAATCTTTTCCTTCTCGAACTCTTTCAGAAACTTAATGGCACTTTCTGCTGATATAGACGCAAAATCAGCAATATCCTGACGGGTAAGAAACTCAAAAATATTCTTCTTCAGAAATTCTTCCTGGCTCAGGTAGAGCAGGGCAGAAGCCAGTTTTCCGCGCATTTGTTTGTATGAAATGTTTTTGATCACCTCAAACAAATGTCTTTCGTTTTGGTAGTTCTGTGAGGTAATTTTTAATGCAAACTCCGGGTTGTCCAGCAAGATCTGTTTCAGACTTTCCTTTTCAATCATACAAATTTGGGTATTGCTGATAGCCTGTGCCGAATAGGTGTGGACCGGCTCGCCAAACACTGACGAAAATGCCAGAAATTCGCCTTCGGAAGCCACACTTATACTCATGTTTTTATCAATGCCGGTTTGCAGGTACACTTTTACCAGGCCCTCGACAACGTACATCACATAAGGTGCAAACGCGCCCTGTTTAAAAATCGTTTCGCCTTTTAGGTACTGAACCCGGGTTTTGTAGGCATTCAGTTTGTCTAAATTTTGTATGTTATCTGTAAAATCCAATTCTGAATCTGATATTTCTCCAAATTTACATAAGAATTACGATTAACCAAGCTAAAACTATCAAACGACAGGAATGAAACTGTCAAATTTCAGTTTACGAACCGACAGACTTCAGTGCCATTTTTACGGTTTGTGTTTTCCAACGATTTATCTTTGTGGTGTTGATTTTCATAATGATATTGGATTAAGTAATAATTGGATAAAGGGGAGATAAAACAGAGTTGCACTATTATTTAGGCACTCTGTTTTTTACCACAAAAAAGATGAAACGAGCACGAGAAAGCGTTCCATATTTAGGCGATTTTAAAATCATGCAAGTTCCATCTTATTCCTTAGAAACAAACAACTCAAATGAGATGAAAAAAGTAGCCATACCTATAGCGAACAAAAAAATTAGCGAATACCTGTGCAGATGTTCGCACTTCGCATTTTATGATATGGAAACAAAAAACACGATCATTTCTAAAAAAGAAGTTATCGACTTCTCCAATGCAGATGAAGTTCGCTTGTGGATTAAAAACAACGGCATAACTGACATTATTCTTCACCGCATAAAGAAAGAATTGATTGGTATTCTTACTTCAGAGAAAATTAATTTGTTTGTAGGTGTGCCAATGGTTTCGGCCGGGCAAATTATTGAGGCCTATCGTTGTGGAAAACTGGAATCGGATAAAAACATAATAACAGAAATAACAAATTAAAACGAACAAAGATGAAACTTTTAAGAACAGGATTACCCGAAATAGAATCGGCAGCAGAATTGGAAAAAGTACTGGCAGAAAACGAGAATGTAATGGTATGTTGTGGACGTATGGGCCCGATGTGTTTCCCGGTATACAATGTTATGGAACGCCTGGAGAAAGAGCGCAGCAACGTAAAATTTATGGTTATGGCCTTTGATAATCCGGAGGCTGCACCGATTCGGAATGCGCCTGAATGCAGTAGTTTTATGGGACTTCCGTTCACCATGTATTACAAAAACGGGGAAGTGGCCAAAGCAACTACAAGTATCCAGACTCACGAGCAGGTAACTGCTATTCTTGACGAGCAGTTTGGTAACTAAAAATTGAAAAGTAATGGCAAAACAAGAAGTAAAAGTTAGCTGGAAAGATAAAATGGCTTTTGAAGCCGAAGTAGATGGACACAAAATAATGCTCGACGCTGCCGAAGCTGTTGGTGGCGAAAACCGTGGCCCGCGTCCGAAACCACTTATGCTTACTGCACTTGCGGGCTGTACGGGAATGGATGTTGTATCTATTCTGAAAAAGATGCGCATTGAAGTGGAAGATTTTAATGTAACTGTTGAAGGTGATTTAACCGATGAGCATCCGAAACAGTATTATAAAATGAATGTTATCTATACGTTTAAAGGTAAAGATCTTCCTTTGGAGAAACTAAAAAAAGCAGTTAGTTTGTCGGAAGAAAGATATTGTGGAGTAAGTGCGCTATACAAAAAAGCGATCGAAGTTACTTCTGAAATTAAAATTATAGATTAAAGTTATGTCGACTACACTAATTGTAATTGCTGTTGTTCTTGCCGCGTTGGTTGCATTAATTGCAGTAAATTATTTTCGAATGAAAAATGCCAAACCGGTGGCAAACAGCAAACGGATTAAAGTGCTGAATAATAAAAACTTTAAAGCAGCAACAAAACGCGGAGTTGTATTGCTCGATTTTTGGGCGCCCTGGTGTGGACCATGCAAGATTATTGCACCTACCTTAAACGAAATTGCCGATAGCCAGACTGATTTTATGGTGGCAAAAGTTAATGTAGACCACAACCAGCAACTGGCACAAAAATTTAAAGTGCGCAACATTCCAACCATGCTGATTTTAAAAGACGGTAAAGAAGCCGGTCGTATTGTTGGTGTAAAAACCAAACGTACTATTCTGAAAGAGATTGACGCTGTAATGGCAGGATAAATCAGAAAAATAAAAAACCTTATATACAGAAAGCCGCTAATCGATTTTAGATAAGTGGCTTTCGCTTTTTTGCGCCTTGCTCACATACGGTTCAGAAAAGCTGATTATTGCTAAGTATTTTTGTCGACGATTTCAAACCTTTTAAGAACTGAAATTAAGGAGATTATTTGCTATTGCCCACAGGGAATGAGCTATTTTTGAAACATAATTAAGAACACAAAACAAATCACAGATAGAGTCGCTTTCGACTAATTTACAAGCCTGAAATTTTTCAGGCTTTTTTTATGATAGTATAACCAGTGTTGGAATGGAAAATCAAACGAACCAGGCTAATCCTGTTTGAAGCCTGTTTCTGAGTACTCTTAACCGATAAAAACGATAAGTAGTTGATTACGAGAGCTCCCTGTAGCTCTATTTGTAGCTTTCGTCGTATTACAAAAACACTTTTGTTACCAAAATACAACTATCATACACCTACAATAATGGTTTATTAACTTCTGAATGCCGGTCGCCAGCAGTTTTTCGTGTCTGCAAAATATTTTTAATGCCTTCCGATTTTGTTCTTACCACATAAAAAAAAGATATTTATATTGCAGCACTTAATCAAACCAATAAAATTTCAGATACAGGTTACAAAAAAGCCTTATTATTAGTATTTTAGAAAAATGGATTCAGATAAAATTATTATTGGTAGCGAAGAATGGTGCGGTTTGCCGCAATTAAATATTCCGGGAGTAAAAGCCCGGATCGATTCAGGAGCAAAAACTTCAGCATTGCATGCGGTAAATATTAATCAGTTTAAAAAGAATGGCCAGCCATGGATTAGTTTTGATGTACATCCGCTGCAGAAAGATGGAAAAACCACCATTAACTGCGAGGCGCCATTATTAGATAAACGAAAAGTAAAAAGCTCGAGTGGCAACAGCGAAGTTCGCTTTGTAATAAAAACAGTGCTGTCGATCGCAGGTGAGGCATGGGAAATTGAAGTTACACTTACCAACCGCGACTCGATGGGGTACCGAATGTTGCTGGGAAGGCAAGCTATGTCGGGAAAAATACTGGTCGATCCGGAAGAATCGTTCCATTTGGGAGAACTATCAAAAGAACGTATCGCGTCGTTTTACTTTACAAATATTACACGTCCTACGGGTTTAAAGATCGGACTGCTGGCCAGTAATCCTGATTTGTACAGCAACATACGAATTATGGAAGCAGGGCAGGAGCATGGCCATGAAATGGAATTTCTGAATCTGAAAGACTGTTACATAAAACTTGATGGTAAAAATCCGGAAATGCATTATCGTGGTGGCCGTGTTTTAAATGAATTTGATGCCATTATTCCGAGAATCAGGCCAAGTGCTACCTTTTATGGTTGCGCACTTACACGGCACTTCGAAGCCATGGGGGTTTATACGCTCAATAGCGCGTCAGCTATTACCCAGTCGCGCGATAAGTTGTATGCTTTGCAGTTGCTCATCAATAATGGGCTGCCTATTCCTACAACGGGTTTTGCCAACTCTCCGCTCGATACCAACGAACTGATTCAGATGGTTGGCGGTGCACCGCTTATTGTAAAACTGTTGGAAGGAACACAGGGCAAAGGAGTAGTTTTGGCCGAAACAAAAAAGGCTGCCGAGAGTTTGATTAACGCCTTTAAAAGCCTTCGTGCCAACATTCTTGTACAAGAGTTTGTAAAAGAGGCCGATGGTAAGGATATCCGTTGTTTTGTTGTGAATGGAAAAGTGGTGGCCAGTATTATGCGCACTGCCGCACCGGGCGAGTTCCGTGCAAATATTCATATGGGAGGAACAGCATCGATTACTAAAATTACTGCTGAAGAACGCCGTATTGCAATTCTTGCAGCAAAAACCTTAAATCTGAAAGTTGCCGGTGTTGATATCATCCGCGGAAAAAACGGGCCACTGTTATTGGAAGTAAATTCATCGCCGGGTCTTGAAGGGGTAGAAGGAGCCTCGAATAAAGATATAGCCGGCAAAATGATTGAAGCTATTGAGCGGGACTTAAAATACCACAAGAGAGGAGTTTAAACGGCTTTTAGGAGAAATAAAAATGGCAGGAAAGGAAAACCTAACCTGCCATTTTTTTATGATAAAATTTTGCAATAGTACCGGGTTTAGTTAAACCAGGCGTCGATCATTGCTTTGTTCGCATCGTAATATTGTTGGGCACCATCTTCCTCGCCAAGATCGGTAATTTTACCCATAAGGTCGTAAAGTTGAGCTTCTTCAAGGTTGAAGTTTTTAAAGAAAGTACCAGCTTTTGGCATATCCTCTGCAAAACCTCTTCGCGAAATAATTGCACAAACATCTTTTGGATAAACACCTTTTGGATCTTCCAGGTATTTCAGATCGTTTTTCGCCCATTTAAAGTGTGGTTTCCAGCCGGTAATAACAATCCACTCATTGTTTTTAATTGCTTTTTCAAGACTGGCAACCATTGCCGGTCCACTCGATGTAATTTGCTCGAAATCCAGACCGTATTCTTCAATAGCTTTCTCTGTGTTGGCATGAATACCGGCACCACTTCCAATTCCGATTATCTCGCCATCAAACTTGTCTTTGTTGGCATTCAGTTCTTCAATAGAGTTAATGCTTACATATGAAGGAACCACCAGCCCCGTGGTACCATTACTAAACGATTCGCCAAGTTTTACGAGTTTATCACCATAATCGGCCCAATAATCTTTGTGGGTATTGGGTAACCAGGCATCCATAAATATATCTCCTTTTGAATCATCTTTCGACAATTCGCCATAAATCAGTCCCGGTTCAAGGTTGGTTAATTCTACATCAAAACCATTGGCTTCAAGTGCCACCTTTGCAAGGTGCGTAAAAGCAATGCCTTCAGCCCAGTTGGGGTAAAGAATACTTACTTCTTTCTTTTGTTCGTCACTCGATTTTTTCGATCCGCTGTTTGAGCATGATGTAATTGCAAACAGTAAAGTTGCAGCTACAAACAGGGTTCCTAATTTTTTAACGTTCAGCATAATATAATTTTTTAAGATTTATAATTTATTTTTTAGCAACTGCTTGCGTAATACGGTCTAAAATGATTGCCAGTATCACTATACCAAGTCCTGATTCGAAACCTTTGGCAATGTCGTTTTGCTGAATTCCCTGGTAAACAATACTACCTAAACCTTTAGCACCTACCATCGATGCAATAACAACCATCGACAGAGCCAATAGAATTACCTGGTTTATACCGGCCAGAATTGTTGTTTTTGCCAGGGGCAACTGTATTTTAAACAGAATTTGTTTATCGGTTGCTCCGAAAGCATGACCGGCCTCAATAACATCGGCGGGCACATTCCTGATTCCCAAACTTGTTAAACGTACAGCCGGTGGCAACGAGAAAATAACCGTTGCGATGACACCCGGCGTATTTCCAACACTAAAGAAGAAAATTGCAGGAATAAGGTAAACGAATGCCGGCATGGTTTGCATTAAGTCGAGAATTGGCCGGATAATTGCATTAGCCGTGTTGCTGCGTGCAGCCCAAATTCCCAGTGGGATTCCAAGAAGTAGTGCAATAATGGTAGCCACGATAACCAGTGTTGTTGTTTGAATGGCTTCTTTCCAGTAGCCCATCGCCCAAATCAGCAAAAGACCAAAAACAACAAACAGGGCTAAACCAGCACCTTTTTTGAAACCTTCCTTTTTAAAAGCCAGTTTTCCTGCGTTGGCATAGTAGGCACCAAAAGTAACAAGGGCAATAATTACGATGAAAGGAATGGCCAGAAACGTGTCGTTTAAGAAGTCTACTGTCCATGAAATTACATCATCGATAGCTCCCCAAAGACCGGAAAGGCTTTCTTCCAGTACATTAATTCCCTGTTCAATATATTTCCCGAGGTCTATTAACTTATCCATACTATAATTCGTTAGCTTGTTCTTTTAATTTAATCACTTCTTTTTTCTCGAAGCGTGTAGCCTCAATAATCAACGAGGTTTGTGTCACGAGGCCGAGAAATTTCCCTGTTTCTTCTTCAATTACCGCAAGCGGGTGCCTTATACCGGTAATCAGTGGTAGCATTTCTTCAACAGTATAGTGCTTGTAAACACTTGGTACGTTTGTGTTTATTGCTTTTTCTAACGACTTTTCCTGCTCCTTTTCCAGTTCAAGAACATCCTGCAACCAAACATGCCCCAGGAATTTTTTGTGTTCATCAACTACCGGCAATTGGTCAACAGCGATAGAACGCATTTTACGAACAGCACCTTTTGGCCCGTCTTTGTGAATTTCCAGGGCGGTATGCTTTTTAAACATTAAGGTTTCTGCGGTAATAATCGTTTTCCGGTCTACTTTTTCCACAAAAGCCTCAACATATTCACTGGCCGGGTTCGTAAGAATATCCTCAGCAGTACCAATTTGTTCCACCACACCATCTTTCATAATGGCAATGCGGTCGCCAATTTTAATGGCCTCGTCGAGGTCGTGCGTAATAGAAACAATTGTTTTGTGCAGTTTATCCTGTATCTCCAGCAACTCGTCCTGCATATCTGATTTAATCAGCGGGTCGAGTGCCGAGAACGCTTCGTCCATTAGCAAAACCTCCGGATCGTTGGCAAGCGCACGGGCCAAACCAACACGCTGCTGCATCCCTCCCGACAATTCAGCCGGATATTGCGCTTCGTAACCTTTTAAACCAACGGTTTCGAGTGCTGTTTTCGCTCTTGCATCGCGATCTTCTTTGCTTTCACCGCGAAGTTCCAAACCAAAACCTGCATTCTCCAGAATGGTACGGTGGGGAAGTAGTCCAAATTTTTGGAATACCATACTCATTTCTGTTCTGCGTGTTTCCAGTAATTCTTTATTGGTTTCGCGTGTTATGTCGTGATCATCGAAAATTACTTTCCCTGCCGTTGGCTCGTTTAAGCGGTTTAGGCAGCGAATTAAAGTCGATTTTCCACTTCCTGAAAGTCCCATGATCACAAAAACTTCCCCTTCTTTTATTTCGAAACTGGCACGATTAACACCAATGGTGCACTTCGTTCTTTTCAGGATCTCTTCCTTTGAAACACCTTGTTCCAATAACTTCAGTGCTTCTTGTTTACGTTTGCCGAAGATCAGTGTCAGGTCTTCAACCTTAATTTTTGTTTTTCTATTATCCGACATGATTAATTCTATTAAAAATAGTATCCAATGTTAATATTGAAACGTGTTTCCCATTCTGCATCAGGTGTTCCGGCTGCCAGTCCATTTGTCCATGCCGGCCCAATCCACGGATGATCTTTTCCCTGGGCCAGATCAACATAGGTATAAACGTTTCCGGCTGATACCAAAACTCCGGTAATATTCATAAAACTGTCTTCAAACGAATCATTGGCCTTGTCCATGTAACCAAAATCATTATAAAACTGGAGGTTTGAAATTGGCCCCCATTCAACCGGAACAGAGTACGCAGGTCCAATGGTGTACGTTGTTGCTTCAGAAGCCACCAGGTAAGGCGCACCGTAAGCTGTCATTGCCAACCCTTCGCTATCCTGATCGGCAGGATTTTCCGGGTTCATTTTGTATTTCGTAGCCTGAACTTTTAAATTGAAGTTTCCGGCATTTAACTCGTAATGTGCTGCAAAAGCATAGCTGTCGCCTGTTTTCTCGGTGTCGAGGTTGTAAAGCCCGCCATACTGTGCCGATACTCCCAACATGTGATTACTGTTACCCGACGAGAATTTTCTGGCCACCTTCAGGTTTACCTGGTTTACTTCTTTATTTCTGTATAAACCATCGGCTGATGAACTAACATCGTACGAGTAGCGACTGTCTGAAACATCGGAACTACTGCCAAAACGAAGTTCTTCGGCATTTTTAAAGAATGCAATGGCATACAACCAATTCTCGTCGTTGTGGGTGTATTTTATTCCCATGTCGTGGTCGTCTTCTAATCCAACATAATAGTTAATACCAAAAAACCAGTTGTGCGAATTGTATTGGGTAATTCCAAAAGGCACTTGTGTTAAACCAATTTGAAGGTTGTTTTCAGGACTGAAATCGTAACCAACCCAACCTTGTTTTAACATGCCTCCGCCAAAACCTTCGGAATAAAGCCGGTATTCAGCATTTAGTTTTACTCCTTTGTACTTTGCTTTCGCATTCACTCTGAAAACATCATAACCAAAATCGCCACCACGTTTTTTCTGACCTTCTTTCCAGGAAGAGAGGTTGTAATTAAAACGAAGTGCTCCACCAATTTGAACCTCAGGTTTTTCCTGTGCAAACAAATTAATAGTAAAAAATAAGAAAATGAAAAATAATGAACTAAATTTTCGTAACATATAAATTAGTTTAGTGAAAAAAATCGGTAATACAGGGGAGGGGGAAGAAGAATATTAGAGTAGGGTTACAGGTGGCACATACCTGTCGGACCGCATCTTATAAGCCATTTTGATGGCCATAAATGCCCGCTGATTATTTAGTTTGTATGTTTTAATACGCCTTTTAATCATGCCCGGCAAAAGTATGGTTATAAATTGTAATAGCTTGTACTTTATTGCGATCCACCTGCTGACATAATGAATTGTTAACATCATTTCTGTACGAACATTTATAAGACAAATCGAGAATCAGAATAAAATACGTGCGTATTACTGTTTTGTAGGAACAGATTTAAAATTCAGTAATAATGGTATTTTTAGTTACTCAACAATAAGTTGGCTTTCATTTTCTTCCTGAAATTACATATTCCAGATTCAATTATGTTTCTATAGAAAGCAACAACTAAAAAAGCTATTTGTTTCGCATCAACTTTTCCTACAGTATCTATGGATTAACGAATAATGATTTATAAACAAATCGGAATAAACTGATCTGTTGCATCATAATTAATGTTGATGCAACATATTTTATAGGTCCTCACGAAACTTCATATTGATTGGCGCATAAGTTATTTGCGCTGCATCGGCGTTTGTCGGAACTTTACATCAACAAAATCGATACAAAATGTTACGTTATTTTCGACACATACAAGGTTGATTATAAATAAAGCAATTTCAGAAATGGATATTTTGAGCGATGAAATAGCCAAAGAATTAAATTATAAAAACCAGAAATCATGAAAACAAAAAACAAAACTAAGAAGGAAAACGAAAACAAAAGTTCATGGATAACCGGAGGAACAACCATGATGGGATTAGGAGTAGGATTTATCCTGCTAAAATATTCAGTAATGTATTTTCTTGCAGCTCTGTTGGTCGGGATTGCTGTGGGACTGGTGGTTACACCTTTTTTACCCGTAAATAAGTTAAATAAAAGTGTGAAGTAATCATGAAAACACAAATACAAGTAACAGGTATAGCCATCTTATTTTTTATTCTGGCAGCTGCCAGCTGTAACAGTACAAGTAAAAACTACAATTACCAGGTTCCGGAACAAACAAACGATGGGCTACAAGTTGCAGCTCTGGAAATATCAGGTATTGATTCAACACTGATAATTGGTGCTGCAGAACGGATTGAGAAAGGGAAATACGGAGAAATTCATTCGATGCTGATATACAAAAATGATAAGTTGGTTTTCGAAGATTATTTTGAGGGACATAAATACCAATGGGATGCTCCGGGGCATAAAGGAGATTTTATAACCTGGGATGCAACTACACCACACGTGCTGCAATCGGCCACTAAAAGTTTTGTATCGATGTGTTTTGGCATTGCCATTGAAAAGGGATTTATTAAAAGTATTGAGCAGTCGATTTTTGATTACCTGCCTGATTACCAAAACTACAATGCTGACAACAAAGACTATGTTACGATAAAAACCTTGTTAACCATGACATCGGGCTTTCAATGGGATGAATGGAGCTCTGCATTGAGCAGTACTCAAAATGATGCTATCGGCATTTATTTTTCCGATAAAGATCCTGTTGAATTTGTATTACAGCGCCCGTTGATTGCTGTTCCCGGAACACATTTTACCTATTCAGGGGGCGACATGCAAATTCTGGGAGAAATTCTAATGAATGCAACCGGAATGAATATCGACGAATTTTCGGAGAAGTATTTATTCGGGCCACTTGGAATTGAATCAAATGACTGGTGGTTAAGATACGACACAGGCGAAATCAGTACCGGCGGAGGTTTAAAACTCACACCGCGGGACATGCTAAAAGTTGGCGTACTGTTTTTAAACGATGGCGTTTGGAGTGGTCGGCGGATTATTTCAAAAGAGTGGGTTGATAAATGTGGACATCCGTTTGGGCCGAATTATGGCATTAAAATTCCGGGAGAAGATTTGGGAACTGTGGGATACGGATACACGTGGTGGACCAAACAATACGAAGAATATGGACGCATGTACTGCGCTCTTGGCTGGGGTGGACAGAAAATTATGGTTTTCCCGGATTTAAATGCAGTTATTGTGTTTACCGGTGCGAACTTCAAATCGAAGGTGAAGCAGAATCGTATTTTGGAGAAATACATTTTGCCAGCGATTAAATAAGGAATATTAATAAAGTTGATTTTGGAAAGGATCAATCCATGAACTAAGAATTCTTAACGCGCTGAGAATTGCGTGAAATGATTTTTGAGCATAGATAGAATAACAAATTCTCATATTGTGAGATTTTGGGTAGTAAAACTTGTATATGTTTCGACTAATAAGGTAAGTATGAAACATCTATTTGTAAAATAAGAAGTAAGCAAGGATCTTGTTAAATATTTCAGTTTGATCCATCATTGGCAAATATCCGGCATGATATGCTACACATTATAAAGTCTCTCAGAAAAACGAAGAAATCGTCAACACTCCATGAACCTAAATTTTAACGCGCAGAATTTTAAAAACGTTGACTGATACGATTTATTTACCAGAGCGATTAAGCGAAAGCAAATGAGGAACGGGTGCTGACATATTGATATAGGAAAAACTTTTCGTTAATAATTGGGAAACACTTTTACATAAAATCCGAGCCGATATTCAACAGTTCCTGCCGAATATCTGATTTTATGCAAACCAGCAGAGCTGGGCGTAATAAGCCGGGTATTTCAAAATATGATATAAATACGATTGTCCTATAATTGATATTATGTTATTTATATGAATGTAAAAAAAGGAGAGAATTTCCCTCCTTTTTACGTGTATACTATTGTCCTAGCATTTCAAGAACTTCGTTGTACTTGTCCATATTTTTCATACGGTAGTAAAGGTTCTTAAGCGACTCTAATGTCATTTCATCCTCTGGATTTAACTCATGACATTTTTCCATATATGGAAGTGCTTTTTCAAACCACACATCAGCTTTTTTCAATTCAGCTTCGTATTTTTCATTTTCGTTAGCCGGAACTGCATTAGCTACTTCAATTTGTTTTACACCTTTATTGTAATAAAGTGCACCTAAATTGTAATATGCGTTAAAGAATGTTGGATCAACTTCAGACGCTTTTTCATACGCTGCTACTGCACTTTCTTCTTCACCAAATTTTTCATATAATGCACCTTTGGCAAAATAATAAGTTACATTGTTTGGATCTTGCTCAATGGCCATATCCAGGTATTTCAATGCTTCTTCGTTTTTACCAATTTTCATGTAAAGATCAATCATACTTGTCAATACGTTGTTGTCTTCCGGATATTTCTCAAAACCTTCCTGTACAGCTTTTAACGCATTAACTGTGTCTTGCATTTGAATGTACGAATCAGAAATTAAAGCGTACGTTCTTGCCCCGTTATAACCATATTTAGCGGCCTCGCCGTAGTATTGAACAGCTTTATTATAATTCTGAGCATTGTAAGCAGCCAAACCCGAGTTGAATAAAATTACAGTATCTACTGCATCAGGATTATCCTCTTTTACAACAGGAATATCTTGAATTTCAAGGATTTGCTCGAATGACTTTAATGCCAGTTCGTAGTCATTGTTATTGAAAGCTTCAACAGCCTGGTTTGTCAGGTCGTTGGTTAACAAGGTCAACTTAATTTTTACACTTTTCGAGAACTTATCGTTCTCATCCAGTTCGAGTGCTTTTTTGTACGACTCTAACGCAACTGTTAACGGATCATCACTTAAAGCTTTTACATTTGCGTCCTGACTTGCAAAAATAGCCTGATAAATTTCGCCTCTTACTTCCCATGTTTTTGGCCAGGAAAGAGACTTCTCAGCTTTATCATTTGTAGCATCAGTAGCTTCTTTGATAGCTTCCAATGCTTGATCTAATTTGCCTGAATCTTTAAGGTTCTGAGCACTTGTTACTTTTCCTTTCTGCGCAAATACTGCTGAAACTGAAAAAACCAAGGCCAGAAGAATGATAGTTTTTTTCATTGTTATACTTATTTAAAATTTTAAAATTTCGTTTAATAGCCCTTTACAGGCCACAAAAATATATCTTTTCAAATTTTATCAAAATAACAGCAAGAATATTCAATAATTTATTCTTGTTCTAAGTTATTTTCTTCATTATCAACACCTTCAGCATTTTCGTCAGTTTCGTTTTCTGAACTGCCTTCTTCAACTGCAATTCGGGCAACCGATGCAATGGTGTCGTCTTCTCTTAAATTGATTACGCGTACTCCCTGAGTTGCTCTTCCAAGTACAGATATGGTATTAACTGCTAAACGAATAGTAATTCCTTTTTGTGTGATAATCATCAGATCGTTATCATCTGAAACACTTTTTATCGCTACCAATTCACCGGTTTTTTCGGTTATATTCAGTGTTTTCACACCTTTTCCGCCACGGTTAGTAACACGGTAATCATCAATTTTAGAACGTTTTCCATATCCATTTTCGGCAACTACCAGGATATCTTCATTCTCATCCATTACACAAACCATACCAATTACTTCATCATTTTCATGACCAAGTGTGATACCGCGCACTCCGGATGCTGTTCTACCAATTGCCCGAACGATACTTTCGTTGAAACGAATTGCCTTTCCGGAACGCACTGCAAGCATAACTTCGCTGTTACCATTTGTCAAACGAGCTTCCAGTAACTGGTCGCCTTCTTTAATGGTAATTGCATTAACTCCATTTTGGCGTGGACGAGAATAAGCTTCTAAAGTTGTTTTCTTGAT
Source organism: uncultured Draconibacterium sp. (assembly GCF_963674925.1). Taxonomy (NCBI): domain Bacteria; kingdom Pseudomonadati; phylum Bacteroidota; class Bacteroidia; order Marinilabiliales; family Prolixibacteraceae; genus Draconibacterium; species uncultured Draconibacterium sp. The sequence continues at coordinate 736,189 of NZ_OY771649.1, forward strand.
AATACCTTTTTTGGTAGCAAGAATAATGTAGTTATTATTGATGAATTCCTGATCGGCCAGTGTTTTCACTTTAATAAATGCCAATACCTGATCGTCAGGCTCAATATTTAACATGTTTTGAATTGCACGACCTTTTGAAGCCCTGGTTCCTTCCGGAATTTCATACACCTTCAGCCAGTAACATTTTCCTTTTTCAGTAAATAGTAAAAGGGTGTTATGCATTGAGGCAATAATAATGTGCTCCAGGAAGTCTTCATCACGGGTTGTACTTCCTTTCGAACCTATTCCTCCCCTGCCCTGAGTTCTGAACTCGGTTAGTGGCGTACGTTTTATATAACCTAAATGCGAAATAGTAATAACCATTTCTTCATCGGCATAAAAATCTTCAGGGTTAAATTCTTCTGCGTTTGGAACAATTTCAGTTCGACGCTCATCGCCGTATTTGTCTTTAACTTCCTGCAGTTCGTCTTTTATGATTTGCATACGTAAGTTAACGTCGGCAAGGATGGCTTTATAGTTTTCGATTTGCGCCATAATTTCCTCGTATTCTTTACGAAGTTTGTCTTGCTCAAGACCGGTTAACTGACGTAAACGCATTTCAACAATTGCACGCGATTGTACGTCACTTAATTCAAATCGTTCAATCAGTTTGTTTCGTGCTTCTTCAGGAGTTGATGATCCGCGGATAATAGCAATTACTTCGTCGATATTATCGCTGGCAATAATCAGTCCTTCAAGAATATGTGCACGTTTTTCGGCTTGCTCGAGTTCGTACTGTGTACGGCGTGTTACCACTTCGTGACGGTGATCAACAAAGTGTTTGATCAGGTCTTTCAGGTTTAGAATTTTTGGGCGACCATGTACCAGCGCAATACTGTTAACACTAAACGAAGTTTGCAACTGGGTATATTTATATAGTTTATTTAAAACCACGTTGCTCATTGCATCGCGTTTCAAATCATAAACAACACGCATACCTTCACGGTCCGACTCGTCGTTTACATTCGAAATTCCTTCAATTTTCTTTTCGTTAACCAGGTCGGCAGTTTTCTGAATCATTTCTGCACGGTTAACCATGTATGGAATCTCGGTTACAACAATTTTCTCACGGCCACCTTCATTTTCGATATGCGCTTTACCTCTGATAACAATACGTCCCCTTCCGGTTTCATATGCATCCTTAACTCCTTGATAACCATAAATAATACCACCTGTTGGAAAATCGGGAGCTTTAACGATATCGATAAGCTCTTCCATTTCAATATCATTGTTATTAACGTATGCAATGGTAGCATCAATAACATCACTAAGGTTGTGCGGAGCCATATTCGTGGCCATACCCACAGCAATACCCGATGCTCCATTTACAAGCAGCTGCGGTATTTTTGTTGGCAGAACAGTTGGTTCGCTTAACGATTCATCGAAGTTTGGCTGGAAATCAACAGTATTTTTGTCCAGGTCGGCCAAAGTTTCTTCCGAAATCTTAGACATACGAGCCTCGGTATAACGCATTGCTGCCGGGCTGTCACCATCAACAGAACCAAAGTTCCCCTGACCATCGACCATCGGGTAACGCAACGACCAGGGCTGCGCCATACGTACCATGGTAAAATAAACTGAAGAGTCGCCATGCGGGTGGAACTTACCAAGTACCTCACCAACAATCCTGGCCGACTTTTTATACGGACGATTGGAAAGTATTCCAAGCTCGTGCATACCAAATAAAACCCGGCGGTGTACCGGTTTAAAACCATCGCGTACATCGGGTAATGCACGCGAAACAATTACCGACATTGAATAATCAATATAGGCAGACTTCATCTGCTCTTCAATGTTTATTCTGATAATCTTTTCACCTTCTGTCATTATATCTCCTTTCAAAATAAATTATCACTATTTAAAGACCCACAAAAATAGTAAAATCATTCGTGTAACACGCATATCTAGTAGTGTTTTACATACTTTTGACAAGAAGATATTAACATATCAACTGACAATTGTGCATGATGTTTAGGTTACCTTTGATAACTTCTGCCATTTCGATACCTACCAGCTTCAAATTTTATTTAATTTAGTTTTTCAACCTTTTAGGAATAGTATTTGTTAAACCGAGATAAAAAGGAGACTATATATGGATTCACAATTTTCACCAAGAATTAAAGACATTATCGGATACAGCCGGGAGGAGGCAATTCGTTTGGGGAATGATTATATAGGCCAGGAGCATCTTTTTTTGGGAATTTTGAGAGAAGGCGAAGGTACTGCCACTGATATTCTTGAAAACCTGGGTGTTGACCTGGTTGAAGTAAAACAACTAATCGAAAGCAAGGTACGCACAGATAAAGATATCAATCAGAAAGCGGATTTGATTATGCTTAAATCAACCGAAAAAACGTTGAAATTGATTTACCTTGAAGCACGATCGTTTAAGAGCGCAACTGCCAACAGCGGCCATCTTTTGCTGGCGATATTGAAAGACAACGACAGCTTGATAACTCAATTGCTTGTTGAACTGGGTATTAATTATTACATGGTTAAGTCGCAGTTGCAAGACTATCAGCAGCCTGAAGCAAAATCAGATTTTCCTGAAAACGACGACGATGAGCCGGGCGAAGGTTTTGGTAAAGGCCCGTCGGGCGGACCAAGTTCGAAGAAAGCTGCCGGAGCAAAATCGGATACACCTGTACTCGATAATTTTGGTATTGATATTACCAAACTGGCAGAAGAAAACAGCCTTGATCCAATTGTAGGTCGCGAAAAAGAGATTGAGCGACTGGCACAAATCCTGAGTCGACGCAAAAAGAACAATCCAATTTTAATTGGAGAACCCGGCGTTGGAAAATCGGCTATTGCCGAAGGATTGGCACTTCGTATCATAGGTAAAAAAGTATCAAGAATATTATTCGACAAACGCGTTGTAAGTCTTGATATTGCTTCGATTGTGGCGGGGACAAAATACCGAGGGCAGTTTGAGGAGCGTATGAAAGCGATTTTAAATGAGCTATCGAAAGTGAACAATGTTATTTTGTTTATCGACGAGATTCATACGATTGTAGGAGCCGGTGGCGCAACCGGATCGCTCGATGCGGCCAACATGTTAAAACCTGCTTTGGCACGTGGCGATATTCAATGTATTGGAGCTACAACATTGGATGAATACCGTCAGCAAATTGAAAAAGACGGTGCTTTGGAACGTCGTTTCCAAAAAGTAATGGTTGATCCAACTTCGGTAGACGAAACCATTGAAATTCTGAATAACATTAAAGATCGTTACGAAGATCACCACAATGTAACTTTTACGCCTGAAGCGATTGAAAGCTGTGTAAAATTAACTGCACGCTACATTACCGATCGTTATTTACCGGACAAAGCCATCGATGCACTTGACGAAGCGGGCTCGCGTGTTCATATTTCGAATATCAATGTTCCGGATAGCATTGTTAAGCTGGAAGAGAAGATAGAGAAAACGAAAGAGGATAAAATTGCTGCAGTTAAAAGTCAGAATTTTGAGCTGGCGGCCAATTATCGTGATAAAGAAAAAAACCTGCTCACTCTTTTGGAAGATGCAAAAGAACAGTGGGAAAAAGATTTGTTGAATCACCGGGAAACGGTTGATGAACACAAAGTGGCTGAAGTGGTGGCCATGATGTCGGGAATTCCGGTACAGCGTATTGCGCAAGCCGAAGGGAAACGCCTGATGAATATGGGTAATGATCTGAAAGGCAAAGTCATAGGACAAGACGAGGCAATTGCCAAAATCGTTAAGGCCATTCAGCGTAACCGTGCAGGATTGAAAGACCCAAACCGGCCGATCGGAACATTTATTTTCCTTGGGCCTACAGGTGTTGGAAAAACCCAGTTGGCAAAAGTTTTAACCACTTATTTGTTCGACAATCTGGATTCGCTGATACGAATTGACATGAGTGAATACATGGAAAAATTTGCGGTGTCGCGGTTAGTTGGAGCGCCTCCGGGATATGTGGGATACGAAGAAGGCGGACAGTTGACTGAAAAAGTAAGAAGAAAGCCCTACTCTGTTGTTTTACTCGACGAAATTGAGAAAGCACATCCTGATGTATTTAATATTTTGCTTCAGTTGATGGACGAAGGACGTTTGACCGATAGTTTGGGGCGCAATATTGATTTCAAAAATACGATTGTCATTATGACATCGAATATTGGCTCTCGTCAGTTAAAAGATTTCGGTCGTGGTGTTGGTTTCGCAACGGCTAAAACACCTGAAGAGGAAAACGAGCATACAAAATACATTATTCAGAAAGCGCTGAAAAAGGCATTTGCTCCGGAATTCCTGAACCGCATCGACGATGTTGTGATGTTCAACCAACTGGAGAAAAAGCATATTCACAGCATTATCGACATAGAAATAGAAGGTTTGTACAAGCGTGTTGAGTCATTGAATTACAAGCTTAAAATTTCTCCGGCAGCAAAAGATTTTATTGCCGAAAAAGGCTATGATCCTCAGTTTGGTGCCCGACCATTAAAACGAGCCATCCAGAAATATCTGGAAGATGAAATGGCAGAAATTATAATAAAGGCGTCAATTACCGAAGGCGATACCATTTCTGTAGGTTTTGATAAGAAAAATGAAAAACTTCAGATGCGTATTTTATCCAATAAAAAAGCATTGAAGGAATAAGAAACAAAATATTATAATGAAAAAGGAGGTGAAAACCTCCTTTTTTTATGCCTTGTAATTAAAGATTAGCATGGTTATATCATCGGCTTGTTGTGCATGGCCCATATACATTTTGAAACTCTTTTCTAAACGTTCAATCATTTCCTTTGGGCTACTTCCGGTAAGTGATTTCAGATTCTCAACAAGTTGACGGTTACTGTACTGCACATTGTTTTCGTTTAGCATTTCGGTAACCCCATCAGTGTATAAAACAAGCGTATCTTCCTTGTTCAGTTGAATTTTGGCTGAACCATAAGATTTGTCGGGATAAAGCCCCAATGGCAGCCCGTGCGACTGGGCTAATTCTTTAACCTTCCCGCCATTCGTCAATACATATCCCGGAGTATGAGCCGCATTACAGTATTCTAAAATGCCGGTTTTTACATTCAGAACGCCCAAAAACAATGTTAGAAAGAACTGATGGTGGTTGCTTGTGCACAACTCTTTATTTACTTTCTCAACAATTTTATTTGCTTTAGGCATCAACGCATTTGTTTTAATTGTTGTTTGGGCAACACTCATAAAAAATGCTGCAGGAACCCCTTTCCCTGAAACATCACCCATGGTTAAAACCAGGTGCTCTTCATCAATAAAGAAATAATCGAACAAGTCGCCACTTACCCCTTTAGCCGGTTGGTAAGTGGAATAGAGATCAATATCAGTACGACCGGGGAAAGCAGGATGAATTGTTTTAATAAAACTTTGCTGAATTTCGGAAGCCTGATCCATATCTTCCTGTCGTCGTTGCTTTTTCTTTTGTTCGTCCGATTGTGTTTGCAGATATTTCTCATACCACGATTTCATATAATTCAAACTCTCGGCAACCTGAATAACTTCATTCTCGGGAATATCTTTATAAGGACCGGTTAAATTACTAAAGCGTTTTAATTGTTTGGTAACCAAACTTAGTGGTTTTATCTGCCGGTTAATTATATATGTTACTGTTAAATAGATGACAAGAATTCCTAATACGGAGAAAAACAGCATCTGAAGTACAGGTAAATACAAGGGTTCGAATAATTCTTTATAGGGTAAAACCGAGGCCAAAATCCAGCCATTCTGCTCGATAGGTACATAATAAACCAGGGCTTTCTCATAATTAAATAACTCAGGATAAGCGATTAAAGTTCCCGGTTTATTTTCTGAAAGTACCTGATCGTTTGTGTCCTTTACATCTTCGCGTAAAACTTTTTCATTAATATCGTAAATGCTGCGGTTAAGTATCCAATCTTTAACTGGATGTGAAATATAAACGCCGTCCTTCGACATCAGAAAAGCAAAACCTCCTTTTCCTATTTTTAAACTATTCACCTCCTTATTCAATTCATTTAACGACAATTCGCAAATTACTTCTCCGACTCGTTTTTTTTGTCCGGAAGGAGTTTTGATGATTATAGGTGAGCAGTAAGCTGCAACAACAATATTATTTCGTTCGCACAAATAGGGTTCCGACCAACCTTCTCCTTTCTGTTTAATCAATTTCTCAAACTGCACCTGCTCATTCGCGCACGATGAAATACCACCACTACCCCGTTGTATTGCGGTAGAATCACCATCTCGGTAGGTAAAATAACTCCAATATGGTAAGTTCGTAACTGTTGAATCAATCTTTACATAAATGGCATTAATGAAGGGATATTTGACGACCAGACTTTGAATAAACAAATCGGCATGATCTTGCTGACCGTAAAAAATAACCTGATCGGCAATATTACCGGCAACCTCGGACGTTGTAACAATGTAACGTTGCACCTGGCTGGTTACATGGGTACTTTGCGACATCGCCTTATTCTTTACACTTTCTTTTATAAGTGTTTGATTGAAAAGAAAAAATATACCAATAAAAGCAATAAATACCCCTATTACAGCCAGGGAAATATAAACACTCAACCGATATGCAATTGATTTATTTAACATTATTCTTTTATTGTTCCCGATTAAAACAATTTACGGATTATTTTTCAGATGTCAGGCATTATGATCAAAATTTAACCATTTCCGTGTTCCCTCAAAACTGCAGGTAAACGAAGCTAATAATGCTGCTTGCTGAATAGCTCTTTCGAAATCAGTGCTTTCGACATAGTAGTAGCAAAAAGCACCATGAAGAAAATCTCCTGCACCAAGCGTATCTTTAACCTCTACTTTTGGTACGGCAACAGTCCCCTTTTTTTCCTTTAATAAAAATTCAATTTCAGAATCACCATTTGAAATAGCCACCGAATTTACGTTTTTGGCTGTCATAAAATCAAATAGTTCTTTCCGGTTTTTACTTTTGGGCGGCATAAAGTCAGCTGAGCATATGGCAATATCAACAAAGTCTAACAGCTCGTCAAACTGCGGTTTCCAGCTTCCACAATCAGCAACAACAGGTATTCCCCGTTCTTTACAAATCCGCACACATTCAAGGCTGAATTCGGGATAAAAACCATCGATTAGTACAATTTGTGGCTCTACCAGGTCAATCAGTTTTTGGGGCGAAATCGTACTCTTAACTTCTGTCGGATTATGTGTAACAATAGTACGATCACCATTTTTCGATGTCAACACGGTGGCCAAAATCGTTTCAAATTCCTGGCCATAAGCCAGATCAAAATGATCTACTCCAACACTGTTCAGATCCTGATCGATAAATGAGGAAAAAGCATTGAGACCGGCAGGACTGGCAAGTGTTGCTGTTTTATTCAAATACGCAAACGCAACAGCGGCATTGGTTGCCGGTCCACCTACTAAGATATCCGGATTACCGGTTTTAATTTTGGTATTGGCAATAGGAATATCATCAATAAAATACTGAATATCAATTGTAGTAAGTCCTACGAATAAGGCTCTGTGTTTCATCAAAACAAAGAAACAAAAAAAGCTGCCCTTTCAGACAGCTTTTCTTTATTTAATTATGTTTTTTACGTGTTCATTGCACCACAAACAGTGATAACCTGTCCGCTTACATAAGATGAAAGGTCGGATGCAAGGAAGGTCGCAACACCTGCAACTTCTTCCGGTGTTCCTCCTCTTTTTAACGGAATTGAGGCTTCCCAGGCTTTACGTGCATCTTCCGGAATTTTACCGGTCATTTCAGTAATAATAAAACCAGGAGCGATGGCATTTGAGCGAACACCACGAGAACCCAGTTCGCGTGCTATCGACTTGGTAAAACCAATAATACCCGCTTTTGATGCCGAGTAGTTCGACTGACCTGCATTTCCGCTAACACCAACAACCGAACTTAGGTTGATAATTGAACCTGAACGTTGTTTTAGCATCGTGCGCTGAGCTGCTTTTGTAAAGTTAAACACTGATTTCAGGTTAACGTTAATTACTGCATCCCACTGGTCTTCAGTCATTCGCATTAACAAAGTATCTTTTGTTATACCTGCGTTATTTACCAATACATCGATACGGCCAAATTCTTTAACAATTTCGGTAACAACCCGGTCGGTATCTTCAAAATTACTTGCATCAGAAGCATATCCTTTGGCTTTTACGCCATAAGTTTTTAATTCCTCTTCCGTGGCTTTCATATTGTCATCTTCAAAAAGATCGGTAAAGGCAACATCGCACCCTTCCTGTGCATACTTTACAGCAATTGCTTTACCAATACCGCGAGAAGCACCGGTAATTATCGCTGTTTTTCCTTCAAGTAATTTCATTCGTTTATAATTTTAATTTAAATGGCAGATTTGAGCAAATCATATTTACAACTTGCAAAAACTGTTACCATCATATTTGTTTTCGTAGCGCAAATATAAATTTTCTTCAAGTTATACGGAAAATGAACTGTAGATTAATCGTTTTCCGGGGCAAGTATCTTTCTGTTAACAATAAACTTCAAACATTTGGTTGAAAAGTTCAAAATAACAATTCGCCCAACTGATTTAAAACTTCGGTGGCTTTCCCTTTTAAGTAAATATCGGTTATTGACGAGGTGAAAATGGTTTCCTCCGGATTGATTTCAATGATTGTTGCACCTGCCTGTTTCGCAGTACGTGGCACATACGATGCCGGTGTTACTTCGCCCGTTGATCCAACTATAATGCAAACTTTCGCTTTTTCGGCCGCTGCGAACGAATCGGCATAGGCATCGGGCGGAATTCCTTCGCCAAAAAATATAAAGTCGGGCTTTAGCACTTCTCCATCATTTACACATTTGGGCGGAATGTTTTCAAAATCAATATCTCCGGCATCATAAATTTTTCCGCACTTTAAACATTTTAGCTTTTTTGAATTCCCATGAAACTCATAAACTGTTTCACTTCCGGCTTCGTAATGTAGGTTGTCGATATTCTGGGTAACAACAGCATTTAACAGCTTGTTACTTTCCATCTGTGCGAGTACACGGTGCGCATCATTGGGTTTTGCATCAGCAAAAAAGTCGTAAAATATCTCACGAATATAGTTCCAGCAGTGTTCCGGGTTATTCAGGAAATATACCAAATCCAGCACCTGTGGATCGTATTTGTTCCAAAGACCGTGTTCTCCACGAAACGGAGGAATCCCACTTTCAACCGAAATTCCGGCGCCTGTAAACGCCATGGTGTATTTCGATTTTTTTATTAGGTTTGCAGCTTCATTTTTTAAGATTTCCACATTTACTCTATATTTTAAAAGTATAATGATCTCCAGTAGAGATAATAACAATTACATCGGAAATATTAGCTTGTGTTATTTTATTCATTATAGTACCACAGATATATTACCCTATAACGTTAAATTATACATTAATGAGTTATCAAGACATTTTGATAAAGTTAAGGTACTTTGCAATAATGAAAAAATTCTGGTTAAGAATTATTCGTTAAAAACGAACATCGAAATTATTCATAATCCAAACAGAGGTTACGACTTTGGCATGTTTTATCGTAATTTTTATGATATTGATCCTGATAAATACGCACAAATTGCCGTAATAAACGACAGTAATATTCTATTTAATAAACTAGATCCGGTTTTTGAATGGGCAAAAGAGGATGATGCCGATTTTTGGGGAATTATTGATTCTCACGAGAAGCCTTGGTTCTCGATGCATCCTGAGAATTACCATCTTCAAAGTCATTTTTTAGTATTTAACAAAAATGCAATACAAAAACTACCTTCGTTTTTAAACCAACTTGATATAGACAAAATATTTAACGAGAAGGATAAAAAGCGCCTTAGACGACATGTTATAAATGATTGGGAAATAGGTGTTTCGCAATTCTTAATCGCCCAGGACTTAAAACCAGCCGCATTTGTTGGGAGCCGTGCCATGGAGGTTCAGCTAAACACAAAAGCTAAAAACCTCACAAATTCTATGTATCATGAATTGGCAGGCAATGGATACCCTCTTTTGAAAAAGAAGGTAATAACAGGCAAAAAAAAATGGTATCAACCAAAAGATAGAAAATGGAAGAATACTATAAGGGAATATGGTCATGAGGATTGGGTTATTGAAAAAATTATTTGTGAATTTGAATAATTGAAAATTGCAAATAATTATTTTTAATTGTTTTGTAAAGAACAATGCGCAGTTTTAAAAATTAATTGGATCATGAACGTAAAAAAACGGCTAAAAATATATTCATTCTTTTATAAACCCATCAAAGTAAACTTTCTGAACGACTTATATATTCCAGTTTGGGCAGGAAAAAATAACAGAAATGAAGTTGAAGGTTTTTGCGGCGATGACAGCGGCGATCATATTTCAGCTAAAAATAATAACTATAGCGAACTGACTGGCCTATACTGGGTTTGGAAAAATACACAAACCGAAATTGTTGGAAGTTGCCATTATCGCAGGTACTTTACAACTGCCAAAGAGCCGTTAATCTATCGAATAAAACGCTTACTGTATTTCCCGGCAAATTTATGGAAGAAACGTTATGGATTAATTTACACCGCCAATACCAACTACTGGGGAAAGCAATTATTAAAAGAAAATGATACTCTAAAGATTTTAGAGCAGTACGAAGCCATTTTTCCGGTAAGACGCAGATTACGCCAAACCATAAAACAGCATTATTCTAAATATCATAGTGCCGATGATTTAATTTTACTTGAAAATATTTTAAAGGAAAAATCTCCTGAGTTTATACCGGCTTTTTATAAGGTTTTAAATCAGAACCGATTATTTGCCAACAATATGTTTGTTCTGAAAAGAGATGATTTTGAAGAGTTAATGGAATGGCTGTTTGATATATTACTTAAATTTGAAAACAGGGTCCCGGGTGAAAATTACAAAGGTTATCAGGAGCGAATTTTTGGTTTTCTTTCTGAACGATTAATAACAGTTTGGGTTGAACACAAAAAACTAAAATATAAAGAACTACCTTTAATTTATTTCAAGAAATTGAAGAAATAATGAATATGCTCGATCAATCAACAATATGTGCCATATCAACATCGCCCGGAGTTGGAGCGATTGCTGTTATTCGTCTCTCGGGTAGCGATGCCATTACAATATGCGACAAAGTATACGAAAGTCCGAAAGCAGGCAAAACACTTGCTAGTCAACCTGCTAACACTCTTCATTTTGGTAAAATCATTTCTGTCGACGAAACCATAGATGAAGTGGTTATTGCTTTGTTTCGTGCCCCTCATTCGTTTACAGGTGAGGATATTATTGAGATTTCATGCCACGGTTCCGTGTATATTCAACAGCAGATTTTAAATGTGCTGGTCGAAAACGGAGCCCGACTGGCATTGCCCGGAGAATTTACACAACGTGCATTTTTGAATGGTAAAATGGATTTGTCGCAGGCCGAAGCTGTTGCCGATGTAATTGCCTCGTCGAATGCTGCGGCACACAAGCTGGCGTTAAACCAAATGCGTGGTGGATTTTCGAAAGAGATCAGTGCCTTGCGCGATCAGCTATTGCATTTTACCGCAATGGTGGAACTGGAACTGGATTTTAGCGAAGAAGATGTGGAATTTGCTGACCGCACAGCTTTACGGAAATTAACCGAAGAAATTGAGGAGTTATTAAGAAAGTTGAAAGATTCGTTTCAGTTAGGGAACGCCATTAAAAATGGAATTCCGGTAGCCATTGTTGGCGAAACGAATGTTGGAAAATCTACACTTTTAAATGCTTTGCTAAATGAAGACCGGGCGATTGTTTCCGATATTCACGGAACTACACGCGATGTAATTGAAGATGTGGTAAATATCCATGGAACGGCTTTCCGTTTTTTTGATACTGCCGGCATTCGCGAAACCGAAGATCATATAGAAAACCTCGGAATTGAACGCAGTTACAGCAAACTGGAACAGGCAACAGTGGTTTTGTTGGTCGTTGACACCAATAACCCCTACCCGCTTGTAGAAAGCCGGATTCAGAAGATTCGCGAGCGGATTGCTCCACATCAGACATTGATTATTGTGGCCAATAAGATCGATTCCGGATTGCGTGATACCATTCAGCAGATAGAAGTAATGGAACTTACCGATAATGAAAAAGCAGTGTTTATTGCGGCTAAACAAAAAGAAAACCTGCAAGAGTTGATCGATTATATGAGCCACTCCATTGATATGGAGGAAGCCGAACAACAGGATGTAATTGTTACCAATGCCCGCCATTACGAAATATTGAAGAATGCGCATGAAGCTATTTTGCGTGTACTAAATGGTCTCGACATGCAAATTACAGGTGACTTCCTTGCCCAGGATATCCGTGAATGTCTGCACTACCTTGCCGAGATTACCGGAGAAGTTGGAACAGAGGAAGTTTTGGGGCATATTTTTAAAAATTTCTGTATCGGAAAGTAAATATAAAAGATAAAAAACAAAACAATTAAATAAGTGCATTCCGTAAATGAATGCACTTATTCTTAAATTACTCCAAAATAGTTAAGAGTTGTTACACTAACTTCATCGTATCCGGATTCCAGAGTACCGGTTTAGCCTTATAATAGCTTTCGTTGGCCAGAAGGGCAGCACCGGCTGCGCGTAATCCGAAAACCGGATTTTCAACAATTTTCTGTTGTCCGCGAACGCCCTGGAAGAAATTATAAAAATGATCGTAATGCGCACCTTTGTAATCTCTTGGAGCCTCATAAGTGGTTTCACCAACATTCAGATCAGCTTTTCTTTCATTGAGGTATTTCATATCGTACTCTTCCTTTATTTTCTTTTGCATTTCCTCGGTGTAAGCGATCAATGAATAACTTTGTGGTTTCATGTTGAGTTTCGAACGGATGAGTTTTACGCTATTTGAACCGATTTCCATTTCGCCTTCAGTACCTACAAGTCGGAAACCACCACCGCCACCATTCCCGGCGATAAAATTCACCCGGAAAGCAGCATTAAACGCGGCATGTGTATTCGTTTTAGGAAAATCGTAAAGTGTAATCGAAACATCAGGAACGTCTCTCCCATCGTCCCAGTAACGCAAACCACCTGTTGCCTGAGCTCGTTCCGGACCGTTTGAGCTGATTACATAATGTAAAGTAGAAAATGCATGAACAAACAAATCACCGGCAACTCCGGTACCATAATCCTTGTAATTTCTCCAACGGAAAAAACGTTTCAGTTCAAATGGAACTTTTGGAGCGCGTCCTAAGAATGTGTCGTAATCCACCGTGTCAGGATTGGCATCCGGCGGTATAGGATATTGCCAGGCACCTTCGGCCGAATAACGATCGTTGAACATATCGAGCATTACAATTTCGCCAATTGCACCATCTTCGTACAATTGTTTTGCTTTTTCGTTACCCAGCGACGACATGCCCTGACTTCCAATTTGCATGACCTTTCCGGATTCTTTCCAGGCCTGAATCAGCGGATGCCCTTCATCGAAGTTTTGCACCATGGGTTTTTCGCAATAGACGGCTTTTCCGGCCTTTAGCGCTTCAGTACTGATTTTTATGTGCCAATGATCCGGAGTGGCAATGATGACAGCATCAATGTCATCACGGTCAAGAATCTCGCGGTAGTCGCGGGTGACAAATATATCATCGCCCCATAACTCTTTTGCGCGTCGCAAACGGCCGGTATATAAATCGCAGGCAGCTACCAGTTTCACGCCTGAAACCCGAAGGGCCGATGTAGTATCGTAAATTCCCTGTATCCCGGCTCCTATCAATGCCAGTTGCACCTGATCGTTGGCAGCAAACTGAGCTGGTTCAAATTCTCTTGATTTTAGTACGATTCGCTGACTGTAGGAATTACCCATAATTTTTGGAGCGGTGGAAACAAGGGCTGCTCCGAGGACCGTGTTTTTGATAAACGATCGTCGGGATGAATGACTTTTACTTTTCATTACTCAGATTATTAGTATTAGTTAGTAGAAAATGCCTAACACCTGTTTACACAAGTTCTGACATTACCTCACTACCAAAGTTATAAAAGATTATGATAGAAGAAAATACTAAGAGTCATGGAAGTTTTAAACCAATCTATTAATCTTTCTGCAGAATTATTTAAGTACATAAAATTTGTACTAGGCTATTTTGCAACCTGAAAATACCCTGTGGAAATAAAAAAAGCCGGTAAAAACCGGCTTTTAATAGTATTATATAATGAATTCTTTAGTCATTATCCATTTCATCAATAACACGGATTTTGTCTTTCAGTAATTCAATTTTTTGCTTCGTTACTTCAATTTTCTTTTTCACATCCTCAATCAGCGATTCTGCATTTTTCGATTTGGCAAAAAATCCAATGTTATTATCAAGTAGCACGAGGTCGTTTTCCAGCTGCTTCATTTTGTTCATGTACTTATCGCGTTCCATGCGCATTTTGTTTTGCCCACGCGATGATTCCGAGAACGACGACATTTTATTTCTGAATTTCAACAGGTTGCGCTTTTCATCATCCAGGTTAAGATCGTCGAACAGTTTGTTAATGGCATCCCTGAACAAAACTTTAATTTCGTCTTTCTTTTTAAACGGAACATGACCAATTTCGGTCCATCTGCGCTGGAAAGTTTTAAGCGATTCCAGATTTTGGTCAACATTGTCAACCGGTTTAAAGTTCTCAACCTCTTTAATCAGGTCTTCTTTCAATTTCAGATTATCATCCTGTTCAGTATCTACATCAGTAAAATGTACTGATTTTTTATCGAAGAAAAAGTCGCATGCAGCGCGGAAGCGTTTCCATAAAATATCGGAATGTTTACGTGGCACCGGACCAATTTCTTTCCATTTTTTCTGAATATTTATAAAGTCCTGAGTCGTTTTTCTCCAATCTTCACTGTCTTTCAACGACTCTGCCTGAACACACAAATCGGTTTTTAACTGCAGATTATTCTGTTGCTCTTCTTTGTTCTTAGAGTAAAATGAGCGTTTGGCATTAAAAAATGCATCGCAGGCAATTCGGAAGCGCTCGTATATTTTGTTGTTGTCCTTTCGTGGTGCAAATCCAATTGTGCGCCAAACTTTTTGTAATTCAATTAGTTGTTTCGATTTTTCATCCCACTCTTTGTGATTCAGAATTTCCTCCTGAATGATCTCTTCAGCTTTTTCGCACAATGCTGTTTTGGCTTCCAGGTTTTTCTTTTGCTCAACTTTTCTATTCTCGAAAAATTCCTGGTGTTTTTTATTGATCTTATTTGTTGCCGCTTTAAAACGTTCCCAAATATCATCTTTTTGTTCGCGTGGCACCGGACCAATTTCGCGCCACTGTTCGTGATATTTCTGAAGGGTATTAAATGCTTTCAGAATAGATGGCTCTTCAACCAGCAACTCCTCTGCCCTTTCGCAAAGTTTGATTTTCGCTTCCAGATTCTTCTTCAGATCCAGATCGCGCAGTTCGCGGTTGATTTTGATATAATCGTAGAAATTCTCCACATGGAAATGATAAGTATCCCACAGATTCTTCATTTTTGATTGCGGAACCAAGCCAATCTCGCGCCATTCTCGCTGAAGATCACGAAAATCATTAAAGGTTTTATTGATCGATTCTTCGTTATTGATCAATCCTTTAATCTTTTCGATTACTTCATATTTTTTCTGCAGATTTTCCTCTTTTTCACTCTCCTGTTGTTTGTTGTGCTCAATACGAATATGACGGTATTGTTTTAGCAGATCTTTAATGTCTTTTTCATAAGGATCTTCTTCGGCTTTAAATTCCTCTTCAGCACCGCCATCAGCAATAAATTTCTTTTTATCGGCCTCTATATTCTCGTTCAAATTCTTATAAAAAGCCGCTTTAATGGTGTCGATTTCTTCTTTTATATTGATATCATTACTCCCTTCAAGAACGTCGCGGAGTGCATTTACAAGCTCAACCTGAGAATGTTTAGAATAATCAACCGGTTCTCTTTTTTTCGGTTTTTCTTCTTTAACCGGCTCAGCTTTTTCTGCTTTAATTTCGTCTGGTTGTTCCTGCTCTGTTTCAACTGCTGCAACTTTCGGTTCCGGTTCCGGTTGTGTTTCTTCTGCTACTTTTTCTTCAGTGGTATCTTCCGAATCTTCAGTTGATTCAACTGTACTTTCTTCTTTCGAAATTGATTCGGATTCCGACTCACTCTGTGGTTCTTCTGCTACTTCAGCTTTTGGCTCTTCTTTAACAGTTTCTTCAACAGGTTCTACCGGCTGCTGTTCAGGTGTTTTTTCCTCGGTTGGTTCAACACTTTTTTCATCCTCAACAGTATTCGGCTCATCCGATTTTGCAGCTTCTTCCGAAGTTGGTTTAACTTCAGAATTCTCAAGGTCAGTATTCTCCGTACGCTTTAACTCTTCCGAGTTTTTTAGATCTTTAGGTTCCATTTACAGTATTTTTTTGCATCGTATTGCAACGATTTTCATGATATCATTCACCTACGAAAATAGGGAAATCCCCATTAATACTCAATTAATCAGAGAAAATAATAATTCGCGAATTTTATAGCAATTGGTTTTCAATTGGTTAGCAAATAATATTTTGTGCATTTATTAGGCTAATATCTTCTGTACGAGCTTTTTTAGCTTGATTTTATACTTTAATTTCACATTTAACGAAAAGAGTCATCTCACATTTTTTATTCAACCGCTTTGTTTTTAGAATATGTTCTGAAACCATGTTTCTAAACATGGTTAAAAGTTTAATTATCAAAACATAAGGCATTTTTATTGTGTTAAAATTATAGTAAATTACCTTTTTAAAATAAAACAGACACCAACTTAAATCTAAAACAATGGGATAAGTATCTTATTCTTAAGCAACCGAAACTCATGCAGAAGCCAAATGGCAGAAGCCATACTTCGAAACTTCAAAGACGACAATCTTCACATTTATTCTGCCGGATTAGATCCTGTGGATCATGTTAGCTCAATTGCTATGGACGTAATGGGCGAAGCAGGAATAAATTTAGAACAAAATGTGCCTCACAGTTATTCGGAATATGCCAATATGGATTTTGATTACCTGATAACGGTGGGCGAAGGAACAAGCGAAGAGTTAAAAATTCCGAAAGTAAATTATAAAAGAAAACTGCACCTGGGGTTTAAAAGCCCGTACAAAGGTGCTAAATCGCAGGAAGAAATTCGGGAAAGATGTTGTGCCGTAAGGGACGAGCTCTTATCGGAAATGGATTATTTTTACCACCGGATATTAAAACGAAGGCATCCACAATTATGAATGCCTTTTCTGATTTATCCTTGTTGAACAATCTTTTCAACTTCATCCGGTTCAATAGGAACCCGCTCTCCTATTATTTCGCTACCTGTTTCGGTAACAAGAATATCGTCTTCAAGACGGATTCCACCAAAATTGCGGTATTCATTCACTTTATCAAAGTTTATAAAGTCTTTGTTTATGCCTTCGGCCTGCCACTTGTCAATCAGCGCCGGAATAAAATAACAGCCGGGTTCGTTGGTGATTACAAAGCCCGGTTTTAGACGTTTCCCCAAACGCAAAGCTGCTGTTCCAAACTGATCGGCCGGTCTGATTTCATCATCATAGCCCACATAAATCTGCCCCAGATCTTCCATATCGTGAACATCCAATCCCATCATGTGTCCCAAACCATGCGGGAAAAACAGGGCATGTGCGCCGGCTGCCACCGCTTCTTTCACATCACCTTTTATCAGTCCCAGCTCTTTTAATCCGCCGGCAATTACTTCGGCAGCAGCCAAATGAACCGATAAATAGGTAACACCCGGTTTGGTAAGTTCAGTAGCCTTATTGTTGGCAGCCAGAACTACCTCGTAAACCTCGCGCTGTTTGCTGGTAAATTGGCCGCCTACCGGAGTAGTTCGTGTAAAATCGGAGGCATAATGAAGCAATGATTCAGCACCGGCATCGCATAACATTAAACGGCCTTTTTCAAGGATTTGTGAATGATCGTGGTTATGCAGTGTTTCGCCGTTTTGTGAAAGAATAATCGGAAATGAGGCCATTCCGCCACCGGCAAATGAAATGCCTTCCATCGTTCCGGCAATTTTTTGCTCCCATGTTCCGGGTTGCGCCATGCGCATTGCCGCCACATGCATCTGATAACCGGTTGCACAGGCTCTTTTAATTTCTTCAACTTCCTGAGCTTCCTTAATTTCCCGAATTGAAATGATGGCTTTAATAAACTCCAGCGATGCATGATTTTGAACCGACAAGGCAGAAAGTCCGGTTAATTTCTCCAGCAGAATCTTGTTCTCGCCACGATATGGGGGAAGAAAATGAACTTTTCGGTTTGAATCCATCGCTTTTTTAACAACATCAAAAAGTTTTGCAAAAGGTGCCGTTTGGGTAATCCCCACTTTTGCGGCATTATCTTTTAACGGAACCTGTGGCCCCATCCAAATAATGTCATCAATCTCCACATCGTCTCCAATAATGTATTCTTCACCACTTTCAAAGTCAATTACTCCGGCCAACCCGGGAAAATCAAGTCCAAAGAAATACAGGAAAGAACTATCCTGACGAAAATGATAGGTGTTGTCCAAACAATTCATAGGCGATTCTCCATTTCCCAGGAACAACCCAATACCGTTTAAGCCTTTGGATTTCAATTTATTTCTACGACTGGTATAAGTATTTTGGTCAAACATATTGTGCAGTTTTATAAAAATTTCACGAAGATACTATTTCTGTAATTATTTAGAACCAATAAAAATTTAATAGAAGTTAAAGATAGTTCTTCGTGTACGGAATAGAACTGACACTTGTCAAAACAAGTAGCACCGTCAATCAAACATCAGATAATCTGATAGTTAAAATTGACATAAATGCGAATTTAATTCAGGAAGGTTGTAAAGTCAGGTTCGGTCTCCTACTAAAATCACCAGCAAAAACAGAACATGTTTACCATAATTAGCGTAATCGAGGATACAACAAAGCTTTGAAATTATGGGAAATTCATTAATGAACTATCTTAACAGCCGCATGAAAGAGGAAAAACCTCGTGAATTCGGCAACATGAGTGAGGCCGGACCGGTGATCACCATATCTCGTGAAGTGGGATGTAACGGTCTGGTTTTGGCAAGGTTAATTGCCGAACGACTCAACAAAAAACTCGCAAAGGGCTCGTGGAATGTATTGAGTAAGGAAATATTTTATGAAAGTGCAAAAGAGCTCGATCTGGATCCTGAAATGGTGCGGCAAACCTTTAAAAAGACCAACCGCTATGTTTTTGAAGAGATTTTAAAAGCCTTTCGGGATAAGCGCTATAAAAGTGAGGAAACGATTATTAAAACCGTAAAGGAAGTGGTTCGCACACTGGCTGTTGATGGCCATTGTATTATCGTTGGGCGTGCCAGTCACATTATTGCCAGCGATATTAAAAATGCCCTGCACATCAGGTTAACGGCTCCGCTTGGGTATAGGATAAATACCATTATGACGAATAATAAACTCAACCGCAACGAAGCAATCGCTTTTATCGAAAAGGTTGAAAAAGAACGGGCAGCATTTCGCAAAGCATTAAAAGAAAGCAGTTTACGTGAAGATTTTTTTGATATCACTATTAACCGCGGATCATTTACGAATGAACAGGCTGTTGACCTGGTTGAGTTTGTAGTTGAGAAAAAGGGCATTCTGCATGAGTTCAGCCCCAAAATTGAGTTTCATTAATCGACAGTTATACCGATTTAACAACAAGATGTCGCAGTCTTTAACATCGTTCAGAATGCTCCTTTGTTATAGCATCGGTATTAACCATTGTGGTCATTAAAATTCTATACCGGATTTTAAAGAACAATTGGTACTATTTCCCATAAAAAACGGGTAAGATCAGTTTGGTCTTACCCGTTTTTCATTTTTTATTTATCCCGTAATTTTATCGGGTAAGCCTTTTACGTTTACCGGTTTTTCAGCATCTGGTTTGGGCTCAAACATATCGTTTGGCGTTAATTCGCATTCCTCCAGCATTTCCAAACAATATTCCAACTCGCCAAGGTTTTTGGTTACGTTATTTGTTCCGAATGAAAATTTTACGCCTGCTTCTTTGGCCATTTTTATCATTTCGGCACTTGGTGTTTTATAACGGGCATTTATTTCTAATGCAATTCCGTTGTCGGCCAAAACCTTTACAACACGTTCCATTCGTTCCTTTGTCCAGAGTTCTTCATATTCAGGCATTAACTCAGCAGGTAGTACGGTAGGATTCACATAAATATCAACCGGCTCCTGCGAGAAAATCGCTTCAATCTTTGCTACCAGGTCGTCCATAAACTGCTGCTTATCGTCAACCCACACTTCTTCCGGAATCCAAATACGGTTTCGGCGTCCCTTTCTATCGGTAAATGTCATGGCATCGGTAAAAATATAATCGAATTTAGCCACAGCTTCCGGCGAGAACAATGTGATCCACTCGCGGCCTTCAGCCTGCATACCTTTATACGTTGGGCTTCCTTTTACTTCGTCCATGTAGGCATACAACGATTCGTCGTCGGTTACCGGGAAATGAAGACCACAATTGGGTGCTACTCCGTAATTTATTCCTAAGCGCTGTGAATTCTCCACCAAATCGTCGAGCGTTAACCCGCCTTTTAAGTGTACGTGGTAATCCACCAACGGAAAACCGGCAAACATCAGCCTGGTAACTTTTGTATCCCATTCTTTATCTACTTCCGGAGTTGCCGGTTCTGCTTCAGGAAGTGCTTTTACACGAATATTACGGTAATACGTTGTACTGCCCGGGTCATGAGCCTGCAATGCAAATGTTCCATGGCTCAGTTTGGTGTTTTCGCCACCCTTCCACCGCCACGGATTTTCCGGTTCAATGTATTCATTCACCTTTACATCGTTCACAAAAACTTCAACTTTATTTTCCACCACTTTTATACGCATGGTAAACCACTCGTTATCGCCGGCAAGCGGATAATAAACGTTGCGCACATTGTATATACTACCGGTTTTTCGTCGCTCGGGATACTTAACAGAGCCACGATACGAATTATTCACCTGTATTTCGTAGCCTTTTGACGGCCAGCCTTCTTCCTGGTATTGAGTATGAATAAATACGCCCGAATTTGAATGTTCCTGCGCATTTATTTCGGCTTCAAATTCAAAGTTTTTAAAATCGCCTTCATAAAACAAGTGCGATCGTTCTCCGGCACATTTTATCATTCCATCTTCAACACTTATACTTTCAGGATTTTCGCCGGCTTTTTTCCAGTCATCCAGTGTTTCTCCATCAAAAATCGTTTGCCACTCTCCCACCGGAACTTTATTCTGGCAAGCGGTAAGGGCAATAAATAACAGGATAACAAAGGGAAATACTACTTTTCTCATGCTTATTGGTTTAGATTATTATTGGTTCTTAAAACTAAAGAAAAAATCGTTAGCAGAATTACGATTGACTATTTGTTTAAAAATTAAGGCGCTTGCACCAGTTGTTACAAACGCCTTAAGTCTTTTTTATTCATCGGCCAGCGGAATCATTCGTGCGGAAAGATCCGGATCGGCCATATCTTTATCCAGCGGGAACATCGGGCGATGAATACGTTTATATCCCAGTCGTTCCAAATCCTGATCAACACCCCCCGGAGTAAGTGCCATTAACCAACCGGCGCGCATATTGTAAAGCTCCGGAACCAGGTAGCCAATCTTAACTACCACAATATCCGCTTCGCGTGGATACAGGCTCAAATCGGTAAAATCAGTTTCGTGGTGATATGGTTTCCGTTTTTTAGTCACGATAACATCAACACTGCCAATATTAATAACCACTTCGGTTTCGGCATAACGATCGCCCTCTTTAATGGCTTCCACCCTGCCTGTTAATTCAAGTGGTCCGCAATAACGATCATCAACTTCGGCACCAACCATACCTGTAACTGTTTCGCCAATACCGGCTTCAACAGCTTTGGTGACAAGGTCGGGGCCGGGAATAGATGCATAAATTAACGATGGTCCGTTTTCCTTTTTGAATTCTTTCCGTTTCAGGATTTCGTTCAATGTCCAGGTAACATCTCCGGCACCACCAGCAGTTGGATTATCGCCCATATCGCTGATTATAAATGGCTTTTCTTTAAAGCCAATTGCGCGATCCAAACATTCATCCAATGAAGCCACCGGAGCCACAAATTCAAACTGTTCACGTACATCCCAAAAGGCCTGCGCCAGTTCTTCGGCTGATTTTGTTACTGCTTCTTTGTCGTCGCCATAAGCCATAACCACCGCACGGTTGCGAGGCTCGTCTGCCCATGCGTAGCCTACCCAAATAGCTGCGTCAATTACACCTTCGCGCGCTGCTGCCGGGGCAACTTTGGCATAAAGGCTTTTTCCCGGTTCGATGCGGGTACTTGTCTTTTCGCCGGGTAATAATATCGGAACCGGAATCCAGGCTTTGTATTTTGGTTTACCCAAACCGCTCTCCAAACGGTCGAGCAAATTGGTTAATGCTCGTTTCTTCGATTCTATAGCATCTTCGTGCGGTGCCATCCGGTAACAGGTAATCATATCGCTGCAATGCGCCAGCCGTTCACTTACATTTCCGTGTAAATCCATCGATGTCGAGATCAACACATCATCACCAATTATTTTCCGAATTCGTTCGATAAAATCGCCTTCCGGATCATCCAACCCAACCACGCTCATGGCGCCGTGAATATCAAAAAACAAACCGTCGTAAGGCATATTTTCCTTTAAGCGGTCCAGTGTTTCACCAACCAGCGTTTCGTAAGCCTCACGGGTTACAATTCCTCCGGGCAGTGCATGGCCGCGCAAAGTCGGGAACCATTCAGCCCGCTGGCGCGTAGCTGCTGTATCGTCCATAAACGGATAATAACTGAATATCTCGTCTCCGCGACGTGCCTGAAACGCCTCAATGCCCGACTGCGCAGGCGAAAAAGTACTCGATTCAATGGCCAAACCGGCAATGGCAACACGCGGAAGTTTGTTCTCCTTTTTTTTCTCTTTGCAGCCAAAAGTAAACGCCGTGGCTGCAATCAATAATCCGAAAAGAATTCGTCTCATATCTTTCTAAAATTTTTAAATAACAATACAATAAAAGCAAATTTACGCAGAATTGCAGGAAAGCAAATGGATTATTCAGAATTTTTAGGAAGCAGGATTTCCAGGAGAAACAGAAATCTGTTCAATAATATTTTTTGTGGTTTACATTTCTATTTTGAATTTGTCTATTTTTACTGCATCTATTTGTAATAAATGAAAACAGACATCAAAATACAATCGAACAAAACGGTAAATGACGACCGTAAAAAGATGCTCCTGTTTTTATACATATTTTCCGAGCTATAAAATTTTCATTTCATATCTCCCCCATATTTTAATTCAATAACTATTCATTTGATCGTTCTTTTTTGATATGAAACGAGCATTCTAAAAAGCCTATATAATACTTAGGTGCAGATTATGCGAGTTACATGAGTCACCTTTAAAATAATCAATTTTAGACGAATGAAAACGTATTATAACTGGCTGAATCAGCTGGTTAACAACAATAAGTCTGCTTTTTCGGAGTGGACAAACCTTAAATGGTTAAACAGCTATTCTGCCCATGAAGCGCAGGAGAAGAAAGTTGTTTTACTGGAGAAGGCGGAGAATATTTTATTTAAAGGTACCAAGCCGTATTACAAACAAATATCAAACGGATGCAAGCTTTGCGGCCTTGGGCAATGGAGCTGTTTGTTTATTACCGGTAAATGTAACGCCTCGTGTTTTTACTGCCCGGCATCGCAGCAGGAAGACCATTTGCCCACCACTCAAAACCTGAGTT
Organism: uncultured Draconibacterium sp.; assembly: GCF_963674925.1. Taxonomy (NCBI): domain Bacteria; kingdom Pseudomonadati; phylum Bacteroidota; class Bacteroidia; order Marinilabiliales; family Prolixibacteraceae; genus Draconibacterium; species uncultured Draconibacterium sp. Next base: position 759,951 of record NZ_OY771649.1, read on the forward strand.
TTGCCGATCCGGCGGCGTTTGCTGAATACGTAGATCATTTCCGGTTTAAAGGCGTGAGTTTTAGCGGTGGCGAACCATTGCTGCAGTTCGACCGCACATTGAGTTACCTGAAACAGGTGCGGCGAAAATGTAACCCGGACACCTATATCTGGATGTATACCAACGGAATTCTTGCCGAAACGCAAAAGTTCAGAAAACTGGCCGCAGCCGGTATTAACGAGGTTCGTTTTGACATTGGGGCCACAGCATTCCGGCTTGATAAAATTGCAGCGGCAAAAGGTATCATTCCGGTAATCACTATCGAAATTCCGGCAGTTCCTGAAGAATTGGAGCGTTTAAAAAAGCTCCTGCCCGAAATGGTAAAAGCAGGTGTTTCGAACCTGAATTTGCATCAGCTGCGCCTTACGCAACACAACGTAAAACAATTGTCGAAACGCAACTACACCTTTATTCATGCCGAGCAGCCTGTGGTTTTAGAGTCGGAACTGGCAGCTTTGGAACTCATAGCTTATGCCCACGACCACTCCATCGATATTGGCATAAACTACTGTTCTTTTCATTTTAAAAACCGCTTTCAGAAAGCCGGATTTCGCAACAAGGTAGCTACAGCGCTGGCCAATGATGAAGATGTGCTTACACCAAACGGTTATATACGGCGATATAACCGCACAGGAATTGGCTACGATTCGATTCGTATTTTTGATGTGAAACCCGATCGATTGGCGGTTCAGGAATTTCAGCTAAAGAACAAAACCTACTATTATTCGCGACAGGCGGTGATGAATACGGTAGCGATTGATACTGCAATGAAAGACAAAATAGACCGGCTGCTTGCTGCGGAACCGACGGAAATACCTGACGATCCGTTGTTGTTCAGAATATGGCAACTGGAATATATTGAGCAGGGTTTGCGGGAGTACTAAAAAATTCAGATGCCCGATAATTACCTGTAGTGATTAAAATGTACCTATCGACAGCATTCCATAAAATTCGCAAGATTATAAGGCGCATATAACGGTTGTACTTTGAATAGCTTACTGATTGCGCCTTTGATTTATTTTCTCGTCAACCCCGGGTTTCACCCGAGGTTAATCACATTTCATCCCTTCAGGATGTGAAGAAAAATACCTAATTTATGACGAGTTAACTGAGCAGCGATATCGAAATTCCAGAATTTTCCTGACGCTGAAAGCGTTGAATATGAATAACCCGGTGCATAGCGCCGGGCTAAAATGACCAAAAGGAAATCGTCCGAAAAAGTAAGCCGTTCGAAGCCAGGTGGTTCTACCGGACGAAACCCGAACAGCAATACATATAAAATGATGGAAACTTTCAGAGAAAATGGCACCCCTTTGGATGCCATTTTCATGAATGTGCCCGAATTCGTTTATTCCGACTCGGTTACTACACTGTCCACTTCCTTTTCGTTACGTCCCTGGCGAATAGCCAGTAAATCGTTATAGCGTTTAATTTTTTCGTTCATTACAATCACAAAATTTTCCATTTCGGGAGTTGCCATTCCAATAGATATAAACGAATTCACCAGGTTTATAATTTCGCGGTACAGCGGATCCATTTTTATACGTACTGCCTTAACATTTCCGCTCGATTTGTACCCCGATTCCACATCTCGCTCGTTTTGCAAGGCCTCGAAAGAACTTTGCTGCGTTTTATATATCGGCACCCACGGGCTAAGTTTTACCCGTTGTACATGCTCCTCGTTTTTTTGTTTTTCCAAATCCTGAATCAGATTTTTGGTATCGCCCGATTCGGCCACATAGGTTTTTCTTCTGAAATCGCCATAAACATCAAAAACACGACGCAATACTTTGGCGCTCTCCACTTCTTCGGGTATAGGGCTAAGCAGATGGGCATTAATCATTAAGTCCATGGCTTTCCAGGTATTGCCCCTGTCGGTATCGGCAGCCTGCACTTTTTCGGTTAAAATACTTCCCTGATCAACATTGTTAACAGTGTCCAGTTCGGTATAAATTTCTTCAAAATCGGCCAGCACTTTGTCGGTTTTAGTGTTCGATGGAATAACACCGGGCAACAAACTTTTCAGGTCGAAAATAAGGTTAAAATATTCGCTGTTGCGCAAGTCGGTTAAGGATACATGATTAACGGTATTCATAGTAATGTTATTAAAGGTTAATAATTAAAATAGTGATGTTTGAATTGTTTTTTAATTGATTTTTATTTTGTGTGTTATCTCTGACCGGATTGATTAATGAAATATAAAATTAAAACATATGATTACTTAAGTCAACCCCCACAAACATGTTCTATGACATTATATACCTGAACATGAGCAACATGATTACAGCTGAGTAATGTTAGTTCAGCCTATACTGCCAGCATTTTACAAGGCTGTAAAGTAAGTTCGGCATGGGCTGAAAAGCTTTTTCTCGATTGAAAAGTTAACTCAGCCGCGGCTGATAACGGATTACACGAATGAAATGGCGCAGCAGATGATACGGAAAATACATTACAGCTATGAAATGTGCTTTCAGCCCTGGCTGCTTTTATTTTACACGCGTGTAAAATGGTTTCCGGCGCGACGGATTTTATTTTACAAAGCTGCGGGAACAAAGCATCTCAGTTAGTTAGGCAGTGACAAAAAAAAAGGATTCCATCTCTGTAAAAAGATGGAATCCCTGTCGGATTATTGCTTATCTCCCCCTTGGAGTTCTTAGCTGCACCCCTTGTATTTTTTATTGGAACACTTTGTTAAAGTGTTATTCTTATTTCTTTAATTCATTTGCTGTATAAATGGATGTCCATCAGTAAGTGTTGGTTCCTATGTTTTAGGCCTTCTGAAGAACAAGACCAATATTTTTTCTATTCAACATTTATTGCTTGCTATATACGACTTCTGCCAGATATTACTTCTCGAACCTATCCTGCGGATTATGCGCTTTAAAGCTAATAGCCGAAATAACCAGTATAATTCCGAGCAGGGAATAAATGGCATACGAATAGCTGCCCAGGTGCGAATGCGATAAGCTAAAAAAGATTGGTCCCAGTGCGCTAAAGAAAACGATAATGGCCATAACAAAGCCTGTGATTTTCCCCAGATGTTCGCGACCGTAAAAACGTGGCCAGGTAACACTTAACAGCACATTATACATGCCGCTTGGGATAGCGCTGCCAATTATAAAAGCGTAGTAATAAAAGCCGGTATTAATATTGGCCAGTGCAATTAAAGCCACTACCATTCCGGCCAGCATAAAGTAGAGCAGGTACTGAAGTTTTATGCGGTCGCTAATCCATCCGCCCAAAAAAGCAAGTACCACCGAAATCATCGACATGGGAATAAACACCGAAAGTGCGTGCTCTTTGTCGATACCGGCCTCGCCAAAAACCGAAACCAGGTGAAATACATAACCCGTAATAAACATGGCATAAATGGCCGAGGGTAATACGAATAACCAAAAGGTCAATCCGCTACGTGCCTCCTTAAGCGTAAATTGTTTAAACGGTTTAATGATTACATCGCGTTCTTTGTTGCCGTGTTTCTCCCCGTCGGGAATTTGATTACAATCTTCAGGATTATCTCGAAAGAAAATAAATACAAAAAGGAAAAACCCAACGCCAATTCCAAGTGCCATCAGCAACCAGGCCCAGCGCCACGAAGTTTCAACAATTAATAAATCGAAGCTTAGCGGAGCAATGGAAAATCCGAGTGATACAAATACCGAGGAAATACCGTTTACCAGCCCCCGGCGGGCAATAAACCACTTCATCAGCATATTTCTCGACACCATGGTAATAACGCCCTGTCCCGAGAAACGCAACATAAAAAAGAATACGATACACGTAGCTACTGCCACGCCAACATAACTATTTGAACTTTGCGGAACGATAGCTTTTATAATGCGGTCGGACTGGCTGAATAGTACCAATACAAAACCCAGCATAAGTGCTGCGGCCATACCCACCCAACGCGCGCCGTATTTATCGTACAATTTCCCGGCATAAGTTAGAATAAACGAACTGGCAATGGTTCCAAACATATAGGCGGTGCTGATCTGGTCGCGACTAATGCCAATGCTATCGATCAGATAATCGGTAAACGTTGAAACCCCTGTTGTTTGTCCGGGCGCACTGCACAATACACCAACGGTGGCAGCAAATAAAATCACCCAGCCATAAAAGAACGGCACTTTTGATGGATTGAACGGGAAGTTGTTGTATTTCTGTTTGAGCTCCATTGCTGCAAAGCTACTTATTGTTTAACAACCTTTTGTATGATCGGCGGGCATTGATTAGAATGGTAATGATTTGTTATTGGTTAACATTGAGATTGAAGGAAGATTGATAGCTGAGCACTGGACTTGGGAGGTTAGATTGATAAATTGAAAAATAGTCTCGTGACTCGCTGACTCGGCAACCTGCAGCCTGTAACCTGTAACAGATCTCTCTTCGTTCCTCGTCGAGATGACAGCTTCCCTTAACTTTTCCTTGAACAAATTACTCCAGCAAATACAAATACTTCGCAATTCCGGATGTTATTGCCCACGAATCAAACTCATAATTGTGCCCGGTGGTAACAATTACTGTATTTAGCGTTGGGAAAATATAAATAAACTGGCTGCCAAATCCGTTGGCCCAAATGCATGGATACTCCTCTCCTTTTGAATTTAGTGTGATATTCCACCATTGATAGGTATAATCATCGCCCGGGATATGCGTGTGTGTTTTAAAGCTGGTCGACTGTTTTATCCATTCTTTAGAAACAACTTGCTGGCCGTTGAACTCACCTTTATTCAGCACCAGCATTCCGATTTTTGCCAATTCGCGCGGCGTTATTTCCAGCGAACCTGCCATACACGGATATCCGTTTTGTTTACCGATTTCCCAGTTGTAATTTGTTATATGCAAAGGTTCAAACAAATATTCCTTTGCAAACTCATCGGCAAACAAACCTATTTTCTTTTTGATAATGGCACCCAATAGCTCTGTATTTCCACCATCGTACTGAAATTTGATTCCCGGCTCGTTATTTAATTCGCGCGATAAAATTGTTGCAATGCGATTGTTACTTAAATATAGCTCCTCGTCGTTTGGTGTTAAACCCGAAGTCATGGTAAGCAAATGTTCCGGCGTGATTCGCTTGTCAAAACCCGGTGCTTCCAGAATTGTTGCAACGGGTTCATTTAAATCGGTGATAAATCCTTTGTCCATTGCAATTCCAATTAGCAACGATGTAATACTTTTTGTTGTTGATTCAGCCTGGTGAAGCGTATTTTGCCCGTAACCGTAAAAATATTCCTCGCAGACCAGTTGATTATTTCTGATCAGCAAAAAAGAGTTGAAACGACCATAATTGCCGTTTACAATTTCAGGTAAAAGAGAAAAGATAAAAAGCGAATCGCCTTCATTTTCAAATTGCGTGGCAGGTAAAAGATCATCAAGCTGTTTTGGTGTTTGGCAGTAATATTTAAAATCAGAGTTGTGGCAACCCGGTAGCGCATCGGATAGAAATCGTGCTACTCCATCATTTTGCACAAGCAACACGGAGTCGAAAGGTTCTCCTTCGCAGGCGAAACCTCCACGAATTGTATTTCCTGTACATTCTCCCATATATGTGCAATTCCAGTTCGGCACAAAAAAACGAATGTAATTTTCGTCCGTTTTCAGGCTGTCGATCTGAAATCCCGAATCATAAAAACCTTTATCCGTCCAGTAACCTTTTGCAAAAGAGCTGCCGGTATCAATAACCTGTACATAGAATTTTTTGTTGGGATCTATGGGATGCGGACCTTCCCAAAAGCCGGAAAAAGAATTGCTGACTTTATCTGCAGTGCATGCAGCACAAAGCGCAACAATTACTAAAAAGTAAATAATCCGGATCATGGCTGAAGAATTTGGTTATAATCAAATTTAGCCTTGTTTTTGCTGGAAAACAATATTGGTTGACGAACTACTAAAAATGATGTATAAAATGCTTAAATCCTTCGATAAGCGGTTTTTGAGCTTATTCTTCTTTCTGACAAACCACTTCAAACTTTATCCCGTCGGGAGCTTTAAAGAAAACGGCATAATAATTCTCGTGGTACTCGGGATATAAACGTGGCGCACTGACCATATCAGCACTTATTTCCAGCAATTTGGAATATATATTATCAACTTCTTTGCGCGATTCAGCTTTAAAAGCCAGGTGATGGAGTGCTCCCGGCCGGCGGCGGTGAACGTTCTCTTCTTTTAACGATTCGCGTGGTGAAGTAAGCGCAATACAAAGATTAGGATGCGAATATTCAACCACATGTTTGTCGTGCGAGGCTATGTATGCAGAAGTTTTCTTATCGGGGCTAAATCCGAGTAAGGGCAAAAACTGATCGTAAAACGAAACCGTTTGTTCAAGGTCTTTCACCGTAATTTCAATGTGGTCGATAATGGGTTGCATGGTTTTTAATTACAAAGATTACAATAAAACCTGAACCATGGCAAAGACTTTTCATAAAAAAAAGCCACCTGAAACCAGGCAGCTTTTTCACTTCTTAATCAGGCGATTATTTTCTTTCCTTATGAACTTCATGGTTATGTTCGTGCCCATGACCTTGTGTATGAGCAACAATTTCCTCGTATTCTTTTTGGGTGATCTTATCCGCTTTATAGCCTTTTTTTTCAATAGCGGCAGCCAGTTCTTCATCCGTATTCTTTCCGTCTTTGTATTCTACTAAAATGGTGTTCGATACATGATCAATTTTCAGGTCCTTCACCCCTTTTTCAAACTTCAGGTATTCGGTAACTGTTTTCTCACAGTCGGCGCAATCCATGTTGCTTTTAAAGCAAACTACTTTGTTCTCTTTTTTCTGTGCAAATGCTTCGTTCCCGGTAAAACCGATAAACATTGCCATTGTAAATAATAAAATCAGTTTTTTCATCTTGTTCATTTTTTATGCGTCAAGCATTTCGCTCTTTGCCGGTTTATTCATAATTCAAATTAAAACGTAATCCGAGGTAGATTTTTCGTCCCATTGTTGGCCCCCAAATATTGGTTGCACTAAATTCCGTGCCGAAAGGATCATCAGCACCTTCAATCGGATTTCGTTGTGTAAAATCGGTCAAATTTTCACCCCCCAGGTAAATATTCCAATAGCGGAAATATTTGGTTATCTGTGCATTCATTATTGTGTAAGGCGAAAACTCAAAAATGTCTCCCGCGATATCTGCCCGATTCATCCACTCTTCATACACACGCGGAATTCGTCCACCTCCATTAAACTGAATAGTATAATCGAACATCCATTTTTTTAGGTTGGTGGTGTAATTCAGGTTAATCAATCCTTTGTAATCGCTGGTTAATGGCGCATCTTTCAATTCGCCGCCAATGGTTTCTTTAATGTCGTTAACCCGGTAAGCCAGCAACATATCCAGTCGCTCTATGGGCTGCCACCGAACATCAAACTGAAGACTATTCGCATACGCCTTTTCAGTTGATGGCAACAGGTAAATATAGTCTGACAATGTTTCCCTGTCGACCACTAATTTCTGCTGAAAATCGGTTCGGAAGAATTCGGCATTAATACTCAGGTCGCGATCCCGTAATTTGTAATTCTGGATAAAAGCAAAACCAAAGTTCCAGGCTTCTTCCTGCATGGCATCTTCTGTCCAGCTAATCGGACGGGAGTTCGCCAGTAAATATGAATTTTCCGAGATTACGTTAGCTGTACGGTAACCTTTTCCGGCGCTGGCGCGAATGGTATAATGATCAGCAAAATTATAACGAAAGTGCATGCGTGGCGTAACAAAATTTCCAAAAATATTGTGAAAATCAGCGCGAATACCAGCCATTAATGTAAGGTTTTCACTTGGCATAAAAGTATATTCCGTAAATATTCCCGGAACCTTTTCGGTGCGCTGCACATCCTGATTGTAGAGCATTTCGTTAAAATCGTCGTAAATAAAACTTGCCCCACTATTCAAGACATGAATGGCTGCTTCGTCTAAATCCTGTGTATAAATCAGGTTGGCGTAAAACCTTGTTTCATCGGCATCGTAATCGGTTAACCCATAATAGGATTCGGTTTCGTGACGCGCGAAATTAGTAATAATAGCCAGTGCACGATGATTATCCTGCGAAACAATTCCCGATTTAAAAAACGCATCCACACGGTTATTTACAATATTAACACCGTACGGATTATCGATTGACGGTGTCATATCTCTGTCGGCGCCAAGCTGTCCTCCCATTCGGTCGTCCCAAAGTAAAGTAACTCCGGCCTGTGCCATTCCGCCTTTATGGTTGTTGTATTTCCAGCGGTTTGCCACCTCAAATGTGCTCGACAAAGGCGAATCCAGAAAACCATCGTGGTTGTGATCGTTTTCTTTCGACAGATCGCTGGCATGCACAAAAATACCAGTTGTAAGCGTGTCGCCTTTTACTTTAATATTGGTGTTTCCGTTAAATTCATAACGGCCTTCATTATTTCCGTAAACATTTAAAAAGAGTTTTTCACTGCTATCCGGCTTTTTTAATTCTGCATTAATTTGTCCGGCAATCGACTCATAGCCATTTAACACAGAAGCCGCTCCTTTCGAAACTTGAATTGACTCCAGCCAGGGACCGGGAATATATGTTAATCCGAGCGTTGTAGCCAGACCTCGCAAGTTCGGGATATTTTCAACCTGAAGCTGCGAATAGGTTCCGTCGAGTCCCAAAAGCTTAATTTGTTTGGCTCCGGTAACGGCATCGCTATAACTCACATCAACCGAAGGATTGGTTTCAAAACTTTCGGCCAGATTACAGCAGGCAGCCTTGTGTAGTTCGGCACCTCCAATATTTTCAGTTTGAATAGGATTAATAACCGATAAGTATGTTCCTCTATCCTTTTTAATCACCGTCACTTCTTCCAATTCAAGATTGGGTTGAAGCACCACTTCCAAAGGATTATTATCGCTTACATGAACGGTTTGCGACTCGTAACCAACAAAACTAAAAACCAGCTTGTTTTGTCCCGGTTTATTTTTTAATGTAAAACTTCCGTCGGGTTTTGAGGCAGTACCTTCACTGGTGCCTTCCCAAACCACATTCACCCCCGGAAGCGGCTGTTTCCCATTCTCCTCGTCGCTAAAAACTACACCTGAGACAGACTGTGCTTTCGTGAGAAACGGAAACAGGATAAATAAAAGTATGATGTATTTCTTCATTAGTCTTAAGATTTGAAATTTAAAAGTATCACCCCGATTGATATCGAGATGCACAATTCTTTGGCTGTACTTAAATAACCAGCCGTGTTCTGAACAAACAGAACCAATCTTAAGCTAAGGAAGGGATTTTAAGTTGTTGGATTTGGATAAGATAATCAAGTGTGGATGTTATCCCGGGCGGAGGATCGACATAATAACGTTTATTAAGGTTGTCCGCTGTATTAGTTATCGGTTCCTCCAAAATATCGGTACTGAACACTTCTAATTCAATTGGTTGAGCAGCTACGAACTTTACTTCATCGTTAACCGCTTTATCCTTCAATTTTATAAAAATGGATTCGGGCGCTTCACATCCACAGGTATCTGAATGTTTGCCTGTTGGTTGACATTCATGACATTCGCCTTCAGAACAGGTTATTTCGTTGCTCGAAAGATCGTGTTTGTGATGTTGATGAAAATCGGTTTCACAGGTTTCGGGTTTTACAATAATACTGGTGTAATCCTCGCCCGAACAAGCGCAGTAGCTTTTGTACAGAACAAATCCGGAAGTTGACAGAAGAAAAATCACTCCCAGAAATAAAACCGATATGTTCTTTAAATGATTCACGTTACAAATATAACCTTGAATGCATAGAATTTGTTGTTAACAGGGTGTTAAACTCTTTGAAGAATGAATTAGTAAAAAAAAGAACCGGGAAGCGATTTACTTCCCGGCTTGTATTTTTAACCTAATTAATTCACAGAAATGAATTAATTACCCGAAGGGCTGACGAAATAATTAAAAAACAATTATTTGTCAGGGTCAACCTTGACATTGAAAATCGTAAAATATACATTGCCAAAGCACATAACATGTAGATTTTTAATCGTCAACACCTTGTGTGAAAAATTCATGAATTTTTCAGGTTAAAGTCCTAAAACTTCTGCTCCCTGTTCAAAAACGATATCGCGTGGGATACCGGCCTCTCCTATCCGGTCCAGATCTTTTTGAAGTGCTTGGCGAATAAATCCTTTCTCTTCAATGATTTGTTTGGCCTGCTGATAGTCGCCATCGCCCTGAATTTTCAGAATGGTTTCCGACAGGTTCATCATGGCATCTTTCATTTTATCGTAATCTACACGATAGGTTCCGGTAGCCTCGTCGCGTGTAAAAGCTCCCATTTCCTGGAAGTAATAAAACCGCATCATGTTGGCCTTACCGTGTGCGCTGGCAGCACCAAAACGTACCGAACGGAAAATACCGGCCATAAAAGTTACGAAGTTGTCCATCATATCTTTTTCACCCAATTCGCCCATTTCGTTGAGTTGGTATACGCACCACAACCCCAGAATATCGGCTTTACCTTCTTCAATTGAAGTGTAGGCATCTTTTAATGCTTCACGAACGGTGGTACTCTGATCGACGGTATTTCCCAATCCCAAACCGTGCGCCACTTCATGAAACATGGTGTTTTCGAAGAAAGCATCGAATTTCACATGCTGGCGCTGATCTTCAGCAATCAGCAAATCGGCAATTGGCACCAAAATTTTATCGAATTTAGCCTGCATCGAATTTTTCAACTGCAGTTTACGGCTGCCTTTTGTTTCACGAACCTCTTCGTCGTTTGGAAGATTGATGGCAATGGTTTTACTTCCGGCATTACAATCGCCGGCATAATAAATGGCATCGTAAACATTCATATCCGAATCCACACCCGGAGTTTCATTTTTATAAGGCTGCTCGCACGGCAATGCTTTTTGCAGTCCCGGCAGCAACGCTGCATATTTCTCCAATCGCTTACTCCAGTCTTTATCTTTTATCAGGATAAACGATTCGTGTGCGGCTTTGTAACCATAAAGCTGATCCTCGTAATTTTCAATGGGGCCAATAATAAACTCAATGGTGTTGTTTTTCATTTCCATCCACGCCACATCACTGGCATAATATTCATCGGAAAGCAATGCTTTAGAGCGTTCCTCCAGATATTTTTTCAGCCCCGCATCTTCGGCCAGTTCTGCTGCCTGAAGCAAAAGATCGGCAGCCTTTCTAATTTCCTTTCCGAATGCGATGTGGTAGGGAACAGATTTTAAAGCGCCATCTTCGTCGCGGCGAATCAAGGTATACAGACTTGTTTTTGTTTCATCGTCCCAGGCTTCAAATTCTTGCTTAGTTATATCGGCCGGATAGAAATTGGCGCCTGCCGGTTTCTCGTCGTATCCGGGTAAAAATGGTTTGTTGGCATTTAAACGCTCCCACGGACCATAATTCAGTTTTATAAATTTCAGGGTGTATTCATCCCTGTTCTCACTCAACAATTCGTCTTTATCGCCGTATGCTTCCTGCCAGTAAATGTCGTTCATTAATTTGGCGGCTTCGAGCAGAATCGGCAACATTTGCTTTTCATTCCCGCTAAGTACGCTTAAATCGGTAGTTAATTTAAACGATACAAATTCGTCGGCTTTCTTTTTTATTTCCGGATTCACTTCCATTGTTGTGTTTTCTTTTGCTTCTTTTTTAGTGTTTGTAGAACAACTAAAGAATAGAGTTGTTGCTATAAACAGCATGAATATTCGTTTCATTCGTCTAAAATTAATTGTTTTAAAGGTGACTCATGGAACTCGCATAAACATTGTATTGTGTGATAAATACTTTTTACTATGCTCGTTTCATAGGTAACAGTTTTTATTTGCTTTCAAAGCTAAAAAAAGCAACTGCTATTTGAAAGATTATAACACAGCTTTTCGCGATTATCATTCATATTTTCGAATGTTATTGAACAAAATTCGATGAGAAAAGTTAAAAAAGCAGACTTAACAGCTGAAAAATGATCATTCGTGAATAATTTATTTAAACTGAATTAACTTTGCACGCGTATTTTCATCGGCATGATTTTATCGTATAAGATGAATTTCGCTTGTTTATAATCATTGTCGTGTATGCAAATGGCATACTCGTTTCATAAAAACAAATTATGAGTAACAATTTATTAAAAGGAAAAAAGGGAATTATTTTCGGGGCGCTAAATCCTGATTCAATTGCCTGGAAAGTGGCAGTAAGAGCACACGAAGAAGGAGCCACAGTAACATTATCAAATACCCCGGTTGCCATTCGTATGGGCGAAACAAACCAACTGGGAGAGCAAATTAATGCTGAAGTTATTGGTGCCGATGCGACCAATATTGAAGATCTGGAAAACCTGATCAAAAAATCAATGGAAGCTTTAGGTGGCAAAATCGACTTCATTTTACACTCTATTGGTATGTCGCCAAACGTTAGAAAGGGACGCCATTACAGTGATTTGGATTATAACTACCTGGACAAAACCCTCGATGTGTCTGCAGTGTCTTTTCACAAAGTACTTCAGGTGGCACGTAAACTGGATGCCATTAATGAATGGGGATCGGTGGTTGCCTTGTCGTATGTTGCGGCACAGCGTTCGTTCTTTGGGTACAACGATATGGCCGATGCAAAAGCATTGCTGGAATCGATTGCCCGTAGTTTCGGTTATATTTATGGTCGTGAGCGTAATGTACGTGTAAATACCATTTCGCAATCGCCAACCATTACTACTGCCGGAAACGGTGTAAAAGGTTTCGACCGTTTGTTGGACTTCTCAGAAAGAATGTCGCCACTTGGTAATGCAACCGGTGATGAGTGTGCCGATTATTGTATAACACTTTTCTCTGACCTGACAAAGAAAGTTACGATGCAAAACCTTTTCCACGATGGTGGATTCTCGAACATGGGAATGAGCCTGCGTGCGTTGGAGCAATACGAAAAAGGTTTGGATAAAATATGTGCGTGCGATAGTGATAAGCCACACGCTGATGAACATCGCTACGACTAATAAAAACAAAAAGTAAAAAGTAAGGCCGTTTCGTTTGAGACGGTCTTTTTTTTTGCTTTACATACTTCTTTGGGACTATGGATTGAAGTTTGATGATACAACAAAAATCCATTTGCAGGCCTGCAAAAACTAAAATTAAGAATTGAAGCGTTGCCGTAACGCATTGTCGGCTTCAACTTTTAGATAAAGGTTTGGTTGTTCAGTTACCCAATTGCAAATTGAAATTTTTGAAGCTTTCGCACTGCTACGACGGCACAGAATGGTCAATGGAGAACACTTGAAGTCAAAAAGTTAGGCCAATTATTCTCCCTTATCCCCTAAACAAATTTAGCAGGTGACTACCGTTCACCTGCTGAATAAAAATAAAAAGCCGCTTCAACGAAATGAAGCGGCTTTTTTTATATTGCGTGTGGCTCGTTCTAAAAAAAAACTTATTTAGTCAATGTAAAATCAACTGAAGTTCCTTCGCCATAGTCGCCGCTAATAGCAACAACCTCGGCACCATTACTAATTATAGTAATACTACCAACTTCTGGATACGTTAATCCGTCGCCGTACGCATCTGCAACAGTAAAGGTATAATTTCCGTCAGGTAAACATGCTTTTGCTGAAGCGTCAGCATCACCATCAGAATAACCTGAGCCAGCCATTACATCAGTTCCGGAGGCATCTGTAACTTGCCATGAACATTCGCTTGCATAACCGTCAAAAATAATTTTTACGTAAGTTTCGTTTTGCTCGCAAAGCTGAGTTACTGATAGCACCATTGCATCGCCTTTGAAAACTCCCGGATCAACTTCCAGGTTTAATACAATGTCAACACCGTCGCCGATGTTAATGTCGGTCAATCCCAGCATAAAAGTACCCTTATTTGAATTTGCAGGCACAGTTACGGTTGCAGGCACACTATATGCCTGAGCATCAGCAGTAGTTGATTCCAGATCAACCATAATATCAAATGTTCTGTCGCTTCCGGTTGTTTGCGTAGTATAAACAGCCAGCTCATAATCGGAGGAACCATCAATCGCTACTCCCAGGTCCATTGATGTGGCCTCAAAAGTTACATAGTTCAAGTCTGTTGTTTCAGGCATACCAGTTTCACAACTATTCAGTACGAAAACAGAAGCAACAAACAGGATTAAATATTTAATGTTTTTCATATCTCTTTAATTTTTTTGATTAAAATAAATCTTTCATGAATATTCTGCAAAACAGAAGTCCTCATTACTTATTACCAGAATCAATACTTGGGTTGTTCTGAATTTCTTCGATAGGAATTTCAAAAGTCAACCTTGGATCGTTGTATGGAATTGATTCTCCAACCAACGATAGGTGGTTTGATCCTCTTACAGTAGTTGCTTTATTACGTTTCATTGCCAGGTAACTCTTTCCTTCACCCCACAATTCAATACGTGTCTGCAAGTAAATTTCATCTTGTAGAGCCTGACCTGAAAGTCCGTCAATGTAACTTGCATCAGCCATACGATGGCTCACCAAAGCTTTTAAACTTTCTTTTGCGGCATCATCCTGGCCTAGTTTTGCACTTACTTCAGCGTGCAACAAATACATTTCAGCAACACGCATATATACGTAATCAGTTTCAATGTTACGTTGTGCTCCAATAGTTCTGTCAGCCGGATAAAACTTGTTTATTGGAATAAGGTAGTTCGAAGAACCTGCATCCGAATAGAATTGTCCTTTTCTTACATCATCAGCAGGAATAGCATCATACAGATCCTGGTCGATTGCTTTTTTATCGCCGGCCCACTGATAACTGTAGGTAAAGAGGTCCATTTGTCCCCACCATGATACAAGGTCCAAACCATTATCCAAAGTAATGTCAACACCCCAGATCCATCCCGGAGTACTTACATCTCGAAAACCACCAACACTAGCATCGCCCATGTATACAACTTCTGTTGAATCCATCAGGGTAAAACCACCATTGTCGATGATATCTTTTGTTAAACTTTGTGCCTGTGAAAGTTTATCGCCTTCCATTGTTGCATACACATAAGCCAGTAATCCTTTAGCAACGTACTGATTCACCTGGTGTTTCCCTGTTCTGGTGAAGTTCTCAAGTAAAGAAATTGCATCTGTCAGGTCACTTTCCATCAATGCAAAAACTTCAGCAGTTGTACTTTTAGGCTGGTTGGGTTGCGATGGATCGGTATAAATAGGAAGAATCTCTTTTGATGACTCGTATTCCAATGCATAGAATTGAGTTAAATAGAAATAACAGTAAGCACGTAATGCTTTTGCTTGTCCCATAAGGTGCTTATTCTCATCGTTCTCTGGTGTTTCATCGTTACCACCAAGGGTAGCAATTACTGTATTTGCTGAACGAATCAGACGGTAATAATAACGCCAAGGCATGTAGTTTGTTGAATTAGTGTAATCAACTGTTTCTGTCAATTCACAAGTTCTACGGTACCAACCATATGTACTTATTGACAGCGCCATGTCGCTACTCAGGAAATCACTAAATATGTCGTAACCTTTTTGTCCGAAATCATCATGGCCGCCATCTCCGCCGGTACCGGTTTCAAACATCAGCGTATAAATACCGGCAACACTACCGGCTACAACATCCGGATTATTTTCGGCTGCTTCAGCTACCTGTTCTGCCGATAAGAACTGGGTTGGCTGAACCTCCAGAAAATCGTCTCCACAGCCGGTTATTCCTACGAACAACACTGCTATGAGTGATAATATATATATTCTTTTCATAATACTTTTCATTTTAACTAATTTCAAAATCACTTCTTAGAATTTAACGTTTATTCCCATAGTATACGTTGTTAACGGATTATAGGTATACCAGTCAGAAGTACCTGTTTCAGAGGTTGATGGGTTGAAACCATCGCGAGCTGTCAATAAGAACAGGTTATCACCTGAAACAAAGAAGGTTAAACCGGTAATTCCCCATTGTGAAACCAGGCTTGTGAAATCGTATCCTAAACGTAAGTTATTTAAGCTCAAATAATCAGCTTTTGTAATAAAGCGGGTTGATGAACTTGAAACGTTAGTATCATATCCACTCGATAAACGTGGTACATTCGTTACGTCACCAGGCTTTTGCCATCTGTCGTAAATATCAGTCGACCAGTTGTTGCTACCCACTTGCTCGTTATCCATCAAACGGGCATAAACAAAGTCGTAAGAGTAACCACCAAGGCTATACAGGAACTGTGCACTTAAAGAGAATTTCTTCACTGAAGCATTCAGACGGAAAGCACCTCGTACTGTAGGAATAGAAGATTTTCCTACGTATTTATTGGTTGCCGCCGAATAAGACTTTGTAGTAGTGGCACTGATCTCATGATCAGGATTTTCCTGTTGATATTCGTACAATGAAGTAATGCCTTCACCTGAATCCAACATACCGTTACCATTTTCATCGTAGTAATTCTGAATCCACATACCTACACCATCAGCAGGATCAACTCCAGCCCATTCTCTGGTATAAAAATCAAACAGCGAATGTCCTTTTGCACGACCAAAACGACCAGCAATATCCAGAACTTTTGGTAATTCTGTGGCAGGGTCAATAGGCATGTCAATGATTTCGTTGTTCAACATTTCACCATTCAAGGTAATATCTAAGGTATAATCAGACTTGCGAATGATATGACCTGTAAAATCGAATTCAATACCACTGTTACGTAAACGACCATCGTTAACAGTTATTAATGCATAACCTACTGATGGACCAACTCTCCTGTCGAATACCAGATTGTCCGTATTTTTCATGTAGTAATCGATCGATCCGTCTACATACTCACCTAAAGCGAATTCAACACCGGTCTGGAACATTTTTGAAGTTTCCCAGGTTAAGTCAGGATTACCAACTTCACGTTCAGAAATTGAAATCTCATCATCAAGGTTATTTACATTATAAGAAATAATTGCAGGATAGAATCCAACACCTTGTTGCTCACCAATTACACCGTAACTGGCTTTTACCTTTAAATAGTCGAGAATTGGAGCATTAGTCATAAACGACTCTTCTGATACCACCCACGATGCTCCAACAGAACCGAAGTTGTCCCATTTGTTGTCGCCAATAAAACGAGAAGTTCCATCACGACGAACAGATGCCGACAAGTAATAACGGTTCATATAGTTGTAGTTAACCTGACCGAAATAACTTTCAAGGTTTACTTCATCGGTATAAGAAGTTGGAGGAGAAGAAACAATAATAAAGTTGTTTAAGTCATCAATATCAGGGTGAACTGCTTTTGACTTACTCGCTGTGTTTCTTTTTCTTTCCCAGAAGTTTGCTTCGTGAGCTGCAAGTGCTTCAATTGAATGCTCGCCAAACTCGGTGCGGTAACGTAAAAGGTTCAATACGTTATAGGTAAACATCTGCTCATCCAATTTGTAAATAGAACCACCTTGGCCTGCGGCAGAACCGTAGAACGGATTGTTAAGGCTATTGTATTTACTCATATAATATTGAGCACCAAAAGTGTTCTCAAAGGTCAGCCCTTCCATTATTTTAATATTGGCAGAGAAATTACCTGTTGCCTGATGACGATCGGTACGAGACATATCATAATGGGCGTCGGCAATTGAGTTGGTTAATGCACCAAAACCACGATCATTACCATAATCGTATTTATTACCTCCAAAAATTGGGTCTTCAATAAAGTTACCGGCTTCGTCACGAGAGAACAGCGGGTAAATAGAAGGAATATTGTCGGTGAACCAGAAAATACTACCAGAATCAGAAGACTGACCATTGTTATTTGTTTCGGTCAAAGCATAAGTCATTCGAGAAGTAGTTGTCAACCATGGCTTAATTTCTGTTTCCAGGTTAATAGAAGCATTAAATCTTTGAAAATCTGAATTAATAATGTAACCCACATCTTTCAAATAACCAACAGAAGTAAAGTATTTTGTTTTTTCGCTACCACCTCTGAAAGTGATATTCGCTTCAGTACGGTTTGAACTTTGGAAACCATAATCTTCCCAATCTTCCGGATCATATCTTCTTGTAACTCCCGGGCGAATTTGTCCGGTAGCCGGATCAATAAGATCTGCACCACTACTCACATTCCACATGTTGTATTTTGAGTTGATACCACTACCGGAGAAAAGATTGTCGTTAGCAAATGCGGCAGGGTCAGCCTGACCTGTTGCTACTCCCCTGTTGTACATTGATTCCCATGAAAGGGCGATGTATTCCTCAGGTGACTGAATTACTTCGTGACGGGCAATCCCACTTACGTTAATACCGTATTTAATATCAGCTTCAATAATACTTTCCCCGTCCATACCTTTTTTGGTAGTAATTAAGATTACACCGTTTGCACCACGCGAACCGTAAATAGCGGTTGCTGTTGCATCTTTCAGAATGGTTGTCGATTCAATGTCGTTAGGGTTAATTGCATTCAACGATCCTGAATAAGGTACACCATCTACAACATATAATGGATCACGGTTACCGTTAACAGAACCAAATCCCCTGATACGAATAGTGGCGGTTGAACCTGGCTGACCAGAAGTATTAATAACACTTACACCAGCAACCTCACCAGATAATGACTGAGAAACGTTTGAGATTGACTTACTCTTAATGTTCTCACTTGAAACTGTTTTGGCACTACCTACAAACGACTGACGTGTTGCAGTACCATAACCAACTACCACAACTTCATCTAAACCAACAAGGTCAGCATCCATAACCACGTCAATTGTTGAGCCAGTAATCTCAACTTCCTGCGTTTTCATTCCCACAAACGAGAAAATTAACGCTTCGGCATCAGTAGGAACGTCCAGCTGATATACCCCATCAAGATTTGTAACTGTACCAATTGTGGTACCTTTAACACTTACTGAAACACCAGGTATTCCCATATCATCATCGGCACTGGTTACAGTACCGGTAATACTTTTTACCTGTGCTTCAGCCACAAGCACGCCAAACAAGGCAATGCCCAATAGCATTAGCGCAATTTTTTTCATAGAATAAAAATTTATAAATATTAGTAAATAACTCACTCACCTTTAATACTCGGCAACAAATTAGATAAAAAAAAATACATTTAACAAATTTTCACAATAATATATATTTGAGAAAAAGTGCTCCTATATTTCACCACATTCGACTTAAGTTCTTCTTAACTAATTGTTAACCGACCTTTTAATCTTTTTTATTGTTTTGACAAATTTAACCAATGAATAACGAAATTAAGTGACTTTTGTCAATTATAAAAGCCCAGACCGCATTTTTTGATAAACTTTATTAATATTATTTAACAATTATCAAAATACAAATCAAATTCAATTATAGCTTCATTTTCTATTTTCAATATTAGCTGAACTCTGTCCAGCAAACTCCATTGAGTTTATGTTAGTTTTTTTGAAGAATTTTTCTTTTCTCGCGTTTTGTCATTTCCAGTCCTCGGATGGCCTCAGGATGAAATACAACGTAGGGTTTTACAACATTCAGAATTTCCGCATCGCCATTGTTGTTTATAACAAACTGCGGAATTACAAACGATAACTTTTTGGTAAATAAGGAATCGTGAAAGATATGTACAATCAATTCACCTTTTTTATTGGCCAACTCCCCTATTTTTTGCCCGGCATATACTTTTTGTCCTACTACAAGTTGTTCCGGATTGTACTGAACGCCATGATAACAGATCAGAGTTCCGTCGGGTTGCAACAAGGTGATACTGTTTGTCCAGGTATGATACCAATAGCGCGATTCTCCGGTTCTTGATTCTCCAACAACTTCGGCAATAACACCATTTCGACTGGCAAAAACAGCGTCCCCCTGTGCGGCCATAAAACCTGTTGCAAACCACGAATCAGGTGTGTCATTTCCCCAAAAACCACCAATACTTTTTACATCGAAAACCGATACGCTTTCACCTTTCTTAAAAGGAATTAAATAGGGAAAATCAAGATCAACATCAGCTGTTGGATTCGAGCGGAAGGTTGCAATATCATAATTAAACCGGGGGATATCGGCATCAGGATCGCGTTGCAGCGTAAAAAGACTGTTAAAACCCGGCTCAACTTTCTTTATATAGGGCAACGGTTCGTTAAACGTCGTGTTCTCCAGATCGGCAAAGTTAATATGCAAATACATAGGCACTTTTGCGTTGTTGGAAGCACTAAAAACACAATCGCCCACGGAATTGTAATTTGCCTGCACTTCAACATACTGCGCCATTGAAATCCCGGTAATCAATATCAACTTTAAGAATAGAAGAATTTTGTGAATCATAAATCGCGTGTTTTACAAACAATAAAAGTAAAAATTAAATTTAGTTTACCTTTGGCGCATGTATTCAAAAGAGGAATTACGACAATTGAAAATTGATTTCTGGCAACTGTTTGACAAGCGCTGCAGTGTGCATCCTGAATTAAAATACAGGAAACGGAAATGGGTACTCCACAAAACAAAAATTAAAGGTGTGGCACTACGTTTTGATGTTAGCCGCGAAGATGCGATGGTAATTCTCGAATTGGGCAACAAAAATGAGAACAAAAGACTGAAAGCCTACGAATTTCTGGAAAGATACAAGCCGGTGATTGAAGACGGTTTTGAGAATGGTTTGCAATGGGAGTTTTTCCACGAGCGTGAAGACAGCGGCGCCGAAGTGTGCAGGATCTTCATACGAATGGAAGGTGTTGATTTTCACCGTCAGAACCAATGGCCCGACATCTATAATTTCTTTATTGAGAACATGCTAAAGCTGGAGCGTAATTTCCTTGACATAAGAGACCTTTTGCAAGAGGAACTGAAGTAAAATGCATACGCTAGGTGAATAGGAAGCTGCTTTCTGACTAAATAAACAGTTCGTTAAGTGCTCCAAAATAGTCTTCATCCCAGCCTTCGGAGATGTTGTCAAAAGCATCGTCGGGAATATTGGTGTGACGCAACTCAACGCTTGTTCCTTTTTTATGCGGATGAAGTTTTATTGTCACCAACGATTCTTCTTCTTCTTCACCAAAAAACCACTTTTGCACAATCTTTTTATCTTGCTCAAATTCCACATTCACACCCGAAATACTTCCGCCCCACAACGAAAATTCGGTGTTTGGCTCCAGTGGCATAACAGCTGTTTCACCTGTCCATATTTCAAGCATATTTTCGTTGGTTAAAGCATTGTAAACGTCTTTCGGATCGGCGTTTAAAGTATAGTAGCGTTTTAAATCTTTCATGAGCTTGTCTTTTTATCAAAAGTAACTTTTCTTTTCTTAAATGATTTATTGTCTGAACAAAAAATCTCAATAAGCAATCATTAGCGAATTCGGTGTGTACGCATCACCTTCTTGTTAATTTTATAGGTGAAACCGATGGTGAAAAACTCTTTTATCTGCAGTTTCGCTTCCTCACCGGTTTTGTTGCCGTCTGCATCGTAAATAGGGAACTTAACGTCGTCGTCATAAATAAAGTTAAACATTAAACGCATATCGATGTACGAGTTTAACTGCATTTTAAAGTTGTTTTCCCAGTTCAAGTCAAATTTCTTAAACGGATCTTTGTAGTTAATAAACATCTTGTATTTCGTCTCATACGAGATGTTGTCGGTTAGATTCGTTTTGTACTTTACGTCGGCGTTTAAACCGGGCTCCCAAAATGCTTTTCGTCCTTCGTCGATACTAAAGTTTGTCTGATCAACCAGTGCCGTGTCGCGTACATAAACGTTTTTCATTGTTAACGGCGACAAAAACAGTGACAATTTTTTATTTGGTTTGTAGTCTAGACCAATTTTCAAATAAGTTGTAGATGGTGACAGAAATGCGGAAAGCACATCCGGGTTGTTAGCCTTTGGATATTTGTACCCCTCTAAACATTTTGCGTATTAAAATTAAGCTCGGCACTGTAGTACCATTTTTTAAAGGCACTTAATCCGTAACGCGATGTAATTTCAAACTTATCATCATTCTTTTGCAACTCCGATTCATCGCCACCTGGCCTGATCCAACCGTTTCGGAATTCTGCCGAGTTTTCCCATTTTACCTTACCGTCTTTACGCGAATAATTCGCAAACCCCTTTAACACCATTAACGTAGCCAGTGAACTTTTCCCCCCTTTTTTCCAATTATCAAGATAAGTTTGGGTAAGTCCGATACTTCCGTCGCCACCAATATTCCAGGGGGTTTCAAGCTCGTAACTTTTCCCCACACTTTTAAATTTATTATTGTTGGGTTTCAGGGCTTTCGAAATCAAAATCTTTGGTTTGTTTTTCCTTAAAGCGTGAAAATGTCACTCCATCGTCAATCAACATCTGCACCGTTCGTTTGTCGGTATTTTTTACCATCACCGCCAGCGAATCGTTCTGCTCGTTTTTTAACCAGATTCGCGAATAACGTTCGGCCCCATTCTGCAATAAAACATCCTCCTTTTCGCCATATAAGTTAATTAACGACAAACGTGTGGTATCAATATGGTCGGCATAATTCATCAACACGTTCAAAACCGCTTTTATCGAATCGTTTACCTGAGCCACTACTTCGTCGTTGTAGGCCTTTAAAACGTAGTAGTTATTGAGTTTAACCTCGTCTTTATAGCGTTTTATACGATATTGCAGGTTTTCATTGTATTTCTCGGCACGGTAAACACTCACGATTCTGCTTATGTAGTCGGCTTTAACCGAGTCGTTATAAAATACTCGTTTTTCTTCGATGTAGTCCCTCCGAAGACTGTCGCGACGGATAAGCTCATTAAACATATCGGGCGAATTTAAAATCGAGTCGGGAATCACTTCCGGGATATAGAGCTCTTCGGGAAAAGCATAAACAGAATCAGTAAAAAGACTCAATCCCTGGCCTTTCGGCACCTGCCGCACTTCGTTCTCAGCTTCACGAATTATTGCCGGCGGCACGGTAATATCTTCAGGTTTTACATTTGCTTTGTATTCCGATTCAATGGACTGTACCTCCAATTGCTGATCGCCATAAGACACAAAACCCGGAACACTAAGACTGTCCTCAACATTTTCGGGCAAACGCATAACGTAATTCCCGTTAACGCGTAGTGTATCGTTCAGGTTTTTAATAACCTGATCAGGCGACTCATCTTCGATAAAATGCAGTAGTGCATCAACATCGGTACCCACTTCTTTTTTAACAACATGCCAATTGTTATTTTCAATAAAATAGCTTCTTAAAACCTGTATGTTATGGCGCAACAGTTCCTCTTCAATTACAGAGTTTTGCGCGAATAAAAGTTTTGAGAAGCCGGTAAATAATAGAATAAATAAAAAAACTTTCCCTTTTCCTGAGAACATATACACTGTTTTTAGCTTTCGGATTAAACGCAAAAATAATACCATTGTTATGTTATCCTATATTTTAAATCTCTAAACAATTAACACCTGTCTTTTAAATTCCTTAGTCTCAAAAACTTGAAACCCTACCATGTTTTATAAGGATGCTCTGACAACCATGCATTAAAATACCGATGATCAGTACTCACCTCTTGAGTTACCCAATTGGGCAGTTCAATTTTTTCATTCTCATCACTAAGTTCAACCTCGGCCAGAACAAGACCGGCATTTTTATCTTCAAATACATCGATCTCCCAAATCATTCCATTTATTTCCTCCACATAGCGTTTTTTCCGAACAGGAAAATCATGACACAGGTTCATTAAAATCTCGGCTTCGTTCACCGGAATTTCATATTCCATTTCAATACGCGAAATTCCCTGCGTTTTGCCTTTTATGGTCAACCAGGCGGTGTCTCCTTTAATACGTACCCGCACCACCCGTTCTTTGTCGGTTGACAGATATCCCTGAACAATCGGGTTTCCCAAATCCTTTGGGCACCATATATTGGTATCAACAAGAAATTTTCGCTCAATTTCAATCATGATATTAAGTTTAGTTGTTTCGAAAAATTACGCTGACAAATTTATCACTATTTTTAATGCGGCGAACATTTATAATTTATATATGATTACGAGAGACGAAGCGCTTGAAATGCTAAAATCGAATGTACAGGCAGAAAACATGTTAAAACACAGCCTGGCATCGGAAGCAGTAATGCGTGCAATAGCGAAGCACTTAGGCAAAAACGAGGACGAATGGGGCATCGCAGGTTTGTTGCATGATATTGATGTGGAAATCACAAACGCCGATCCTTATACACACGGGCCATACGCTGAGAAGTTATTAAAAGGAAAAGTTACCGATGAAATGATCGATGCAATTGTTATGCACAACGAAGTAGCTACGGGCAAAGATCGTACCTCTGAATTTCAACACGCACTTGCTGCCGGCGAAACCATTACCGGTTTAATAACTGCTACCACTTTGGTTTATCCGGATAAAAAACTGGCCAGTGTAAAAACAAAATCAGTAACAAAACGAATGAAACAAAAGGCTTTTGCGGCATCGGTAAAGCGCGAAAATATTTTGGAGTGTGAGAAAATTGGAATTTCGCTGCCCGAGTTTGCCGATCTGGCGGTTAATGCAATGCGTGCGATTAGTGATGATTTGGGATTATAATACGAAATACTTTTTAACAATAAATATTTTAAAGGGATTGATTTTTTCTTTTTCTTGCAGATGAAAACAGAATTAAGCCATGTATACCCAAAAAAACAATCAATCAACCGGCAGAAAACTATCAGTTTGTTTCACCTTACTATTACTCTCTGCCCACTTTTTTGCCAGTGGACAGGTTCTTTCCGGACGCATTCTGGATGAACAAAAACAACCGGTGCCTTATGCTACCATTTATATTTCTGAAACGCGGCAAGGCACCACATCGAATACTAACGGCGATTTTAGTTTTAATCTGCCAAACGGTACATTTCACCTAACAGTGCGTTCAATGGGCTACGAAAAGCAGGAGCAAACGATAAGTCTGCAAACCGACAGCTTGTTTTTGCCCATTACATTGCAGGCCCAGAATTTTGAGTTGGCAGAGATAAAAGTGTTTCCCGGAGATGAAGATCCGGCTTATTTCATTATGCGTAAAGCCATTGCCAAAGCACCTTATTATCGCAAGAATATAAAACATTATGGCGCCGACCTGTATATCAAAGCCAATTTTGCCTTTAGCAATATTCCAAACCTGATAAAAAAGCAGGAAGTAGAAGAAGGCCGCAAATTCAAAGATTACTTCAAAGAAAATGTAACCTATGTAATGGAGTCGCAAAACCGCATTACTTACGATTATCCCGATCAGTACAATCAGCAGGTGATAAGCAAAAAAAGCTCGATAACGGGTTTTGATGAGCCGCCGGTAATGGGCCTGATGACAGCCAGTTTTTACGACGAACGCCCCAACGAAGTGGTTTCTCCACTATCGGTAATGGCGCTGAAACATTACAATTTTGTTTACGAAGGTTTTATTACGCTTGGCGATTATGATGTGTTTAAAATTCGCGTTACGCCAAAACGAAAAAGCGACGAGCTGGTTGAAGGTTTTATTTATATTGTCGACCGGCTTTGGTGTATCTACAACCTCGATTTTAGCTCCAGTTTCGAGTTTTTTAATTACCACATAAAACAACAGTTCGAGAACCTGGACAACGAAAACTGGTTGCCGGTTTCGCACAATATCACTGGTGATTTCGGCATGCTGGGCTTGCGGGGCAACTTTTATTATGGCGCGTCGGTGAAGTACGATTCCATTGTAAACAATTATTCCAACATACAATACGAAAGCACTGAAATTGCTGAACAAACAAGTACAGAACAAGATGTACGGGAACCCGGCGAAAAAGAAGAAAAACTGGTTAGCGAACTAAATTCGCTGAATACCAAGGAGGAATTGAGCAATGCAGATGTAAAAAAAGTGGCCCGTCTGAACCGGAAGATCTTAAAAGAGCAGTACAAAGATTCGACTATTGTTGCACCGGACTTCGGCAGTTACCGAATTTCGGAAAATAACGACTCGCTGCAAACAACTATTGCCTGGGACACAATAAGAAGCATACCGTTAACGCAGGCAGAGATTGAAAGTTACCGAATGGCCGATTCATTAAAACTGCAGGAAAAAGCGGCTTCAAACGATTCTGTCTCGGGGAATGAAAGTGCCAAACGGTTTTTGAGCAGGCTTTTGGCCGGAGCTTACGATATTTCGAAAGATTCTACCATTCGCGTGAGTTACGATGGTTTGCTGTCGCCTGTGAATTTTGATTTTAACGCTGTCGACGGGTATAAATACCGACAGGAATTTCGCATTCGTTTTTTGGTCGATTCCACTAAGCGAATTTACCTTACTCCGCAACTGGGCTATGCTTTTAACCGCAAAGCATTATTTGGCAGCCTGAACACACAGTTTGTAAATTTCCTTGCAAAAGGAAACCAGATAGGCCTGTACGCCGGAAAACAAAGCAGCGATTTTAAAAGCGGCCTGCAAGGAATTACTCCTGCTGTTAACGCTTTAAGTTCGTGGTTTTTTGGCGAAAACTACATGCGGTTTTACGAGAGCGAATTTGTACATCTGAATTTCTCGCAGCGTTTTAAAAGATATTTCAGGTATTATGCCATCCTGAACTTTGATCATTATTACCCGCTTGAAAACAACATTTCGTTTCCGCTCTCGGATTATAAAGATTTTGAGCCCAATTTACCCGGAAACCTTACAGCAGATAATCCGGCCCTTGCCGAGCAAAAAAGCTTTAGTTATGGTATAGGTTTAAATTTCCGCAAATCGCAACAAAAACCGTGGCTCGAAGAATCGCCGTTTTTGTTTGTCAATGACTTTTATGAATTTAACCTGACCTACAAACAAGGTGTGCCCGATATTTTCGATTCCGGTTCAGAATTTAGCCGGGTTGATTTTACAGTGCATCAGCAAGCCAATATTTCGCCAAGTACAGGTATTGACTGGCAAATAAATGCCGGCCACTATTTTTCGAATGATCAGATGCACTTTTCGCAATACAAACATTTTAGCACTGCTGAAATTCCGGTAATGATGCGACCTTTTACGCACCGTTTTCAGCTGATAAACGACTATGCTTTAAGCACTAACAAAAGTTATCTAAACGTAATGACTGAATACAGATCGGAATACTTGTTATTAAGATACTTATCAGTTTTTAATAAAAGAACATGGAGCGAAAGCCTCCATTTAAATTACCTTACCACGCCGGAATACAAAAATTACTGGGAAATTGGTTACAGTTTAAACAACCTGTTTTTTGCAGGTAATGTAGGAGTGTTTGCAGGTTTTAGCGAAAGTGATTTTGAAAGTGTTCAGGTTAAACTCAGCATTTCTGCTTTTGATTAAAGAACCAGAAATAGTAGCTTTTCTCTCCAGTAAAAAGCTACTATTTCTTTTTTCGTTTAATAGTCGGTTGTAAAAAGCTCAGGGAATTTTCCTTTGATTCCTTTTTCGCGGTAAAAATCCTTCATGCGTTTAATATCGTCCTGAGCACTGTCCGATAGTTCAAATGGCTCTCCAACCGAAATTTCTTTTCGTCCCCAATCAAAATATCCCAGATACACCGGAATTCCGGTTTCTTTAGCAATAATATGAAAGCCGGCTTTCCAGCGTTTATTTAAACTTCGCGTTCCTTCCGGAGTTAATGCCAAGTGTATACGCTCTCTTTTATTAATTAGCTGAATAGTTTGGCGAATTACGTTGGCCCCTTTTGAGCGATCAATGGGTAAACCTCCCATTTTCCGCACAAAATAACCAACCGGCCAAAAGAAAAATTCCTTTTTGATTAGAATGTTGGCAACCGCCCCTTTCGAGGTGTAAAACAACCACGAAATAACAAAATCCCAGGCACTGGTATGTGGTACTCCGATAATAATACATTTGTTTACCGGCGCCGGTTCTCCAACAACAGTCCAGCCCATCAGTTTGAGCAAAAATTTACAAATTCCTTTCATTATATTGCTTGTATAGTTTTTATTTCAAAATTAGTGGCTCCGGCATATCTTTTTAAAAGTTCCTGAGCCTGGTTGGTGGCATGTTCAATGTTCTCTGTGGGTTCGTAGGCTATAATTATCATTAAGAACCGTTTTGTTTGTTCGGTAACACAAGTCCTCACCGAATCGCTTGTAGGTGTTCCAAAAGCGCCTTTTGCGTCTCTGAACACCGGCATAAACTCAATATTTAACTCTCCTCGCCCAATACCTTCGTAAGGCTCGTCTTTTTCGCCAATACCAAAAGTAATAGCACCGTCAATTCTATCCGCATCGTAACCACCAATTGAAAAACCGCTAGAAATGGAAACCAAATTCAGCTGATCAACCACATTATTTACCTGGTAGATTTCGCCACGTTTTAAAACCCTACGAAGTAGCGCTTCGGCCGATAATCGGTAGCGAGCAGGGTCTTTTCCGCATTTTTTATAAGCCCTTCGCGAAGCGGCAATGGCCGGTATTTTGCTAATAGCTTCCACACGCAAACTTTTGTTTAACTCCTCGATCTTTGATTCAATCTCTTCCCAAAGTTCGCCATTTTTCTCCTGAAATTTTACGTCGCATTCGATGCATGACAAAACAACTCCCGGTACTTTTTCAGCTAATTCATTGCTAATGGTTATGCTTTGCATGATTTTTATCAGTAATTATATTTTTTATTATTCGAGTTTGCTCTTTTTAAATTTTTATAAAAGCCGTACTTTTGTAAAAATTGAAGTAATCGTACCAATTTTAAGAAACGTTGCAAAGAAAAGAACTTTTGTTATCGATGCCAACTTTTAGCAAAATACAGTGTACAATGCTTCATGAGTTTGAATTCAATTGAAATTTTCAGAAATCATATAAAATGATTTTATTTAGTTAAACTGCACGAAAAGGGGTATATTTTATATCCCTTTTTTCTTTCTCAGAATCCGTTGATTTTGCGGTATAATTTTTGTATTTTGCAAAAAAAAATACGTAACATGAAAAGAATAATTTTGTTAAGTTTTCTGATTTTTTCAATTGTTGCAGTAAATGCACAAGACAAAAAATTAACTAAAAAAGAGAGAAAAGCACAGCAAAAAGCTATGCTTACCGAACAAACAAAAGAACTTATTGAAGCCAATGCCTGGCAATTTAATGCTACGCAAATGCTTCCGTCAAGCGGAAGAACCCGTACATTAACGACACCATACAATGTAGTATTAAAGGATGGTGAGGTAGATTCTTATCTTCCTTTCTTTGGTCGCGCTTATTCTGTAGATTACGGATCGACAGACTCGCCCATGATTTTTAAGGCACCTGTTAGCGACTATAGTGTTGAAGATGCGAAGAAAGGTGGTTATACCGTGAAGTTTAGCGCAAAAAATAAAAACGACAACGTAGAATTTACTTTTTCGGTCGGTGCAACCGGGTCGGTAAGTTTAAGAGTAAACAGTACCAACCGTCAGTTTATTTCCTATCACGGAGATTTGGTACCGATTGAAGAAAAAGAGAAAAAGTAGGATTTTATTAATGACCAAATACAGCCGGGATAATTAAATATTCCGGCTTTTTTATAGTTCAAAAGGTAGTTTTTTGCTTAATATAATTTCCGAGGGAGTGACTTTTGCTTGCATCGGAAAAATCTCAACACCGGCCTTGTGAGCCTGTTTTAACAAACCGGCATATGCCGGATCGATTTCTTTGGCAGGGGCAAATAGCTGCACATCGCTACGCTGAATAATATAAAGCATAACAGCGCGCATTCCCTGCTTCTTTACTTCAATTAATGTTTTTAAATGTTTCTGACCTCGTGTGGTTACTGCATCCGGGAACAAGGCATATTCCTTCTCTTTCATCGAAACGTTTTTCACTTCCACGAAACATTTCTCCTGTTCATTCTCCGCATACACATCAAAGCGCGAATCGCCAAATTTAACTTCTCGCTTAACAGTTGCGTATCCGTTCAGCCCCGGGATCTCACCATTCAAGATCGCTTCGTATGCCAACTTATTTGGATTGCCCGTATTAATACCCACCCAGTCGCCGTTTATTTTAATCATTTCCCAGGTAAACTTTGTTTTTCGTTTTGGGTCGTCAACCGGAGTAAGGTACACCTCTGCCCCATTTTCAAGGCAACTTTTCATCGATCCGGAATTGGTGCAATGCGCCACAACAATTTCACCAGAATCCAATTCAACATCAGCTAAAAATCGTTTGTAACGTTTTATCAGCCTGCCATGAACAAGTTCTTTCTCAAATTTCAAAATAGGGTATTTTTAAAGAAACAGAGCTTACAACTGGGTTCGCGCAAACGGAACAGCATCCTGCCCTGTAAATTCTTTGTTTAAATATTTATAATATCCTGTAATAGCAATCATTGCCGCATTATCCATGGTGTATTCAAACTTTGGAATAATAAGGTTCCAGCGGTGCTTTTTGGCATTTTCCTGCAGCGCATTACGCAGCCCCGTATTAGCAGAAACACCACCGGCAACAGTAATTTCGTTAACACCTGTTTCCCGGGCAGCTCGTTTTAATTTGCTCAGCAAAATCTCAATAATGGTGTGCTGTAACGATGCACAAAGATCGGCCAGGTTTTCTTCCACAAAATTTTCATTCACTTTCAGGTTGTCACGCAAAAAGTAAAGAAAGTTGGTTTTCAGTCCACTAAAACTGTAGTCTAAACCAGGAATCCGCGGACGTGAAAACTCAAAACGGTGCGGATCGCCTTCTTTCGCCAATCGATCGACATGCGGACCTCCCGGATAAGGCAGTCCCATAACTTTTGCACATTTATCAAAAGCTTCGCCCGCCGCATCATCAATGGTTTGCCCAATCACTTCCATATCCAGATAATCGCGAACAAGAATAATTTGCGAATTACCTCCGGAAACCAACAAGCATAAAAACGGAAATTTCGGAGGATTAAATTCCACACCTTTTTCTTTTATAAAAAGTGCCAGTACATGCCCTTGCAAGTGGTTCACCTCGATTAACGGTATTTTTGCTGCCAGCGAAAAACCTTTTGCAAACGAAGTACCCACCAGCAACGATCCCAATAAGCCCGGACCACGCGTAAAAGCCACGGCCGAAATTTCTTCACGACTAATCCCTGCCCTTTTCATGGCCAAATCAACCACCGGAATGATATTTTGCTGATGCGCACGCGAAGCCAGCTCAGGTACTACCCCGCCATACTCTTCATGCACTTTCTGCGAAGCCACCACATTCGACAGTATTTCTCCATCGCGAATGATGGCAGCCGAGGTATCATCGCACGACGATTCAATACCCATTATTATAATTCCTTTATCAGCCATAAAAATCTTCCCTTTTTTACGTTATTAAAACAAGATAAACGCTGTTGGGTTTATATCTTTGCACTTATTAAAAATGAATAGTTAACAAAACGCGCTATCCTTTTCATTGTTATTGATTGAAATGGATTATGTTCGTTCTAAATTTGCAAAACTATTAAAAAAGGCTGGAAAATAATCATTGTTTTGCTGGCAGCATTTATAATGTTGCTGGGTGGCAGTATTGTGCTTATTCAAAACAGTTGGGTACAAACGCAGATCACCCGACAAATAGCCAAAAATCTCTCGAAAGATATACATACCAACATTACGATTGGGAAAGTTGATATCGGCTTTTTTAAACGCTTAACACTAAAAGATGTTTTAATTGAAGACCAGCATGGTGATACACTGATTTACAGCAAACAAATTAAAGCGCGGGTCGACTCCTTAAAGTTTAAACACAAACAAGTTGTTTTAAAAGATCTTGATTTTGTAAATAACCGAATATATGTTTCGAAAGACACTGCCAACGTTTTCAATTTTGGTTTTCTTATAGAAGCATTAGGTACTAACCCTGAAAAGGACACGCTAAATCCATGGTCCTTTGCATGCCGTGCGTTTAATTTTAAGGACATGCAAATAAGGTATGTAATAAACGAAAACGAAAGCCATCCGATTTTAGACACCCGAAATTTAAATCTGAAGGTCTCGAATTTTTATTCGTTTCGCGATTCTATTGCATTTAGGATTGAAGATTTAAGTGTAGATGCCGGCCCTAATTTGCACCTTAAACAAGCTGCTGCCGACATAACAAATGTTGGCAAAGTACTTACCATCAAAAATTTCAACATGGTAAGTAACCATTCGTCGCTGACCAACACCGATATGCGTTTTCAGTTTTACAGCCTTAGCGACTCGATGAACCGCAGCTTTGATATGGATATTCAAATTGCCGATTCTGAAATTGGTATGCAGGAAATTGGTGCGATGATTCCTACGCTTAAAGGAATGCGTGAAAAAATTAAACTTTCAGGAATTATTTACGGTAGCCTAAACGACCTGAAAGGCAAAAATCTGTACCTGCAAACAGCGAACGAAACCAATGCGCTGCTCGATTTTTATGTGAACGATCTGCTTGATCCTGCCAATATGTATTTGTTTCTCGATTTAAAAAATTCAAATACAACTTTTGAGGATATCAGCAGTATTCGACTACCCAACAGTGCTCCAAATAGTTATATTCGTTTTCCGGAAAGTTTTTACGAGGCAGGCCAGTTGCGGTTTAAAGGTAATTTTAGTGGTTTCTTATCCGATTTTGTAACCTTTGGAACCCTGGAAAGCGAAATGGGCACATTAACCACCGATATTTTGGTGATGCCCGAAAAAGAAGGACAAATCATTTATAGGGGAAATCTTTCAACGGTAAACTTCCAACTCGGAGAACTTTTTAAACAGGAACAGCTGGGAGCAATTACGTTACAAGGATCAGCCGACGGACAATTCAATAAAACCACGGAGGCTGTTTCGGGCATTTTCAAAGGTACTATCGACAGTATTCAATACAACAATTACAACTATAAGCATCTGTCGATTGATGGAATTTTACGCGAAAAAATGTTCGATGGATTGCTTGAAATACAGGATCCTAACCTCGATTTTACGTTTATTGGAGAGCTTGATTTAAACAATAAAATTCCGCGTTTCGATTTTAATATGAATCTGAGACACGCCTACACGGGCAACCTGAATTTTACGCAAAATTTTCCCGCATCAAACATGGCTTTTCAGATGGAAGCCAACTTTACAGGCGATAGAATTGACAACATCAACGGGATGATCTCGTTGAAAGAAGGTTATTACAGTAACCGATATGGAGAGCTTAACCTGGAAGGAATCGAGTTTAGGGCCAATCAACAAGATGGTAAGAATAAGCTGCGTATCGAATCTGATTTTCTCGATGCTGAGATATTGGGCTCTTACAACTTTCGAAACTTAAAAAACAATTTCTTTCAGTTGGTAAATCACTATGTTCCGGCTGCAAGAATTCCGGTAGATTCATCAACTGCCAACTCAAATAATTTTGATTACAACATCAACGCAAAAGAAGTTAACCCGCTGGTAAAAATATTTATACCTGAGCTGGAATTTGAAGGGCCGTTTTTATTGTACGGAAAAATAAACGCCCCAAGAAATGTGTTGAGTTTAAATGGAAGTATTCCGGGAATAAAATACAATAACAATTGGGCACGCGATGTATATATTGGTAACAATGCGTTGAATGGCCGTTACAACTCCAAACTCAGAATTGGAGAATTGTACCAGAAAAACGGTTTTATGCTTTACAATTTTACGGTCGACTCGAAAATAACAAACAATGTGCTCGACAATGTAATCTCATGGAGTAATTTTGATGAACTGACCTATAGTGGTGCAATTCGAACACAAACAAAATTTTCCTATTCCGATTCCACTCAACTCCGCCATATTGATATTTACGGGCAACCATCGCAAATCTATGTGGCCGACACACTTTGGTCGGTAAATCCGTTTTATGCCCAAATCGATTCCTCTTCAATAAAAGTAGAAGGATTTAAAATTCAACATGCCGACCAGCTCTTTGCTATCGATGGCAGCATTACCAGTAAAAAAGCGGACCTGGTTCGGCTTGAAATGGAAAACATTGATCTTAAATATCTTGATAAGTATTTCGATAAAAAGATTGATTTAGATGGAAAAGTAAACGGATACTTTGGTTTTTCGCGTTTGTTTGACGAACCTGTTGTTTTATCGGATTTAAGAATCGACAGTCTTTCGTACAAAAACGAATACATGGGAAATATCTCCCTGTCGAGCCAGTGGAACCAGGCCAGCTCTGCCATCGATTCCGAGTTAAAAGTGATTAGGAATAACAAAACAAACCTTCATGCAGCAGGGTCTTACATTCCATCGGAAGGCGATTTGGATTTTGATATAGATGTCGACAGCGCTTCACTGGTGATTTTGTCGGCTTTTATGCGCGAGAACTTTTCTAAATTTCAGGGCGTAGCATCCGGAAAAGTAAATCTTGGCGGAAATGTAAAAGGTATCCTTTTAAATGGTGCACTTTTTGGCTCCAACGCCGGTTTAACCATCGATGCGACACAGGTTCCTTATCATTTTTCCGATTCAGTTTATTTTAAGGATCGGAGTATTATTTTTGATAATATCACCGTTTTTGATGAACTGAATAACTCGGCCATTTTTGATGGCGAAATTACTCAGCAGAATTTTCAGAATATGACTTACAATCTGAATTTTCAGTCGCAAAAAATAAAAGCACTGGATACCAAACTAAAAGACAATGAACAGTTTTACGGTGTGGTAATGGCCAATGGGGGTATTGAAATCGAAGGCCAGGCAACACGCGTAAATCTAACCTGCTTTGGAACCACTTTACCCGGTACCGACATTAAAATATCGATGGAAAGCCAGAGCGAACTCAAACAATACGACTTTTTGGAATTTGTTAAACCTGATGAAAAAAAGGAAGAATCGGCATTTTTCACCAGTAGCACAAACCGCGATGACGGAGGTTTTAATTTAAGCATAACCGTTGAAGCCACTCCCGATGCAGAAGTTGAGCTAATTTATAATTCGCAGATTGGTGACGTAATTCACGCGAAAGGCGAAGGGATTTTGCTTTTTGAAATGGACGAAGAAGAGAATATGAGCCTTTCAGGAAACTATAATCCAACCGACGGCGATTACCTGTTCACTCTGCAAAATGTAATAAACAAACGCTTTTCGATTGAACCGGGCGGTTCAATACTGTGGTCGGGCGATCCATACAATGCAGTTGTCGATCTGCAGGCTATTTACAAACTAAAAGCTTCGTTGTACGACCTGCTAAGCAGCTACCAAAACACTACGCAAACCAACCGTGTACAGGTGGAATGTGTTATTAATCTTAAGGATGAATTGATTAACCCAACCATTGGTTTCGACATCAATTTCCCGAATATTGAAGAACCATTACGGGAAGAATTGCAACAGTTTTTTAAAACCGAGGAGGAAATGAATAAACAGATTCTGTCATTGATCGTTCTCGGGAAATTTTATACTCCGGAATATTTGCGCGGTACATTTGAAGCCCAAAACCCAAATATGATCGGGACTACAGCCAGCGAAGTTTTTTCGAACCAACTGAGTAACTGGCTCTCGCAAATCGATGAAGACTGGGATATTGGAATTAACTACCGCCCCGGAAACCAGGTGACCAACGATGAAATTGAACTGGCACTGAGCACGCAAATTTTTAACGACCGGGTTACCCTGAACGGAAATATTGGGAATAATACCAACCAATACGGAACGAATAACAATAGTAGCCAGATTGTTGGCGACTTTGAAATGAGTGTAAAACTGGTGCGCAGCGGAAAAATTCTGTTCAAGGTTTACAACCGATCGAACAACAACCTGATTTACGACACAGCTCCCTATACGCAAGGAATAGGTTTGTCGTTTAAAGAGGAGTACAATTCGATCGACGAGCTGTTTCAAAAGTTTAGCAAACTTTTTAAAAAGAAAGAGAACTAATATTCGCGCTTTTATTTGCTTATAAAGAATCTTTATGAATATTTAGAAATCATTAAAAAAACTGACCGATTTCCTTTGCAGATATTTTACTTAAGATAATTTTGCAGTTCTTTGAAGCAAAAACTTATACCTAAAATTATTTACTATGTTTATATTAATGGTTGTTGTATTTGTTCTTGGCTATGTTGCAATAGCGCTTGAGCATCCCCTAAAAGTAGATAAAGCTGCATCTGCTTTAATTATTGGCACATTATGCTGGGTAGTTTATGTTCTTGGTGCTGAAGGCATTTTACACCTTGGATTCAGCCCCACCTGGGAGGCGTTCCTGGCTGCTCATCCCGATTCGCACGGGTTACATGCCGCGCATGAGTTTATAGTTGAATCGGAAATCATCCATCATTTAGGCGAAATCAGTGAAATTTTATTCTTCCTGCTTGGAGCAATGACCATTGTTGAAGTAGTTGATCAGCACGAAGGCTTTAAAATTATTACCGACAAAATAAAAACCACCAATAAAGTAAAACTACTGTGGATATTGAGTTTGCTTACATTCTTTATGTCTGCATTGCTCGATAACCTTACTACAACAATTGTTATGGTTGCATTGCTTCGAAAACTGATCGACGACAAACAAACCCGTTGGTTTTTTGCCAGTATGGTAGTTTTAGCTGCCAACGCTGGAGGTGCATGGTCGCCTATCGGAGATGTTACCACCATTATGTTGTGGATTGGCGGACAGGTTACAGCAGGCACAATTATTATGAATGTTATTCTTCCAAGTTTGGTTTGTATGACGGTTCCGTTAGCTATTCTTTCAGTTACCATGAAAGGGAAAGTGCAACGTCCTGCAATTGATGAAGACGAAGTAGAATACAGCACCGAAAAAGAACGAATTCTGTTCCTTGTTTTGGGTGTATCCGGATTATTGTTCGTTCCGGTATTTAAAACCATTACCCACCTGCCTCCTTATATGGGAATGTTACTTTCGTTAGGCCTGTTGTGGGTTGTTGGCGAAATTGTACACAAAGACAAACCAAAAGAAATTAAAGACAAACTAAAAGTTACGGCTGTAATTCAGCGTATTGATGTACCAACCGTATTGTTTTTCCTTGGAATACTTTCGGCAGTTGCAGCCTTACAATCAGCAGGACATTTAAATATACTGGCAACTTATCTCGACGAAAAATTGGGGAACATTTACCTGATCGACCTTGCAATTGGTGTGCTGTCGTCGGTAGTTGATAATGTTCCGTTAGTAGCAGGTGCTATGGGAATGTATCCGATTGCCGATGCCGGAGCTGTTGGTTACCAGTCTGCCTTTGTTCAGGATGGTGCTTTCTGGGAATTCCTGGCTTACACAGCCGGTACCGGTGGCAGTATGCTAATTATTGGCTCGGCTGCAGGTGTTGCTGCAATGGGATTGGAAAAGATCGATTTTATCTGGT
This sequence comes from uncultured Draconibacterium sp., assembly GCF_963674925.1. NCBI lineage: Bacteria > Pseudomonadati > Bacteroidota > Bacteroidia > Marinilabiliales > Prolixibacteraceae > Draconibacterium > uncultured Draconibacterium sp. The sequence goes on from NZ_OY771649.1 coordinate 797,081, forward strand.
ACCTGAAAAAAATTAGCTGGCTGGCTTTGATTGGCTACCTGGCAGGTGCTGCAGTATACTTTGTTATGTTTGGCCTGTAAACTATCAAAAAACAGTTGTTCATAACTATATAAGATACGAGGTACAGAGCAAGCAAAACGGTTAAAATATTACTTATTTTAGCGAGGTATAATATTTAAGGTTATACCTCGTTTTTTATTTTATAGAATTGTAAAAAATAATTGGATAAACATGTTTAACTTATTGATGATTCAGGCTGATCTTCCACAAGAGTTGGAAGCTATGGCTACCGAGCCGGAAGGCATTTCAACAAAATTTATAGATCTGGCGATGAAAGGTGGATGGATTATGATTCCGATTTTATTTTTGTCGGTAGTAGCCGTTTACATCTTTTTCGACCGCTATTTTGCAATTAAAAAAGCCGGAAGATTTGATTCAAGTTTGCTTGAAAAAATAAAAGTTTATATCACATCAGGAAAAATCGATTCTGCCGTAGCATTGTGCCGCAGCAACCCAAATCCGGCATCGCGCATGTTGGAAAAAGGAATCAGCCGAATTGGCCGGCCGCTAACCGACGTAAATGCCGCCATCGAAAATGTAGGTAACCTTGAGATTTCGAAACTGGAAAAAGGACTCCCTGTTTTGGCATCGGTAGCCGGAGGAGCTCCGATGATCGGGTTTCTTGGTACGGTAATGGGAATGATTCAGGCATTTTACGATATGTCGAACGCCGGCAACAATATTGACGTTACATTGCTTTCAACCGGTATTTACCAGGCAATGGTAACTACAGTTGCCGGTTTGATCGTGGGTATTATCGCTTATTTCGCATACAATATTCTTGTATCGAATGTAGAGAAAGTGGTTTTTAAAATGGAAGCTACCACTTCTGAATTTATGGATCTGTTAAACGAACCGGCTTAACCTGTAGTAAATGGCACTAAAAAAGAGAAATAAAGTAAATGCTGCATTTAGCATGTCGTCGATGACCGACATTGTATTTCTGTTGCTTATTTTCTTTATGGTTACCTCTACCCTGATTGCGCCAAATGCACTGAAATTGTTACTTCCGCAAAGTAACAATCAAACAGCTGCAAAGCCAATCACAACCATATCGATTACATCCGATTTGAAATACTACATTAACGACGATAACAAGCTACAAAGCGTAAAATTTGGCGAGATTGAGCCGTTTCTAACCAACAAGTTTGGTTCGGGCAACGACGATATTTTTATCTCGTTGCATGCCGATCAATCTGTTCCCGTAAACGAAGTGGTGAAAATAATGAACATTGCCCGCCGGAATAAGTATAAAATGATACTGGCAACATCGCCTGAATAGACGAAGAATGATAGAAAGAGAGGAATATAGCGAAAAGAAAAAGGGGCTTGTCGGAACGATTGTTTTTCACACAATTGTACTGATATTATTGCTCGTACTTGGTTTTTTTACGCCACTTCCTCTACCCGGTGAAGAAGGAATTCTGGTTAATTTCGGAAATTCAGAAAATGGATTGGGCGACCGCGAACCAAGTCCGGCGCGCAGGCAACCACAAACTACTCCTCCACCTCCGCAAACCGCACAAAAACAATCAACGCCACCACCGGCTAAACAAACACCTCCGCCCCCGGTAAAAACATCGGAACCGGAACCTGCCGAGGAAGTTGCAATGACGCAGGACTACGAAGAAACCGTAGCCATTCAAGCGGCCGATAAAAAGAAAAAAGAAGAAGAACGCAAACGCCAGCAAGAGCTGGATGAAAAAAAGCGAAAACAACAGGAAGAACTGGAACGCAAACAAGCTGAGGAGGCTGAACAAAATCGCCTTCAGGAAATTGAGCGTAAAAAACAAGAAGAAATAGAACGCCAGCAACGCGAAGAGGCAGAGAGGATTGCCAAAGAAGAAGCCGAACGTAAAGCACGTGAAGAGGCAGAGCGTCAACGTAAGCTGGAAAAAGAACAAAAAATTGCTGCGATAAACTCCAGAACTCAGGGAGCTTTTGCGAACAGTGGCTCAGGAAGCGGTGGCACCGGCAGTAGTGACGGTAAAAGCCAGGGAGTAACATTCCCGGGTGGTAACCAGGGCGCACCTACCGGCGATCCGAATGCCAGCAATTATGGCGATGGTGGCAGTGGCGCCGGAAACCAGGGATCAGGCGCAGGCATTTCATTTGATTTGGGTGGACGTTCTGCAATATCGTTGCCCAAACCGGAATACCCGGGTAATGATGCCGGAATTGTTGTGGTAAAAGTTATCGTTGATAAAAACGGAAGAGTTACTTCTGCCGAGCCCGGAGCACGCGGAACAACCATTGTCAATAAAGCATTCTGGGACGAAGCCAAACAGGCAGCTTTAAAAGCCAAATTTAACGTCGATCCGGATGCGGCTGCATTCCAGCAGGGAACTATTTCGTATCGTTTCAGACTTGATTAGGACTGAGTCTCGAGCTACGAGTTACGAGCATCCAGAATCTAATATCAAGTATCCAGTATCCAGTATCCAGCATCAATCTTTGCTGACAAAACTCTGTTTTTTAATCCATTAAAATTGTGTTCTTTTGCGAAAAATTTCAGCACAATGGCATTCCTTACAAAAGATAAAATTTTCAGTAAAAAGTGGATTCAGGACAATCTGCTTTTAATTGCGGGTTCATTTATTTTAGCCACCGCTTTTGTATTTTTTGTTACACCACATAAAATTGTTCCGGGTGGAGTTTACGGAATCGCCATTGTTGTGCACTACTTAACCGAAGGCGTTTTTTCGTTCTGGCCCGATGGTATTCCGGTGGGTACCTTTGCGCTGATGATTGATATTCCATTAATTATTGCCGGAATAAAAATTCTGGGCCCCCGCTTTGGAATAAAAACCATTACCGGCTCGGTGTTAACCGCTGTTTTTACCGACCTTTTAACCATGATGCGCCCGGATGCAAATATTCCACTGGTTGATGATATTCTCTTATCCTGTCTGTTTGGCGGCGTATTAATGGGATTCGGACTTGGCTTGATTTTTAAATCACGTGCTACTTCCGGCGGATCGGATATTATTGCTATGATCATTGCTAAATACACCCACCTGCAAATTGGCAGATTGATGATTTATGTTGATTCGGTTATCGTATTTTTTGGATTGCTCGCATTCCGCGACTGGGCCATCCCACTCTACTCGCTGATCGTAATTTACATTTGCGGAAAACTAATTGATACAGCACTTGAAGGCGCGAATTACAATAAAGCACTTCTTATTGTTTCGCAAAAACATGCCGAGATTAAGGAAAAACTATTGGTTGATTTAGAGCGTGGAGGAACGTACCTAAACGGCGAAGGCATGTTTACCGGCGAGCAAAAACGAATTATATACACCGTTGTTAGCCGCCGCGAGGTTGCCATCCTTCAGGAATATATCAGTAAAATCGATCCCGATGCATTTATTACGGTTATGGATACCAAAGAAATACTCGGAGAAGGTTTTCAAAGTCTAAATCAAAAAGTAAATAATTAGAACATTTCCAACACTTATCTCCCACTTCTTTTTCAAAATAACAATCAAAAAGGTTTTGTCGCATTAAGTTTTGCGAACAATTGCTACAGTTCATTTTCTTTTTATCTTTGGAGGCTTCATAACAATTCTACAAAAAATGATATTAGTTTTTGTTGCTTACCTGGTTATTTTAATTGGTATTGTAGCGTATTCGGCACGTCGTTCAAAAACAAACAACGACTTTGTTCTTGGCGGTAAAAAAATATCCGGTTTTTCGCTGGCTTTATCCGAACGTGCTACCGGTGAATCGGCCTGGCTACTTTTAGGATTAACCGGTCATGCTTACGCCGAAGGAATGGCGTCGTTGTGGGTAGCTTTAGGTTGTGTCAGTGGTATTCTGTTTCTGTGGATTTTTCTGGCTGAACCACTCCAAAAACTTACCGACAAAACAGGAGCCTTAACGGTTCCGAGTTTGTTTTCAGCCAAATTTAAAGGTACGCAACGTAGTTTCGGTATTCTTTCATCGTTAATTATCATTTTCTTTTTTGTGCTGTACATTGCAGCCCAATTCAGTGGTGCCGGCAAAATTTTCAACGACACCTTTAAAATCGATCCTTTCTGGGGAATGGTAATAGGCTCGGCGCTGGTTACTTTATATACCATGCTGGGTGGTTTTATTACGGTTGTTGCCACCGATGCATTTCAGGCAGTTCTTATGGTGGTTACCTGTGTTGTGCTGCCCATAATTGCACTCGGTATTGCAGCAGCCAACAATATTCATGTAGCCGAAGCCATTTCGCAGGCCAACTATCTGGTACCCCAAAACATTGATACGGTGAAACAAGCTACAGGTGGTTTGCTTGTATTAAACGGATTAAGCTGGGCATTTGGTTATACCGGCCAGCCACAATTGCTCACACGAATGATGGCCATGCGCAGCCAAAAAGAAACACAACAAAGCCGGGTGCTGGCTATAATCTGGACACTGCTGGCCTATGTTGGAGCTTTTATGATTGGAATAATTGGTTACCAGTTGGTGCAAAACGGCATTTTAGGAGATGCGGCAGCTTCGGTTGCCAGCGATTCGGAAAAAATTATGCCGATAATGGTAATGACACTGTTAAACCCTATCCTTGCCGGGATACTCTTGTCAGGAGCCGTTTCTGCAATGATGTCAACAGCGTCTTCGCAACTAATGGTCGTTTCATCATCGATGACCGAAGATTTCTACCTGCATGTTACCAAAAAGCAGATTGAAGAAAGGCGCATGTTGTTTCTAAATAAAATTCTTACGCTTGCCGTTGGAGTGGTAGGTTTTATATTGGCTATCACTATGGAAGATACGGTTTACGGACTGGTTTCCTATGCATGGAGCGGTATTGGTGCTTCGTTTGGGCCTGCCATTGTATTGCTTATTTTCTGGAAAAAACTGTCGAGAGCCGGCGTTTTTGCCAGTTTAATTACCGGAACACTATCAGCCGTAATATGGAAAACCTGGTTGGTTGATGCCACCGGAATATCCGAACGACTGGCCAGTTACCTTCTGGCATTTTCAATGGCTGTTTTATTTAGTTTTATTTTGCCTGAAAAAGAAAAATGGTCGGAGCCAAAAGGAATTTAACAATCTTAACTATTTTTAATTTTGACCCAGTAAAAATAGACCTTATTCATTTTGTCCGGCTGAATATTCTGTTATCTTCGTGGCACGCTGAAAGTATGAAGTAAATGGATTTTTGGGGAAAGACAATTTGGATCACAGGAGCATCGTCGGGCATTGGCAAAGCGGTGGCAATTGAGTTATCGTCGAACAATGTAACTCTCATTCTTTCAGGCAGGAAAGAAGAGGCCTTAAAAGACACCGAAAAATGCTGCATAAAAAATGGTTGCCAAACCGTTATTCTTCCTTTCGATTTAGGTAACGAACAATCGATAGAAGAAGCGGCTCAGTTCATTAAAGAAAACAATATCAAAATTGATGCGCTATACCAGTTTGGAGGAATTAGCCAGCGCTCGTTTGTAGCCGAAACGCCGGTCAGTGTCGACCGTAAAATTTTCGAAGTAAATTATTTTGGAACTATTGCCTTAACCAAAAAGGTTTTGCCGCAAATGATTGAAAATGGTGGCGGGCAAATTGCGGTTACATCCAGTATTGTTGGTAAATTTGGATTTCCATACCGGTCGTCGTATTCTGCATCGAAACAAGCTTTACACGGTTTTTTCGAAAGTTTACGGGCCGAGAACGCAAAAAACAACATTGCCGTTTCGGTTATCATTCCCGGACGTATAAAAACGAATATTTCGGTGAATGCGATCAATAAGGATGGAAAAACACATGCACAAATGGATGCCGGCCAGGATACAGGAATGTCGGCTGAAAAATGTGCAAAAGTGATTTGCAAAAAACTGAAAAAAGAGAAAAAAGAAATATTGGTAGGTGGTTCAGAAGTTATTATGGTACACATCAGGCGGTTTTTGCCGCGGTTGTATTATTATATGGCTTCGCGCGTGAAACCACTATAAACGATAAGTATTTAGCAGAAATGAAACGAGCATAACGAGAGCTGTTTTAATAGGCGGGAGAAGGAATATGCGCGTTACATGAGTTACCGAAAAAATCAACAATTGTAAACGAATGAAAGCACAAATAAACGGAATCCAGCAGTTAGGAGTTGGTGTTGAAGATCTTCAGGAAGCATGGAAATGGTATCGCGAACATTTCTCGATGGATATTCGAATGTTTGAAGATGAAGCCACAGCAGAGTTGATGCTGGCACATACAGCAGGCAAAACACGCGACAGAAGAGCTGTTTTGGCACTTAATATGCAAGGTGGCGGAGGTTTTGAGATATGGCAACATACCGGGAAAAAACCCGAACCGATCAAATTTGAGATTCAACTGGGTGATTTGGGCATCAACATCGGAAAAATTAAAACCGAAAATGTACAAGCCGTTTACGATAAATTTAGTGCTTCGAAACTGAACCTGCTCACTCCTATTTCAAAAGATCCGGCAGGCAACGATCACTTTTTTATGAAAGACATTTACGGAAACATGTGGGAAATAAAAAACCAGGAAGGTGTTTTCCGTAAAAAAGAAAAATCGTTGAGTGGCGGTGTGCTCGGGACAATTATTGGTGTGAAAGACATGGACACCAGCCTGAAAGTTTACCAGGAAATTCTGCAATACGACGAGATTGGTTACGATGAAACCGGAGTTTTTGAAGATTATAAAGGCATTCCGGGTGGCGACAAAAAATTCCGACGTGTTTTGCTGCGTCATTCCGATGTGAAACAAGGCGCTTTTAGTCCGTTTTTTGGGCAATCGGTTATCGAACTGATTCAGGCTTTTGATTACGAGCCAAAAGACATTTACGAAGGACGAATTTGGGGCGATCCGGGTTTTATCCACCTTTGTTTCGATATCAACGGAATGGACCAATTCCGCGAAAAAGCAAAATCCATTGGTTACCCGTTTACCGTTGACAGTGCAAAAGCTACCGAATCGTTCGACATGGGCGAAGCTGCCGGAAATTTTGCTTATATACAAGCACCCGAAGGTACTTTGATCGAGTTTGTGGAAACCCATAAAATACCGATTGTCAAGAAAATTGGCTGGTACATCGATCTACGAAAACGAGGCTACCACCCTCTCCCGAAATGGATTATGAATATGTTCCGTTTTATGCGGGTTAAAGACAAAAAGTAGCCAAATTATCCGGGCTTTTTACAAGCCTGCTAAATGTCATTGACTTCGTGAATTTCTATTCTTTTATTGAAACAATTAAATAAAAGTATGGAATCGATAAAGGAAATCTATAAAATTGGACACGGCCCTTCGAGCAGTCATACGATGGGGCCCAAAAAAGCTGCCGAAAGGTTTCTGGCAGAAAATAAAGATGCTGGTTATTTTGAGGTGACGTTGTACGGTAGTTTGGCCGCCACCGGAAAAGGACACCTCACCGATTTCGCCATTGAACAAAGTTTTGGAAACCGTCAGTTACAAATTAACTGGGAGCCGAAAACCTTTCTAAAAAGACATCCGAATGCGATGTGTTTTAAGGCTTTCGACAACGCCAATAACTTGTTGAAAGAATGGACATGCTATAGCATTGGCGGAGGTGCAATTATTGATGATTATACGGAAACAGAAACTGTTGATGTGTACGAACACACCACCATGGAAGAAATATTGGACTGGTGCAACCGCAACGGAAAAAGTTTTTGGGAATACGTGGCCGAGTTTGAAGAACCCGACATTTGGGATTACCTGGAAGAAGTGTGGCACGTGATGTTCGACAGTATTAAGCGTGGCTTAAAAACGGATGGAGTTTTGCCAGGAGGATTAAAACTTCCGCGAAAAGCACAGAGTTTTAATACCAAGGGACGCAATTTTGCTACACCATTTAAACGACGTTCGCAACTGTTTTCATACGCACTGGCAGTAATGGAAGAAAATGCCTCTGGAGGAAAAATTGTGGCAGCTCCAACCTGTGGTGCAAGCGGCGTTATGCCTGCAATTTTAAAGTATTTCCAAAAAATTCATAATACCGATAAGAAAAGCATTATAAGGGCATTAGCTACCGCAGGACTCATTGGTAACCTGGTAAAAACAAATGCTTCTATTTCAGGAGCCGAGGTTGGCTGTCAGGGAGAAGTGGGAACGGCCTGTGCAATGGCTTCGGGAGCTGCAACACAAATGATGGGCGGCACCATTTATCAGATTGAATATTCGGCAGAAATGGGTCTTGAGCATCATTTGGGATTAACCTGCGACCCGGTAGCCGGCTTGGTACAAATTCCTTGTATCGAACGTAATGCGTTTGCTGCTGAACGCGCGGTATCGCACAACAACTATGCTTTGCTTACCGATGGCCGCCACCGGATAAGTTTTGATGAAGTGGTAGAAACTATGTATAAAACCGGAATAGATTTGCAAAGTAAATACCGCGAAACATCGGAAGGTGGTCTGGCAATTTTTGATGCCTTGCCAAACTGCTAATAAATTCAGAAATATTATGCTATTACGGCATTCCGAATTTATTTCGGAATCTTTTAAAAATAGCACGATGCTGAAACAAGTTCAGCATGACGATTTATGCTGTGAAAAGCTGGATATTAATGAATACGAGTTTGATAATTTTCTATCGGAAACTCAATCTCAACCAAATCGCCATCTTTCCACTTTTTGCCAATAAAACAGAAACTTCCGGGTTTTGTAAAATACTTTACGCCTTTTACTTCAACATGTGTACCTTCTGCCCATTCAGGAATACGAATATTCAACTCAATGTATTGCCGTTCCGTCATCCCGAAATGCAAACGTACACTTCCAGATTCAGGATATGTTGTTTCCTGCCGGATCGTAACGTCACCACCAAGTGAGTGCTGATAATTAATTTCTGCCGGTTTAAACAGGTTCACGTAAATATGATCAACACTTCGGGTAAACACAAACGGTTGTATATAATCAGTCATTTTTTCGTTTACTGAAATTTCTTCCAACTCTTGTGCATATTTTGCCTCACTTGTTAATTCAAGCAACAATCCGTTTATTTCTATCCAGGCGGGCAATGCCGGGCTATCATAAATGACTTTTTTATTATCGGCATAAAACTGATTGTATTTATCTTTAAACACCTGTAAATCAAAGGCTGAATCTTGCGTATCAAACTGTGTTACAAAAGTAAAAAGTCCTTCAAAAGGCCCGTGTTCACAGTTATCTTTCTGTGTTACAGATGTATTATCGACAGAAATACGCTCCGATTTTTTTTCTGGAAATTGATCTTTGGACTTGCACGAAACAAGTACAATAAATAGAATAATAAAATACAGTTTAGGATTCATTTGTAGTTACTTTTCAGCTAATTAACATTAGTAGGTTCGAAGTGTTCAATTAGATCGGGAATAAAATTTTATTGAAATTTGATTTGTTTTATAAGAATGAATTTCCATAACTTTGTCAAACTCAAATAAAAGAGAACTAAAAATGAATATCTCAATAAATATTACCGTCACCGTTTGCCGACCGTTCTAAGGTTGGCCACAAGAGATTATTCAATTAGTTTATCCATTTATTTCCATATTTTTATCATGTTACGCAAAAGAGTAAGTGTTTTGTCTTTACAAAAACTAAAAGACATTGATTTTAAAGAGCTCTGGATCGATGTAAAAGAAGCAATTGGCGGTACAGAGCGCGATTTCACTGAAAGCAGTCTGGGCAAGGCCATTTTTATTTTGGCAGTTCCTATGGTGCTGGAGATGATCATGGAATCGGTATTTGCCGTAGTCGACATCTTTTTTGTTTCGAAACTAGGTGCTGATGCAGTGGCAACAGTTGGCCTCACCGAATCGGTAATGACCATTGTGTACGCCGTTGGAATGGGACTTAGTGTGGCAACTACCGCCCTTGTTTCGCGAAGAATTGGCGAGAAAAACAACACGCAAGCCGGTGTTGTGGCTTTTCAGGCTATGATGGTTGGTTTAATATTCTCCATTTGTATCGCCATTCCAGGCGTTTTATATGCCGGCGAATTTTTAAAGCTAATGGGCGCAACCGACGCCATGGCTGCCGAAGGTTACCTCTTCCCTGCCATTATGTTTGGCGGGAATGTGGTAATTATGCTGTTGTTTATTATTAATGCGGTGTTCCGCAGTTCAGGCGATGCAGCCATTTCAATGCGGGTAATGTGGCTGGCTAATATTATTAATATTATTCTCGATCCACTACTTATTTTTGGCATTGGACCTTTCCCTGAACTGGGACTGGCAGGGGCAGCAATTGCCACAACAATCGGACGCGGTCTGGCTGTTTTGTATCAGTTTTACCTTTTGTTTGGCGGTCATCATCGTATTCGACTTTACTGGCACAGTTTAAAAATCCGCTTTAACGTAATGCTGAAACTGGTAAAAATATCAGGTGGTGGAATTTTGCAGAACCTTATTGCCACATCCAGCTGGATTTTGCTTGTTCGTATTATTGCAGTTTCAGGACCTGAAGCACTGGCCGGGTATACCATTGCCATCCGGATAATTATTTTTGCACTGCTTCCTGCCTGGGGGCTCAGCAACGCAGCATCAACACTTGTTGGGCAAAACCTTGGCGCCAATCAACCTGAGCGTGCCGAACGATCGGTGTGGATAACCGGTTACGTAAATATGATTTTCATGGGAATTATGGGAATAATTCTGGCTGTTTTCCCTGAGTTCTGGATAAAACTGTTTATCGGCGATGTAGCAGTTGTTCACAATGGAACACTGGCGCTGCGTGTAATCAGTTTTGGCTTCCTGTTTTACGCACTCGGAATGGTGCTTATGCAAGGGTTTAACGGAAGCGGCGACACGATTACACCTTCAAAAATCAATTTTATGAGCTTTTGGTTGTTCGAGATACCTTTGGCCTATTTCCTGGCAATTGTGCTGAATATGGGCTTGTTTGGAGCCAGCTTGTCGATCGTAATTGCTGAATCGTTTCTGGCAATAACAGCCTTGTATTTGTTCCGAAAAGGCAAATGGAAGCAACGAAAAGTGTAAATTTATCTTTTAAGTCTTTTTATCATGAAACAACAACTTCCTGTTTCAATTGAAAATTATACAAAAGAGAATAATATCTCAACAGATGAACTGGCGCGGGTTATAACCGTACACAAAGAACGTTACATTATTCAAAGCAGCATTTCGGTTTTAAAAGCTGAAATAACCGGAAATATCAGGTTTGCTGCTCAATCTGCAGCCAATTTCCCAACTGTTGGTGACTGGGTGCGTTTTATGCCAATGGACGATGAGAATGTCATCATTCTTGAAGTTCTGCCCCGTTTTTCAAAACTTGAGCGACAGGCCATTGGCAAATACGGCGATGTACAGCTTATTGCCGCCAATGTTGATGTGGCGTTTATCGTACAAGCCATTGGGCACGATTTTAACCCGAACCGTTTGGAAAGATACCTGGCCGTTTGTTACGCCGGAAATATCCAACCGGTTTTAGTACTGTCAAAAACCGATTTGGTTACTGAAAGCGAGTGTAAAAAACTAATTGAAGAGGTTAGAAATCGCATCAAGAATAGTAGAACAATTGCATTAAGCAATGAAACAAAACAGGGTCTGGATCTTCTAAAACATGAACTGGAAGCTTTTAAAACCTACTGTTTTCTTGGATCTTCGGGAGTTGGCAAATCAACAATTATCAACCATTTGCTGAACAGAGAAGTACTCGAAACCCAATCGATAAGTGAAAGTACCAGCAAGGGACGACATACAACCAGTCATCGCGAGTTGTTCCATCTGGAGAACGGAAGTATTGTGATCGACACACCGGGAATGCGAGAACTGGGAGTTACAGACTCGGCTGATGCCCTGGACATGACATTTGATGCGATTTCTAAACTAACTTCAGATTGTAAATTCAGCGATTGCAGCCACACCAACGAAACAGGTTGCGCAGTTTTGGCAGCTGTTGAAAGTGGTGAGTTAAGCGAAGATGCCTACGAAAACTATTTAAAACTAAAACGCGAACAAGAGCATTTTAGCAGCACGGTTTACGAAAAAAGGCAGCGCGATAAAGAATTTGGCAAAATGATTAAATCGGTTTTGAAAGAGAAAAAACGTTCAAAACCGAGGTAGTTAATGAACAAAATGTCCTTTTAATTCATTTTTAAACTGAAACCAAAACTTATTTATTCATGAAAAAATTTGCTATTGAGATTAAATGGGCCATTTTGTTTGCAGTCATTCAGTTAGTCTGGATGCTCGGAGAAAGAATCGCCGGACTTCATGATGAGAACATATCAAAACATTCCATCGTAACCAACTTCTTCGCCATTGTGGCTATTGCAGTTTATGTTGTTGCATTGCTCGACAAGCGAAAGAATGATTTTAACGGGAAAATGACCTGGATACAGGGATTTATTAGCGGATTGATCATTACTTTAGGTGTTACAATTCTTACTCCCCTCACCCAATACCTTACCGTTGAAGTGATCACTCCCCATTATTTCGAAAATATGATTCGTTATGCAGTTGAAAACGGTCTGCAAACACAGGAAGAGGCTGAAGGTTATTTCAATTTAAGAAGTTATATGATTCAAAGCGTAATTTTCGCACCGCTAATGGGATTAGTTACATCGGCAATTGTCGCCATTTTCACCCGAAAAAAATAATGTAATATGGCAAGTGCCAAAACTGTTGAAGAATATATTCTGAACACAACATCGCGACAGGATATTTTAATGATTTTGCGCGATTTGCTGCAATCGACAGAACTATCGGAAACCATAAAATGGGGAGCTCCGTGTTACACTGTTAATGGAAAAAATGTGATCGGGCTTGGTGTTTTTAAAGGACACGTGGCTATTTGGTTCTTTCAGGGGGCATTGTTAAAAGACGAAGCAAAAGTACTTTTTAATGCACAAAACGATAAAACCAAAGCATTGCGGCAGTGGCGTTTTGTTACGGTGGATGATATTGATGCTGAAAAAATTATAGCCTACGCAAACGAAGCAATCGCCAATGAAAAGCAAAATAAAAGAGTTAAACTCAACCGAAATAGAAAGCTAACTATTCCGCCCGAACTGGAAGAAGCCTTTAATCAGGATAATCATTTAAAGCTTTCATTTCAGGAATTTTCGCCGGGTAAACAACGCGAATTTGCTGATTATATCGCCAATGCAAAACAGGCGAAAACCAAACATACGAGATTACAAAAAATCATCCCGATGATTAATAATAGAATCGGGTTAAACGATAAATACCGTAATTGTTAATGGTTATTGAGAATTGTTTTTAATTTCATCTCATCAAAATCTGATGAACAATGAAATTACAGTTTTCGCTACTATTTTTATTTATGACCAGTCTGCTATCGGCGCAATCGTCAAAACTCAGCTTCGACGAAAAGAAAGCTGAAGACCTCTATCATTTTGCCTACGAATGTATCGATCAGGAATACCCGAATAAAACCGGGCATGTTTTGGGCGACGACAGCTATTTGCAACCTCCGCGTGTTATGCACCCCGCTTTTTATGGGTGTTTCGACTGGCATTCGTCGGTGCACGGACACTGGACTTTGGTAAAAATATTAACTGAATTTCCGGATTTTAAGTACCGCAACGAGATCATTAAAAAGTTAAAGAATAATATTACCGAAGAAAACATACTGCAGGAAGTTGCCTACTTTGATGATGAACACAACACCACTTACGAACGCACTTATGGCTGGGCCTGGTTGTTAAAACTCGATGAAGCTTTGCACGAATGGGATGATCCGGTAGCACTGGAATTACAGGCAAACCTCTCCCCTCTGGTTGATCTGCTGTCGGATAAATTTAGCGAATTTCTCGACAAACTGATTTACCCTATACGAATTGGCGAACACAGCAACATTGCATTCGGAATGTCGTTTGCTTACGATTGGGCAAAAAAATACGATACAGCGCTGGCCATTCAAATTGAAAGGATAGCAAAAGAGTATTACGCTACCGATTGTGATTGCCCGCTTACCTGGGAACCGGGCGGTTTCGATTTTCTATCGCCTTGTCTGCAGGAAGCATCGATAATGTTAAAAGTATTACCCGGGAAAGAGTATAAACAATGGCTAAAAACGTTTCTTCCAAAGTTTGAAAAACATCCTGAAAAGTTCCTTGATATTGCAAAAGTTACCGACCGCAGCGATGGTAAACTCGCCCACCTCGACGGATTAAATTTCAGTCGTGCCTGGTGCTTGTACGAAATGGGATACGCGTTAAATAACCAGCAGTTGATTGATTTTGCCGATGCTCATTTCAACTACAGCTACGAAAAAATGGATTCCGGCGAGTATGCAGGAGCCCACTGGTTGGCATCGTTTGCTACCTACGCATTAATAAAAAGTCACAATCAATAAATTCCGAAGTTCAATCCTCTATATAATGAATATTACTAAATTTTTCTGTTTGTTGCTATTTTGGGGTCACTTTGTAGTATTGTCTGCCCAAAATCACCAATCTCGTTTTGAGAAGATTGATATACAACACTATAAGTTCGAAATCCATTTAAACGATACAATAAACCAAATTGAAGGAATTGCTACCATCTCAATTAAATTTTTACAGGCCGGTAGTGATATTACACTCGATTTAGTTGAAAAATCAAGCAATAGCGGAATGCTGGTTCATTCCGTAAAAAAGGAGGACAACGAGCTTGACTTTAATCAAGCACACAATAAACTTGTAATTCTATTAAACGAACAAGCACAGGCTGGCGATGTTCTCGATTTTACGATTGCCTATTCCGGCGTTCCTGCCGATGGTTTGATTATATCGGAGAATCGTTATGGAGATCGTACATTTTTTGGCGATAACTGGCCTGATCGTGCACAAAACTGGTTTCCATGTGTCGATCATCCTTCCGATAAAGCCACTTTAGAATTTCTGGTTTATGCTCCGGCCCATTACGAGGTTATTTCAAACGGATCGCTTGTGGAGAAAAAACAACTTGAAAATTCAATGGAATTCACCCATTGGAAAGAAGATGTGCCGTTGGCAACAAAACTGATGGTAATTGGAGCCGCCGATTTTGCTGTTGGAAACGAGCAGAACTACCAGGGAATTCCGGTGAATTCGTGGGTATTTGAAGAGAACAAAACAAAAGGATTCGAGAATTATCAATACGGCACAAAAGCGCTGGAATACTTTTCAGAACTGATTGGCGCCTACTCTTATGAAAAGTTGGCTCATGTACAATCAAAAACTCGTTACGGCGGGATGGAAAATGCCAGCTGCATATTTTATTCCGAGAATTCAGCCATAAGCGATCGCATACCGGAACAGCTATTTGCCCACGAAGTGGCTCATCAGTGGTTTGGAAATTCTGTTACTGAACAAAACTGGCATCATGTGTGGCTTAGCGAAGGATTTGCAACTTATCTCACCCACCTTTATGTGCAACACATTTATGGCGACGAACAATTTAAAGAAGGACTTAAACAAGACAGAGAGCGCGTTATTTCTTTCTCAAAACAAAAGTACGCTCCGGTAATCGATACAACGGTGCAGGAATATACCCGCTTATTAAATGCCAATTCGTACGAAAAAGCCGGCTGGTTTTTACACATGCTGCGAAATAAATTAGGCGACGACATTTTCTTTAAAGGATTACAGAAATATTACCACGATTTCAGGAACAAAACCGCACTAACAAAAGATTTTCAATTGGTAATGGAATCTGTTTCGGAGAAAGACCTTGATCGTTTTTTTAAGCAGTGGTTATGGAGTGCAGGGCATCCGGTTATTAAAGTTTCGTGGGGTACTGAAACCACCGGAAAACAAATAGACAATCAACAAATTCTGATTCAACAAAGGGGAAAGCAACTTTTCAGTTTCCCGCTGGAAATGAATATTCTTTACGAGGATGGATCTGTGGATCTTGTTACAGTAATGATTGACAAAACAAAAGAAACGCAACGATTTCAGGCAAAAACAACTACCGGTATCAAAGATATTTACATCGATCCGAACGTAAAATTGTTGTACGAACTGGCTCAATAAAAAGGGTTATTTCCTTTCCTCACCAAAATTCAGGGCATAAAAAAAGTCCTGACGAAACCGTCAGGACTTACAATGTATTTCACCTAAATAATAAAGTCTTTATTTTACTTTTTCTACGATTGCTTTGAACGCCTCAGGTTGGTTCATAGCCAAATCAGCTAAAACTTTCCTGTTAATTTCAATGTCGTTCTTTTTCAACAATCCCATGAATTGTGAATACGACATTCCTTCCAATCGCGCTGCAGCGTTAATACGCTGAATCCACAATGCACGGAATGTTCTTTTTTTCGCTTTTCTATCGCGGTATGCAAACTGTTGACCTTTTTCCCAGGTATTTTTTGCAACCGTCCAAACGTTACTACGCGAACCGAAATAACCTCTAGTCTTTTTCAGTAATTTTTTTCTTCGGGCGCGTGATGCTACATGATTTACACTTCTTGGCATACTTTTTACTTTTTTGATAATCGGCGCTCTCCGTCAACCGACGGAAATACTTTAAAGCACAATTATCTGGTTTTTAACTTTTTTTACCTCTCTCAATTAAAAGGTTTAATAAAGAAACAGTCAGTTAAGACTGATTACTTCATGCACAACAAAAGTTTTACGTTGCTTTCGTTTGTCTTATCGATAGTTGTCCAATAAGTCAAATTACGCTTACGTTTTGTACTTTTCTTAGTCAAAATGTGACTTTTGTAGGCGTGCTTCCTTTTAATTTTACCACTTCCGGTTAATCTAAAACGTTTTTTAGCACCGGAGTTCGTTTTCATTTTTGGCATAATTCCTACTAATTAAAATGTTATCAAAGAACTTTATTATATATGGTTTAACACAAAAAAACAAGTTTCGTAAACCGAAACTTATTTCTTTTTAGGTGAAATAAACATTGTCATTCGCTTTCCTTCCAATTTTGGCAATTGTTCAACGGTTCCCCATTCTTCCAATTCTGTTGCCAGTCTCAGCAATAGAATCTCGCCCTGATCTTTAAATAAGATCGAACGTCCTTTAAAGAATACAAACGCTTTTACTTTTGCTCCTTCCTGAAGGAATTTTTCAGCATGTTTTAGTTTAAACTGGAAGTCATGCTCATCAGTTTGCGGACCAAAACGTATTTCTTTTACCACAACTTTTGTGGTTTTTGCTTTCATCTCCTTTTGTTTCTTTTTCTGCTGATAAAGAAACTTCGAGTAATCAATAATTTTACAAACCGGAGGATCAGCTTTTGGTGAAATTTCTACCAAATCCAATTCCATCTCGTCTGCTAATTTTAGTGCATCACGTAAGGGGTAAACACCTTGTTCTACGATATTATCACCCACTAAACGTACTTGTGGCACCCTGATCTTGTGATTTATCCGGTGTTGCGGTTCCTGCTCAACACGTGGCTGGAATTTTCTTCTCGGACCTCTTCTTTTAATAGCTATAATGCGTTCCTCCTTAAGTTAGTTATATAATCCTGATAATTGATCTCTTACTTCTTTCTCAATAAATTCAGCGAACTCCTTTGTTGTCATTGTTCCTTTATCGCCTTCGCCTTGTCGGCGTACAGCAACTGAGTCAGATTCTGCCTCTTTTTCTCCCACAATCAACAGATAAGGAATTCGTTTTAATTCGTTGTCTCGTATCTTCCTACCAATCTTTTCGTTACGATCGTCAACAACGGTGCGAATATCGGAAATATTTAGAAAATTTGAAACTTTTTTAGCATAATCGTTATACTTTTCGCTAATAGGTAATACTACCACTTGCTCTGGTGTAAGCCATAATGGAAACTTACCGGCAGTATGCTCAATTAACACGGCCACAAAACGTTCCATCGAGCCGAATGGTGCGCGGTGGATCATTACCGGACGATGACGGTTATCATCTGCTCCGATATATTCCAACTCAAAACGTTCGGGCAGGTTGTAATCTACCTGAACAGTTCCCAGCTGCCAACTACGTCCCAATGCATCCTTAATCATAAAATCAAGTTTTGGTCCATAGAATGCAGCTTCTCCAAGCTCTGTTACCGTATTTAAGCCTTTTTCTTCACAAGCTTCTATAATTGCCTGCTCTGCTTTGTCCCAGTTTTCAGGCGATCCGATATACTTTTCAGGTTTATTCGGGTCGCGCAACGAAATCTGCGCTGTATAATTTTCAAAACTCAAAGCTTTGAAAATAATAAAGATAATATCAATTACCTTCTTGAATTCATCTTTTACCTGATCGGGACGACAGAAAAGGTGAGCGTCGTCCTGCGTAAAGCCACGAACACGTGTCAATCCATGCAACTCACCACTCATTTCGTAGCGGTAAACCGTTCCGAATTCTGCCATTCGAACCGGCAGATCTTTATACGAACGCGGCCAGGCTTTGTAAATCTCGCAGTGGTGAGGACAGTTCATCGGTTTCAACAGGTACTCCTCTCCTTCGGCAGGAGTGGTGATCGGCTGAAACGAGTCCTTTCCGTATTTTTGATAGTGACCGGAAGTTTTGTACAACTTCACATCGCCAATATGTGGTGTAATTACCTGCTCGTAACCGTATTTCTTTTGTACTTTTTTCAGGAAGTTCTCCAGCTGCTCGCGTAACTGTGCACCTTTTGGCAACCACAACGGCAAACCTTGTCCAACGGCTTCAGAAAAGGTAAACAATTGCATTTCCTTACCGATTTTACGGTGGTCGCGTTTTTTAGCTTCCTCTACCATGTACAGGTACTCCTCAAGCATTTTGGCTTTTGGAAAAGTAACACCGTAAACACGGGTAAGCATTTTATTTTTTTCGTCGCCACGCCAGTAAGCACCCGCAATTGCCGTTAATTTAATGGCTTTAATATAGCCGGTGTTTGGCAAGTGTGGCCCACGGCATAAGTCAGTAAAATTTCCCTGGTTGTACAAGGTTATCGTTCCGTCTTCCAGTTCGCTGATCAGTTCCTGCTTCAGTTCGTCGTTCTTTTCGGTGAACATGGTCAATGCATCTTCTTTCGAAATATCAGAACGAACAATGTCGTTTTTCTGACGTGCCAGCTCAAGCATTTTTTGCTCGATTTTTTGCAGGTCTTTTTCCGAAAGCACTTTTCCTTCAGGAAGATCGATATCGTAATAAAATCCTGTATCAACAGTTGGACCGATACCAAATTTGGTACCCGGGTAATAAGTTTCAATGGCTTCAGCCATTAAGTGTGCTGATGAGTGCCAGAATGTTTCTTTTCCTTCTCTGTCATCCCACGTATACAGTTTAATGTTGGCATCGTGGTCAATTTTCCGCGATAAATCCCAAACTTCGCCATCAACCGAAATCGACAGCACATCCTTTGCCAGACGGTTCGAGATCGATTTTGCAATCTCTAAACCACTAACAGGCTCCGCAAACTCACGTACACTGTTGTCAGGAAGTGTAATTTTTATCATTTTACTGTTACTATTTTTTGCTTCAATATTGCTATTGAAATCTATCTGTTATTCTAAATCTTGTAATTCAAATACAATCAGAAGTTTTCGTATTTAAAATCTTCTGCTGCAAAGCTAAATTACTTTTGCGCGGCAAAGATAATCAAACCATTGATACTAGAAAGAATCGGACGCCTGCATGTTAGGCAATTGTAACGTTTTTTCAACACTCGGCTGTTAAATGCCACATTCACTAAAAGTTGTATGCTGTCATCGAATATTATTCAATGTCGAAAGCAACTTTCAATTTGCAATATTTCTATTAAGATCCTGTTTAAATTAATACTAAATGAACATTTTTAATTATACATTAATGGAATTATAGCCATTTTATTGATTTCTTTGTGGCAGACAGCAATAAAAACCAATAGATTATAATTTT
Source organism: uncultured Draconibacterium sp. (assembly GCF_963674925.1). NCBI lineage: Bacteria > Pseudomonadati > Bacteroidota > Bacteroidia > Marinilabiliales > Prolixibacteraceae > Draconibacterium > uncultured Draconibacterium sp. The sequence goes on from NZ_OY771649.1 coordinate 816,888, forward strand.
TTTGAAATATGGGGTTTAAAGATCCGGAAGATTGTCATTCTCTTGAAGAACTAAGAAATGAGATTGACAAAATTGATGAGCATATCATTTTACTTTTTGCCGAGCGGCATAAATACGTCGAAGCCGTTGTTCACTTTAAAAACGATAAAGACGCCATTATTGCACAGGAAAGAAAAGATGCAGTAATTCAGCAGCGCAGAGATTGGGCAGAATCGAAAGGATTAAATGCCGACGTTTTTGAGCAGATATACACGCTTTTGGTGGAGAGCAACATTAATCACGAAATGAATTTATTAAAAATTAAAAACAGCAAGTAATGTATAAAGCAGACATAAAAGTAATGGACTGTACCGTTCGCGACGGCGGGCTTATGAACAAATGGCAATTTAGCGACGATTTTGTGCGTGGCGTTTATAAGGGCTGCGTTGAAGCAGGTGTTGATTACATGGAAATTGGTTACAAAAGCAGCGAATCGGCTTTTTCGAGAGACGAAGTTGGTCCGTGGAAATTTTGCGATGACAAAGATCTGCGTCGTGTTGTTGGCGATAACGACACCAACTTAAAACTTTCGGCAATGGCCGATATTGGCCGTATTGCTCCGGAAGATATTCCGCCGGCAAACGAAAGCCTGATTGATATGATGCGTGTGGCCTGTTATTGCCACCAGGTAGATAAAGCCATTTGGCTGGCCGAACATTGTATGGACAAAGGTTATGAGGTTACCATTAACTTAATGGCAGTTTCAAAAGTAAACGAATCGGATTTGGATGAAGCATTGGCCGACCTGGCTAAATCACGCGTACCGATTATTTATGTAGTCGATAGTTTTGGCAGTTTGTATTGCGAAAGCATTGAAAAGCTGGTTAAAAAATATGCTGCTGCCTTGCCGGGTAAAGAGCTGGGAATACATGCACACAACAACATGCAACTGGCTATGTCGAACACTGTAACATCGCTGATTAACGGCGTTACCATGCTCGATGCCACTATGCTGGGGATGGGCCGTGGTGCCGGAAACTGCCCCATCGAAATACTCATCGCGTTCCTGAAAAATCCGAAATACCGTTTGCTACCATTGTTGGAAGCCATTCAAACGCATGTAAAACCGTGGCAGGAAAAAATTGACTGGGGTTACCACATTCCTTATTTAATTACCGGCGCCTTAAACGAACACCCACGCAGTGCCATGCAATGGATGGATTCGGAGAGGAAAGATGACTTTGTTTCGTTTATGAAAGAAATGCACGACTACGAACTTTTAGAATAGAAATAGATTTGGATTAAAGCGAAAAGGATGCATCCGGTACTGACAGCTACACGGGTCGCATCCTTTTTTTATGCTCCAAAATGTAAATTATTGCAGCTTTTCCATTACAGTTAAAAATGTTGCCCGATAACTCAAAAGAATTTCCCCTTACTTAAATTCTGATATTCTTTAAATGTCATTGAACATTAGATGAACATTTTTCTATTTTTGTTCACCATACAAAACACAAGAAAATGAAGAAACTGCTTATTTTATTGGTCACATTTTTGACCGTTTTTACGGTACAGGCGCAACAGACGCAAAAACTTACTTTAGAAGATATTTTACAGAAAGGTACTTTTCGGGCTCAGTCAGTTTATGGCCTGCGTTCGATGAACGACGGAATCCATTACACTACGATAGAGGGACAAACCCAGATTGTAAAGTACAGCTACCAAACCGGCGAAGAAGTTGAAGTTCTTTTTGATATTACCAAGGTTAAGGATGCCGCTATTTCTTCCTTTTCGGCCTACGAATTCAGCGATGACGAAACAAAAATATTGTTGACAACCGAACGCAAATCTATTTATCGCCACTCGTACACAGCTGAGTTTTATGTTTGGAATTCGGTTACCGAAGAGCTTTCGCAACTTTCGGACAAAGGTGCACAGCAGCTGGCAACTTTTTCGCCCGATGGTAATTACGTGGCCTATGTACGCGACAACAATATTTTCATCAAGAATTTAAGGTTTGGAAGTACACACCAGGCAACTACTGATGGAAAATTTAACGAGATTATAAACGGGGCTCCCGACTGGGTTTATGAAGAAGAATTTGGCTTCAACAAAGCTTTTTGGTGGTCGCCCGACAGCAAATTTCTGGCCTACATTCGTTTTGACGAAACTGAAGTACGCGAATTTTCAATGCCTATGTATGCCGGAGCTGCACCAACACTTAACGACAATAAATTATATCCGGGAGAATACACTTTTAAATACCCGAAAGCCGGTGAAGCCAACTCAAAGGTGGAAGTATATTCGTACGAAGTAAAAACGAAAATTGCTATTAAAGTTGATATTGGTGAAAAAACAGATATTTACGTTCCTCGCTTAAAATGGACTCCCGACGACAACGAATTGGTTGTTATGCGTTTAAATCGTCATCAAAACCAAATCGACATTCTCTACGCCAACCCGTATACCGGCGATTCACGCAATTTTCTTACAGAGAAAAACGACCGCTACATTGCTGAAAATTTCCTTGATGCATTTACTTATCTTGAGAACGGAAGTTTTGTGGTACAAAGCGAACGCGATGGTTGGTCGCATTTGTACCTCTACGACAAACAAGGTTTTGAGATTGCCCAACTTACAGAAGGCGATTTTGATGTAACCGACTTTTATGGTTACGATGCCGAGAAAGAACTTTACTACTACCAGGCTGCCGCCGAATCGCCTTTGCGTCGCGAGGTTTACTATGTTAGTCAGGATAAAGAAGAAAAAGGAAAACTATCGACTCTGGAAGGAACAAACAGTGCGGTATTCAGTACCAACTTTAAATACTATATTAATTATTACAGCAGCGCAAAAGTGCCGAATTACATCACTTTGCACGACAATAAAAAAGGTGAACAAATCCGCTTTCTGCAAGACAATACCGTATTGAAAAACACCATTAAAAGTTTGCAAATTCCGCAAAAGGAGTTTTTCACGTTTACCACATCCGAAGGAGTTGAACTGAATGGCTGGATGCTAAAACCCAACGATTTTGATGCCTCGAAAAGATACCCGGTTTTTATGACACAGTACAGTGGTCCGAATTCACAAAGTGTCAGAGACTCTTGGGGTGGCATTAGCTGGAACGAATACCTGGCACAGGAAGGTTTTCTGGTGGTATGTGTCGATGGGCGTGGAACAGGTGCCCGTGGCGAAGATTTCAGAAAAGTGACCTACATGCAACTTGGGAAATACGAATCGGACGACCAGGTGGAAGCCGCAAAATACCTCACTACCCTGCCCTATGTTGATGCTGAAAACATATCGATTTTCGGGTGGAGCTACGGTGGTTTTATGACATTGTTAACACTGGAGAAAGGTGGCGATTTATTTAAAGCCGGTATTGCTGTTGCCCCGGTAACCAGCTGGCGTTTTTACGATACCGTTTACACCGAGCGTTTTATGCGCACACCGGAGGAAAATCCTGAAGGTTACGATGACAATTCGCCGCTTTCGCATGCCGGAGATATTAAAGGACATTTATTGATTGTACACGGAACAGCCGACGATAATGTGCACGCACAAAACACGTTCGAAATGACGGAAAAAATGGTACAGGCGGGCGTGCAGTTCGATATGGCCATGTACACCAACCGCAACCACGGAATACGGGGCGGCAATACAAGTATGCATTTGTACACCAAAATGGTGAATTTCCTGAAAAATAATTTGATGGAGAAATAAACCTGAGATGCAATAAAGAAAACGGCTGCTAATTGATTTAGCAGCCGTTTTTTATTTCATATAATTCTTATAGTATTCAGTCTTGTCTTCATCGCCAAACCGGGCATAAATGTTGGCCAGATAACCGGCATATTCTTTCCCGGGTTTTAGTTTCCACAGTTTATTTAAATATGGAAGTGCTTTCTTAAAATCAGCGGTTACCAAATCCAGTTCTTTTAAAAGCGTATTGTAGTTTTTACGGGTTTTGTTTTTGTTGTATTTCGCCATTTCCTGCTCGTAGCGGTTTTGCCCGGCCCAGTAATATTTTTTGGCGTTCCACTCCAAAGCATCCAAATGTTCCGGATTCTTTTCGAGTAATACCTCAGCCAAACTGTCGCAAACAGTGTTGTTTTCAAGCGCCTTGTTCACTGCAAAATAATTATCCAGGTTCGATTCTTCATTCTTCGAATCATCATCCAACGTTTTCCAAACCTCAAGTGCTTTATCATTTGCATCTATTTCGGCATAGATAGCAAGCAATCTCGAATTAACTTCACTATTGGTGGTTCCATAATTTTCGATGATATATTCCAGTGCCGACAATTCTTTCGACAAATTATCCTGTTGCTGGTAAATGGCTGCCAGCGTTTGGTACATCCCGGCATCGGCATAATTTTTATAACGAGCCTGGTCGAACCAACTGATTGCCTGCGTTGCATTATCAGCTTTAAATGCGGTTTTTGCTGCCTGAGCAAAATCAGCACCTGCCACATCTTCAATAGCTGTGGCATCGAAATAACTCGTCCAGGCAGCCAGTGCCTGCGAATAATTTCCGTTTGCTTCAAAATTTGTTGCTTCGGTTTTTTGGGTGGTAAGTACTTTGGGTGCCCCACACGATGCCATAAAAATGACAATTACTGCACCCCATAATAATTTGTTTTTAGCCATAATTATTTAATTGGAGTGCCAAAACTAAGGATTTATTCCAAAACAGTTCGTTTCGACTTCTGCATTCAAACAAAAAACAAGATTGAGGTAATTTAGTCTGACTTTTTCCTTGCGATATTGTTTTCAGCCATTTCAAGCAAAGCATCCTGAACCACAGGATTGGTAAGCACATAGTCGTGCCCCATACGCTTCATATCGTCTTTTGTGATCAACGACTTAATATTCGAAACTTTAACAAAGTCGGGCAATTCGTCGGGATTCTTAGGTCCTTTGTTTCCTATACGATTCTTCAAATGTGCTATACTCGACATTTTTAGTAATATATCTTTTGAATTAACAACCAAACGAACTGTGTCAGTCATTTCTCCCAGATTATGAAAGGCTTTGCCCTCTTTAAATACATTGCGGGGAGCAACACTTCCAACGAAAGTGATATTGTGATAAGTTTTTACCAGTGGAATATTCTGATTCTCTCTTTCAAGAATATAACTTCGAAACATTTCGTTTGCCATCGACGAAAAAAGAATACTTACAGTAATGTCTTTGGGATGAGTTTCCCAATATTCCGTATCCGCCATAAACTCATCGAGCATGTGCTGAAATATCGCAAAATCGGCGGCTCCACGTTTCGACACACGAAGCGCATTGTAATATCGATAAACTTTATCTTCCGTTCCCCAGGCAAAAACACTTATTGCAGCCTTGTTAAAAAGCGAATCGCCATAGTTTGTTTTTAAACGGTGCATATATTCATGTATCTGCTTATCAAAAGATTTACCGTATCCACCAACTACAATATAAAAATTCTTAATACCCTTTTTTAAACGATTATATTCGTAGATATTGTACATAATATTATGTTTCAACGTATCGGTCGGGTATTTATCAGATAAGTTAACTGCCCTCAGATTCAACTCGATGGAATCGTTATTGTAATTGTAATTACAGAAATAAAGTGTATTTGTCTGTAGTGTAGTACTGTTTCTAAAGGTGTACGAATTGTCTTGATTAACCTCAATTACCCGATTCGTAAAGAACGGAACGACATTTTTATCCTCCGTTCTGTCCATTTTAAAAATAGTCGTTTCTATCTGTCCTATAACTTGTGTTGGCAAAATAAAGCTTGCAAAAACAAAGGTCAGGAGTTTTAATGTATTTCGCATATCGTTAATTTATTTGGATTCATAAGTTAGTAAAAACCTCTCAGGATTCCGATAGTGTAGTAAAATTATTCGTTCAGAATCTGATTTACGAGCTCACTTATTAAAGCGCCACGTGTAAGTACCATCATGTGTGAACCGTCTTCTACCAGGTAATCAAAATCAACAAAACGAGGAGGTAACGTTTTATCTAAATCGCCATGAATATGTATGATGTCGTCATTGTAACTTTCCCTTTTCCAGGTGATTATCATCGTTGTTGTTCGTTTCAGAAATTTAGGGTCTTTATTATGGAGCATACTCTTAAAAGTCTCCTTATCCTTGTTTCTATCGGGTTCAACCAGCGGTTGTAATATTTTTGCTCCTATTTTTATTGCAAATCCGGGCACCACCCAATACACAGGTATTACCTTTTGAAAGCGATATCGCCCCGGAAATTCTTTCCTGCTTTTTGCACTCGAAATAATTATTACTTTTTCGGGATGCAGAAAATCGGCCATTTCGGTTGCCAGCATCCCTCCTAACGACACACCTATAATTGAAAAATTTTCAGTGGTGTCAATTTGTTTTGAGAGCTCGCGGGCAAAGGTTTCCATGTCCCAACCTTTTTCGGGCGTAAAATAATCGATGTGTTTTACCTGGAATGCTGTATCGAGCTCCAGATTTTTATACAAACGGGCATCTGCTCCCTGTCCGGGAATAAGATAAACAGTATGTCTTTGTGCTGATACCATTGAAAATACCAATAGCAAAAAGCTTACAATTAAACTCGTTTTTATGTGCACGTTTAAGGTCATACGAAATTCAAATTCTACCGGCCAAAAGTATTGAAAAATTCGTCGGTATCTTTTATATCCTGCAATCCCAAAATCCAGCAAACTTCCGACAGATCTGAAAAATCGAGTCCGCCTGCGGCAACTGCCTCATTGTTGTATCGACCATCTTTTCCGTTGTATTTAAGCGCAGTTTCAACAGCAAGTTTCCACAGGCTTAAAAGTTCAGCATCCTTTATTTTTGTTTTCCAATCATTGTACCCCGGAGTGCGAAATCCCGGAGTTCCGTTTCTTTCCGCATTCCCGTCCGGAATTTTGTGATAATTGCTGTTCGCTTTCACAAAAGCCAGGCTGTTTGCCGATGTTACTTCTTCATTCCAGTTGCTGTGTTGTACAATATGAATTCGTTCGGCAGTATTAATTTCCGGAGCATCATTCTGAATGGCTTTTATCAGTTCTGCTGAAAAATCAGATTGTCCGGCCTCTGCAATCCAGACATTCCCTCCTTTATGCAAATACTGAAGTGTTACATTTTTCATCTTCTCAACTGCCTTCGCTTTATTGGCATGTGCATCAGTCCATTTATCTTCAAAAGCCTGCTGAAAAAGCTCGTTTGGCGGCACATACAATCCCTCTTGAATGCCGTATGTTCCGGCAACTGCAAAGTAATTGACTGCACTGAAATCAGGGGACGAAAGCAAGGTTTTAAAGGCTGCTGCCGAGTGAATATCATCGACATCGGTTTTGCAATCGAATTGCATGACCAGCAAGTCTTTTTCGGCATCAAAACGTTTAAGCTCTTCTTGTTCATTAGCCCATGAATAACAAGAAGTTGAAAAGACTATGAAAATAAAAATGTAAGCTTGTTTCATAATTTGGATTTCTCGTTGGTTATTAGGATTTTTGATAAAGCTACTCAATAAATAAAAATCGGCACCGGTTTTAAACAAAAAAATAAGAGCATTACATAAATATAAAAACATAATGTCTTGTTTTATTAAGCTCTCTAAAGTGAATGGAAGAAATAAACACGGTATTCCTTTTTGGAATTAAAATTGACGAACCTGTTGTAACCCTTACGGATCTTCTTGTTTCGGTGTTATGTTTCATATTTGCCTACAAAATTCACCAAAATAACAGTTCAGAAAAGGTATTTACCTATTTCAAACTATATTTCCTGATTATGGGAATAGCCACCGCTTTGGGAGGACTAATCGGTCATGCTTTTCTGTATAATTTTAACTTCTACTGGAAATTACCGGGTTGGATAACCAGTATGTTCTCAATAATGTTTGTTGAACGGGCCGCTATTGAACACACGCGAATACAACTTTCAAAGAAGATTGTAAAGATTTTAGGCTTCCTGAATATTATAGAATTTCTAACCTTTTTAACCTTAACCATTGTTACACTCAATTTCTTCTATGTTGAATTTCATTCGGGCTACGGATTGATGTTTGTTGTGCTCTCCCTTGAAGGATTTTTATACATTAGAACACGTAATAAAGCCAGCAAATTTATCCTTATCGGAGTTGCTTTTGCGGCTGTTGCTGCTTTATTTTTTATGAATAATATTTCCATACACCAGTGGTTTAACCACATCGCAATAAGCCATGTTTTAATGGCCATTGCAGCTTGTTTTTTCTATTTTGGGGCCAGCAAAATCAACATGAAAACAAACCACAAATAGCTCACTCACGCATAAAAAATCACATTAAGCTGTAACACTTTTAAAATACTTCAGTCTTATTGAAAAAACCATTCAATGAAAATTGCGACTGTCCTCTTATTCTTTGTATTTATACAAACCATATCTGCACAGGAAAAACGAACGTACAAAGCTACAACCGCCGAGAACCTTGATATAACTATTAACGGTGTTTTTGATGAACAGGAATGGCAAAATGCCAATTGGGAAAACGACTTTATTCAGCACGAGCCCAACGAAGGTGAAGAACCAACCCGTCAAACAGAATATGCCATTTTATACGATGCCAACAACCTATACGTGGCAATTCGTTCGTTCGATGATCCGGACAGCATTTCCATGCGAATGTCTCGACGCGACGAAACAGATGGCGACCTCGCCGGAATTTATATCGACTCATATTTTGACAAACGAACCTCGTTTGCATTTATAGTTTCAGCAGCCGGAGTACGATCGGATTTGGTAAATACAAACGATGGTGATAACGAAGACGACACCTGGGATCCGATCTGGTATGCAAAAACATCGGTAACTAAAAACGGATGGAACGCTGAAATGCGAATTCCTCTAACCCAGTTACGATTTGACGAAAACGATGAACAGATTTGGGGAATGAATGTTTTCCGCCTTATTTTCAGGGAAGACGAACTTTCATCGTGGCAACCCATGAAACGTGAAACGGCTGGTTTTACGTCGCAGTTTGGCATTTTGCGAGGTATTGAAAATATAAAACCTCAAAACTCGTTGAATGTTACTCCTTATATGGTTGCCCGCACCGAACGTTTTGAAAAAGAACCTGAAAATCCATTTCTGAAATCGGGAAAATCAAATAGTTTTGATGCCGGTTTAGATGCCAAAATCGGTCTCACCAATTATCTTACCATGGATCTCACAATCAATCCGGACTTTGGCCAGGTTGAAGCCGATCCGTCGCAGGTAAACCTGAGCACTTACGAAACCTTTTTCAGAGAGAAGCGACCATTTTTTATTGAAGGAAATAATATCCTCTCGTACAAGCTTGCTTTTGGCGACGGTGATCAATCGGCCAATAACCTGTTTTACTCACGCCGAATCGGACGCCGTCCTAATCATTCTCCCGATTTGGCAGATGATGAATATGCCGACACACCGGATTTTACACGTATTCTGGGTGCAGCAAAAATAACCGGGAAAACAAAAAGTGGCTGGTCGATAGGAGTAATTGAAAGCGTTACTGCCAGAGAAGAAGCTGAAATTAAAGGGATATCGGGCAACAAAACCGAGGTGGTTGAGCCTTTAACCAATTATTTTGTAAGTAGAGTTCAAAAGGATTTTAACGAGGGAAATACTTATATCGGGGGAATGTTTACAGCCGTTAACAGAAATATAAATGACGAGCACCTTGATTTTTTGCATAAAAGCGCTTACACCGGTGGTGTTGATGTTGTTCACAAATGGCATAACAAAGACTGGTTTGTAGATGCCGGAGTTTATTTCAGCCGTGTTGAAGGTAGCGAAGAAGCGATTCTTAATACACAAACTTCCTATTCGCGAACCTTTCAGCGACCTGATGCCGATTATGTTACCCTCGATTCAACGAGAACTTCACTTTCGGGTACAGGAGGAAAATTTACTCTTGGCAAAACAGGTGGCAAGTTGAAGTTTGCAGGAATATTTAGCTGGAAATCGCCGGGACTGGAAATTAATGACATTGGTTACACGCCTGAGGTTGACGAAATTATGCAAGCATTTTGGTTAGGATACCGCTGGTTCGAGCCCTTTTCCATTTTCAGAAGTATGGGCCTTAATTTTAACCAGTGGACTAATTATGATTTTGGCGGCAATTTATTAGGTGCAGGCGGTAACATTAACGGGCACGCCCAGTTTAATAACTTTTGGCGGGCTTTTTCGAGTATAAACATTAACGGCGAGCAGCTTTCGCATACAGCTTTGCGTGGTGGTCCGTCGATGAAACTTCCCGGCAACTATAGTTTTTATACCGGTATATTCTCAAACCCACAGAAGAAGTTTACCTATGGAGCCGACGGAGGAATGAACTGGAGTAACGAAAAGGGTTTCTTCTCGAGCAAAAGTTTTGAGGTAGAATTTGGTTACCGCCCGATAAAAGCCATGCAAATTGAAATTAGTCCTGAATTCGGCGTGAGCGACAATCAGCTTCAGTATATTACTCAACACGACCACATGAACGACAAACGTTACGTAATGGGAACCATTCAGCGCAAAACGTTCAGTACTTCAATTCGCATAAATTATAATGTTACGCCCGATCTGACGGTTCAGTTTTGGGGACAGCCTTTTATTGCAACAGGCGATTACGATGCGTTTAAATACATAACAGACAGTAAAGCTGATGAAATAAACGACAGGTTTGCGTTGTACTCGGATGAACAGATTACTTACGATGCACAAAATAGTGTTTACCACATTGATGAAACATTAAATGGCCAAACCGATTATAGTTTTGATAATCCTGATTTTAATGTAAAAGAGTTCTTATCAAACCTGGTCGTTCGCTGGGAATATCGTCCCGGCTCGATGATCTACCTGGTGTGGTCGCAAAACAGAGGTTGTTTTGACAATACGGGTAAATTTGATTTTGGTAACGACATATCTGATCTCTTTGATGAGAAACCACATAATGTCTTCCTGGTAAAATTTTCATACCGTATCGGAAGATAATTTACTATGCGAAGGGTAATAGAAAAGGCGCAGCAATTAGCTGCGCCTTTATTTTACCAATCGGGGTTTTTATTTATTTTTTAATTACATATGCGCAATTGGATCTGCGTCGCCATCAGGGTCACCTGCAACAAAACCATCAATCGATAAGTTTCCGTCTGTTGCAAGCAACAATCCACACACATGAGGTGCAGCCATTGATGTTCCGCTCATGGTTGCATAACCACCGCTTTTATAACAAGAAAGAATGCTTACTCCCGGAGCACAATAATCAACATGCTCACCATAATTCGAGAAATAAGCCCAATAATCACTGCTATCCATTGCTGAAACAGTATAGATATTAGTTCCTTCTGTTCTTGCCGGCGAATGGTTATCTGCATCATCTGATTCATTTCCTGCGGCAAGTGCCACGTATATACCTTGTGCTCCAAGATTGGCAACAGCCAAATCGATAGGCTCATAAACACCACCGCCTAAACTCATATTTGCAGCATCACCAGGATTTGCATTTGCAGCAACATAATCAACTCCGGCAATAATTACAGAATAGGCACCGGAACCTTTTCTATCCAGAACTTTAACAGGAACAACAGTTGCGCCCGCTGCTACACCAATAACACCAATTTCGTTGTCAATTGCTGCAACGATACCTGCACAATGCGATCCGTGTCCATTATCATCTTCCGGGGTTGTAGTTCTGGTGATAAATGTAGCGCCAAGAGTTTGATCAACATTAAGATCGGGATGGTCAAGATCAATACCCGTATCAATAATCCAGGCTTTATTGGTTCCGTTATATGTGGTACCACCAACTCTTGTTATTCCATAAGGAACAACCTGGACAGGAGCATCTCCAGGATCGGTTCCAGGTTTTTTTAATGTTACCATTTTATCGGCGTAACGCCGGCAACACCATCAGCAGATTTTAAGGCCTTGGCTTCCTTTTCAGAAATGTTTACAACTACACCTTCAATAGCCTGGCTGTACACCATTTTGGGCTGACCCAAATTAATGTTAGCAGCGTTGCTTATTTTTATCGCTTTTGTTGCTACTGCACGATCTGCTTCAGCTTTACTTTTATAAGCAGATTTTAAGTTAGAGGATTCGAGCATTACAATATATTGCCCGGGGATCACCACTTCAGAATGAGTTATAAACTCCACCTGATCGGGGTTTGTAACAGAAAACTCATCTGTTTTTTCACAAGAAACAATTACAATGGCCAGTGCCATTACAATTAAAACTAAATACTTTTTCATGATTAATAAAGGTTTTAACAATTAAACAGCGATTGGTTTTATTTAAATTTATGACATAATTTCATTATTTCCTATAATACCCTCTCTCTCAATTCAACTATATGTTCATTATTTAAATAAATAACCAGCAAAACCAATACTTTTAATACAAATCATATTTCTCTATTAAAAATCGTTTTTCAATAGAAGAACATAAAAAAAGGTCTGCTAATCAGATATTAGCAGACCTTTTCTCTATGTTGGATAATTTTTATCCTATTCGATAAAAGTATTCTTTCCTTTTAATTCAATTGTTTTTGAAATGCCATTTTTTCCTTTCCCTTCAGGCTGACTTCCTCCGACAAATAGTGAAAATTCTCCGGGTTCAACAACCCGTTTATCATCGGCTCCTATTATGGAAAACTGACGAGGTTCAAGTACAAACTTCACTGTCTTCGTTTCACCCGGTTGTAAAGTAATCCGCTCAAAACCCTCTAACTGATATTTCGGACGTGGAGTTGATGCGACCACATCTTTCAAATATAACTGCACAACCTCTTCGCCTGCTTTATCTCCGCTATTGGTCACTTTGGCACTTATTTCTACAGTATCGCCAATCTGGGCCTTTTTAGCCAGTTTTACATCCGAATAAGTAAAAGAAGTATAACTCAATCCGTAGCCAAATGGGTATAGTGGCTCGCCATTAAAGTACTTGTAAGTGCGGTTCTCCATATCGTATTCTTCGAACGGTGGCAACTGATCAACCGATTTGTAATAAGTAACCGGTAAACGTCCGGCCGGATTATAATCGCCTGTTAACACATCGGCAACAGCGTTACCGCCCTCCTGCCCCGGATAACCTGCGGTAATAATTGCTTCCAGGTTTTCGTCGGCCCAGTTTACAGCGAGTGCGCTTCCGTTTAGTAAAACAAGAATTACCGGTTTACCCGTTGCCTGAACAGCTTTCATCAACTCGCGTTGTGTTGCCGGAAGTTTTAAATGTGTGCGGTCTCCGCCTTCAAAACCATCTACTTCCAATTCCATTTCTTCGCCTTCAAGTCGTTGCGAAAGACCCAGTACCAAAACAACAGCATCGGCTTTTTGAGCTGCTTCTACGGCTTCCTCTTTCATATTTTGGTTTGGCATGGCCCACAATAGTTTTGCATCGCCTTCGCCATGATAGTTGGCGTATTCGTACACGAATTTGTACTTTTTGCCTGCCTCCATTTTTACAGCCTTTTCGTGATGAAAAGCATGATGCTCGGATTTATGACTGAGCAACTTTTCTCCTTCAACCCAAATATCAAGTTGTGGCATTCCCCAGCATCCAATCCGGTACTCACCACTCACCGGTGGTACAATGTAACCTGTCCAGCGTACACTAAAGTCATCATCATTCATTTCTGGTGTTGGCGCATCAGCTTCCCAGTAAAAATCAATATTTTCATCTATTCTGGAAAAGACAGGTTCTCCTTCTAACTTAGCATTATTAAAGTATTCTCCTTTAACTCCTTCCTGTCCATCTTCAGTTTGTAAAAACACAGTAGGAATAGCATGAAGGTTACTAACTCCTTTTGCCAAATGACTTCCTTCGGCATAAAGTATTTTGGTGTTCGGCAATTTATTTTGTAATCCCTTTAACACGGTTACCGGATTTTTGGCAATACCATTGTAGTTTCCAACCAGCGACTCCCAGTTATCAGCATTTGGGCCAATAACAGCAAGTGTTTTTATGTCTTTTGAAAGCGGTAATGTTTTATCCTGGTTTTTTAGCAACACAATACTTTTGCGTGCTGCTTCCAGTGCCAGCTCATCATTTTCTTTCGATGTATTTACCGAAAATGGAATTTGTGCGTAAGCCACATCTTCATTCGGATCAAACATTCCTAACTTAAAACGGGCAGTAAACAAACGTTTTACTGCAACATCAATTTCATCCTCTGTAATCAAACCTCGTTCAACAGCTTCGGTAAGATGACGGTATGAAGTTCCACAATTCAAATCGGTACCGGCTTTAACAGCCACCGCCGCTGCTTCGGCAGCATCTTCCGAGAAATCCTGAAAGGTATAGAAATCGGAAATCGCCCAACAGTCAGAAACGATGTAACCATCAAATCCCCAGTCGTTGCGCAGAATACCAATCAGCTCATCGCTGGCACAACAAGGAACACCCCGAAACTGGTTATACGCCCCCATTACCGAATAAGCACCTCCGTCTTTTATTAACATGCGGAATGCCGGCAAATAAGTTTCGCGCAAATCGCGTTCGCTTACCAACGCATTAAATTCGTGACGTAATGGCTCGGGCCCCGAATGAACGGCATAGTGTTTTGCCGTAGCAACAACTTTCAAATATTTTGGATCATCGCCCTGAAGCCCTTTAACAAATTGAGTTCCCAGAATTCCGGTAAGGTATGGATCTTCTCCGTAAGTTTCGTGTCCCCGGCCCCAACGCGGATCGCGGAAAATGTTGATGTTTGGCGACCAAAACGTAAGTCCCTGGTAAATACCCCTTTTGTCGCGACGAACAAACTCATGATGTTTTGCACGCGCTTCATCTGAAATAGCAACTGCAACACGGCTTACCAAATCGGCATCCCACGAGGCAGCAATACTAATCGATTGCGGAAAAACAGTTGCGTAACCTGCCCTGGCCACTCCGTGTAAACATTCGTTCCACCAGTTGTATTCCGGCACTTGCAAACGGTCAACCGCTTTTGAGGTGTATTCCAGTTGATCAACTTTTTCCTGCAGTGTCATTTGCGACACCAGCAAATCAACTCGTTCCTCCAAAGGAAGCGATGGATCTAAAAAATCGAGATTTTCATTTTGTGCAAATACAGTTAATGCACAAATAATGAGAATTAGGTTTAAAATTGATTTTTTCATCTGTTTAATAATTGTTCATTTAGTTGGTAACAGACGTAACGTGCATGCATTGTTATTTATCAGTGTGTCGATATTCTATCACATGCCCGTTTCATTCTATATATAGCTATTCTGTTCTATTCTGCACAAAAGATTACAAATATACTACTAATTGAACGATTTGTATGCTAAAATTGGATACTTCTCTTATAATGATAGATATATTTCACTTTTTTACCCTTTTCGTTTGATTGTTTACCTTTGCGATTGCATAAACAATATAAGAATATGGATTTTACAGCATACAAAACATTACGAAACAACATTGACGAATTATCGGATAACCTGGAAACGCAGCACAAAAAACATATGAAATGTAAAGCAGGCTGCGACCTGTGTTGTATGGATTACAGCATCTTTCCGGTAGAATTTTACAGCATTGTTGAAGCGTTAAGAGAACGCGGTGACAAACCCGATTTTAACACCAATAAGGATGAATCAAGTTGTATTTTTCTGAATAATCACAAATGCGAAATCTATGCCGAGCGGCCAATCATCTGCAGAACACACGGGCTACCCTTGTTATATATGAATGAGGATAATGGATGGGAATTATCGGCCTGCGAACTAAATTTTACTGAATTTGATATGGAAGAATTCTCGGAAGAAAACACCTTTCCCCAAGATAAATTCAACAGCAAACTCTATTTATTGAACAAAGAATTTATTGCTAAGAACCAATTCTCCGACTACTCGGAGTTTGATTTAATACCGATAAAAGAATTGGCAAAACACATTAAAACCTGATAATATGAAACGTAATTTTGTACTTGTACTTTTAACCCTGCTTTGCAGTGTAGCAATGGCAACTAATAACAAACCGATGGAGGAGAATAAAAACAAATTAGCGGTGCTGTGGACCAGCGGTGATCCGGAAGTGGCAGAAAAAATGGCATTTATGTATACCTACAATGCCAAAACGCAAGGTTGGTTCGACGAGGTAGTTCTGATTATTTGGGGACCATCGGCAAAATTAACCGCCGAAAACGAAATGATACAGGAATACATAAAAAAGATGCAGGAAGCAGGTATAAAAACCGAAGCGTGTTTATACTGCGCAAAAATGTACGAGGTCGATGAAAAACTGGCCGAACTCGGAGTTGATGTAAAAGGAATGGGAGTACCCCTATCCAATTATTTAAAAGAAGGCTGGAAAACCTTAAGCCTTTAAAAGAATAAAAAAAGCATCCGTCTTCAGACGGATGCTTT
Source organism: uncultured Draconibacterium sp. (assembly GCF_963674925.1). Taxonomy (NCBI): domain Bacteria; kingdom Pseudomonadati; phylum Bacteroidota; class Bacteroidia; order Marinilabiliales; family Prolixibacteraceae; genus Draconibacterium; species uncultured Draconibacterium sp. The sequence continues at coordinate 833,218 of NZ_OY771649.1, forward strand.
ATATACTATCATTTTATTGTTAGTATTCATCTTCGTTAAAAAAGAAATCATCCTTACTTGGATAATCCGGCCAAATATCCTCAATACTTTCGTACATCTCACCTTCGTCCTCAATCTCCTGCAAGTTTTCTATTACTTCAAGTGGAGCGCCCGAACGTATTGCGTAATCAATTAATTCGTCTTTTGTTGCCGGCCAAGGTGCATCTTCTAACTTCGATGCTAATTCCAGAGTCCAATACATGTGTCTACAGTTTTTTATGTGGTTAAACTCGATTTTTTACTTTGGCGCGAATATAACAAAAAATAGATATGAAAAAACTTTCCTGAAAAAAAAATATCAATACTGCCAGGTTGTTTCGTCGATCCCTTTATCATGAGCGAGTTTTCGGGCCAGAACAAACAGATAATCCGAAAGCCGGTTAATATACTTGATCAATTCGGGCTGAACAGGAGTTTGTTCTGAGAATTCAACAATTCGGCGCTCTGCCCTCCGGCAAATGGTACGTGCCATATGACACTGAGCTGCTGATAGTTCCCCTCCCGGAAGAATAAAATTGCGCAGTTCAGGAAGCGTTTCATGATACGTGTCAATTGCCTTCTCCAGAACTTCAATATCTTCATTTTTAACAATAAGTTGCGCGGTAAACTCCTGCCCTTTTTCATCCGAAGCCAATCGCGAACCAATGTTGAAAAGTTTATTCTGAATTTTTAGCAGTAAATCCTTTACCTCCGGATCAATCTCAAACGATCGGATAACACCAATACTGGCATTTAATTCATCAACCGTTCCGTAACTCTCCAAACGCAGATCGTATTTTTTAACACGACTGCCACCAACAAGTCCGGTTGTACCGTCGTCGCCGGTTTTTGTATATATTTTAAAATCTCCTGACATGTTAATTCTTTTGTAAGTGAAGAACATAAAAAATCCCGAGATGTTTACCATTCGGGATATAATATCGTAAACGACTTTACAAAGTTAATAAATCGGATTCTCATTAATAATATCCGATTCCACTTCTCCGTCTTTTAATCTTATAATACGATGTGCGTGTTCGGCAATATCTTCTTCGTGGGTTACCATAACCAAGGTGTTTCCTTTTCGGTGAATTTCTGCAAAAAGTTTCATAATTTCTTCTGATATTTTTGAATCGAGGTTACCGGTTGGCTCATCGGCCAGCAGCAAAGCGGGCTTATTTACCAAAGCACGGGCAATTGCCACACGCTGGCGCTGTCCACCCGACAATTCGTTGGGTTTGTGTTCCATACGGTCTTGCAAACCAACATCAACCAAAGTTGCTTCGGCCATTTGCTTGCGTTCAGCCTTGCGTTTCCCGGCGTAAACCAGTGGCAACATCACATTTTCAAGGGCCGAATTACGTGGCAAAAGGTTAAATACCTGGAAAACAAATCCGATCTCCGAGTTTCTGATTTCTGCTAAACGATCGTCCGACAGGCTACTCACATCCTTTCCGTTCAACACGTAAGTTCCGCTGGTTGGAGTGTCCAAACAGCCAATAATGTTCATTAAGGTTGATTTTCCCGAACCCGAGGCGCCCATAATGGCCACATATTCGCCTTTATAAATATCAATAGAAACCGAACGTAGGGCGCGAACTTCCTGCGTTCCAACTTTATATGTTTTTACAATGTTCTCAAGATGAATAATTTTTTCCGGCATAGCTTTGTTTTATGTATTTGTAGTATTTTTTTTGTCGCATTACATGTAACGAACGAATCGATTATAAAAATATGATTTTCCAACCGTTCTGGGACTGGAAATAGCATTTTTTAAGATTTATTATCATAAGTAATACCGATGTGAAATCAAAATGAGCTCTATTTCAGAGAATTTCTCCTTTCAATCGGCATTAACTCCCGAAATTTCGGGATAATTCCAATGTTTCACTTAAGGCTCACACTTAAACAGAATTGGTATAACTTTTCGACTGATAACAAAAACTGTACCCAACAGTTAATTATTTTTGAATATTTCGACCTTATTCCCTGTTGCCGCACTTTGTGTGAATATGTATATTTGCTCCATGCCAGAATTTCTCGATCAGGAAATAAAATTTTTACCCGGCGTGGGGCCAAAACGTGCGGAGATTTTATTCAAAGAGCTGAAAATAAAAACCTTCGGAGATTTGATTTATTATTATCCGTACAAATACATCGACCGCACAAAATTTTATTATATATCCGACATTAACACCGAGATGGCATACATACAGGTGAAAGGTGTTTTGCGCTCGATGGAAACTGTTGGCACCGGAAGTAAACAGCGGCTTGTTGCACGTTTTTCAGATAGCACCGGCACTATGGAATTGGTGTGGTTTAGGGGTATAAAGTGGCAAAAGGAGCAACTCCTGATTAACAAAACCTACATTGTTTTTGGCAAACCGACTCTGTTTAGCGGCCGCATTAGTGTGGTGCACCCCGAAATGGAAACCGAACAAGAAATGCAGCTCAAACCAATCGGGCTTTTTCAGGGGCATTATAACACCACCGAGAAAATGAAAAAGCAGTTTCTCACCTCGAAAACCATTAACAAATTTCAGCTCACTTTGCTGGGATTGGCAAAAGGAAAAATCAATGAAACGCTGCCTGAATACCTCACCCGCGAACTAAAATTAATGCCACTTGAGCAGGCACTTTCTGCCATACATAAACCGGAAAAACCAATTGAACTTAAAAATGCCACCTTCCGCTTAAAGTTTGAGGAGCTCTTTTTTATTCAGCTGAAAATATTGGCATTAAAACACAATCGTAATCAAAAATTCAAGGGATTTCACTTCGAAAAGGTTGGCTATAATTTCAATACGTTTTACGAAAAGTTTTTGCCGTTTGATCTAACCAATGCACAAAAAAAGGTGATCAAGGAAATTCGGCGCGATGTTAACGGCACCTCACAAATGAACCGTTTGCTCCAGGGCGATGTGGGAAGTGGAAAAACGCTGGTGGCGTTAATGACCATGCTATTGGCTATGGACAACGAATTCCAGAGTTGTTTAATGGCACCAACCGAGATTCTAGCCCAGCAACACTACCAATCGATTTCCCGAATGCTGGACGGGATGAGTATAAACGTTGGGCTACTTACCGGATCGACAAAAGCTAAGCAGCGCCGCGAATTGCATGCTGCACTGCAATCGGGACAAATGCAGCTAATTATAGGTACGCATGCATTGATTGAAGATACGGTAAGTTTCAAACGACTGGGATTGGTTATCGTCGACGAGCAACATCGTTTTGGCGTGGCACAACGGGCAAAACTCTGGAAGAAGAACGACCTGATTCCACCTCATATTTTAGTAATGACCGCTACCCCCATTCCACGTACTTTGGCTATGACAGTTTATGGCGATCTGGAAGTGTCGATTATCGATGAATTGCCTCCGGGACGAAAACCGATACAGACCATGCACTTTTTCGAAAACAGAAGAGCGCAGTTAAACCGTTTTTTGAAGCAACAAATCGATAAAGGCACACAGGTTTATATCGTTTTTCCGCTCATTTCGGAGTCGGAAAAAATGGACCTGAAAAACCTGGAGGAAGGTTATCGTCATATTTCGGAGACCTTTCCTGATTACAAGATCAGCATGGTACACGGAAAAATGAAACCGAACATTAAAGAAAATGCCATGCAGGCTTTTAAACGTGGCGAAACGCAAATTATGGTTGCCACAACCGTAATTGAGGTGGGTGTCGATGTGCCAAATGCAGCGGTTATGGTAATTGAAAGCGCCGAACGTTTTGGCTTGTCGCAGTTACACCAGTTGCGTGGCCGTGTGGGACGTGGCGCCGAACAATCGTATTGTATTCTGATGTCGTCGTATAAAATCAGTACCGAAAGCCGCAAACGGCTGGATACGATGGTACGCACTAACGATGGTTTTGAAATTGCAGAAGTAGATATGAAACTTCGTGGCCCCGGTGATTTGGAAGGCACACAACAAAGCGGTATGGGTTTCGACCTGAAAATTGCGAACCTCGGGAAAGATGGCGAGATCCTTCAAAAAGCCCGAAACATTGCCAACGATATTTTGGATGACGATCCGTTTTTACAGAAAGAGCAAAATCAATTGCTTCTTAAAAATCTGTTATCATCAAAGGATACAAGCTTTGACTGGAGTTCGATAAGTTAATTTTTGTCCCTAACTTACCGGAGTATTGTTACCTGAAAAGTTAAAACCATGGATAAAGTACAGTTACCCGCATCAGACGTAAAAATTACACCAATTACTTTTGGCGCCTGGGCCATCGGCGGATGGTTTTGGGGCGGAGCCGAAGAAAATGAGTCGGTTAAAGCCATTGAAGCAGCTATTGCAAACGGCATGACAAGCATTGATACCGCACCGGTTTACGGTTTTGGGCAAAGCGAAGAGTTTGTAGGGAAAGCGATAAAAGGCAAACGCAACAAGGTTGAACTGTTAACAAAGTTTGGTTTGGTGTGGGACCGGAAATCGGGGCATGTACATTACGAAAAGACTTTCGATAACCAGGGAAACGAGGTAAGCCTGTATCGTTTGGGTAGCAAAGAAAGTGTGATAAAAGAATGTGAGGACAGTTTACGGCGGCTTGGCACCGATTATATAGATCTTTATCAGCAACACTGGCCCGACAGTTCCACACCGGTTGAAGAAACCATGGAAGCACTGGAAATTCTGAAAGATCAGGGGAAAATTCGCGCCGGTGGCGTTAGTAATTATTCGATGAACGAAATGGAGAAAGCCGAAAAGTATTTCAAACTTTCATCGAACCAGGTTCCGTATAGTATGGTTAACCGCGGCATAGAAGATGAAGTGGTTCCGTACTGCATTGCCAACGATAAGGCCATTATTGCCTATAGCCCATTACAAAGAGGTGTTTTAACCGGGAAAATTACTGCCGGCTTTAAATTCGCCGAAGGCGATCATCGGCCAACTACCCCGTTTTTTAAGGAGCCGAATTTGTCGCGAATCAACGAGTTTCTGGATAAAATAAAACCGATTGCTGAAGCCCAACAAGCCACTTTGGCGCAACTGGTTTTAAACTGGACTTTGCTACAACCCGGAATAACCTGTGTCCTCGCCGGTGCCCGAAATGAAAAGCAGGTATTGGAAAATATTAAAGCAATGGATGTCCTGATCACCGAAAGTGACCAACAACAAATTGCATTTCATCTGAATCAATTAAAACTGGAAATTTAATCTAAGTCAACTCGAAGAAAAGTTTTTGTAACAAACGTGTGACTTCACCAGGTTTTCCATTGCCAACCAATTTGTCTTCGATTTGAACAACAGGGCAAATTTCGCTTCCCGTACCTGCGATAAAAACTTCGTCCATTTCGTAAAGCTCTTCCTGCGAGTACAAGCGTTCTTCAACCGGAATATTATTGGCCGTGCACAATTCCATGATTACTTTTCGGGTTATGCCGGGTAAAATCAGGTTTGATAAGGGCCGTGTTACTATGGTGCCATTTTTTACACAGAGTACGCTGGAATGTGTGGCCTCGGTAACCTTTCCGTCACGAATAAGAATACACTCGCCTGCCCCGCTTTGGTGCGCTTCGTTATAAAGCATAGTATTGGGCAGCAACGAAACCGATTTAATATCGCAGCGTTGCCAGCGAATATCGTCACGGGTAATTACTTTTATCCCATTCTCGAGTTTTTCGTTGGCCGAAGGCAGATCAAAAGCATAAGCATAAACGGTTGGTGCAATTTCATCAGGAAAATGATGCGAACGTTTGGCTGCGCCCCGCGAAATTTGCAGGTAGATTCCGGCATGTTTGTCAAGCCTATCATTTTTACTGATCAGCTCCATAAAAACAGCCTCAAGTTTTTCGGTATTATAATCAATATCAATCTCCTTTAAACTCCGGTTCAGGCGCTCTAAATGATCCTGAAAACGAAAAGCCTTACCATTGTAATATTTGGCTACTTCGTAAACACCATCGGCAAAAAGAAATCCCCTGTCGTTTGGTGAAATCTTTGCATCGTCGGCTGCACTATATTCTCCGTTCAGATAAACGATATTGTTCATAATTTAAATCGGGTTGAATTGAAACTCAAAAATAGAAAAACTTTGATTTCTGGTCTTATAAAAATAAAAAGGGATTCAAATTAATGAACCCCTTTTCTATATTATCAAAAAACTTTTTTCTGATCCTAGTAACGGTCACGACGTCCGTAACCACCACCGCCACCACGGTTGTAACCACCGCCGCCACCGCCACGGTTGTTATTTTCGCGAGGTTTTGATTCGTTAACTTTAATGTTACGACCTGCAACCTCAGCGTTGTTCAATTCTTCGATAGCTTTGTTAGCTTCAGAATCGTCTTCCATTTCAATAAAACCGAATCCTTTGCTTCTTCCAGTAAATTTATCCATGATAATTTTAGCTGAAGCAACTTCACCATACTCTTCAAAAATTTCTCTCAAATCTTCTTCACCCATGTTGAAGGGCAAATTTCCAATGTAAATGTTCATTTTATACTATAATTTAAAGTTAATATATCCATCTTACTGATCACCAGAAGAACCAATCAAAATGCATCACGTCCTGGTGTTACTTGAATACAATATAAAATAAGCTTTATTAACGATTGAAATAACGTCGGGAAAAACACAAGAGAGATAAACTGTCCGGTTTATTAATATCAATAAAAAAAGACCAAAATGCTAATTGCCAGACTTTTCTAAAAATTAACAGCCCAAAGGTAATTCTTTATTCGAACTAACAAACTAAAATTAACATATTTCTTAAACATACGTTTATTCCGCAATCAGATCGCGAATTACTGCGCTGGCAATAAAGCCTCCAAACAGCGGTGGCATGTACGATATTGTACCTACAGTTGATTTTTTATTCCGGCCTTCCTCAATACGTACGGCCTTTTCGTCGATATCCTCGGAAGAGAAAACCACTTTTACACCTTTTTTAACTCCAAGACGACCGAGACGTTTACGCATCATTTTTGCCAGTTTGCAATTGTGCGATTTTTTAATGTCGGTGATTTCTATTTTCGACGGATCCATTTTTCCGCCTGCCCCCATCGAACTGATCACTCGAAGTTTTAATTGAAGTGCATGATAAACCAGGAATACCTTTGGAGAAAGTGTATCAATGGCATCAACAACATAATCAAAAGGCGCACTGTTTAGGAGTTCGATGGTCTGCTGGTCGTGAATGTAATCATTTACAATTGTCAATTCCAGCTCCGGATTTATATCCATAAAACGTTTGGCCAGAATTTCAGCTTTTGGTTGCCCTTTGGTACTTATAAGCGCGGGCAACTGGCGGTTCCGGTTACTTTCTTCCACTACATCGCCATCAACGATTGTCATTTTCCCAATTCCCGCACGGCATAATTGTTCTGCCGCATAAGCGCCAACTCCACCTAAGCCAACAACCAGCACATTTGCATTCTTAAGTTTGGCCAGTTTTTCTTCTCCTAACAATAACTCAGTACGTTCTAACCAGTGCATTATTCTCTAAAACTAAATTTTCGTGCGGCAAAGAAACAAAATTGTGTTTAAATTCTTCCGGGCATCAACGAATTTTCTATCTGGTTGAAATTCTTCCAAACAGCCTCTTTTAGTAGCTCAACCGGCATTTCCTTTAAAGCTGCTGCCTGCTCGTAAATAGTATCTACGTTTAAATCCAGTTCGTCGGTTTCGAAGAAAATTTTATTTAGCGGAAGATATTTAAATGATTTTACGGCTTTTGAATCCTCCCGGAAAAGATTTTTACCAAACGAAAACAAAAACCCTTTATCCAGAAGTTGTTTTGTAATTTCAACACTACCGTTGTATCCATGCATGATCCACGGCATAACGGGATTTAGTTTTTCACGAAGTGCAATTACCTCATTCAAAGCTTTCACACAATGAATGATCAACGGATATTGATACTCTTCGGCAATAACGGCTTGCGCTTCAAAAATCCTAAGTTGCTCGATAAAATCGCCGCCGGTAATTTTATCGAGACCCGCTTCTCCCACAAAAATTACATGATCAAATTCAAGTGCTTCCTCTACCATCTGCATCGCTTCGTTGTTTTCCTGTTTGCTGCCAAGATGCCACGGATGCAGTCCGACCGAATAAAAATTACGCCCGTTAAAAGCCGCAAATCCATCGCCCGGAAATATATTTTGTACCGTTATCGTTTCAATCTCGTTATGAAACGGATGTGTGTGAATATCGATATAGGGAATTGAACTCATAAACCAGTTTTGTTAGCTAAACTCTTCTCAATTATATCATCTCCAGCATTTTAGCAACCACATTTGAAGCGCCGTCTGCAATTTGCGTGATAGTAGCATCAAGCATATAACAAGGCGTTGTAATTACTTTGTATTTTTCGTCAACCACAATTTCGCCATGTGTAGTGGCAACGTGTGTGGCCCCCAACGATTCCAGCGCTTCGGCAGTTCCTTTATCCTGACCAATGGTAAGTTTTACGTCGCCTAAAACTTTGGCAATAATTGCCGGCGAAATGCACAGCGCTCCTACAGGTTTTTCTGCTTCAACAGTAGTTTTAATGGCTTTTTCAACATCAGGATTTACCTTACAATCGGGGCCATCAAAAGCAAATGTGCAAAGGTTCTTGGCAGCACCAAAACCGCCTGGAAAAATAATTGCATCGTAATCGGCAGCTTTATACTCCGACAATGCTTTAATATTACCGCGAGCAATTCTGGCGGCTTCTATCATTACATTACGGGTTTCGGGCATTTCTTCTCCTGAAATATGATTTACCACATGCGCCTGATCCACATCAGGAGCAAAACACTGATAAGCCGCACCCTGCTGTGCAATGGCCAATAAAGTTAATGTGGCTTCATGAATTTCTGCACCATCATAAACACCATTTCCAGCCAATACTACTGCTATATTTTTCATTTTATCACCTTTTTAAATTTTCTATTTCAAAGTTACAAGATAAAAAGTGAATCAGAAAGCCCGACTATGATCAGTTCTCAACTAATCTGCTCCAGATCGTAGGGTGTTTCCTGGTAAACGTAATAATTCAGCCAGTTGGAGAACAACAGGTTTGCCGTTGATTTCCAGCGCATAACCGGAGTTTTCGACGGATCGTTATTCTGGTAGTAATTTTTAGGAATTTCAATGGGTAAATTTTTGGCCATATCGCGCTTATATTCTCCATCCAGTGTGTTTCTTGAATATTCAGAATGTCCGGTAATAAATAGCTGTCGGCCGTTTTTGGCTTTTACAATTGACACACCAGCTTCATCCGAATAGGAAATAACCTTCAGCTCATCCACTTTCTCGATATCCTCTTTGCGAATTTCGGTATGACGCGAGTGTGGGATATTAAAGACATCATCAAACCCTCTGAATATAGGCAGCGTATTGTCCGACAACTGATGCTCGAAAACGCCAAACATTTTATTATTGAGCGGATATTTGGGTACCTTGTAATAATGAAACAAAGCCGCCTGTGCCGCCCAGCAAATAAATAACGACGAAGTTACATGATGCTCAGCCCAATCCAGGATCTCCTTCATTTCATCCCAATACGTTACATCCTCAAATTCAAGCTGTTCAACCGGGGCCCCTGTAATAATCATACCATCGTACTTTTTGTTTTTTAATTCATCAAAAGTGTCGTAAAACTCACTCATGTGCTCCGATGGCGTGTTCTTTGGCGTATGTCCTTTTATTTTCAGAAAGTCGATCTCAATCTGTAAAGGAGAATTGGACAACAAACGAAGCAGATCCGTTTCTGTTGATATTTTCAGCGGCATCAGGTTTAAGATCACAATTTTTAGTGGTCGAATATCCTGGTGCGATGCCCGCGATGAATCCATCACAAAAATATTCTCCTCGCGAAGTATTTCAATTGCCGGTAATTTGTCGTTTATATTTAATGGCATTTTATAGTCGTTTTTTCGTAACAAGAGGACTCGATTTTCAACCTCGCCGCTCCTTTTTTTTCAGTTCGCGCAAAAATAACCAACATTATGAATGTTGGAAAATATTTATTCACCTGCTGACTTGAAATCAACAGGTGAATATTGAAGAATAATCAGATTAAACTTTAGCCAATGCCTGTTCAAAGTCGGCAATAATATCGTCGATGTGTTCCAAACCAACACTAACACGCAATTGTGTTGGTGTTACACCTGCTGCTGCCTGCGCTTCTTCTGATAATTGCTGGTGCGTTGTTGCTGCCGGCTGAATGATCAGGGTTTTGGCGTCGCCAACGTTAGCCAGGTGACTTACCAGCTCCAGGTTATTTACCACCTGGTTGGCTGTTTCTTTATCACCTTTAACATTAAACGACAGTACACCGCCGGCACCTTTTGGTAAATATTTCTGTGCGTTGGCATACGACGGGCTGCTTTCCAGTCCCGGGTAATTTACACTCTCCACTTTCGGATGTGCTTCAAGCCACTTGGCCACTGCCAGCGTGTTTTCCACATGGCGATCCATTCTTAGCGACAGCGTTTCCAGCCCCTGTAAAAGCAGGAATGAGTTAAACGGACTGATTGCCGAACCAAAATCGCGCAATCCTTCAACACGTGCTTTTATAATAAATGCGATATTTCCGAATGGTCCGTCGAAGTTAAACACATCCCAGTACTTCAACCCGTGGTAACCTTCCGATGGCTCGGTGAAACCAGGGAATTTACCGTTACCCCAGTTGTAGGTTCCGGCGTCAACAATTACACCGCCAATGCTGGTTCCGTGACCGCCAATCCATTTGGTTGCCGATTCCACAACAATGTCGGCACCGTGTTCAATCGGACGAAATAAGTAACCACCGCCGGCAAAAGTGTTGTCAACAATAAACGGGATATCGTATTTTTTAGCCACTGCAGCAATTGCATCAAAATCAGGAATTACAAATCCCGGATTTCCAATGGTCTCCAAATAAATAGCTTTTGTTTTGTCATCGATAAGTTTCTCGAACGATGCAGCTTCCAGATCATCTGTTAAGCGGGCTTCAATTCCCAGTCGTTTAAAAGTAACCTTAAACTGGTTGTATGTTCCGCCGTATAAATAAGGCGATGAAACAATGTTGTCGCCAATATCCAGAATATTATTCAACGCAATAAACTGCGCGGCATGTCCCGAAGCCACCGAAAGTGCTGCCACTCCCCCTTCGAGCGCAGCAATACGCTGCTCAAACACATCCGAAGTTGGATTCATAATTCGTGTGTAAATGTTGCCAAACTCTTTTAGGGCAAACAAATTAGCCGCATGATCGGCATCGTTAAACACGTACGACGATGTTTGGTAAATTGGCACAGCACGCGAGTTTGTTGCTGAATCGGGTTGTTGTCCTGCATGCAATTGCAGTGTTTCGAAATTTAATTTTTGTGTAGTCATTTTGTTATAATTTTTTGAGTTAGAAACTTGTTGTTACCCCTAAATCCCTGAAGGGTACTTGATGCTCTTTCAAAAGAAGATCTATCGGGTTAGAAAAAAGCGTTATAAATTTCTCGTACACTTTTTTCTTTGTCGGATTCCTGCACCACCAAATAGCTTACAAGGTCGGATGCTCCGGAGCCGCTTAGTATTACATTAATTTTATTGTTGGCCACTGCAGCAAATATCTTTGCCGATACGCCGTAAGCCTGTTGCATTCCGTGGCCTACAATACCAATCAGTGCCACGTCGTTCACCACTTTGATATCAGTAACAGCCGAAAAGCCCAATTTGTGCACGAGTTTTAGCGCTTTTGCACCATTTTCTTTGCTTAAGATAAAATTGATAGACGTTTGCGAGGTAATCACCGACTTAATGTTTAACCCGGCATCGTTCAACTGGTTGGTAACTTTTGCCAGGATACCCGGTTTTAAACCAACGCCTGGCCCGTCAAGTTTCAGCAGCGAAATATCGTCGGTGCAGGCTACGCTTTTTACAATCTGCTCTTCAATGTAAGTTTCGGTGTTGATAACGGTTTGAACTTTGCCATCATCTGTTTCAGCGCTCAGTACCTGAATCGGGATATGTGCATGTTCCAGCGGTTCCACGGTTCGCGGGTGAAACGAGTAGTGCTCGAAATAGGCCAGCTCACTTGCCTCGGAATACGTAAGACGCTTAATAATTTCGGGATTGTCGATAATTGCAGGTTTGGCCCGCTGAAAAACGTTATCGAGGCCCCAAAGTTTTAACGTGTCTACACCCAATTCTTTGGTAAGAAAAGCTGCCGTGTAATCGGCTGCTGTTTTACCGGTTCGCGCCAGTTTATTGTTCTCGTCCACTCCAAAAGTTCCGGGAATCAGGTAAACACCTTCATCCAAATTATTGAGTTTATCTGTATCGACCGAAAGGAAAGTTGCATTCCCGAAATCGGATGACACTTGCAAATCAATTTCTTCAGGATGTATGATACTTGCTTCGTTCCAGAGCGACGATAGAATCTCGACCGACAGTTTTTCAGCAAAACTCAATACCTGATCTTTTAAAGCCCTCGAATAATCGCCGATAAGCCCGATTCCTTTTAGTAATCCAACCAACTGCTTGGCTAACTTTGAATACGCTTCGGACGGTTGCTCATCAACTCTACCGATATAAAATCCTGAAATCTCGTCTAGTAAACCCTCTTCATCCAATTCTTGAAGAAATACCTGTTGCAGATTAAACTGAATAAGATCGAGTAATTGGGGAATAGCCGAAACTACCACATAATTACGACTGTTGCTGCCCGTTAACCAGGCTTGTAAATTTTGTAATGCTATTTGGTTGCCAATATGGCTTCCACCAAATCGAATAACATTATTCGACATAAAAATATTTTTTTGAAATTTTGTCTGTGTAATAAACGCTTATACGGAATGCCTTCAATCAACGAATAACCATCGAATGAAGGCTATCGCATAGACATAAACATAGACGACATAAACATTGCTCCGCAACAGATTGCTGCGTTAGAAGAAGTAGTATTTCTTTTGTCAATGTTCATTCTTGCCGAATTTGTTTAACGCAAATATAAATTGATTTTTGATAAATGCAAGCTTATCTGGAATGATTTTAGATAAAATTCACATTGGGATTTTAGCTGCCTTTAATGAATTCTCAGAATTTAATCTAACTTTTTTTTCATGAAACTGATTAATAAGCAGACAAATTGATGTTTATTTGGCTCTAAAATAATACCCAAGTTTTGCTGTCCAACAAATATCTTCTATTACTAAGGACATATCATCAGTTTTGCGCGTTAAGTTGTGACTATATTCTATCTCGAAATAAATCGACTTACCCAGTTCTACACCGGCTCCTGCCACCCCATTTAAACAAAACTTATTAAATGAATCAATGCGATCCCCGAATACAGGAAATCTCAATCCGGATTCCACTTCTGTAAAATATGAATCTTTATAGGCAAGCAAATATTCCCCTCTTGCTCCCAATAAAACGTAAGGAGAAAAATTAGTTACAAATGGTGCTAATCTGCAAGTGAAGTCAAGTGCCAGGTTATGAAAAATTACATCTCTGTCAATTGTTCCGGCATCAGCTCCATCTACAAGATATAACTCCTGATCATTTAGAAATCCTTTTTGCACATATCCGATATCTGATCGGAGAACAAACAGTTTATTTAAATCTTTTTCTGCCGAAAGAAAAGCAGCAAATCCAAAACGGTAGTCTGTATTGACCTCCCATTGCGATAAAATTTGATAACTCCATTTCTGTGTTGTGTAATTAGTTCCAACAAAGACGCCATAACGATCTACAAATTGGGCTCTTAAGTTAATTACTCCTAAAAAAAGAATGGAAATAATAATGAGTGTTTGTTTCATAGCTAACTTTTAAGTAATATTTTTTATCACAAATTAATATTTATGATAAACGTTATATTACTCGTTATATTGCTCGGGTCCAACAGATATTTTGGTTACAAACACCCCGTTTTTGTCCACATATTTGTAGTTCATGGTTACCTGGTTTACGCGGAATAATTCCATATCGGGGTTGGTTTTTATGTTGTTGGTTATTTGCGGAATCAGGTACGCCTCAAAACTGCTGATATCGATCGAGTCTTTTACCAAAGTCATAAGCGAATAGTTGTATTGAAAAGTATTATTGGGCATTGCCGCAGCATTATCGAGGCGGGTTTCCGCATCCACCATTAAGGGGCAGGCTTCGTTTAATTCGCTGGCGGTTTTCATTAAAACCTTATCGAAAGTAAAAACGCGCTGTACCAGCTGTTGAACAACAAAAAAGGCAACCACAAAAGCAACCACACTAACAAGCGCAACCAGCAACTTCTTTTTCGGCGAACTCTTTGGCTGTTTTGCAAGCGGCTGTTCCAGGGTTTCCTGGGGTTCTACTTTTGGCAGTTCGTATCCACAATAACGGCAGTATTTGGCATTGGTTTTATTGTCTTCGTTACAATGCGTACACTTAACTAGTTCCATTTTAGTTGGTTTTTTGATTGGTTGTATAATTGATTTCTTCGGATACCAAAGTAATAATATTTTTGATAAATGGATTTATGTTTAAGGATTATGAATGGTATGTTTTTTAATTCTTTTATTGGCTCTTTGCCCGGCTTTACGCATTACTAATTGATAGGCTTAATCATATTAAACAAAAGAGCATGTAGCAAACCAGAAGAAAAGCTGACGGTTTAATTAATGCGGTTTTTAAACCAGAATTGTGCAAAACATTAGACAGACATCTAGTTACTGAAAATTCTGTGTATTTGAGGTATAATTTTGTAGAGTTAGGTTTGTGATATTATTTGGACTGGAAACATATTCTATGTCAGACTTAAACAAAAATCGCCAAAAGACAGTTTGTCTTTTGGCGATTTGCATTTTGTTGACTTTTAATCCAACTCCCGCAAAATTGAATTATTCCAAAGGCAGCGTGCTAAAGTCGATATCCGGCGCCACTCCCAAAACCGGCCGCTCATGATAGGTATCAACCACAGAGGTTTCATTGAAAAAACCACAGTTTTTTAGATAAAAACCATTGTCGCCGCTAATGTATCCTCCGGCGTAGTCCAGGCGTGCTTTATCGCGTGCGGTAGGATCGGCAGTAAACTTTGCTTTGGTAACTTCGTGCCACGTACCATTTGTATCGTAAACCCATTGATTATTGTAATTCGCCATACGTTGAAGCGGCCCTGTTTTCGTATCGAAATTCTCAAGGAAAGAGTACAAACTGGTCAAATAGGTACTTATTTTAGGACGACGCCAGGTAGCTATGAAAAGCCATTCTTCTTGTTCGGTATCATAAAACCAGGCTGAATAATCGGTTGTATTTTCGCCACTTGGCACCCCCTTCAGTAAAAAGCTGTAAGTAGTTCCTGCTTTCCAGTTCACCTGCATGTAACTTTGTCCGCCCGAGCCTTCATTTCCAAAATCGTTGGTGGTTGTATTGGCGCCTTTGGCAATCAGTTGTACACGCTGATCTTCAGGAATTGTACTTGGGTCATCTGTTGAATACGGGCTCCACACCGAAAAAAGTACTCTTCGTTCAGAGATAGAATTTACCTGCATTCCAAAGTATCCCTGGCCAAAACCATTTGCCATGTAATATGAGCCGATCACATCGTTACCTTCAGGAACAGTTACTTCGTTATAAAACCAAACAACGTCCGATGCTTCAGCTGGCACGGTATAACCTAAATGCACCGACGGGCCGCGGCGTCCCCAGTAGAAATAATCTTCGTTTGAAAAATGCACTCCTGACTTGCACGCATCGCCGCCAAGCGAAACCGATTCAAGTATTGCAAATTGATCGGCAGTTTTATCTTCTCCCTGTAAATCGAGGTAATAATAGCCCGGCTCCGACACGGTGAACGATCCTACAAACTCTAACTGGTTTGAGGTGTTATCAAAAACAAGTTCAGAAGTTTCGTTTAAAAAAGTAGCTTTTAACGTTGAACTACCGCTGCTTACTTTTCCCTTTACACCAATATGAATGCTGCCTGCCGACTCTACCCGAAACCAGGTTCGCAGAACTGAAGATTTTGAACTCCAGTTGAAATTTTTAAAGTCGTCAGTCTTTAGCTGGGCTCCACCAACATTGGTAACAAACCAACTGTTTCCTTCGCACGGAATTTGGTAGGACATAGTCGGAATTACCTCTTCTGTTACTTCGTCTTTTTGACACGAAATAACCGAAAGTGGAAAAACCAACAATATGAAAAACAAGTTCAGTCTAAATTTTTGTCTCATCTGTCTTATCTGTTTCATCTGTCTGCTGTTAAAAAAAATCAGACTTTCGTTGATGTAAATATACACCACAAAAGCCTGATTTATTATCTATTAAAATTGATTACGGATTTTGAATTAAATTCGGTTGTGCCAAAATCTGTGGCTCAGGAATGTAATCCACTACACGGGGACTGCTTGCAGGCACTGTTAACAGTGGGTTTGCTCCCCTGTCGTGAGTTCCCGGATATTTTCTATCCAATGTTAAACCATTTCTGAAAATATCGTAACGACGGTGAGCTTCAAAAGCCAACTCTAAACGACGTTCATCAAGAACAACATCCAGAATAGTTCTGCCTTCAGGAACTTCATCGTAAGCAGGAATATTTGCTCTTTCCCTGATCAAGTTCAGATCTTCCAGAGCTCCATCGGTATCGCCTGTTTTTGCACGGGCCTCTGCACGGTTCAGGTACATTTCGGCTAAGCGCGAAATAATTGGAGAGAACAGTTGTGGCTGACCTTCCTGGTTAGAACATTTTATTACAAAAAACTTAGGGTATCCCTGACGTACCGGCATTTTCTTATCTAAACGCACGTATGTTTTTCCGCTAATAAATTCGCCTTCGGTGATGAAGTATTTTGTTACGCCATCAACGTCTTCGGTCATTACCGTTTGTGTACCATTGTACTCATACTCCCAGCTTTCGCCATTAAGTGTAACATCATACATTTTAAACATTCTTGAGCCTGCAGGAGAAGACTTGTCGTACGAATAAGTAATCTCGTAAGTGTCGCCATCGATGTACTGCGGATCGATAAATTTGTGTCTTCTGTCGCTCGGATTTTCATCCAGCAAGTCTCTGTAAGGTTCTGATGCGTACATTTCACCCCAGCCAACACCATCAATTGTTGCGTACATTCCACCGAATGCATACCAACCGTAGTCGTCTTCGTCTTTTAATGCACGGCAAGCAAAAATAACTTCCGAATTATCTTCAGGAACCATCGTTGGGAAAGTCTCGTAATCCGATCCCTCTAACAAAGCAAAATTGTTCGATTCAATAACTTCGGTAGCAAAACTTGCTGCTTTTGCATTGTCTTCCATGTACAAATACACTCTCGACAATAATGCTTTTGCAGCTTGTTCCGAAGCATAAATATTGTACTCAGCGTCAACACGTTTAAAATTGCTCATCAGCTCGGCTGCTGTTGTCAGGTCTTCGATGATCAGATCATACACCTCTTTAACAGTAGCACGTGGAGGCATGTTATCCACATCAGGTTCTGCATCTAAAACAATAGGTACACCTAAATTATTTGTAGGATCCTGATTGTAAGGACGTCCCCAGATATTTACCAGGTTAAAGTAAAAGAAGGCACGCAGGTAGTACATTTCGCCAATTACGTGGTTCATACGGTCGGTTCCCTGCTGCGCTTTATCAATAACTTTATTGGCGTTAACAATACCTTTGTAACAGGTTGACCACAAGCTATTCAAATGATAGTTTGTTGGTGTATGCTGATAGTTGTACATGTAGTACAAATGATCGGTAGTTGATCCGCTAAGCGCAATATTATCGCCACCAAATTCGCCATGAAAATGGTAAGGACGCATAAATTCATTAGTCTTTAATAAGGCATAGGTTCCAAGTGCTGCCGCCTCAATTCCTAATTCGTCGGCAAACACCATCTCATCTGATAAATCCTGAAACGGATCTCGTGTAATATCGCAGGCTGCGAAAGAGAGCGCAACAAGAATGGCTATAAAAGAATATATTTTTTTCATTTTTATACTGTTATGCATGAATACTGTTTTTGCTTAAAAGTCGATTTTAATACCTGCCAATACCTTTTTCGACAGTGGGTAAAGCGCTCCTGTTTCCGGATCCATACCCGACCAGTCAGTAATGGTTACAAGGTTGTCGCCACTGATATAAACCGAAGCGTTTTTAACCTTAATAGCATCGGTAGCAACTTTAGGCAAACGGTACGACAGTGTTACGTTACGTAAACGAATGTAACTGGCATCTTCCAGGTAACGCGATGAATTTTTGTTCGCGTTAACTCCACCGTTAAATGGTGCCGGATGGGTAGCAATATCGCCTGGTTTTTCCCAACGGCTCCAACCATCGGCAAGGTTCATGTTGTTAAACGATGCATACGAACCATCGCTGTCGAATAATTCGCGGTTGCCGTTGTATTTGTAAATGTCCTCAACAAAACTGATGTTTGCAGTTAAAGTAAAGTTATCGTAAGTAAAGCTGTTCAATACACCACCTGTGTATGTTGGTGTAGCTTTTGAACCGGTATACTGCAGAGTTGCATCGGCATAGTTCGATGTCAACTCAACAGTTTCAGTTCCGTCTTCGTTTACAACAACCTGCTCCCAAAGTGGCTCACCGGTTGATGGGTTTGCACCGTACCAAATACGCTGGTAGTACGAATCCATGTCGTAACCCTGCTCAATACGAACGTTACCTGATGTATAGGCTTTATCTTCATACAATTCCTCTACCCTGTTTTTGTTATAGGCAAAGTTGATGGTCATGTCCCAGTTAAATTTCGATGTTTTTACGATCTCAGGAGTAACCGATAATTCGTACCCTTTGTTGGTAACACGACCAACGTTCATCCAAATGCCATTGTAACCCGACAAAGCCGGAAGTGGCACGTAAGTTAACAGGTTATCGCTGTTCTTATAATACAAATCGAGGTTCAGACCAACGCGGTTAAATAAACGAGTGTTAATGGCTGTGTTGTAGCTGGTAACTTTCTCCCAGCTAATATCAGGGTTACCTTTTTGGTAAGGAGTTGCTGCACTGTTTCCGTTGTACTGAGCAACAAATGCATAATAACCAAGGTATTGGAATCCGCCCGGAGCGTTACCAACCTGTCCCATACTGACCGACCATTTCAGTACATCAACCCATTTTACGTTGCTCATAAAATCTTCGTGGTGCAGGTTCCAGCCTAAACTTGCCGACCAGAAATTACCGTATTGATTGTTCGGACCAAAACTACTTGATCCCTGACGGTTGAAAGATGCAGTTGCCAGATATTTGTTGTCGTAAGCATATTGCAAGTTCACCAACATACTTTGTTTGGCACTCTCCCATTTCGAACCACCAACACCTACTGCCTCGGCAGTTGCATTAAGTACTGTTAAACCTGCGGCAACACCTTTACCTGTTGCATTGGCTCCATCTGAATAATAATCGCTGTATTCCCAGGCCACAAAGGCATTCAGGTTATGCTTGTCGAACGTTTTTTTGAAACGAAGCATTTGGTTGGTGAAACGTGTTCTGCTAAAGCTGTAAGCTTCATATAATCTTCCTCTGTCGGCCTGTCCACTAATAGAGCGTGGATCGGTGTAAGACTCGTTTTGTCCGTAACCTAATGCAACGTTGTTCATCGACGAGAAAGTAAGCCACTCGTTAATTTTGTAATCAACACCAATGTTGATACGGAAATTGTTACCGCGCGATTTACCGTAATTGTATTGAAGGTCGTACAAATAGTTGTTTTCATCGCGACCATACCAAACTTTACCATTGTCAAGCAGGTATTTTTTGCCACTGTCAACTCTCGGGTCCAAAACCGACCCGTCAGGTAAATATGGCTCATCCCATGGCATGTAGGTAAACATGTTATAAGTTGAGTGTTCCTGGTTGAATGTGTTGGTATAGTTACCCGAAAGATTTGCTTTAATAGTAAGTCGTTTTGATGCATTAATTTCAAGATTGGCAATACCTGAAAAACGCTCGTATTCGTAGCCTTTTAAAGCACCGGTTTCGTTGTAGTAAGTACCCGATAAGTAAGCCAGAATAACATCGTTTCCGCCCGAGTAGTTTACGTTGTATTCCTGTGCCTGACCGGTTTGTGTACCGATGTTCATCCAGTCGGTATCCGTATTCAATACATCTTCAGTAACGTTCGGATTCCATGTTTTTTGGTAATCATATAACTCCTGAGAGTTCATTAACGAAAAGTTTCCGGTATTAAATGTAGTAGCACCGTATGATGCGTTAACATTAACAACCGACATACCTTTTTCAGCTCTTTTGGTTTGCAACAGAATAACACCGTTTGCAGCCAACGAACCGTATAACGATGTTGCAGATGCATCTTTCAAAACAGTGATACTTTCAATATCATCGGGGCTAAAACCCGGATCGTCGTTACCCATAATAATACCATCAACAACCCAAAGCGGCTTGGTAGTGCCCGACAACGAACCTTTTCCACGAATAGTGATTTCTGTTCCGGCACCCGGTTTACCACTGCTTGCGCTGGTGTGCATACCTGCTACTTTACCTTGTAACATTGCGGCTACGTTAGGCGCAAAAACATCTTTTAGTTCATCGGCATCGATGGCCACTGCCGAACCTGTTAAATTCGATTTTTTGGTCGTTCCGTATGCAACAACCATTACCTCGTCGAGGTCGGTAGTAGAACTTACCAACGAAACGTTAATTGTAGTTTTACCTTCTGTTGCAATCTCCTGCTTTTCGTAACCTACAAACGAAAACACCAAAGTTGCATTGGCTTCGGGCACTTCAAGCGAATAATTTCCATCAAAATCGCTGGTAATACCCATGGTGGTACCTTTAATAATAATACTTACACCCGGTAACGATTCGTTGGTTTTGCTATCGGTTACGGTACCGGAAATTGTGGTTGATTGTGCATTTGCAACTATTGCAAACACGAGCATAAACATAACCAGGCCAATTGCCTTATTTATGCCCGAAAGGAAAGTGTTTTTATTGTTTTTTCGATCAGAACCGAAATTTTGTATATATCTCATAATTTTTGTCTTTATTCTGTAACTTTAGAATGACCTATTATTCGTAATTAACTCTGCCTTAATAATCAAGCAAACCATCATCGAATACTTTTAACTCGCCCATAGTGGTAAATGACTGACCGGTAGTACGGGTATCCAGAATCCTGATCCGGAAGTATTTTGAAGAGTAGTTTTTGTCCAGCGACAACTCGTTATAGTCAGGGCGTACTTTTGCATCAAAACGTTCTGAAGTCCAAACGGTAGTATAGTTAGTACCATCTGTGCTGATCTGAACATCGAACTGAGCCGGGTCGATACCACGTGTAGAAGGCGAACGGGTCCAGAACTGGAAACCACCAATATATTTGGCTTCAGGGAAAGTGATCTGAACATAGTGAGGAAGTGGTTCTACGATTGCAGTTTCCTCATCAGACCATGCTGAATGCCAAAATGTTGAAGGATCACCATCAACAAGATTTTCTTTCGGACCTTCCCAGATTTCCTGTGTAAAAGTCTCTAGCATGTCTGCATTAAGCGGATGGAAGGTTTTACCTGCTTTAGTGGTAAATGCAATCGTTTCGCCATACGAAGTACCGGCTTCGTTGGCAGCGTAGGCGCGCACTTTGTAGTCCGATTTTGCTGTTAAACCATCCAGCGTAATCGAATAATCCCAGTATTCTTCCGATATTCCATTCTGGGTGAATTTTCCAACAGGAACAAAGTTGTCCATTGTTGTTGGTTCACGATCTTCATCGGTCCAGCAAATACCCAATGCAAGTATATCCGATCCCCCGTTGTCGGTAAGACTTCCGCTAACCACTGCATTAATGTCAGCAATTTCGGTAACCTGACCGGTTACAGTAGTTGGCAGGGTACCAACTTCCTCGTCGTCGCAACTCGCAGTAAAGAAAACTGCCGCCAATGCAAGCATAAAAACGGAGAGTTTGGTAGCACCGTTATGCAGCATTTTTTCATAATTACTTCTTTTCATTTCTTTGATTTTTGTAGATTAATTTGACATAAATAATTCTCTCAACTAATTATTAATTCTTATGTATTCTCTCGGCGTGGTTCAAGAACAAGTTCTCGCCAATTATTTATAAACTGACGAGCCTCAATTGGGAGCACCCTATGTCAAAATTTGATAAAAATGAAAGAAAGATGAATAATTGTCTTATTTGTAATAATAACAATTACTTTATTCTTTAAAATAATGTATTACGGCATCAATATGTAATTAAACAAATTACGTATACTGTGCACTTTATAAACCTCAACCTTAGAAAGTTGAGGTACCAAGGTATATGATTCTAAATCAGGAATAAGCTTCTCCGTACCTTTTCAATTGCAGGATTCCTATTTTTCTGCCTTTGGTTTGTATAAGTCTTCTTTTTCGTAAGTCTGATAATATTCGTATGGTATTTTCTTCGTTAGCTCCAATATGTCCGGCAATTTCCATCCGTTTAATCGAAACGTTTATCATATTGTCCTGATCCAGGTTAAAGCGTTCGCGTAAATCGAGTAACAGATCAATAACCCGTTGTCGGTTCGATTTCTGCGAAAAACTGATAATGGTGTTTTGCGCGGCTCCCAACTCCCGACAGCTTAGTTGTAAAAGCATCGTTCGAACCTGTACATTTTCGGCAAATAGTTTGTTTACAATTTGAATAGGAACAAAAATCAACCGCGCCTTTTCCATGCAGGTTGTAAACTCGGTTGCCGGTATTTGGTTCAACGCCGAGTCGAAGCCCACCATATCGTTATAGCTAAGTATCTGATAGATTTGCTCCTTATTTTTCGAACCGATTTTGTATTGTTTTAAAACGCCGCGCTCGATAAAATAAATCCCTTTTAATTTTTGTCCGGGGCGATAAAGCGCTTCACCAACATTCAGCTCAACCAACTGTAAATGCTTACTCAGGTTGGCCAGCTCCTCAAGCGTTAAATGCTTAAATAAATGAATAAACCTTAGGTTAACGGTTGTACTATTTATTCTACTCTTTTTCAAAACAATATCACTATTAATTAACTGAATGATGCAGTTCGTCTGCCATTTGTTTATTGACGAAAGTGAAACGCCTGTACCCTACTTTAAGGTATTAAAATCTGCAAGGATTTGTTGTTTCACGCGAATACCGCTGATTACCGCTGATTCTGAGGCTATCTAAAAAGTAGTTAAGAACGTCATTCTGAATTTATTTCAGAATCGGTTAAAACTGATTATTAACAAGCTGAAGATCCTGAACCAAGCTCAGGATGACGTATCGAGGACCTTTGGGACAACCTCTTTTTCCGTGCACATCTGCGCCATCTGCGAGACACATGATATTTTTTCGGAAATAAGAAATAAACTAAAATGGTGATATTTTGAAAAGCAGCATTAGAAGAGGGAGATAATCTTTTAGTTCGGTGCGTAATGTCTTTAACGCCCGGCTAATCAGCGCTTCAACAGCTTTTACCGAGATTCCCATTTTTTCGGCAATCTCTGGGTAGGTAAGATTTTCGAAACGGCTGTATTCAAAAGCAATCCGGCAGCGCTCGGGTAAATTCGATAAGGCTATTACCAGTTTTTCCTCGAATTCGTGCGCCAAAACCAGGTTTTCGGTGGTGTTTTCAACCTCATCGTTTGCCGCTCCCTGCTGATGCGTTCTATTCAGCACATTCATCTTTCGCATGTGGTCGATACACTGGTTACGCACCATAGAAGTGAGGTAGCTGGGCAGGTTTTTTATCGATTCTGCCTCTTCGCGTTTCCCCCAAAGTTTTATAAACGATTCCTGAACAATACCCTGAGCCTGATCAATATCTTTTACATATACCGTTGCCTGGGCACAAAGTGCTTTGTAGTATTTTCTGAAAATAAAGTCGAACGCTCTTTCCTGCCCCCTGGCAAGCTCAGCTAATACGAAACTATTATTTTGGATTTCGCTTTCCGGCATTCCTGTTTTCTTGCGGCCCAAATATAGCTATTAAAGCCTAAAATCATCGGTTAAAACCATCTGTTTTTCTATTTAACAAAACACTCAAACATTACTAACCAAGCCTGTTTCAGCGCATCTCCCTTAACATTTTCAGGGCAGGTTTGTAATTCATTCCGGCTGCAATTTGCAGGTCGTTTCTTGCCGATGTTTTATCGTTGGTTTGTACAAAAAACATAGCCCGGTTAAAATAAGTTTCGGGATTATTCGCTGCTTGCGAAACGGCTTGCGAATACACCTCCAGCGCCTTGTTATTTTCCTGTATCTCCTGGTACACTTTTGCTTTACCAAAATATGCCGACAAGTCGGACGGATTTAATCGAATCGATGCGTCAAAATCTGCCAGTGCCTCGTCGTATTCTTTGGTAATAGCATGAATAACTCCACGGTTGATATACGTTACGTTACTTTCGGGATTTAGCTCGATCGACCGGTTAAAATCGGCCATTGCTTTTTCCAGGTTTCGTTTTTGGCGCCATAACATTCCGCGGTTACTGTAGGCCATAAAACTAAACTCATCGATGGCAATTGCACGGTTAAAATCATCTAAAGCTTTTTCCTCATTTTTTAAAGTCATATTGGCATTACCGCGGCTCAGCAAGAATTCAGCTTTTCCGGGATTCAGTTCTACTGCCTTGTTAAAATGCTGCATTGCATCGGTCGGCTGTTTCAGCATCATCAGCGCATGTGCTAAGCCATGATGTGCATCCGAATTATTTGGATTAAATTCAAGCGCTTTATTAAAATATTCCAGCGCTTCTTCGTACTGGTTTTCTTTTGATTTAATTTCGCCCATACGCAATGCAAAAGCATCGTCTTCCAAAAATTTGGGTACAATTTCAAATTTTGCTTCGGGCGACATATTTATAAATTCCGGAATATTGGCAGCCCGGTTTCCCGAGGCAAAATACTCGAGTAAAACAGGTGGCGAATCATTACCATCTTCATCAATATGCGTGAGCAACAACTGTGTGTACGGCCCGTATTTTTTCGATGAAAACACCATCCAGCGGCTGTTTGGCGCTATAGAATGCCACGAATTCATGTTATCCGAATTACAGTTCATTAAACGTGTTTCGCCCCCTTCAACCGGTTGAATATACAATTTACTGTCGGGCATCAGCAACATAAAACTTTCGGCTTTACAGAAGATCATGTATTTGCCATCGGGAGTAAAACGTGGGAAATAATTGCTCATGCCGTCATTCGAAGCTCCCGGAACCGGCTCGGCTTTTCCGCCTTTCCCATTGTTAAACGGAATGCGGTAAATATCGAACTTAAAAAGTTTTTCGCGTTCTAAAAAGGCATTCAAAAACTTGTTGTAGGCTTTATAATCTACGGCTTGCGAACCTCTGAAAATACCACTCTCTTCGAGGTGAGCAGCACGCGAGCGCGTAAAATAAATGTACTCGCCATTTGGCCCCCAATTTGGATTGCTGTGTACGTAATTGGTATCGTTGGCACCTTCCAACTCAAAATATTTTTCTTCCACCCGATCATACACACTTAAAATACCTTTAAACGGGAAAAACAACTGCGAATATTCCAGGTCGTTGCGGTCGACAAAAATCTCCGAGTCTTTTAATGTACTAACCACATACCGGCTGTTGGGCGATATTTGCGAAAGCAGCCCATAAGTAAACTCACCGTTTACAAAATTGCTCCAGTTCATAATCTCCTTTTCCGACATAACGGTTTCTTCACCCACCTCAACAATAGCATACGCTCCTTTTTCGTCGCGGGCATCCACATCCATTGCCAATGTTCCTCCATCTGCCGAAACAGAATGGCAGTTTCCACAAACCGGAATATCGCTTAAAACGGTAGCCGGAGCTTCGGATGAACCAATGTTGCCCAATTGCCAGCGCACCTCGGTTAAATTCTCGCGGGCAAATTTAAAAGGCAGCGGAACGGAGCGGTAAAAAATGGGTGCACCAACCGAATCGGCAGAAAACTGAAAGGAAACCGTATCTACCGGAAATGCTTTTTGCTGATCATCGATAGCCGTTAAAACAAGCGATACGGATTGCTGTTTTGCCTGTTGTTTAAGCGCCTCCCAAACTTCCGAAGTTGGCGACCAGCGCATTTCTCCACCAACTTTTGATTCGTGTAGAATTTGATTTTCAGCATTCAGTACACTTACCTTCCACGAAGAATTTGCTTTGTCGGTGGTTTCCCAAAAACATGTTGGCGGTGGAAATTCGGGTGGAAAAACAGTTCCGTCTGCCGGATAACTGATTTTCGCATCAATTGTTTTGGGTGGCTGGGTGCTACACGCCAGCATCAAAACGCTTATGGCGAATAAGAAAATTGTTTTTACGATGATCGTTTTATTTTGCATATAAACTTTATTAACAATAAACATTTTGTGCTAGGGATTTTGAACTAAATTTTCCTGCACTAGAATTTGTGATTCGGGGATGTAAAATACAACACGCGGATGATCGGGGGGCACAAACAACAAGGCATCGCCTTGTTCGTGGGTTCCCGGGTAGTTACGATCCAAAGTCAAACCATTTCGGAAAATATCCCATTTTCGTTGCGCTTCGAAAGCCAGCTCTAACCGGCGCTCTTCAAGCACCACTTCGAACACGCTTTCTCTGCCTTTTAAATCGGCGGTAGAATAAAGTGCATCGCCACTTAAACCGGCACGTTTACGAATTAAATTTACATCATCGATAGCCTCGTCGTTTAGGCCAAGTTTGGCATTGGCCTCGGCGCGGTTTAAATAAATTTCTGCTAAACGCAGGTAAACCGGCGAACTTAAAGTGGGCCGTTCTTCCTGCATCGAAAACTTGTTGATGTAGTAGATCGGGTAGCCATTTCGCTCCTTTAATGTAACACCATCAATTTCGTATTGCGGTTCGATAAAGGCGTGGCGTGCATCTTCGGCATTCTCGTCAAGCAGATCGCGGTAAGGTTCGGAGGCATACATTTCGCCCCAGCCCTGGCTGGCGATGTGATTGTACATAGAACCGATTGATTCCCAGCCTCGGTCGTCAACATCAACATTGTGTTTTACAGCAAATATCGTTTCGGTATTTTGCTCGGGTAATTTTCGGAAATAGGTTTTGAAATCCTCTGTTCCTAAAAGCCGGTATCGGTCGGATTCGATGACCTTATTGGCATATTCTTTTGCTTTGTACGCATAGTTTACATTTGGATTTTCGGGAGTGCCGGACATGTACAGATACACACGTGAAAGCATAGCCTGCGCCACTTCTTTCGAGGCATAAATGTTCGAACGTTCGCTTCCCATCAGCGTTTCGGCCTGCAACAAATCGGCAATTATCTGGTCATAAACTTCTTTTACGGTTCCACGGTCCGGAACATTTATAACCTGGTCATCTAACTTTATCGGAACGCCCAAATTTGTTTCGGGACTTTGGTAATAAGGCCTTCCAAAAGTGTTTACCAAGTGAAACAGCGTTTGCGCCCTGAGATACAGGTTTTCGCCTTTCAACTGTTTTAATTCGACAGAAGAGTCGTCGTTGATGGACAGAATCACTTTATTACATCCCACAATTAACTGGTAAGCTTTTTCCCAGAAATTCGTGGTGGTATACATAGCCGGAAAATGCTGGTAGTTGTAGCAAAAAAACAAATCGTCGCTGGTTGTTCCGCTTAGCGAAACATTATCGCCGCCATATTCGCCAAAAAAGTGAAAATTGCGCTGGTAATAACTATCTTTCAAATAGTTATAATTCCCGATGGTGGCACCATTTAGTCCAATAATATCTTCTTTCAGTTCCGATTCAGGAATCCCATCGTAAGGCTGGTAATTTAAGTTACAGCCAAAGGCTCCGAATAAAATTAGCAGGTATAAAAATAATCTCCTTATCATCGTGATTTCCATTTGCTGATTTAAAAGTTTACTTCTAATCCAAATATATACTTGCGCGTTACGGGATACAGCGTTCCGCCATATCCTTGAATTCCCACTTCAGGATCCATTCCTGAAAAGTTGGTTAATGTCCACAGATTTTCGCCGGCAAGTTTTAGCTCGGCACGGTTTAATCCAAGCTTATGAACTAAAGTGCCGGGTAATGTATACGATAAACTCAGGTAGTTCAAACGCAGGTAACTACCGTCTTCCAAATACCTCGACGATGGTTTGTTCGACAGTTTGTTGCCCAGCAATACCGGTCGTGGATGCGTGGCAATATCGCCGGGTTTTTCCCAGCGGCTCCAACCGTCGTTTAATTTCATTGCGTTGTAGGTGGGATAAGCTCCGTCGTTATCAAGCGACTCGCGCAACAGATGATATATTTTATTGCCATAAACAAAGTTAAAGTTGGCATCAAGCTTAAACTGTTTGTAGACGAAGGTATTCATAAAACCTCCAAAAAATCTGGGCGACGAGCTATCCATATTTTGCAGCGTTGCCTCGCTGTATTTCGAAGTTTTTTCAATGATTTTCGTGCCGTCTTCAGCTGTAGTTACTTTTTCCCATAACGGATTACCATCTGCGGGATTAACACCTGCCCATTTTCGCATGTACCAGGTGTTGATGTCCCAGCCTTCGCGAATAATTTTGGTACCCTTCGAAATGTCTTTCCCATCGTTTAACTTCAGCACCTTGTTTTTATTAAAACTCATATTCAGGCTGGTATTCCACAAAAATGGAGATGACTTTAGAATTTCGGTTTCCAGGCTGAATTCCAGTCCGCGGTTTTGAATTGAGCCCACATTGTCGGTATACCAGTAAAAGCCGGTTACCAATGGCAGCGGAACATCTTGCAGCAGGTTGTCAGTCTTTTTATCATAGGCATCAACGGTCAAGTTTACCCGATCAAACAATCTTGTGTCAATTCCGAAGTTGAGATTTTTGTTCGACTCCCAGGTAAGATCGGGATTGGGCAACCTGCGCGGAAATCCTCCGGGTTCGCCATTGTATTGAACAGTCATGTTGTAAAGCCCCAGCGCCACATAATCTGCGATGTTGGCATTTCCTACCGAGCCATAACTCAGGCGGAGCTTTAGATTATCTACAAAGCCCACCGATTGCATAAAATCCTCTTTCGTGACAACCCACGACGTACCTACTGAATAAAAATCTCCGAATCGCTGGTTCGATCCAAATCGCGATGATCCGTCGCGGCGATACGAAAGTTGCATCATGTACTTGTTTTGGAATACGTATTGCACATTCGACAAAATGGATAAAAAGGCCGATTTTGATTTACTCCCTCCAATGGTTTTTGACTCCGAAGCTCCGTTTAAAATCTCTAGCGAGGGGTAAATTCCTTTCCCTTCGCCGTTCATTCCGTCGGTGTACGACTGTGTATACTCGTATGCCACAATCCCAAATACCGAATGATCGGTATTTTCTTTGTTAAAACGCAGCACATTACTGGTCGACAAATCACGCACATATCCATAAGCGTTATACAGAATTCCGGAATCGGCTTGTCCATCCGGTGTGCGCGAATCATAGAGCTGTTCAAATCGCGATGTTCTTGTTTTAATCCTGTTATTCGAAACAAAAGTCAGCCAGTCGGTCAATTTGTATTCTACTCCCACATCGTTCATGTATTGGGTGCTTCGGCTTTTAATATAGTTGTATTGCATTTCGTATAAAGGATTCCCCTGATTTCGGCTATACCACTTCACTCCGTCGGCTTCTGTTCGGCCAACTTTTATTGTACCGTCACTGAAGTAAGGATTATCCCACGGAAGCAGAACATAGGAGCCAAATACCAAATCGTTTTCGTTGTTGAAGTTATTCTGGAAGATTCCCTCAACTTTCAGGATTAACTTTAATTTATCCGAAGCTTTATAATCGAGATTTACGCGGCCCGAAAACTTTTCCCATTGGTGGCCGCGTGCAGCTCCTTCTTCGTTAAAGTAGCCCAAACTGGTGTACAACATTGTCTTTTCATTTCCGCCACTGTACGATAAATTATAATCGTGAACAATGCCGTTTTGAAATGCGATATCCTGCCAGTCAACTCCATTTATCACGCTTTCAGAATTGGCCGGAGGAAACTGCCCCGGTAACTTCTCGCCATCCATCGACATCACGTAATCGTACAACTCAGGCCCGTTCATCAGGCTTAAATTACCGTGGTTAACCTGTGTAATTCCTGTACTTGTTTTCAGGTTAAAACTCGATGTGTTAATTTTCCCGGTTTTAGTACGTACCATGATGATGCCGTTTGATGCCCGCGAACCGTATAAGGCCGCAGCAGCAGCATCTTTTAGTACCGAAACCGACTCGATATCGTTGGGGTTAATATCGGGCGACTCAGTGCCAAAAATAACACCATCAACCACCCACAGTGGTTCGTTGGTGTAGTTGATCGATCCTTCGCCGCGAATGCGCAAGCTGGGTTTTTCGCCGGGTGTTCCAGAAGAGCTGGCAACCAAAACTCCTGTGGCCTCACCCTGCAATTGATTCAGCAAATGCGGACTAGTTACATTTGCCAATTGTTGTTCGTTTAATGCCTGAACAGAACCAGTAAGCGAAGATGCCGACTGCGTACCATAAGCCACCACAATTACCTCATCAATATTGCGGCTTAACTGGTTCATGGTAATGATTAGGAAGTCCTGATCGGAATAGGCTAAAGCCTGGCTTTCCATACCAACAAACGAGAATTCGAGAATTGCCGGCTTTTCAAAAATGCTAAGGCGAAAATTACCTTCAGCATTTGTTACAGTACCCAATATGGTTTCGCGAACGACGACTGTAACTCCCGGAAGTGGTTGCCCCAATCTGTCAACTACTTTTCCTTCAACAATAATTTTATCGTTTTCAATTTCATCCAAGTCTACAGGAAACAGAATTACGAGCCGGTCTTTTATCGTAAAATCCACATTCTGCCCCTCGAAAAGAAGTTTTACAACTTCATTTATGCTCTTGTTTTGAATATTCAGATCAACTTTTCGTTCAACATCCATTAAATTGTTGTTGTATAGAAAATAATATTGATTTTGGTTTTCAATTTCCTGTAAAGCTTCTTTAATGCTTACATCAACCAAGTTTAGGCTAATACGCGAGTCCTGCGAATTAGCCGTTATCGAGATAAATGAGAGGGCTAGTAATGTTGTTATAAAAATTACCAGTTTCATAATCTAATACACTTTAAATAAAATGGTACCGACAGAATACACCTGCCGATCTTCTTTTTTTATTATTTTTGACGTGAATTAGATTCAATCAAATTTATTACCTGAGGGCAAATCAGGTAAGTTACACAGGGAAGAGATCCAATCCTCCCTGTGTTTTTTCCTTAAAACTTAAAAACTACTTCTATTTATTGCGCTCCTTTAATATAATTTTTCTTTTCGAATAAGTACCGTCCTGATCTTTCGAGACCGGAATTATGGAGTATTCAATAGGCGATGAAATACTTAGATAATTAAGCACCTGATCGATCGATCCGTTAATGAATGTTGCTGTAAAGATCAACTCATTCAAATTGTCGTCAGCAAGTTCAATATCCACATTGTACCAATTTTCCAGTTTTTGTACTACCGTTTCAATTCCATCCTCAAAAAATACAATCTTACCATCTCGCCAGGCGTTGTACTTATTCAAACTCTTTTCTTTTTGAATTACGATATTATGCTTTTCGTTATTGTAAATAGCCACTTCGTTTGGTGTTAACGAAACCAGGGCGTTCTCATCGTCGGAATTTGCTTTAAGAAGACTTACTTTCCCTTCCTTAAGTGCAACGGTAAACTCCGGTGCATTTTCGTAGGCCGAAACGTTAAACGCCGTTCCCAGCACTTTAACATCGAGTGCCGTTGTTTGTACAATAAATGGTTTCGCTGCATTTTTTGTCACCTCGAAAAAGGCTTCACCAACCAATTCAATACGCCTTTCTTCCAAATTGTCGAAAGAGTTTGGATAGTGTAGCCGGCTTCCCGAATTTAACCAAACTTTGGTTCCATCAGCCAATTCAAGCTGTGTTTGTGTGCCAAAAGCAGTTGATATATCCTGGTACACCACATGCTCTTTCCCGGTCGACGAAAAATAAGTATACAACGACGAGATTGTGATGGAAATCAACAAAACTGCAGCTACCTGACGGGCAATTATCAACCACCGCTTCTTCCCGGTTGAAAATGAAATTCGCTCTTTTGTTTTTAGCAACGAAGCTTCAAGGTCAATAGCATCACCAACAACCAAATCTTCCGATTTTTTCCATAACTGTTGATAAGCCTCGTATTCCCGGGCATTCTCTTCCGATTCTGAAATCCATGTGTTGAGCTGCGATTTCTCCTCATCGCTCAAACCACCAAAAACGGATTTCGAGAGCAGGTGTTCGATATTTTTATTCGTATTGGACATTAATTACAATTGATTCCTTTTTATAAGACGTATTCCGCTTGTGCACCCCCTACATCAAATTTTAAATTTATTTGAGATTAAGGCACAAGTTCTAATCTTCAGGCCATTAATAATGGCTCAAAATTATAATTCTTAGGCGGAATACTCTGTCCGTTCCGGTATTTTTTCCGGGTTGCTTATTTTACGTTTAGCTGGCCTTCTGAATTGGCATTATTCAGGTTTTTCACTTTAGTTGTGCCTCCACCTTTCAGTGTTAATTCAACCGGTTTGTTTGTTTTCCATGCACCGCGGGTAAAATCAGGAACGTCGATTGGTTTCGATCCGTTTGCGATCGACCATTCACTTAATGGCGTAATACACGACCATGTAGCGGCATCATAAACATCCATATCCATTGGCAAACCGTTTCGTAAACAGTCGATTAAACGCCAATCCATAAGGAAGTCCATTCCTCCATGGCCTCCAACTTGTTTTGCCATGGTACCAATTCTACTTACAATTTCAGGTGTGTATTTTTCCTGCAGCTCTTTCATTTTTGCCTCATCGGCAACTTCGTGTCCAAATGCAATGTGTTGCAATGGCCATTTCTGAGCAAAACATTTTGTACCGCTCAACATGTGAATGCGTGAGTATGGGCGCGGAGATGAAATATCATGCTGAATCATTATTGTACGCCCCTTCACAGTACGTATCATTTGCATATCCATATTTCCACGCATCTCTACACCTACAAATTGCTGTAAATCCGGACGGTCGGGAGCTAATTCTTTAATACGGTTTTTTAAAGTAAAGTCATCCGATATCATCGCAGTAAGGTAATCCAAACGGTCGCCCCTGTTAATATCCATTGCCTGGCAAATCGGACCTAAACCATGGGTTGGGTAAACGTTTGCTTTACGCGTGTTTTCGTGCAGACGCCATAATTTATCGTAAGCACCGTC
The DNA here is from genome assembly GCF_963674925.1 of uncultured Draconibacterium sp. Taxonomy (NCBI): domain Bacteria; kingdom Pseudomonadati; phylum Bacteroidota; class Bacteroidia; order Marinilabiliales; family Prolixibacteraceae; genus Draconibacterium; species uncultured Draconibacterium sp. The sequence goes on from NZ_OY771649.1 coordinate 866,345, forward strand.
GCCACGCGGTTTATCATCTTGTGGTTTATTAAAGTGCCAGTAATCTAAATCATGAATATAAGCACCTTCACCGTGTACCAGATCACCAAATACTCCCTGGCGAGCCATGTTTAAGGTTAACAGTTCAAAGAAATCGTAACAACAGTTTTCAAGAATTACACAGTGTTTTTTGGTTTGTTCCGAAACCTCAACCATTTCCCAACACTCGTCCATGGTTTTTGCAGTGGAAACTTCTACCGCTGCGTGATTTCCGCCACGCATGGCTGCCAAAGCAACAGGTACGTGCCACTCCCAGGGGGTTGCAATATAAACCAGGTCTACCAGTCCGCTTTCGCAAAGGGCTTTAAACGCGGTATCGCTTCCTGTAAATTCTTTTGCTTTAGGCAAACCGGATTTTGCCAGTGAAGCCTGCGCGCCATCAATAGCCGCCTGGCGTGTATCGCAAAGGGCAGTAACTTCAACACCATCAATAAAACCCATGCGGTCTACTGCTCCAATACCTCTGTCTCCGATACCCACAAAACCAATTCGTACTTTATCCAGTTTTGGTGCAGCATATCCACACATGTTAAAGTTCATTGCCGGAACATGCTCAGCAGATTTGCGGATAAATTTAACCTGTTCTTTTTCACTAACACTACCCGAGGCCATTAGCGGTGTAGTGGCAACAACACCTGCTCCGAGTCCGATATTTTTCAAAAATGCTCTACGATTTGTACCCATTTTATTCGTTTATTTTAGTATTTGTTTACCTGTTTTACTGTATTGACGATTCTTTTATACCTTTCCCCTACACTCGAATGGTAATTATATGCGGACCTAAATCATAATTTTGAATTCGGGTTTCAACCTTGAAAATCATATTTAGGTCCTGGTAAGAACAACATAAACTCTATCAGTCTCTATTATTCTGACTTAACCACATGGCTTACATCAGATAAAAGCTTTTGAGCTTTTTCTTCAGTTTCCGCTTCGCCATAAATCCTGATAATCGGCTCAGTATTCGATTTACGCAAGTGAACCCACCCTGCCGGGAAATTGATTTTTATTCCATCGATATCGTTACTCGGAAACTTTGCATATTTATTACGAACTCCTTCAAGAATGACATCCAGATCAATTGTATCATCCAACTCCAGTTTATGTTTTACCATCTTATAATCTGCAAACTGTGCTCTTAGTTCCGATGTTGTCTTTTTTGAGCTTGCCAGATGCGTAAGGAACAGTGCCACTCCTACCAAAGCATCTCTGCCGTAATGAAGTTCAGGATAAATAATTCCTCCGTTGCCTTCGCCTCCAATTGCGGCTTTTTGCTCTTTCATCGTTTTTACAACGTTGACTTCACCTACAGCAGATTCGAAAAACTCAACACCATGCTTTTTCGCAATATCTTTTAATGCCATGGTTGATGACAAGTTTGCGACCAGCGGGCCTTTAGAATTTTCAAGAATGTAATCAGCAACAGCAACCAGTGTATATTCTTCTCCAAATGGTTCGCCATTTTCGCAAACCAGGGCCAGACGATCGACATCGGGATCTACTATTATTCCAAGATCAAAATCACTATCTTTTATCTGAGAACATATCTCTTTAATGTTTTCAGGAAGTGGTTCCGGGTTATGTGCAAATTCTCCATCCGGCGTACAATTGATTTCTTTTACAACTCTCACTCCCAAAGCCTTTAACAGCCTTGGAATTGCAATTCCTCCCACTGAGTTTACGGCATCTACAGCGATAGAAAAACCTGCCTGCTCAATAAGTTTTTTATTAACCAGTGGAAGATTTAAGATATGTTCGATGTGCTTATCCAAATAATCTTCTTTTGAATAAGTGCCTAAATCATCCACTTCATTGAAGGTATATTTTTGCTCCTCCACCATTTTTAGCAAGTCTTTACCATCCTGGTCGGATATGAACTCACCCCGGCTATTCAATAGTTTTAAGGCATTCCAGTTTTTAGGGTTATGACTCGCAGTTATAATTATTCCTCCTCCGGCATTGTAATCGGTTACGGCCATCTCAACAGAAGGTGTGGTTGCCAAACCAAGATCAACCACGTCTATTCCTACAGAAAGCAAAGCACCTACAACAAGCTGATTTACCATTTCACCGCTTATTCGTGCATCGCGGCCTATTATTACCTTTTTATTACCACCACTTTTTTTTAACCAAACACCAAAAGCGCTTGAAATACTTACGATATCCATTGGTGTTAATGCCTCTCCGGGTTTTCCGCCAATTGTTCCCCTGATTCCGGAAATTGATTTTATTAATGTCATCTATTCGTTTTTTGATAAAAGATTATTAATTACTCCATAATTTTGCAGGGTAAACACCTTGTTGTACCAATGTATTGATGCTACTTATTGCCTTTTCTTTATCCTCCTTATATGTTACACCAAACCACTGAGATTCAGACTTCAACACTTTGACATTCGTTTCGCCTTCACTGATAATTTCACTTATTACAAAAGGGATATAAAACTCGGATTTTAACTCCTGTCCGTACTGCTTGAGAAACTGAGTGAACTGAGTTTCCAAATGACTAAATACACCAGGTGTAAAGCCCCAAAAATTCATTGAAACGATTGATTGGCTATCAATAAAATTCCACTTATGGTAATCGCGATAGGCAATTCCGTCATCCTTTTTTTCAACTTGCGTTCGTTCAACAACCGAAAGCAAATGATCACTATTATCCGTATTACAAACTCCCCTGGAAACTGAGCCATGCTCGGAGATTGTATTTTTCAGTCTGTACCCTACCATACCAAACACTTTTTCGGAACATTCCTTTATTAAAAATTCTGCCATGGTAAAAAAGGCCTCTCTTCCGTAATAATCGTCGGCATTAATAACCGCAAAAGGTTCGTTGATAGCTTCTTTAGCCATTAAAATAGCGTGTCCGGTTCCCCAGGGTTTTGATCTTTCCGGCGTGTATTCACACCCTGAAGGAACCTTCTCTATCTCTTGCGTTACGTATTCTGCTTCAATTTTCCCCTCCAGCTTTTTATTAAAAAGATCCTTGAATTCCTCTTCAAAACTTTCTCTGACAACAAAAACGATCTTGCCAAATCCGGCATCTATGGCATCATTTATCGAGTAATCAATAATCGTTTCTCCTGAAGGGCCTATCGGATCTATTTGTTTCAAACCTCCGTAGCGGCTTCCCATTCCGGCAGCTAGTACTAATAATGTTGGTTTCATCTTTAGTCGATTTTGTATTACTGATTTGCCTTGACAATCTTTTTCATTTCATCAAATTGCTCTTCAATACTCTGTAATAACCTGTATTGTGCACGTGTGCGAACAAGATTATGTTCGGCATACTTTATTTTGTAGTAATTATCGCCGTCTATATAATCCATCAGAAACCTCAACACCTGTTCGTATGTAATGTATTTCGCTGAAAACGCCAGGTAATCTAACTCCACTTGCGTCAAAAATGATTTTGTTTCTGATAGATACCCCCGGGTATATGCTTCAAAAATTTGTATATCCATTGAAACCTTATTAAGATCTTTATCATCTTCCAGCCCGGTATTTGTATACGACCGAATGGCGTCTCCAAAATCGTTTAAAGCAGTACTGCTTAATACGGTATCCAAATCAATCACACAAAGCACATCTCCTTTATCGTCGAAAAGAATATTATTGATTTTAGTATCATTGTGGGTAACTCTTGTTGGTATAACCCCCGTTTCAACTTTTTCCCAGAATCCGAGCATTTCTTCTCTTCTTTCCTCGATCCAGGCAATCTCCTTTTCCATGTCTTTTTTACGATCAACCGGATCTTTAGCCAACACCTCGTCCCACTGTTTAAAACGGAAGCGTATATTATGAAACCCTGGTAAAATATCTGATAATTTTCCTGTAAAATCGGAGGTCATTCGTTGGAACTTACCTATTCCCTTTCCGCCGGCATAAGCCAACTCAGGAGTATCGGCAGCCTCATAGGTAACACTGCCCGGTATAAACAAACAAAGCGCCCAGTATTCACCTTCCTGATCGACATGATATAAAGCTCCTTCTTTTGTTTTAATCACAGTTAGTGCCTCACGCATTGGATCACCTCCCCGGGCGCTAATCTTTTTCTTCAGATGTGAGGTAATCCTTTCAATATTGTCCATCATGGCAGGAACATCTGTAAAGATTTTCCTGTTTTTTCGCTGCATCAGGTAATTGGGAGAAGCATCCGTTTTAGTTTTTATGATAAACGTATCATTGATAAAACCTTCTCCTAAAGTAGCTATATTCAAAATCTCGCCTTCCAGTTGAAAGTGCTCAGCTATTTCATATAAGTTTGTTTTCATATCTATATGGTTTGATTATTATTTTCTGATTTTAGATCCTTTTACTGCAAAGAATAAAATATAAAGGTATGAGGGGATATAAATCCAAAAGGCACTTTTATAATTGGCTACGGTGGTTATTTCCGATGTTCTAACCATATCGATGATAGATCCAAATATAAATGGAAGTACGGCTCCACCAACTATTCCCATCACCAGCAACGAAGCACCGGTTTTGGTAAATTTGCCCAAATCAGCTATTGCCAATGGCCAAATGGCAGGCCACATTAACGAGTTGGCAAAACCAATTAATGCCATTGCATAAATCCCTAATTCACCCGGTAACAATATAAGTATCAAAGCTGCTCCAATACCAATAAAACTAAAAGCTTTTAGTGCTGTTGACTGCGACATATATTTGGGTATCATAAACACGCCAAATAAGTAACCAATTACTAAGCCTAATGGCACATAAACGGAGAAGCTATCAAGGTTTCTGGCCGTATCACCAAACACGGCTTTGGCATATCCAATTATCGATACCATAGGAAGTGTTTCAACTCCTACGTACACAAATAAAGCGGCTACTCCCAGCAATAGATGCGGAAACTGAAAAATACTTGACTTAGATGAAACATCTCCGGCAGATACACCTGAGTTGTCGTCTTCTTCTCCTTCTGCTTTTACTTCGGGCAGTGGCGCAAAAATCATAAAAACTCCTAAAGCCAGTAAAATACCGGTTACGATATAAAAAGGTAGTGTAACATCTTCCAGTTTTACATTTTTCAGGTCAAGGAAGATTCCCAAAAATAATGAAGATAACCACCATGCTGATTTGTTCATAATCCCCATCAAACTCATTCGCATTGCCGCGCTTTCTTTTGGGCCAATTATAGTTACATAAGGATTTACTGAAGCCTGTAATACGGTATTACCAATACCTCCAATAAACAACGCCAAAAGAAATAAAGGAAAGCTTAAATGCTTTGAGGAAGGTATAAACAAAAACATTCCCAATGCCATAATAAAAAAGGCAATTACCATCCCGTTTTTATAGCCTACCTTTTTAATAATGGCTCCGGCTGGGGCTCCAAATATTACAAAAGCAGAAAAAATGGCGACTGTAACCAGATAGGATTGAGAGGTTGACAAATGGAAAGCATCTTGTAAAAATGGTGTTAAGAAACCACTAATTCCTATTCCAAAGCCTATTACAAAAAACAGTATACTAACAATTGCCAATGGCAACAAATAACTACTTCGATTCACTTGCATCGATTTTTTCATATTTTATTTTTTAATGTCGGTTATGCTTTAAATTATATTTTGCTGACAAATACATACAACTGATAATCTGGTTGATTAGCACTAGCTCAATTCTGTAACAACAATTGACTACTACAGCACTTTTATATGCCCGGCCAGTTGCTTCTTGACTTTATTTCGAAGCCAACATTTTCGGTTCATCACTTTGCTTTTTTAAAGATTCTTGCCATTTCCAGGCCGATGCCAGCATATCTTCCAGATTACGTTCTGCTTTCCATCTTAATTGTTGGTTGGCCAAATCTGTTTCTGCATATATTTTTTCAATATCTCCCGGACGGCGATTCACGATTTTATAGTTGAGCGGCTTACCACATACTTTCTCAAAAGTTTTGATAATATCCAGCACACTGTATCCATTGCCGGTTCCAACATTAAAATGTTCGTAATTGGTATCGGAAGTATTGCTTAAAAGTCGTTTAACAGCAGCGATATGTGCTTTTGCCAAATCCACCACATGAATATAATCCCTGACAGCCGTTCCGTCTTCGGTATCGTAATCATCTCCAAAAACTTTTAATTCGGGAAGAATTCCAGCACCGGTCTGCGTAATAAATGGAATCAGGTTATTAGGTACACCTTTTGGCAATTCACCAATCAAAGCGGTATCATGTGCACCAACAGGATTAAAATAACGTAGTGAAATAACATTCAGTTCCTGCCGGGCTTTACAACAATCATGAAGAATCTCTTCACAGATCTTTTTGGTATTTCCATATGGCGATTCTGCAGGTTTTAAAGGTGCATTTTCCGTTACCGGCAGCTCATCGGGCTGACCATAAACTGTGCATGACGAAGAGAAAACCAGATTTTTGCCTGCACAATGATTCAATTCTTCCAGCACATTTATCAGGGAAACCAAATTGTTTCGGTAATAGCTCACCGGAAACTGAACAGATTCTCCCACAGCCTTAAAAGCAGCAAAATGAATGATACCATCAATATTATTGTTCTCCTCAAAAAAAGCTTTCAACTCCGTTCTGTCACATAAATCAAATTGATAAAACCGGGGTTTAACTCCTGTAATTTTTTCAATTCGTGAAACTACTTCCATTTCCGAATTTGAAAGATCATCAATTATTACCACTTCAAAACCTTCGTTTATTAATTCAACTACGGTGTGAGAACCAATATATCCGGTTCCTCCTGTCACTAAAATCGTCTTTTTTGCCAATGAAATTTCCTCCCTGGTTTTAACGTACTTATAAAAATTACCCTGCAAACATATATAATTTTTTCATATTGTTCACGTGATCATTTTAATTTTATTTAAATGTTCGGAATTGAAATATGTAATAAAACACATTGTAAAACAATATATTTGGGTCATTTAAGGAATCAATTACCTAAACAATCACAAAATACAATGTTCTCGTGATCATAAAGCTTAAGCACAAAAAGACCATCCATCCGCAAGTAATATTTTTATTCGACCTGAATAGAGCCGCTTGAAAAAATAATACGAACTGATTGTTTGAGTTTATGATTGCTCTAAAACTCCTTAAAAGGTTTCATCGCAATGAAACTATTGGAGCTATAAGTTTCCTGATAAATGAAAAAACAGAAATATTTATTCTAAAAAATAGGAGTAATTTTCTTTGATTACAATCTCTATCGGAAGTAGTTTTTGTTTCGGAACATTTTTGTTAAATGCAAGGTGATCAACCAGCAGGTTGATAGCGCTACTTGCCTGCAATCCCGGATTCTGAAAAATAAGAAATTCAATGTTGCCTTTTTGCAAATGATCTAAGTTGTCCTTTACCAAATCATAGCCTACAAGAACCAAATCAAGCTTATATGCTTCAATTACATCGGCCACATAATGTACTTTTGATGTGGTTACTATTACCCCTTTTATTTTAGGAAATTTATCGAGGAATGCCAACAACTGCTTTTCGATAGATCTGCGATTTGCAACTTTTATAATTTTAATATTATTCAGCTCTACATTATTTGCTGTTAAATAGCGCAGGATACCTTTTTCCTTTTCCTGCATGTGTTTTGCATTGGAAATATCCTCATCGATATGAACGATCAGGTATTCATCCTCTTTTTTTAACAGCCTTTTTAGCAAGCTGGCTGCAATCTCACCACTATTCAATAAATCCTGACCTACGTGACATAGCGTATTGATTTCCCCAATGTCGGTATTAAAAGTGGCATAAGGAATGTTTTTCACTTTACACTCTTTAAAAAAATCGAGAGCCTCGTTGTAAAATACCGGAGCCACCAAAACTCCATCGCACCCCTCTTTTAAAACCTGCTTTGCATTAAATGTAAAACTTACTTCTTTGAAAGGGTTAAACAAATAAACATCGATATTGATGCCCAGCGAGGAAAGTTCATCAATTGTCTTTTCAACCCCCTCAATAGCCCTTTTCCAATACATATCCTGAGATCCGTCAGGCACCAGTACCGCAATTTTAAACAACTCTCCTTTTCGTAGCGACCGGGCAACCAAATTGGGCTGATATTCAATTTTATCCAGAATCAACTTAATTTTATTATACGTTTCCGTAGACACAACACCGCGGCCATGAATAACTCTGCCTACTGTCGCTCTCGAAACTCCTGCCATTTCTGCGATATCTTTTAAAGTATAATTGGATTTTGATTTCATTACTTATTCCGTTGGATGCAAAATTATTTCAACAAATCTCTGGAAAAAATTCAAGAATTGTCCTTTTGGAATTGCAACAAATTTAGTTTAAGATCTATATACTGCAAATAAATTCCATAAGCTATTAAAACAAAAAATACAATCACAAATCATAAGACTCAAATTGGAACTACTATTAGATCAGTACTATTTGAGGCAGAAAATAACAATGAAATAAAAAGGGACTTTATCGATAATAAAGTGATCTAACTTTTATAAGAAACTGATATTGAGCGCAAAATAATCTACAAATTGTCCGTCACCAAATAGTCCCGCCAAATTGACTAAAGTTGAGCTTTTGAGGAACTTCTCCAAAACAAAAAAGCACCAAAACCATTGATTTTAGTGCTTTTAAGTTGTACAATTTGTACCCCGGACGGGATTCGAACCCATGACCTACTGCTTAGAAGGCAGTTGCTCTATCCAACTGAGCTACCGGGGCAGCCTTATTTTGCGCTGCAAAAGTATAAATCTAAACGCAAATAACAAATACCAACTCTGAAATTATTCAAATTACATAATTTTTCAGTAACCGGCGCTGTTATTTTATGCTGTTAAAGCAGATCAATTCCCGCAGCTTTACATTGTTCTATCATGGCATCGGGCCAAATGCTCGACTGAATTTCGCCAATGTGTGCCTTACGCAAAAAGTACATGCATAAACGCGATTGCCCTATACCTCCTCCAATGGTAAGTGGCAGCTCGCCATTCAGTAGTTTTTGGTGCCACAGCATTTCTTTACGTTCTTCGGCATTACGTATTTTTAGTTGCTCGAGCAGTGCTGCTTTATCTACGCGAATTCCCATCGAAGAAATTTCGAAAGCCCGGTTCAGCACATTATTCCAAAGTATAATGTCGCCGTTTAATCCTTTAAAACCATTTACGGTTTCGGTATTCCAGTCGTCGTAATCAGGTGCTCTTCCATCGTGAATCTCGCCGTTTGGCATCTCGCCGCCAATACCTATAACGAAAATAGCGCCGTGTTTTTTGGCTTCTTTGGTTTCGCGTTCAAAAGGCGTTAAATCCGGATATTTTGCCGCCAATTCCTCAGTATGGATAAAAGTAATCTCTTCGGGTAACTCTGCTTTAATTACAGGAAAAGCTTCGCACAATAAAAACTCAGTACGAACAAGTGCCGAATAAATTTTATGCACTGCCGATTTTAAGAAATCAAGGTTACGCTGCTCCCGTGCGATAACACGCTCCCAGTCCCACTGATCGACATATAACGAGTGAATGTTTGTCAGTTCTTCATCCGGGCGGATGGCGTTCATATCGGTGTACAGCCCAAAACCTTCTTCAATTTTCAGATCGGCCAGTGCCATACGTTTCCACTTGGCAAGCGACTGAACGATTTCTGCACGTTCTTCATTCAGGTCTTTCATGGGGAACGACACCGGACGCTCAATTCCATTCAAATCGTCGTTTATTCCTGTTCCCTGTTTTACAAACAACGGCGCGGTTACCCTACGCAAACGTAGTTCTGCAGCGAGGTTCTCCTGAAAAAAATCTTTAATTAATTTAATTGCCTGCTCGGTTTGTTGCACATTTAAAACCGACTGATAGCCTTCTGGTATTGTAAGTTTCATGTCATAATTTTTTCGGGAAAATCTACAATCTTCACATAAGATGTATTTTTTGCATCGTCTCCCCTACACAATTTCTTGTGCTGTTAATACTTCTAAATCATTCTGTCTGTGGAAGCAAAAATATAAATCTGCTAACAATTTAAAAGCTATTTTGTATTTAATCCGAAAAATTACAACAACGCGCTCATAATATCCGGGAGTAAAAAGTAAACACTATTTTTGCGCCTGACCTGATGACAAATTTTAGTAAAAACATACCGCGCCTTTACCTGATAAAAATCTCGAAATGGTTTAATATGGTAATGCCCATAATGTTGCTTTTTTATAAAAGTAACGGACTGGGATCGTACGAATTATTTGTGCTAAAAGCCATTTATTCGGTTGCCGTGGTTGTTATGGAAATCCCCTCGGGTTGGATGGCCGATGTTTGGGGACGTAAAAAAACACTTATTCTTGGGAGCATTTTAGGAAGCCTCGGGTTTCTTATTTACAGTTTCTCCTATGAATTCTGGGCTTTTGTTGCGGCTGAAATTGTATTGGGCATAGGACTATCGTTTATTTCGGGGGCAGATTCGGCCTTACTTTATGATAGCCTGAAAGCCGATAACAAAGCTGACAAATATACGCGCGAGGAGGGACGAATAACTTCTGCCGGAAATTTTGCAGAAGCCATTGCAGGTGTGGTTAGCGGCTTACTGGTTTATTTTAGTTTGCGAACTCCTTTCTATTTTCAGTTTGGAGTGGCAGCCCTCGCAATTCCTGCGGCATTAACGCTAATCGAACCCAAAGTACATTCGGTTGAGCATATGCATTCCATCAGCAAATTAGTTAAGAATATCAAAAACACACTGGTTTCGAACACAAACCTTAGAGTTGCCATATTGCTTTCGGCGCTTACCGGAACTGCCACACTCACTTTTGCATGGTTGGTTCAACCCTTTTTTGTGGCAATAGGTTTACCCGAAGAGTTATTTGGCATATTTTGGACAGCCCTGAATTTAAGTGTAGGAATTTCTTCGGTTTTTGCCTATAAAGTTGAACTGTTTTTGGGAAAACGCCGGTCGGTTTTAATTGTCATTCTATTACTATCGTTCGGTTATTTCATGGCAGGTATCTCCATCTCTTACTATGGATTTGTGTTCCTATTCCTCTTTTACCTGGTGCGTGGTTTAGCTACTCCTATCTTCAAAAACTATATTAACCAGTATACCGATAGCGAAGTGCGGGCAACCATGCTTTCGGTCAGGAATTTTATTATTCGAATGGCTTTTGCGGGCATCGGGCCACTGCTAGGATGGATTACTGACAATGTAAGTTTAAATAAGGCATTTTTACTGGCAGGAGTCATTTATATTGTTGCAGCAACGGCAGTTTCACTCCCCTGGCTACGAACAAAAAACAAGAATTATGAATAAGTCGGTATTGATATTAGATCTTGATAATACTATTTATCCGGTAAGTTCAATAGCTGAAAAGTTATTTGAAAAGCTTTTTGCTGTTATTGAAAAAAGCGGCGAATACAAAGGAGATTTTGAGGCCGTGAGACTGGAAATACAACGAACCCCGTTTCAGAAAGTAGCCAGTGCATTTTCCTTTAGCGAGCAATTGCTGAGCGATTGTATGGATGTGCACATCAATCTTACCTACGATGATCCGATGCACTATTTCCCGGATTATAAATTGGTGAGAGAACTTCCGCAAACGAAATTCCTCGTCACTTCAGGTTTTAGCAAATTGCAGAACAGCAAAATCGACAACCTGGGCATTCGCAACGATTTTAAAGAGATCGTTATCCTCGACCTGCAACAATCAAACGACACCAAAAAAGATATTTTTATAAGCCTTTTGGAGAAATACCAGTTTCCCAAAAAAGAAGTTTTGATTGTTGGCGACGATATAAAATCAGAAATTCAGGCCGGAAAAGAACTTGGAATCGACACCGTTATTTATGATCGTTTGAAAAAATATACCGATTTGAATTTCACTAATAAAATAGACAATTTTGCCGGGCTCTCAAAGTATCTTTAAAGCTCCAGTTTTAATCCGTCATACGCCAGATACACATTCTCCGGCAGCTCTTTCATCACATCGTCGTATTTACCCAAAGCATGGCTAATGTGCGTAAGATAAGTTTGTTCCGGTTTAATCCGGTTAACAATTTCCAGCACTTCTGCCAGGTTAAAATGCGACAGATGCTTTTCTTTTCGCAGGCAATTTATGATCAGGATTTTTGTTCCCTCCATTTTTGCCAACTCGCTATCTTCGATAAAATTAGTGTCGGTTATGTAAGTTAAATCACCCACCCTATAGCCATAAACCGGCAATTTATGATGCCAGCAACGAATTGACACAAACTCAATACCATCAATAGCGAACGGCACGTCATCAACTTTCTGCAATTCCATCTTCGGAATACCCGGATATTTAAACGAGGCAAACACATAACTAAAAATGCGTTTAATCGCTTTTTGTACCCGTTCTTCGGCATAAATCTCCATATGGTTTTTCTGCACCCAGTTGTATGAACGAATATCGTCCAATCCAAAAATATGATCGACATGCTCGTGTGTGAGCAAAATCGCCCGAAGTGTTTTTACCTTTTCGCGTAACATTTGCTGGCGGAAATCAGGCCCCGCATCAATCACAAAATTTATATCGTTTATAGTTAGCAATAATGAGGATCGCAGCCGCTTGTCCTTTTGGTTTGTTGAAGTACAAACGTCGCAGTCGCAGGCCACAACCGGCACTCCCTGCGAGGTGCCCGTTCCCAGTAAAGTTGCTTTTATTTTTATTGAAGGATTTTCCATTTGCGGCAAAATTAATAAAAGCAGTTGTGAAATAACTATAATCACTACTTTTGCAAAAATCTTTTCACGAATGGCAACACTTTATCTCGTACCGAACGTTTTGGCTGATGGCGACTGGCAAACAGTTTTACCTGCCCGGGTAGAACCGATTTTAACCAACACGAAATATTTCATTGTTGAAAATATACGTACTGCGCGTCGTTTTATGAAACAGGTAAACCGTGAGATAAACATTGACGAGTGTACTTTTTTCGAAATTAACAAACGCACCAATGCCGCCGATATTCCACGCTTTTTAATGCCCGTTAACGAAGGACATGATGTGGCTGTACTTTCTGAAGCCGGTTGCCCCGGTGTTGCCGATCCCGGTGCCGATGTGGTAAAAATAGCCCATAAAAAAGGCATAAAAGTAGTTCCGATCGTTGGGCCTTCGTCAATTCTGTTGGCACTAATGGCCTCAGGCATGAACGGACAGAATTTTGCCTTTAAAGGGTATTTGCCGGTAAAACCCCAGGAGCGGATAAAAGAATTACAGGCTTTGGAAAAAACAATCAGAAACAGCCGACAAACACAAATTTTTATCGAAACACCATACCGAAACAACCAACTGGTAAGCGACGTTTTAAAAGCCTGCTCGCCATCTACCTTGTTTTGTATAGCTGCCAATATTACCGGGGAGGATGAATTTATCCATACCAAAACCGTTCAGGATTGGAAAAAAGCCGGCACACCCGATTTGCACAAACAACCGGTAATCTTTTTGTTGGGGTAATAGTTTTTTAGATCAAATTGAGCTCCTGAAGCATTTTAAATTCCACCTCGAAATTTGGAGTAAAAATAGCCTTACCAAGGTTCTTCTCCACCTGTTTTTTTGTCCAGAAGCGGAGTTCCTCCACTTCATCTGACTGGATGCCGAAACCTTTATAATCGTAGGTAGTAAACAGGTAAATCAATTCGGCTTCCACCTCCGATTCCCATTTATATACTTTCTGCAGTTTTGCCGAAAACTCTTTTAAACCGATTTCCTCAAAAACTTCTTTTTTAAGTGCCTGCTCCAAAGTCTCTCCAGCCGAGATATGACCGCCGACAGCCGTATCCCATTTCCCGGGTTGAATGAGTTTATCAGCAGGGCGTTTTTGAATAAGGATAGCTCCTTTATTATTCAACACATGCAAATGTACCACCGGATGTAACAGCTTGCTTCCGTTGTGCACCTGGCTGCGTGGCGCCTGACCGGTAACTTTTCCATGTTCATCAACCAGCGGCACCCACTCTTCGTTGGTAAGCGCCTTTTGTTTCTTTTTCTGACGAAGCATTTCGAACAAAAAATAAACGCCAAAAATGATGTAGAATAATCCGCCACTGATAAATACCCAGGCTTCTTTGCTCATAAAAAAGGCCGAATAAAACACCAAAAAAGTATGCACCAAAAAGATGAAGAACAGGCTCTTCATACTTCGTCGCATCTGCTGCATTTGGGCAGTGTTAAACTCCACATCTTTCATGTAGCGCTGCCCCATCATTCCTACTATATTTACAGTTGAGAATGCTGAAATGGCAAGAACTGCCACCAGAATCAATTCGATCAGTCCGGGTTTCAGCTTGAAGAAAATATCGTTGTCGAGCAGTATGGAAACGCCACCAAGAACCACCAGTAACAACGTATCGAAAAGCACAAACTTTTCGAATCGCTTTTCTTTAACGGCAATCCAGGCCATTTCGGCCACACCTACCGCGATAGCAATAAAAAGCCCGATTTTAGTCCCCCATATTTCATCAGCAGCGATGAAAACAAACAGAGGAATAAAACCGGGCAGTAATTTTTTAAATAATTGTGCTCTGTTCATAGCAAACAAAGAGCAAAGGATTATTCTTCTTCGTTGGCAGAAATCTCAAAAGGAATAACCTTGTAAATTTCCACCTCCATTAATACTGTTTGAAAAGCTCCGATAGCATACCCTGAACCTTGCTGACCGTAAGCCAGTTCAGAGTTGATCACCAGGCGAGATCTTGTTCCGGGCTGCATATAGGTCAAACCTTCTTCAAGCCCCTTAATCGACCCTCCGGTACCAACAGTAACCTCGTAAGGCTCGAATCTGTGCCCATCGAGATAACCGTTTGTTTCGTCAACCAACAAACTGTCCGGCCCTTCAGTTAACGACCAGGTAGCATAAAACAATTGAACACGGTCGCCTACTTTTATGGTGTCACCTTCGCCGGTACCCGGCTCATTAAAATAATAAAGACCAGATGGAGTAGCTTCCGCACCGGGATGCGCAATTGCCAAATAATCATCCAGTAACGCCAATTCATTATCCCTCATTTTTTGGTAATCAATTCCGTCGTTACAGGCAAAAAAGGCAACAGCCCCTAACATCAATAAAATATATGAAAATGTTTTCTTCATCTGATCTCTAATTATTTTCTATGGTTTAAAAACAGTGTTGTTCAATTAATAATATTCTGCAAATTTAATTATGTGGTTTGATTTCTACCATTTCTACATAAAAAACTATTGTAGTATTTGGTGGAATGCTGCCGGCACCGGTTTCTCCATACCCTAGCTCTGAAGGAATAATTAAAAAAGCAGCACCTTCTTCATCAATAAAGCGCGTTGCGTCATTCCATCCGTTAATCAATCCTTCGCCACCTAACACATACTCCCAGGTATTGTCCCCGGTCGAATCAAATATGCCACCATCGATAAAGCTACCAGTATATTTTACTACACAGGTATCTCCATCCTGAGGGAAAACGCCGTTTCCAATCGAATCGGTAATGTAATAAACACCCAGCGCTGTTGTATCAATATCCAGCCCCCTGTTGGTCAGGGTATCAAGATACTCTGCTAACAATGCATCCTCTTCAGCTTTTGTTGGCGGAATATATGGTTCTCCCTCGTCGATACACGACGCCACTGTAACTCCGATAATAATCGCCAATAAAAATCTTGTAACTAATCTCCTTTTCATTTTTAACATTTTTAAATAGTTGTTTCCAACAACTGATGCTTATACTCAGGTAAAAGTTGCGTGAACTTTAATAAAGTTTCTTCAAAATTTAGTTCCGACTCACCCCCCGCTGCGTTCAAATGCCCGCCACCATTGAAATGGCTCGATGAAAATTCGTTGGCCGGAAAATTACCTTTTGAGCGAAAAGAGGCTTTAACGTATTCCTCTTTTTCGATAAAAAGCGCACTAAAAACTATATTTTTTATCGATAGCGGGTAATTTACAAACCCTTCGGTATCGCCGGGCTGAAAATTAAAACGCTTCAATTCCTCTTTGCTGATACTAATCACTGCAGCTCTGTACTCGGGAAAAACCTTCATTTTATCGTTCAGGCAAAATCCGAGTAATTTCATCCGGTCGGCTGAAAAATTATGAAATACTGCCGACTGTATTTTATCCGTTTCAATATCATGGTTCAGCAATTCCGAAACCACCTTAAAAGTATTTTTAGAAATATTGTGGCTAAAACCACCTGTGTCAGTCAAAATACCGGTGTAAAGTGCCTCTGCTGCTTTTTTCGAAAAATATGAGCTGAAACCTGTTTCCGTCAACACATCAAAAACCAGTTCGCAAGTTGAACTGTACGAAGTTTCGGAAACCATAAAATCGCAAAACTGTGTTGGGTACGGATGATGATCGATCAATACCTTTTCATGCTCAAATTCGAGAATTTTCTTTTCCAGTTTCCCGGCGCGCGAAGCTTCGTTAAAATCCACACAGATCATTGCATCGGCCTGTTCCAACCAGCTTTTAGCTTTCTTTTTGTCTTTATCGTAAATCATTACCGGAACATCTGAAGAAAACCATTTCAAAAACACGGGATAGTCGTTTGCTGACAGCACTTTAACCTCGTGACCAAAATCGGCAAGTACCTGCCCAAGTCCCAGTGCCGAGCCAATAGCATCGCCGTCCGGATTTTCATGCGGAATAATTACCAGCTTCTTTTTCGAAGTGGCTAATAATGCCTTAATCGATGTAATAATCTCTATGTCAGTATTTTTCAAAATTCGCAAAAATTAGAATTGGCAAAGATAAAAAATCTTACCTCGCCTGAAAACGCTTATAACCCAAATTTTGTTAATATTGTAAAAGACAAGCTTTTATTAATGGCTTGAACCAATAAACAGACAATAAATATCTAAATCTTTTAAAATGGCTGGAAACAGAACCTTTACAATGATTAAGCCCGGTGCGGTGAGAAAGAACTACGAGGGCGCAATTTTAAAAATGATAAACGATGCAGGTTTTAAAATTCGCGCAATGAAACTCACGCGCATGTCGACAACTCAAGCCGGTGCTTTTTACGAAGTCCACAAAGGAAAACCTTTCTACGATAACCTGGTTAAGTTTATGAGCTCGGGGCCAATTGTTGCCGCCATTTTAGAAAAAGAAAATGCCATTGAAGATTTTCGCAAACTGATTGGAGCTACCAATCCGGAAAATGCTGCAGAAGGCACCGTTCGGAAATTGTTTGCCTGCAGTGTTACCGAAAATGCGGTCCATGGTGCCGACAGCGATGAAAACGCCACTCGCGAAGCCGACTTTTTCTTTTCAACTTTCGAACGTTTTTACGATTACGAATAAATTTTACACCGCCTTTCAAGACGGTGATGACTGATAGAACGAATCATAATAATTTTTCAGGAATTTTGTAAATTAAAATCTACAAAATTCCTGAAAAATCACGGACAGTTACTCTCTATCTTGACACCGCTCTAAAGAACGGTGCAAAAAATGTTAACAATTTTATTCAACACTAATTACAGCTGTTGTTTCGTGCGATTCCCCGGGAGCCAGATTAATCTGATCGTTGATTTTGTTCACAGTTTCGAGGCATACAAAAGTTTCGTGTCCATCGTTGGGCATGTCACTCATCTGTTCGCATGCTTCGGCACCGGGATTCCATACGGTTGAGCACTTACTGCCCTCTTTGGCAATTCGGATGTCGCGTTTAAAATACGGATCATGAATAATACAATCGGCTTTGGTATCGAAATAATGCCTTGTTGTAGCTTCTGATACTTCCAGCAATTCTTCCTCCTGAATATAACGATTGCCGTCCAGCTGGTTTTCGTAATGCGTATTTTGCAGTCCGGCAATTTTTATGTTTTCAATTGCCGATAAATTAAAATAAGTGTGCAATGCCGATGTGTATGAAATAGCCGAATCAGAAGGATTGGTAACCTTTAAAGTAACCGACAATGAATCGCCAATTTCAAAAATCATTTCAGCAACAAAATCATGGGGCCAGTAGGCTTTGGTTTCTTCCGACGATTTTAGCTGCATGGAAACGTAAGTCTCCCCTTTTTCCAAAGTATCTACCTCGGTAACTTCCCACATCGATGTACGGGCAAATCCGTGTTGCGGCAAGGCCGAATCGTTGACATGCGGGCCAAACCACGGAAAACAAACCGGAATACCTCCACGAATTGCTTTGCCTTTTTCGAAAACGCTGTACGGACTCATCCACAAAACACCGGTGGTTCGCATGGGCCTAAAACTGGTAATTTGTGCGCCATACAGGCAAATATCAGCTTCAGCATATTTATTTGTTATTGTTATAAAAGGCAGATCGCCATCGAGTTCCATAAAACCAACTTCGCCTTCAACTCCAAATTTTTCGTTTAATTCGTCTATGTTCATTTCTATTTAGTTTCAGATTTTAAGGATCCGGAATCAAGGATCGGGTATTCAGGATCAAGTAATTATTTAAAAACAATTCGGGTAATCATTTCTTCACCTGCATTCTGGTTAATGCGCCGGCAAATTTCTTCGCGCATTAAAAACAACTCGTTTTTCACTACTGCCGAGGTTATTTCAACATATAAAATCCGGTTGCGGATGTATATATTGCGGGTGTAACGTGCAATGGTTTTTCCGAGCAGGTTTTCCCAGCCCTGCACAATATCCACTTCTTTCAATTTCCGCTCGATGCGGTTTTCCTCGATATACTGTTTTAAAACCTCGCTTAACGATTGTGTATTACTTCGTCTCATTGTGCCAGTTCTACTTTTCCGTTTTCTACTTTAAAAATACGATAATCGGCATCCATCCTTTTAATTATGGTGTCGAGATGCTCGCGATTGGTGTCTGTAAGAAATATCTGACCAAACTGTTCGCTCGCTACAGCCGTAACTATTTGCTCTACGCGGTGCTGATCCAGTTTATCAAATATATCATCCAGTAAAAGAATGGGATTTATTCCCGAAATCTCTTTTATGAACTCGAATTGCGCCAGTTTCAGTGCTACGAGGTAGGTCTTTTTCTGCCCTTGCGATCCTAACTTTTTTATTGGGTATTCACCAATATTTAATAACAGATCGTCTTTATGAATTCCAACGGTGGTATACTGTGCCGCCCGATCTTTATGTAAAGACGCTTTTAGCATTGTTGCAAGATCCGATTCATACAGATCCGACTGATGAACCAATTCCACCACTTCGTTTCCTCCCGATATATAATTATAGTAGCGTTGAAAAACCGGAATCAGCTTTTCTACAAAACGTGTACGTTCTGCATGAATCCGTGTTCCGTACTCCACCAGCTGATCGTCCCAGATGCCCAACAGTTCTTCGTCGAAATAACGATCGCTGGCAAATTGTTTCAGCAGATTATTCCGCTGCGTCAGTGCCCGGTTGTATTTCAAAAGATCGTCGAGGTAAGTTTGGTTGTACTGCGATATTACACCGTCCATAAATTTACGGCGCTCGTCGCTGCCACCTAAAATCAGGTTTACATCCGATGGCGTAATCATAACCAAAGGCAACAAACCAATATGTTCCTGCAGCTTTTTATACACCTTTGTATTGCGTTTAAACTGCTTTTTCTGCCCTTTTTGCAAACCACAATTAATGGTTTCTTTCGATTCTATTCGGCTGTAGTTCCCGTTCAGCATAAAAAAGTTTTCTTCGTGATTGATATTCAGCTGATCAGTAGCATTAAAAAAGCTCTTGCAAAACGACAGGTAATAGATAGCGTCGAGCATATTGGTTTTTCCGGCACCGTTTTTCCCGATAAAACAATTCAGTTTGGGCGAAAATTCAGCCTTTACCTCCAGAATATTTTTAAAATTTACAATTGAAATCTCTTCAATATGCATTCTCAGTTTCTTTGTATTCGTTCGTACAAAACTAAATAAAAACGCTGCACATTTCTGAAATGTTGACAAAAAGGAGTTAATAACACAGCGATGTTGATTATTCTGAAAAATAAAACAAGCATTGGTTTAGCTGTTTTGAAAAAAAAGCTATTTTTGCGGCACAATTTTGAAAAAGAGACAAATGGCAAAGAAGAATGTAAAGCAAGACGATAATTTACAGGAACTTGAAAGTGCGCTAACAAAAACAGAACAATTTGTTGAAGATAATTCGAAAATCATCAGCTACGTGGTTGGTGGAATTATCATAGTTGTTGCCGCCTATCTTGGGTTTAACAAATTTTATGTACAACCAAAAGAAGACGAGGCAATATCGCAAATGTTTATGGCCGAGAATTATTTCGAAAAAGATTCGTTTAATCTGGCAATCAACGGCGATGGTAACTACCTGGGGTTCCTTGATATTATTGATGATTACGGAATGACTAAATCGGCTAACCGTGCAAAATACTACACTGGTATTTCGTACCTGTACCTTGGTCAGTACGAAGATGCACTGGATTACTTAAATGATTTTAAATCCGATGATTTGCTATTGGCTCCTGTAGCAGAAGGTGCAAAAGGAGATGCTTACCTTGAATTAGGTGAGACCGACAGTGCACTGAAACAATACAAAAAAGCCTATTCAGTTAGCGATAACGAATTAACGACTCCGGTTTACATGATGAAAGCAGCTAACCTGCTTGAATCAACAAACAAGCTGGAAGATGCACTGGCGTTGTACGAAGATATTAAAGCGGAATATCCGCAATCTTCGGAAGGCACAAATGCCGACCGCTATATTGCCCGCATCAAAACAAAATTGAATTAAAAAAGAATTCAAACGATAGTTAAACCCCTCTTCGGAGGGGTTTTTTTGTTTGTATTAGTATATTAGAGGTGAGTAATGAGTTATCAGTACTGAGATTTGAGAATCAAGATAGAGTATCAAGTATCAATTACGATCATTTCTCACGACTAAATACTAATCTCACATTACTAAAAAAGAAAAAATTATGGCAACAAAAGATTTATCAGCATACGATATTAATTCGGTACCATCAGCAGAAAACATGCGTTTCGGCGTGGTAGTAGCCGAATGGAACTGGGAAATTACATCGGCACTGGCAAACGGCGCTGTTGACACCTTAAAAAAACACGGTGCTACCGAAGAAAACATTTCTGTAAAATATGTTCCCGGAACTTTTGAGCTTCCGCTGGGCGGACAGTATTTTGCTGAATTGGATAATGTAGACGCTGTAATTCTGCTGGGTTGCGTAATTCAGGGCGACACCCGCCACTTCGATTATATTTGCGAAGGCGTAACACAAGGCACAAAAGATTTAAACCTGAAATACAACAAACCGTTTATTTTTGGTGTTCTTACTACAAATAACGAACAACAAGCGCTCGACCGTGCCGGAGGAAAACTGGGCAATAAAGGCGACGAAGCTGCCATCACTGCCATTAAAATGGTGGCATTGCAACAGTCGTTTAAGTAAGTGAGACTCTGATTTCAGAATCCGTCAACTGACTGAGAACTGAAATTATCAATTCGAACTCCTGCCCGTCCGGCAGGCGGGTATCCCGATGTGCAACCATCGGGATTTAAAATGTTTCCCTCTGCCATTTTGTTTGAGCGCATAAATTCAACTAAATGAAACAGGTTCTGCACATAAAAAATATGGTTTGTAACCGCTGTATAAAAGTGGTGAAAGAAGAACTTGAGAAACTTGATATACAGGTTGAATCAATAGAATTGGGTAAAGTCGGCATTTCCGAAAATCTGGATAAAGCCCAAACCGAGGAAGTGCGTTCGGTACTAAATGACAATGGTTTTGAGTTGATGGACGATAAAAAAAGCCAGCTGATTGACCGGATTAAAACCATTATCATTGAAAAAACACATTACTCAAACGAAGATAAGGAACCGGTTAACTTCTCGGAAATGATTGCAGGAGAAGTTGGTCACGATTATTCGTATTTGAGCAAGTTGTTTTCATCGGTGGAAGGAATTACCATCGAGAAGTATATCATCAATCAAAAAATCGAAAAAGTTAAAGAGCTCCTGGTTTACGGCGAGCTTACCTTAAACGAAATATCTTATCAACTGGGATACAGCAGTGTACAACACTTATCAAACCAGTTTAAAAAGGTTACCGGATTAACGCCTTCGCACTTTAAAAACCTGAAAGAAAACAAGCGCAAACCGCTTGACGAGGTTTAGCAAAACACAAAACTTCTTTTTACTCACTTTTTACTCTGGTAAATTACCGTCTCGCGCAGATGACGCCGATTTGCGCAGAAAAACTTTCACCCATTGGGTGAAAGAAAATCAGCGGTAATCAGCGAAATCTGCGTGAAATCCCAAAATATTATAAATCATTTCCAAAATCGTGTAACAAAGTCCGTTCTTCTATTGCTTTACTTTGTATTGTAATATTTAATAGAATGCAAGCAGGACAATACATATTAAAATTTTTAGGCGACTTCGCTACTATCTTAGGTGAGATGGCCCCTTATCTTTTATTGGGATTTTTCTTTGCAGGACTATTGTATGCATTTATTCCACGCGAAAAAATAGACAAGTATTTTAATGGATCGCCATTTCGCTCCTCTATTTTTTCATCATTATTCGGAATTCCACTGCCATTATGTTCTTGTGGAGTAATTCCTACGGGAGCGGCTTTGTATAAAAATGGTGCTTCAAAAGGAGGAACTGTCTCGTTTATGATTTCTACACCGCAAACCGGTGTCGATTCTATTTTGGCAACATTTTCGCTCATGGGATTGCCGTTTGCCATTATCCGACCAATTGCCGCTTTAATTACCGGAATTTCAGGAGGTTTAATTACAAGCGTAATTACAAAAAAAGAACCTGTACAACCGTACGTTGCAGACAAAACTTCAAAACCGAAAACAGTGGGACAGAAAATCAAGGCTATTTTTCGTTACGGTTTTGTGGAGTTCATCCAGGATATCTCGAAATGGCTGATCATTGGGTTGGTTTTAGCCGCCATTATTTCAGCTCTGATACCCAACGATTTCTTTGAACTATTAAACCTGTCGCCAATATTGCAAATGCTGCTAATTTTGGTTGTATCGGTTCCCTTATACATTTGTGCAACCGGTTCTATTCCGCTGGCAGCCATACTTATATTGAAAGGAGTCAGCCCGGGAGCGGCCTTTGTATTGCTTATGGCCGGACCGGCAACCAATGCAGCAACAATTACAATGATTGGTAAAGTTTTGGGCAAAAAAAGTCTG
Source organism: uncultured Draconibacterium sp. (assembly GCF_963674925.1). NCBI lineage: Bacteria > Pseudomonadati > Bacteroidota > Bacteroidia > Marinilabiliales > Prolixibacteraceae > Draconibacterium > uncultured Draconibacterium sp. The sequence continues at coordinate 889,428 of NZ_OY771649.1, forward strand.
TTCACTTATCTCGGAACAATTATTATCGGTGCTATGGGATTTGGCCTGATCATCGATTACCTGTTACCGGTACAGTGGTTTACCGAAATTACCCAACAACATTTGGGACACGATCACGGAACTCACTTGGCCTGGTGGCAAATTGCTTCAGGAGTTTTACTTCTGGGATTGATCATAAACGGCTACATTCAGCGGTACCGGACTCCAAAAGAACAAACTAAATCACAATTAAAGAATAATACAATGCAATTAAAAACGATTAAAGTTGAAGGGATGACTTGCAACCATTGCAAGGCAAATGTAGAGACTAACCTGCAAAAACTGGCATTTGTAGATAGTGCAGTGGTAAACCTGGCCGAAAAAACGGTAACTTTAGAGGGCGACGACATCGATCTGGATAAAGTAATAGAAACCGTTGAATCAATTGGCTATAAAGCAGTGTAAGGTTTATTTAAGCAAACTTTGCCAAACACCTGGCAGGTTTGTTTAAACCTTTAGTTTTGTAAAATGTTTATTTAGTGAGGTTTAATTTATAAATGATAAGAAAACTCAACCATATTATTTTAGCAAGCCTGTTGTTGATTTCAACAATGGGATTGGCTGTGAGCAAACATTACTGCCACAGTTCGCTGGTTGATGTTTCTTTTTTCGCCCAGGCAGATTCGTGCTGCGACGATGGCGGATGTTGTACCAACGACAATCATTTTTACCAGGTAAAAGAAGATTTTTCAGCACCGGTAATTTCAACAATTCCGTTACTGGCCGAAATTGACGTTTTGGGACAGACACTGCTTGATCCTGATATTCTAATCCCCAACGAATTAACTGAAGATTTCGAATTAACAAACGCCCCTCCTCCACCAACGGTATTGGAGTTTCTTGCCGACGAACAAGTATATCTTTTATGAAATTATTATGATAAATAATCAGGTCATGAACACTCATGATCCGGATTCTCTATTGTATTAATCTCATAGCAAAAAAAGGTATGCTCAATAAAATCATAAAGTTTTTTCTTGAAAATAAGCTGGTTACAATATTGGTTCTGATTCTGCTTGTAAGCTGGGGAATCATAACATCGCCGTTTGGCTGGGACACCGGTGTTTTGCCAAAAGATCCGGTGCCGGTAGACGCCATTCCGGATATTGGCGAAAACCAGCAAATTGTATTTACCCAATGGATGGGACGTTCGCCTCAGGATATCGAGGATCAGATTTCTTATCCGTTAACTACCTATTTGTTGGGTATTCCGGGTGTTAAATCAATCCGCAGTTCATCCATTTTCGGTTTCTCCAGCATTTACATCATTTTTAACGAAGATGTTGAGTTTTATTGGTCACGTTCGCGGATACTCGAAAAATTGAATTCATTACCGTCGGGACTTTTGCCGGATGGTGTTCAGCCCGCGCTTGGTCCGGATGCTACTGCACTCGGACAGGTTTACTGGTACACCATTGAAGGACGCGACAAAGATGGGAATCCTACCGGAGGTTGGGATTTGCACGAAATCCGAACGGTGCAGGATTATTTCGTCAAGTATTCATTAAATGCTGCCGAAGGTGTTTCTGAAGTGGCTTCAATTGGCGGTTTTGTGCAGGAATATCAGATCGACGTAAATCCCGATGCATTGAAAGCTTACAACATTCCGCTTCATAAGGTAATGCAGGCTGTTCAGAAATCGAACCGCGATGTGGGAGCAAAAACGATTGAAATCAACCAGGCAGAATACCTGGTTCGCGGACTGGGTTACATTAAAAATGTTGAGGATATTGAAAAAGCCGTTGTGGCGGTTCAGGACAATGTGCCGATTCGGGTAAAAGACATTGCTGTTGTTAGTCTTGGTCCTTCCACTCGTCGTGGTGCACTCGATAAAGACGGTGCCGAAGTTGTTGGAGGTGTTGTGGTTGCCCGTTATGGGGCAAACCCGCTTGAAGTCATCAACAACGTAAAAGCTAAAATTGCGGAAATCGCACCCGGCCTCCCGAAAAAGACGCTGGACAACGGCGTGGAAAGCCAATTAACAATCGTTCCGTTTTACGATCGTTCAACACTGATTCATGAAACGCTGGGAACACTGGAAGAAGCGCTTTCGCTCGAAATTCTGATCGCTATTTTGGTGGTTATTGTAATGGTGCTGAACCTGCGCGCTTCGTTACTTATCTCTAGTTTGCTGCCCATATCCGTGCTTATGGTTTTTATTGCCATGCGCTATTTCCATGTCGATGCAAATATTGTTGCCCTTTCGGGTATCGCCATCGCCATCGGAACCATGGTGGATTTGGGCATTATTCTCTCCGAAAACATTATAAAGCACATTGAAGAAGCACCCTCCGGACAAAAACTTATTACAACAGTTTACGACGGAGCCGCTGAAGTAAGTTCAGCAATTTTAACAGCTGTTTCTACCACCATAGTAAGTTTTATTCCGGTATTTACCATGCAGGCTGCCGAAGGAAAACTGTTTGGCCCGCTGGCGTTTACCAAAACATTTGCATTGGTAGCTGCGCTAATTGTTTCGTTGATATTTCTGCCGGCTTTTGCTCACTGGGTATTTGGCGCAAAAATCAAAAAGAAAAATATTGTGCGCTGGCTGAACATTGCCATCATCCCGGCTGGAATAGTTGCACTTTTTGCAGAATATTTGTGGGCCGGTACAATACTAATCGCCTTTGGTATCTCCGGTTTACTCAATCATATTTACGGCAATAGAACATCAACAAATAAAACCGAAGATTCAAAAATCACCGCTTCACTGAAAAAAATTGGGTTACTGGTTTTAAACCACGCAAGTATAATTATTTCAGTTATTGCCGTGGTTTGGCTGCTGGCCAAATACTGGCTGCCACTGGGCGCTTCAAGAACGATCGTTACCAACTTCATTTTTGTTGGCCTGCTGGTCGGAATTATCCTGGGAGCTTTTCTGCTACTCGAACACTTCTACAAACACATTTTAACCTGGTGTCTGGATCATAAAGTTGCATTTTTGCTTATTCCATCTTTCCTTATTTTGGTTGGAATCACTTCATGGATGGGATTTAACAACCTGTTTGGCTTTGTACCGAAAGGTTTTGATAAACTGGGATGGAATGTACGTACAACAAAAGTTTGGTCGACACTGGCACATTCTTTCCCTGGAATTGGTAAAGAATTTATGCCGTCGCTCGATGAAGGAAGTTTTCTGTTGATGCCAACGTCAATGCCACACTCGGGTACTGCATACAACCAAAAAGTGGTTGGTCAGCTCGATATGTTGCTCACCAATATTCCTGAAGTTGATTTGTCAGTCGGGAAATTGGGACGTGTTGAATCGGCGCTCGATCCGGCACCAATTTCGATGTATGAAAACATCATCAACTACAAACCGGAATACATGCTGAATGAAAAAGGGCACCGTGTGCGGTTTAAAGTAGATAAAGATGATCGTTTTGTATTAACAAACGGCGATAAACTCAACAACGAAGAAGCCTTGCAACTTGGAATTACCAGAGATGATTTAATTCCCGATGAAAAAGGTGAATACTTCCGGAACTGGCGTGATAAGATAAAATCGCCCGACGACATCTGGACCGAAATTGTAAATGCAACAAAAATCCCGGGCGTGACTTCGGCCCCAAAACTGCAGCCAATTGAAACCCGGCTGGTGATGTTACAAACCGGAATGCGCGCCCCCATGGGAATTAAAGTATACGGACCGGATCTTGCAACCATCGAAAATTTTGGAATTCAACTCGAGAATATACTGAAAACAGTTCCTTCAGTAAAAGCACAGGCTGTTTTTGCCGACCGGATTGTGGGGAAACCATACTTGCTTATAGATATCGACCGGGATAAAATTTCACGTTACGGTTTAAATGTAGAAGATGTGCAACAGACCATTGAAACGGCAGTTGGCGGAATGAAAATTACTTCCACAGTTGAAGGACGCGAACGGTTCCCGGTGAGGGTACGTTACCCACGTGAACTGCGCGACGACCCTGAATCGCTGGGAAAAATACTCATGCAAACACCAACCGGAGCACAAATTCCGCTGAACCAGCTGGTTCATATCAGGTATCAGCGTGGTCCTCAGGCCATTAAAAGTGAGGAGACTTTCCTTGTTGGATATGTGCTTTTTGATAAAAACGAAGGATTCTCGGAAGTTACCGTGGTAAACGATGCACAGAAAGTAATTCAGGACAGAATTGATGCCGGCGAATTGACTGTTCCGTCAGGTGTAAGCTATAAATTTTCGGGAAGTTACGAGAACCAGATTCGTGCCGAAAAACGATTGTCGATCATTGTTCCGATTGTATTGATCATTGTATTCCTGATTTTGTACTTCCAGTTTAAATCGGTCTCCACATCACTGATGGTGTTCTCCGGAATTGCGATGGCATTCAGCGGAGGATTTCTGATGATCTGGCTTTACGGGCAAGGCTGGTTTATGGAGTTCTCGGTGTTTGGGACCAATTTCCGCGATCTGTTCCAGATGCACACCATCAACCTGAGTGTGGCGGTGTGGGTCGGATTTATTGCGCTTTTCGGTATTGCTACCGACGACGGCGTGTTGATTGCAACCTACCTCGATCAGAGTTTTGAGCGTAATCGCCCTGAAAATCTGAAAGAAGTAAGAGCTGCAGTAGTTGAGGCCGGATTACGACGAATTCGTCCGGCACTGATGACTGTGGGTACGACAATGATTGCCCTGCTGCCGGTACTTACTTCTACCGGACGAGGTTCTGATATAATGATTCCAATGGCAATCCCGTCGTTTGGAGGAATGGCAGTGGCACTTATCAGCATTTTTGTTGTGCCGGTATTGTATAGCTTCAGGGAAGAACGAAAACTAAAAAATCAGTAAGCATGAAGTCTACGATTATAATATTCATTTCATTAGTTGTGGCAGGATTTGCGGCAAACGCTCAAACGCTGGAAGATTATTTCCAGGTTGCTGCCGAAAATAATCCGGGATTGCAAGCCCAATACAAGGATTTTGAGGCTGCCCTGCAAAAGGTACCGCAGGTAAGTTCATTGCCCGATCCTACTTTTTCTTTTGGCTATTTTATTTCGCCGGTGGAAACGCGTGTAGGACCACAACGAGCAAAATTCTCGCTTAGCCAGATGTTTCCATGGTTTGGAACACTGGCAGCCAAAGCCGATGCTGCATCGCTGATGGCTGAAGCCAAATACCAGGCATTTCTCGACGCGCGTAACCGGCTTTATTACAGTGTTTCGGAAGCTTATTATCCGTTGATCGAGTTGAAGCGGTTAAAAGCAATTGAACAGCAAAATATCGAAATCCTGCAATCCTATAAAACCATTGCCAACTCTAAATTTAAAAACGGTGTTTCGCCTATGACCGATGTATTGCGGGTAGATATTATGCTGAAAGATGCTCAAACCAATCTCGGTATTCTAAATAAAAAAGAAAAACCGTTGTTGACCACATTTAATAATTTGCTGAATAGAGACGAGCTCGAACCAGTAGTTCTTCAGGATACACTGAGTATGGAAGTGTTACCTGAGAATTTCAGAAGAGATTCGCTATTAACCAATAATCCAATGCTTAACGCTATTGATCTGAAACAGCAAGCCAGCGAAAAAAGTGAGTTGGCTGCACAACGACAAGGACTTCCTTCATTTGGAGTTGGACTGGATTATGCATTGGTTGGAAAACGTACCGATATGGATGTAGCTGATAACGGCAAAAATGCTTTTATGCCAATGGTTTCAGTTAGTATTCCGATTTTTAGAAAGAAATACCGGGCAGCTGAAAAAGAGGCACAACTGATGCAGGAGCAGTATTCGTTTCAAAAAGAAGAAACAATCAATTCACTCACTTCCGGTTACGAATCCATTTGGTTTCAAATTCAACAGCAAAACGATCTAATCGATTTGTATGAGGCGCAAATCCTTGAAACGGAACAAACGCTAAACCTTCTGTTTAGTGCCTATGGAAATTCGGGAAAAGACTTTGAGGAAGTATTGCGCATGCAGCAGCAACTGCTTAAGTACGAAAAAATGAAAGCCATGGCCGAAACGCAATATCAAACTGCTTTGGCAAAACTAAATTACATCACCGCAAAAACATATTAACGATGGATACAAATAGAAAAACAATAATAATAGTTCTGGTCACACTGGCAATTGGTTTATTGCTGGGATGGCTGATATTTGGTGGATCAGAAAGCACAGCAACCGAAGGACATCAGCATGAACACAGTGCAGAAGAAGTAGCCGGCGAAACAACCTGGACCTGCTCGATGCACCCGCAAATTCGTCAGCCAGAACCGGGCGACTGCCCCATTTGCGGAATGGATTTAATTCCGTTGGAAGAAGAGCAAAATAGTGAAATCGATCCGGATGCGGTGAGTATGTCAGCCACTGCTATGCAACTGGCCAATATTCAAACGGCGGTTGTTGGCTCATCAGAACTGCTTAAAGTTGTACGGCTCAACGGGAAAGTTCAGGAAGATGAGCGTCTGATTTTTTCGCAATCGTCGCATATTCCCGGCCGAATTGAAGATTTAAAGGTGAATTTTACGGGCGACTATGTTCAAAAGGGACAGGTAATCGCTTCTGTTTATTCGCCCGATTTAGTAACGGCACAGGAAGAGTTGTTTGAAGCACAAAAAATAAAAGATTCGCAACCGCAACTTTTTGAGGCTGCCAAAGAAAAACTAAAAAACTGGAAGCTGACCGACGATCAGATCAATCAGATTCTGGCTTCAGGAAAAACACTGGAAACATTCGATGTGTTGGCAGAAGTTTCGGGTTATGTCACCCAGAAAAAAGTGAATACCGGCGATTATGTACGCCGCGGAGAAGCTATTTACGAAGTAGCCGATTTTTCACGCGTTTGGGTACTGTTCGATGTGTATGAATCGGATCTTCCGTGGATTAAAAATGGCGACAAAGTGACTTATACGATTGAGTCGCTTCCGGGCCAGTCGTTCGAGGGAACCATCGATTACCTCGATCCGGTTATCAATCCAAAAACAAGAGTTGCCAAAGCACGCGTTGTTCAATCCAACAAGGGCTTAAAACTGAAGCCTGAAATGTTTGTATCCGGAAAGGTGGAGGCCAAACTGCCGCAAACCGATGCCGTAGTGGTTCCGAAAACAGCTGTTATGTGGACAGGAAAACGCTCGGTGGTATATGTAAAATCGGCAACCGGTCAGGGCGTATATTTTAACATGCGCGAGGTGGATCTTGGCCCTGCCCTTGGCGAAAGTTATGTAATTGAAGACGGTCTTCAAAAAGGAGAAGAAATTGCTGTTAACGGCACATTTAGTATTGATGCAGCAGCACAGCTGGCCGGGAAACCAAGCATGATGAGCCCCGAAGGAGGCGCTGCCCCAACCGGCCACAATCACGATGGAATGAACATGGAGAATGATGAGCAAAGTGCTCCTGTTGAAGCTCTAGAAGTCGATCCGGAATTCGTAAAGCAACTCACCACATTTTATAAAGCTTATTTAAAAATGAATGAGGCTTTTATAGAATCGGATGCAGCCAAAGTAAGTGCAGAGGCAAAGAACACCTCAAAAGCTCTTGCTGCCATAAAAATGGAATTATTGAAAGGCGACACGCATATGGCGTGGATGGATCAGCTAAATATTCTTAAACCATCGTTACAAAAAATTGGGAACAGCACAATCATCGACGAGCAAAGATTAGAATACGCCACATTTAACCTCGCATTCTACAAAAGCCTGAAAATGTTCGGGCTTGATAACGAAACTACCTACTACCAATATTGCCCGATGGCGAACAGCGACCAGGGTGCCTATTGGTTTAGCGCTGAAAAAGAGATCCGGAATCCTTATTTCGGAGATATGATGCTGAGTTGCGGGGAAACCCGGGAAACCATAAAATAGAAATTCAATTTATTAACCATTAAAATTTTAATACGATGAAAACAAAAGTTTTAAGTTTAGTAGCCCTTTTTGTAATGGGAGCATTTACCGTTGTTGCAGGAAATAAAACGGAGAAAATTAAAGTTTACGGAAACTGCGGAATGTGCGAAAACCGCATCGAAAAAGCTGTTAAAGCGGTTGATGGCGTTTCAAAAGCAGACTGGGATAAGGAAACCAAAATGCTGGAAGTTACTTTCGATGATACAAAAACCAACATCCACAAAGTACACATGGCCGTTGCAGCTGTTGGCCACGATACCGATATGCACAAAGCAAAAGACGAAGTTTACGATAAACTTCCGAGCTGCTGCAAATACGACCGTACGGCAGAAGCCAAAACCGAAGAAGGACACGAGGGACATATGCATTAATTTTTTATTGAACTGAATAGAGAGGGTTTCATTCGTTTGTGAAACCCTTTTTTGTGGCCGGAATTCGCAGATTGTCGAAAAATTTCTACAAACAAATGTCAACTATTTCACGAAACGCCTCGTAAACAATACGCTAGCTAATCCTGTTAGCAATGGCATGATTTTACCAGTGTTTAAGACAACACACTTTAAAACGTTTTATTATGAAGTATTATATTGAAACAACCATTGAAACTGACTTTGATTCAGCAGTAGAAAAAGTAAAAGAAGAACTTAAAAAGGAAGGATTTGGAGTGTTAACGGAGATTGATATTCACAACACCCTAAAAGCGAAACTGGATGTGGATTTCAGACCATACAAAATTCTTGGTGCCTGTAATCCGCCCAACGCATTTGAAGCACTGAAAGCAGAAGAACATATCGGGTTAATGCTGCCTTGTAATGTAGTTGTTCAGGAGTCATCGGAACCGGGCAAAATTAAAGTTTCGGCAATCGATCCGGTTGCATCAATGATGGCTGTTGACAATTCCGCTATCGAACCAATCGCTCACCTTATTAAAGATAAGCTGGCACGTGCAATCGAACAGCTGTAATTGTTGTTAAGTAGAAACAAAAAGCCCCCGTTCTGCAACTTTTTATTATTTTTGCTTTATTCGGAATTGAACTGAACAAATAGAGCTTGATAAAGACGATTAAACATATCGGAAGTTTTTTACTTATTCTTGCTGGTGCAATTATACTATCGCATGCTTTTATCCCCCATCATTTGCACAACGGAGAAGCAGTTATCGAAACATCCGAATGTCATTGTTTTTATCATCATCATGAAACATCAGCTCAGACAGCAAGTTGTACACACGACCATTCCGAAAGTGAATCAACTGACTGTGTACTTCACAACCTGCTGGTACTTCCGGGGAAGCAAATCAGAGCCGACCAGCCACTAATTCTTACCACGCTGCAAAACTCTTACTGCTCGTTGCTAATTACCGGCCTGTTTAATGCCGATTTGAATATTATCCAAAGCAACTGGCACTATCACATTGAAGGGACCATTCCCCTGCCCACCAATATCCATACTTTCACGAGAGGGCTTCGCGCGCCTCCATCAGTTTAATTTTCCCACCTCAACACCTTTAAGGTTCCGCTAAAAGGAACCAACATTATTTATTTGGAAAATTAAATAGCAATAAAAAATGAAATTGAAATATTTATGGGTGGCAACAATCGCTTTTCTTTTGTTTTCATGCCATCAAAACTCAACCCATAGTAGCGAAGCTGAACACGAACACGAACACGAAGCGGGGGAAGCAGAAAGTGAACACGAACACGAGAAAATTCAGTATACCACATACAGCAGCGATTTTGAACTGTTTGCTGAAGCCGATGCGATGGTAATTGGCGAACATGCAGATATCCTGGCACATTTTACTTTTCTCGATAATTTCAAACCACTTGAATCAGGAAAAATAACGGCAAAACTTGTTGTAAATGGCAAAACGGTAAGTCAAACGCTGGATGAATCGCTTCGGAAAGGGATTTACAGTTTTGAATTGGAGCCAACAACGGCAGGTGAAGGGAAATTGTATTTTGATATCGAAACTGAAGGTCAACAGTTTGAACTTGTTATTCCCGATGTGGACGTTTTTGCCAACGACGAAGAACTCCACAGCCATCATGACCACGGTGATGAGCCATCAGCCGTAAATGCTACGGTCTTCACAAAAAAACAATCGTGGAAGATTGATTTTGCAACGGCTTTGCCACAGGAACATGAATTTGGCCCTGCCATTAAAACCGTGGCAAAAATTGAACCTGCCCGCGGCGAAGAAGAGATCATCGCTGCAAAAGCATCAGGTCTGGTAATTTTCTCGAACAATAGTTTGGTTGAAGGCAAACAAGTAGCCACCGGCGAGAAACTTTTTACGATTTCTTCGAGCGAAATGGCTGAAAACAATTTTGGTGTTCAGTTGGCAGAAGCAAAAAGTAATTACGAAACCAGCAAAGCGAATTACGAGCGAAAATCAGAATTGGTTAAAGACCGGCTGGTTTCAGAGCAGGAACTGTTGAACGCAAAAAATGCCTACGAAACCAGCAAAGCTGTTTACGAAAATCTATCCAAAAACTTCAATGCATCAGGCCAAATGGTGAAAAGTAAAATGAGTGGTTTTGTGAAACAGATTTTTGTAAGCAACGGGCAATATGTTGCCGCCGGTCAGCCCCTGGTGAGCATCGCGCAAAACAACAAATTGCTGCTTACCGCGCAGGTACAGCAGAAATACCTTTCGTTGTTGCCATCGATAACAACGGCCAATATCACCACCATGCACAACAACCATACATTTACTCTGGAAGAGCTGAATGGAAAGATACTTTCGTATGGGAAGTCGGTAAGTGATGATTCGTACCTGTTTCCGGTGAGTCTTGAAATTGGAAATCATGCAGGTTTTGCTCCGGGCACTTTTGTTGAAGTATTTCTGAAAACAATGACCAACTCTAAAGCGATTACCGTACCGAACAGTGCATTGCTGGAAGAACAGGGAATATACTATGTTTTCGTTCAGCAAACACCCGAAATGTTCGAAAAACGCGAGGTTAAAACCGGTGGAACGGATGGTTTACAAACCGAGGTAGTTTCAGGTTTAAATGCCGACGAGCGAATTGTAACACTAGGTGCGATGCAGGTAAAACTGGCAAAATCAACCGGAGCTTTGGATCCGCATGCCGGACATGTTCACTAAAAGACAGACACTATGATTAACAACATTATAAAGTTTTCGCTGAACAATAAATACCTGATTATTTTGTGCTCGGTGGTGCTGGTAGTGTTTGGGATATACACTGCAAAAAACATGGATATTGACGTGTTTCCCGACCTTACAGCGCCTACCGTAATTGTAATGACCGATGCCCACGGCATGGCTCCCGAAGAAGTGGAGCGCCTGGTCACTTACCCCATCGAAACGGCGGTAAATGGTGCGATGGGTGTGCGACGGGTACGCTCAACATCCGGGCTTGGCTTTTCATTCGTTTGGGTTGATTTCGATTGGGGCACCGACGTTTACAAAGCACGTCAGGTGGTAAGTGAAAAACTGATTACCGTGCAGGAAGCAATGCCGGACAACGTGTCAGAACCAATACTTGCGCCACAGTCGAGTGTAATGGGCGAAATATTTTTTATGGGCCTGCAAGCCGACACAACTGACCTGATGACTTTGCGTTCAATTGCCGAATGGGACATCCAGCCGGTTATTCTGGCTACAGGTGGTGTTTCGCAGGTTACCATTATTGGTGGCGACTACAAACAGTACCAGGTGCTGGCCGATCCGCTAAAAATGAATTTTTACGGGGTATCTATCAACGAACTGGCCGATGCCTGCCGCGAAATGAGCCAGAACTCGACGGGTAAAATCGTGCGCGAACATGGAAATGAATATGTGGTGCGCGGCGTGGCTCGTACCTCAAATCCTGCTGAACTGGGCAACACTTTTGTAAAAACTAAGAATGGTAAACCTGTTCGCGTAAACGATGTTGCCGAAGTAAAAATAGGCAGTGCCGTAAAAATGGGGTACGCATCTCACAATGCTAAAAAATCGATTATTATTTCGGTTTCGAAACAGCCTAAAACCAATACGCTGGAGGTTACTGAAAACATTGAGCAAAAGCTGGAAGCGATGAAAGCAACATTGCCTCCCGACGTTACTATTGACACCAAGATTTTCCGTCAGGCTGATTTTATCGAAACCTCGGTTAACAACGTGCAACGAGCGCTTTTGGAAGGTGCAGTGCTGGTTATCATCATCCTGTTTTTATTTTTAGGAAGTTTCAGAACAACAGTCATTTCCTTACTTGCTATTCCGCTCTCCTTGCTGGGATCGGTAATCGTGCTGAACTTGTTCGGTCTCAACATCAACACCATGAGTTTGGGAGGAATGACCATCGCCATCGGTTCGTTGGTTGACGATGCTATTATCGATGTGGAGAATGTTTACAAACGTCTCCGGCAAAATTTCCTGTTACCAAAAGAAGAACGACAAAGTGCTTTCGCAGTGGTTTACGAGGCATCTAAAGAGATCAGGGCCTCCATTTTAAATGCAACCTTAATTATTATCGTTGCTTTTATGCCTCTGTTTTTCCTATCGGGAATGGAAGGCCGCATGTTAAAACCACTCGGGATTGCATATATCGTTTCGTTGTTTATGTCGCTGATCGTTGCCATGACATTAACTCCGCTTCTTTCGAAAATGATGTTGTCAAGCGACAAGTATTTGTCGCGAAAATCAAAAGAAAGCTGGCTGGCACGAAATCTTTCCGAAGGTTACGAACGTTCGCTTATTTGGGTGCTGAAACATAAAAAAGTGGTGGTATTCCCAATTCTGGGCTTATTTGTGGTTTCGCTATTTATCTTCTCGGGTTTCGGACGTAGTTTCCTGCCTGAATTTAATGAAGGAGCGTTAACACTATCGGTAATTACACAACCGGGAACGTCGTTGCACGAAAGCGACAAACTGGGCAAACTGGTAGAAACCGAGATGCTTTCTATTCCGGAAGTAAACAGCACTGCCCGACGTACCGGACGTGGGGAACTGGACACCCACTCGCAAAGTACCAACGGTGCCGAAATCGATGTGAATTTTACACTTGATGACCGCGAGCTTGAGACGTTCTTGCAAGATGTTCGAAGCAAACTTTCGGGAATTCCGGGAATAGCATTTACCGTTGGTCAACCATTGGGGCACCGCATCGACCACATGCTTTCGGGAACCCGCGCCAACATTGCCATAAAATTGTTTGGCTCCGATTTAAACCGCATGTTCCAGATGGGCAACCAGATTAAGGCGAACATTGTGGATATCGACGGGTTGGTAGATGTAAACGTTGAACAGCAAGTTGAAATTCCGCAGATACAGATCCGGCCCAACCGTGATATGCTGGCCTTTTATGGCATTCCGTTACATGAATTTAATGAGTTTGTAGATATCGCACTTGGCGGAGAAAAAATGGCGGATATTTACGAAGGACAACAAACGTATGATTTGTTACTACGTTACAAAACCGATTACACCGATAAGCTGGAAGGTATTAAAAATGCCTTGATTGACACCTACGACGGAAAAAAAGTACCATTAAGCGAAGTTGCAGAAGTTGTTTCGGCAAGTGGTCCGAATTCCATCAGTCGCGAAAATGTAAAACGTAAACTGGTGATTTCTGCTAACGTTGCCGGTCGCGATTTGCACAGCGTGGTGGAAGAGATCAAACAAAGTGTAAACGAAAATATTGATCTTCCGGAAGGATACCGGGTTGAATACGGCGGCCAATTCGAAAGCGAAGAAAAAGCATCGCGCATGTTGCTGCTCACATCAATTGCTGCGCTTTTTGTTATTTTTCTACTCTTGTTCCAGGAATTCAAAAACTTCAAACTGGCAGGAATCATATTGCTGAATTTACCGTTGGCATTGATCGGGGGTATTTTTGCAATTATGCTAACATCTGGTATGTTGAGTATACCGGCCATTATTGGCTTTATCACACTTTTTGGTATTGCCACCCGCAACGGGATTCTGTTGGTTTCGCGTTACCAAAACCTCGAACAGCAAGGCGAAAAATTGTATGAAACCCTTGTACATGGTTCAAAAGACCGCCTGTTGCCAATTCTGATGACCGCATTAACAGCTGCTTTGGCGCTTATTCCGCTGGCAATGAATGGAGATTTGCCGGGTAACGAAATACAAAGCCCAATGGCACAGGTAATTTTAGGAGGTTTGCTCACATCAACCATCCTGAATATTTATGTGGTGCCAATAGTTTACTATGCGCTTAACAAAAATGGAAACGTTAAAAAGGACTCGAAATGAAACAAGTACTATTCACAATTATATCGATTCTCGCTTTTAGTCAGTTTGCATCGGCACAAAACAACATTGATGCCTTGCTGACGGAGATAGAGAATAACAACACCACACTTTCAGCACTCAAAAAAATGGTGGAGGCTGAAAAAATGGGGAACAAAACAGGCATTCAATTGCAAAACCCGGAGGTGGAATTTCATTATTTGTGGGGCGATCCGTCGGCCATTGGCAACCGTAAAGATTTCAGCGTTCAACAGTCGTTTGATTTTCCATCGGCTTACGCCTATCGAAATCAGATTGCTGATATGAAAAATGAGCAGGCCGAACTGGAATACAAAAAGCAGAAAATGGATATTTTCCTTCAGGTACGATTGATTTGTGCAGAACTCACCTACCAGAATGCACTTAGGGAAGAATACCAAAAGCGACAGGAAAATGCCAGTGAGATTGCAAAGTCGGTTGAAACAAAACTCAATGCCGGTGAAGCTAACATTCTGGATCAGAATAAAGCAAAAGTAACCTTGTTAAATACAGAAGCTGAACTTCGGCACATTGAAATTCAGCGCCAGGCACTGTTGCAGCAACTGGCCACTTTAAATGGTGGGAAACCTGTAGATTATACAAACACCGACTTTCAAATTGTACCGCTCAATTCCGATTTTGAACAATGGGCAACACAAGCCGCTGCTAACAATCCGGTGCTTGCGTGGTTAGAACAGGAAATTGCCATTTCTGACAAAAACACTCAACTGCAAAAAGCGCAGAGCCTGCCCAAACTAAATGCAGGTTATATGAGCGAACAAGTGGTCGGTGAAGGTTTTCAGGGAGTTACGGTAGGTGTTTCAATACCATTGTTTGAAAATAAGAATACGGTGAAATATGCCAAACTTAGAAACGAAGCTGCCCAGCACCGTGAAATCGATGAAAAGCTACAGTTTTACAACGAAATGAAAACATTGCATGCCAAAGCAATTGCAATTCAGCAAAACATCACTCAATTTCGTGAGCAGTTAAACTTACAAAGCGATATCGAATTACTGCAAAAAGCATTGGATAAAGGTGCAATTTCACTTACTGAGTACCTCTTCGAGCTTTCCGTTTACTACGATAGCCTGGAGAAATTGCTTGACATGGAAAAGGAATTAAGTATTACGAAAGCACAATTATTGATTTACAGTTAATACTTTTATAAAAAAAGTAAGAGCTGTTTAAGGACCAAAGTCATTAACGGAATCAGAACGAACTATTATTGTTCGTTTAAGACTGGTTATCGACTTTGGTCTTTTTGTTTCTACACCCCGCATTATTTCTGGAAAAGCATCCTATCTCCTATTTCAACTCATCTGTATCCTCAACATTAACCCAGTTAACATTGAAATAATGTTCACTATTGTTGTTTAATATATTCCCAAAATTAAATTTATCGCTTCATCATAGTAATTTATCATTCCACAGTAACTATAAGAATCAGAATACGTTACCAGTTATAGTTTTTACATAAATTTTGGAATGCTACTATTCGTACAAATCAACAGCCTAAGATCGTTATAGATTTCAAGAATGACTTATCAATTATTTATATATCTATTTATCTAGATATTTAGATTCTAAAACATATATTTGCGGCGAAAAAAGAATCAAAAACGATTACAAATATGTCAACACAAAAAATTAATTACCTACTATTATTGCTGTTATTAACGCCGGCAATAGTAAAGGCACAACCAAGGCCATTAAGTTTGAGCGAGGCACTCATCCTTGCCGAAGAAAACAACCTGAATGTAAAAAGTGCTGAAGCCCGTGTGGAAGCTGCACGCGCTAATTATCGAATGACCAATTCTGTTTTTTTACCGGGATTGGAAGCGAGTCATACAGGCATGTCTACCAATGATCCCTTAAATTCCTTTGGTTTTAAATTAAAACAGGAGATTGTTACGCAACAGGATTTTAATCCCGATCTGTTGAATGATCCGGGAAGTATCGAAAATTTTCAGACCAAAATCGAGTTGCAACAACCATTGTTGAACCTCGACGGAATTTACGCCCGTAAGGCAGCTAAAAATCAATTGGATGCGATGTCGTTTCAGACAAACAGGGTAAAACTGAACATTAAATTCGAAGTAAAAAAGGCTTATTACATGTTGGAGCTGGCCGAATCATCGGTTGAAGTTTTACAAAAATCAGTAGCTGTTGCAGAAGAAGCTTTACGGTTAACAGAAAACAATGCCAAACAGGGATTTGCGAAAGAAGCAGATGTACTGGAAGCCTCTGTTCGTGTTGAAGAACGCAAGAATCAGTTACTTGAAGCACAAAACCAGCGTCAAACGGCCAACGACTTTTTGGTTTATTTATTAGGCATGGAATTCAGCGAAGTTATTGAAACCACCGATTCGCTTATTCAACCACCAATGCAGGTGATTATCGACCGGAATTCGGTAAACCTCGAAAGCCGTTCGGATATGCTGGCTTACCAAAAACAAATCGAGGCCGGCGAGAACATGGTTAAATCGAATAAAATGAAATTCGTTCCACGCTTAAATGCTTTCGGAGCCTTTGAATGGAACGACGAATCGCTGTTCGGAACTTCAGCAAATAATTATATGGTTGGCGCCTCATTAAGCTGGAGCCTGTTTAGTGGATATAAAAATGCAGGCGCTGTTCAACACGCTACGGCACAATTGGATGAAGCACGAATAAACTACGAAGATTACCTGTCTCAAAGCCAAATTGAAATCAATCGTGCAACACGCAAAATGACACTGAATTATAACCGTATCCAATCAAGCAAACTGGCAAAAGAACAAGCCCAGGAGTCGCTACGGATCAGAACAAACCGTTTTGAACAAGGACTGGAAAAAACTGCCGACCTTCTCATGTCGGAAGCCCTCACTTCACAAAAAGAATTAGAATACATTCAATCAATTTATAATTACAAGCAAGCCATTTTCGAGATGGAATTGCTTATCGAACAAGATATTAACGAATAAACGCCATATCAAAGATGAAGACACTAGTACAAAAATCGAAACTCATAATTGCAGTTGCATTATTATCGATAATTGCAATATCATGTGGAAACAAAGAGAAAGAACATGCCACGGTATCACAAGAAAAAGTTGCTGCACAAACTGCTGTTGCAAAGCTTGCTGATTACCCGGTAGTACATAGTTTTTCGGGCAAACTGGAGGCCGACAAACAAACAAATTTAAGTACCCGAATCATGGGGCAAATTCAGCGTATCTATGTAAAACCAGGTCAGAAAGTAAACCAGGGCGATCTGTTGATTCAGATTAGAAACCAGGATATTCTGGCCAAAAAAGCACAGGTTGAAGCCAGTAAAGTTGAAGCTACAACTGCTTACGAGAGTGCTGAAAAAGACCTGAAACGTTACGAAGCGCTATACGAATCAAACAGTGCGTCGGACAAAGAAATGGACGATATGCGCACCCGCTACGACATGGCCAAAGCACGTTTGGCTGCCGTTGAACAAATGGAAAACGAAGTGGAAGAAAACATGCGTTATGCATCGATTCGTGCCACTTACAGCGGAGTTATCACTACAAAATTCGTTCAGGAAGGCGATATGGCCAATCCGGGAATGCCTTTATTGAGCATGGAAAGCCCATCGCAGTGGAAAGTAATTGCGCGCATTCCTGAAGCCGACATCGCAAAAGTTCAGTTGAATGATGCTGTTAAAGTAAAATTCACTGCCGCTGAAGCAGAAATGGAAGGAAAAATTATCGAAATAAACCCATCGACAACAAATACCGGCAACCAATACAGTGCAAAAGTTTTGGTTACCGTTCCTGAAAACTGTACAGCAAAATTGTACAGCGGAATGTATGCCGAAGTGTTGTTTGAACATGGAACACAAAAACGTATCCTGGTTTCAGAATCAGCTTTGATCCAACGTGGTCAGCTGGTTGGAATTTATGCTGTCGGTCAGTCGGGAAATGCCCTGCTTCGCTGGGTAAAAACCGGAAAAACATTTGGCGACCAGATTGAGATCATCTCAGGCTTAGCAGATGGAGAACAATATGTTGTGAAGTCTGACAGCAAACTTTTTGACGGAGCACTAATTGCTAACAACTAAGAGAAAAAGTATGAAAACAGGATTTGCCGGCGGAATAGCCAAACAGTTTATAAACTCAAAATTAACGCCGCTGTTGATGATTGCTTTTATGGCGATCGGGATCTACAGCTCGTACCTGACTCCCCGCGAGGAAGAACCGCAAATTGATGTACCAATTGCCGATATTTTCTTTCGCTATCCGGGAGCCAGCCCAAAAGAAATTGAATCCCGAGTAATGCAACCGCTCGAAAAAGTGGTCGCCAATATTCCGGGAGTTGAATACGTATACTCTACCTCGATGCCGGGCGAAGCCATGCTTATCGTTCAGTTTTACGTTGGAGAAGACATCGAACGATCGTTGGTAAAAATGTACAACGAAATCATGAAGCACATGGACCAAATGCCGCACGGAACAAGTTTGCCTTTGGTAAAAACGCGTTCAATCGACGATGTGCCGGTGTTGGGACTCACTTTCTGGAGCGAAAATTACGACGATTACCAATTAAAACGAATTGCCCAGGAAGTAAATAACGAAATTGAACAGGTTACCGATGTGTCGGAAACAAAAGTTATTGGTGGCCGCTCGCGCCAGATTCGTGTTGTGCTGAACAACGGTGCAATGGCCCGCTATAATGTTGATGCATTGAGCATTGCTCAGAAAATACAGATTGCCAATCAGCAATTTAATACCGGTGCTTTTAATAACAACGATGTGGAATACCTGGTTGAAGCAGGTGAATTTCTGCAAACTTCCGATGATGTTGCCAATCTTATAGTGGGTATTCATAACGGAAGTCCGGTTTACCTGAAACAGGTTGCCGAAGTTCTTGACGGTCCTGAAGAGCCGATTCAATACGTGAACTTTGGTTACGGCTCAATGGACGAAAAGAAAAATGAATTTGCAGGCGAATATGGAGCAGTTACTATTTCAGTAGCAAAACGCCGTGGAGCTGATGCGATGAAAGTTTCTGACCAGATTTTGGAGAAAATCAGTCACCTTGAAAAAGACCTGATTCCTTCTGACGTTCATGTTGATGTAACCCGTAATTACGGCGAAACAGCATCGCACAAAGTATCGGAACTGTTGATGCACCTTGCCGGAGCAATTATCGCTGTAACTTTTGTAGTAATGCTGGCAATGGGTTGGCGCGGTGGACTGGTTGTGTTCCTGTCGGTGCCGATTACCTTCGCATTAACCATGTTCAGCTACTATTTCCTCGATTACACCTTAAACCGGATCACCCTTTTTGCGCTGGTTTTTGTAACAGGTATTGTAGTCGACGACTCGATAATTATTGCAGAGAACATGCACCGGCATTTCAAAATGAAAAAACTGCCGTTTATCCAGGCGGCACTGCGTTCGATCGATGAAGTGGGTAACCCAACCATTCTGGCCACATTCACTGTAATTGCGGCCGTGTTACCTATGGTTTTTGTTTCAGGATTAATGGGACCTTATATGAGCCCGATGCCAATTGGTGCATCTATTGCAATGATCTTTTCATTATTGGTAGCATTAACTATTACTCCATATCTGGCATTCCGTTTATTAAAAGTTGTTGAGAAAGACAACAAAGTAAAAAAGGCATTCAAACTCGAAAATTCGCCGATTTACAAGATTTATTATAAAACAATGAATCCGATGTTGGAGTCACCTTGGAAACGCTGGACATTTATAGGTACGATTACATTCTTTTTACTCGCATCGATGACACTGGTTTATTTTAAAATGGTAGCTGTAAAAATGCTTCCGTTTGATAATAAAAATGAATTCCAGGTAATTATCGACATGCCCGAAGGAACCACGCTGGAGCGCACTGCGGCCGTTACAAAAGAACTGGCAGCATACATTGCACAGCAGGAAGAGGTATTAAATTACCAATCGTATGTAGGAACTGCTTCGCCAATGAACTTCAACGGTTTGGTTCGTCACTACGATTTACGCCGTGGTTCAAACGTATCGGATATACAGGTGAACCTAACGGATAAGACCGAGCGTAAAGCACAAAGTCACGACATTGCAAAAGCTATGCGTCCGGGTATTCAGCAGCTGGCAAAAAAATTCAATGCCAATGCAAAAGTTGTAGAGGTTCCACCGGGTCCACCGGTACTTTCAACATTGGTTGCTGAAATTTACGGTCCTGACTACGAGGAACAAATTGAGGTTGCCCGCCAGGTAAAAGACCTGTTTGCCAATACTGCCGATGTGGTAGATATCGACTGGCACATGGAAGACGACCAGGTGGAGTATAAATTTAATGTGCTGAAAGAAAAAGCTGCTTTGGCCGGCATTTCAACACAACAGGTTGTAAACAGTGTTGCCATGGCACTTGGTGGTCAGGAAATAACTCAATTGTATGCAGAAAAAGAACACGAGCAGGTGGGAATTCAGGTGCGTTTTTCAGAAGATGAACGCTCTAGCATTGAAGACCTGAAGAAAATCAACATCATGACTATGACCGGCCAGAAAGTGGCATTGGGCGATGTTGTTGAGATAAAACAAGAGATTCAGGATAAAAGCATTTACCGTAAAAACCAGAAACGTGTGGTTTACGTAACTGCCGATATCGCAGGAGCACTGGAAAGTCCTGTATACGGAATTCTGGATATGAGCGACAACCTCAACAAAATCCAGCTACCTGAAGGTTACACGTTGAACGAAGAATTTACACAACAGCCGTTTGTACAAGATAATTACAGCCTGAAATGGGACGGCGAGTGGCAAATTACCTATGAAGTATTCCGCGATTTGGGAGCTGCATTTGCAGTAGTTCTGTTGGTAATTTACTTGCTAATCATCGGATGGTTCCAGAATTTTACGGTTCCGTTTGTAATGATGGTTGCCATTCCACTTTCGTTAGTTGGTATTCTTATTGGTCACTGGCTGATGGGAGCTTTCTTCACAGCAACTTCAATGATCGGATTAATTGCACTGGCGGGAATAATGGTCCGAAACTCCATATTGCTCATCGACTTTATAAATCTCCGGCTTAAGGACGGAGCGCCGCTAAAAGACGCGGTAATTGAGGCCGGAGCAGTTCGAACTACCCCTATCCTGCTTACTGCCGGAACCGTTGTAATTGGTGCCGTAGTGATCTTATTCGACCCCATTTTCCAGGGACTGGCGATTTCATTAATGGGTGGAACAATTGCATCAACATTCTTAACACTGATTATTGTTCCGCTTATTTATTACATGACTGAAAAGAAAAAATATCCGGTAGAAGAAGCTCCGGTTGTTAAAGCCGAAGAAACAGAAATTAACTTAACTAACGAGGAGGAAAATTAAAATGATGAAGTTTATAATTATTCAAAGTGCTGAAGCTTATCATCATGAGCTGGAGCAAATCTTTCGCGACATCCATATCAATTCATACAGCGAAATGCCGGTGGATGGTTTTATGGAAAGTGCTGACGGAAATTCGGATATTTCCAACTGGTTTGGATCATCAAAAAATCCGTACCGCTATTTTATTTCATTTACTTTTCTTGATGAAGAAAAAGCCAATGAACTCCTCCTTCGAATAAAGGCATTCAATGAAGAAACCGAAGGGGTAAGCCCGATAAGTGCTTTTATTTCAGCGATTGAAAAATTTGTGTAAACCATTTTGAAATTAATAACAACTAAAATAGATTACGATGAAAGAGAGAATAATACGCGCAGTTGCAGGAATATTTGTGTTGACAAGCATTCTATTGGCCATATTCGTTAATATTTACTGGCTTGGCCTGGCAGGTTTTGTTGGATTGAATTTATTTCAATCATCAATCACAAAATTTTGTCCGCTGGAGTTTTTCCTGGAAAAGGCCGGAGTAGAATAGCTCTGCATTAAAATGCGTAACATGAAAGGTTGTCTGTAACAGGCAACCTTTTTGTATTTATTATAATAATTCTTTGGTAACTTTCAGTAATTTCCCCTAACTTGTAGTACATACCAACTCAAATAAAACTTAAAAATGACAGACAACACAAACAAAAAAGTTGCCGAAAGCTTATGGAAACTCATAATGGCACGAGGCGTAGTCCTTGTAGTTGTAGGATTAGTTTTACTCCTATTTCCACAGGCAACACTTACAACGCTGATTTTTATACTCGGTATTTACTGGCTAATTGATGGAGTTGTTACTCTTTACAACACCTACAAACAAAAAGATGTCGGCAAAAACTGGTGGTGGGGATTAATTACCGGAGGATTGGGCGTAATTGCAGGTTTAATTGTTGTTTTAAAACCTTTTTCGAGCTCAGTACTCACGACCTCTTTTTTAATGTGGTTTTTAGGATTGGTTGCTTTAATAAACGGAATTACCGGAGTTGTTACCGGAATACGCATAAAGAAATACCATACCGGCGAACGCTCCATGATTTGGGGTGGAATTTTTTCAATTGTCCTTGGTATTATTCTAATTTCATCGCCATACACATCGGCACTGGTCGTTGTAAAAGTAATGGGTTCTTTTGCCATTTTTGCAGGTATAATTACTATTTTGCTCGCTAACCGTGTGAAAAAGAAAGCACAGGAAATCGACAGTAATTAAATATTCTGCAGTTCAAGTTATAAGAAATTGCAAAGCCATTGATGAATATGGCTTTGCAATTTTTTTTGTTCCCAATCCTAATCAATTTCAAATTTATTTAACAAACATTTGTTCGTTTAAATTTTGTTTTAAAACCTAATTTAAATTACCTTTGTAGAGAACATATGTAATTTAAAGATGAAAACAATTATTACTTCTTCCGGAGACAATGTAGACGCTAAATTTGATTTACGATTTGGACGTGCCGGTTGGTTTTGTGTGTACGATAAAGACACACACACAACTAACTTCATCGAAAACAGTTTTAAAAACTCAAATGGCGGAGCCGGTACAAAATCTTCGGAAATGGCAGCAGAATTAGGTGCTGAACAGATCATCTCAGGTCATTTTGGCCCAAAAGCCAAGGATATGCTGGAGAAATTCCAGATCCAAATGATAGAGTTAGATGATGAAGAGCTGAATGTGAAGGATGTTATTTTAAAAATTGAAAACAATTAGAAAAATGCCAGGATTAGACAAAACCGGACCAACGGGACAAGGAGCCCAAACCGGCAGAAAACAAGGAAGATGCAACAGTGCATTAAATGAAGAACAGTTGGCCAACTTTGGAAGACGAGGTGGAAGAGGTTTCAGATTTAGAAATCCCGCAACCGACGAAAACTTACCAATTGGTTGGGGACGTGGAAAAGGAAGAGGTCGTGGCCGGGGATTTGGCCGATTAGAAAATTAACAAATTGAAACTAGTATGAGTAAGAAAATTGCTGTTCCTGTTGACGAAAGCGGGATTTTAGACGGACATTTCGGACACTGCAAGTACTTTGCACTGTTAGATGTTGAAGACACAACAATCGTAAACGAAGAACGGTTAACTCCCCCACCTCACGAGCCGGGAGTGTTGCCTAAATGGTTAGCCGAAAAAGGCGTTACCGATGTGCTGGCCGGCGGAATGGGTCATAAAGCCATTCAAATTTTCAACTACAACAATGTTAATGTTTTTGTTGGTGCACCGCAACTATCGGCGGGCGAATTGGTACAAGGTTATCTCAACGAAACAATAGAATTTACAGCCAATTACTGCGATCATTAAATAATAGCAGCTAAAATAACCATCGTAAAATAGATAAGCGCAACAGAATAGAGCGCCTGTCTGAGTCGTTTTTCATAGTCACTCAGAGTTAGCTACTAAATCGTTATTCCCCGGAGCAATACTCCGGGGAATTTTTTAAAATCATGTGAAATGCAAATTGCCATAGCAAGCGGTAAAGGTGGTACCGGCAAAACAACTGTTTCGGTTAACCTGTACTATTTCTTATCTGAAAAATATAACAACCGCGTACAATTAATCGATTGCGATGTGGAAGAACCTAACGACATACTTTTCTTTTCTAAAGCGAAAAAAGAAGCAGAAAAAGAGGTTTTTACCGTCGTTCCTGAAATTGATAAAGAAAAATGTACCTATTGCAAAAAATGTGTTGAATGGTGCGAATTTAATGCAATTAGCATCATTAAAAAACTGGAATTTGCAGAAGTAAATTACGAGCTTTGCCATTCGTGTGGTGCATGTTTTGAGGCCTGTTCGTTTGATGCGCTCACACCCGTTCAAAATCCTTTAGGCAGCATTTCCGATTACCAGACAACCTTTGGCGCCGGAATAGTTGAAGGACGCCTCGAAATTGGTTCTGCCATGCAAACAGCTCTGATCAAAAAGGTTAAAAAGCATGCTGATTTGGAACAACAAATAACCTTGCTTGATGCACCTCCCGGAACAAGTTGCCCCGTTGTTGAAACCGTTGCAACAGCCAACTACGTCATTCTGGTTACCGAACCCACTCCCTTTGGCCTGCACGATTTAAAAATAACGGTTGAACTACTAAATGAAATTCATAAATCCTTTGGCGTAATTGTAAACAAAGCAGGTTTGGGAAACAACGCTATTTATCAATTTTTAGAGGAAAACAACATCACGTTATTGGGTAAAATTCCATTTTCAAAAGCGTATGCAGAGAATTATTCGCGGGGCGAATTGTTTGAAAATATTCCCGAAGAGGTAGAAACAGCCTATCACGCTATTATTGAAAAACTGGCAACAATAATCGACTAAAATGAAAGAGATAACGATACTCAGCGGAAAAGGAGGTGCGGGAAAAACAAGCATAGCAGCGGCACTGGCTTCGTTGGCCCAAAACGCTGTATTTTGCGACAACGATGTTGATGCTGCCGATTTACATCTAATTTTAAAGCCTGAGATAAAAGAAACGCATCCATTTGATAGCGGTTCGCTGGCATTCATCAACCAGGAAGAGTGTACAAACTGTGAAACCTGCATGGAAGCATGCCGGTTCGAAGCCATTTTTACAAACAGCGATGGTTTCCCTGAAATCAATCCCTATCAGTGCGAAGACTGTCGTTTATGCGAACGACTTTGCCCGGTCGGTGCCATTCAAACCACCCAAAATCTGAACAACCAGTGGTTTGTTTCCGACACACGTTTTGGGGTAATGGTACATGCCAAAATGGGGCCCGGCGAAGAGAATTCAGGAAAACTGGTAACCCGAATACGTGAAAAGGCAAAAGAACTGGCCAGGGAAAATAAAGCACAATTTATAATAAACGATGGTCCTCCGGGTATTGGCTGCACTGCCATTTCATCTATAACCGGAACAAATGCCGTTTTGCTGATAATAGAACCAACTGTTTCCGGATTGCACGATGCCAAGCGGCTCGTGAAATTGGTTAATTCGTTTAACGTTCCCATTTATGCCATCATTAATAAGCATGACATAAACGTTCAATTTACAGCAACTGTCGAACACTACTTAATCGACAACAATATTCCGCTTGTTGGAAAAATACCTTTCTCAGAACTATTTGTTGAGTGTATGTTACACGAAAAATCGTTGGTTGAATATGCGCCGGATCATCCAATTAGTTTAAATTTAAAATCCATTTGGGAATGGATATGCAATAACTAGTTTCAAAAACATGCTATCAATAACTATTTTAACAGATAATACTGCCGGCGGGCGATTTCTGGCAGAGCACGGACTCTCCTACCTCGTTGAAATGGATAATGAAAATATTTTATTCGATGCCGGTCATTCTGATGTGTTTCTGAAAAATGCAACTAAGCTAAAAATCAACATTGATAAAGAGGTAAAAACTGTGGTTTTAAGTCATGGACATTGGGACCATGGAAATGGATTAAAGTTTATGAAAAACAAAACATTAATCACGCATCCGGACAGTTTTTCCTTACGATACCGAAAAGCAGACCACACTATAGTAGGATTGGAACTAAGCAAAAATGAGATTGAAAAACAATTTACGTTAAAGGAAAACAGAGATTCGCTACAACTTACCGAGAACCTGTTCTTTTTAGGCGAGATTCCACGAAATAATGATTTTGAAAACCAGTCAACCAGCTTTGAATTTTCAGATGGTTCCGATGATTTTATACCTGACGATTCAGCCTTGGCAGCCATAGTAAATAACGAGTTGGTAGTGATTACCGGCTGCTCACACTCCGGTATTTGTAATATTTGCGAACATGCGAAAAAAGTTACCGGAGTCGATAAAATAAAAGCGGTTATCGGTGGTTTTCATCTGATAAAACAAGATAACCAGACTTTAAAAACGGTAGAATATTTTAAGCAAAACGGAATAAATAAGCTTTTGCCATCGCACTGTACAGCACTTCCGGCACTGGCATTATTTCATACTACATTTAAAACCGAGCAGGTAAAAACAGGAATGGTTTTTAGATTTTAGTACGCCTGTTGAAATACAATCTCGCTGATCCCGGCAACTTTTATATTTTCAGGATCAACATATATACGAACAGTCAATTTGCGGTCAGTAACTTTTACCACTTTTTCCGATGTCCATTTTAGCTCTCCTGCGGCCAGCTCGTAGGAAGAGGCTTCAACACCTTCGTATTCAATTTTTTGCCACGAAGCCTGTTCCACATCTCCTACCTGTGCCCGCACCCGGAAAACACCGTTTCGCACATTAATTTCGTATTCAAAATAATTATTCGGATTGAGACATTCTGCTTCAGTGCCCCCGAATAGCACTTTCTTTAACCGCGCATTCCCGCGTTCGCCCTTTGTACAAAACATTACTTTATCGGCAGGGTTCCAGTTTCCTAACTGCCACCCCATTCCCGCATATTCCTCAAAAGCCAGCAGGTTTTTTCGGTTACCGTTACTTTGCGGTTGCCGCGCAAAATCCACCTTCCCGCGGGTAAATGATTTCGTAAAATTAAAGGTGTTTTTAAAATACAATTCGTAAAGCTGTGGGAAAAAATTTATGCAGTTGGTATATCGGTTTTCGTAATCAGGAATAGTATCGCTTTTTACCACTGCCAGTTGCAGATAAGCCCAGTTTTCGTCACCCCAAACCGTTCCTAAAAGTTCTCCTGTTCGAACATCCTGTCCTTCTTTTACCCGAACCGTGTTTGTATATAAACGATCGTACACATAAAAAATTAATGGATTCGAGTTGCTCTGTAAAAGAATACATGCCTCTTTGTTAGTGCGGTCATCTTTTTTGTCTTCTACCCAAATTACCTTACTATCTTCAATGGCAAGCAACCAATGTTTTTCAATGCCACGGGCATCAGTTAGAGCAATTCCGATTCCCTCGTTCAATTGCACTTCATTATCGCTTGCATTGCAACCTTTTCCCTGGTACGAAAACATATGATCGTCTTCGTTCATATTCCAGTTAAAACCATCGTTATAACTTACCGGAAAACTAAATGAATTAGGAGACAGCATCAAATTTTGGTTATCCGACAAACCTATTAGCGCATCCTTTTTTAATAAGCCGTGCACGACTTTATATGAAGCCAGTTTTTTAACATTCCGGTTATCCGCCACATAAGCACGCACTAAATTTAAACTCGTTGGCAAACTACGCCGGCTTACCTTTAGTTCAATGGTATCATTATCAATACTCAGCTTGTTGTAGTGGTTTTTCATATCAAGCAAAACCACATCAATCCCCATAAACTGTATAGTATCTCCTACATTGGCATTGTAGTAGTAGCAGTTTCCCCAATTAAAATCGGGTTCGGTTACCAGCTGTGCATTAGCTAAAATACTTAAACAAACAAGTATAGATATGGTGATTAGTCGTTTCACTCTTTAAATTCAATTAAAGCCAGTTATCATTTGTATATCCAAAACACTTCAAACCTGTTTTACCCTGTACCCCAATTCCAAAATTCAGGTACCAAAACCTCTTCTTAACAAAACTATTAATAAAAGTAGTGTTTCGAAAATTATGATACATGAAAGCAACCTACACATGCATTTTTCTGTCTGTAATAGAGAAACTACTGAATTTAATCAGTTTTTAATAAGATTTTATAATAAGCATATTTAACATACTCTTGTTTTTTCGTAATTTTGATAGCATTCAGAAAACAATTGACCCAATGATTAAATCGCTCCTTGTTATCCTGTTTTTTACTTTTTCCGTTGTGCAAAGCAAAGCTCAATCGGTTGGGCTTGTGCTCAGTGGCGGTGGCGCCAAGGGAATGGCACATATTGGCGTAATACGGGTTTTGGAAGAAAACAATATTCCAATCGACTATATATCAGGAACTTCAATTGGGGCAATTGTTGGGGGGCTTTATGCTGCCGGTTATTCGACCGACGAAATGGAAGAGCTTTTTAAGTCCGACGATTTCTATTTCTGGTCGACCGGAAAAATACAACGCGAATACCGCTATTATTTTAAACGTCAGGAAGACGATCCCACCTGGGTACAACTTCGTGTGGCTAAAAAAAATGAAAAAGTTAAAATTCTGCCACCCACCAATATTATTCCCGGCGAACAAATGGATTTTGCGTTTATGGAATTAACAGCTGCTACCAGTGCCGCCTGTAATTACGATTTTAATCAGCTGATGGTGCCTTTCTTTTGTATTGCTGCCGATGTTAACAATAGTAAACCATTAGTTCTGCGTGATGGCGATCTGGGAAATGCGATGCGGGCGTCAATGACTGTTCCGCTTTATTTTAAACCCATTGAAATTGACGGCAAACTTTTGTTCGACGGAGGTCTGCTGAATAACTTCCCGACCGATCATATGAAAGAGATTTTTAACCCGGATATTATTATCGGGCATAAGGTTGCTGATGACGCAAGAGCTGCCGATGCCGATGATGTTATGCGGCAAATTTCGAACATGGTAATGCGGCCGACTAATTTTGAGATTAAACCATCGGATGGGATTTTACTGGAAACAAAATTTGATAATGTTGGCCTGCTCGATTTTAATAAAATAGATACAGTTCTGGCCCGCGGAGAACAAACTACACTGGCCAAAATAGATAGTATAAAACAACTGGTTAAACGTCGTGTTCCGAAGGAAGAAATTCAGGCAAAACGCGACAGTTTTAATGCACGGAAACCTGAACTAAATTTTCAAAATATTCAGGTTGAAGGTGTTAGCGACCCCATGCAACGTCAGTTTATCATACAAAGTATTAAACACCGAAATAATATCGTATCGTTATCTTCCTTAAAAACCGAGTATTTTAAATTGGTGGCCGACGAACAACTGAAGTCGATTCAACCCATTACGCGCTACAATCCCGGCACCGGTTATTTCGACCTGCATTTAAAAGTAGAACCCGAAAAACGCCTTGATTTGAGTATTGGCGGTAATATTTCTACCAAACCCATTAACCAGGGCTTTGCTGCTATTAATTTCAGAAGCTACAACAGTAGAGCGTACTCGCTTCATTCGAACATTTATTTTGGAAGGTTTTACAGTTCTTTTAAACTGGGCGGCCGTATTGATTATCCAACAGCACTGCCTTTCTACCTCGAGTCGTATTTAACTTTTAACCGCTGGGATTATTTTTCGTCGAGTACAGAGCTGATTTTCGAGGATGTTCGCTCGCCGTTCATTATAAAAGATGAAACCAACTTCAGGTTAGAAACAGGATTACCGTTGGGCTTGCATAGTAAGATTTATGCGGGTCTTGCCTATTCTTCGGCAAGTAACGACTTTTATCAAACAGATGAAACGGATGAAGGAAGTATGCCTAACAACTCAAAATTTAATGCTTTTGTCTCGAAGGTAGGATTCGAAAATAACTCACTGAATTACAAACAGTATGCAACAGAAGGCGCTCACCGGGGAATTGATGGCAGATTTGTTATTGGCGAAGAGAAATACACAGCCGGAAATAACACAGGCTCCTCAAAGAAAATAACCGATCACAATTATTTTCAGCTTCACGCCCACTCGTTACGCTATTTTTCGTTGGGCGAACGATTTGTGTTGGGTACACACCTCGAAACATTCTTAAGTACCAAAGAATTGCTGCAAACGTACCGGTCGACAAAACTTTCGGCCCAGGGATTTACCCCATCACCACATAGTAAATCGTTGTTTATTAACGAATTTAATTCGAATAACTACCTGGCAGGAGGATTAAAAGCCATATTTAAATTTTCGCCCGACTGGCATCTTCGTGTTGAAGGTTATGGATTCTGTCCCATTCATGAAGAGTTGGAACAACCTGACCTTACAGCAGTTAAAAACGACGATTTTATAGATAACTATTACCTGCAGGGATTGGCCGCTTTGGTTTATCAAACCGGAATTGGACCGATAAGTCTTTCGTTTAATTATTACGAAAAGAGTAACACCAATCTTTATGTCACCCTTAATTTTGGATATATCTTATTCAACAAACGAGGTTTGTAGATCCGGAATCAAATTAACTACGAATATGATTTTCGATAGCTGAAGGAAGCTCAAACGACAACTCCACTACCCCGCAGAACTTCCCGTTTTCCATCCATGGCCTTTGGGTAATTACCTTTTTTACACCGTTCTTTTCAGTGGTATATGTATTCTCGGTGGGTGTAGCCAGCATTTCGCGAAGTTTGGTTTTCGATGGCTCGGGATGACAATCCAACAGGTTTGTTCCCAGCAATTTTTCGCCGCCATACTTTTCAAACTGCCGAATGGAAAAATCATTCATATAAACAATTATACCATTAGTATCGCAAACTGTAATTGCTCCCACAAATGCGTCCATCCAGTTTACGTCGCAACCTTTCAGTGTCATTTTTTACGATAGCATTTCACCCATTCAACATCGAAACTGGCTGATGATCCTGGTAATTTATCAATTACAAGACTTGAAGCATTTAGCTCCAAAGGTTTATTTAAATCGTTGTTGTTCAGCTGCAAAACTTCCTGTTCGTTAATCTTCCAGGTAAAAATTGCCCCCGATTTCTCGAGCGAGAAAATATAAGCTCCTTGTTTCAGGTTATTGATCTCCAATCCTTCCGATGCTATTTTTCCACTACCGTTCATGGTGTAAACACCCAGGATATTTTTTGCTCCCATTTCTACCAGGTTCACACGCGGAACGTTGCTGCCATTGGCAAGGAAAAATGAACTGGCTAACTGTTTAACAGGGTTAAAATAAATTTTGGCTTCAACAATTCCATCCTCAAACTGAAAATGTTCACCAGAGCTGATCATTCCTGAAGTGTACTCGAAATCAGCCGGTACGAAGCCGGCAGGCATCTGCCAAACCATACCTTCTTTGTTTTCTCTTTTAACCTGAATGCTCAGTTTATTGCCCGTTTGAATGTTCGCGCCATCAGTGAAAACACTTAAGTCACCAGGCATTGCATAATTTTGTCCCAGCGTTTTTGAAGCTGTTAAAGAGCTTGTCACCCATTTGGTGTCATCCAGTTTTTTATCGGCAAACGAGTCCTCAAATACAACATCCCAGTTTTTGAAAAAGTCAAAATCACTGCTGTCTTTGTATTTGAAATATTTTACAAATTCCGGTTTCTTCTTATCGGTTTCGTATTGTTTTAACTTTTGGGCATCTTCAGTTTTCTCCCAGCGTTTTTTGTCTTCCAACCACGCTTTTTGTTTTTTATATTCTGCCGATTCGATTAACTCTTTAAGTTCGTTATGTCGTTTTAAGTCAAACGATTCTTTAACGTCGAGGTAGTTTTTGTAGAGTTTCGATTTCTCGTATTTTAATACAAAAGTTACCACCGGGTCTGAGGCCAGTTTTTTATAATTTGTGTATTTTTTGTAGGCTTCACTTTTTTCAAACTTCTTCTTGTCTTTTAAAAAGGCAACCTTCTTTTTGAATTCTTCGGTGTTTACCTGTTCTTTTAATTCCTTGTAACGCACCAGGTTATGACTTCCGCTAATCTCGTGATATAACTTCAGGTTTTTCGATTTCTCGAACTTGAAATAGTTTACCACTGCCGAATCCTTGCTTAAACGGTTAAACTCCTTTTTCTTTTCGCTATCGTTTACGGCTGCAGTTTTTAACTCCTTGTATTGTTTTAATTTGTCCGAAGCTTCAAATGCCTTGTGTTGTTTCAGTTTTTCCGAACCTTCCAGCTCATTATACGCTTTTATACCGGCCGATTTTTCAAGCTTTTTTAATTCACTTAAATGCTTCTCTTCTGCCGACCCCTTAAAAACCTGTCCTTTAATTTCCTTTTTATCCTTTTCAAAATCGCCGTCTTTCACGTATTCTTCAAGGGCATAAAAATCTGCCAGTTTCTGCGATTCTTTTTCTTTCTCATATCGCCCCAGATCAGCGGAACCTTCTACCTTAAAATAATTCTTTATGCGTGCCGCCTTTTGCAAACGCTGAAATTCCTTTAACTGCTTTTCCTCTTCGCTTCCTTTAAAACTATGCCCTTCAACCTCTTTCTTTTTTGCAGCAAATTCACTGGAAGTAACATATTTTTCCAACTCTAAAAATGCTTGTAGTTCTTCTGAGTTTTCCGTTTTTAAAAACTCAGCGTAATCGTCGGCTAATTGTTGGCGCTTTTTCTCGATTACCTCAACCGACTTGATTTTACCTGTAAGTTGAAGTGAAAAAATTTTAAATGACATCTGGTTTGCTATTAGATTCGTATTTGTATCAAAAATAAAAATTTAATGGGTTTTTTAGTATTAAAACGTAATATTCTAAGGAATTATCCAATTTTTTGTCGTTCTGTTTAACATATACCATGTTTTTAACAAAATCACGAAACAAAAAGAAAAGCTTCGTTCTTAGCTGTTTATATGTTTTCCGCACGGCCATTGGTGTTCCACGTTATTTTAAATAGATTTGGTCGGATAATAAAAGCAAACAATGATTAAACACTCAGAGCTAATCTTAAATGGTGATGGAAGCATATTCCACTTACATTTAAAACCTGAAAACATCGGCAGGCAAATCATTCTTGTTGGCGATCCTGCCCGCGTTGATACCATTGCCGGTTTTTTCGACGAAATTGTTTTTACGGTTCAAAACCGTGAATTTAAAACGGTTACCGGATTCTACAAACAAAAGAAAATCTCTGTTATTTCAACCGGAATCGGCACCGACAATATTGATATTGTGTTAAACGAGCTGGATGCGTTAGTGAATATCGACCTGGAAACGCGCAGCGTTAAAAAAAGAATTGAATTCACTTGATATCGTTCGCATTGGCACTTCGGGTGGATTACAAACCGATCTTCCGGTAAACAGTTTTGTGGTTTCTGAAAAGTCGATCGGGTTCGATGGTTTGCTGAACTATTACGCCAATCGCGAGCAGGTTTGCGATATGGAGTTTGAAGCCGCTTTTCGGAATCATACGCTGTGGAATGACTCGCTGGCTGCGCCATATACCGTTGATGCCGGACAAAGTTTACTGGATAAATTTTCGGATGAGCGGTTTAAAAAAGGTGTTACCATTTCGGCACCGGGCTTTTATGCCCCACAAGGCCGGGAGTTGCGCTTACCTTTGGCTTTTCCTCAATTGAACGAGTTGGTAGAAACCTTTTCGTACAAAGATTTGCGGATAACCAATTTCGAAATGGAAAGCTCAGCCATTTATGGCTTGTCGAAACTGATGGGACATAACGCGCTTACGGTATGTTTAATTATTGCCAACCGCGTAACGCTTACCGCCAACGAAAACTACCGCGACGAGATGAAAAAACTAATTAAAGCAGTACTCGATAATTTAAGTAATTAGGCATGAAACAGGAAAGACTTGATGCACTAATCACCCTCCTTGATGATCCGGATACAACAGTATTCCAGATGGTTCAACAGGAATTGCTAAAAGAAGACGAAGAGATTATTCCTGCTTTGGAAAAAAAGTGGGAACAAAGTTTTGATGAGAACAGTCAAAACCGAATTGAAAATATCATTCAAAGCCTTCAGTTTAAAAGAACTTTTAGCGGGCTGAACAACTGGATCAATCAAACGCCGGGAACGCAAGATCTTTTTGAAGGATTTTGTGCGGTGGATAAATTTCAGTACCCCGATTTGAATCCGTTAAACCTGACCTTAAAGATTGAAAACCTGCGGAAATCGATCTGGCTGGAACTGAATAACTCGTTGACACTACTTGAAAAGACAACCATATTAAATCACTTCATTTTTAATTTGAATGGTTATTCGGTGAATTTGAGCAATCCCAATTCGCCACAAAATTGCTTTTTAAACCAGGTCTTGGATACCAAACGCGGCAATCCGGTTTCGATGAGCATTTTTTATACGATTATTGCACGCGCCATCGAGCTTCCGGCATATTTGGTTGATTTTCCTAAAAACCCGCTGGTAGCCATTGTAGATGCCGAACTGGCACAAAAAGTACATGGCTCAACCCGCGATACAGAGGTGCTTTTTTATATCAATCCATCGAATAAAGGCTCTATTACCAGCCGCAAAGAAATTGATTATCACCTGAAAAGAAACGAATACCAGCCAACAAGACAATATGCCGAGCCGAAACCTGATGTTTTGTTTATACAACGTTTGGTGGAATCGATGCTTGAGGCTTATAATGCCGTTGGTTATACCGAAAAGGAAGAAAAGATAAAACAGCTGCTTAGCTTGTTTTAGAGGATAATTGAGAATTCCGTTAAAGAAAGAATTTCTTACCCAAGAAGATTCAAGATTAGATTGAGCCACCAACCACAGAAAACAGGCTTTGGTCTTATCAGACAGATTCTACTCGTTGGCTTAGCCCAAAGGGTAGACAGAAAATCCAAGGCTACGCCCGCTTCGCTCGGAAAAGCTACGCTGCAACGGCTAAAATTCCTGAAACTTCCCGATGCTACGATCGAGACATGCAGTCGTACCTCCTCAAACAACAGTAATTTTTTAACGCCGTCAATGCTTGTTTTCCGGCTCACCGGACGAGACCAGGCTCTGATGTGGCAGACCATACATCAGTGGACGGCCTCTTTTGATCTTTGCCCGGAGTTGAAATAAAACCTTAATGAGAGCGGGAAGCTCCGAGGAATCGAGGAGATCACCCGTCCGAATTTTGGTTTTATAAAAACGGAGGATTAAGAGCAAAAGCAGCCTTGACCTTTTTGCTTCGTTTTTGTGTCAAGACAAAAATGAAGGCCGCCGGCAGGCAGAAAGTTACAGTATCTCTTCTGCTATCTCAATATTTTAATCCACCTAGCTTTTAAGAATATTCATTCAAGTGGCAAAATTTTAGATATAAAAAAACTTCGACCAAACGGTCGAAGTTTTTTTATATCTGTCAATTTGTGCTTATTACTTCGCGTAACTTACTGCACGGGTTTCCCTGATTACAGTAATCTTAATTTGTCCCGGATAAGTCATTTCATCCTGAATACGTTTCGAGATATCGTATGAAAGTTGTTCGGTATCCTGATCGGTCAATTTCTCCGAACCAACAATTACACGTAATTCTCTACCCGCCTGAATAGCGTATGTTTTTAATACACCAGGATAAGAAAGAGCCAAATCTTCAAGGTCTTTCAATCGTTTAATGTACGACTCAACCACCTCGCGACGGGCACCCGGACGAGCACCGGAAATAGCATCACAAACCTGAACGATTGGTGCAAATAATGATTGCATTTCCACTTCGTCGTGGTGAGCACCAATGGCGTTGCAAATATCCGGTTTCTCTTTGTATTTCTCGGCCAGTTTCATACCCAGAACTGCGTGTGGCAATTCCGGCTCGTCATCCGGCACTTTACCAATATCGTGT
Source organism: uncultured Draconibacterium sp. (assembly GCF_963674925.1). Taxonomy (NCBI): domain Bacteria; kingdom Pseudomonadati; phylum Bacteroidota; class Bacteroidia; order Marinilabiliales; family Prolixibacteraceae; genus Draconibacterium; species uncultured Draconibacterium sp. The sequence goes on from NZ_OY771649.1 coordinate 925,183, forward strand.
AACAATCCTGCACGTTTAGCTTTTTTAGGATTTAATCCCAGCTCCGACGCCATTGTAGCACAAAGGTTAGCTACCTCACGCGAGTGTTGCAGCAGGTTTTGTCCGTACGACGAACGGTATTTCATTTTACCAACCAGACGAATCAACTCAGGGTGTAAACCATGAATTCCGAGGTCGATGGCAGTACGTTTACCGGTTTCAATAACTTCTTCGTCCACCTGTTTTTTCACTTTCTGCACCACTTCTTCAATACGTGCAGGGTGAATACGTCCGTCGGTTACCAACTGGTGTAATGCCAGGCGCGCAATCTCGCGACGTACCGGATCGAAAGCTGAAAGTACAATGGCTTCCGGCGTATCATCAACAACAATTTCAACACCGGTAGCAGCTTCAAGTGCACGAATGTTACGTCCTTCGCGACCAATAATTCGTCCTTTAATCTCGTCGCTTTCGATGTGGAAAATAGTTACAGCATTTTCAATTGCCGTTTCGGTAGCTACACGTTGAATCGATTTTACAACGATCTTTTTAGCTTCCTTATTGGCAGTCTGTTTCGCCTCTTCCATTATTTCATTAATGTACGCAACAGCTTCAGTTTTGGCTTCTTCCTGTAACGATTCTACCAACTGCTCTTTTGCATCATCAGCCGAAAGTCCTGAAATCTGCTCCAGTTTTTCAAGGTGTTGTTTGTGAACTTTATCAAGCTCTTCGCTTTTGTGTTCAACACGCTGTAATTGTGTATTCAAATTATCGCGAATAGCTTCCACTTCACGGCGTGTAGTTTCAAATTCTTTTGTTTTGCGATTCAACTCATCACGACGTTGATTTAAAGTTGTCTCACGTTGTTTGTACCTGTTCTCCTCCTTCGCTAACTGCGAGTTCCTTTCATTAATGTACTTTTCGTGTTCCGATTTTAACTGCAGAAACTTTTCTTTAGCCTGCAATATTTTATCTTTTTTAATCACTTCGGCCTCGGATTTTCCTTCGCCGATAATCCGATTCTTTTTCGCCTTCAGGGCCTTATCCCACACCAGATAAGCTAAAGCGCCTCCCACAATAAACCCTGCGGCTACACCTATTATTATATCCATATTTCAAATAATTAGTTACTAAAAAACCCGTAATAAACCTGGTCCTCGTTCGAACCGGCCTAATACGGGCTTTGATTATTTATGTATTCAGACTTTATTTCTCTCCCTTTTCCTTAAGAAAATCCGAAATATCATCCTTTATATCCTTTATATCATCAACGAATTGAGAGTAATCCCGGCTCTGTTGCTCTTCAGTGTAACGCAGTGCCACCTGAAATGCAGTCATTGCCAAAATATCCTGATTGTCGTTATCCTGAAACATCTTCCGAAATGACGAAATCGTTTCTTCAACAATCTTTGCAGCTTTTCGGTATCTCTCTTCTTCGTCGCGATTGATGTTTAGAGGGTAAACCCGTCCATCAATCTTAATATGTATTCTAAAGTCTTTATCTTTCAAAACATTACCTGTTTAGTAATGCGATACATTTATCAATCTCCCGTATCAAAAAGTCAATTCTCTGTTTAGCTTCACCGTTTTCATCCCGTTCAGATAAAATCCGGTTGGCCACTTTTAGTTGCTCGTAACTCCGACCTAATTCAATCTTTTCATGCTCCATTAATTCAATTTCCTGCTTCAGGTTCTCTACCTGTTCACTCAGCATTTTATTTTTCTGTTCCAATTCGTTATATTTTTCGAACAGTTGCTGTGTATTGCGCTTTAAATCATTAAGTAGCAAGTGATCCTCTTCGGTCATTTTAGCTGCATTTCGCGAACAAAGTTAACTTTTTTTCCTGATTGTAAAAGGAAATCAAATCGATTGCATTCTTTTTATGCTAACAAACCTATGTTAGTAGTTTGCAGATGAAGAATGAAGATTACAGAACAAAGTTAAAAACAGGACTTGCAGCCGTAATAAATTAATTAAATTTGGTGCCTCCAACTAGCCCGGATAATTCATTTGATTCCAGGAATAAACATGTTTTTCCGGGTTAATCCCGACATCGTTGAGTCCATTTTTGACTATCGAAAATGAGAACGAAACTTTGTCGCATTGAACTGTTTGCTTAGTGGAGATAAATAATACGGATTAAACAACGATGAGAACATTTTTTACACCTCTTTTTCTTTTATTAGCCTTGTTTGGGATGGCGCAACAACGCTATTATACCGATCCGCTGAAGATCCCGTTGCTGCTTAGCGGAAGTTTTGCCGAGCTGCGCAGCAATCATTTTCATTCGGGCATCGACATAAAAACCCAGGGAACAACAGGTTTGCCGGTTTATGCTGTTGCCGATGGAACGATTTCCCGCATTGTGGTTTCGCCAACGGGTTACGGCAACGCCTTGTATATCGATCATCCCAACGGAACCACTTCGGTTTACGGGCATTTAAAAGCTTTTAGTCCTGAAATTGCGAGGTATGTAAAAGATCAGCAATACAGAAAACAATCATTTAGTGTCGACCTCCCCATTCCCTCCTATCTCTTTTCGGTAAAACAAAATGAAGAGATTGCCAAAAGCGGGAACAGCGGAAGTTCGGGCGGGCCACATCTGCATTTCGAAATTCGCGACACCAGGACCGAAGAGCCACTAAATCCTTTAAATTTTGGATTTCCGGTGAAAGATAATATTGCCCCGAAAATATTTTCGGTGTTGTTGGTTCCGCTCTCCGATAGTTCGCATGTGGCTTATTCGCACACGCCAAAAAGTTATCCGGTGGTTTTTTACGAGGGCAAATACCACTTAAAAAACAATCCAATCCTTCCGGTTTGGGGAGAAATTGGTGTTGCCATACAAACCAACGATTATTTTAACGATACCTACAACAAGTGCGGTATAAACCTCTTGCGTATGTCGTTGAATAACGAAGATCAGTTCTCTTTTTCATTGAATCGTTTTTCGTTTAGCGATACGCGTTTTATTAACAGTCATATCGTTTACAGCCAGTACATAACAGCAAAACGCCGTTACATAAAAACCTGGATCGATCCGGGAAACAAACTCCCAATTTACACGCACAACGGATCAGAAGGACACATTATTCTCCAAAACGGGCAAAACGGAAAAATTGATATAGAGCTGCAAGACTCGTATGGAAATACCTCCTTAATCGACTTTGCTGTTGTGGGTAAGAGTGCAGCTGTAAAAACCGACTCTGTAGGAGGTGAACTATTTGTTTATAACCATTTCAATCGTTTTCAAAACGATTCCGTTCGACTGGAAATTCCTACAGGTGCTTTATACGCTGATTTTCATTTTGAATACCACACAGAAAAGGCTTCTCCCGATTTTTACTCCGATTATCATTTCCTTCACAACAATACCGTTCCCTTACAGAAAAATGCAACGATTGCTATTCGCACCGACAGTCTTCCAAAGCATCTCGAATCGAAAGTTATTATGGCTTACGTTCACCCGGTAACCGGCCAATTCAGCGCTGCCGGTGGCCGTTACGAAAAAGGATGGGTAACAACAGAGACGCGCAATCTGGGCGTTTATGCAGTTACGGTCGACACGATTCCGCCGGAAATAACACCATTGAGCATTGCGGACAACACGCTTACTGAGTCGAGCCGGATACGATTTAAAATTAAGGATGATCTTGCCGGAATAAAAACCATTGAAGGTTTGCTCGATGGGAAATGGGCACTTTTTGAATACGATGCCAAAACAGCCACAATAACCCATTATTTCGATAAGGAGCGATTTGAACTGGGGAAAGATCATACCTTCAAATTAACAATTTCCGACTATCGAAATAACAATGCGGTTTATGAAACTCACTTTTGGAAGTGATTAAAATAAAAAGAAAATGAAAAGTTTCCCGGGAAAAAAAACTACGATTAAAGCCATTGGAATGATGTCGGGCACCTCGCTTGACGGATTAGACATTGCGGCTGTTGAATTTTCAGAAGACAATAATAAAAGGGCGTTTAAATTATTGGAAGCCGAAACCATTTCGTACACTCCTGAATGGAAAAAACGCCTGGAAACAGCACATACACTTTCGGGAACTGAATTAACAAAACTAAACGCAGAATACGGATTTTCCCTGGGCGAACAAGCTCAAAAATTTATCGACAAAACAAAATTCGCAGCAGATTTAATCGCCTCGCACGGCCACACGGTTTTTCATCAACCCGAAAATGGTTTCACACTACAAATTGGCAGTGGAGCACATCTTGCAACAAAAAGCAATTGCCTTACAATTTGCGATTTCAGAACCGGTGATGTGGTACTCGGTGGCCAGGGAGCGCCGCTTGTCCCCATTGGCGACAGCCTGCTTTTTTCAGAATACGATTACTGCCTTAACCTGGGTGGTTTTGCCAATATTTCGTACGATGAAAAAGGCGTTCGTTTAGCTTTTGACAATTGCCCGGTAAACATTGTTTTAAATCCGCTGGCGGAAGAATTTGGTCTGCCCTATGATAAAAACGGCGACCTGGGACGGAAAGGAAAAATTAGTGAATCGATGCTGAAGAAATTGAATGCACTCTCCTACTATCACCAGAAGCCTCCAAAGTCGCTGGGACGAGAATGGATCGAATCTGATGTTCTCCCCATTCTGAATGAATCAGGATTGAATACACACGATAAGATGCGCACCTTTTACGAGCACATTGCTGTGCAAATAACAAAAGATTTGTCGGGCGAAGGGAAAATGCTGGTAACCGGTGGCGGAGCATTCAACTCCTTTTTAATTGAACGGATGCAGGCATTAACTACAACTAAAATCGTACTTCCTGATCCGGAGCTGATCGATTATAAAGAAGCCATTGTATTTGCATTTATGGGTGTGCTTCGTCTGCAAGAGCAGATAAACTGCCTGGCATCGGTAACCGGAGCACGAAAAGACAGTTGCGGCGGCGTGATCTTTTTGCCTTAGTGTCAAGTCAACTTTGTTCCTTCGCCGCGTCATGCCGGATTTATTTCAGCATCTTTTAATCAATAAGGATTCCGAAACAAGTTCGGAATAACGAACCCGAAAGTTGAGGTTTGACTTAACAATAGAACCGGGTTCATTGTATACAAAAGATATTCTACAACAGGGAAGATTCAATTGCAGACAAAAATCATTCTCTCGTATTTTCATTCCCTCTAACTTGCCCTCAAACTTAAAAGATTGAACATGAACTCAGATCCTGCAAAAAGAATTTTCGATATTCAGCAATTTGGCGAATTTGGCGGTGTAAATCCATCCATAACCGATTCTTCAACTTACACTTTTCTCGAAGGTGAAACCATGGAAGAGACATTCCTTGGGCACATGGAGGGATGTTTTTTGTATTCGCGCCACTGGAATCCAAGTAATAAATTCCTTGCCGATGCATTGGCTGCAATGGAAGGCACCGAATCGGCATGGATAACATCATCAGGGATGGCTGCCATTACCTGTTCCATATTGCAACTTTGCCACTCGGGCGATCACATAATAACAAGTGTAACTACTTATGGCGGCACCTATGCATTTCTAAAAAACTGGCTTCCGAAATACAATATTGAGGTCTCGTTTGTTGATATCACCGATTTGGAACAGGTGAAAAATGCTTTGCGTCCTAACACAAAAATCATTTATACCGAAATGGTTACCAATCCTTTGCTGCAGGTTTCTGATATTCCCGCGTTGGCTAAAATTGCCCACGACCACCAGGCTAAAGTTATGGTTGACAATACTTTTACGCCCATGATATTTTCGCCCGCTGAACTGGGTGCCGATTTTGTGGTGTATAGTATGACTAAATTTATAAACGGTAAAAACGATTGTGTTGCCGGTGCTATTTGCGGATCGAACGAATTTATCGGGCAGCTTTCGAATGTAAACGACGGCACAGCAATGTTACTGGGGCCTGTTCTCGATCCCTTACGTTCATCGAGTATTCTGAAAAACCTACACACCCTGCATCTGCGTATAAAACAGCACAGTAAAAATGCCTTATTTCTGGCCGAAAAACTCGAAGAAATGGGCGTTTCATTAAAATACACCGGCCTGCCAGGCCATCCACAACACGAGCTTCACAACCGGTTAATGAATAAAGAATATGGTTACGGCGGTATGCTGGCGATCGACCTTGAAACGGAAAAACGCGCCAACGAAGTAATGTTTAAAATGCAACAGGCCAATGTTGGTTACCTGGCTGTTTCGTTGGGTTATTTCCGTACGCTGTTTAGCTGTTCGGGGCACAGCACATCATCTGAAATACCTGCTGACGTTCAAAAAGAAATGGGATTATCGGATGGGTTGGTGCGGTTTTCTGTTGGATTGGATAACGATATTGAGGAGATATTTAACCGTATAAAAAGCTGTCTGTAATACGCAATAAAAATCACTAGCCAGTTTTGTCATTTCATTATCTTTGCCTCATTGATTGAAATAAAACAGACTTAAGATGAGGAAGATTAGGGTTATGGGAATGCTCGTTCTGGCATTCATTCTATTAAATCAGCAGGTTTCAAATGCTTGTACCAATTTTTTAATTTCAAAAGGCGCTTCTCTCGACGGGTCAACAATGATCACGTACGCGGCCGATTCGCACACGCTTTACGGCGAGTTATATCATCAGCCGGCTGCTGATCACCCCGTAGGTGCCATGCGCAAAATATACGAATGGGACACCGGCATTTATTTAGGTGAAATTCCACAACCGACACACACCTATGGTGTTATCGGCAATATGAACGAATTTCAGTTGGCCATTGCAGAAACCACTTTTGGCGGACGCAGCGAATTATCAAACCAGCCGGGAGCTATCATGGACTACGGCAGTTTGATTTATGTAACACTTCAACGTGCCAAAACAGCCCGCGAAGCTATTGAAGTGATGACCGGCCTTGTTGAGGAATATGGTTATTACAGCTCGGGCGAGTCGTTTTCAATTGCTGATCCTGAAGAAGTTTGGATTTTGGAAATGATTGGTAAAGGACAGGGCGAAAAAGGTGCTGTTTGGGTAGCCATGCGTATTCCCGATGGTTTTATAAGCGGACATGCCAACCAGGCCCGCATTACAACTTTCCCCTTAAACGACTCAAAAAACTGTCTGTACTCAAAAGACGTAATTTCGTTTGCCCGCGAAAAAGGCTGGTTTATGGGAACCAATAAAGATTTTTCTTTTTCTGATATATATGCTCCGGTTGACTTTGGTGCAGCACGTTTTTGCGATGCCCGCGTTTGGGCTGGTTTTAACAAAGTTGCCGGCGGAATGGAAGAATACACCGAATATGCAAAGGGAATCGTGGAGAAAGGTGGCGAAAATGATTATGCTTCAAACCGTTTGCCCTTGTGGGTAAAACCCGATAAACAACTGAGCGTTCAGGATGTAATGGGCATGATGCGCGACCATTTTGAAGGAACGGAACTGGATATGACACAGGATTTGGGAGCCGGACCATACGGACTGCCCTACCGCTGGCGTGGCTTGACCTGGGAAGTTGATTCGGTTGAATACTGCAACGAACGTGCAATTTCAACACAGCAAACCGGGTTTTCGTTTGTGGCGCAATGCCGCAACTGGTTGCCCGATCCGATTGGAGGAATTCTGTGGTTTGGCGTTGACGACACCTACTCTACCTGTTACGCCCCCATGTATTGCGGAATTACTGAGATCCCGGAATGTTTTGAAGTGGGTAACGGTGATTTGCTTACTTACAGCGAAACATCGGCCTTTTGGACTTTCAGCCAGGTGGCTAATTACGCCTACCTGCGTTACAACGATATGATTAAAGATGTAAAAATCGTTCAACGTCAACTGGAAGATAAATTTGTTGCATTTGTTCCCGTGGTTGATAAAGCTGCCGAAACTTTATATAATAGCACAAACGAAGAACAGGCACGAAAATTTATTACCGAATTCTCGGTTAATGAAGCTGAAAGTATGACCCGCCGGTGGAAAGAACTATATCATTACCTGATCGTAAAATATACCGATGGAAATATAAAACGCGAAAGTAACGGCGAATTTGTGCGTACCGAAACGGGGATGCCTGAAACACCGATTTTTGCCGGGTATCCCGAATGGTGGTACAAGGCAGTTGTAAACGCTACCGGCGACCATTTTAAAGTAAAAGGTAACAGCCACTAAACGAAAAGTGTGTTTTCAGACTGAAAACCAATCAAATAATTGGAAAATAAAGCACGAAAGTGTTTGAGGAGTTGAAAAAAACACTATTTTTGCAGCCGATTTAATGCAATCTCTTTCCCGATAATCATCTGGATACATTGCCAACTTATTAAAAATTAAGAAAATGGACTTAGTTAAATTAGTAGAGAAAGAATTTGAAGTGGAAGTAAACCACCCAAAATTCGGAGCAGGTGATACTATCACTGTTAGCTATAAAATTAAAGAGGGTAACAAAGAAAGGATTCAGAAATTCCGTGGTGTTGTTATCCAGATTAGTGGAAGAGGAACTACCAAAACTTTTACTATCCGTAAAATGTCTGGTAACATTGGTGTGGAGAGAATCTTCCCAATCAGCTCTCCTTTCATCGAGAGTATCGAATTGAACAAACGTGGTAGCGTTCGTCGTAAGCGTATCTTCTACTTACGTAGCTTAACAGGTAAAAAAGCCCGTATCAAAGAAAAAAGATTCTAAAAATTGCATCGCAATAAGTAAAAGGTCTCCATTTAGGAGGCCTTTTTTTTGCTCTCTATGCAAATGCGGAAATACTTAACCAAAGTCAAAACATGCGATCACATTGAATTTCCGATGGAGAAATAAAAAATTACTCACTCCAAAAGTCTCAAAATTGAATTAGGCAATCAACCACAAGGAACAAACTTCGTCTTATCAGACTGATTTTACTTTTTGTCTTGAGACAAAAAGTAAACAAAAAACTCAAGGCTGCGCCCGCTTTCCTCGGAAAAGCTACGCGGCGCCGGCTAAAATTCCTGAAACTCGTCGTACCTCCTCAAACATCAGTAATTTTTTAACGCCGTCACCACTTGTTTTCCGGCTCACCGGCCGAGGCCAGAGTCTAATGTTGTGGCCTTGCATCAGAGGGACGGCCTCTTGTGGTCTTTGCCCGGAGTTGAAATAGAACCTTAGAGAGAGCGGGTAGCTCCGAAGAACTGAGGAGATCACCCGTCCGAACTTAGGTTTTATAAAAACGGAGGATGAAGACCAAAAGGAGCCTTGATCTTTTTGCTTCGTTTTTGCATTAAGGCAAAAATGAAGGCCTCCGGCAGGAAAAAATAACAAAAGTTTTAGTGCAGCTAAATTGTACTCCGCCAAATTTTAAACTGATCCAAAACATGTGCTATACTGCTATGGAAGATGTCTCTGAAACCGAAAACAAGCTTTCCGTACCTCTGAAAAGTTAGTAGGAAATTTATATACTGCTTCCCAACGCACAGAACTGAACTAATTTCAAACTTTAGGAACATTGTGAAAACCCGAAGTCGATCTCATTAAGCTTTTTAGGCATTCCCGATTCTCCCCAAAAATTCATAACTTCAAGCTGTAATCGATTGTTGTATTAGCCTACAAATACCATAAGTTACTGAACAAAATACGAAGCACATGTCTTTCACTTCGTAACAAATGAATCATTTTAACATACAAATACCAGTTCTATGAAATTCTTCACATCCTTAATTTTGCTGATGTTCGTAGTTTTGTCCTTTGCCAGTGCGCAAGGAACACGATTACTACGACAGCCAACTATTTCTGCTGAAAGTATTGTTTTTGTTTATGCCAACGACCTTTGGAAGGTTGACCGAAACGGCGGCGATGCCATTCGCTTAACCACAAACGAGGGGCAGGAATCAAATCCACATTTTTCGAACGATGAAAAATGGATCGCTTTTTCGGCACAGTACGACGGCAATACCGACGTGTACGTAATTCCAGTCGAAGGAGGATCGCCTAAACGTTTAACCTGGCATCCCGATGCCGATGTTGTTCAGGGCTGGACACCCGACGGCAAAGTAATGTTTCGTTCAGGAAGAGAAGCACGGCCAACACAAACCAGCAGATTTTACGCGGTATCAATGCAAGGCGGATTGCCAAAAGCACTCGATATTCCACGTGCCGCATTTGGCGAACTCTCCCCCGATGGAAAACAAATCGCCTATATCCCGATTACTTTTTGGGATCCCGAATGGCGTAATTACCGGGGTGGACAAGCAATGCCGGTGTGGATTGTTGACATGAAAACAAAAGAACTCATTCGTACCCCGCAACCGACCAACGAGCGCCACCTCGATCCGGTGTGGCACAACAACAAGGTATTTTACTTATCGGAACGTGATTATGCCAGCAATATCTGGTCGTTCGATCCAAAAACCAAAAAAGAAAAGCAACTCACCCACCAGGCACAGTTCGATGTAAAAAGCCTTGATGCCTGTAACGACGCAATCATTTACGAATGTGGTGGCTACCTACATCTGCTAAACCCGGAAACAGGCGATGACAAACAACTTGCGATCAACGTAAAAGGCGATATGAATTTTGCCCGCGAACGCTGGGAATCGGTTTCTGCCGGCAATCTTACCAACCCAAATATTTCTCCAAACGGTAAAAGAGCTGTTTTTGAGTATCGTGGCGAAATCTTCACCGTACCAAAAGAAAAAGGTACCTGGAGAAACATTACCAACACATCGGGAGTGGCCGACCGCTACCCAGTTTGGTCGCCGAAAGGCGATAAAATTGCCTGGTTTAACGACGCGGGTAATGAATATAAACTGGTTGTTGCCGATCAGTTTGGACAGAATCAAAAGACTTATGCACTTGAAAACCCAACCTTTTATTTCCGTCCTGAGTGGTCGCCCGACGGGAAAAGAATAACCTACACCGATACCGATTACAATATCTGGGTAATCGAGCTTGAATCGGAAGTGGTTACAAAGATAGGCACCGATATTTTTGCACATCCCAACCGGGAAATGCAACCTGTTTGGTCGCCCGACAGCAAGTGGATTGCTTATGCCCGCCAGCTAAACAGCAGCTTTAAGGCTATTTTTGTTTATAACGTTGAAACGAAAGAAACTCAGCAGTTAACCGATGGAATGGCTGATGTTTTAACACCTGCGTGGGATGCGAGCGGCAAATACATGTATATTCTTGCCAGTACAAATTATGGGTTGGCAACCGGCTGGCTCGATATGAGTTCTTACGATCCGGATGTAACACGCAGTCTGTATTGTATCGTTTTGTCGAAAGATGAAGCTTCGCCTATTCTGCCAACCAGCGACGACGAGGAACTAAAAAAAGACGACGAGGAAACGGAGAATGGCGAGAAAGATTCGGATAAAGAAGATGATGAACCAACAGTAATAATAGATGTAAATGGCATATCAGAACGAATTGTTGCACTGAATATGCCCAACCGAAACTACATGGGTTTGGTTCAAGGACCTGAGAAAACGGTATTTGTAGCAGAGTCGGTACCGAATCAAAGCGGCTTGACCATTCATAAATACGAAGCAAAAGATAATAAGGCCGAAGAATTTATAACGGGAATAAGAAACTTTGTAACATCCTCCGACGGAAAGAATGTTTTGTACCAAAAAGGTAGTTCATGGGCTATTGCAGAATCAGGAAGCAAACCTAAAAACGGCGACGGCAACCTGAAAACCGATATGAAGGTCAAGATCTATCCATCAGAAGAATACCAGCAGATGTTCGATGATTCATGGCGTTTTATGCGCGATTTTCTTTATGTTGACAATGTACACGGTGCTCCGTGGGATAAAATTTACGATTGGTATTCGCCAATGGTAAAATATGCGCGTCACCGCACCGACATGAACTACATTATTGATATGATTAGTGGAGAGGTTTCCATTGGTCACTCGTATGTGGCAGGTGGCGATATGCCTGATATTGACAGGGTACCAATCGGACTTTTGGGTTGCGATCTTATTGAAGAAAACGGCTACTACAAAATTGTAAAAATATATAATGGCGAAAGTTGGAACCCGGATTTCGAAGCACCTCTTTCTGCACCGGGGCTTGATGTTAACGAAGGAGATTACCTGCTTGCAGTAAATGAAAAGGAGGTCAAAGCACCAATTAATCCCTACAGTCTTTTCGAGCAAACTTCGGGGCGCCAAACACGAATTAAAGTAGGCACCACCACATCGATTGACGATGCCAGGGAAATTACAGTTAAGCCGGTTTCCAGCGAACGCAATCTCCGCTCCATCGACTGGATTGAAGGTAACCGCCGAAAAGTGGATGAACTTTCAGGTGGAAAACTGGCATACGTTTACCTGCCAAATACCGGAGGTGGTGGTTTTGCATCGTTTAACCGATACTACTTTGCGCAACAGGATAAAAAGGGTGTTGTACTCGACGAGCGAAACAATGGCGGAGGCTCGGCTGCCGATTATATGATCGATGTTCTGAGCCGTACTTTGCTTGGTTATTTCAACAGTAAGGCCAACGATAACCGCCCCTGGACAACACCAATGGCAGGAATTTGGGGCCCAAAAGTGATGATTATTAACGAACGTGCCGGTTCGGGTGGCGACCTTTTGCCTTATATGTTTAAAGAAAAAGATCTCGGTCCGTTAATTGGTACCAGAACCTGGGGGAGGCCTGGTTGGCACATGGGATACGCCACCGCTGATTGATGGAGGACGTATTGTTGCGCCTCGTGGCGGTTTCTTTGATGTTAATGGCGAATGGGCCGTTGAAGGCGAAGGAATTGCCCCCGACTTTGAAGTCATTCAGGAACCAAAATTGATTTTGCAGGGTCGCGATCCGCAACTGGAAAAAGCGGTGGAAGTTGCCCTGGAGAAATTAAAAGGAAATGAGTTTCAGCTCAAACCGGAACCGGCAGCTCCGGTTCGCTGGAAACGCCCTGATGGTTTTAAAGCCAATTAAAAAGGCATAAAAAACATTCATAATTTCCGGGAATTACCAACAGAGATGATAGTAAAACAATATTCAACTAACTCTCCCTCACTCCCTCTCTACCCGTAGAGAGGCACAATCAGGGTGAGTCAATAAAATTTGAAGCAGATTTTTCTATCAAATTTTGTTAGACTTTCACAAAAAAAGCCCCGTTCCTTTTTTCAAAGAACGGGGCTTTTCTTTTGTATTCGGCAGGATCAACCGCCTGAGCGTTTTACCTTATAACCATCAGCTTTAAGCAGCTCCATAATACGCTGGCAAAAATCGCCCTGTATAAGGATCTCGCCATCTTTAACGGTGCCGCCTACCCCACATTTCGATTTCAGTTTTTTACCCAGCTCTTTCAGCTCGTCGTCGGAACCAACAAACCCGGTTACCAGCGTTACCGCTTTTCCTTTTCGTTTTTTACGATCCAGTAGTACACGCAAATCCTGCTGGTTGGCAGGCAATGTGCTCTGCTCTTCCTCTTCGTCCTTATTGTAGTTAAAATCAGGATTGGTTGAAAATACCACTCCTAATCGTTCTTTCCAGTCATTATTCGACATATCACCTCCAAATTACAATTAAACTTCCTGTAAAATAAGCCACTACCCAAAACAAATAAGCGGCTTTTGTATAAACAATATGGGGTTTACGGGCTTTGCAGTCGCGACCATATGCGAGAAACATTCTCCAGCACCAAACTGCATTAACCAGCATAACTAAAAACGCTGTTGCTCCAAGAAAACCGTGCAAGGTAAAGGGAGACCCCTTTGAGCCTAAAGTCATTAAAGAAATGGCAACGATATCCAACACCACTCCTAACGATAAAAAGAAAACTACAATTCGTCCAACAATATTAAATCGTACCAACGAAATGCTTCCAATACCGTAAGCAAGAAACGAGAGGGTTATTACAAATGCTCCTATAATGGCTAATAGATTCATGCTAATCAGTTATTCGGGTTGTAAAGGTAATTTTATATTAGTTATTATTCTATCTAACATATAAAGGCTAATCAGGTTCAGCTTTAATCAAATTCTAACCGGCCATTTGTATCGCGTTTACTCAGTAGCAGGTTTTTTATCTTTCCGTTTTTATTCACCTGTATAATGTTGCTTTGGTCGCTAAAAACATCGGTTAGCAAGTTACAGTTTACTTCTATATTGTTAAGGTCGGTAATATTTTTAATCTCCATATACGACCAAACCACATCCTTTTCCATCTCTTTTCCTACAAATGCCGGTTCAACATCTTTATCGTTTACCTTAAACCGGATACTCTTTTTTAAATAACTGAAAATATACTCATCAGTATGTGCGTCTTCCCGCACCTCGCCAATGTAAAGTTTATTGTGCCCTTCTTCCGACAATCCCTCTATCAGATCATCGACAAAAATTTTTACCGAAATTTCAAGCGATTGGCTTTGCTTGTTGTAATCCACCTGGCAAATACTCACATAAAAAGGATGTGCACTGGAGAAAAACACCCCTAAAAAAAGAAACAAAACCGGTAGAATTAATTTTTTACTTATTTTCATGCCCTTCAAATTATTGGGCAAAAGTAAAAATTTTATGAGTTTATTTGAGATGTACCTCAAATTGGGGTTCAAACACATTATCGACATTCATGGTTACGACCACATTGTTTTTGTTTTGGCATTATGTGCCGGATACAATTTAAACCAGTTTAAAAAGATATTTATTCTGATTACGGCTTTTACCATTGGCCATTCGATTACGCTGGCGCTCTCGACTTTAAACCTGGTTAATGTTTCGTCCGATTTAATTGAATTCCTGATACCGGCAACGATTTGTGTAACGGCTATTGCCAATATTTTACCGTTTAAAGCCAAAAATAACCGGGTTGTTTATGTGCTCACTTTATTTTTTGGACTTATACACGGACTGGGATTTTCAAACTACCTGAAAGAGTTGCTGGGGCGCGAATCAAATATATTAACGCCACTGCTGGCCTTTAACATCGGTCTCGAGCTGGGTCAATTATTAATACTTGCCATTTATTTTACGCTGCTATTTATTAGTGTTCAGCTGTTTAAGTTAAGAAACGATTTCTGGCGCATTTTTGTATCCGGAATGGCCTTTGGCATTTCTGTTATTTTAATGATAGATAAAGCACCTGCCGTTTTTTAAACTTTCGCGTTGTAACAAATCCGAAGTCATGGCAAGCTTTTGTAAACAATTTGGATTTTTTATAGTAGAAATTACAATAAGTTAAAAGTATTGTTAATTTTGTTCGCCTACCATTTTGATATAGATCATAGACATTTAATTACATAATGAAAAAATTAGCACTTTTTATTACCTTTTTTGTATCAGCCTGGTCTGTTTCGCTGGCCCAGGAAAACATTAACCTGAATAAGTTCAGGCAGTTAAAACAAGAGCTGGCAACGCCAAATGTTTACCGTACCGCTTCGGGAGCACCGGGGCACGAGTACTGGCAACAAAAGGCCGATTACAAAATGAACATCAGGCTGGACGATGAAACCCAGCGAATTTATGGCGAAGAAACCATTACCTACCACAACCAGTCGCCCGACATTTTGAAATATTTATGGTTACAACTCGACCAGAATATGCGTGCAAAAAATTCGGACACTTTTAAAACGATGACATCAGGATTAAATCAACGTGTTTCATTTGGTCAGCTGAAACGTATGATGTACGATTTTGATGGTGGTTTTAAACTGGATTACGTTCAGGATGCCGATGGTAACGATTTACCGGCAACCATTAATAAAACCATGATGCGTGTTGATTTACCCGAAACTTTACAACCGGGTGAGTCATTCACTTTTAAAGTAAAATGGTGGTACAACATCAACGACCGCCTTAGCGATGGTGGCCGTTCGGGTTACGAATATTTTAAAAACGAAGACAACTACATTTATACCGTAGCACAGTTCTACCCACGTATGGCCGTTTATAACGAAGTGGAAGGCTGGCAACACAAACAATTCCTCGGAACCGGTGAATTTACCCTTCCGTTTGGCGATTTTGAAGTACACCTGACTGTTCCTGCCGACCACGTTCTTGGAGCTACCGGAGTTCTTCAGAATGCCGATGAAGTGTTGACTCAGGAACAGATCGATCGTTTTGAAAAAGCCAAAGCCGATACCGAAGATCCTGTTTTTATTGTATCTCCTGAAGATGCACTTAAAGCAGAGAAAGGAAAAGTTAAAGAAGAAAAAACATGGGTATTTAAAGCCGAAAATGTGCGCGACTTTGCTTTTGCCAGCTCGCGTAAATTTATCTGGGATGCCATGGCCGTAAAATTTGGCGACCGCACCGTAATGGCGATGTCGTATTACCCAAAAGAAGGTAATCCGCTGTGGGAGCAATACTCCACACGCGTGGTGGCTCATACCGTAAAAACCTACTCGAAATTTACATTCGATTATCCTTACCCGGTAGCTATTTCGGTACACACCGACCGTATTGGAATGGAATACCCGATGATTTGTTTTAACGGTGGCCGCCCCGAAAGCGACGGTACGTACAGCAAACGCACCAAATACGGAATGATCGGTGTTATCATTCACGAAGTGGGACACAACTTCTTCCCGATGATCGTAAACTCCGACGAACGCCAGTGGACCTGGATGGACGAAGGACTAAATACATTCGTACAGTTTTTAACCGAACAGGAATGGGAACCGGGTTACCCGTCGTCGCGCGGAATACCAGCCAATATTGTTCCTTACATGAGTGGCGATACAAAATTTATTTCGCCGGTAATGACCAACTCCGAGTCGGTTTGGAACCTGGGTAGCAACGCTTACGCCAAACCAAGTACCGCACTAAATATTTTGCGCGAAACCGTTATGGGCCGCGAACTGTTCGACTATGCTTTTAAAGAATACGCCCAACGCTGGATGTTTAAACACCCTACCCCGGCTGATTTCTTCCGTACCATGGAAGATGCTTCGGGAGTTGATCTGGACTGGTTCTGGCGCGGATGGTTCTTTACCACCGACCACTGCGATATTTCGATGGAAAACGTAAAATGGTACCAGGCAGATACCAAAAATCCGGAAGTGGAAAAACCAATAAAAAAAGCCACCGACGAAGAAACGGCTGTTTCAATTACCACCATGCGCAACAAAGCATTTGCTGAAGATACATACCGCGCTAAAAACCCGGAAGCTGCCGATTTCTACACTTCGTACGACGAGTACAAAGTAACCAAAGAAGATAAAGAGGAATACGACAGGTTTGTTAAAAGCCTGAGCGACGAAGAAAAAGAATTGCTGGGTGCCAACCTGAACTTCTACCAAATCGACTTTAAAAATTTGGGCGGACTGGTAATGCCGGTTATCTTAAAATTTGAATTTACCGATGGTACGGAAGATGTTCAGTACATTCCTGCCGAGATTTGGCGGAAAAACAACGAAGAAGTTTCGAAAGTATTTATGTTTAGCAAAGAGGTGGAGCAAATTACCCTCGACCCTTACCGCGAAACTGCCGATACCGATTTGAACAACAACTTCTGGCCCGAGCGCAAACAGCCAACCCGTTTCGAACTGTATAAATCGAGATATGGTGGTGGTTACCCCGGTGCCGGCCAAAACCCTATGCAAAAGGCACAGAAAAAATAATACCGATGAGCTTCAAAAATGGCGTCCCGAAATCGGGACTCCTTTTTCAGTCTATCGGCATTAACTATTGTAAAATGTAAAATTTGCCATACGCAATTTTACATTACAATTAGTATAAGCCTAACCGCGATTTTAAATAAATCAAAAAGGAAGCACTCCGAAATGGAGTTTGCTTCCTTTTTTTATGGCGTTTTGTACTATTGCGGCAAATACGCTGCCCTTCACCCGCCCCTTGCTCCAAATACAATAAAGTAATTTCATGCTCTCCTTTGGTTTACATAGTATTTATTTATACTTTTATTCGGCCTTTTCACCCGGCGACACAGGAAGAAGATTCAAAAGCAGTTGAGCGCGCCCCGAAAAATACTATTTACAAATAAATTGAAAAGCTGATGCTATAAGCGATGTATGTGTAATACACTTATACATACGTTGGGCAGCATACGCAATGATTGAAGCATTCTGCAAAATAATCAAGTGATTGTGAGAAATATTCTCACTATATTTCTATATTTGCAAAGAATGAGAATTTTTCTCACTAATAATTAGAAATAATGATTATTGAATTTACAGTTGGAAATTTTTTGTCTTTTAGGAATAAAAAAACTTTATCCTTAGAGGCTACAAATATTACGGAATATAAAGAATCAACATTCAAAGCAGGAAAATTTAATCTCTTGAAAAGTGCAGTTCTTTACGGGGCTAACTCAAGTGGAAAATCAAATTTCATTAAAGCAATGTCGACAATGAAAAGAATTGTAATGACATCTGTGGAAAAAACATCTGCATCGAAATTTGAAATTATTCCTTTTTTACTTAATACTAATACTGAAAATAAACCGACTTTTTTTGAATTAGTTTTCTTAATTGACAAAACAAGATATCGATATGGTTTTGAAATTGATAATAGTTCAATCTATGGAGAATGGTTATTCAAATTAGAAGGAGATAGTGAAATTCCTCTATTTATTAGGGAAGAAAATGGAATTGGGGTAACTGATGATTTTAAAGAAGGTCATGGTCTTGAATCTAAAACTAGAGAAAATGCTCTGTTCCTTTCTGTTGTTGACCAATTTAATGGCGAAAACGCAGCGAAAATTATTAGCTGGTTTAATGATTTAGGAACGATTTCTGGATTAAGTCATGATAATTACAGAGGGGTTACTTTTTCATTGTTGGACAAAAAGAAATCAAAAGAAAGACTTTTGGATTTTTTCAAAGACTTAGATTTAGGATTTGAACAACTAAAATTCAGAAAAGAGAAATTTCAAGAAAGCTTTCTACCTAATGATTTGCCTGCTGAACTTCTTGATGATATCATCAATGATTTGCAAGGAAAAACTATTGCTAGGATTAACACAGTCCACAATAAATATGACGAAAGTGGTAAAAAAGTTGGTTTCAAGGATTTTGATTTACGTGAACAAGAATCATCAGGAACAAATAAAGTTTTTGATATTTCAGGACCAATTTTTGACACTCTAATTGGTGGTGGAGTATTGGTTATTGATGAATTAGATGCAAAACTTCACCCATTAATGACTGCTGCAATTACTAATTTATTTAATTCCCCTGAGTATAATACAAATAATGCACAATTAATCTTTGCAACTCATGATACGAATTTATTATCATATGGCAGATTTAGAAGAGACCAAATTTATTTTCTAGAGAAAGATAAATTTGAGGCAAGTGATTTGTATTCCTTGATTGAATATAAAGAGGAAGGCTCAAGTAAAAAAATCAGAAAAGATAGGTCTTTTGAAAAAGACTACATCAATGGAAGATATGGAGCAATTCCATATATTGGCAACTTTGAAGAACTTTTAAGCAATGGCTAATATTATTAAAATTGACAACGCCGTTCTTAAAAGACGAGCAAGAGAAGAAAAGAAACGTAAGACTGAGTTTAAATCAAAACGAAAGTTTTACCTTATTGTTTGTGAAGGTGAAAAGACCGAACCAAATTACTTTGAATCTTTAAAATCTTCATTACCCAAAGGTGTTCTAGAACTGACTAATATTGACATTGATGGCACTGGTAAAAATACTTTATCAATAGTTGAAGAAGCTAAAAAATTAAGAACTAAGTATGAAGAAAAGTACTTACGGAAAATTGATAAGGTCTGGGCTGTTTTTGACAAGGATAGTTTTCCTGCAAAAAACTTTAACAACGCTATAAACAAAGGAGAAAACTCGAAGCCGAAAATTAATTGTGCTTGGACTAATGAAGCATTTGAACTTTGGTATTTATTACATTTTAATTATTACAACACAGGTATTTCACGAGTTCAATATCAAAAACTTATTGAAAAAGAGGTTAATAAAGCAGCAAATGTTACAGACTTTAAATATCAGAAGAATTCAAAAGAGATGTTTGCTATATTAAATAAATTTGGGAATCAAGAGAACGCAATAAAGAATGCTGAAAAGCTTGAAGGTTTATATTTTGACAGAAGTTTTTCAAATCATAATCCTTGTACCAAAGTTCATAAATTGATTAATGAGTTAATAGAACTAACGGAAAAGTACGCTGCCCAACAACAGGTATAAGTAATGGCACGCAAAGTGATAAATATCAAGGTTTGTGGTCCGCTCAAACTGCGTAGCGGTTTGACAGGAAACTACCACGCAATCTTCCACTACTCATACAATTTACCACTAATAGTTCGACGAACATAAAATCAATGACCAAATCTATTACTTAAATTTACCTTTTTAGAAATACGACAATATGAATATTTAATCAAATGTCGTAGAAATGCCGTAAACAAACCGCTACGTAACCGTTATCAAAAATATAGTTTCATTAATAACTTTGAAGAAATTTAAACAAACTTTAGAATGAGTATAATAGGAAAAAAAATTAGTGAAACTAGAAAATTCAAAGGGTTAACTCAAGAAGAGTTAGCCGAATTATCAAAAGTAAATTTAAGAACAATACAGCGGATTGAAAATAATGAAAGTGAACCACGAGGGAAAACATTGATATTAATATGCGAAGTCTTAGATATTGATATAGAAAATTTAATAAACAGCAAAAAACAAATTGAAGATAATATTAATAGTAATTTAGTTCACGGATTTACATTAGCATCGAAAGGAAAACGATTTTTAGCAAATTTATTAGAAACTTTAATCTATTCCATCACTATTTTTATTCCCTATACAATTTATAAGACCCCATCATTAAAAGAATTTCTTAATGAAAACACTATTGGGTTTGAATTTGCTGCTATTTTTGGGCTAATTGTTGGTGCCATATTTTACCCAATGTTTACAGGGAATTTAGGACACCGTATCTTTGGTTTGAAAGTTATATCATCAGAGACTGGAGATGATTATAAAAAAGCAACAGAAGGTGCCATTCGTGAACTCTTAAAAGGTGTATTTAGTTTTTTTATTATTCCTATTATCTGGATTCTTTGGGATGATAAAAATCAAAACTTATATGATAAACTGACCAAGACTTATGTCGTAGAAAGAAAATGATATAGGAACAATAACTTATTAAGTAGCTAAAAATGGTAATCGAGTAGCCCGCCCCGCCAGCAAACGCTAGCAGGGAGAGGCTCTCACACCACCGTACGTACGGGTCTCGTATACGGCGGTTCGCTAAGTCATAGGAAACAACGGTGATTTTGGTTTCACCTCGTTGTAAAGATCCAGCAAAGGAACGTAACCCCGCATTTTCAACCGATCAACAGTAATTGTAGTACCAAGAATTGGGCTTTGGGCAATAGCCCAGCCACCCATTCGCGAACGGCTCCATTGATAGGCTTTTCCCGGATCGACGCCTAAACGAATCAGGTTTTTCCTTTTTCGTTCGGGTTTCTTCCAGTAATGCCAAATACAATATCGGAGGCGGTTGCGAAGCCACCCGTCAAGGTCAGCGAGTTTGATCTGTATACTTGCCAAACGGAAAGCATTGATCCAGCCGCGCTGAACCTCGTTAAGTTTTCCGATACGCTCGTCGAAACTCATTGGGGTGGTCTTGCGGGTGATGGTTTTCAGTTTGTACTTTAAACTGCTCCAGCTCTTTTCTGATACTACCAGTTGATACTTGCCGCGTTCACCTTTCCGGTAGGTTGGCACAAAGCCAAAACCGAGAAGGATAAAATGTACAGGACGACGGATACCGCTTTTCTCCCGGTTGATGGGCAACTTCAGTTTTCGTTTCAGAAAACGATAGATGTTATTCCCAACTTTTCGGGCGGATGTTTTAGTTTTCAGATAAATACTAAAGTCATCAGCATAACGAACAAATCGAAAGCCTTGCCGTTCCAGTTCCCTGTCGAGTTCATGTAGCATGATGTTCGACAGTAACGGGCTCAGCGGGCTGCCCTGCGGTACGCCTTTGCGGCGTTTAACCAGTTTTCCCTTGATTTGAATCGGGGAACGCAGCCACTTGCGGATAAGACGCATCGTTTCGCGGCATTTGATTTTGCGGTAAAGCAGTTGCAGAAGGTAGCAGTGGTTTACTTCGTCGAAGAAAGTTTTCAGGTCGATATCGACGATATGCTGAAACCCCTCGTTGATGTAGCCCTTTGCCTTCAGTACTGCCTGTTGCACGCTCCGGTTGGGGCGGAATCCAAAACTGGAATCCGAAAACTCATACTCGAAACGTGCCGTGATTACTTGTAAAACTGCCTGTTGTAACAGGCGATCGGTTACTGTAGGGATCCCCAGTAAACGGGTTTTCCCTTTTCCTTTCGGAATCTCTACTCCTAAAATGGCTTGTGGTAAATACTTCCCGCTTCGAACCTTAGCTGTTAGTTCTTTCTTGTCGATAGCAAGTAAGTCTGACAAGCGGGTTACCGGCATACCGTCAACTCCTGCCGAACCGTGGTTCTGCCGGACTTTATACATTGCCTGTAACAGGTTTTTCCGCGTTAGAATTTGTTCAATCATCTCAGAATCATGCTTTGTTTCCCTGTTCCTCCTAATGCAGGGCTGGGAAATGCCTCCCTGCAACATTTGGAACAACTCATGCGTTCAGCCCTTCAGTTCCTCTGTGAGGCCTCCGCCGTTTTCTGACAGCTCGTTTCCTGAACCTACTATGGCGTCTGCTGACTTCCTGACGGCCCGCCAGCTGGCGGACATCAGGATCTCCCCAGGTAAGAGCATCTTCCTTCCTCCAATCGCTGCGACATCTACTACCGAACATAACCGAAGTTTATAGGACGTTACAATGATGTGCTTGCTTATCCATGTTTCGATAGCCTCATATGTCGTTTCTGTTCGTCAGTACCGGAGTTTGCCGGTTGGCTTCCTTCACTGCTGCAGTTACCCGCAACCAGCTTGCCACTTGCTAATGCTTCCATCCGCCAGCTGGCGGATGGCACATAAGGGACTTACACCCTCTGGAAAATTCTCATGTACACTTTAACGTTTAACAATAAAAATTTGTATTTTAAACATTTTTTCAGAGCTTACAGTAAAGTGTGCACATGCTCATGCTGGGCACACACACCGTATAAAATTAATTGCTAGCTCTGGCCTACTTACGAAAGTCCTCACAGACTTTCTATCTCTGATTTATTTGCTAACTTTAGTACTTAAACACGCAACTAATCTTATACAAAACCGTTCTCCAAAAAACATCACGACCAAAATCCAAACTCCTGTATATGTTTAATCGAGTTATCCTTATCTGTAATAAATAAGATAAAATCCCCTATTTACAAACCTTTCCGAAGTAATTTTCAGAAACAAAAAGTCAGGATACAGGCCTTCTACCCCAGGTAATTGTCCTTCTTCCCGAGCGAATATAGTTTGTTCCTATGGGTGAACCTGCACCAACATTTTCCTGCCGACCTTAAAGCGTGTGCCGGTTTTGTTTTTACATACATTACTTTCCGGTCTGTAAACATCTGTTGTTGACGAATGCGCATAATTCATTGAAAAAACAGCTGACACAAAACCAACTAAAACAAAAATTTGTTATTTTCCTAAGGCATCAAAAAAAATATGGGCAAAAGAAGTACAATACAAAATATATGATAGAGCAATTGAACCTGGATTTACTTACTAAAACTGTTGACGATCTGACTGTTGGTGTAGGAATTTTTCATGTCCCCGATTTTAATAACATAAAAGACATTCGATATGTCTTTATGAACAAAGTTATTCTTTACGAAATGAGAAAGACCCGTGAAGAGGTTTTTGGGAAAAAGATTATTGAAGTAGCTCCCGAAGCTTATGAACACGAAGGAGGACTTTTGGTGATTGAAACCTATAGAAAAGTTGCAGAAGAAGGAGGCAGCATAAATTTAGGACTTGTTGAATACTCTAATCATATGGTTTCGGGTACCTACGAGTGCTCTGTACATCATATTCAGGATCATTATGTGTATGTTCAACTTCGGAATGTAACGGAACTGGAGAAAGTAAAAAATGAATTACTGGAGAAAAACCAGGAGCTCGAACAATTTGCTTACATCACATCACACGATTTGCAGGAACCCCTAAATTCGATTATTTCTTTTTCGCACCTCTTAGAAGAAGAGAAAAATAAGTTAGGAGAGCTGGGGCAACAGAGTATTGATATAATAAAAGGTTCTGCGTACCGGATGAAGGATTTTATAATTTCATTGTTGGAATACTCTCAAATAGGCAGAAAACGGGAAAAAGCAAAAGTAGATATTGTTCAACTTATTGAAAACCTAAAAGTTGATTTACACGACCTGATAAGTAAAAAACATGCCAGTATTACTTATTTAGGAAAGCCACTGAGTGTATTCGCTTACGAAACTGATCTTATTAAACTCATACAAAATTTGGTCGTAAACGGGATTAAATATACCGATGATCAAACGCCTCCGGTTATAACCATCAATGCAGAAGAACATGACGATGAATACCAGTTTTCAGTAGCGGATAATGGGATCGGAATAGCAAAAGAACAATTCGAGAATATCTTTAAAGTATTCCAACGGCTTCACTCACGAGAGAATTATTCCGGCAATGGTATTGGTTTGTCGCACTGCAAAAAGGTAGTAGAATTACACGGTGGGAAAATATGGCTTAGCTCGGAAGAAGGAAAAGGTACGACATTTTATTTCACTTTGCCCAAATAGTATGGTGTCCTATCCGTTTGCCAAGGCGACTTTAATTGCCGCGACTGTTTTTGGCGAATTACCCACAAAAAGGTTTCCGTCGATTTCAAAAACCGGGCGTTTCAGAAAGGTGTAATCCATAAGCAACAGTTTTTTATAATCGGCATCGGTTTTTACCGGGTTGCTTTCAAGGGCAGCTTTTAATTTCCGGGCGCGTTTGTTTATCAGTGCTTCGTAACTTTTTGTAAAAGCGTACAGAGTTTCAACCTGCTCTTCGGTGATGGGTTCGGTTTTAATATCCTGCTTTACAAAACTATCGTCAACATTTACTTCTTTCATTATTCGTTTGCAAGTATCGCAGGTGGATAGGTAATATACTTTACGTGTCATTTTATTCTTCTTTTATGCCCGAAAGATAATTATTTACACTAAAATAAAAACTGGGACTTTTTTATACTGAAATAGAGCTGTCTGAATAGATTTTTGTTCAACTGATCAGTAAGTAAGCACTTAGTATTTCACCCCTAAATCCCCTGCAGGGGACTTTAAGCCTCCCTCTTTAGGCTACCCTTTTTACACAAATTTTACGCTCAATCTCTGAAAAAAGATTTCAATATAAGGCGCCTGCCTACCGCCAGGCAGGCATGGCAGATTTCATTTTCAATCTGCTTTCGCATTTGCGCCTTCTTTAATGCTTTGCATTAACCCCGGGTGACACTTTCCGCCATCCGGCGGGTCGTTTGCCCGGGGCTGAATTATTACGGACTTTCAGCCCTGTAATATTTTATCGCTTTTTGTTTTTAGAAAAAGAAATTGCGCTGAAAGTGCGAGTTATTTTAGCCCAGAGCAGAGTAATTCAATGAATTACGTCGCTCTGGGTTTGCTAAAAACAATTTGAATCGTCCGGCGATATAAGATGATCGAAGCTAATTGGTTCTTCCGGACGAAACTCAACGAACCAATCAGAGAAAGATGCGTATAGCGTTTAGCTCTTAGCTTTTAGCTTTTAGGGGAGGTTTGTAAGGGTTAAAATAAAAACGCATTACAAATGCAAAGAATTATTTTGAATTATTTACTTGTTGCACTGCCTCCATCCTAATTACTTCTCACAACTCACCACCAAAGGCAAATGTTTGCCACCCTTGGGCTCTTGTTTAAAGTTGGCGTAAAACTGAATATTTTGGAAACCGGCTTTTTCGAGCAGCGTATTTAAGGCCTCACTTTTTAATGCCAGCAATGGTGTTTCGTTCGATACGATGCGGTTGATGGCTTTAATTTCCAGATCGGTTTGAAACCCGATAAGATCAGAATCGTCAGCAAAATTATAACGCCGGATAAAGCGGATATTTTCCGTATCGATTACAGGCAGTGCTTCAACCGGTTCGCTGCAAATGTAGTCGTAGTTTAATAGCTGCAGCAACAATTTCCCTCCGGGTTTTAACACCGTTTGGGCACCTTCCAGCATTTGTGCCACCAACTCTGTTGCGTTTAAATGCACCAGCGTATTTCCAAAACACAACACAGCATCAAACTGCTGCGGGTTAAAATCCTGTTTCAGCTCCAGCATATTTCCCTGCTGAAAAGTCAGCTTTTCGTGTTTCTTCTTGTTAATGGCCTGCTGCAACAGATCTTCGTTCAGGTCGATTCCCGTAACCTCTGCCCCACCCGCTGCCAGCTGAAAAGACAGCTCACCGGTGGCACATCCGATATCCAGAATATGTTTCCCCGGCAACTCATCAAGCTTGTTTGTTACAAACTTCAGTTGCATGGGATTAAACGGAAAAATCTCGGAATAATACTTTGATATGGAGGTATAGAATATATTTTGTGAATCGTGCATGTGCAAATTTACAAATATTGCTCAACAATACTTTTTACTTCGTGGGCAGGTCGTACCCCCATCCCACTCCACTTAAGTTCGCCGTCTTTAAACAGCATCAGTGTTGGAATACTTCGTATCTGGTATTTCGAGGCGATATTCGGGTTGCGGTCAACATCCACTTTAATGATCTTGACATTTTCTTTCAGCTCAGCTTTCACCTGCTTCAGAATGGCCGGCATTTGTTTACACGGGCCACACCAATCGGCATAAAAGTCGACCAAAACCGGACGTTTGCAATTGATAATATTTTTGAATTTAGCTATCATTCTGTTCTGCTCTTTTTTTGCGCTTTACAATAAAGTCGTTTATGGCATCGCCCACAAGGTAGCCAACTGCAGCTCCCCACAAGGTACTCCAGTACCACACCGATTTTATAACGCAGGTACCGCTTAAACATCCCACATATTTCCAGTAAAGGAAACCACCAATGGCACCAACTACTAATAAAATCAGGGACAACTGCTTTTGTTTTATAAACTTCATCTTTTTTACTTCTAACTTTGAAACAACAACAAGCACTTTTAGTTTTTAAATAAACATTGAAAAAAATGATTGCAAATAGATTTCGCCGAAATCATAACTTTTAGGAAATGTAAAGCTCAGTGAAAACGGCTACTTTTGCCCGCTTTATAAAACAATATGTGGGCACTATTTGGATTGGCTTCGGCCTTGTTTCTGGGCATTTACGACATTTTTAAAAAGCAATCGGTTAACAGTAACGCGGTAATGCCCGTTTTGTTTTTTTCTACCGTTGCCAGCTCGGTGCTGTTTACCCCGTTTATTGTTTTATCGTTTAAATCGCCCGAATTATTGGCCAACACCGGTTTGTATGTACCACAACTTACCGCTGCCGAACATCTTCAGGTCTTACTAAAATCGGCCATTGTAGTTTCCAGTTGGGTGCTTGCCTTTTTTGCGCTAAAACACCTGCCCATTACCATTGTGGCCCCTATTCGTGCAACCGGTCCGCTTTGGACGCTTATCGGGGCGCTCATCATTTTTCACGAACGCCTGAATGTTTACCAGTGGATTGGAATTGCCATCACCCTGCTGTTCTTTTACCTCTTTTCCACTGCTGGGAAACTGGAAGGCATAAATTTTAAACGCAATAAGTGGATCTATTTTATTGTTGCCGGAACGCTACTTGGCGCCTGCAGCGGATTATACGATAAGTTTATTTTACAGCGAATAGACCGCGTAGCCGTACAAGCCTGGTTTTCGGTGTACCAGGTGGCAATTCTGCTGCCTTTTGTTTTGCTGAACGAGAAAATCAGAAAACGTAAAAACATTCATTTCGAATGGCGCTGGACCATCCCGCTTATCGGGCTGTTTCTGGTAATTGCCGACTACCTGTATTTTTATGCCCTTAGTAACGAAGATGCTTTGATATCTGTTATTTCGGCACTGCGCCGCGGAAGTGTGTTGGTAGCCTTTGTTGTTGGAGGCGTACTGTTTAAAGAACAAAACCTGAAAAAGAAAGGCGCTTACCTGGTGGGAATTCTTGCGGGGATTTTGCTGATTACTTTGGGGACAGTGCTGTGAGAGCAGCTAGTAGCTGTGAGCTTCGAGACGCGAGTCGCGAGTAGAAAGATTGAGGGAAATTGAACAGGATCATTGTGACCTGAAAACCAGCACCTGATTGTCTTTGTGTTTATTTATCCGTAACTTTTATTTCCGTTAAAAATTCGGTCGGAAAAACAGAAAAGCCGATCCCTGCAACAAGTTCACGTTGATAGGATAAGCCGATATGAACAATCAACTGATTGACTGGTTATCAAAATATTCACACTTAAAAACATACACTATGAAAAAAAGCATTTTGTTAAGTCTGTTTTTTGCTTTTACCTGTTATTTTGCCCACGCACAAGTTGATGCAAGCCTATTCAGGTATTCCGATGTTTCGAAAACCCACATTACATTTGTTTATGCAGGAGACATTTGGATTGTTGCAAAAGAAGGCGGACAAGCCTCTCGATTAAGCTCTCCGTCCGGAGAAGAAATTCTGCCCAAGTTCTCACCCGATGGGAAAACCATTGCTTACTCGGCCAACTACGATGGATCGAGCGATGTGTATACCATTCCGTTTAAAGGAGGTGTTCCAACGCGTGTAACCTATAACGGAGGTATAATAAACGACTGGCACCCCGATGGTGAGCAGATTTTATATATGTCGGGAAACGAAAGTGGACGACAACGTTTTTACCAGTTGTTTGCCATCGATAAAAGCGGAGGATTAGCAACAAAGCTACCGCCCGCTTATGTTGGTTTTGGAAGCATTTCGCCCGATGGAAGTCAAATAGCTTTTACCGACAAATCGCGTTTGAACCGCACCTGGAAACGTTACCGTGGAGGAATGGCGGCAGATATCTATGTAATGAACATGGACGATTATTCCAATACAAACATCACCGATAATGCTGCCAACGATGAGCTTCCGATGTGGAGTGGAAACAACATCTATTATTTATCGGACAACGGCGCAAGTAAACGTTTTAACATCTGGAAATACGATTCGGAATCAAAAACAAATACGCAGATCACTAATTTTACCGATTACGACGTTCACTTCCCTTCCATTGGCCCCGATGAGCTTGTATTTGAGGCAGACGGAAAACTCTATTTACTGAATCTTGCCAGCAACGAATACAACGAAGTTTCTATTCAGGTAGTATCCGACCAGATGGCTTCGCTGCCCAAAACGGTAAAAGGCCAGTCCTATATACAACATGCCAATATTTCGCCCGATGGAAACCGCGCATTGATTGAGGCGCGCGGAGAAGTTATTTCTGTTCCGGCAGAAAAAGGAGTGATTAAAAACCTTACACAAAGTTCAGCTTCGGCAGAACGTTATCCGGCCTGGTCGCCCGATGGAAAGAAAATCGCATACTGGAGCGATGAATCGGGAGAATACGAATTAATGGTATATGACACAGAAACAGAAACGACTAAAAAAATAACGAGTTTAGGTGCCGGTTACCGTTATAACATTTACTGGTCGCCCGATGCCAAAAAGGTAGCTTTTGTAGATCAAACATTAGAGATTAATATTTGTACGATTGCCACGGGAGAAACCAAAACCATCGACAAAGGATTGTGGATGACTCACGGAGGCCTTGAAAATTTTAGTGTTTCGTGGTCAGGCGACAGTCGCTGGCTAACCTGGAGCCGGGGAGCAATGAACCGTAACTCCATCGTGTTTATTTACGACACCACTACCGGAGAAAAGAAACAAATTACCAGCGACTTTTATTCCACCGACGATCCTGTTTTCGATCCGGATGGCAAGTACTTATATGTACTCACCAAACGTTCGATGACACCCGATTACAGCGACTTCGACAATTCGTTTATCTATAACTTTTCAACACAAGTGGCTGCCATTAACCTGCAAGCCGATACGCCTTCGCTGATTGAACCGGAAAATGATAAACTGGAAATTAAGGAAGAGGAAAATGAAGATAAAGAGGAAGATAAGGCGGAAAATGGAGATGACAAATCAGTAACCATCGATTTTCAGGACATTGAAAAACGTCTTGTTTTACTGCCTGTCGATGCAGGTAATTACAGAAACTTAACTGCTGCAACCGGTAAGATCATCTATCAGGATCTTTCCAACACCCGCGGAGAAAACCCTCAAAGACCGGTTGTTTACTGGGACACTGAAGAAAGAGAAACAAAAACCATTATTGGTAATGCCGATGATTTTATTCTCTCGGCTGATGGTAAAAAAATGATGATATCGGATAAAGGCAAGCTGAGTATAATAGATGTAAAGGCTGATCAGAAAGCCGATAAATTTGTTCCAACCGGTGAGATTGAGATTACCATCCATCCAAAAGAGGAATGGAAACAGATTTTTACCGATGCATGGCGTTTTGAGCGGGATTATTTTTACGATAAAAATATGCACGGTCTGGACTGGAATGCCGTAAAAGTTCAATATGAGAAATTACTCGATCAGGCTTCAAGCCGCGAAGATGTAAATTTTGTAATCGGTGAGCTGATCGGCGAAATGAATGCTTCGCACACCTATAAAGGCGGAGGCGATTTGGAATCGACAAAAAACGGAGATACCGGATATTTGGGGGTAAACTGGCAAATTGCAAATAATGCATATCAGATTTCAGAAATTCTGGAAGGAGCTGTCTGGGATGCCGAAGCCCGTTCGCCACTGGCTGCCCCGGGTGTTGATGTTAATGTGGGCGACTATGTTTTGGCAGTAAATGGTATTCCGCTTACTACAGACAAACAACCTGCCGCAGCTTTTAGTGGTTTAGGTGGAAAAACGGTTGAATTAACTGTTAGCTCAAACGGAGCAGCTGCCGACGCACGAAAAGTGGTTGTAAAAACAATGAGCGATGAGAGCCGGTTAAGGCATTTAAACTGGATTGAAACAAAGCGAAAAAGAGTTGAAGAACTCAGCGATGGAAAGATCGGGTACATTTATGTGCGCAGTACCGGAATTGATGGACAAAATGAATTGGCAAGACAATTTTATGCGCAATGGAATAAGGAGGGATTAGTTATCGACGAACGTTTTAACAGCGGCGGACAAATTCCTGATCGTTTTATTGAAATGCTGAACCGCAAAGTTCTTGCCTACTGGGCTGTTCGCGATGGCCACGACTGGCAATGGCCACCGGTGGCACATTTCGGACCACAGGCCATGTTAATAAATGGCTGGAGTGGTTCGGGCGGAGACGCTTTCCCCGACTATTTCAGAAAAAGCGGACTCGGTCCTTTAATTGGCTCAAGAACCTGGGGTGGTTTGATTGGAATAAGTGGATTACCGCAACTTATTGACGGGGGTTCGGTAACAGCACCGACATTCAGAATGTACGATCCTGATGGAGATTGGTTTAAGGAAGGTCATGGTGTTGATCCCGACGTTCCGGTTCGGGAAGATTATCAGAAACTGGCTAACGGTGTCGACAATCAACTGGAAGAAGCCATAAAATGGGTAAAACAAGAGCTGGATAAAAACCCTGTGGTTTGGCCAAAACATCCACCATACGAAAAACGATAATTCAGAGATCGATTATAAAAACAAAGGCTGCCTTAATGTTGAAAGGCAGCCTTTGTTTTGGGTTATCCTGAAATCAAAAAAAAGCTTCCTACAAATTGCAGAAAGCTCTTTCAAAATTTTCTTATTATCAATTAGAACTTAAATGTCAGTCCTACTCCAAACGATTCCATAAATTGTAAACCAGGTGATGGAGGAAGGTTTTCATCGTCGCCCTGAATTTTTACATCGTTGTCGTAAATCAGCTGCGTAATCAGGTTAGCCGAGAGATAATCATTCACTTTCATAATGATCTTGAATGTCCAGTCGACATCGATGTTTTTAGGCTGATCCAGGTAATTTGAAAACAAATCTACTTTGGTATCCAGGGTAACATTTTTCATAATGTCCTTTATCAACTGCGCCTTAACGGTTGCACCAAGCTCCGACCGCATTGATTTCCCTTCCTCAACACCAAAAGCACCTTCGTTTGACAGATCATCGTCGGTAACAAAAGTGAATTTACCCGACACAGGAGCCATCATCAATGAAAAACCATCGGTTTTATAATCCATACCCAAACCGAGACTCAAATAACCCGGAGCCATAAATTTAGAAATAGCAGTTTCGGTATCGGGATAATTGTAACCCGGAGCAAATTGCGATTTAAAGTTCAGCAATCCGGAATAAAACCAATTCCCTTTAGCTTCAATGCCCAGTTTTGAGCTGATATCGATCTTATCGTCCGATTTACGTACATCATCGTCTTCTTCCTTTAAAAAGCCAAATCGAAAATCGAAGGTATTGTCCCAGCTTAACTTATCTTTTTTGTAATTGGCGGCGTAATTCACCATAAATACGCCCGACATGGAACTTTTTCCTCCGGCAGCCCAGTTGTTTAATGAAACCTGCGAAAAATTAAGAGTTGTACTTCCACTTGTTGTCCAAAGGGTATCTTTTGTTTCTTGTGCAAACGCCAGTGTGGGAATAATCAATAGCAGAATCAGTAATATTTTCATTTTTATTTTGTTTGGTAATTTATTTAAATCTCAATTTAGAAAAATAAAACAAAAGGTAGAAATAAAAGTTTGTGACCCCAAAAAAAATCATCCCGGAAGTAATCCAATAGATGTTGATATTAACATGAATCCAAACGAGTTCAGCAACTTGCCTGTTTCCTTCAATTTTCGTAACTTCTTTTACTTTATAACTGACAAGTTGTTCTAAAACGGTTTCTGAAACTATCCCCACACTATTTGGCAATGCAGCTTACTTTTTAGGGGAATTTTAAGTGACCAAATAGTTCTTCTCCCTTTGTCCCATCACTCACCTGCCTTGAAGAAATAGCTATGGAGTGCTCATATTTAGATTAATCCCCGGCGTTTTCAAAACATTATTTAATCACAAAAATCTCATGAAAATGAAAAAATTAATCGTCATCTTTTTCTTATTACCGCTTTTTGTTCAAGCGCAGCTATCTACCAAAAGTGCCGGGACCGACCTTGAAGCCCTGGCTAAAAATATCGTGAATCAATGCGCCGATATTCAGGAAAACGAAATCGTATTCATCAATGGCGACACAAGAGACATTGAATTACTGGAAGACATTGCCGTTAACGTTCGTAAAAATGGAGCATTCCCATTGCTTACGGTTAGCAGCGACCGGTTAACACGAAAAATGTTTACTGAAGTACCGGAGAAATATGACACACAATTATCAATACTTAATATGGAAGTTGTAAAAATGATGACTACTCAAATAAGCGTCACCTCCGGCGATACACCCGGATTACTTGCTGATATTCCCCCGGAGCGTTTTGTTGCAAGAAACAAGGCACAAAAACCTGTGAACGACCTCTATCGGGAAAGCTCCATTAAATCGGTACAACTTGGAAATGGATTGTATCCGACCAAAAACCGGGCTGCTCAGTTTGAAATGCCTGTCGATCAGTTGTCAAAAATGTTTTGGGATGCAATAAACATGGATTACAACAAGCTGACCACTATCGGCGAAAAGTTGTCGAAAAATCTGACTTCCGGTAATACGCTAAAAATAGTTCACGATAACGGTACCAACCTGAGTGTTAAAATAGCCGATTGTACACCTTATATCAGCGATGGTAAGGTATCAGCAGATAAACCAGGCGGAGCGGGCAGATTTGTATATCTCCCGGCAGGCGAAGTATTTTTTGCACCTGTTGCCGGCACCGCAAACGGAACACTGGTATTGGATCAGTTTCTATTTAGAGGGAAAACAATTAAAGGCTTAAAACTGGTTTTTGAAGATGGGAAACTCACTTCTATGGAAGCCAAATCCGACATTGAAACTTTAAAGGATTATTATGATGCGCAGGACGATTTGTTAGCCGAATTCTCGTTTGTAGATTTTGGTATTAACCCCAAAATTACCGTCCCTGAGGGAAGCAAACTATATACCTATATTCCTGCCGGAACGATTACCTTGGGAATTGGCAATAACTTTTTTGCCAACGGCGATAATAATTCAAATGCATCAATGGATTTCCACTTAGCCGGAAGTACTGTAACTGTTGACAATACAGCAGTTATTGAAAAAGGAAAACTTATCTATTAAGCGACCTGATTTTTATATATACTCACAAATGCCCACTCAAAAGGTGGGTATTTTTTTTTGCCGGCGACTGCGACCTTACAAAAAGCGATTGCAATTAACTTCTGCATTAATCTGGTATTCACTATTTTGTAAAAGCGTCTTCATCTCCAAAGCAAAATAAGGCGCCAGCATCACGCCTTTTGTTCCCAGGCCATTAAACACATAAACGTGCTTATGCTGCGGGTGTTTACCCAAAACCGGCCGCCGGTCGATCACCGTTGGACGCACTCCTGCCCAATGTTCTTCTATCGTAAAATCAACATGAACAAGCTCTTTTAAACGATCGACAATTGAGTTTTTGCCTTCTTCGGTTGGAAAATCTGTAAGGTCTTTCCACTCATAAGTTGAGCCAACTTTAAAACGATGATCGCCAACTGGCAACACAAATACACGCCGGTTAATGATGAAGTTTTCTGAAAGGTCGGGCGCATAAATCTGCAGCACCTCCCCTTTTGCCGGTTGCAAGCGTATAAAATCAAACAGCGGATGTGTTTTTAGGTAGTGCCCCTCGCAAAACACAATTTTATCAAACTGAATATTCTGAAAAAACAGATTTTCAAAACTGCTTTGGCTTGCCGGAAAATCAGCTTCAATCAACATTTCATTTTCCTGAAAGAAACGCTTTGCGGCATCCAGAAAAAGAGCGGTTTTTAAATAGCCCGATCCTTTTACAACGCCATAGGCATGTGAAGCAAAAATACGATCAACCGGACTCGTTTCACAGATCTTCTCAATAAACGGCGCAAACTTTTCGTCAGCATTTCGTTGTTGCCACAGTTCTGTTTCCTGCTCCGAGAGTGGTTTTATCATGGGCATGTCGAAATAAAAACGTTCCCCCAGCAGTTCTTCCAGCTTGTGGTAATGTTTTTTCATTACCGGCAGCAAATCATCTACCATCCAGCTTTTGGTCATACGCTTAAACACCAGCGGATTTACCATTCCGGCCGCCACACGTGTTGCCGTACTCTTTTGCGGGTTGTTAACGATACACACCTCCACTCCGGCAAAATGCAACTCAAAAGCCAGTAATGTACCTGCCAGTCCCTGCCCAACAATCAAGACTTCTTTCAGTTTCATTGTATCCGAATCTTTTTGGCGGCTGCGTCCACTTCTTCAACCGGTAATTCGCACGTGCCTTCTTTGCATACATAAATCAGATCGGCAGTATGACTAAAACGATCTTTCAACAATGGCACCTTGCTTTCCTTCTCGGTAAATGCCCAAAGCACATGCGGAAAAAAACCTTTTTGTAATTTCTTAAGTTGCAAACGGGAATTGATACCACAAACAGCGACCTCAAAATAAGGTGCCGTTAATTTTAACAGCAGTGTTCCCCAATTGGCATAAGCCATCGGATAATTGACAAAATGTGGCGTAATGTATTGTAACATTTTCTTTGCCGTTTCCAGGTATTCGGGTTTTCCATGGATTAAATACAAACGATGCAGAATGTTTGCCATTACCGAATTAGCAGCCGGAATAATGTTATCCTCTTTCTGAAAATGGTTGGTGATTACCGCATCGGCATTATATCGGTTGAAATAAAATAGCTGCTTTTCTGCGTCGTAAAAATGGGCAAAAACATACTCCATCATTTTATCCGTTAAGGCCAGCCAGTTTTCATCACCGGTAACTTCGAACAGCGCAAGAAAAGCATCCATCAACAGCGCGTAATCCTCCAGAAATCCATCAATAGAGGTGATGTTATTTTTCCAACTGTGATAAAGTTGTCCGTTTTCCTTTAGCAGCATTTTTTCGATAAACCCGGCATTTTTAACCGCGAGATTTAAAAACTCTATGTTGCCAAAAGCTTTGTATGCATCTGCCAGTCCTTTTAGCATTAGCGCATTCCACGATGTAAGCGTTTTATCATCCAATCCGGGACGCACGCGCTCCTTCCGTGTTTTCATCAGTGCATATTTCCATTTCCCAACTTTTATCTGCAGTTCGTGTAAACTTAACCCGTGCTTTTCTGCGAATTCTTCATTGGAAATATCGCGCAGCAAAATGTAATTATTGTGCTCCCAAAATCCTTTGCCATTTACATTATAATAGTTAGCGAACAAATCATATTCCTCTCCCAAAACTACCAGTAATTCATCTTTTCGCCACACATAAAACTTTCCTTCTTCGCCTTCACTGTCAGCATCCAGCGACGAATAAAAAGCGCCGCTTTCGTCCATCAGCTCTCGCTCAACAAAGGCAATGGTTTCGTAAACCACCGTTTTGAACTCTTCATTTTTAAAATGCTGATAAGCTTTTGAATAGACACTGATGAGCTGCCCGTTATCGTACAACATTTTCTCGAAATGCGGTACTTTCCACTTTTCATCCACCGAGTAACGTGCGAAACCGCCGCCCACCTGATCGTAGATACCTCCGCGAGCCATTTTCAGCAAGGTGGTTTCAACAAATTCGAGTACGGCTTTATCTGAATTCATAAAACCGTAGTAGAGCAAAAAATCGAGATTTACCGGCATCGGAAATTTCGGAGCACCGGCTCTTCCGCCTTCCTCATAATCAAAATGTGTTTTCCAGCCATCAACGCCGTGTTGCAACAACTCTTTGCTATATGCTACCTCTGTCTCCACTTCGGGCATTAATGAAACCTGATGAATTCCCTGCTGCAAACGGGCAGCGAATTCTTCCGCCTTATCTTGTTTTCCTTTGTAAAATGCAGCTATTGTTTTCAGGTTCTCCACCCAGCTTTCTTTTGGGAAATAGGTCCCGCCCCAAATAGGCCGTCCATCCGGCAAAGCAATTACATTTAAAGGCCAGCCGCCCTGCTGTCCCATCAACTGAACAGCACTCATATAATAATGATCTACATCGGGGCGTTCCTCACGGTCGACTTTAATACAAACGAAATTTTCGTTCATTACGGCAGCTACACTTTCATCCTCAAAACTTTCGTGCTCCATTACATGGCACCAGTGGCAGGCAGCATAACCAATACTTACCAAAATAAGTTTGTTTTCGGTTTTTGCCTGGGCAATCAGCTCTTCACTCCAAACCTGCCAGTTTACAGGATTATGGGCATGTTGTAAAAGATATGGTGAAGTGGCATTTATGAGCGCATTTGTATGTGGCATAATCAAAATAATTGTTTTTAAACAAGCTGATTTCAGCCTGATTCCGTTCCAAAACCATTGTTTTCAGAAGAACAATAAAACAGGAAATTAGTTTCGGACGCTTTGTATTTTGACCACCTGGTATGACAAAGGTCATTTTGACTTTTAAAATGACAGCTACTTTTGTTGTCACAAATCCTCCTAAGAAATTAGGACACAACATCAAACAAAAAATAAAAATCCCGGACTGGACGCCGGGATTTTTTTATGATATAAGTTTTTCTGCTGATTTTAATAAGTTATCTGCGTTATTCTGCGAAATCTGCGTGCAAAAGGGTTTGGGTAAAATACAGCGAATCGTAATTTAAATGCAGTTCACTTCACGCTCCAACGTAACCCCAAATTTTTCAGAAACAGATGTACAGATTTCTTCCGAAAGTGCATAAATATCGTTGCCGGTAGCTTTGCCATAATTCACCAGCACCAAAGCCTGTTGTTCATGTACACCCGCATCACCAATACGTTTGCCTTTCCAACCGGCCTGTTCGATTAGCCAGCCGGCGGCCAGTTTTACTTTTCCTTCTTCTCCCGGGTAAACAGGGATATCCGGACTTGTAACCAGCAGCTGATCTGCCAGATTTTTATCTACCACCGGGTTTTTAAAGAAACTTCCGGCATTGCCCAATTCTTTTACATCAGGTAGTTTCGACGAGCGAATTTCAATTACTGCCTCACGAATATTTTGAAGATTTGCGCCCCCTTTTTCATTTACTTTTTCTTCCAGCTGACCATAACCCAGATTAAATTCGGGAAACTTATCCATTCGCAAAATTACCGAAGTGATAATAAAACGGTTTTTCAAATAGCTTTTAAAAACACTGTTACGATAGGCAAATCCACATTCGGTAGCCGGAAACTCCACAGCACATCCTTTTTCCAGGTCGAAACCTTTAACTTTTTCAACCAACCGGCAAACTTCCTGTCCGTAAGCGCCAATATTTTGTACCGGTGCTGCGCCCACTTTTCCGGGTATCAACGATAGGTTTTCAGCTCCTCCCAGTCCCTGATTTACGGCAAACTCAACAAATTCGTCCCAAACTTCTCCTGCACCAACTTCAAACCATTCATGATTGCGATCTTCCCAAACCGGGTTCATTCCGGGTACATTCGGGTGAATTACCAGGCCATCGAAATCATTCATAAACAAAATATTGCTGCCCTCTCCCAACACAATCAGTTTCTCTTCTTTCCAGCTTTTGTTGGAATTCAGAAAAACCTGCAGGTCCTCCAGTTCGGTAAATTCGAAATAATATTTTGCTTTGGCGTCGATGCCAAATGTATTGTGTGCCTTTAGCGAATGATTTTCAGAAAAGCGAATCATAGAATAAATTTTGCGCAAAGATAAAAGCTCCATTGATTAATAAGGAAGGATTGAGAAACAATATTTAAAGATTGAATGGAGATCGATAAAGATTGAATAAGATTGAGTCCGCATCAAGAATCTTCCGACTTCCATCTTCGCGCTTCCGACTTTTTCTATCTTTACAACAAATTCATTTCATTCACTTGAAGCGCAAAAAACAAATAATTGTTTCTGTTACCAACGACCTGGTTGCCGATAACCGGGTGCATAAAGTTTGTACCTCGCTGGAAGAAATGGGATTCGGGGTTTTACTTGTTGGTAGAAAATTAAAAAACAGTCAGCCAATTAATCGCAGCTATCTGACTCACCGCATGCGTTTGTGTTTTACCAAAGGTGCCTTTTTTTACGCCGAATACAACTTCCGCTTACTCCTGTTTTTACTTTTCCGGAAAACCAATGTATTGCTGGCTAACGATTTGGATGCACTGACAGCCAATTATCTTGCTTCAAAGATCAAACGAACTCCGGTGGTTTACGATAGCCACGAATACTTTACCGAAGTCCCG
The DNA here is from genome assembly GCF_963674925.1 of uncultured Draconibacterium sp. Lineage (NCBI taxonomy): Bacteria > Pseudomonadati > Bacteroidota > Bacteroidia > Marinilabiliales > Prolixibacteraceae > Draconibacterium > uncultured Draconibacterium sp. The sequence goes on from NZ_OY771649.1 coordinate 964,239, forward strand.
GAATTAATCGATCGTCCGCGTGTAAAACAGATTTGGGAGTGGCTGGAAAAGAAAATGCTGCCAAATTTAAAACTCTGTTATACGGTTTGTGATTCTATTGCAGCTGTTTACCATGAAAAATATAACGTGCCGTTTCAGGTAGTCAGAAATATCCCTCTTTCAAAGAATACGGTTCAGTCTAACGAAAAAGAAGATCAGCAAAAAATCATTCTTTACCAGGGTGCTGTAAACATTGGGCGTGGGCTGGAGCAAGCTATAAAAGCCATGCATTTTATTGAAGACGCTCAGCTTGTAATTGCCGGCGACGGCGATATAAAAGTGCAACTGGAAGAATTGGTTCGCACCGAAAAACTGCAAGAAAAAGTACTTTTTACAGGCCGGCTTTCCATTGAAGAACTGGCAAAACTAACACCAACTGCCGATCTGGGATTATCGATTGAAGAAGACCTGGGACTAAATTACCGTTTTGCCCTTCCCAATAAATTATTTGATTACATCCGGGCCGGAGTTCCGGTGTTGATAAGCGACCTGCCGGAAATGAAAGCAATTGTTGAAAAATACGATATTGGCGCAATCAGCAATTCGCACGATCCAAAAGATCTGGCAAACTCGTTTAATAAAGCCTTAAATAATTCGATTAAACGAAAAACCTGGAAAACGAACATTGTTCAGGCTTCAAAAGAACTTACATGGGAAAATGAAGAGAAAGTTTTGAAAAGTATTTTTGCCGAATTCCTCTGAGTCTAATATGGATATTTCCTGACAAGTTTATGCTGGTTTCCTCCAGCGTCATGCTGAACTCGTTTCAGCATCTGTTTTTAAGAATCATCATCTCAAGAGCCCCTAAATCAAGTTCAGCGTGACGTCTTATACTCAGGTAAACTGAAAGACAGATTACACATTTTTCTCAAGCAGATTTTCAAACTCTATTTCCTCGTTATTCTTTGCCGAATCCTGTAATTTCCCATTGACACAAACCAGTGTTCGCGCAGGCTTTTTGGCTATTGCAGCATAATCGTGCGTAGCCATCAAAATGGTTTTTCCATCGTTGTTTAACTGGATAAACAAGTCCAGAATATTCTCGGAAGTTTCCGGATCGAGGTTCCCGGTGGGCTCGTCAGCTAAAATTATATCAGCATGATTTAAAATGGCGCGTGCGATAACCACACGCTGCTGTTCGCCACCACTTAACTGATGTGGCATTTTTTCCTTTTTGTGCAACATTCCAACGCGCTCAAGCACTTCATCAACCCGGTTTTCAATTTCCAGCTTGTCTTTCCATCCGGTAGCTTTTAACACAAAAGCCAGGTTAGCATACACATTCCGGTCGGTAAGCAAACGGAAATCCTGAAAAACAACACCCAGCCGTCTTCTCAAATGTGGAATATTCCGCTTTTTCAGTCCTACCAAATCAAAATCCAACACGCTCCCCGAGCCAAATTCCAGAGGCAATTCGGCGTTCAGCGTTTTTATCAGGCTGGTTTTTCCGGTTCCCACTTTTCCAACCACATAAATAAACTCACCTTCCTTCACTTCAACATCAACGCCCGAAAGCACCAGGTTATCGTATTGGTAAATGCTGGCATCCAGCAACTTTATAACTGTTTTTTTGTCCATAAAAATGTGTTGCAACTAAAATAGTTCGAAATTTCTTACCCACATATATAATAAAGGAAAGAAATAAACAGTTTTTTGTTAAGAATTACAAGCATTAACGACAGTTTAGCATACAGGGAATAGTTATTTTAGTTGGTCAATTTTAAAAAGTAAGCCAGCTAATGGTTTTAAACAATTTATTCATTTAAAACAAAGCGAATAAAGCATGAGAACAATACAAATTTTGTTATCTCTTTTTATCATTATTGGTTCTTTTCAGCAAGTCGGTGCGCAGGAAACAGCTTATTTCGATGATGTGAGAAAGGATATCGACATCGCAAAAGAACTCTACAACAAAGGAAAATACATTTCGACTTACCGGCAATTCGAGAAAATTCAGAAACGTGTTGAGCCCAAATCGGAACTGTATTCTGAAGCTGAATATTTTAAGGCGGTTTCGGCACTTCACTCCGGTTACCGCTCGGGCGACAAACTGATCCGTACTTTTGTTGAAACCTATCCTGATAGTCCGTATATGAATAGTGCGCAATTTAACCTGGGTAAAAACCAGTTTGAAAAACGGCAATATTCGCTGGCCATTCGCACCTTTGCAAAAGTTGACCGTAAGGACCTGTCGGAAAACGAACGCATTGAATTACAATATCAGAATGGATTTGCCAACCTCGAGGAAGGAAACACCGATGTGGCCTTCCGTGAGTTTACGGCCATCCGAAACACCAATAATTTATACAGCAAACCAGCCACCTACTACTGTGCGCACATTTTGTATTTAAGAGAGGATTATGACGCTGCAATTGAAGCTTTTAGGGCGCTAAACAACGATCCGACTTATTCGCCGGTAATTCCGCTGTATGTCAGCCATATTTACTACAAACAAAAGAAATACAACGAGGTAGTAAACTACACCACAACAATTATCGATGATGTTCAGGAAGAGCACCAAACAGAACTAGCGAAAATTGTAGGTGATTCGTATTTTCATTTAGGGCAGTATGAAAATGCCATTCCTTACCTGGAGAGATATTTTAAAACCTCGGGGACAAAAACACGCGAAGAAAATTACATCCTTGGATTTTGTTACTACCACACCAATAAATTCACAGAAGCAGCCGAATTGTTACAAAAAGCAGCTACCGGAGAAGATGAAATGACACAAAACGCCTACTATCATCTGGCCGATTGTTTTATCAAACTCGATGAAAAGGAAAAGGCAAAAACGGCCTACAATGCAGCATCTGAATTTGACTTCAACCCGGATATTAAAGAAGATGCGCTGTTCAGTTATGCCAAACTAACCTACGAGCTTTCGTACTCACCATTCAACGAAACCATAAAAGCTTTCGACCGCTACATTGCAGAATATCCAAACTCGCCAAAAAATGCTGAAGCTTATGAAATTCTGGGCGAAGTTTACATGGTAACCAAAAACTACAAAGACGCTATTGAGTCGATTGAGAAAATACAAAACAAAACGCCTCATATTTTAGAAGCGTATCAGCGTGTAACATTTTACCGCGGGCTGGAGCTTTTCAATAACCTGATGTACAACGAGGCGATCGAGAATTTCGACCTGTCACTGGCCAACGGAAACTACAGCAAAGAGATAAAAGCAAGAGCACTTTACTGGAAATCGGAAGCCCTGTACCGAGTGGGCGATTACAACAATTCTATTGCATCATATAACCAGTTCGCACGAAGTTCGTCATCGGCAAACGACGCTGAAGTTTTGAGTGCCGACTACAACATGGGCTATGCTTATCTGAAAACTGATAATAAGGAAGCGGCGCAACAACATTTCCGCCAGTACGTGGAAAAAATGCAGGGCAAAAGAACACCAAAAATTGCCGACGCCTACAACCGCATTGGCGATTATTATTTCCTGAACACAAACTATGCACAGGCCATCGACAATTACGAACATGCATACAACCTAAAAATGCTGGAAGCCGATTATGCCCTGTTGCAAATTGCATTTTGCCAGGGACTTCAGCGTAAGCAGCAAGACAAGATCAACAACCTGAACCTGTTGTTACGCGAATTTCCGGAGTCGGATTATTACGATGACGCTTTATATGAACTGGGGCGCGCGAACGAACGACTGGGCAATAATTTCGAGGCCGTTCGCCAGTACCAGGAGATTGTTGAGAATCATCCGAACAGCAACTATTACCGAAATGCGCTGTTGCAACTCGGTTTGGTAAATTACAACAATGGCGACTTTAACAAAGCCCTGCGCCAGTACAAAGAGGTGGCCGAAAACTATAAAGGCACACCCGAAGCAAATTCAGCTTTGCAAGGCATAAAAAACTGCTACGTAGAACTTAACAATGTGGATGCTTATTTTGCTTACGTTCGTCAATTGGGAGGCAATGTCAGTGTTAGTGCATCTGAACAGGATCAGTTAACCTACTCGGCTGCAGAACGTGTTTATATGGCAGGCAATGAAGATGCCGATGTTCAGCTGCAACAGTACCTGAATCAATATCCAAATGGCGCTTACGCAACCAATGCGCATTTTTATCTGGCAGAAATGAAATACAAAGAAGGCAACTATGGGGAAGCCAATTCGCACTACTCGTTTGTTGCTAACCAAGCCGATAATATTTTTACCGAACAGGCGCTTGCACGTGCTTCGGAGCTGACCTACAACTCGGGCGACTACGATACTGCGCTTGATCTGTTTAACCGCCTGGAAGAAAAATCAACAGGCAAATGGAATTCGCTTCGTGCAAATACCGGTCAAATGCGCTGCCAGCTTATCAATCAAAATTATCAGGCAGTAATTGCGGCTGCCGAAAAAGTAAATAAATCGGATGTAGCCAACGAGGCACTGAAAAAGGAAACGGATTATGCCATTGGAAAATCGAATTACGAACTGGGCAATTTAAGTTCGGCAATTAGTCCGTTACGCGATGTGGCAAAAGATACCAAACTGGAACAGGGTGCTGAAGCCAAATATCTGCTGGCAGAAATTTATTACCGCGACAATAACAGAGCAAAAGCCGAGGAAGAAATTGTTGACTTCATCGACAAAGGAACACCATACACTTACTGGCTGGGTAAAGCATTTTTGTTGCTGGCCAGCATTTACGAAGATGGTGGCGACCAGTTTCAGGCCAAACATACGTTGAAAAGTCTTGCTGAAAACTACAACGACGACAACGACGGAATAAAAGCCGAAGCACAACAACGTCTTGATGTTATTCTGGCAAAAGAAGCGCAACAGCAGCAAAACGCGGTGGACAGCTCGTTCCAAATGGAAATTAAACAAAACTAAAAATGCACAACATGTTCAAAACAGCTCGATATATTTTCACACTACTATTACTTGGCACTGCCGTTTTTGCACAGGCGCAACAAGACACCACGCTTACGAAGGAGGTTGAGGTTACAAAAGCCTACAAACCCACACTCTCGGACGCCAACAAACTAAACAGCATGCCAACTATTGATGAAACAGAACACCAGAAACCGACATTCAATTACAACATCAACAGTAAGCCTGTTTTTAGCACATTTTCGGTGAATCCGTTAAAAGCTGCCATTGTTGAAACATCAAAAGATCAAGACAACGGTTACGGTTTGGTACGCGCCGGATTGGGAACAACCTTCCGTCCGTATGGCGAGGTTTTCTTTAATAATCAGAATTCAAGAAATTCGTTGTTTGGAATTCATGCCATGCACCTTTCGTCGTTTGACGATATTGAACTGGATGGCGGCAATAAAGTGGATGCACCGTTTATGAAAAACGAGGTTGACCTGTTTGTAAAACACCTGGTTCAGGACAATGTACTTTCGGTGAACCTGGATTTTAAACACGATGCATTTAACTACTACGGTTATCCTTTAACTGCCGTTCCTGATCCTTTGCTTGAAGACGGCCAAACCATTAATTATTTCGACACCAAACAGTCGTTTGCAAAAGGCGGCATTAACATCGGGCTTAAAAACCCGACTGCCGAATACGATGATGCAACTATTGGTTTTGATTTTACTTACCATTATTTTGGAACAAAAACCGACCAGCGCGAGCATTACGCCAATTTTGTACTTGATGTGCAACAACCAATGGTAACCGGCGTTGGGCTGCTCGAAGGTGGCGTGTTATACACACAGGCCAGTGATATTTTTCTTCAGGCCGACTCAACTTTAGGCAAACGTTCACAAATTATTATACACGCAAAACCGGCCTGGTTTGTTGGCGACGAAACTGCAAATATTACACTCGGCGTAAACACCTGGTTTATTATGGTTTCGGATGAAGATACGGAAGCGAAAATCTCACCAAATATCCGCGCGAATTGGAAACCCGTTCCGGAGTTGATAAGTCTGTATGCAGGAATTGACGGAGACTACGTTAGCAATCATTACTCAAAAATTGCCTACGAAAATCCATTTGTAGATCCTGAGCACGATGTTATGAATTCGTTCCAAAAGTTTCGTTTTTATGGTGGTTTTGATGGCAAATTCTCGAAAAAGACGAATTTTAAAATTTCGGCAGAATATGCTATGATCGACAACCAACCATTTTATTACCTGAGCGAAGCTTTGTATTTCGATCCGGCATACAATCCTGCCCCATCGATTGTGAACAATACTTTTAAGGTGCTATACGACAATATCGACCGCTTAAAATTAAATGCAGAAGTATTTCATGCTTCGTCAGATAAAGTTGATTTAACAGCCTCGGTTAACTACTACAGCTATAAACTCGACGAGCAGGATGAAGCATGGAACCTTCCGACGTGGGATGCCAATTTGAATATTGGGTACAAAGTAAACGAACAACTCAGCTTGTCGGCCGATATCTTTTTAATGGGAGAAAGAAAAGCACTAATAATTGAAATTCCCGGCTTTCTATCAAGTCAATCAGCTACTTACAAGTCTAATAACCTTGAAACTGCATTCGACCTTAACCTAAAAGGCAACTACCAGATCACCAACAAGTTTTCGGTATTTGCGCAACTTAACAACTTTGGCTTTCAAAAATATCAACGCTGGTTCGGATACCCGGTGCAAAGCTTTAATATGCTGGCCGGTATAAGCTATTCGTTCTAAACAATACAAACAACTTTATTCGAAAAAAGGGAGGCAAAAGTCTCCCTTTTTTCGTGGAAAAACCATAGTACAAAATACCCTATTTATAGCTTGATTTTATCCGAAATAAAAACCGGCTGCTTCACGCTCATTTTGAGGTTAATAATTTGTTGAAAAATAAGGTCTTTTAACACATTAAAAACAGCACATTTCTGCCTATTTTTTATATATTTGTGACGTGATTATCAGATCATTTTTAGAACAAGATAAGAGCTTGAAAATCAACTAGTTTTCTTCGAAAAGTTTTAAAGAATTTTTTGCGGGGGAAACTATTTTATTTTAGAGGATTTAATTTTAACAAACAGAGATGAGCGAAATTGAAAAAAATGAAGTCCAAAGCAATGGCAACGGAAACTACGGAGCAGATAGTATCCAGGTGCTTGAAGGTTTGGAAGCAGTAAGAAAAAGGCCGTCGATGTACATTGGCGACACCAACGAAAAAGGGTTACACCATTTGGTATACGAAGTGGTTGATAACTCGATCGATGAAGCATTGGCCGGTTACTGTAACAACATTGAAGTTATTATTCATGAAAATAATTCCATCACTGTAAAAGATGATGGGCGCGGTATTCCCACCGAAAGACATACAAAAGAAAATAAATCGGCGCTGGAAGTTGTTATGACTGTTTTACACGCCGGTGGTAAATTCGATAAAGATTCGTACAAAGTTTCAGGAGGTTTGCACGGTGTAGGTGTATCGTGTGTGAACGCACTTTCTACCCACCTGAAAGCAGAAGTGCACCGCGACGGAAAAATTTATGTACAGGAATACGCTATTGGGAAACCACAGGGCGATGTTCAGGTTATTGGTACAACCGACAAAACGGGTACTCAAGTTACATTCCAGCCTGATGCCAGTATCTTCCTTTCCACCGTATATAAATATGAAATTCTGGCGGCCCGTTTACGCGAGCTGGCTTTCCTCAACGCAGGAATCAAATTAAGAATTATCGATGAGCGTGTGACGGAAGAAGATGGTTCGTTCAAATCGGAAGATTATTTTTCGGAAGAAGGATTAAAAGAGTTTGTTGAATACCTTGATGGTACTCGTGAAAAACTAATTGACGATGTGGTTCACATTACCACCGAGAAAAATGGTATTCCGGTAGAAATCGCTTTGCAATACAACACTTCTTTTTCTGAGAATATTCACTCCTACGTGAATAACATTAACACCATTGAAGGAGGAACGCATTTAACCGGTTTCCGCAGAGGTTTAACCAGAACCTTAAAAAACTATGCTGACCAAAGCGGAATGCTCCAAAAACTGAAATTTGACATCAGTGGAGACGATTTCCGTGAAGGATTGACCGGTATTATTTCGGTTAAGGTTCAGGAACCACAGTTTGAAGGTCAGACGAAAACCAAATTAGGTAACTCTGAAGTTAGTTTATCAGTTGACCAGGCAACCAGCGAAGCCTTACAAAACTACCTGGAAGAAAATCCAAAAGCAGCCAAACAGATTGTCAGCAAAGTAATTCTTGCAGCTCAGGCTCGTCATGCGGCGCGTAAAGCACGTGAGATGGTGCAACGTAAAAACGCACTTTCGGGTGGAGGTTTGCCAGGAAAACTAAGCGACTGTTCGGAAAAAGATCCTGCTCAATGTGAGGTATTCCTTGTCGAGGGAGACTCGGCAGGTGGTACGGCAAAACAAGGCCGCGACCGCAGAACACAAGCTATTCTGCCATTGCGTGGTAAGATTTTGAACGTGGAAAAAGCCATGCAACACAAAATCTTCGAAAACGAGGAGATCAAAAATATATTTACAGCATTGGGTGTAACCATTGGTACTGATGAAGATTCCAAAGCACTCAATATGGAAAAATTAAGGTATCACAAGATTGTGATTATGACCGATGCCGACGTTGACGGTAGTCACATCGCAACACTGATCATGACTTTCTTTTTCCGTTATATGAACGACCTGATTAAAAAAGGTCACCTTTATATCGCAGCTCCTCCACTTTACCTCATAAAAAAAGGAAAGAAAGAAGCCTATGCATGGAATGAGAAACAACGCATGCAGTTGATTGAAGAGTGGGCCGACGGTAACGAAAGTGGTGTACACACCCAGCGTTACAAAGGTTTGGGAGAGATGAATGCCGAGCAACTTTGGTCAACTACCATGAATCCTGAGCAACGTACGCTGCAACAGGTAACCATTGAAAATGCTGCTGAAGCTGACCACATTTTCTCCATGCTTATGGGCGACGATGTACCGCCGCGACGTAAGTTTATCGAAGACCATGCTACCTACGCAAATATCGACGCGTAAAAAAGATTTGAGATTTTAGTAATAAGTAGTGAGAAAACTACTTTTATACTAAATTTCATTCAGGATATATAGAAAACCGGGTAATTCCCGGTTTTCTCTTCTCACAACTAATTACTCACTACTCATATCTGAAATTAAATGAACATCTGTGTTTTCTGCTCATCAAGCAATGCCATAAACGAAAAATACTTCGAGGCCGCACTACAACTGGGCGAGCTAATTGGTAAAGGCGGCCATGGTCTGATAAATGGTGGTGCCAATGTTGGACTTATGGAGGCGGCTACCATCGCTGCCAGCAAAGCAGGCGCAAAAACAGTGGGTATTATTCCCGAACGGATGATCGGCCGGTCGCTGGCCTCCAATAACTCGCACGAAGTAATAATTACCACCGATATGATGGAACGGAAAGCTCAAATGCGCAACATGTCGGATGCTTTTATTGCATTGCCCGGTGGTTTTGGTACGCTCGAAGAAATACTGGAGGTTATTACACTTCGTCAACTCTCCTATCACCACAAACCCATTGTATTTGTAAACACAAATAATTTTTTCGACTACCTCTTTAAACAATTTGAGGTTTCATATGTCGAACTATTTGCAAAAGATATTTACCGACAACTATATTTTGTGGCGGAAACGCCGGAAGAAGCGATGAAATACATCGAAAATTACGAGGAAGTAGAACTTGATTCCAAATGGTTTAAGGTTCCTGAAAAATAATTTGTTGTATGTGTAATTATTAATACGATAAATTGTCGTATTATTTGCACGTTCTGTCAAGCCATACTGACATACTTTCAGTAGACACCGTTTTTATTTTCACTTTTTAACACTAAAAGCATGTGCGTGTTAAATTATGCAAAATAGCGGCAATCACTGGCAGACAAGCAAAACAGTGGCAATAAATTTGCGTTCTTAATTCCCTGAGAAAACAAGAACGTTTTAAAAATTTTAAGTTATGAAAAGAGTAGGAAGAATTTCGCTGACATTTTTACTTGTTATAGCAGGTGCATTTGTAGGAGTTTGGGCTTACAGCACTTTTTTCGACAAGCCACAAGTTGTAACAGTGAAAGAAGAGCAAGCAGCACGATTTGTTGATTACCCCGCAAACAGTGAACAACAGTTACCCGATTTAACTTTTGCCGCCGAAAAATCAATTCATTCGGTAGTGCATATTGCCACAAAATCAGTTCGAACCGGGCAATGGTCGAGCGGTAATCCGTTTTTAGATGAGTTTTTTGGACTACAAAGACAACAGCCACAAGTGAGACAAGGATTTGGATCCGGTGTAATTATGTCGGAAGACGGATACATAATTACCAATAACCACGTTATTGAAGATGCACAGGATATAAAAGTGATCTTGAATGATAAACGTGAATTTGACGCACGTTTGGTTGGAACCGATCCATCAACCGATATCGCCCTTTTAAAAGTTGACGCTGAAGATTTGCCTTATTTAACTTATGGTAATTCTGATAATCTGAAACTTGGCGAATGGGTATTGGCTGTAGGTAATCCGTTTAACCTTACATCTACAGTAACTGCAGGTATTATTAGCTCGCAGGGACGAAACCTGGGAATTAACCAGGACCAGTATCGTATCGAGTCGTTTATTCAAACCGATGCAGCAGTAAACCCCGGAAACAGCGGAGGTGCATTGGTCAATCAACAAGGTAACCTGATTGGAATAAACACCGCAATTGCATCACAAACAGGTTCGTATACCGGATATTCTTTTGCCGTGCCAGTTTCAATTGTAAAAAAAGTAGTTGAAGACCTAAAAGAGTTTGGAGAGGTTCAACGGGCATTGCTAGGCGTAAATATTGGCGATGTTAATGCAGAAATTGCTGAAGAACTGAACCTTGATAAGGTGGAAGGTGTTTATATAGGTGGAGTCGTTGAGAACGGAGCTGCCAACGAAGCCGGCATAAAAGAGGAGGATGTAATCATCAGCGTTGATGGAGTTAAAGTAAAAACAGCAGCCGAGCTACAGGAAAAAGTTAGTCAGTACCGTCCGGGCGACAATGTTGACATTGTTGTAATTAGAGACAATGAAAAGAAACAATTTACGGTTACCTTGCGTAACAAACATGGCGACACCGAAATAGTACGCGATAATATAACCGTGCTGGGTGCCGAGTTTGAAGCAGTAAGTAACAGTGTTAAAGAGGATTTGGGAATCAATAATGGCATCATGATTACCAATCTAAGTAAAGGAAAACTAAAAGATGCCGGTCTCGAAAAAGGGTTTATTATTACTTCGGTAAACAAAAAACCAATTTACGAGGTATCAGATTTTAAGAGAGAAGTTGGAAATGCGAGAGGAGGAATTCTGGTTGAAGGTGTTTATCCGAATGGAGAATCAGCATACTATGTTTTTGGCGTTGAACGTTAACATTCAAAGAACAAAACCTTTAACTTTGTATTAATTACAAAATACGATGAGCTTTCTCCTTGACCATTAGATATTAATGTTCTATATTTGCACGATTTTTTAAGGATTATATATGAGACAACTAAAGATCACAAAGTCGATCACTAACCGTGAAAGTGCCTCTTTAGATAAGTACTTGCAGGAAATTGGTAAGGAAGAGCTGATTACTGTAGAGGAAGAAGTGGAGTTAGCACAGCGGATCAAAAAGGGCGATCAGGCAGCTTTGGAAAAACTTACAAGAGCAAACCTTCGATTTGTAGTATCGGTGGCTAAGCAGTACCAAAATCAGGGACTAAGCTTACCCGACTTAATTAACGAAGGAAACCTTGGTTTGATTAAAGCAGCTGAGAAGTTCGATGAAACCCGCGGTTTTAAATTCATTTCTTACGCAGTATGGTGGATTCGCCAATCTATTCTTCAAGCGCTCGCTGAGCAGTCGCGTATAGTTCGTTTGCCTCTGAACCAGGTAGGTTCACTGAATAAGATCAATAAGGCTTATTCAAAATTTGAGCAAGAACACGAACGTAAACCGTCGCCTGAAGAGTTAGCTGAAACTTTAGAGCTGCCTGCTGATAAGGTTGCTGATACTTTAAGAGTATCGGGAAGACATGTATCGGTTGATGCACCATTTGTTGATGGTGAAGATAACAGTCTTCTTGACGTATTGGTGAACAATGATTCGCCAAATGCCGACAAGAGCCTTATCAACGAATCTTTGGCAAGAGAAATTTTTCGCGCTTTAGCAACGTTGACTGAGCGAGAAAGTGACATCATTAAACTGTTTTTTGGCATAGGGTGCCAGGAAATGACATTGGAGGAAATCGGTGAACGATTTGGATTAACCCGCGAAAGGGTAAGGCAGATAAAAGAAAAAGCTATAAGACGATTAAGACATACATCGCGTAGCAAATTATTAAAATCATATCTGGGCTAAGAAGAAAAAAAGAAAGGTTGTCATTACAAAATGGCAACCTTTTTTATTTTAGTCAATCGGCAGCTCAATAAAATCAGAGTTTTTCCCCTCATCAGCTTCCAAACTCTCTTCATCTCCCCCGTTTTTTGTATTCGTACTTTTTGTTGCAATTAAAGCCCACGCCATAATTAAACTGGTTGCGATAATTACAACAAATAATACAGCTCCTTCAAATTTTTCGGCCCTTAACGATTCGGGAATAGCAAAAAACAATAGCACTGTAATTAATCCTTTTGGTGCAATAAAGGTTTGCGGAAGTGTATCTTTTCTTTCGACTACATAGAATAATCCAAATCGTAATATGTAAGTTACTGACAGGAAGATAATGCTGATCAGCCACACTTTCCAGCTAAATAACGATGCCAGTGGCAAAGTCATTCCGAAAACTACAAAGAAAAAGGTGCGTACCAAAAAGGCTGTTTCTTTTGTAATCATTTTAAACTGATCGAAAACACCATCAATTCGTGAATCGTTTAACCATTCCCGAAGCCTTCCGAAAAGCAAAACTTTATAATTTCGCAGTAGCAGGCCAAACATTAGAATTATAATTAATGACGAAAGATGGAACATTTTCCCAACGGCATACAGTAAAACCAGTACCGCTAAAAACAGGAAAAACTTTGCATCGCCTTTAATATTCTGGATAATATAAAGCAAACCATAACACAGCACCACCGAAATTACCAGCGTAAGTACAATATTACTACCAATGGCAAAACTCAGCTGGCGCATTCCTTCAACATTAAGGTTTTCAACAATCATGTAAAACACCATAATGCCCAGGATATCAGAGAAAGTACTTTCGTAAATTAAAAACTCGCGTTTGTATTTTGTAAGATTGGCAACACTTGGGATAATGATAGCACTACTCATTATGGAGAGTGGCAGCGCGTATACCAGCGCCGGCAAGAAATAGATTTCAGGAATAAAAAACTGAATAATAAATGCGATTGAAACAGCTGTTAATCCCAACGATAAAGAAGCAATGGTAAACGATTTCCATATGATTGGCCAGTTCTCCTTCTTCAATTCAAGATCGAGAGCGGCTTCCAGCACGATCATTATCAACCCAACAATTCCTAATACTTCGAGTGCCCAGAAATAATCGGGCTCCATTTCAAAGTAGGTCATCAATTCCTGTACTCCAACACCCAGCAATATTAAGATCAATACACTAGGCACGTTGGTTTTCCGCGAAAACATATTTGTGAAAAAGGAAAATATTATGATGACACAAAGGCCAATCAAAAAGAGGTATGCACTCATAGAGAAAACTTTGTTTTAAGATACACAAACAGTTGGATAATGCAATTGTTTTTATGAAAAACAGTGGCTCTTATCTTTCCGTTAGAAACACTTCATACTCAGTAATTACTGATGGTGTAGCTATAAAAATAATATTCCCATACAGTTAGATTTCCATATCAATTTATCCAATGTGGCACATGCTTTTTGAAAACTTCCGACAAGACAGCATCCGGTGCATGTACTTTTTATACTGCTCAATCAATTCTGGATTGTCTTCCAGTTTTAAGTTTTTAAAGCAGCGTTTATACGCTATTTTTAATGAACCTTTTTAAATGCGTTATATGTTCTTTTGCCATAAATTGCAATTACAACAAAGCAGATAAATGGCAAAATAAACGAAAAGTTGACTGCCGCAAGCGGTCCGATAGTCCCCTGGTCGATAATTAAACCCTGCAGTGGCGGCATTAATGCTCCGCCAACAATTGCCATTACCAAACCTGCGGCTCCAAGCGTTGCATCGTCGCCAACATCTTCCAGCGCAATTCCGTAAATGGTTGGAAACATTAGCGACATAAAGGCCGAGGTGGCCACCAACAAATACAAGCCCATCATTCCCTGAATTAACACTACTCCAGCCGTTGTACACATTCCGCCAATGGCAAAAAGCAATAACATATAACGGGCGTTCAGGTACTTCATTAAAAAAGTACTTATAAATCGGCTGGTAATAAAAATCGCCATGGCAACAATATTGAAATTCTGGGCCTGAGCTTTTGGAATACCCAGATTATCGGCATATTGAATAATAAAAGTCCAGCACATGATTTGTGCCCCTACATAGAACACCTGTGCAATTACGCCTTCCCTGTATATTTTATTCTGGAATAACCGTTTTGCCGAGTGCCACGGATGAATTTCATGATCGGCGCTTTCGCGCTTTGGCATTTTTGAAACAACAATAACGATTAGCATTACAATTACAACAAAACCCAGAATTACATACGGATTGCGTATTACAGACAGGTCGTTTGTACGAATAGCTGCTTTTTCTGCTGCGTTTAAAGTATCGAAAATCAGGTTTCCGGCAGCATCCCGCTTATCCGATTCTAACGACGACAGAATTAGTTTTGAAGCCACAAACATTCCCAAAATCGATCCCATTGGATTAAACGACTGTGCCAGGTTTAAGCGACGCGTTGCGGTAGCCGGATCTCCCATCGATAAAATATACGGATTGGCTGTGGTTTCCAGGAAAGCCAAACCGAAAGTAAGGATGTACAGCGACATCAGGAAGAAACCAAAAATTTCGTATTGCGCAGCCGGAAAGAACAACAAGGCACCAACGGCATATAAAGCCAGGCCAATAATAATTCCGGTTTTGTACGAATATCGTTTTATAATTAACGCCGCCGGAATAGCCATAGTAGCATATCCGCCATAAAATGCAAACTGCACCATAGCGGCTTTTGCGTTTGATATTTCCATTACCGTTTGAAACGCGGCCACCATCGGGTTGGTCAAATCATTGGCAAATCCCCAAAGTGCAAATAAACTGGTTATAAGTATAAATGGAACAAGAATTTTCTTGTCCACAACAATTGGTTTTGTTTTATTCATTGGTTTAATAGTTTTACTAAAATACTGGTAGTTAGTACAGTTTTGACAAGTTACCCGGCAACATTACCGGGCACAACTTTCTATAGGTACTTTGATTTATTATTAGCTTTTAGCTGTTCAACAATTTTTTTAATATCCTCTGCATTATCGCGTTTGCATACCAGGGTTGTATTTCCGTCGCGCACAACAATTACATCGTCGAGACCAACCACGGCAACAAGCCCATCGTCGGTAGACACATACGAGTTTTTAGCGTCTAAAAATATTGCCTCTCCCATTCCGGCATTGCCATTTTCGTCTTTTTTATCGGTTTGATAAACCGACTCCCAGCTCCCCAGATCATTCCAATCGAAATTTCCTTCAACCAGATAAATGTTTTTGGCATGCTCCATAATCCCGTAATCAACCGAAATGCTCTCAACAGCGCGGTAAATGGAGTCCAGCGTTTCAGGATATGAAGGATTGCCTAAATCAGCCTGAATTTTGCGTAAATCAGCATATAACTCCGGGGCAAATTCTTCAACCGCTTTCAGGAAAACCGATACTTTGAAAACAAATAATCCGCTGTTCCAGTAAAATCCGCCTTGTTTAAGGTAATCGCTTGCAGTAGCCTCATCCGGCTTTTCCACAAAACGTTCCACTTTAAACTGTTTTATTATTTCGTCGCCGGTAATATCTTCGGCAGTTTGTACGTAACCATAACCCGTTGCCGGATAAGTAGGCGTTATTCCAAGCGTAACAATACCATCGCGATCGTTGGCAATTTTAGCAGCAGCCAAAACAGTATCTTCAAACAAGGCAATATTTGTAATTAAATGATCGGAAGGAGAAACGACCATTACGCCTTCAGGGTCTTCGCGCTCGGCATACATTGCGGCCAAACCAATACATGGTAAGGTATTTCTGCCAACCGGCTCGTAAATCAGGTTTTCTTTGGGTAACATCGGAGTTTGTTCCTCCAATACTTTTGCCTGTGTTGCACTTGAAACAATGTAGATATTTTCTTTTTTGGTGAAAGTTGCAAATCGTTCAATGGTGTCCTGAAGTAGCGATTGTTCGCCAAAAATATTCAGGTATTGTTTTGGTTTTGCCGTTTTACTGCGTGGCCAGAATCGTGTTCCTGATCCACCCGCCATGATCAGGGTATAAATCTTATCCATATTACTAAAAATTAAAAATACGGATGAAAATACGAATCTAAAATTACTTCGCTAGTAAACAACGGTAATTTCTGCTGTTTTTTTGTTAAGAAAATTATCAGGCGCTACTTACACCTTCACTAAATTGTGTACACAACAGCTAATTCGAATCCTATTTCCCGGCTTTTTGTTCTGTAATTATCTGTTGAACATCCTCCAATTACGACTTTAAATCACCTTTTTATTGAAGCGGTTCACTCAGCAACCATAATAACGGATTCCTAATGGGTAAATTCCGGATCACTTCCTGCGTTTTAGGATAAGCTTCCAATGTTTTCCACAGTTTAATATATTCCTTTTTCTCATAGGCTTTGCCGGCAAACAGCAAAAACGGATGCCGAACCGGCCATTCGTCCCAGTACATTACATCCGGTTCTAGAGGCCAGGAAGACTTATCCAATATAAAGGGAAACAAATATTCAGCTCCCAACTCCAGGTTTTTACCGTCTGGCGTACTAAATTCATAAAGATTGTTGTTTTCATCACTTAGAATCTCAGCGGTGGTAAAAAACGCGTCGAGGTTAAACAATGAATATCCATAGGGCTTGGTACGTTCCAGTTCCAATGGAAATGATCCGTTCTCTCCCATTTGATTCGGAAGCAAAATATTCTTGAAACGATTTCTGCACATCTCTAAAATCTCCTCGTTACCTGTCAGTCGCGCAAAAGCAGCAACCTGCATCACCCAGCAAGTGGCATGGTTATTTTTGGTATTCATTTCGTCCAAACCATACGGGTGAGTGGTCAGCCAGTGAACAAACTCCTCAAACCACGCCTTTATCTGATTAATTTTCTCCTGGTCAACAGCACTGTTTTGCTCCAGAATCTCAACCGACCGAGCTACTTCAATCAAATGAATGGCATCGATGATTCCGATACCTCGTCCGGTAACCCGTCCTTTTATGGCTTGTACATAAAGTAAACCTGGATTCATTCTGGTTTCAGGATTTATAAACCAGGCTTCCAAATGTTTGAGAGAAGCTTCTGCAAATGTCTTGTCGCCGGTAAGCAGATAAGCCGATGTTTCACGTCCTACAATCTGGCTAAAACGGATCATCGCCAGCCGGTGCGCAACAAAATTGTCAGGATTAGTTTGACCATCGCGGCGAATATACGGCCCATCCGGATTTTTAGGATCAGGCCACCAGTAGTCGCCTTCGGAGTAAAAATCGTGTGCTCCGCCGGCGCTGCGTTCACAAACAGTAGCGGTTACAGTAAGCGGCAAACTGTCCAAATATTCCGTAGCCGTTTTAATGATGTACTCTTGCTCTGCTTCTGCAATATATGGTACCTGCTGTTTCTGTGAGCAGGATAACCCGAACATACAGACGAAGAGAAGCAAAATCCCTGTATTTGGTTTATAATAATTGGTTTGTTTCCGCATTTACAATAAATTGGATTACCGTACTATATCTTTGTAATTACGACCTGGTCTTTACCTTTTATTTTCGGATTCTTGTACTCCAGAATGATCCGGGTAATCACATCCCAATACCTATTTAATCCTTTATCGGTTACCGGAATCACTTCAACTTTAGGAGTAAAAAGTTTTGTATCATATTTCATTTGAACCGTAAAGTCGTCTCCAGCCAGATTGATGGTTCCATCACCGTTATCGCTTACTTTCCCTGAAGTTATAAAATTCAAACTGGTAGGCTTATCTGTTAGTTCTTCCAGCTCGTAATCATTTGAAACAGTAAATTTCTTTCCCCTGTCCAAACGATAAGTGCGCACCCATTTTTTTACTTTTGCTTCTTCGGGATAGGCGCCGGCGATATCGGTAGAAAAAATTGCTTTTTTTGAATCGGCACTAAAAGTAGAATTCATCGCTTTATACTTGCGGCCTTCTTTCTGGTCAACACCATTTATTTTTGGCAACTGATGATAACCCGACTGCATGGTCCATATCTCATATCTTCTGCTGCTAAATGTTTTTGCGGTGTAGGTTTCGCGGCCAATGTCTACCAAACAAGGTTTGCCATCAAAATACAAAACAAAAGAACCCAGATCGTTGTGATTGTGGCTTTCAGCATTGTGTCCGCCTTTAGCTGCAAAGTAGAATCCATCGGTTGAGCCAGCCATATCGCGGGCACCTGCCACTTGTGTTTCAGGCAGCCAGAAATCGCTGATCAATGCATTCTCAGCTTCAACATCCGCGATCTCTTTCAAATACATTAGTTCCATGATCTGCTCATCTACTTTTCCTCCGGGAGGTTTTACTCCCCAGTCTTGTTTTTCAGCGAGAAATGCGCCAAACTTCTGCATAACAGGGTCGCCAATATCTTTTCCATAACTGTAAATTATCTGAGGTCGGCTTCCGGTTGTGGCATCAGCGTCGGCAAAATTTACGAAATACGGATAATTTACGTAGGCTTTGTAAATATAATTCCCCATGTTCCTGATCAGCTGATCATCGAAAACATCGAATTTGCCATTAGTAGCACGTTTTAAAAGATCGAGGTTCTGATAAAGAGAAGCTCCTGCCCTGCCCCAGTACGACGGGCCCTCGTCGCAACCACCATCATTCGGGTAAACATTGATAAACTGATCGAGCGATCGTACCACTTTATCCACCCCTGCAATTTTCTTTTCCTGATCGTCTTCCAGAATCAAAATGGAAGTCAGGATATTATGGTTGGTCCATGGATTCCAGTTGTTTACATCCCGACTTCCATCAAGCCCCTGCCACCAGAAATCATTGCGTTCATAGTACGGAATCACTGCCTTCTTCATGATCTCATCTTTCAGGCGTTTCGCGATAAGCGGATGCACCTTATCAAACTCATCTTTAAACAAAAACCATGTCCACGAAAGGATATTTGAAATTTCGCCAACGCCTAAATCAATAACCGGTTCATCGGCATCGGGCAAACCATGTGGCGCTTTTTGCGACGTTAAATGCGCCGACCATCCCCACCAGGTTTGCTCGCTGTAATACCAAACGCCGTTAATTATCTGGTCAATAAAACGTCCTTTTCCTTCTGTAAGCTCCGCCATTACCGAAGCCATTAATGCAGCGCGTGGTGCAGAATAGGCTTCTTGCCGACGGTCGCCTGAACGAATTATCTCGAGATAATCGGTTGCTTTAACCACCGGCCAATCATAATCAAGATATTCTTCTCCTTCCTCAATATAGGCAGTCCTGATTTCCTCTGGTAAATTATTCCAAAAATTCCGGCTTTTGTAGGTCGGAAATCCAAGGTCTGAAAAATCCTTAATAAGTACTTTTTCTATTTCAACTACCCTTGCTTCTTTTTGAAGGATGTCTCTTTTTTCTTTCGAAAAACTGCTCATGGCTAAGCTGCTGAAAAGAAAAAGAATAAACAGTTTTTTCATGATTATCAGGTTTTAGTTTTTTGTATGATTCGTATACTTATGACAAAAGATTCTTGTTCAATCTTCAGATTTAAAAGGAATTGATCTGTATTAAAATTTCGTTTTCCCCGGGTGCGAGACGCATTGATCCAAACGACAGATTCACTGTCTGCCCGTTAAGACTCACCACCGCATTTTCAGGAAAATCCGCAATAAACTCTCCAACCATATTTGCCGGTAATTCAATAACATATTTCCATAAACGATTATTCAGCTTTCTATAATCGCCTTTAATTGGGCCTTTTACAGTTGGCACTTTAATGGAACTAAACTCCAGATTAGCCAATTGAGGGTGAATAGTTGCCACTCCAAATCCCGGTGTTTTGGGCTGAATTCCCCACATGTTTCGGGCGACAATATTTGCCGGTGCCGCTCCCCAGGCGTGGTTCCAGTCGGAATTAGGTTTGTACTTCATGTCCCAGGCTTCCATGGTAATGGTTGACCCCACTTTTATCATATTATACCAGCTACGATCGTGCGTGGCTGTCATCAACTCCAGGCCATAATCAGCCGCTCCGGCATTGTAAACCGCTTCCATCAGATACTGAGCGCCGTATACGCTGCATGCCATTCCGCGGGTTTTCATATAATTGGCTACTGATTCTTTATACTCGTCAGGAACCACACCAAAGGTCAAAGGAAACATGTTGGCGTGTACGGAACCATGGTCTGTCCCGATTCCATCGGTATAGTATCCCTTTTCCTTGTTATATAATTTTTGATTGATTGATTTTTTTACTTTGGCAGCCCTTAGTTTAAAATCGAGCGCTTCTTCGGTTTTTCCCAAGATCTGCGCAAATTCGGCCATAATTTCCATATTTCGGTAATACATGGAATTGATGACCGTATTCACCGGGCGAAAAACAAAACCATCGTCTTCTCCCATTGTTCCCCATCCTCCGGCCTGAGGCCAGTCAACAATATCGCGAACACGTTGTGTAGTATCTGCAAATCCGAGCTGCGCCATTACTTCACCGTTCAGTTTTGGCGATTTGGTGCTAATAAAACCATCCTCATCGTCAAGCATCATTAGTGTCTTATATTTCAATGGCTCGTAATATTTTTTAATAAGTTCGGTATTTCCGGTGTACATGTAATCCTGATAAAAGAGCAGCGCCACATGCAGTTGCCATTCGGTTGGCCAGGTAGGAAAATCCATAAAATATTCGATGGTCTTTCGGGCAATGGCATATTCGTTATCCACCGAATAATGACTCAACTGATTCAGATAAGCATCGGCTTCATACGGTATTCTTTCGCGATCGCCATCCACATAATAACCCGCAAACGAAGTTGCTTTTTGCGAATATTTACATAAATCCCACACCTGATTTAAGATATCGTTTGAACAAGTAAACGAGCTAGTTTCATCGTTGAAATAAGTAAAATAAGCCACCTGTGTTAAATCTCCGGCTGTCAAATCTTCAGCTCCTTCTATTTCAACATATCGAAATGGCATAATCACAGGGAAAGAATCGGGCAAGGCCACAGCTACCGACTTCGTATTTCGTTCATCGGGGATAAGTTCGATCTGGTATTCTGATATTCCGGGCCTCACATCCATTTGTAATTCGGCATAACGGATGGTACCACCGGGTTCACGGTCAATCTTTTCATCTAAAAGTTTCTCTCCTAAACGAATGGTCAGTTTCTCTTCCTTTTTAGACGAATAATTTAATCGAAGCGTTCCGAAAGCATCTTTCCCAAAATCGGCAAAATAGCTTCCATCCACATTCTTTTTAAAAGCTTCCGGTTTTATATTTTCCACCAAAAACCAATTACACGATGCTATTTTATCGCCAAATGTTCCTGTGGTAAATTCCTGTACAGGTGAGTATTCCGATAAGCGGTTGTCTATGTCATAAATCCGTACTTTCCAAAAATAAGTATGATTTTCTTTTAGCGGTTCGCAGTCAGGCTCAACGTTTGCCGACTGAGAGCCGGACACCCGGCCGCTGTCCCAAATATCGCCAATATTGTTGTCGATATTCTCTCTGGTCGATGCAAGTAGCAGCTGGTAAGCTTTCTGCGTAACAGCGTCTTCGGGGATCATCCATCCAAACTCGGGTTTACTGTCGATAATCTTTGTAAATTTCGGTTCCCGAATCAACTCCACTGTTAATCCAAACGGCACTCCCGATAAAGGACCTTTGTATCGCTGAACAAGCTCATCATTTTTTGTCCGTAATTCCTGTAGTACTTTTTGATACTTTGCATCCTTTGCCAAATTTGTTATTTCTTTTGGATCGTCATTCAGCGAATACAATTCCTCATCTGTTTTATTGTTGATGTAACGCAGGTATTTCCAGTCTTTTGTACGCACTCCTTCGCTGGGAGGAATGTTTGCAAATTCCCAAAGATGCTCAATAAGAACCGTGTCGCGATTCAGCGATTTTTCCTTGCCGGAAACTACCGGGATCAGACTCTTGCCCTGATAAACGCCGGGTGCTTTTATACCGGCCAGATCGAGAATGGTTGCGGGGATATCAATATTCAGAGCCATTTCCGATATGTCGCGGTGTTTCTTTACGCGCGGATCATAAACAATCATCGGCACTCTTACCGAATTATCATACATCAGCCATTTTCCGGCCAGTTGCCGTTCTCCCAAAAACTGACCGTTATCGCCCATCAGAATAATTACTGTATTTTTTTCGAGTCCCTTCTCCTTTAATTTTTTCCTGATTTTTGCGATTTCCAGGTCAATGCCGTTAATCATTCGATAGTACCCTTTTACACTGTGTTGGTATTTTTCAGGAGTATCGTATCGCCAGTACCAGCGCGTGTGGTTAAAACCTTTTCGAACTGCTTCAGGCAGAGCATTAAAATATTTATCGTCGGCCAGTTCTGGTGCTGGCATGTCCGTATTTTGATACAATTTCCCGGGTTCTTCCTGCCAGAAATACTGTTCGGGAGCGTTATCGTGGGCATGTGGTGCACTAAAACTCAACGACAAACAGAAAGGTTTTTCAGCCGGAGCCTGCTCGATAAAATCAAGGGCTTTTTGTCCTGTATAGCGGGTTAGATGCACCGTATCACCATCCAGTGTTTTATAATAATAGCCCCGGTAATCAGGAAAACTCACGTTACGGTCGTAATCTTCAATTACATCGAACATCTTTTCTGTGCCCTGAAAATTCACTCCGAACTTGCCATAAAAGCCGTTATAGTACCCGGCTTCTTTTAATAGTTTCGGATAGGCGGTTTCCATTAACTCTTCACGAATTGGGCCGGTTTGAAAAGTATATTTGTGTGTACGTTCGTGCACTCCGCTAAAAATACTTGCCCGACTTGCAGAGCAAATTGGAGTTGTTACCATTGCCTGCGAAAAATAAACCCCCTCTTCGGCCAGTTTATCCATCTCCGGAGTTTGTATTACTTTATTCCCTGCATACCCCAGAGCACTCCAGCGCTGATCATCGGTGAGAATAAAAATAATGTTTGGCTTCTGCACTGTTTGCGCAAAAATGTTGAAGCCGTTCAGAAAAAATCCAAGCAGTAAAATCAACTTAATCCAGGAAGTTTTAAACATGTTTAGTAAACTTTTACAGGTTTTTCATAATCATCTTTCATTTGGTATGGCAATTTCCAGCATATTTATACGCCAAAGCATTTCACGCGATGTTGCCAACAAGCGACAACCAACCATAACGCTTTCCGGTAAAAGTTCACCGTAGTACACAAACTGCAAAATTAAATTTCATCTTTGTTGGTTATATCAGGTTATTGGTCATAAAATTAGAAAGTCATTTTAAATGAGCTAGCCTATTCTATATTTTATTTTACAAAGTATATTCAGTCTCTTTTTTTCTTCTTCCCGAAATTCAGGTCCTGAACCCGAAGTTGGAATGTTTTCGATCCTACTATTAGATGGATGATTATTAAACGATTTTGTGCAATTGCATTTGATGGATGGGCAGGTACTCATTCTCCGGACCATGGGTATCGTACGGTCCTGTTGTGCAATTTTTCTTTTATAATCCTGCCTGCTTCTTCCCACCACATAATGGCATTTGAACCTTTATGGAAAGTACAACTGTTTTCTACGAATAATCAGATTCGTGATTTTCCAACAGTGCATTCTACTTTTTAAGGTCATCCAGGGTTCGTATAGCTACTCAGAATCAATGTTCTATTCGTGTTCAATTCAGGAAATATCCACTAGCCGGTTAAAACTTATTCGCTTTAGTATACTCTTTGGCTATAACCTCGCCTTTAGCTACACGAAGCGCGTTAATGGCCAAAGCTTCCAGCTCATCTTCTCCGGGATAAACAAACACTTCAGCAATAAAACCCGCTTTATTTCGAATATAGGTCTCCAGCTGTTTATTGTAAGCCAAACCACCGGTTAATAATATTCCGTCCACTTTACCTTCAAGTACAACTGCCATTTCACCTATCATTTTGGAAACCTGGTAAAATAAAGCCTCCTGAACCAACTTTGCTTTTTCGTCACCTTTTTCAACGCGTTTCTCCACTTCCAAAGCATCGTTTGTGCCCAGATAAGCTACAAAACCACCTTCGCCAACCACCATCCTGCGAATTTGTTCCTGCGAAATTCTTCCGCCAAAACAAAGATCGATAACCTGGCCAACAGGCAGTGTTCCCGATCGCTCCGGGCTAAAAGCCCCTTCCCCGTCAAGCGCATTATTTACATCGATAACACGACCGTTTTTGTGCGCTCCTACTGAAATACCACCGCCCAGATGAGCGATTATTAAACGCATCTCATCGTAGTTCTTTCCCATTTTTTGGGCGTGTAAACGCGCTGTTGCTTTTTGGTTTAATGCATGAAAGATCGACAGCCGTTGAAACCGCGGATGACCCGAAAAACGAGCCACATCATCCATTTCATCGGTAACCACCGGATCGGCAATAAAAGCTTTTGCATTTGGAATTTGCAAAGCAATATAATCGGCCAGCATAGCTCCCAAATTGCTGGCATGATGCCCCATCACACCTTGTTGCAAATGGTCGAGCATTAAGTTATTCACTTTGTAAACGCCCGATTCCAACGGATAGGTCAGTCCACCGCGGCCAATAATGTATTTTATGGCATCCACTTCAATTCCTTCTTCAACCAAAGTTTCAATGATTAAACCTTTTCGAAAAGCAAACTGATCGATAATATTTTTATAGCGTAGCAGTTGCTCGAGCGGATGCCGAATGGTTTTGGTAAAAACACATTCCTTTTCGTTATAAACAGCAAATTTTGTGGAGGTAGAACCCGGATTTATAGCAAGAACCTGGTGCATAAAATGATTTACGTATTACTTATCTGGTAACTTACAATTGATGCAAGTGCCACAGAATTCAACTTTGTTTTTCTACTGTCGCCACGCGATGATACCACAGCAGGCACTTTCGCTCCGGCAATAATCCCCGCCATTTCGGCTTTAGCCAGTTTTGAGTTTGTTTTGTAAAAAACATTGGCCGCATCAATGTTCGGGAACAACAAACAATCGGCATCGCCTGCAACCGGCGAGGTAAAACCTTTTACTTCGGCCGACTCGGCATTAATAGCTACATCAAGGGCCATGGGACCATCAACCAAACCACCTTCGATTTGTCCGTGCTCCGACATTTTGGCAATTGTAGCGCCATCCATACACGACTGAATGGAAATAATTATTTGTTCGGTTGGTGCAATTACCGCAACTTTTGGCTGTTCTATACCCAGCGATTTTGCTGCACAAATAAGGTAATTTGTCATCAGGATCTTTTGTTTCAGATCAGGATAAGGCAACACAGCCGCATCACTAAAAACAAGCAATTTGTGATAATTCGGATTATCCATTACAGAAACGTGGCTTAATGTACCTTTTGTGGGAACCAGGTTGTTTTCTTTTCTAAGCAAAGCACGCATAAACTGATCGGTCGACACCATTCCTTTCATCAACACATCGGCCTTGTCTTCATGAATAAGTTCTACGGCTATGTCGGTAGCTTCGCGAATTGATTTAGCATCATAAATCTGATAATCCGAGCTATCAACACCCAGCTTTTTACACGATTCTTCAATAATCGTTCTGTCGCCGGTTATTATCGGTATTACAAACCCCAATTCAACAGCATCGTGCATGGCTTCCAACGTGCTTACATCAACACCGTTAACAGCCACCACCCGTTTCGGAGGTTGCTTTTTTACGACTTCCAGAAGTTCTGTAAAATTGTTTATACTCATTGTTTTGCAATTTTAGCCCGAAGTTACGATGCCTGAAGTTCTGATCCGATAACTTTTCTCAGCTATTTTTATGTTGTAAACCACCCAAATAAATTTTAAACTTAGAATTAGTATTCAGCGACTTACGATTTGATAAGAATCTGAAATTTTTTACCCCTAAAAACTTGGTTTTTGCTTTTTTCACTAGTCCCGGAAATCTGTGTTTATTATTTATTCAATTCAGCAGATTATGAACCTTACAAAATATATATGTGTTTAAACAGAGTGAATTCTTTTAAAATTAGGGAAAATCCCTGTCTTAATCAAATGTAAATCAATGTTTCTCAATCATTAGTATGGTGTTTTACAATATATCAAAATCTTTCTATCATAACAGATTTTATACTATTTTCAAACGTTGTAATATTAAGTTGTTTATACATGTTCAACTTGATTTCAAATCGACCATACTTCGTTTTTACAATTTTCTTCGACAAGACATCCGAAGTAAATCTTCCTGCAAAAAGCAAAAACACATTTTTACCGGGAAAATATCGTGCACAAGGCATTTTTTAAGGGCTCCTGTAGTTTCTGCGGGGCCACCATCATACTCGATTCATTTTATTAATTAACCAATAGATAGCTACGATGGAAAATAAGATCACAAGTTTAGCCGAGTACTTGCAAAAGTACAAGGAAAGTGTGGCTGACCCCGATAATTTTTGGGGAAAAATAGCCGAAAGCCATTACTGGCAAAAGAAATGGGATAAAGTTCTAGATTACAAATTTGAAGGAGACGGTGCTCCCGATGTGAATTGGTTTGTGAATGGCAAACTAAATATCACCGAGAATATTTTTGAGCGCAACATGTTTATGCGAAAAGATCAGGTTGCGATTATTTGGGAACCCAACGACCCAAAAGAACCGGAGATTAAATTAACCTATGGCGAGTTGTTCGATAAAGTAAAACAATTTGCCAACGGATTAAAAAAGATTGGCGTTGAAAAAGGTGACCGTGTAGCACTGTATCTGCCCATGGTTCCGGAACTGGCAATTGCTATGCTGGCCTGTGCCCGAATCGGAGCCATTCACTCCATTGTATTTGCAGGATTCTCGGCAACAGCATTGGCCGACCGTATTAACGATGCCGAAGCAAAAGTTGTAATTACTTCCGATGGTGGATTCCGGGGAACAAAATCAATACCTCTAAAAAGTATTGCCGACGAAGCGGTGGAAAAATGTCCATCGATAGAAACAACTGTTGTTTTAAGACGTACCGAGGAAGAAATAAAATGGGTGGACGGAAGAGACATTTGGTGGCACGATTTGATTGCCGGTGTTGATTGCGAAAATAAGGCTGAAACAATGGACGCCGAAGATGTACTTTTTATCCTCTATACATCGGGCTCAACCGGAAAACCAAAAGGAGTGGTGCACACCACCGCCGGCTACATGGTTTATGCCGAATACACCTTCAAAAATGTTTTCCAGTACAGCGATGGTGATATATACTGGTGTACCGCCGATATTGGCTGGGTAACCGGCCACTCGTACATTGTTTACGGGCCACTGTTAACCGGAGCTACTTCGGTTATGTTCGAAGGTGTTCCGACCTGGCCTGACGCAGGGCGTTTCTGGGAAATCGTTGATAAATATAAGATCAACCAATTCTACACCGCACCAACTGCTATCCGTGCACTGGTGGCACAAGGCGACGAATGGGTGACGAAACACGATCTGGACTCACTAAAAGTTCTGGGTACCGTTGGAGAACCCATTAACGAAGAAGCCTGGCGTTGGTACCACGACCTGGTTGGTAAAAGCCGTTGCCCGATTGTGGATACCTGGTGGCAAACCGAAACCGGTGGTATAATGATCACTCCGCTGGCAGGAATTACACCAACCAAACCTTCGCTGGCAACCTTGCCGCTACCGGGAATTCAGCCGGTGCTGCTGGATCACGAAGGAAACGAATTGAAAGGCAACAGTGTTGAGGGAATTCTTTGCATTAAATATCCCTGGCCGGGCATGATACGCACCACCTGGGGCGATCATCAACGATGCTATCAAACTTACTTCGCATCCTTCCCCGGCTATTATCTGACCGGTGATGGCGCCAAGCGCGACGAAGAAGGATACTACCGCATAATCGGTCGTATTGATGATGTAATCAATGTTTCGGGGCACCGGATTGGTACTGCCGAAGTGGAAGATGCCATTAACCAACACCCAAAAGTTGTTGAATCGGCTGTGGTTGGTTATCCGCACGAAATTAAAGGAGCAGGAATTTATGCCTATGTAATTTGTGAAGATATGACCGATTCTGAACTGGATAATATTGAAGCAGAAATAAAGGCTACCGTAAATAAGTTTATCGGGCCTATTGCCAAGCCCGATAAAATTCAGATTGTAAGCGGCTTGCCCAAAACAAGGTCGGGAAAAATTATGCGACGCATTCTGCGTAAAATCGGAGAAGGCGATGCTACCAACCTTGGCGACACATCAACATTACTCGACCCTGGCGTTGTTGATCAAATTATCGACGGAGCAAAAGTTGAAGTAAAACGATAAGCGCAAATAAACAGACATCTTCTCCCGGAGGTGTCTGTTTTCTTTTTAATCAACCTTGAATAATATAGTAGAATCAACCTGACTCGTAATAAAATGCTCATTCTCAAGCAAAGCATTTTAGTATTTATTGCTTGTTCTCCAAAAATCAAATGATGTAAACAAAAAAAAATGAAAGGACTAAAAATTACTAACCGATGGATAGTCGTGATTGGAGCAATACTTATACAATTAGCTCTTGGCGCTATTTATGCCTGGTCGGTATTTACCGCATTATTAACCGAACCCAACGGCGATTACGGCTTTTCAGCCACACAAACCGCCTGGGTATTTTCTATTGGCCTGGCTACATTTGCTGTGGTAATGGTTTTTGCCGGAAAATGGCAAGCCAAATCAGGGCCAACAATTGTTGCATTAACCGGCGGCCTTGTTTTAGGTGCCGGATATATTTTAGGTGGAATATTTGGAAGTTCATTTCTTGCCCAATTACTGTTTATAGGAGTTTTGGGCGGTGCAGGAATCGGACTCGCTTATGTTGTTCCTATTGCTGTTGGGGTAAAATGGTTCCCCGATAAAAAAGGATTGATAACCGGATTGGCCGTTGCCGGATTTGGTTTTGGCGCAACCATTTGGGTAAAGCTGGCAGGCTCGTGGTTTGGCGGCCTGTTAAACACCAGCAGCGCCTTTGGTTTGCCCAGCGTTCAGAGTGTATTTGTTATTTACGGAATTGTATTCGCTATCATGGTCGTTTTGGGCTCTCTGGTAATGGTTAATCCACCGGCAGGATACAAACCCGAAGGATATGAACCACCGGTTAACCATACCGCCAAAACAACGGGTGGCGTTGAGTTTGATTCCAGCCACATGCTTCGCACAAAACAATTTTATGCCATTTGGGTAGTGTTTATCTTTTCTGCCCTTGCCGGCCTGATGGTGATTTACTGCATAAAACTTTTTGGAATAGACGCACTGGAATATAACGGAATTACAAATGCCGGAATAATTACCGGAACTGCCATGGCATGGTACGCCATATTTAACGGATTAGGGCGAATTGTCTGGGGAATGATATCCGATAAACTCGGACGGAAAAGAGCCATATTTTTTATGACCCTTTTTCAGGGTGTGATTATGCTGATGATCTACCACGTTTTTATTCGTTTTGGCGTAACATCAGGATTTATTG
Organism: uncultured Draconibacterium sp.; assembly: GCF_963674925.1. Taxonomy (NCBI): domain Bacteria; kingdom Pseudomonadati; phylum Bacteroidota; class Bacteroidia; order Marinilabiliales; family Prolixibacteraceae; genus Draconibacterium; species uncultured Draconibacterium sp. The sequence goes on from NZ_OY771649.1 coordinate 993,997, forward strand.
CCTGCGCATGTATCATTGGCTTCAACTTCGGTGGAAACTTTGCATTGTTCCCGGCTATTACTGCCGACTTTTTTGGGAACAACACTGTTGGGAAAAACTATGGATGGATGTTTACGGCCTATGGTATTGCAGGTATTGCAGGCCCACAACTTGCCGGTCATTTTAAAGATTCGGCAACAGCATCATCCGGACCGATAGTATGGATGGCTCCTTTTATTATTGCCGGGGTTGCCTGTTTAATTGGCAGTGTTATCATTTTACTCACAAAACCACCAAAATAAAAAATCAGAAAAAGCGTCAGCAATGGCGCTTTTTCCTTTACAAACACTGGTTTAAACCGTTGTATGCTATATAACACGGCATTTTCTTATTGTTTTACAGCATAGTTTATCGGGGCCTTTCACGCACAAAAGCTGTAACTAACTAATTCAATTACCATTACATCTTCCGGCCAAATAAAAGCCTGATTCCTGAACATTTTAGAACTTGGTATTTTTTCATGAAATTTATGACGGATTTCGGTCAACTATTAAAATCAACAGAATACTGACACCCGATTTAAACCAAAAAGCAAAAAAACATGGCTATAAAAAAACTAGATAGTATTTTCCGACCAAAACGAATTGCCCTGGTTGGAGTCTCAAATAATCCCGACAGTGTTGGCGGGATCACCTTACGAAATTTGGTGGGAGGAGGATTTAACGGCGTGGTCTACCCGGTAAATCCGCGGCGCGAAGCCGTTTTTGGAATTCCATGCTACCCCGATGTAAAAAGCCTGCCCAAAACTCCCGATCTGGCTGTTATTATGACAGCAGCAGAAACTGTTCCTCAATTGGTTCGTGACTGTGGCGAGGCCGGTATTCACGGGGTAATTATCATGTCGGCCGGTTTTAAAGAGGCTGGTGATGTGGGTAAAAAGCTGGAAGAACAGGTAAAAGCAGAAAAAGCTAAATTCCCCGATATGCGAATCGTTGGCCCCAACTGCCTTGGTATTTTAGTACCTGGATTAAACATGAATGTTAGTTTTGCATCGGCCATGCCGAAAAAAGGACACGTTGCATTTATTTCACAATCGGGTGCGCTTTGTACTTCCGTTCTCGACTGGGCTTACGAATCCAATATCGGCTTTTCCAATTTCGTTTCCATCGGTAATTCCATGGACGTGAGTTTTGGCGATCTGATCGATTATTTTGGACAAGATCCGAATACCAAATCCATTGTGCTTTATGTGGAGTCGATTGTAAACGCACGTACTTTTATGTCGGCAGCAAGGGCATTTTCACGCGAAAAGCCGATTATCGTTTACAAATCAGGTCGCTTTCCTGAATCTGCAGCAGCCGCAGCTTCACACACCGGTGCGATGGCCTCTGAAGATTCGGTTTACGACGCCGTATTCCGAAGGGCAGGTTTGGCAAGGGTTTTCGAATTTGGAAACATCTTCGATTTTACCGATCTGGTAGGCCGTAAACGTATTCCTAAAGGTAACCGGCTGGCAATTGTTACAAATGCCGGTGGTCCGGGTGTAATGGCTACCGATTCGCTGCTTTCAATGGGTGGAAGCCTGGTAAAACTGTCGGAAGAAACCATGCAGAAATTAAACGATTACCTGCCCTCATTCTGGTCGCACGGTAATCCGGTTGATGTGCTGGGAGATGCTACTCCGGAAAGATTTGCAAGAGCTGCAGAAATAGTTTTGGAAGACAAAGAAGTGGATGCCGTTTTGGTATTGTTAACTCCTCAGGCAATGACTGATCCAACAGCCACGGCAAAGGCCATTGCAAATATGTCGAAAAATACAACGAAGTCGATTATGACATCGTGGCTGGGAGGAGCTGCCATGCACGAAGGTATTCAAATCCTCAACCAAAATGGTATTTCGAACTACCCTGCCCCTGAGCAGGCCATTCGCGCATTTATGACACTTTCTGATTATTCCGAAAACCAGCAAATGTTATACGAAACGCCACGTGAGGTACCTGTTTCGTTTCAGTACGACCGTAACGAGCTTCGCCAAAAATACCTGACTCAGGTATTCCCAAAAGCAAAAGTGTTAAACGAGGACGATTCGAAAATGCTGGTTAACGATTACGGTATCGACACTACGCACCCAACCCCGGCGTCTACCGAAGATGAAGCGGTAAAAATTGCCGAAGAAAAAGGCTATCCGGTGGTGCTGAAAATATACTCGCCTGATATCATTCATAAATCGGATGTTGGCGGCGTGGCACTGAATATTGAAAACGAAGAGATGGTGCGGGCCACTTTCCGGAACATGGTAAAAATGGCAGCTGAAAAACGCCCTGAGGCCAAAATCGAGGGTATTACCGTACAAAAAATGGTAGATACAAGAGACGGAATCGAACTGATTGTAGGAACCAAAAAAGACCCTATTTTCGGAACAGTAATGCTGGTTGGAATGGGCGGCACAACCGCCGAATTGTTTAAAGATCAACGTTTAGAGTTCCCTCCTTTAAACGAGCATCTGGCCCGCCAAATGCTTAAGTCGCTAAAACTTTATCCGCTGCTGAAAGGCTGGCGTGGCGATGCTCCTAAAAACATCGATAAATTGATCGAGGTACTTATTCGCATGTCGTACCTGGCTGCTGATTACCCCGAAATTGAAGAGCTGGATATAAATCCGCTTATTGTTACACCAAAAGATGTGATTGCGCTTGATGCCCGGATTGTTGTTGATGAAGAATTGTTGACAACACCGGTAAAAGAATACTCGCACCTGATAATGCGCCCCTACCCGGAAAGCCTTATCAAGGAAGCGACTTTACGCGATGGAACACCAATTACGCTGCGCCCTATTCGCCCCGAAGACGAACCAAGGTGGCTTGAATTGCTTGGAAGTTGTTCGAAAGAATCCATATACCACCGTTTCCGTTACGACTTTTATTTCGATTCGCACGAAGTGGCTTCGCAGTTCTGTTTTATCGATTACGACCGCGAAATTGCCATTGTTGCCGAACACGAAAAAGAAGATGGTAAAAAAGAGCTGATCGGTGTTGGACGATTGATTGCCGACCCCGATGTGGAAATTATGGAATACGCGGTGTTGATTACCGATAAGTGGCAGAAGAAGGAGCTAGGATTTACATTGACCAGCTACTGCCTTGAAATTGCCAAATCGCGCGGAATTAAAAAGCTGGCGGCCGAAACCACACGCGACAATAAACCGATGATCTCTGTTTTCCGGAAACTGAATTTTAAGATCCGATTTAACGAAGACACCACTGTAACGGTAAACAAGGATCTGGAGCTGAATTAAAAACCTTTTACATTAAATATTGTTATCTCCCGGTAAACAGCAACGTTTCCGGGAGTTTTAACACGGATAATTCATTTGATTACATTAATAGTCATGTTTTCCGGGTTAATCCCGACTTAGTTGAGTCCATCTTTTGAATCTCAAAAAATGGGTACGAAACTTACGTCGTTTAGAACGAATTGGGTATTTGAATGAATAGTACGGATTAAATTCTATGAGTTCTACTAAACTAACAAAATCACTGGTCGATAAACTCTGGCAGGCTTCACACCTTATCCGAAAATCGAGATATGCCGTGGCGTTTACCGGTGCAGGAATTTCTGTTGAAAGTGGAATCCCGCCGTTCCGGGGCGAAAATGGACTTTGGAACACTACCCACCCCATATTTCTCGAAATTGAATATTTTCAGAAAAAACCACTGCAATCGTGGAAAAAAATAAAGGAGATATTTTACGACAGTTTGGGTGATGCCGAACCTAATATTGCGCATATAATGCTGGCAAAAATGGAAGAGCGCAGTTTTGTTGAAACGGTTATCACACAAAACATCGATCACCTTCACCAAAAAGCCGGTAGTAAGTATGTTTACGAACTTCACGGCACATACAAACAGTTAATTTGTACCGAATGCAGCTCGGAATACGACATGAGTTTTGCCGACCTGAACTACCTCCCTCCCACTTGTTTTGTTTGCAAAGGCATTTTAAAACCCGATATGGTGTTTTTTAACGAACCCATTCCGGCTTTTGCAAAAAAACGTTCGTTCGAAGAAGCCGCCAAAGCCGATGTGCTGCTTATAATCGGTACAAATGCCGAAGTTTTACCGGCCGCAGAAATCCCGGTAGTAGCCAAAAATAACGGTGCAAAAATCATCGAAATAAATATTAAACCATCCCATTTTACAGATACAGTTACCGATATCTTCCTGGAAATGAAAGCCACCGAAGCCATGAGTGAGCTGGGCCGCTTATTGTATCTGTAGATAATCTTATAGTTTTTGAAAACTTTGAACACCGATGACATTGATTTGGCTGATATTCGCCGAAATTTACCTGCGAGAATCACATTAATCTGCGTCATTAGCGTCTCTTTTCTTTAAAATCCTATATTTGCCCGAGCAAACCGTTTTTATACTAAAATGAAAAAACCTTACCTTTTATTACTACTTCTCCCACTCGTATTATTTTCATGTTCATCGGGCAAAAAAGCACTGCAACGTGGCGATTATTACCAGGCCATGTCAAAAGCTGTTGAGCGTTTAAAATCAAACCCAACCAACGACAAAGCTTTAAAAGTATTAAAAGAAGGCTATCCGATGGCCGTTGAGTGGTCGCAGGAAGAAATTGATCTGACCTTGACATCGAACGAAACCTTTAAATGGGAACACACCATTACGGTTATGAACCGGGTGAACCGGATGAGCGACCAGATAAGAAGCACTCCCGCGGCACGAAAAATTTTTCCCGATCCGAAGACATTCAGTTCGGAATTAAATATGGCGCACGAAAAAGCTGCCGAAGATCGTTACCAGGCCGGATTGCATTTTATGGAACAGGAATCGCGCGAAAGTGCACGAACTGCCTACAGTCATTTTGAAAGAGCTGAACAGTGGATTCCGGGTTATAAAGACACACAGGAGAAAATGGCCATTGCCAAAGAACTGGCAACCGTAAATGTAGTTGTTGAGGCAGTTACAGTGCGAACAAAAATCTACGAGCTCAGTTCCGAGTTTTTTTACAACCAGGTGTTTGAATACGTGAATAACCAATTCCCTTCGCATGATTTTGTAAACTTTTTTTCGCCAAAACAGGCCGAAAATTTTGAGTTAAATCCGGACTTTGTGGTACGCATGGAATTTTACGATTTCTCGGTGGGTAACCTGGTACGCAGCGAAAAAGAAGAGAGCATTACCAAAAAGGTAAAAGTTCCGCTTACTGACAGTACGTTTGTAAATAAAACCTACAGTGCAAAACTAAAAACGTATACCGACGAGGTAATTTCGGGTGGTCGCCTGAATTACCGGATTGTAGATTTTCAGAATGACAAATTGCTGCGCGATAACCTGATTCCCGGCTCTTTTACCTGGGTAAACCAATATGCCATTTTTGCCGGCGACGAAGAAGCTTTAAGCGATGCACAATATGCGCTCACTCAACAAAAAGTTGTTCCCTTGCCTCCACACCAGGATTTGTTTATCGAGTTTACAAGGCCGATATACGAACAACTTACCAACGAACTGAACAGCTTTTTCAGGCGGTATCGGTAAGCCGGTAATCAAACATTATCTGTTGCAAAAGAAGAGTTGTTAATTATTAGATAATCGGCATTAGTAGTTTGAATGATTTCAGAATCATTTGACAAACTGTAGCTGCTTCTCCCTCAATAAAAAAAGGGAGCCTTTTTTAGGCCCCCCTTAACTTGTATCGTAACTGCAAAAAATTGCTTCTTTAACGGAATCCGAAACTAATGCCGCCATTATAACTTACATAATTGGCTTTACTGATGGAGCCAAACAGGCTGAAAAATGACAACTTTAATCGAAAGCCTGCATCAATTCCCATGTAATTATCTTTATAACTCAAAGCAATCGGATCTTCCTCCTCAATCATGGCATTAACCAACAAATCTTCTATGTTTGTAAAATCCGTGCCCAACTTTTCCGGATCCGGAACCGGGTATTTTCCCAAAATATCAAATGTGGTTTTACTGGAGTTACCGGTAACTGAGGCAAAAAATGTAATGACCGCAATTTTTTTCGAAACGATTAAGCCATACTTCATATTTTTGGTTGCAAATTCTCCTTTTTGATTCGGATCCTGTACATATCCTGCAGGGTTTGGAACACCGTAAACAGTATAGTCGAAATCGATTGCTGACTCACCACTAATATTCGAATACGCCCCAAAAAGAGCAATATCCAGCGGTAAATGTTTGATAACCGGCAGCGACTCGCGAATATTATGCTTCAAGCCTAGCCCCCAAAGGCCGGCTTCTGCATCTTCGTTATCAATCTCAAACTTTACTTTAGGCACGTAACGTAATATTACATCGGTATTAGGTAACAAACCGAATGTTGCCTGAATTATCGGAACCGGAACAACATCAACACCACTACCTCCGGGAGTAGAAAAATATTCGATCGGAGTGGTCTGACCATTAATCTCAGCATCATAATACAAACTCACACCATCGCCACTACCGGCAGCGGTAGATGCCATATTCTGTCCGTCCTGCGCATACACATATTTCAATCCCAGCTCATTTACATCGAATGTTTTATCCGACCCGGGAACTTTAAACGCACTAATCGAGAAAGCCAGGTCAAATCCCCACAGTTTATGTGTTTCGGCCGTATAGTACCACGAATTATTCATCCCTACACCAAGACCTTTCCCATAAGGTTCGGTGTATGCCTCAATCAACAGATTGCCATCATGCGTTCCAAAACGTAACAAATCTGCTACATCCGATTGGGCTTTAGAAAATTTAAAGCCCGCCAGAGCTATCAGTACAATAAGAATTTTTATTTTCATAACAATTGTGATAAATTACTAATTGGGGAAAGTAATATTTGAATGGATAAAGACAATTGAATAAAAATATCACTAACCCTAAATACCAACTTCTATTATAAAACAGAGAATTTTTAGAAATCGTATCAATTTGTCTTTTTTTATTATGAAAATTTTTACTGTTTTGAGCATTCCTGAATAATATTTTCAGGAATGCATAAATTCATCTGGTTCATTCTCCTGATTGTTGAATTTGGTGAAATTGCTATTTCACCTTTTTCCCTGAGGCCAGAATCTTCCAACTCATTAATAGAGCCATTTTTCGTTTATCTTTGAATCTTTAAAATGTGTAAAAAATGAAAGCAGCAGTTCTTACAAAATACAACCAGGTTGAATGGAAGGAGGTTGAAAAACCGGCCTGCAAACCGGGAGAAGTTTTAATAAAAGTAAACTTTGGCTGTATTTGCGGCAGCGACCAGCATATTCACACCGGTGAGTTTCATCCGCGGACAACACTTCCGCTAATTATGGGACACGAATTCGGTGGCGTTGTTGCCGAAGTGGGCGAAGGAGTTAACGGCTGGCAGGTGGGCGATAAAGTTGCCCCCGACCCTATTATCTGGTGCGGTAAATGCCCCGCTTGTTTAAAAGGCCATTTCCCGGCATGTACCAGCCTAAAACTAATCGGCATTGATATGGACGGCGGTTTTTGCGAATACGTTTCACTGCCTCCCTCGATGTTGTATAAAGTGCCGGCAAATATACCCGACGAGCACGTGGCGCTGGTTGAAGTTTTAAGTATTGGTTGCCATGCCAAAAACCGTGCAAACGTTCAGGAAAACGACAGCATTGTGATTTGGGGTTCGGGCAAAATTGGCTTGTGTATTTTGCAGGCTGTTCGTACGGTTACCAACAATACCGTTTTTATGGTTGATATTCTTGATGAACGGCTGGCAATCGGGCCAAAATACTACGACAATGTGATTCCGATAAATGCAAAAAAAGAAGATCCTGTTGAACGTATAAAAGATGAAACCGATGGAAAAGGTGTTGATATAGCTTTTGAAGCGGTTGGACACCCCGAAGAAATTGAGGATGGTGTAAATCCAATAACAGGCTGTATTCGTTCGATTGTTGGAGGTGGAAAAGTTTGCGTGCTGGGATTGGCAGCCGAACCAACTTCAGTTGTATTTCGTGAACTGATATGGAAAGAAGGAACCATTGTAACTTCGCGCGTTAGCCATGGCGAATTTGCCGAAGCCATTGACCACCTGAAAAACAACCGACTAAAACCAGAAGCACTGATATCAAAAACATTACACGGATCTGAAACCCAAAAAGGTTTTGAAATTTTAAAGAAAGATCCGGCTAAAAACATAAAAATATTACTTGATTTCAACGCCGTTTAATGGAAAATAAATGGACTAAACAGAAAACTGATAACACATCATAATTTGTATGACAAATTACAAATTATTACTAAATTTGTGCTTTTCGAACTACTATGACAACTACAAATAAATTCATCCAACTAAAGGCCCAACTCGAGGGTGATCTATATTTTGATAACGTACAACGGGTGCTTTATTCAACCGATGCATCGCAATACAAAGAAATGCCGCTGGCCGTTACCAAGCCTAAAAATAAAAAGGATATAAAAAAGATCATCGCCTTCGCACGCGAGAATAACACCAATATTATTCCCCGCGGAGCAGGTACTTCGTTGGCAGGACAGGTAGTTGGAAACGGAATTGTAGTTGACGTTTCGAAATACATGAACAAGATCGTAGAATTCAACAAAGAAAAAAACTATGTGATTGTTGAACCCGGTGTTGTATTGGCAGAGCTAAACCTGTTTTTAGCGAAACACGGTATGCAGTTTGGGCCGGAAACATCAACCGCCAACCGATGTGTTATTGGTGGTATGCTGGGAAATAATTCATGCGGTTTGCACTCGTTGGTTTATGGTAGTGTGCGCCAGCACGTATTGGAAATTGGTGCCATTTTAAGCGACGGCTCCGAAACCACATTTAAGGAATTAAGCAAAGAAGAATTCCAGGATAAAATAAATGGAAATCCGAATCAGCAGGAAAAAGCCATTTACTCGAATATTAACGATCTGCTTTCCGATAAACAAAATCGGGATGAGATTCTAAAGAACTTTCCTGACCCCAAATTAACCCGTCGAAATATGGGGTATGCCATCGATGAGTTGATGTATGCCGATCCTTTTACCAAAGGTGGAGGTAAATTCAACTTTTGTAAACTTTTGGCAGGTTCTGAAGGAACGTTGGCATTCTCTACCCGGATAAAACTAAATGTAATTCCACTGCCTCCAAAATATAAAGGATTGGTTTGTGCGCATTTTGAAACGCTGGAGGAATCGTTGCATGCCAATTTAATTGCCTTAAAATACAAACCAACGGCCATTGAATTAATGGACGATCCGGTGATGCAGGCAGCTAAACAAAACATTGAACAGGCCAAAAACCGCTTTTTTGTAAAAGGCGATCCGGGTGCGATGCTGATGATCGAATTTTCGTTTGAAACCGAAAAAGAATTAACAGCTACAGCTGCGGCACTCGAAAAGGAATTAAAAGAAGCAGGTTTGGGCTATCATTATCCGCTGGTAACCGGTGCCGATAAAATAAAACGTGTGTGGTCGTTGCGTACGGCCGGACTGGGGCTTTTGGCCAATATTCCGGGCGACAGAAAAGGAGTACCCGGAATTGAAGATACTGCTGTTCATCCGGAACACCTGCCCGACTACGTGGCTGATATAAAAGTTGTTTTGAAAAAACTGGGATTAGACAGCGTGTTTTATGCCCACATTGCCACTGGTGAAATTCACTTTCGTCCGCTCATTAATTTTAAAGATCCAAAAGATGTAGAGATCTTTGAAACCTTAATGAACGAAGTGGCGGCGCTGGTAAAAAAATACCGTGGCTCGATGAGTGGTGAGCATGGCGATGGAAGAGCACGTGGAAAATTCATTCCGTTTATGCTGGGTGACCAATGCTACGAAATGGTAAAAGCCGTGAAAAAAGCCTGGGACCCGGATAACATTTTTAATCCCGGAAAAATCGTAAATACGCCACCCATTACCGAAAGCCTGCGCGTAATTCCCGGCAAAGCTATTCCCGAAACAGATACACACTTTGATTTCTCGAAAAACAAAGGTTATTTCCGAAGTATCGAAAAATGTAACGGTTCGGGCGACTGCCGCAAAAGTGAAGTTATTGGCGGCACCCTCTGCCCTACTTTTATGGCTACCCGCGACGAAGACAAAAGCACCCGCGGACGTGCCAATATTCTGCGCGAATTCCTTTACAACAACGAGAAAAAGAACCTGTTCGACCACCAGGAGATATACGATATTTTAAGTCTCTGCATCTCGTGTAAGGCCTGTAAAAGCGAGTGCCCGAGTAATGTGGATATGGCCAAATTAAAAGCCGAATTCCTGCAAAATTATTACGATTTGCATGGCGTTCCGATGCGCTCGCGATTAATTGGTTACCTGCCGCGTTTAAACAAACTGGCGATGGTTTTCCGCCCCATCTCAAACTTTATGATGAGCACGTCGCTATTAAAAAGTGCGATTGGGTTCTCAACTAAACGTACACTCCCGGCATTGTCGAAAATTACTTTAAACCGCTGGATTGAAAACGGAGTTCCCTTACCGGAGCAAGAAACGAAGGGCAAAATTTACCTTTTTAACGATGAGTTTACCAATTACAACGAAAGCGATATTGGTATTAAAGCCATTCTGTTGCTAACCAAACTGGGTTACGAAGTTAAAATTCCGCAAACCAAAGAAAGCGGAAGAACATTCCTGTCGAAAGGTATGGTGCGGACTTCGAAAAAAGTGGCCGCCGAAAATATAAACCTGTTAAAAGACATTATCACCGACGAAACACCACTGGTTGGCATTGAGCCTTCTGCAATTCTGGCTTTCCGCGATGAATACCCTGATTTAGTAGAAAAAGACTTGCAACCGGCTGCTGAAAAACTGGCAAAAAATGCACTTCTTTTTGAAGAATTTATTGCTGCTGAAATTGAAAAAGGCAACATAACAGAAGAAGCTTTTAACACTGAAGAACAACATATTCTACTGCACGGACACTGCCAGCAAAAAGCCGTGGCATCAACCGAACCATCGAAAAAAATGTTGTCGCTGCCCAAAAACTATTTTGTAAAAGAAATTCCGTCAGGCTGTTGTGGTATGGCGGGTTCATTCGGCTACGAAAAAGAACATTACGAACTTTCGATGCAAATTGGTGAGTTGGTACTTTTCCCTGCAGTTCGAAAGGCTAATGACGACTATCTAATTTCTGCTCCGGGAACTTCGTGTCGACATCATATTAAAGATGGAACAGGGAAAAAAGCTTTGCACCCGGTGGAAGTTTTGTATGAAGCACTGATATAGTTTTAGTATAACTGTTCAATAAGTTATTTTCGATTTCCAAATTTGAAAACGGTTGGAAATTAAATATTTCGATGGCTAATACATGATTTTCTGCTTGTAGCTTTTCTTACGCTATCCACAAATCTGACATTCAAGCCATTGAAATCCTGCCCTTTAGCTTCTAAAAAAAGGACATTTTCTACAAAAAAGTGGCTAATATTCCGTTTGATAAGATTTTGAAAAGTCCCTAGAACACTGGCTTTCAAACGTCATTTCTCACGTTGTTTCACTTTGTACATCCCTGATATACAGCGTATTATATTATTCCTTAATTTTCGTACTGTTAATTGAAGATAAAAAATAAGGGTCTTTCCTCGATTAACAGCACTTACTTATTAACTCGAACCTATGGAAAAAAAGAGTCATACTTTTTCCATATTAGAATTATTGTATTCCTAAGTGAAACAAAAGCAGCTTTGGAACATATCCTTTCCTTCAATAATAGCGAGACAGGGATTTTTGTGTGTCCGTGGACGGCACTTTTTGCTCAACCTTTTAATACAAATCCCATGAATAACATATAGCTAAACACCGGAATTCCCTGCTACAACGCAGGCTTCTGATTCCATATATTTTCACCTTAAAAAAACTAAAAACTCATAAAAATTAAACACATGAAGAAATTTTACGAAATTTTACGATCATCCCACGCAGCGCTAAAACTGCTGATGATGGGAATCTTGCTGCTGGCGGCAAATGCCGGCTTTGGACAAACACTCTCTCTCGATCAGGCCGACCTGGACTATGCTCCCGGAGAAACGGTGTACATTACCGGAACCGGCTGGCATGCCAACGAAGTGGTAAGTTTATTAATAATGAACGAAACTCGTCCCGAATTAAACGAAACTCCTCATTATGCTGAATGGTTTGAAACTGCAGATGAGGATGGTAATTTTTACACCTTATGGGATGTTACTGATGAAGAATTAAACACAAGCCTTGTTCTCACTGCCTTAGGTCAATCTTCGGGCTATGAGGAGCAGGTGTTTTTTACGGATGGTGGTAATTTTAGCTATGAAATAACGCCTGGGTACTATAATACAGTTTCGATGACCGCTGGAAGTACAGATAATTCAACACTGAGTGTTGATGTAACCGCACCAAGAGGAAATGGAGATATAATTGTAAATTTAGGATTTGAAGGCTCTAATATTGGTACAAATAGTGACCAGATTAATCTGACAACAAATACAGATGTGCCCTTTTCTACAGGAAATAATCAAGGTTCAGGAGATACTAAAACTTTTCCCATCACCGTATCTGTCGGTACGAGTGTTGCCGACGGTTCATATAATTTTGAAGCCAGAGCCGTATCTAATACAGGTAATCCAAACAACGGGCAAACCTGGAATTTTACAGTTGTTGTAGGAAGTACAGGTGGCTCCATCGCTTCTGTTTCCGTTGGTACTCAATCAGAGGCCGTTATTTATGGAACGGCAAGTTCTCCTACATTTGATGTTACTTCTTTGCGCGATGCAAAGGGAACCGTAAACGGAACATATAGTGTTGAAGGACTTCCTGCTGGTGTTACATCAAGCTTTTCACCTGAATCATTTACTTCTAGTGGTGGAGATCCATTTCCCGGATCAACTTTAACTCTTAATGTTCCATCAACTTTGGATGCAGGATCTTATGATTTTACTGTATGGTTAAAAGATGGTGCTGTTCAGGCATCAGCAATTGGTACATTAATCGTTGAAAAAGCGGACCAGACCATTGCATGGGATACTCCGGCTAACATCGTTTACGGTACAACGCTCAGTGCAACTCAACTAAATGCCACTGTTACAGTTCCTGGCTCTGAAGCTCACGGCGCGGTAACTTACGCCCCGGATTTCGGAACAGAACTCAATGCCGGAACGCATACACTGACAGTTAATGTGGCTGGCTCGGATAACTACAACCCGGCTTCTGAAACAGTGCAACTGACCGTTGAAAAAGCGGACCAGACCATTGCATGGGATACTCCGGCTAACATCGTTTACGGTACAACGCTCAGTGCAACTCAACTAAATGCCACTGTTACAGTTCCTGGCTCTGAAGCTCACGGCGCGGTAACTTACGACCCGGATTTCGGAACAGAACTCAATGCCGGAACGCATACACTGACAGTTAATGTGGCTGGCTCGGATAACTACAACCCGGCTTCTGAAACAGTGCAACTGACCGTTGAAAAAGCGGACCAGACCATTGCATGGGATACTCCGGCTAACATCGTTTACGGTACAACGCTCAGTGCAACTCAACTAAATGCCACTGTTACAGTTCCTGGCTCTGAAGCTCACGGCGCGGTAACTTACGACCCGGATTTCGGAACAGAACTCAATGCCGGAACGCATACACTGACAGTTAATGTGGCTGGCTCGGATAACTACAACCCGGCTTCTGAAACAGTGCAACTGACCGTTGAAAAAGCGGACCAGACCATTGCATGGGATACTCCGGCTAACATCGTTTACGGTACAACGCTCAGTGCAACTCAACTAAATGCCACTGTTACAGTTCCTGGCTCTGAAGCTCACGGCGCGGTAACTTACGACCCGGATTTCGGAACAGAACTCAATGCCGGAACGCATACACTGACAGTTAATGTGGCTGGCTCGGATAACTACAACCCGGCTTCTGAAACAGTGCAACTGACCGTTGAAAAAGCGGACCAGACCATTGCATGGGATACTCCGGCTAACATCGTTTACGGTACAACGCTCAGTGCAACTCAACTAAATGCCACTGTTACAGTTCCTGGCTCTGAAGCTCACGGCGCGGTAACTTACGACCCGGATTTCGGAACAGAACTCAATGCCGGAACGCATACACTGACAGTTAATGTGGCTGGCTCGGATAACTACAACCCGGCTTCTGAAACAGTGCAACTGACCGTTGAAAAAGCGGACCAGACCATTGCATGGGATACTCCGGCTAACATCGTTTACGGTACAACGCTCAGTGCAACTCAACTAAATGCCACTGTTACAGTTCCTGGCTCTGAAGCTCACGGCGCGGTAACTTACGACCCGGATTTCGGAACAGAACTCAATGCCGGAACGCATACACTGACAGTTAATGTGGCTGGCTCGGATAACTACAACCCGGCTTCTGAAACAGTGCAACTGACCGTTGAAAAAGCGGACCAGACCATTGCATGGGATACTCCGGCTAACATCGTTTACGGTACAACGCTCAGTGCAACTCAACTAAATGCCACTGTTACAGTTCCTGGCTCTGAAGCTCACGGCGCGGTAACTTACGACCCGGATTTCGGAACAGAACTCAATGCCGGAACGCATACACTGACAGTTAATGTGGCTGGCTCGGATAACTACAACCCGGCTTCTGAAACAGTGCAACTGACCGTTGAAAAAGCGGACCAGACCATTGCATGGGATACTCCGGCTAACATCGTTTACGGTACAACGCTCAGTGCAACTCAACTAAATGCCACTGTTACAGTTCCTGGCTCTGAAGCTCACGGCGCGGTAACTTACGACCCGGATTTCGGAACAGAACTCAATGCCGGAACGCATACACTGACAGTTAATGTGGCTGGCTCGGATAACTACAACCCGGCTTCTGAAACAGTGCAACTGACCGTTGAAAAAGCGGACCAGACCATTGCATGGGATACTCCGGCTAACATCGTTTACGGTACAACGCTCAGTGCAACTCAACTAAATGCCACTGTTACAGTTCCTGGCTCTGAAGCTCACGGCGCGGTAACTTACGACCCGGATTTCGGAACAGAACTCAATGCCGGAACGCATACACTGACAGTTAATGTGGCTGGCTCGGATAACTACAACCCGGCTTCTGAAACAGTGCAACTGACCGTTGAAAAAGCGGACCAGACCATTGCATGGGATACTCCGGCTAACATCGTTTACGGTACAACGCTCAGTGCAACTCAACTAAATGCCACTGTTACAGTTCCTGGCTCTGAAGCTCACGGCGCGGTAACTTACGACCCGGATTTCGGAACAGAACTCAATGCCGGAACGCATACACTGACAGTTAATGTGGCTGGCTCGGATAACTACAACCCGGCTTCTGAAACAGTGCAACTGACCGTTGAAAAAGCGGACCAGACCATTGCATGGGATACTCCGGCTAACATCGTTTACGGTACAACGCTCAGTGCAACTCAACTAAATGCCACTGTTACAGTTCCTGGCTCTGAAGCTCACGGCGCGGTAACTTACGACCCGGATTTCGGAACAGAACTCAATGCCGGAACGCATACACTGACAGTTAATGTGGCTGGCTCGGATAACTACAACCCGGCTTCTGAAACAGTGCAACTGACCGTTGAAAAAGCGGACCAGACCATTGCATGGGATACTCCGGCTAACATCGTTTACGGTACAACGCTCAGTGCAACTCAACTAAATGCCACTGTTACAGTTCCTGGCTCTGAAGCTCACGGCGCGGTAACTTACGACCCGGATTTCGGAACAGAACTCAATGCCGGAACGCATACACTGACAGTTAATGTGGCTGGCTCGGATAACTACAACCCGGCTTCTGAAACAGTGCAACTGACCGTTGAAAAAGCGGACCAGACCATTGCATGGGATACTCCGGCTAACATCGTTTACGGTACAACGCTCAGTGCAACTCAACTAAATGCCACTGTTACAGTTCCTGGCTCTGAAGCTCACGGCGCGGTAACTTACGACCCGGATTTCGGAACAGAACTCAATGCCGGAACGCATACACTGACAGTTAATGTGGCTGGCTCGGATAACTACAACCCGGCTTCTGAAACAGTGCAACTGACCGTTGAAAAAGCGGACCAGACCATTGCATGGGATACTCCGGCTAACATCGTTTACGGTACAACGCTCAGTGCAACTCAACTAAATGCCACTGTTACAGTTCCTGGCTCTGAAGCTCACGGCGCGGTAACTTACGACCCGGATTTCGGAACAGAACTCAATGCCGGAACGCATACACTGACAGTTAATGTGGCTGGCTCGGATAACTACAACCCGGCTTCTGAAACAGTGCAACTGACCGTTGAAAAAGCGGACCAGACCATTGCATGGGATACTCCGGCTAACATCGTTTACGGTACAACGCTCAGTGCAACTCAACTAAATGCCACTGTTACAGTTCCTGGCTCTGAAGCTCACGGCGCGGTAACTTACGACCCGGATTTCGGAACAGAACTCAATGCCGGAACGCATACACTGACAGTTAATGTGGCTGGCTCGGATAACTACAACCCGGCTTCTGAAACAGTGCAACTGACCGTTGAAAAAGCGGACCAGACCATTGCATGGGATACTCCGGCTAACATCGTTTACGGTACAACGCTCAGTGCAACTCAACTAAATGCCACTGTTACAGTTCCTGGCTCTGAAGCTCACGGCGCGGTAACTTACGACCCGGATTTCGGAACAGAACTCAATGCCGGAACGCATACACTGACAGTTAATGTGGCTGGCTCGGATAACTACAACCCGGCTTCTGAAACAGTGCAACTGACCGTTGAAAAAGCGGACCAGACCATTGCATGGGATACTCCGGCTAACATCGTTTACGGTACAACGCTCAGTGCAACTCAACTAAATGCCACTGTTACAGTTCCTGGCTCTGAAGCTCACGGCGCGGTAACTTACGACCCGGATTTCGGAACAGAACTCAATGCCGGAACGCATACACTGACAGTTAATGTGGCTGGCTCGGATAACTACAACCCGGCTTCTGAAACAGTGCAACTGACCGTTGAAAAAGCGGACCAGACCATTGCATGGGATACTCCGGCTAACATCGTTTACGGTACAACGCTCAGTGCAACTCAACTAAATGCCACTGTTACAGTTCCTGGCTCTGAAGCTCACGGCGCGGTAACTTACGACCCGGATTTCGGAACAGAACTCAATGCCGGAACGCATACACTGACAGTTAATGTGGCTGGCTCGGATAACTACAACCCGGCTTCTGAAACAGTGCAACTGACCGTTGAAAAAGCGGACCAGACCATTGCATGGGATACTCCGGCTAACATCGTTTACGGTACAACGCTCAGTGCAACTCAACTAAATGCCACTGTTACAGTTCCTGGCTCTGAAGCTCACGGCGCGGTAACTTACGACCCGGATTTCGGAACAGAACTCAATGCCGGAACGCATACACTGACAGTTAATGTGGCTGGCTCGGATAACTACAACCCGGCTTCTGAAACAGTGCAACTGACCGTTGAAAAAGCGGACCAGACCATTGCATGGGATACTCCGGCTAACATCGTTTACGGTACAACGCTCAGTGCAACTCAACTAAATGCCACTGTTACAGTTCCTGGCTCTGAAGCTCACGGCGCGGTAACTTACGACCCGGATTTCGGAACAGAACTCAATGCCGGAACGCATACACTGACAGTTAATGTGGCTGGCTCGGATAACTACAACCCGGCTTCTGAAACAGTGCAACTGACCGTTGAAAAAGCGGACCAGACCATTGCATGGGATACTCCGGCTAACATCGTTTACGGTACAACGCTCAGTGCAACTCAACTAAATGCCACTGTTACAGTTCCTGGCTCTGAAGCTCACGGCGCGGTAACTTACGACCCGGATTTCGGAACAGAACTCAATGCCGGAACGCATACACTGACAGTTAATGTGGCTGGCTCGGATAACTACAACCCGGCTTCTGAAACAGTGCAACTGACCGTTGAAAAAGCGGACCAGACCATTGCATGGGATACTCCGGCTAACATCGTTTACGGTACAACGCTCAGTGCAACTCAACTAAATGCCACTGTTACAGTTCCTGGCTCTGAAGCTCACGGCGCGGTAACTTACGACCCGGATTTCGGAACAGAACTCAATGCCGGAACGCATACACTGACAGTTAATGTGGCTGGCTCGGATAACTACAACCCGGCTTCTGAAACAGTGCAACTGACCGTTCCGGCTAAAAAGCGGACCAGACCATTGCATGGGATACTCCGGCTAACATCGTTTACGGTACAACGCTCAGTGCAACTCAACTAAATGCCACTGTTACAGTTCCTGGCTCTGAAGCTCACGGCGCGGTAACTTACGACCCGGATTTCGGAACAGAACTCAATGCCGGAACGCATACACTGACAGTTAATGTGGCTGGCTCGGATAACTACAACCCGGCTTCTGAAACAGTGCAACTGACCGTTGAAAAAGCGGACCAGACCATTGCATGGGATACTCCGGCTAACATCGTTTACGGTACAACGCTCAGTGCAACTCAACTAAATGCCACTGTTACAGTTCCTGGCTCTGAAGCTCACGGCGCGGTAACTTACGACCCGGATTTCGGAACAGAACTCAATGCCGGAACGCATACACTGACAGTTAATGTGGCTGGCTCGGATAACTACAACCCGGCTTCTGAAACAGTATACATTAATGTGCTGAAACGTCCAATCACCGTTACTCCACTTGCCGACCAATTCAAATATTGTGGTCAAAGTGATCACGAACTGGAATACGAAATTACAAGTGGAAGCTTAGTTGGAGAAGATGATTTTGACGGTTCGCTTTCACGCGACCCTGGTGAAATTTCAGGAGAATCCTATGAAATTAATATTGGTACATTGACTTTGGGGTCAAACTATGACTTAATTTGTACTCCAAGTGTTACTTTACTGATTAAACCTGTCACCATCGATGCCTCAGCCAGCAGCATACCAGTGGAAGTTGGTAATCCAGCAACATTAACTGCAACTGTAGTCAATGAAAGCCTGGTTACAGTTGAAAATGTATCTGTGACATTTGTTGTAACCTATTTTGATAGTAACTCTGGTAATGAAGTAGAAGAGTATCGAACAACAATTCTAACAGATGAGTACGGTATTGCAGAAGAATCAGGTGTTGATCTGCCTGATGTCAAAGTCTACAAAGTAACGGCAATTGCCGGAGAAGGTTGCTCTGAATCAACAGCCTATCTCCCTGTTTACGACCCATCAGCCGGATTTGTAACCGGTGGTGGTTGGATTTGGTCACCAGCAGAAGCTTATACTGCTGATGTAAATCTTGAAGGCAAAGCCAACTTCGGATTTGTGGCCAAGTACAAAAAAGGAAAATCGGATGTAGATGGCAACACCGAATTCCATTTCCATGCAGCCGGAATGAAATTCAAAAGCCAGTTCCATGAATCGGGTTCACTGGTAATCTCAGGCGGCAAGGCTACTTACCGCGGCGAGGGAACCATAAATGGAGAAGGTTCTTATAAATTCACCCTGGTGGCTTTTGATGGCGACTGGAATGATGGCACTGATCCCGATAGATTCCGCATTAAAATCTATGGTGACAATGGAGTCGTTTATGACAACGCTATCGAGAATGCTGATGAAAATTCTGATGATGCAACCGAATTGGGAGGTGGTTCAATAGTAATTCACGAAGTGAAAAGCAATAACAAAACCAAATCCGGATATATTGAGCCTAAAGTAGAATTAGAACCTGTTGAGTCGGCATTAAAGGTCTATCCGAATCCATTTAAAGATCGGGCACGTTTTGAGTTTGTTTCGCCAATAGCTACCCAGGCCAAAATTGATATTTACAATATGGCAGGGCAAATGGTACAGACTGTATTCGATGGATTTGTGGAAGAAAACACCACTTATAACGCTGAGTTTAAACCTGAAGCCGAAGTGAGTGGCATGTATTTCTATCGCATGCAACTGGGAGAACAAATTTACAATGGTAAACTAATGTATAAAAGAGAATAAAACCTGTGTTTAAACGGTATAAAAGGCGTATCCGTTTGGGTACGCCTTTTTCTGTAATTTCTCGGCAGTAATCCATTTATACCAAAATTAACAGGTAGACCAACGACAAATAACTTTCAACCAAACCTCTAATAAAATAGTCTGTTAATGCTTTTTTACGCAGTTTTGATTCTTTGAGTGGGACAAAACATATATCCAAAAATGGGACACATGCCCAATCTTTAAAAATCGTGCCAATTCAGAAAAGGTAAAAACTCATTAAATAATCAATATTTTCAGGCTTTTAAACTGTATTGACTTACACAATAGATTATCTCAAATCCGGACATCTCGCTTATCTATTAACTATAATATGGTTTATCTTTACATCACCTAATAGCCTCATTAACCAGGCTAAGCAAAACTAGTAACGGACGAACAATTCGTTTTTAATTTATTTACTTAATATAACAAAGATGAAAAAATGGGTTTACACAACCGTTGTGGCTCTTATTGCAGCCGGCGGTATTTTCTGGAGTTGCCAGAAAGACGAAACACTAACAAATCCTGATGAAGGGTTGATGCTTAAAAAAGCAAAAATTGCAGAAATCGAAAGTTTAGTTAGCTGGAATCCTACAGTCTGCGCAGGAGAAGAACATGAATTTATTATCGATACCGAAGTTGGAACTAATGTTCAGGCACAACAATTGGAAGATGGAGAATGGATTCAAGTTTTTCAGATGAATAAAACTACCGAGTTTCCCCAAAAGTTCTATTTAACTTTTGAAACAACAGGTGAATACCAGTTACGTTTTAAAGTGGGTAACAGGTGGTCTGAAAATAACGCAAAACTTGTTGTTGAGAACTGTGACATGTGTGACGATGCATTATTTTCATATGCAACGGATGATAATCTGGATATCGTGTTTTCGTACAACCACGATGAAAAAGCCGAAATTACTATTGCATTTACATTTCCGCAGGTCGAAGATCTAGAACTAAATGATGAAGGAAACTATGAAGCACCAGATGGAAAAGTATATTCTTTGAATAATCCAAAGAACCAAACTGTATTTACCTGGACAGGAGAAATTGGATGCAATGCCAGCGAACCAACCACATTTGAATTTGGCTTTGCACCTGATTGTAGTTCTGGCAACGCAAAAGACGGACAAGCAACTATTTGGACTGACACAAAAATTCTTGCAATTAATGGAGAACCGGTAATAATGACCGAAGACGATTTGAGTACACCGGATATAGATGAAACAGTAATCGGTTATTCGGTAAAAGGTGATCTTTCAAATATCGTTTACACCGGATGTCCTAAATAAAAAAATAAAAGTTGACCTGATGAAGGTCAATAAACTTCTAAAATTAACTAAAAACCGCTGAGGCTTGCTTCAGCGGTTTTCTTTTGTCCCAATCGAGGCTTTAACACCCCACTCATCCTTCTCACACCATTATCCATTTTTATTCTTATCTGGATCAATTCCAAAATTCAACAAACCACTATGAATCAGCAACAAAGCCATTTTCATTTCGTAACTTATTATCACAGTTAAAGAATTACATAAACCAAACCGTAACACCATGAAAAAATCAGTTTTATTATTTTATCAATGATTTTATAGTAAAAAGATAACTTTACCACTTCATTATAGACGTAGCAGAATATAATTACTCCCGGGTGAATTTGAATGTTCAGTACTGTACCACAGGAAATTAAAAAAGGATAATATATCGAAGGCTACAATTAGAATCATCTCCAAACTACCCATTCCCACAATGATACAAGTATTGATTGTGTCTCTGATGATTTTTTCTGCCGTAAATAATACAGTATGGTTAATTGCCGTATATTTTTTACCTAAAAAAATCCCTTCATTTCTTTGTTATTACCCATCTTTTATTTTTGCAAATCAGCGAATTAATTCAATTTTTTACATTAATTTTAATTCGATTTCAATAAATAACTAAAACCAATAAACCATGTATAACCGTTTCGTCACACAAATTATAGTTTGCCTTTTGATTTCATGTAGTATTCAGGCCCAGGATCGAAGTATTCAGGGCAAAGTAACTACTTTCGAAAACATACCTTTATCCGGAGTGGAAGTTCAGGTAAAAAGTACTAAGCAGGTAGTTAAAACCGATACCCTTGGGAGATTTTCAGTTGCTTGTAATAATAAAGATAAATTAAGTTTTTTCGCTCATGGATTTAATAAACAGGACGTAAAACTAAAAGAAAACACAAAGTTTGTTGCTGTTAACCTACATCTTAAACCAGGTGAAAAAGGGAAAGCGCTAGCTATAGGTTACGGTCATGTAACGGATGAAGATAAATTGAGTGCGATTTCAAGTTTAAGAGACGACCATGATGATTTCTCAAATTATGCAGACATGTTTGAACTGATAAGAGGAAAGTTTTCGGGAGTGCAGGTAGTTGGTGATGAAATAATAATCCGCGGGAATAATACGATGGGTGGCAGCAATGCTGCATTAATTGTAGTGGATGGAATTGAGCGGGAAGGCAGTATATTAGGTATGCTCCCCCCACATACAGTAAAGAGTATCGATATTTTAAAAGATGGGGGTTCTGCTATTTATGGTTCAAGGGGAGCAAATGGAGTTGTTCTCATCGAAACAAAAAAAGGTGACGAGGATAAATAGTTGGTTTAGCCCAAAATCAATTTTTCTCGAATAAATTTCCTTTATTGTATTCTCTTAAAATATGCAAAAATCATCGATTTAAAACCTGGAGGATTACGTATTCTTCATGGATAAACCTCTTTGTATGTAATTTGTTTATTCAATTTAAAGAGTAAAAATGAACAGTTTTTGGAACGAAAGATACAGCGCTACAGAATACGCATACGGAGAAACGCCTAACGAATTTTTAAAAGAGGAATTGCCCAAAATACAACCGGGGAAGGTGCTATTTCCGGCAGAAGGAGAAGGACGAAACGCAGTATTCGCAGCAACATTAGGATGGGATGTAACAGCTTTTGATCCCAGTGTTGAAGGAAAAAGAAAAGCACTGCTTTTAGCTGATAAACATAATACTTCTATTCGCTATCAGGTAACTGATTATGAAAATGCCGATTTTGAAAAAGAGTATTTTGATTGTATTTGTTTGACATATGCACATATGCCGGAAAAAATACGTAATAAAGTACACCAAAAATTAGAGTCGTATTTAAAACCCGGAGGCACATTAATTCTTGAAGGTTTTTCGAAAGAACAAATAAACAGAAATACCGGTGGCCCTAAAGATATTGGCTTCCTTTTCGATGAAAAAGAATTAGAATACGACTTTAAAAATTTCAGTTCATTAACAACATTCAAAACCGATATTGAACTGGATGAAGGCCTTTACCACCGCGGTCTTGCATCAATTATCAGATTAATAGGAATTAAGTAGTAGTCGTAGTTTTCTGCGCTTTTATAACGCACACAAGAAAACTCCTTTAAATAAAATTAAACAATTTAGCCCCGTTAAACGTATAGTATTTACAATCAGAACTTTCTACTGAGCAAATTGAATCGTTTTTTGGAAATATATTTTTACGAAAGAACCAAAAGTTTTAATTTTACTTAAAAATAAGAAAGAGGAAGAAAAAAGAGTTTCAATTTTTTGTTTACAAGCAGGTATTTATTTATACTTGCACACGATTTCAAAAGAAAATCACCCTCCTCGTCAATTGTTCCAAGAATTTTTTCAACAATTATTAATCGAGAAAAGTTATAACAATAGTATAATGTATGATATTTTAGAACTGAACAAGAAACTTGTTCCTGAATTAAAAGAGATCGCTAAAGAGCTCAATATTAAACGTGTAGAGTCCTACAAGAAACAGGATCTTATTTATAAAATTTTAGATACCCAGGCTGTACTTGAAGCTGAAAACAAAGGCCAAAAGAATGCTCCTAAAGATGAAAAAGGAGGAGCCGGTAATCGAAAAAAACAATCCGACAGAAACGTCATGGAGGACGATGAACCACGCCGTTCAAAACGTCCACGCCAAAGAGTGGAGACTGTAAAACGTGAAAAAGTGGGATCAGGTCCTAAAAAGAAACATGGCGACAAAATTGACGATAAAGTTCAAACGCGTCAGGACCAGATAAAAGCAATTATAAAAGGTTTTACAAAGGAAAAATCTGCTGCAGAACCAAAGCAACAAAATATTGAAGCAGCTGTCAAACCAGAGGAAACAATATCAGCTCCTCAGCAACAACAGCAGAAACCACAAGCTCAGGAAAAACCACAAGCTCAGGAAAAGAAACAAGAGCTACAAAAACCTGAAGTAAAAGTTCAGCATGCTAAAGAGCAAGCGCAACAACGAGGTGGTCAGCAAAGACATCCGCAGAATCAGCAAAATCAGCCAAGACAAAATACCGGCGGAAAAGACGACCGTCAAAGACCACAAAATAGAAATCAACAACAAGGTCAGCAACAAGGTCAGCAGCAAGGAAATCGCCAAAAACAACGTCAATTCGAGTTTGAAGGTATTATTAACAACACCGGCGTACTGGAGATTTTAGCTGACGGTTATGGTTTTTTACGTTCATCGGATTACAATTATTTGAACTCTCCTGACGATATTTATGTATCGCAGTCGCAGATTAAACTATTTGGTTTAAAAACCGGTGATACCGTAAAAGGAACTGTTCGCCCGCCAAAAGAAGGTGAGAAATATTTCCCACTGATTAAAGTGCTGGAGATTAACGGACGAAGCCCTGAGTTTATTCGCGACCGCGTACCTTTCGATCACCTGACTCCTTTATTCCCTGATGAGAAATTTAACCTTACCGGAAATGGCCACGACAACATTTCAACTCGAGTTGTTGATATGTTTGCGCCAATTGGTAAAGGACAGCGTGGTTTGATTGTTGCCCAGCCAAAAACCGGTAAAACAGTATTGCTGAAAGAGATCGCCAACGCCATTGCAGCCAACCACCCTGAGGTTTATATGATCGTATTATTGATCGATGAACGTCCGGAAGAGGTTACCGATATGGCACGCAGCGTACATGCCGAAGTAATTGCATCAACTTTTGATGAGCCGGCTGACAAACACGTAAAAGTGGCCAACATTGTATTGGAAAAAGCAAAACGTTTAACCGAATGTGGCCACGATGTGGTTATCCTGTTAGACTCGATTACACGTTTGGCACGTGCATACAACACTGTTCAACCTGCATCGGGTAAAGTACTTTCGGGTGGTGTTGATGCCAACGCACTGCATAAACCAAAACGTTTCTTTGGTGCTGCACGAAACATTGAAGAAGGTGGTTCATTAACGATTATGGCAACGGCGCTTACCGAAACCGGATCGAAAATGGACGAGGTTATTTTTGAAGAGTTTAAAGGTACCGGTAACATGGAGCTGCAACTCGACAGAAAATTGTCGAACAAACGTATCTTCCCTTCTGTGGATATTCCAACATCGAGTACCCGCCGCGAAGACCTTTTATTCTCGAAAGAAGTTCTCGACAAACTGTGGATTTTACGCAACTACCTTGGCGACATGAACGCCCTGGAAGCAATGGAGTTTATGAAAACAAGATTGATGCGTACTTCAAGTATCGAAGAATTCCTTGCATCAATGAACGATGGATAGAAAGTAAAAACAACAACATAAAAAAAGCAGGTTCGGTTTCGAACCTGCTTTTTTGTTGCCTGAAAAATCGAGAGCAAGGATGTCATCTTTTAAAAAGATGACATCCTTACTTCAATCCCTTATTAAAATTAAAAGTATTCGATGGTTGAATTTGCTCCGATCGTAGAATTCGGCTTTTTACTGTTTTGGCCCGGTGTTTCGAAACCGGCTCGTAACTTAAATCAACCAAAAACCGGGAGAAGCCATTCTGCTTGAGTTTGTTTTTTGATTGTGAAATAGAAACCGGAACTTGCGGAACAATTGAAGTAATTCCATTTCGGCGGAAGCGCTGCAACTTAATGTTCATATCATCCACCAGCTCATCACTCCCATTTTTCATGGCAATGGGCATTCGCGAATGGAAAAGTTCGGGATAGAAATAAACCGGCACAATTCCGTCTTTGTGCGACATTGAAAACAGCGTTTCAAAATCAATTTCCTGCGGATATGAAAACAGGTTCACTCCTTCGTTTTTGATAAAACTGGCGGCAGCATCGTTAAAAACATATACATTTTCGTTGGCAATAATCCGGCACTTTGGCGGAATCAAGTCCAGTTGCGAAATATGGCTGATAACAAAATTTCGTAGTCCGCATTTTACCATTTTGGCAATCAGCTCGCGGTAAAATTGTAAGGCATCCTGCTGAATAAACTTAGGCAGTTCGATGTATATTTTCTCCTTAAACTTTTGAATAAACGGCACCTCCGGATCAAAACGGCTCCAGGTAATTTTTGAAAATGCCAAAAACAAACCTTCCATTTCATTCAGGTTCATTTTTTTCAGCCACTCCATCGAGTTGATGCGAAAATAGAACTCCTCCTTCCGGTTAGTTTCCCTGCCTTTTAAAGCACCTAATATTTTTTGTTTGTGTCCGTATTTCAGCTGCTTAAATTGAGCATTTGTATCTTCTAACTTCGATGGAAATTTAACATCACTAATCCCCGACAAATAAACTTCGCTATTGGCTTTTACCTGCTTTCCGCCCGAATCAATTTTGAACAAACCATTCTCTTCGGCTACTTCACGCACTTTTACTGTTTCCTGCTTTTCAGTACCCGGAATATGAAAACGCAAACGAAATCCCGGTTCAACATTCATTTGCGAGCTTAACCAGATATTCTGTCCCTTTATCTGTTCAACTTTGCCAAGGAAGACGCCGGCAACCGTTTTTTCAGAAATGGCTTCGTTCACATCCTTTCCCATAAAATAGGCCGTTTTCTCGCGTCCAAAATCAAGCGCCAAAAGTTCTTTTGCTTTATCCAACTGATCAGGTCCGTCAAGTGCTGTTCGGTAGGCTTGTGCCACCCGATAAGTGTACTCACCCGATTTCATGCGCCCCTCAACTTTTAAACTGGTTACTCCCATTTTTGCAAAACGGTCGACCAAATCAATTTGCTGGTTATCTTTTAAATTAAAGAGATACTGATGCGCATTTTTAGCGGTATAAGTTCGTCGGCAAGGTTGCGTGCAAAGTCCACGGTTAGCTCCCCTGCCCCCGGCGTAACTACTGTAAAGACACATACCAGAAAAAGAATAACACAGTGCACCATGAATAAATACTTCGGTTTCAACCTTACTTTTTTTGCATATTTTAGTCAGTTCCGGCAGTGTAAGTTCGCGAGCCAAAACTACACGTTCAATCCCCTTTTTATGCGCATAATTCGCTCCGGTTGAATTATGTATACCCATCTGTGTGCTGGCATGCAACACCAAATTTGGGAAGTAAGTACGTGCAATATAAAAAACGCCCCAATCCTGAATGATCACGCCACTAACACCAACCTGGTTTAAAAAATTCAGGTAATCGAGTAACTCCGGAATCTCATTGTTTTTGATCACCGTATTTAGGGTAACGTAAACCTGGATGTTCTTCTTTTTGGTTTCTTCAAGAATGGTAACCAGTTGCCCGTTGGTAAAATTCTTGGCCCTTCCGCGGGCGTTAAATTGTTTTAACCCCATGAAAATTGCATCGGCTCCACCACGTAAAGCGGCATAAAACGATTCTGGATTTCCAACAGGTAAAAGAAGTTCCGGTTTCTGCATAATCTATTTTCGTGCAAAATTAGCAATAATAAATTTTAACTATCCCAAATAAATTAGCACTTTTGAGATGATTAAAGCAAAACAAAATTATCGGCCATGAAAAAATACATTTCTCTGTTCGTTCTTCTCTTAATTTCTTCTGCGGGCCTTTACGCACAAAGCATTTATGATATCCGCAACGCAATTGATTTTTTTGAATCGAATAAAATGCAACGCGGTGATTTCAGAAAGACGCTCTCCGAAAGCGAAATTGAAGGCTCGCCTTATTATATAGATGAATTTACAAAGGGTACTATTTTCACGTCCCAGAAAATTCAGTACAACGATGTTCCTTTACGTTATAATATTTATAACGACGAAATGGAATTTCAGACACCCGACGAGCAGATCCTGGCCATAGCTGCACCAGAAATTGTAGAAAAAGCAGTGGTTGGAGAAGATACTTTTTCCAACATTCCGTACGAACTTGGCAATAAAGTAAAACGTGCCTATTTTATTCTTTTAACCGAAGGTAAACTTAGTTTATATGCGCGCCCTCAAGTGATGTACCAAAAACCTAAAGAGGCCGCTGCGTATAAAGAACCGGAACCGGCAAAATTTATAAAACGGCCTGATATGTACTACCTGCGTTTAAACCAGCAGGCTGCTGTAAAAATTGAATCGAAAAAGGATTTACAGAATTTCTTTACCGATCATCAAAAACAAATTGAGGACTTTATAAAAGAGAATAAAATAAAACCCGGTAAGGAAGATAATATGATGGAATTGGTTGAATACTATAATTCGTTATAGCTGGATACTGTTTACTGAATACTCGATACTCGATACTCGATACTGGATGCTGGATGCTGGATACTCATTCCTTAAATCTCTTGTTGCCCTTAGTAAAATTTATGGTAGTTTAATAAATCCTCCCTGTGAAGTAATCCCGAAACACATTGATATTCAACAAATCCCAAATACATTTCGCAAAAAATATCGAAAAACAAAAAATATTTCCGAAACGTATGCAACATTGAATTATTGCCATCGTCATTGAATCAGAAAATTGATAGTTTGAATACACTTTATAAAAATATTCATCAGGAGATCATCGATCAGTGCAAGGAAGGAAGCCAGAAGGCCCAATTCCAACTGTACAAGCTTTATTACAAAGCCATGTTCAGCGTAAGCCTGCGGATCGTAAATGATCAGATGGAAGCCGAAGATGTAATGCAGGAGGCCTTTTTAAGTGCATTTAAAAAGATTGAAACTTATAAAGGCGAAGTAAGCTTCGGCGCATGGTTAAAGCGTATTGTTGTAAATCGTTCATTGGATTGTTTAAAGAAACGAAAAGTACAATTTGAGGAGGTAAACGAACGTACCGCACAAATTGCCGAAAACCAGATGGATACACTCGAACTGGATGCCCGGGTTTTAAAACAGGCGATACAGGAACTATCCGACGGCTACCGGGTTGTGTTGAGTCTTTACCTAATTGAAGGGTACGACCACGAAGAGATCAGCCAGATTTTGGGCATATCGAATTCAGCTTCGAGAACCCAGCTGCTGAGAGCTAAGAATAAATTAAGAGAGATACTGAGAGGAAAGGAAATATTTTCATACAATTAAGATTATGGAAAAGAAGGATAACATAGAAAAACTGATATTGGATAACATTGAAACGTTAAACGATAACGAACCAATGGAAGGCCACTTTGCACGATTTGAGGCAAAGCTTAATGAGCAACATAAAAAGAAAAGAACGATAAGTCTGAATATGATTTTAAAGGTTGCTGCCGCCGTTGTATTTGTTCTTTTGGCAACCAACCAGGCCTTTATCTATTTTTCGCCGAACAACCAGGGCATTTTTATCTCGAAAACAGAATCGGCAAGCGTTACTCTTGCATCTATTTCGCCGGAATACCAGGAAGTTGAATATTATTACACCAACTCGATAAACACCGGCATGGAGCAATGGAACAAATGGATTGAAGAAGGTTTGATTTCGGAAGACGAACAAAATATGATGAACAATGAGTTGGCCGAGTTTGAAACACTTTACCAAAACCTGCAAAAGGATTTGACTGCCAACCCAAACGACGAACGTGTAATAAACGCCATGTTAGAATATTATCAGGCTAAGCTTAGTGTAATCAATATAATCATTACCAAATTAGAAGAAGTACAACAGAAAACACAAGAATTTGAACAGGAAACAACGGCCATATAATACCAGGTAAATTGGCTGGAAAGTATTAGTAGTAAAATTTAAAACCAGAATAAAATGAAGGCATTTAAAAGAATTGCAGCACTGTTTATCATCGGCGTTTTAGCTGCCGGAACAACAGTTGTTGCTGAAGAAAAAACAAAAGAGTACCATGAATCATGGTTAAACAATGAGGTATCGTCACTGGAAATCGACAACCGTTTTGGCGAAGTCAAAATCAATAACTCAACGAGCGACTCGGTAGTCATTCATGTAACCATAACCGTTGATGCACCTAATGAGAACAAGGCTGATGATTTATTGGATATGCTGGAAGTGTATATCCGAAAAACAGGAAGTGCCGTAAAAGCGGTTACCGAAATTGAAAAGAACTTTAAAAGTAACCGACAGTTCAGTATCGATTACGAAGTGAATATTCCTTCCGACAAAGACTTGAAAATTAACAACAAGTACGGTAACACCATTGTTGCCCGACTTACCGGGAACGGCGAGTTTAATTGTAAATACGGTAACTTTACCGCATACGAACTTACCACACCGGAAAGCGGTTCGCTTAACTTATCGCTGGCCTACGGAAACGCTAATATTGGCCAGGTTTCGCACATGGATGTTGATGTGAGCTACTCGCCTCTTGATATTGAAGAAGCTACTTCGTTAAATATCGAATCGAAATACTCGAACATTAGCGTTGAAGAATGTAAATCGGTAATTATCGAATCGAAATACGACAAATTTAAATTTGAAGAACTGGAGTCGCTGGCCGCAGAAATTAAGTACACCAATATTAAAATTGGAGAATTGGCGAAAAGCTTAAAAGTTGAATCGGGTTACGGAGGTATTAAAGTTGACGAAGTTGGAGCCAATTTTGAATTTATCAACATTACCAACAGCTATGGTCAGATTTCACTGGGACTCGACGATGCCAGTTATTCAATCGATGCCAGCTGCGATTACTGCGGCATTTCATATCCTGAAGATGAATTTACCGGAAACCGGATTAAAGATAACCACAAAAACACGGTTGTTGGAAAAGTTGGTTCCGGAGAAGGTGGAAAAGTTACAGTTGTAAGCCGTTACGGAGATATTAATCTGAATGATTAACACTTAAACGATCAACATATTTTCAAACCGTTGGCAATATTTGTCAGCGGTTTTTTATGCCCGCATAGTAGCCCAGCTTATACAAATCGAAAACCAATAACGATGGACGGGCACCTTTTAAATTCTCTTCCATTTTGTCGCGATACTTTCTGAATAGCCTCCCGATGGTTCGCGATGGAATAAAAAAAGTTACCCGTTTATATTTCCGTAAAAAGTTTACCTGGCGGTAAAACATTTGGTCGCCATCGAGCAGCTCTTCTCCTATCTTTTTCAAATTCTCGAGCGCCAGACAACTCTTTTTCAAAAACGCCTGCGCGCTTTCAAGGCCGGTATGTTCCAGCGGGTTATCAAGATGAAAGATCTCAACATCCGCACAAAACAAGTCGTAGCCCAGCAGCGTATCTTCGTGTCCGTATTCGCGCAATTCTTCCCGAAAATGGACCCGCTCAAAAAGTTCCTTCGCAAGAAAAAAGTTATTGGAGGTAATGATAAATCCTTTGCTCCGGTTACGAACTGCTGCGGTTACAGCTTCACGTTTTGTTCCGTAAGTCCACCGAAACAGCTTTTCCGGATCGGCCGGTTTTTGTTTCGCATAAGCTGTTCCTCCGCATAACACCCGGTTCGCATTACGGTTTTCCAGATAATTTTTTAAATAGTTCGGGCTTATAATTTTTGAATCAGCATCCATAAACAACAACCAGTCAAACACCGAGTCGGCTCCCAATTTATTACGAATACCGGCTCGCCCAAGGTTTTTGGTCATTTCTGAGTATACAACTTTGGACTTACTTTTAAGAATTCGATTCAGCGATTTAAAAATCTCATCCGAACCATCGTCGTAAACCCTGATCTCAAAATCAATGTTCAAATTTGTAGCCTGTTGGTGAAGGTCGTTTACCAAATCCACCACTTCAATATTATATACCGGGATATTTACCGAAAGCATAGTTTCTTTTTACAGGGCCTGAATTTACAACATTTCGCGCTCAAAACAATTAAACCAATTGTTTTCAGAGGGAGCCCGAAGCGTGCTCTGAAATTACAATGGTTAATACCGATAGTAAAGCAAAGAGATTTTGGGAATAAATGAACCAGAATTTCAGTTTGATTTCTAATCGGTATCATTCTGTAAAGAAGCCACATTTCGTGTATTTATTCTATTTTTAAGACTTTATTTGAAAATACTTATGACACGTTTCGTTTTTCTGTTTCTGCTTTTTTTAAGTTTTCAGCTTAACGCACAGCGCTATAAAATCGAAGTACAGCTCGACGGAGCCCCTAACAAAACGGTTCAGCTGGCCTACCATTACCTCGGTAAAATATATGCTGCCGACACTGCAAAGCTTGATACGAACGGGCATGGCGTATTTACGGGCGACAGTGTTTTATCGCAAGGATTGTATAAAATACTGGTGGATAAAGACCACCATTTTGATTTTCTATTGGGTGCCGACCAGGATTTTAAAATAAGCAATTCCTCCTTTGAAGGTAAGGATGCAAAAATAGAAGGTGCACCGGAATCAGAAGCTTTTGTGGATTACATGAATTTCCTGGCAGACCTGCAACAACAGAGTGCCTCGTTAAACAAAACTTACCAAAATGCCAATGCCACTGAAAGAAAAGAAATAGCCCATCAACGCGAAGAACTGAACGACGAGATGTACGATTATTGGGCGATGATTGATAAAAAGTTCCCCGACTCGTTTCTCTACAAATTTTTAACCGCTAATTACGTTCCCAAACTCGATGAATCAACGCTGCCAAAAGAAGTTCAGGAGAACGATTCCTTGCTCCTTTTGGCTCAGTTCAACTATCAGAAAGACCATTTTTGGGATTATTTTGATTATACCGACGAACGTTATCTGTTCACGCCTTTTTATAAAACAAAACTTGAAACCTGGTTTAACAAGGTGTTGTATCCGGGCTATGATTCGGTGAAGCCTTATGTTTACCAATTTATTGAAGATGTAAAACCCAATAAACGCTTGTTTCAGTTTGTCACATCTTTTTTCCTGAACAGCAGCATTAACAGTAATATTATGGGTATGGACGCCCTTTTTGTTGATCTTGCCCGCGATTATTATTTAAATGGCGAAGCTTTTTGGGCAACGGAAGAATCGCTTGAAACCATTCGCGAGAATGTACTCTTTATGCAGGATAACCTGATCGGAGAAATTGCTCCCGACCTCACACTGGAAAGTTTTGATGGCGAATTTATCAACCTGCACCAAATCGAATCAAAATTAACTGTAGTTCTGATTTACGAGCCCAATTGTTCGCATTGTAAGGTTTTTGTTCCCGAATTCTACAAAGAAGTATACCTGCCATACAAGGACAAAGGACTGAAAGTATATGCCATTTACTCGATGGACGACAAGGGCGAATGGACCGAATTTTTAGCCAAACACGATATGTTCGACTGGATAAATGTTTGGGATCCTCAACATATATCGCGCTTTAAAATAAAGTACGATGCCCGAAAAACACCCGGCGTTTATCTTCTTGACGAGAACAAAAAAATCATCGGTAAAAAAATGTCTGTAGAACAATTAAAAGAAATTATTCCGCTTGAATTGAACTAAGCTCATATAAAGCTGTTAACTTCAATAAAAATTGTAGAAAAATGAATGAACAATTCAGTAAAGAAGATATTTTACAACGACAGTACGACTGGGGTAACGGCATCATTCACATTGGTAAAATTTACACCGCAAAAGGCGACTATGTGAAAGCCGCTAAAGAGCACATCGAGGATTTGTATGGTTACGGTGAAAGCAAAGTACTTTTTAAGCCTACAAAAGCTACTGACCCTCAATTCAGGGCAAGCAAAGAAGAAGCGCTTTCGTACTTTGTTGGTGGAAACGACAATTTCCCTGAAGACCTGGGATTTGCACTTCAGCCCTGGGAAAAAGTACGTTTTGAGGTACATGGTTTTATCGCCAATTTTAAACAGGCAATCATCATGGGAAACTACTTTTTTATTGATGCCAACGGAGCGGAAACAAAGGTAGAATATACAATGGGATTTTTCAGAGCTGCAGACAACTCGTTAAAGCTTAATCTGCACCATTCATCGTTTCCTTTTAAGCCGGAATAGATACCTTTTATACATTACTATTGACCAGTTTCCCCTTGCGTTGATTGGAAATTTTATTGTAACTTTTATCAACTAAAATCCAGATCATGCGAAAAGCTGTTATCCTCATTGCCCTCCTAACGTTCTTCGTTCAGGCATTCTCTCAAACTGAAAGAAGCGATTCCATCCCGAATTCTGCTGCCAACAAAAATTTGCAGAAAGCGGAGGTTGCTTACGTTGTTTTTAAATCCGACACGCTATTCCCTGTTTACGCCAATCTGGGGCCTTATACTCCCGCAGAAAGGGCAGCAACAATATCTGAAAGGTTAGAAATGATAATGACCGACAATCAGATCGATGAAAATTTATTTGCAATTACAGAGAAAAACAATTATTCAATAATTTCCTATGATAAGTATCCGTTAGCCAGTGTGAGTGAGGCAGATGCCATATTTTTCGGGAAAGCGAGAAAAGATCTGGCCAATGAATTTCTGCTGGTTGTAAAAGATTCGTATGAGAAGGCAATTTCGAAAAACAGACTATCATACTGGCTACTAATGGCACTGTATACCATACTGGCATTGGGCGGACTTATCCTGATTATCTTCCTGATCAATAAATTTTTTAAAACAATAAATATTAAACTGGAACACTACGAGAAGGGGTTAAAACAAAAAAGAAAAAGTTTTTTTAAATACCTTCTACCCAGTAATTCAGGAAATATTTTCCTTCTCATTTCGAAAGTAGTAAAGTTTGTGCTACTACTGTTGGTCCTTTTTTTATACCTGCCCTTTTTATTTAGCTTTTTACCGTGGACCAGAGATTTAGCAAATGAATTCTATGGTTTACTTGCCAACCCGGTAAAGAAAATAGCCAACGATTTTGTAAGTTTTGTTCCCAACCTGTTTTCCATTTTTGTTATCATCATCATCACCCGTTATCTGTTAAAAATAATGTCGGTAGTGGTTCGGGAGCTTGAAACAGGCAAGTTGCGGATTAAAGGATTTCACAGCGATTGGGCCAAGCCAACTTTTAACCTGGTAAAAATCGTTATTTACATTATCACTGCAGTTTTTATTGTACAATACCTTCCTTCGTCAAAAGCTTTTCAGGGAGTATCCATTTTTGTTGGGGTAATTTTCACCCTTGGTTCCACATCGGCCATCGCCAATATTGTTGCAGGAATTGTAATCACCTACATGCGACCGTTTCAAATTGGCGACCGGGTAAAGATTGGCGACACCATGGGCGATATCGTTGAAAAAAACCTGCTGGTAACCCGCATAAAAACAATAAAAAACGAAGATGTTACCATCCCAAACGCCACCATTATAAATACGCATTTGTGGAATTATACAAAAAATGCCAGTCAGCTCGGAATAATTATTCACCCTACCGTAACCATTGGCTACGATGTGCCTGCCGATACGGTAATAAAACTATTACTTGACGCGGCAAAAAATACCAAAAACCTAACACGCGATTTTAAACCTTTTGTACTTCAGAAAAGCCTTAGCGATTTTTATGTGGAGTACGAACTAAATGTTTACACCAAACAAGCCGGAAAAATGGCGCATTTTTATTCAGAACTTAATAAAAGTATTTTGAATGAATTTAATAAAGCCGGTGTAGAAATATTGTCGCCGCACTACTCGGCTTTCCGCGATGGTAATGCGACTACTATCCCTCAGCAGAAAAACGACACGCCCCCATCTGATCCGGTTGGCGATGTAATTAAAAAAGCTACCGGACAGAAATAATCATCACGGCACAAATGAGATCTTTCGGGTGACATAAGTATTTCCGTAAGGAAAACGTACAAAATAAACACCGGCAGTTTTTCCACGCAGGTTGAGTTTTATACGGAAATTATCGGTTTTTATAACTGAAGTTTTTATTTCCTGCCCGATTAAGTTATACACCACAACATTTTCCGGATCAATTTCTTTATCCGACTCCAGGTTTAGTTCGCCAGATGTTGGATTTGGATATACCCAAACATTTGTAGGTTGCTCCACATTTGGTGTATCCGTGGGTAAACTGTAGTTACATGCAACCAGCTCCATAACATTAACCATGGCGTAGTTTTGGGTATTCAGCGATGAAAAACTTTCCCAGTTACCGTTTTGCCGTATATAAAGATGGTTGATTGCATCTTCATATTCGCGCAACGATTGATAGATTGCAAAGGTATCAGCAACATTCATGTCGCTCAATTCGAAACCTACAAAAAAATCACCCGAAGGCTCAACCATCTGATCAAAACTTACATAGTTCATGGCATCTTCTGCCCAATGGTCAATTGTTACTTTTTTACTGTACAACAGGTTCACCGGGTAAGTGCTACCGTCGTATACCTTCACAGTTATCCGGCTATTGTTGTTATTGGTAACCAGTTTCCCTACACCAAACGAAACGCCATCCAGAATTTCATTACCGTTAATTGAAAAGTGCTCTACAATTTCAGTTATTCCGGCCGAATTAGTTCCGCCCCAATAGCCTTCGGTCTCGCCCAAAACAGTAAGGGCAATAGTTCCATGTTCATCCGTATCGGTCAGATTTGTGAACGCATTACACAGGTCCTCACGGGTATTAAATTGTTTTCCATCTAACGACAAAGTTCCTGTTCCCAGGGGGTCGAGCCAATATTTTAATTGCTTTGTGGTGTCCGAACTAAAGTCCCATTGCATTGTAAAGCGGGCAAAATAATCGTTCACGGGATTTCCGCAATAAGCAGCTCCTCCCGATAAAGTGCCAATCACTTGTTTGTTCATATTAAACAATGCTCCTCCCGATGAACCGACTTCTGTAACTCCCTCGTCCCAACGCAATATATTAAACGATCCGTTTTTAGGATTTTTAACCGTCGAAGAAGTAAAGGTTTCATATTTAGGTGCATCGTAATCAAACGATATTTTTTTGATATCGCCCATCGGATGATGAATCGTTGCGGATGAATCGGGTAATACGGGCGATCGGTCCCAACCTGCATAATACGGCCTGAAATCGGGCGGTGGCAGATCGTCTAATTCCACCAGTGCAAAATCCAGGCTATCGTAATGTGCTTTCATAATCGCTCCTGAAAGTGAATGAATGGGATCGCCATCCAGCGGAGCGCAATAAGGACTTTCGTAATTAAAGGTATAAACCGTGGTTTTTGCATAATCCCACTTATCGTAACAATGCGATGCCGACAAAACATAAGGTTTTTTGTTCTCTGCAGTATTATTAAGCAGGGTTCCGGTGCATACTTCCCGGCCATCAACAATTAAGCGAACAACTGCATCTTTCACCTCACTCCAGCGATCACCAATTTCGCAGTTTACATCAATATTACATTCACCGGCCGGATCACCGTTTATAGGTCTTCTGTCAAACTTTAAAATTCCCATAAAATCGTGGTTTACCCGAGTAATCCTAAAATCATCAGGTGTCCCTTCTTCTTCAGGAACTTCGTATTGTACGGTAATTTTATCGCCGGCAACCGGTGCCACAGCAAATTTATGCGACGGCTTATTGTTTCGCGCAGTAAAAGCGCCGAGGTAGTGGTTATTATCTTCGTTGAAAATAAATAAACGTCCTCTGTTGTTTAACTCAAAATCATCGAAAATAAGATTGAGCGAATAGGCATTGTCTGACGAAATGGTAATGCGCCAAACATTAAAACCGGCGTTTGTTGAATACCACACGCCTGAATTTGACGGGCTAAAATCGACATTAAAAGCATGTGCAAAAGTTAATGCCTTTAGCTGCACATCGGATGCTTTATTTGCCTTCATTGCAGCCTCAACAACACTTTGTTTTAATACCGGCATTTTTACAAACGCCCTGTCGGAACTCTTTAAAGTAACTACCTGCAAAGGAAATCCTCCTTCCGACAACTGTGCACTTACCGAATTACACACAAAAATGAGTACAATTAAAACTGGAATATACCAACGCATTCTTAAATGGTTTTTGCAGGATAAATAAAATTTTACCGCGTAAATTACGTATTTTTTAGTCAATTAATATCAATCACAATACTTTTCAACAAAAACTCAGGTAATGTGTTTAATATTGCACATAACCGTTACTAATTAAAAAAAATTATGAAAAAGACATTATCAATTTTCGTTGCACTCTTTTTTGTTATTAGTTTGGTAGCATTAGGTACCAATAAACCAACAAAGACCCAGGCCATGCCCGAAGATGTTAAAGAAGTAATCAAAAATTCGTGTTTTGGATGCCACAATACCGATTCCAGAAATGAAGATGCGAAAAAAGAGCTTGATTTTAACAAACTCGACAGTCTTTCGAAAATTAAAATGATTGGTACTTACAAAGAAATTGGTGAAGTACTTGAAAAAAATGAAATGCCGCCCAAAAAGTTCCTGGAAAGATTTCCTGACAAAGCTTTAAGCGATGATCATAAACAACTGTTATTGGATTGGTCGAAAAAAGAAGCAGAAGCCTTGGTAAAAGGAATGTAATATGCGCCGAATACTTCGATTTTCAGTAATTATATTGCTGCTTGCTTTTATCGTTATCCAGTTTTTTCAACCCGAAAAAAATAACGAAGGAGTAAGCAGCAATCATATTTTTAACCAGGTAGACGTTCCTGAAAATATCCAAACCCTGCTAACAACTTCCTGTTTGGATTGCCACTCGAACCATACAAACTACTGGTGGTACAACCACATTGCACCCGTTTCGTGGATGGTGGGCGATCACATTGCAGAAGGTAAATCCGAGCTTAACTTTTCGGAATGGGGAACCATGGATATTTTTGAAAAGATTACAACACTGGAAGAGATTTGCCAGGAAGCCGAACGAAAGTCTATGCCGTTAAAATCGTACCGTGCCATTCACCCAAAAGCAAAATTAAGCGATGAACAAATTGCCGAACTTTGCGACTGGACTACAAAAATGGCTGAAGAATTACTTGCCAGCGCGGCGGGTAAATAAGATTAAAATTCTCATAAATATTATCTTTACCAAAAACTGAATAGATGAAAGTATTGGTAATGTATGTTGATGAGTTTTCGTACCAGCCGGCAGAGAAAAACCTTGAGGAAGTTGAAGATATTACGGAAGGTGCGCAATTTTCAGATTCGATTTTAGCCTTTATTCAGGTTGAAGAAAGCGACGAAGAAAAAGACGTGAAAAGCCGGGAGAAAAAACTGGTTAATCACCTGAAATGGACCGCACGAAAAAACGATTGTAAAAGTGTGATCCTTCACTCGTTTGCTCATCTTTCGGAATCGAAAGCATCAGTTGATTTTACCAAAGAACTTTTCAACCTGGCTGAAAAACGCCTGCAAAATGCCGATTTCACAACCGCACAAACCCCATTTGGTTATTTCCTCGACCTGAATATTAAAGCGCCCGGATTTTCTCTGGCACGCATTTGGGCAACACTTTAGCATTAAAGGCAAAAGTGAATGAGTTACTGAGTAACTGAGGCAAAAAATAGCAATAAGCAAAATACCTATGTGAACTATGTTCCGAATGTGGTTCAATAATCTTTCTGCCTTTTCGTGTTCTGACTGGCTATTTCTTAATCTCATGTCACTTTTTACAATTTATAAGTTGTCAATCTCCATCAATCTTAAGATCAAACTTCCATCAATCCCTACCTTCTCAGCGCGCAAATCTCACAATTTTTGTTTTTAGCCGCTGCTCAATAAATTCAGTTATCTTTGCCGAAAATATGTACACATGAAATTCGAGGATTATTCCATATCCAACACTATAAAAACCAACCTGGCAAGTAACGGATTCCGTCGTCCTACCGACATTCAGTTTAAAGCCATTCCCCCGGTGCTAAGAGGCGAAGATGTTTTGGCCATTGCCCAAACCGGAACCGGGAAGACCGCGGCTTTTGCTATTCCGGTAATTCATAATATTCAGCAAGCAAAGTTGAATCAACATGTTCAGGGAATAAGTTGCCTTGTTATGGCTCCAACACACG
This sequence comes from uncultured Draconibacterium sp., assembly GCF_963674925.1. Classification (NCBI taxonomy): domain Bacteria; kingdom Pseudomonadati; phylum Bacteroidota; class Bacteroidia; order Marinilabiliales; family Prolixibacteraceae; genus Draconibacterium; species uncultured Draconibacterium sp. Next base: position 1,033,983 of record NZ_OY771649.1, read on the forward strand.
AGCTGGCGAAACAGATCAGCGAAGTGTTTGTTTCCATCTCGAAAAATACGGGGGTAAAAACTACCGTAATTATTGGTGGTGTTGATCAGGATCCTCAAATCGACCGCTTAAAAACCGGTACTGACGTTTTGGTTGCTACCCCCGGTCGCTTGTTCGACCTGGTTAGCCAGGGACACTTGAAATTGCACGGAGTAAAAACACTTATTTTGGACGAAGCCGACCACATGCTCGACCTTGGTTTTATAAAAGACATTAACGACCTGATACGCTTTCTGCCTCAAAAGCGGCAGACTTTGTTTTTCTCAGCTACAATCAATAAAAAGATTAAAAAGCTTGCTTATTCGCTGGTAAGCAATCCTATACGCATTCAGATTTCGCCCAAAGATCCGGTGGCAAAAACCATCGAGCACCAGGTGGCGTTTATCGAGATGGATGACAAAAGAGCTTTCCTGGAACGGCTTGTTGGTGAAAATCCGGAAGCTAAAATTCTGGCCTTTGTACGAACAAAAGTACGTGCCGAACGGGTAAAAAAAGCAATGGAACGTGTTGAAATTGAAAGTGACACCATTCACAGCGATAAAGAACAGGCAGAGCGCGACCAAACTATGCAACGCTTTAAAAGCGGCGAACTTAAATTGCTTATTGCTACTGATGTTAGTGCCCGGGGAATTGATATTCCGAACGTTGATTTTGTGGTGAATTATGACCTGCCTGAAGTTGCCGAAAACTATGTACACCGCGTAGGACGAACAGGACGTGGCAACCAAAAAGGAAAAGCCGTTTCGTTTTGCAGTGAAGAAGAACGTGAAATTCTGGACGAAATAGAAAGCTTTTTGGGGAAAGACATTCATCGCCTTGAGATCGACAAAAACCTTTACAAAGAAACGCTGGATTTTACAAAAGACACCGACTACAACTGGCAAAAATTAATGCGCGAAAACGATCGCGAACTAAAAGAGATAAAAAAGAAGAAAAAAAAGAAAAAGTAAGTGTTATCACTTGCCTTCTATCTTGCGCATGGCAATATTACGCAGCTCGGCGGTTGTCATCCAGGTACATATTCCAAAAGGTTTTGAAAGCGATACCTCCGGCCGGATACTCAACATGTGACCGGTATAATTGAATTCTACCAGCTTCTCATCATCAATCCAGGCGCGGATTGTTGTTTCTGTTACTTGCAGGCGAATGGTATACCATACTTCCTTTTCGAAGTTCTTTAGCACCTGCGTTTTGTTCTCCGAAGCGTCAACTCCATCAATACTGCTTAATCCGACAACAGGGCCTCCCCACCCTCCAACAATCAGCGAACAAAAATCATCATTAACCGGGAAAGTCATTCCACAAAAAAAGTCGTTACCAACCATTTTGCGGGCCTCCAGCTGTACTTCGTAATTTACATTTGGGAAAGTATCTGTCCAGGTAATTCCACTGCAACCATCGCCGTAGTTAATAACGATGCATCCATCCGAAACTTTTACAGGCCCTTCGGTGCCGAACGATGCTATCTCCCAGTTATCGAGTGTATTTCCGTTGAATAAGGCCTGCCAGCCCTCAGGAATGGCTGGAACATAGTTCTGTTTTTGGTTACTGCCTTTCTTTGCCGGGCTGTTACATGACGTAAACAGCGTTATGAAAGCCAGCATACAACACAAATAAATAAATCCTGAACGCGTCATTTTTTATTTAAAATTACGAAAGATGCAGCTCTCTACAAAAAAAGCTGGCCCCACCTAAAAGGCAGAGCCAGCTTTGAATTTATATGATCGTCTGTTTTTTAGATAATCGATTTCATTGATTCCATTGCCTCACGTAATTCGGCACCGATGATCTCAACATCGTGGTAACGAATTTCGTCGTTAATTTCAATCAACTCTTTGTTATCAACGTGGGCGCTTTTTCCGTCATTGAAATTTTTACCAATAACATCGGTATCAATTTTTTTCATGAAGTCGGTTAATAAGGGCTTACAAGCATGGTCGAAAAGGTAGCAACCATATTCAGCAGTGTCTGAAATTGTACGGTTCATTTCGAACAGTTTTTTACGTGCAATGGTGTTGGCAATAAGCGGAGTTTCGTGCAACGACTCGTAATAAGCCGATTCCTCTTTAATTCCCGATTCGGTCATTACTTCGAAAGCCAGCTCAACACCCGATTTTACAAAGGCAACCATTAAGGTTCCATTATCGAAATAATCCTGCTCGCTAATTTCAACGTCGCCAGCCGGAGTTTTCTCGAAAGCAGTTTCGCCGGTAGCAGCACGCCATCCCAACAAGTTTTTATCGTCGTTAGCCCAGTCTTCCATCATAGTCGATGAAAATTCTCCGGACATAATATCATCCATGTGTTTTTCAAACAACGGACGCATAATTTCTTTTAGTTCTTCCGAAAGTTTGTAAGCCTCAATTTTTGCCGGATTCGACAAACGATCCATCATGTTGGTAATTCCGCCAAGCTTCAATGCTTCGGTGATTGTTTCCCATCCGTACTGAATCAGTTTCGATGCATAACCGGCATCAATTCCTTTTTCAATCATTTTATCGAAACACAAAATAGAACCGGTTTGTAATAATCCACAAAGAATGGTTTGCTCGCCCATCAGGTCTGATTTTACCTCGGCAACAAACGAAGAAAGCAATACTCCGGCTTTATGACCACCGGTACCAACTGCATAAGCTTTTGCAATTTCCAAACCATCGCCATTCGGATCGTTTTCGCGGTGAACGGCAATCAATGTAGGCACACCAAATCCACGCAGGTACTCGGCACGAACTTCTGAACCCGGAGATTTTGGAGCCACCATAATTACGGTAATATCGTCGCGAATCTGCATTCCTTCTTCAACAATATTAAATCCGTGTGAGTAAGCCAGGCAAGCACCTTTTTTCATCAAAGGAACCACCTTGTTTACAACCGGAGTGTGTTGTTTATCTGGTGTAAGATTCAATACCAAATCAGCCTTAGGCACCAATTCTTCGAAAGTACCTACTTCAAAACCGTTTTCAGTAGCATTTACATATGACGCACGTTTTTCGTCGATGGCAGTCTGACGCAAGGCGTAAGCAACATTTAATCCGCTGTCGCGAAGGTTCAATCCCTGGTGCAATCCCTGTGCTCCACAACCCAATACTACAATTTGTTTTCCTTTCAGTTTTTCAACTCCGTCTGCAAATTCCGACTCATCCATAAAGTCGCATTTTCCCAACTGGTCTAACTGAAGACGAAGTGGCAATGTATTGAAATAATTTTCCATGATCTTTTATTTTTTACGATTAATATACTTTTAAGCTGTAATATTCCGTGGTTTGTATCCAAATACACAAACCTGAATACAAAGCAACAAAATTTCTGTAAGCCTGAAAATGTAAAATTACATGAATTTTAGGTAATTTTCATGGATTTGCGTTTTAACTCTGTTTTAAGGATTAAAATTACATCACTAATTTTCAACGGCTTAAACAATGTGAATAATATGCAATTTTACCAGCACTACAGCGATTGCGAACGAAACTTCAATGGAGACAGACCTACTTCGCGTTTAAAAAATTTGGCAAAGTAACTCTGATCAGGGAAGTTCATTTTTGCGGCAATTTCCGAAACGCTGAGATTGGTATGTACCAACAGGCGTTTGATCTCGATAATTTGTTTCGATTTAATAATCTGCGACGAGGTTTTGCCGGTAAGCTGGTTTACCGTTTGTGTTAAATGATTTGGAGTTAACGCCATAATATCGGCATACTGCGCCACCGAAAGGTTCTCGTGAAAATGCTCTTCCAGCAGCTGAAAGAATTTTTTTACCACAATGTGCCCTTTTCCTTTCCAACGGTTCTCATCGTATGGGTAAAGCGATGCACTTGTTGTTAAAATCAAGTCGAGTACCGATCGTAAAATATCGATGGAATAACCTTCAGGCCTGCGAATTTCGTTAACACCTTTTTTAAACAAACTCTCCAGAAAAAGTTTGTCGTTCTCATCCTTTAAAACCAGTGGCGGGTTATCCTGCCGGATGGTAAAAAAGAAAGGGAACTCGATTAAACGATTTGGATTTCGCTGATTGAGCAAGTAAAAATCAGCGGTGAAAATAAAAATGAAACCATCAATATCGTGCGAGAACTCGATTTTGTGCGCCTGCCCCGGCGACATAAAAAATATGCAGGGCGGCTCGATATCGTACTTATTTCCGTCGATAACGTGCGAGCCGTTCCCCTTTTGCAGGTACAACACCTCAAAAAAATCGTGACGATGTGGGTACTTAACGGCAAAATGCCGGTTGGCATCAAATACTTCTACCTGAAACTGCTGGCTAGCACGTTCTTCCGAACTAAAATTGTGCAAGCTGTATACCGGTAAATTTTCAGAACCTGCTTTCACTTAATTTTATGAGTTTTCCCTGTCTAATTCTAATCGTCTAATCTTATCGTATAACCAAGCGATAAACGTAATACTCTTGTTTTGGCTTCCTGATTTTCAAGCGGTTTAATATCTGCCAAACCATAATCATACGATACGCACATGTTTAAACCGTTTAAAAACAGAAAACCTACTTTTCCGGTAACTCCGTAATCCAGTCTTTTATAATCATGTTCAATGGGATCATTTCCGAATTTAAGCGATTCTGAATTACTATTTTCGCCATCAACTCCCGAGGTGTAATCAGCATTACCAAACAGCCCCATTCCTACAAAAGGACCGGCTCCAACATACAACTTATTTCTACTTCTGAACCGATGCAGATATTTCACATACAACGGAACATCGATAAAGTACAATCTTGTTTTGTTATCGATAATTTGTGTGCCCGTAGGTTTTCTGTGAAAACCTTTATTTTCAAATATCAAACCGCCTTCAACAGCGAATTCCTGCGATTTATCTTTGTTTAACACATATTCGTATAGCGCGCCAATATTCATTCCGTATAAGGCTTTATACGAATCTTCGGCTTCGGTTGCTCCCGATCCAAATTTCATATCTGTTGTGGCCATATTTGCACCACCAAAAAATGTAACGGATGGATATTGTGCCATTGATTGAATTGCAAGCAGCATAAAACCTGCAACGAATAATAAAGAGGTAATTTTTTTCATGGTTCGAAACTTAATAATTGGGTTTATAAATACGAGGTGAAAGATATAAAATTTTATGGAAAACAGAGAAAAACAAAGCTGGGGAGCTTGTTGGTGGGAGAATCAAACTATATAAAAACAAAAAGCAGCCCTGTGAACTGCTTTTGCGGTAACGGCGAGACTCGAGCAACTACTATTCTCCTGTTCGATGTTGTTTAGTGTTTAATTGGTAAATTCCGGTTTATGCAACAAAAAGAAATTCAGTGTATAAACGATATTTATATGCATCAACCCAATATTCCAGAAATATTGTAAGTTTAACTATTGATTATAAACTTAAAAACCTGAATTATGAATTTTAACCGGAGAAATTTCATACAGCGGTCATTTGCCTCGGCAGCAGGAGTTGCGGCAGCTTCGCTTCTACCATACGACATGTATGGCAATGGACTTCATAGTACTTCGCACCCCGAAGAAATTTTACTAAAACCGGAAAAGCGTCCGGCTCCTAAAGCTTCTATCAAATTTTCGGTTATAGGCGTTAATCATGGACATATTTACGGAATGGTTAGTGCTTTGCAGCAAGGAGGTGGCGAGTTGGTTTCGGTTTATGTAAAAGAACCTGATCTGCTAAAACAATTTACCGGGCGTTTTCCAAAGGTTAAAGTTGCCAAAAACGAGCAGGAGATTCTCGAAGATGAATCAATTCAACTGGTAGCGAGCTCCATAATTCCGGTTGAAAGAGCTCCGCTTGGAATTCGGGTGATGAAAGCCGGAAAAGATTATATGTCGGATAAACCCGGGATTACCACTTTCGAACAGTTTAATGAAGTAAAAAAGGTACAAAAAGAAACCGGACGAATATACTCCATAATGTATAGTGAGCGACTTGGAAACCCGGCATCGGTTAAGGCCGGAGATCTGGTTCAGGCAGGCGCTATTGGAAAAGTAGTACAAACGATAGGGCTCGGCCCACACCGTATGCGTCCGGAAACACGCCCCGACTGGTTCTTTTATCCGGAAAAAGCAGGCGGTATTCTTACCGATATTGGTTCGCACCAATGCGACCAGTTTTTATTTTACACCAATTCAAAAGAGGCTGATCTTAATTTTTCACAGATTGCAAATTTTAATACAAACGACTATCCCAACTACCAGGATTTTGGCGATATGAGTGTTCGCAGCCCGCATGCCACCGGCTATATCCGAATAGACTGGTTTACGCCCGATGCGTTGCCAACCTGGGGAGACGGCCGAACTTTTATTCTGGGAACTGATGGATATATTGAAATGCGGAAATATGTGGATATTAACGGACGGGAAGGCGGTAATCATTTATTCCTTGTGAATAAAAAAGAGATGAAGTATTTCGACTGTTCGCAAGTATATATGCCTTACGGCGAACAATTGGTGAACGATGTGGTTAACCGTACAGAAACTGCCATGACTCAGGCACATTGTTTCCTCGCTACTGAGTTGGCATTAGCTGCCCAGAAAATGGCACAACGAATTAATGTCTAACACTTTACACAGTATCGGTTTTTATAAATAAAGCAGACATTCATAAAATTCAGAGACTTTAATAAGAATACATTTAAGGCCATTTCAGCATCTTTTTGAAATGGCCTTAGCTTTTAAGCCAAGCCGGAGGAAGTATAAAAAACAGGAACTCTCAGCCTTTTGCCTTAAAGTACTTTGTGGCTAGATATTTCACATAAGAGGATACAGGAGCTAAGGCTATTTCCGTTGAAATTCTTCAAAATACAATGTGGGCGTATATCCCGTATTCTTTTTAAATGTTCGGTTAAAATTCGACAAATTATTAAATCCGCATTCAAAACAAATTTGCGAAACCGTCATTTTCCCTTCTAAAAGTAAACGGCAGGCATATCCAATACGTATTTCGTTAATAAATTCAGTCAGTGATTTTCCTGAGTTCTCTTTAAAATACCGGCAAAAAGCTGATGGATGCATATGCGCCACAGCTGCCACATCTTTTAATTCTATTTTTTTCAGATAGTTCGCATTCAGGTAATGCATAACTTTGGTTAAACGGTCGTTTGTAAAATTGTGACCCTTCAACTGATAATACTGCCCTCCAAGTAATCGATACTCTTTCGTTTTTGCCATTAACTGCAACAACTGGAGCATGTATGAAAGTCGATCGAATCCGTCAGAATGCGCTACCTTCATCACTTTCTTCCGGGCCTTATCAGCAAACTTTTTTGAAAAACAAACTCCCCTTTCCGATCGTTTTAATAATTCCTTTATCCTGTTAAATTCGGGATAATCTGATAGAGCCCCTCTAAAAAAGTCATTAGGAAATTGCAAAACAATATACTTAACCAGATTTTTAGTATTTCGCCTATTATTCGTTACTTCGTTTTTCCAGAAATGAGGTAAATTACTGGCCATCAAAACAAAATCACCGGCCGAAAATTCTTCAATACTATCGGCTACAAAACGTGTCCCTAATCCTTCCAGCACATAAACAATTTCGTACTCGGAATGAAAATGCCAGGGATAGGTAAAACTCTCCTTTTCCTGAACTTTCACTTTAACAACTGATTTCCCGGGAAAATCAATTTGTTCGTGCATCAATTTCATAGTCAAGTGTTTTCGTTCAGTTCAAAAATACAAAACTGCAAAACAAATACAAATACTTGCAAATTTTGTACTATACCGGGATTACTAATTTCTATAAATTTACACTACTAACTAAGTACCTAATTTATGAACGATCAACGATGTAACCTAAAGTTACGAACCTGCAATAAAGATGATCTGTCCCCCGACTAGTCTTATTCTCCTGTTCATATAATCAATCTTTTATTTAACGCTAACTAACTACAATGAAAACAGTATTATCAATTGCACTTATCTTAATAACTCAAACATTGTTTGCCCAGCAAATTGCTAAATTTAGTATCAAGTTTTCAGAAGACCGTATAAATACTCCCGTATCTGTTTCGTTAGACGCTATAAACTATAACACCGATTACAACGCCCTTGTACTTTATGAAATTAAAGGCAACGAAGAAATTGTCCTGCCCAGCCAGCTTGAAACAGGCCACTCGGCACGCCTTTGGTTTTTGCTTAAAGGAGAAACAGCAAAGGGAACAGTGCGCGATTTTATAGTAAAAGCAGAAGAAAACCCACTAACGGAAAATGCGCATATTACGCTTAAAAAAGATCATCGGGATTTGGCCCTCCAATTGGGCGAGCATGCGATTCTGAAATACAGGCATGCCGTTACTTTTCCGCCTGAAGGAGTTGATCCGCTATATAAGCGTTCGGGCTATATTCATCCCTTAAGCTCGCCGGGAGGAAAGGTCCTTACACGTATTCAGGCACCCGACCACTACCATCATTACGGCATTTGGGGGCCATGGACCAAAACACATATCGATGACAGGGCCGTTGATTTTTGGAACTTAAAAGGCGGACAGGGAACCGTTAAGTTTGCGGGATTTTTATCGGAAGCCGAAGGTGCGGTTTACAGCGGATTTGAGGCATTACAACAACATATCGATTTTGGGGCGCCTGGTGAAGACCAGATTGCCATGAATGAAATTCTGGATGTGCGCGCCTGGAACCTGGGCAACGATGTTTGGATGGTAGATTACACCACCTCTTTGAATAGTCCGCTAAAAAACGGAATTATGCTGAATGCCTATCGCTACGGTGGAGGTATTGGTTTTCGCGCAACAGAAACCTGGCACAAAGACAATTGCACCGTACTTACTTCTGATGGAAAATCAAGAGTTGATGCCGACGGCTCGTATGCGCGCTGGTGCCTGGTTGAAGGCGAATCGGATGTGAAGGAAGGGCGCTCAGGAATACTTTTTATGAGTCACCCTTCAAACCGGATGCACCCCGAACCAATGCGTGTTTGGCCACTTAATTCAAATGGCGGACGTGGCGATATGTATTTCGAGTTTGTTCCGATACGACACGATGACTGGCAACTTAATCCTAAACAAACTTATACTTTAAAATATCGTATGATAATTTTTGACGGTGAACTTGACGCCGAAACAGCAGAGAAATACTGGAATAGTTTTGCCAGTATTCCAAAAGCCGAATTGAACTAAAACTATAATACATAACCAGTAAAACTTAAATATGAAAAGAAGAAATTTTTTAAGAAATGCAGCCGCCACAACTGCCGGAGCGATGGTACTACCTACAATTGTCCCTTCATCAGTTTTTGGCGCATCGGCACCTAGTAACAAAATAAATATTGGCCAGATTGGTTGCGGACGTATAGCGCGCGGCCATGATTTGCCCGGAACGATGCAGCACGACATTGCGCGAATTATAGCAGTGTCGGATTTAGACAGCAACCGAATGAAAGACGGTAAAAAACTGGTAGAAGATTATTACAAAAATAAAACGGGCAGTTCCAATCCGCTTGATGTAAAAATGTATGCCGACTACAAAGACATGCTTGTCAATAAAGATATTGATGCGGTAATTATCAGTACACCCGATCATTGGCACTCGCAGCCGGCCATTGAAGCCGCGTTAGCCGGAAAAGATATTTACCTGCAAAAACCTACTTCGTTAACCATTGCCGAAGGTCGTTTATTAAGCGATATTGTTAATCGCCAGGGAATCATTTTGCAGATGGGAACACAGCAACGATCGTCATCGCAATTCCGCAGGGCAGCAGAACTGGTGCGCAATGGCAGAATTGGGAAAATTCATACGGTAAAAATTGGCTTGCCGGGCGATCCGTCAGGACCTGTTTTTGAATCCGGTCCTGTTCCTTCAAATCTGAATTTTGATATGTGGCTGGGGTCAACCCCTGAAGTAGAATACAAAGAAGATCTTGTTCATCCGCAAAAAGGTTACGGACGTCCGGGATGGTTGCGCCACGAAAACTATGGTGCCGGAATGATTACCGGATGGGGTCAGCATCACTACGACAGTGCGGCCTGGGGAATGGATACCGAACATACCGGACCAATTTCAGTTGAAGCGGTAGCGCAATTCCCGAAATCGGGCGACTGGAATGTACACGGCGATTTTATGGTAAAACAGGAGTATGAAAATGGAATTACCGTTTATACTAGCGGCGGTTTCCCAAACGGAATTCGTTACGAAGGAGAAGACGGGTGGATTTTTGTTACCCGTGGAGCATATCGTGCAACAGCCTCCGATCCAATTCCTGAAGGATCAACAAAAGCACTGGATGCAAGCAGCGAAGACATTTTACGTTCGCAAATTGGCGACGACGAAATAAAACTTTACGTAAGTGAAGAACAACACGGAAACTGGCTGGATTGTATACAATCAAGAAAAGATCCAATCTCGCCGGCAGAAATTGGTCACCGGGCATGTTCTGTATGTTTGGTTAGCCACATTGCTATGAAAATTCCAGGCATTCTCGAATGGGATCCGGTAAGCGAGCGTTTTAAAAACAACGATCTGGCCAACTCCATGCTGAGTCGCCCACAGCGTTATCCATACGGAACTGATTACGTTGAGCGATAACAAATAGCAATAAAAGTTGCTACATAAATAAGTGATTACCCCGACTTTAGGTTGGGGTATTTTCTAAAATCAGTTTCACCAAAAAAAGTTCAAAAATTTAAAACCAACATGAAAAATATACTTGTACTTTTTACGCTGTTAGCTACAGTTGTTAGCGTTAATGCGCAGGAAAAACAATTTGAATGCACTCCTGAATGGGTTCAAAAAATCGAGAAAATTGCACCTTCGAAAGCGGAAATACAGCCTGCAAAACTTCAAAAAGTGTTGATATTTGATCGTTTTACAGGCTTCGACCATTGGGTAATTCCACACACCACACAAGTAATTAAAGTGCTGGGCGAAAAAACAGGCGCCTACCAGGTAAGAATCACCAAAGACGTATTCTGTTTAGAGAAAAACAACCTTAAAAATTATGATGCGGTGGTTTTAAACAGTACTTGTTCTATTGGCCCCCGACGTAATTTAATTCTGGATTGTTTGGATATTGATACAAGCATGGGCGAAGAAGAAAAGAAAACAAAAGCAGCCGAGCTGGAAGCCAATTTAATTGAATACGTAAAAAATGGTGGCGGTTTAGTTGTTACACACGGGGCCATAGTAATGCAAAACAATTCGATGCCTTTTAGCGAAATGGTGGGTGGCAGTTTTGATTATCACCCGCCTCAACAGGAAGTTACATTAGAGCTCGCCGAGCCCGACCACCCGTTAACAAAAGCCTTTAATGGGAAAAGTTTTGTCCATATCGACGAGCCCTATTTATTTAATAAGGCATACGAAAAGAAAAACTTCAGACCACTACTGTATATGGATACTGATAAACTTAAAGGAAAGAGAAAACCGATTGAGGAAAATATACGCTATGTGGCCTGGATAAAAAAGCATGGAAAAGGACGCGTATTTTATGTTTCGCCTTCGCACAATGCTCAAAGTTTTGAGCAGGAAAGTTTGTTAAAATTTTATCTGGACGGTATACAATATGCTATTGGAGATTTAAAGTGTGATGATTCTCCAATGGATTCAAAAACAAATCTTTAGAATACGAATTAAATTCTTTAAAATAAGTAGCAATAAATACCTCCCCAATAGTACTGTAAAACTATTGCAAGCCGTAAGGACAACATATCATCGACATTAAGATGAAATGCAAATCAATAAATTAAAACATAAATGCTCAGCATTTTGAACCTTTTTTCAACTTAACAACATTTGTTATGACTAACGCTTTTAAAGTAGAAAACCCAAATTTTACGCAGAGTCCGCTTACCGGAATGACCCGGGAGCATTACATTGAGCTGGCGAAATACATGCTAACCCGCGCCTTCAAATATGTTGAAACCATAGAAACACCACTAACTTTTCCGATAATACCCGGCAAGACATATCCTCAACCTAATGCGCCCGACTGGCGCTATCGCTCAGCCGAATTTGAAGCACTGGAAAGAACGTTCACTCTTGCCGGGCCATTAATTAATGTCGATCCTGAAATTGAAATCAATAATATAAAACTACGCGATTATTACAAGTTGCATTTTTACCGAACATTTACGCCCGGCCATTCTAATTCATTGCCCTTGCCTGAAGATTTACCCGATTCCAATTATCAGTTCACCTGCGAATTTGGAGGTTTATTTAAAACCCTTCTACTTCTTCCCGATACGATTTGGTCAGCTTACAGCGAGTCGGAAAAAAACGATATGCTTGACTGTATTACAAAATGGGCGCACCACAGAACCACACAAAATAACTGGCGTATTTTTAACATTATCACACTTTCGTTTGTAAAAAAGCACGGGTACCCAATCGACGACGAACTGCTAAAAAGCCATTTGCTGTGGGTCGCTTCCTATCACTCCGGCGATGGTTGGTACCTCGAACAGACTTATAACTACTACTCCATTAGCCTGTTTATTGTATACACTACCATTTGGAACAGAACTTTTGGTGATGAGTTCTACCCCGAAATCGGAGCTATCATTGAGGAATCAGCAAAAAAACTCATGAAATGTATTACCAGCTTCTTTGGTCGCGACGGTTACATAAATATGTGGTCGCGAAGCATTTGCTACCGCACCTGGGTTTCGGGAGCATTCCCTGTTGCTTTTATGTTAAAAGAGCAAACCGACTTAGATGCCGGCTGGGCCAGAAGATTATGCTCGGGATCGTTACTTCAGTTTGTTAGTCGTGAAGAATTCTTTTGCAACGATGTGCCAAGTTTGGGATTTTACGGACAAAAAGAATACATGGTTCAGAACTACAGCTGTTCCGGCAGTCCATTTCTAATGTTTCTGCCCTTTATTTGCCTGGCTCTGCCCGAAGATTCGCCATTTTGGACAGCAACGGAAAATGAAGGTATGTGGGAAACACTGGGCAACAACTCAAACAAAGTGGTATTAAAGCACCCCGGACTGGTATTGGTTAACCACGGAAAAACCGGAACATCCGAAATTATTCCGGGAAAAGTGTATTACGATGATCCAAACTATTCAAAACTCACTTACAATACTCATTTCCCATGGGAAGATCAAAACCCACAAGGTGGAACATCAATGGAATATAGTTTTCGTAGTCAGGATCCAAGAGATGTTCGTGGTGATGACGTAAACTTTTATTTAACCGGTTTAACTGTCGACAACAACCCGGGCGAAAATCAACGCTACACCCACTCGCAAAACATGCTTTTTAATGGTGTTGAAAATGAGATTTTATACCGACAGGCTATAATGCGCCGACCTCCCAACAATGGCGTGGGATATATCATCGATTTGGCCGACATAACTATCCCCGGTGGTGTAATTAGGGTTGACCGCACACGCCTGGCTTTTGAACATGAACTTACTTTAGGACATTTTGGATTGCCTCATATTGGTGGAAATAAAGCCGAAGTGAAGCAATTTGAACTGAACGAAAACCAGGTTATTACTGCAAAAATTAAAGGACGGCAAGTAGCACTTATTATTTATAGTGGCTGGGACAAACTGGAGTGGATGACCCATAAAAACAGGAATGCAGAAGCTGATGAAAGCACAGTAATTTATGCCTACAAAAAGCGGATGCAGAAGAATCCACCAATGGAAATAATGATTACTGCAATGCTGCATAAAACCGATGACAGCGATTGGACACCGGAAGAATTGTCTCCGGTTAAAAGCATTACCCTACACGATATAACAGCAACAATGGCTCCGGTAGGCGCTACAATCACGTTGAACGACTCAAAAAAATACAACATCGATTTTAAAGATATCGACGGAAAAAAAACGTGTTAAGAATATTGATTTGCATATCGGGAGAGTAGCCAACTACTGTGATTGCTACTCTCCTGGTGAACAAAGTGCCCGCTGTTATACAACAACTCCCTGTATTCCTTTATAAAACAGTAAATAACAGGCTGTTAACGAACCTTCAATTTGAAAGTATGAATGAAATAATTAGAACCGTTGAAGCACTGCGAATCACACAGTCGGACAATGTACTTACCCCTTTTAACCGGCTACCGGCGACGATGTTCTTGTTCCACAAAAACCTTACACACTGGATGAATTAGAAATAAATCCCGAGCTGAAAAATAGTATTATAATAAAAGAGAATACAAGTGGTTTAAAAAAAGTAGAAGAAATGATCTGAAAGTTCCATAAATGATATAGACGAATTACATCAAAAAAAAAGCAGCCTTTTGAGCTGCTTTTGCGGTGACGACGAGACTCGAACTCGCGACCCTCGGCGTGACAGGCCGATATTCTAACCAACTGAACTACGCCACCAAAAATTGATGTTCTAAACTTTTTTGTCAAAAAAAACAAGCGGTGACGACGAGACTCGAACTCGCGACCCTCGGCGTGACAGGCCGATATTCTAACCAACTGAACTACGCCACCGTTTTTTTATTAGAACTTTTACCTTTTTTCGGGCTTGGTACCCTTTGCAAAGGTGATGCAAATATATACTTTCTTTTTTTACCTGCAATACAAAAAAATATTTTTTTGATTTTTTCTTTACACGTCTGAATATCAGATCAATACGGAATAATAAAATCCTATATTTTCACTAAATGATTCATATCTAGCTCCTTTTCACCACTCCACCGATACGCTAAAAGTGATTTTGTGCCTGCAACACACGAATCAATGCAACAGACATTGTGTTTTATTATGTACGGCCCTGCACCACGACAATAGTGTCCGAAGAAAACAATCGGTGCATCATCGGGGTACGGAAATGTCTCGGGTACAATTTCGGGAGGAATGGTATACGACGGCATCGTAAATTTACTTTCAAACGATGCCTCTTTAAATGTTTTTCCTTCCAGGTTATCCCACCAACGAATCCGGAAAGAACGAGGCGAAACACCTTTATTATTCATCACCCTTATATCGGGCGGTAATTTCAGGTAAACACCTTTTGTAAGCCGCCACACACTTTTTGCTTCATCTGAACTTGATTTCTTATATACCTTGCGAAACACACTCTTTCTTATTCTACCATCTTCATACAGTGAATCGGCAACTTTAATGGCATCCTCACACCAACAGGCGTGCACCACCCTGATTTCGCCTAAATCGAGATAAAGTGGCAAAGTGCGCATCCATCGCAACTGTTCGTTCAGTTCTTTTGATCCCGAAGAATACTCGTTGATGGTTTTAAAAAGCGATAAGAAGTATTTACTCGGTTTTGAAATAATTGATTTCCCCTGCTTGTCTTTCAGGTGATAAATAATAGCATTGAGTTCATGATTACCAAGTACAGCATATGCATTGCCGTTATCAACCATCGCCTTAATGGTTCGAATTGTTTTTCTGATCTCCGGCCCACGGTTGATAAAATCGCCCACAAAAATTGCTTTTCTGGTAGGATGCGAATAACTACCATTCGTTTTCTGGTAGCCCATTTCTACCAGTAGCTTTTTTAGCTGGGCCGCATAACCATGAACATCTCCTATAATGTCGTACATAGTAGTGATTAAGTGATGCTAAAATAAAAAAAAGTGTATGCAACACCTTACTTTTCGAAACTTCTTTTGCCAAGACATAAAAAAAGCCATCCGTCAGCTAACGGATGGCTTTCCGGGATGATCCCGAATTTGTATTTAAATCCCCAACAAGTGAGGTTTTAATAGTCTTTAAAGTTTAACGCTTTCGGCACGTTTAGTTACTTTACTACCAACTACTGCGTAGAAGAACAGGTAAGCCAATCCCAGGAATGGTACCCAGTACGAAGGCTGGAATCCGATACCATCGGCAACAGCATTCTGTACCAAAGGAAGCAATCCACCACCTACAACAAGTGTCATAAAGATACCTGAAGCAGCAGCAACATATTTACCCAAACCTTCAACAGCAAGGTTAAATATACCACCCCACATAATTGATGTACACAAACCTACCAGAACAAGTAACATGGCGTTAATTGGTACTTGTGCAAACACAAATGACAATGAACTACCTTGCGCCTGGAATACCGGCATACTTACTACAATTGATGTTGGGAGAAGAATAGCCAAAAGAACCAATATCATACCAACGAATGAAGCAACTGTTAACATCGTTTTACTCGATACTTTACTACCGATAGAAGCTCCGATCAATCGGCCGGCAAGCATTAGCAACCAGTATGTACCTGCTACAGAACCTGCGGTACCTGCATCCATACCAAAAGCGGCACCCGGATCTGTTAACCAGAAAATCAATGTTCCCGGTACTCCAACTTCAATACCAACGTACACAAAAATTCCGATTGCTCCGAAAATAAAATGACGGAATTGCATAGCACCTGCCATCAGACTTTTGATTGATTCAGATGCTGCACTAACGTGAGGCTCAGGAATATTAACTGCCAGCAATACAAAGAAAGCCAAAGCAAAAATACCCAGCGCAATGTACATTACAGGGAAAATGTCGGTAATACGGGCACTAGCTACCTGCGATCCAATTAAAATACCTACAAAGGCAGGAGTAAATGTAGCCATCACAGAGTTGAATGAACCTCCAACCTGAATTAACTGGTTTCCTTTATTACCTTCGCCACCAAGCGTATTAAGCATTGGGTTTACAACAGTGTTTAACAAAGTCATTGAGAAACCTGAAACAAAAGCACCAATCAGATAAACAGAAAATGCAGACCCCTCACTTACATGACCTGAGAGATATTGAATTCCAACACCAATAAATCCAACTGCAATTGCAATTAAAGCGGTCTTTTTATAACCAATTTTCTGAAGTAGAAGACCTCCGGGAATTCCCATCACGGCATAGGCAATAAAGTTTGCGGCATTACCCAACATACCCAGAAAATTACTTGCACCGAATTGTGATTTAAGCACAACACCCATTGGAGCTGCCAGGTTGGTAACGAATGCAATCATACCAAACAGCAGGATCATCATAATAATAGGCACTGTGTAATTTTGTTTTTTAGCTTCCATAATAATTTTATTGATTTAAGTAATTAATAATTAATTCTTTTTAAAGTGAGTTTTAGGCAAATCGCGTAACCTTTTGGCAGCTCCCTCTGCAGTGATATCGCGTTGTGGAGTTCCAAGCATTTCGTAACCAACCATAAATTTTTTAACGCTTGCCGAGCGTAATAATGGCGGGTAAAAATGCATGTGCAAGTGCCATTCCGGATGGTCTTCGCCATCGGTTGGCGCCTGATGCAAACCAGCTGAATAGGCAAAAGATGTTTCAAAAAGGTTATCGTACATTACGGTTAGCTTTTTGTAGATATCTGCAAAATCAGTTCGCTCTTTATCAGTCAATTCCAGAATACTTTGAACCGGTCGTTTACTGATAATCATTGCCTCGAATGGCCAAACCGCCCAAAACGGAATTAATGCCACAAACGAGTCGTTCTGATCAAGCAAACGCTCTTTCTTTTCCAGTTCTGCGTTTACATAATCAAGCAACATGGTTTTCCCATGCTTTTCGAAATATTCTTTTTGTGTTTTGCTTTCTTTTGCCGGTTCGGTAGGAATTCCTTTCGACGACCAGATCTGCCCATGCGGATGCGGGTTTGAACAGCCCATAATTGCGCCTTTGTTCTCAAATATCTGAACGTAATTGATTGTTGGATTCTCGCCCAACTCAGCATATTGCTCACACCACAAATCAACAACATTACGAATATCGGCAACTTCCATCTCAGGAATAGTAAGGCTGTGATCTTCGCTAAAGCAAATTACTTTACAAATGCCACTTTCGCTTTGCGCCTGAAACAGTTCGCCATCATCAATACCTCCCTTTGGAGTATCCGTAAGTAAAGCACTAAAATCGTTGGTAAAAACAAAGGTTCCTTTATAATCGGGATTAACTTTTCCTCCGGCTCTTTCGTTACCTGCGCAGAGGTAACAATTCGGGTCGTATTTTGGTCGTTCTTCAACAACCGGTTTTTCAACCTGTCCCTGCCAGGGCCTTTTTGCCCTGTGTGGCGACACAAGAATCCAATCGCCATTTAATGGGTTATATCTTTTATGCGGATGGTCTTCTATGTTAAAACTCATCTGATTTATTATGTCAGTTATAATTTAGGTCGAAAAACTAACTTATCCCGACTAAAGAATCGGGATAAGTCAAATATTCGGCCTCAAAGTTAAAATATCAATTGAAATAGTGCACAATTAAGCTATTTTTTTTCGCACTATCTTTTTGTCATAATCCAATTTGCAGAATGGTCTACAAGTCAAGCTTTATCGAACCTTTAGAGCGGATAAACAATTTATGACAAGTACCTTTTCCGTAAACATGTTCTAAAACTTCTACGTATTCATCCAGTTTTTCCTGTGGCACAAACGCCTGGATAGTTCCACCAAATCCACCACCGTGAACACGCCATGCTCCGCTGCCTTTCAGCACCATTTCGCTTAATGCAAGTCCGAGTGAAACCACCTGTTCGTCTTTATGAACGACATCAAAAATATTCTGGTTGTACATGTACGAGCTGTAACCCGACTCAACTACCATTTGAAGGAAAGCTTTAAAATCGTTGTTTTCCAAAGCTTCAACTTGTTTTACAACACGTGCATTGTCGCCCTGGAAGTGGTACGCACGAAGAATTGCACGATCACCTGTTTTTTCCCTGATTTCAGGAATTTTTTCTACGATTTGCTCCAAAGTAACTTCACGAAGAACGTTTGCGCCTAACTCGGCAGCAACCGATTTCATTTCAGTAGGAAGTGATGCATACTCAGCTTGAGAAGCAGGATCATCGTGGCCACCACCAACATCGGTAATTACCAGTGAAAAGCCGGTTGACACAAAATCGAAATCAACTTCTTTAACAATTGGATTGGCCGGATCTTTAAAATCAATCGTAATCAATCCTCCAACCGAACATGCTGTTTGATCCATTAAACCACATGGTTTTCCGAAATAGTTGTTTTCGCTCCACTGACCGATGATTGCATTTTCAACAGCATCCATTTTCCCTTCGTTGAAAAGTTCATTAAAAATAGCACCGATCAACACTTCGAATGATGCAGATGAACTCAAACCCGACCCTTTTGGCACACGACCTTCGATACAGGCATCGAAACCACCAATCTCATATCCGTTCTCTTTCATTTTGGCAGCAATACCTTTCACCAGCGAAGTTGATGTATAGAACTCATCTTCGTTAGGTTGAAAATCGCTCAACTCTACTTCAAACTGAGGATAACCGGCCGATTTAATACGCACGGTATTTGTTCCGTTTTTGGCAGCTACTGCAATATTATCGAGGTTTACGGCACCAGCTAAAACACGTCCGTAGTTATGGTCGGTGTGGTTTCCGCCAATTTCTGTACGCCCCGGAGAACTATATAATGAAACGTCATCAGTTCCAAAAGTTTTTTCAAACTCCCCCATCAGCTCGGCATAACGATCTGCCTGAACTTTTAATTCGGCAACATCACTGCCGTATAACTCCTTGAATAACGGATTATCTCCTCCGTTAATTTTCTCATTTAATGTGCTAATCTTAGTCATAATCTGTTATTGATTTATATACTTTAATTTCTATTATCCAACTGGTAGGTACTGGTGGGTACAAATATAGTTTTTAAAGCCACCTACAAACACCTCAAAAAGATGTTGCACAACAGATTTAACATTTATAAACTATTTCTCACAATCATTCGGGCTTTGTTTCGAACCTGCGATTTATCGCGCGTTACAACCATATTCGCGAGCATTTTTCCCATTTCAGTAAAGTCTGTTGAAATGGTTGTAATCCCCCCTGAAACCACTTCTTTTAACATGGTATCGTTAAAGGAAACTATACCGAATTTTTTTCCCAATTTAAACTTGCAGTATTTGGCAATCTTCACCATCTCAACCAGGTCGCGGTCAGATATCAGAAAGTATGCTTCCCACAACGAAGGTTTTACGCCGGTAAGCGATTTTACGATCTCGTACCTAATATTATTTTCCTCGCAAAACCTCCGAAATCCTTCCGATCGTTCAGCAGGTTCTTTTCCCCCCGGATTTACAAACACCAGCTTTCGGTATTTTTCAATCATCTCCTTCCCTTCTACCAAAGCATCGTAAAAATCCTGTTCAAAATCCTGGTAAACCACCGGGTATTTTGACAATTCGGGCTTTAAGCGGTCGATAATATAAACACGGTCTTGCGGCAGTTTTGATAATAAATGCCCCGTATTATCGAAGGTAGCCGGCATAATTAAATACGATGTATAATTTCCGATACTTTCCGTTATCAGGTTTTTAAATACCTTGTAGTTAAAATGGTGAAAATACACCTCTACTGTAGCCTTGCCTTTTAGCGAACTGATCAACGAATTGTAAAGGTCTTCTTTAAAGGCATTCAGCTCATCGAACAATACAAAAACACGCTCTTCAACTTTTATTTCGGTACTGGCTATATAATAGCCTTTTCCGGGCTGACTTTTTAATATACCTTTTGCTTTTAACTCGTTAAAGGCAAACATCACCGTATCGCGGCTAAGATTAAATTCTGAACATATCTGATTTATCGAAGGGACCTTATCTCCCTTTTTTAAATGTCGTTTTTCAATTGAATTTAATACCGAATCTATTATCTGACGATATTTTGGTACCGATGATTTGGCGTTGATCGAAATTACTCTTCTTCTTGGCATTTAGTTAAGCTTTACACAAAAATAGTAGTTTTTTGTTACAAAATGATGTTTTAAAACACCACCAGTACCTACCAGTTAATTTGTTGATTTTTGCATTTTTGTTGCTTCAAAATAGTATTAGCTAACAGTTGTTAACACAGTAAACCACACGATAAGTGTATCATCTGCTTCCCAACTTTAAATTGGCTATATTTTAACCAAAGCTAAAATTAAGTAAACAGCTTTACTAAAATTGGATGAAAATTCAGGAAAAAAGAGTAAAATAGCACTCGGTAATTAAGTGAAGACAAAATCAAAAATTGAAGACCGAAGATTAACCGGCTTCTCAAAAAAAGAAAAAATAACAGATTAAAATGAAAATAACTGCAACTACATTCGGAACGTTAAAAGATGGACGCGAAGCCCTGCTTTTTACACTGAGCAACGATACCATTAAAATTAAAATAACCAACTACGGAGCCATTATAACTGCCATTGATATGCCTAATAAAAATGGCTCGATAGATAATATTGTGTGTGGTTTCGACAACCTGGAAACCTACCAAAGCGACGAATATTTGGCTGGCTATCCGTATTTCGGAGCCATTATCGGCCGTTTCGGAAACCGCATTGCCAAAGGGCACCTTGAAATTGAAGGCAAAACCTACGAAATGGCAATTAACAACGGCCCCAACCATCTGCATGGTGGATTGGAAGGATTCGACAAAAAATTGTTTGATGCCGAACTTATTGAATCGGAAAAAGAAGTTGGCGTAAAAATGAGCTACCTGAGTGTTGACGGTGAAGAAAACTACCCGGGCAATTTAAAAGTTACCTGTATTTATACACTGAACGAAGAAAACGACCTGGCCATTCAGTATTACGCCGAAACAGATAAAACAACCGTGGTTAACCTGACAAACCACACTTATTTCAACCTAACCGGCGGAAAAGAGAATATTTTGGATCACGAACTGGAATTAAATGCCACCAAAATAACTGATATGGTGGAGCAAATTCCAACAGGTAAAATTCTTCCGGTGGTTGGAACCGCTTTTGATTTTACCTCGCCCAAAAAGATTAGTGCCGGCGGACTGGAAATGGGCTACGACGACAACTTTGTTTTTGACAATGAAGATGGCGACCTGATTATGGCCGGAACGCTAAGCGAAGCAAAAAGCGGACGACAAGTAGAAGTATATACTACCCAACCGGGAATGCAGGTTTATACCGGCTACTGGATTCCGGAGTTTACCATCGATGGTAAAAAGAAATTCGGAAGCTTCTCTGGCATTGCATTGGAAACACAACACTACCCCGACTCGGTACATCACCCAAAATTTCCAACTACATTTTTAAAGCCCGGAGAGCTTTACGATCAGAAAACGATTTATAAATTTATTACCGAATAAAGGAAATGCCCGAAAGGGCATTTTTTTTTGATCTGCACCGAATAAAACCAATTAACGGTATTTTTTCTATTTTTGAATAAGAACATTTTGTGAGAATATGAATAGAAGATCTGACCGGGATCTTTTTAATACAATTATCAACTTATGAAAACCATTGTTGCATTATTTGAAACCGCTGTTGCTAACTACCCTGATAATCCATATCTCTGGGAAAAGACAAATGGCGAATACCGGCCCACTACCTACAAACAAACCCGCGAGAAGGTGCTAGACCTGGCAGCAGGATTAATTCAGTTGGGTTTAAAAAAAGGTGACCGGGCTGCTTTAATTGCTGATGGCCGCAACGACTGGATCATCAGCGAACTCGGAATGCTTTACGCCGGTGGTATTAACGTGCCCCTTTCTATTCGTTTGCAAAACAACGAGCTGGCTTTCCGTATAAAACACAGTGGAAGTAAGTACATATTTGTATCAAAACTACATGCTGCAAAAGTAGAGGAGATTCGCGATGAATTGCCGGAACTGGAGAAAGTAGTATACATTGACGGCAAAGAGAACCCGGGGGAAAATGATATTGATTATAAGGAATTGTTAGCTGCCGGAGTAAAATTCAGAAAAGAAAATACCGAGCTAACAGAACAAGTTTGGAAAGGAATTGAGCCGGATGATGTGGCAAACATTTCTTACACCTCCGGAACCACGGCCGATCCGAAAGGGATTATGCTTACCCACCTGAATTATGCGGCCAATGTGGTACAGTCCAATTCACTTCTCGATTTACAATCCGAATGGATAACGCTGGCTATCTTGCCGTGGGATCACGCATTTGCGCACACCACCTGTTTGTATGTATTTATGTACAAAGGTGCCAGTATTGCATCGGTTGAAATTGGCAACTCGCCAATGGAGACCCTTCGAAATATTCCTAAAAACATTCAGGAGATTAAGCCAACGCTAATGATGAGCGTACCTGCTTATTCAAAAACTTTCAGAAAGAACATTGAAGCGGGTATTCGCAAAAAAGGAGAATTCCTGTATAAAGTTTTTCAGTTTGCCTTAAAAGTTGCTTATGCACACAATGGTTATGGCAACAACCGCGGCAAAGGCTGGCGATTTTTTCTAAAACCACTTTACTGGCTTTTCGATCAAATTCTGTTTGCCAAAGTACGCGATGGTTTTGGCGGAAACCTGAAATTCTTTATTGGCGGAGGTGCCCTGCTCGACGTTGAATTGCAACGCTTTTTTTATGCTGTGGGGCTTCCCATTTGCCAGGGTTATGGTCTTACCGAGGCTGCTCCTGTAATTTCATCGAACGTTCCGCACGACGTGGTTTTTGGCTCATCGGGTAAACTGGTGAAAAATCTCGAGATAAAAATTCTTGACGATAACGGCAACGAACTTCCGGCCGGCGAAAAAGGTGAAATTGTGATTAAAGGCGACAACGTAATGAAAGGCTACTGGAATAATCCTACCGCCACTGCTGAAAGTCTGAAAGACGGTTGGCTGCACACCGGAGATATGGGTTACATGGGCAAAGACGACTTTCTTTATGTTTTGGGGCGTTTTAAAAGTTTGCTGATTGGTAACGATGGTGAAAAATACAGCCCGGAAGGCATTGAAGAGGCGCTGGTTGACCAATCGCCATATATTCAACAGGTAATGCTTTACAACAACCAAAATCCATACACTGTAGGAATGATTGTGCCCGAAATGGAAGCCATAAACCGCGAACTTAAACGCCATGGCATTGAAAAAGGTAGCAATGAAGCAGCAAGTGCAGCAATAGAAATTATTCAGAAAGAAATTAACGAATACAAAAAAGGCGGCAAGTACCAGGGAGAGTTCCCCGAGCGCTGGCTACCGGCATCTGTTGCTATTTTACCCGAAGCATTTACTACCGAAAACAAAATGCTGAACGCCACCATGAAAATGGTTCGCGATAAAGTAACAGCGCACTTCGCCAAAGAACTGGAATTCCTATACACATCCGGGGCAAAAAATAGCGTTAACGAGATGAATATTAAAGCGATAAAAAACTGGATGAAATAGATTGAATGATGAATAGTGATTAACGAATATCGGTTTTTGATTTAAGAAAAAAGACGTTCGCCTTTTTCAATCTTCAATCTTCATTCGTTAATCATCATTCTATACTCCCCGCTATTCTTCAACAAAATACCGCAGCTGATCGAGCATGATTGGTACATCATCCTTATCAATTCCCAATCCGATTAAATAATGCAGGTCCTCGTGGAAAACCTCGAAAAACTCGCTTTCGGTAAATTCAGTTTTTACAATCGACTGCTTGTAATAATCAAGCGCCTCTTTTCGTTTGCCCAAACACCACTGCACGTGCCCCATATTCATCAGGTCGTGCTTGTTCGGACTATCGTCAATCAGTTTTGCAAAGTACTTCTCGGCCTGCTCAAATTTACCGGCCACCAGCGAACACCAGCCAATGGGTTTCCACACCTTTTTGTTTTCGGGCATCAGGTATTCCACTTTAAAATAGGTTTTTAAAGCCTCCTCAAAACGGTCAAGCTCCAGCAAACAGTGACCAATATTTAGCTGAACATTCAGATTCTCTTCATCCAGCACTTCCACCTCGCGGTAGTATTCCAGCGCTTTTTTCGGCTGTTTTAAATTGCGGTAACACAGTGCAATTTTATTCAGGTTCCACTTTTTATTCAGCTCAAACAACTCGGCACTTTTATAAGCTTTCAACGCCTGTTCAAAATCGCCAAGTTTTTGGTAGCAGTAACCCAGCTTTTGGTACAGCTCCCCACTTTTCTCCTCACTCAGCAGGTAATTAAAAACTTCGGCGGCTTCGTTATAATAGTTTTTCGTGAAATAGTATTCGGCAATATTCCGAACAATGCCGGCATCTTCTTTAAGCATTTCGCCAAGCGTTTCTTTGTTATGAAAATCAAAACGCCAGTTAAAAATATCTTCAAAATCAGTTTTACGCGGATGTAATTTAAAAAAGCGATACAAATCCTGGATGTAAAGATTTGAAATGTATGCCGCTTTTTTACCCGGATCAGTCAAAGCTTCATCGTTTTGTAATTCATCAAACTGCTGCATTTCAGCTTTTAATCCTTCTGCCATAAACTCGCGGTTTTCAGCCGGAATATTTTGCAAACTTAGGCAGAACGAATATTTATCGGAATTACACAATACCGGAGCTGCATCAATTGCTTTCAGAAACTGATCGGTAACCGAATCTCCGCGATTAACAACAAAATCGATCTCAGGATTTTTGGTGAAGAACGGCATAAACCAGTTGGCAAATTCGCTAAAGAAAGGGAACATTTTCAGCATGGCAAACGAGCTCATAAATACATCGGCGCCTTCCATCTGAAGCTCCGAAAACTCCTCCATTTTATTCATCAATCCCGGCGAATCTTCAAAAATCTTTTCCCACTCCGGATTTTCATCGTCGCCCATTGTGTCGTCCATCAAACTGTCGAGATTGATTTTGTCCTTCAGGTTCGGACTTATCTTTATCATTTCCGGTAAAATCTCGTCAGTAATCTTTTTCTGAATCTTTTCAGTTTCCTTACTTCTGATGAGCTGAATAATAATTTGCTCGAGATTTTGTTTGAATTCCGGATTTTCGTTCAGGAGTTTCAGTCGACCGGTAATCGACGGGTAATACGCCAAACGACTGTCGTAACGGTAAAAACCGATGAGCAAGCCAACGATAGCGCGCTGATTGATTTCGGGTAATTCGTGTTCGTAAGCATCAAAAAGTACCGCAAACTTAGCCTCATCGAAGTAGCGTAATAAACTCAACAGCATTGCCGAAACGATAAATGACTTATACGATTTTTCGATCAGCTCGCTGTTTAAAAAGGCTTTAAGAAATGCGCGGTGTTCATCGTTTAATTCGTTCTGAAACCATACAAAATAAAACAAAGTCACCATTTTTTGCTGATGATCGCGGGCGCTGATTCGTTTCGATGATTGTTGCACCTCGGCATCGTCAACCAGCGAAACCAGCTGCTCCTGCAGGTAAAAATCTTCCAACTCGTCTAAAAGCGTATGAAACTGAAGGGCCGGTTTAAATCCGCGTTTTTTCTCGTAAGTAACCGACGACGACATTTTCAACCTAATCTCATCATAAATTTTGTCGCACAGCTCAAAAACCGAAACAATCAGCTTCCGATATACTTTTTGGCGCTCAGGATCCTGAATTCCCTCAACCGTATATTTAAGCATATAGCTGTAGTTCTGCTCCAGGTTGCGCCATTCGTCGAGGTGAATGAGCAATCCGCTTTCACGGATCAGATTCTCCAGCAAATCGAAAGCAGGTTTTAATTTCCGCTGTGCCAGATGCTGACAGATAGTATCGTATTTTATTTTAAGGTCTTTGTCGTTCATAGCCTATCAAAGTTATACCAATTATGAAAATGATTAAATCATTTCCGAATAATTTTCAGAATTGGGATAATGCCGATATATAAAAACAAAGTCATTGGGAGCTTGCGAACCGATGGCTCAATGTTTTTAATAATCGGTATCACCCGAAAGACCATAGACAATCAAAAAGCTTTCCAAGAATTGTTATCGGCGGATTTGTCGTAAAACGGGCTTTGGTGTCTGACAAAGTTTCAAAAAATAACCGTCCTGCAAGGTAATTTTCAGTCCTGCGGCTTTTTTTTTGCGTTCCTGCTAACTTTTTTCGCGCCCTGCTGAGGTTTTGGTCGCCCTGCAACACTTTTTCGCAATCCTGCACCGCTTTTTGGCGTCCTGCGGCACTTTTTCGTGTTCCTGCGTTACAGGAGTAAAAACCTTGCAGGACGGCTCATTAGCTTACAGGATGGGCAGAGAGCCCGCAGGATTAGTAAAATACTTGCAGGACGAATAATCTTTCTTTCAGATGCAAAAGGATGTCATCTCTCTGCATTTTTTAATGAGAGATGACATCCCTTTCCTGATAACAAACTACTTCTTCTCTTTAATCCCAAACTTAGAATCAACCTTAACGAATGGCAGTACTAAAAAGATCGGAATCGTACAGATCATCACCCAAACAAAGAAACTCTGGTAGCCGATTATTTCCTGTAACCAACCGCTTAACATTCCCGGAATCATCATTCCCAGCGCCATAAAACCGGTTGTAATAGCGTAGTGTGCTGTTTTGTGCTTCCCTTCCGAAACGTAGATAGAGAACAACATATAAGCTGTAAATCCAAAGCCGTAACCAAACTGCTCGATCACCACAGCAGCCGAAATCCACCACAACGATGTGGGGTTAAACAACGACAGCAGCAAATAACAAAGGTTGGGCAGGTTAATGGCCAGTGCCATCCACCACAGCCAGTCTTTTAGTCCTTTGCGCGAGGCTACAATACCGCCTAAAATACCGCCAACTGTTAACGCAATCATTCCGGCGGTTCCGTATACCAAACCCAAATCGCCGGTTGTAAGTCCCAGGCCACCGGCTTCGCGGGCATCGAGCAAAAACGGTGAGGCCATTTTTACCAGCTGAGATTCGGCCAGTCGGTACAATAAAAGGAACAGCATAATCGACACAATTTCTTTTTTGCGGAAAAAGGCAGCAAAGGTTTCGAAGAACTCGCCCATCACACTTTTGCCTTCGGTTTTGTTGGCCACATCACTTGCCGGATGTGGCAATGCAAAACGGTGATACAGCGAGAAGACCACGAACAAAACGGCAATACAGGCCATAACAACTAACCACGAAAACTTTATATTCCCTGAGCGGCCTACAAAAGTAGCCTGCGTGGCTTTTTTTAGTTTCGGATCGAGCTGAACAACGGCAAAAGCAGGTTTATCCCAATTCTTGTCGTTAAACACATAACGATAAGTCTGTACCAGTTTTTATGCTGGCATCGCCTTTTTCGTAACCAAAATTCAGCACCACCTCTTCGCCGGCTTCGGGTTTTGTCGAAAGCTGAATGGGGATAATGGCCAGGTTGCCAACTTCCGAACTCCGATCAACCGTTTCTTTATTGAATTTTTCTTTTAGCGTCTCTTTTAAAGGCGCTGACACTTTGCGTGTCCACCAACCGGCATCTTTTGTTGCTACCGGAGTTTCGCTGGTATAAAAGTTATTGTTGATGTTCCATTCGTCCACCCTCCTTTTAATGTCAGCCGCCTGATCTTTTATTACCAGACCAATGGGCACTTTCACTTCCTTCTCCGAAACAAAATAAATATCGCCGGCTTCGTGCAACTGCTGATAACTTTCAGGATTAAACGAAATTTCCTGAACCGCAATATTCTGGGCGGTAACATTTACCTCAAGCGGCTCTAAACCTGTTGCAGTTTCCAGAGCTCCGGCAACAATTACCAATAGCCCCTGCCCAGTAAGCATGGCAAAACGGTAAAAGGTACTTCTGATACCCACAAAAAACGACTGATCGCCCTGACTCAATCCCAGCATATAAAAACCATCGGCAGCAATATCGTGGGTAGCCGAACTAAAGGCCAGCAACCAGAAAAAGGCCAGCGTATATTGAAAGAAATTACTGACAGGAATGGTAAAAGCCACGCCCGCCAGCCCAACACCAACTACCAATTGCATAATTACAATCCAGAAACGTTTGGTTTTCAACAAATCCACAATCGGACTCCACAGCGGTTTAATCACCCACGGCAAATACAGCCAGCTGGTGTATAAAGCGATGTCGGTATTTGATATGCCCAATCGTTTGTACATGATCACCGAGAGGGTCATTACAATAACGTAGGGTAATCCTTCTGCAAAATAAAGTGTGGGAATCCAAAACCAGGGATTGCGTTGAGTTTTTGTTTTAGCCATTTTGGTTTATCGGTTTTATTTGTTGAGTTCTACGGCAATCGTTCGAAACGATATCCTTTTGCCTGTAATGTTTCTATTAGTTCTTCCAAACGAAGATAAAATTTATCTGTTCTTTTTTCTTCCGTTCCGGGATGAATCAGCATAATTGCGCCGTTTAAGCCCTGCTCTTCCTCAACCTTTAAAATGCTTTGTAAGATTTTATCGGAAGACATATAATTAGCCATATCGGGCGTAGTATAATCGGCATTGCTCCGTATTCCGGGCGAAAAGTTGATGGTGCGTAACCCCATTGCCGAAGCCCAGTTTACCGTTGCCGAATTGTACCATTCGTATGGAGGCAGAAACCAGTTTGTTTTTTCGCTTTTGATTCCAAATTCTTGCAAAGCCTTGTAGTTTTCTTTCAAATCCTGCTCAAAAGTAGTTCGGTCAACCAACAACGAATCCCGATTGGTCCAGTCGCAATACAAGAGATGTTTATCGGAATGTGCACCTAAATAATGCCCGTCTTTTATTACTTTCTTTATGATTGGTTGAAATTGTTTGTCGCGCAAAAAGTCGCCCGTAAAAAAGAATGATGCTTTACAATCCTTTTTATCCAATGTCTTTAAAATATGCTCAGCACCTTCAGCTTTATCGTGTGCCGAAAACACGAGGTAAATATTTTTTTGTTTGGGATGAATATACCGAATAGCTCCCTGTGCATCATTTTCATACGCGTTTTGCTGAGCAGCTCCCATTTTTTCCATCGACGACAAATAGTAACTCAGACTTGCCGTGCCGTCCATGGTTGGCTCGTTGGACGAATAATCGCCCATATCATCGTGATATACCGCTTTGCCTGTGTTAAAAGCTTCAAATGGATCGGGTTGCTGAATTTCAATACCAATAAGTCCGGAAAAAATGGAATTATAAACCGGCCCGTCCACTAAACCACCATAAGTGGTTTCACCAAGTATTTTTGTGATAGACGAATGCGGCATCTGCGGATTATCGCCACCTGCCGGTAAACCACAGATCATACTTGTTCCCCACGGATTACAACCAAACAGCCAGTCGCGCAAAGCGGCTTCCATTTCAGCAAACGATCGGTTACCGGTAATTTCTTCGTAAGCGCGGGCCTGCGTAATTGCTGCCGCCACCAAATTATTCGAGCACCAGATAAACGGAATGCCATTCAGGAACGGATCATCCTTTCCGCGATCGTACAGATGTGCTAATCCCAGTTTCAGATAAGTTGCAAAGTTTTCATCCTTTTCGGCCAGCTTAACATGCCCAATATTCACAAAAGGGTAAAACTGGTAATGGCGTGCAAAACCTGCAGACATCCACGGTGTAACATTCTCAACACTACCCCATTTTTTGGCTTCGGTTAAGTAGTAAGCATCACCGGTTAACTGATATAAAGTTGTGGCCGCCAGTTCAAGGTCGTCTACATAATTGGCTTCCTCGTAAAAATATGGCGACACATTACAAGCTGTTTGACATGCTCCCAAATCACTCAATGCAAACGTGTAAGCTTCGGCAGCTTTAGCAGCTATTTGTTCGGCGAACTCCGGGTAATGCTCTTTCATCATCATCGCTCCCAAAGCAAATGATGATGCGTATTTTGCTGCACTCGACGCAACACCGGTGGTGCGGTTTTTATGCTCCGCCAGCCCTTGTGGATTTCCGGAAATAAAATACACCGGACGGTAAGTTCCCTCCAGTCCATAGCTTACCGTATCTTTATTGGGCAAACGATACCCGCGGTGATCTCTGTCGTCGGCAATCTGGTTGTACATCTCCCCTGCCGACGGATTCATTTTCACCATCCAGTCGAGCCCCCATTTTGCTTCATCCAGAATATCAGGAATTCCGTTTGCGCCGGATTCTCCATTCTCCCGGTAATCATCTTTAAACACCGCCGGATTTTGCTCGTAAGCATACAACAACTGGTAAGTAGCATTAGCCGAAGTCATAAGGTATTGCAGGTAGTCCGAGGCATCGTGCCAGCCACCGGTCACATCTATTTTTTGCCCCGTTTTTGTTGGATGATCTACAATAATCCCATCGTGCAAATGGCAGGAATCCTGCAAATACGGATTGTAACCACAACGCTGCTGACGCATGTAGTTTAACAGGAAATCTGCTGTTCTGTCATAAACTTCGGGGGATATTTGAAATGACGGAGAATGGATTTCACCAACTTTAAGATAATAACCTCCGACCTTTGTTAAGTCAGAAAAATCAAGGCGAAAAGCGGTCTTCATTCCCCAATCAGTACCATCAACCTGTTTTACTTTTGCCTCATAAATCAGTTTATCGTTGAGGGCATCAAATACCTGAAAGTGTTCAGCGTTTTCCGCTTCTGCTGAAAGAAAAACAGCCATCTTTACCGACTGAGGCAAATACCCCAGCTGATTGATACGAATAACTTTCTGCTGTGCAAAAACACATACAGCAACAAACACCAGAACAAATGAGAGAAACGCCCGCTTGGTCATTGTTAGTATCGTTTTTCGAGATCAATATTTTTAAAATAATGATTTAGAATTTCATCGTATTTATAGCCCTTGTGGCCCATTACGGCCGCACCGATCTGACAAAGGCCAACTCCGTGTCCCCAACCGGCTCCCTTCAAAATAATCTTGCCGGGCACACCATCAACAACATCCTCTTTCTCCACCAGAAATGCCGAGCTGTATAAATGCGACTCACTCAGCCACCTGCGGATTTCCAGCTCCTTTCCAACGATTAGCGTTTTTTTCGATCCTACAATTTTCAGTTTTACTAATCGTCCAGAAGCGCCACGTTCCACCGGAATCATATCCAGAATCTTTCCGAAGTCATTTCCTGAGCGCTTCAGGATCAAAGCAGAAAGCTCATCTTGTTTGTATTCCACTGTCCAGCGGTAAAAATCTTTGGCTGTCCAGTCGTACTCGTTCAGCACCTGTTTCAGCACCTCTTCATCGTCGGTATTACAAAACGCTTCCGGTGCATTTTTTAACCACGGAACTGCATTTTCTTCTACAGTAAGATTTGTTTCAAAACCTTCTGGAGCTGACGGGTTATCTATCACAGCCGTTAAGTAGGGATGATTTACCGGCTCCCAGCAATTTTCGAAAAGCTCGGCAATACCACCGCAACATTTCGAGAAACGCGCATCGCAAATCACACCGTTATATGCAAGGACCACGCCGGCCGTTTCATTAACAGCTTTTACTACATTCGGGTTATGCGAACGCGTTGTTCCCTGGTAGCGCTGGCAATGGTCGTCGGCACAAACATGAAAATTCGTGTGATCTTCGCGGTCGTACCATTTTATGTACTCCTCATCAGATTTAAAAGTGCTTTCATAGCTTTCTCCCGCATCGGTTAGTTTATCCTGCTTTTCAATTTGTGCAATTAACCAGCTGCGCGAAATTATGGCGTGCGCTTTTAGCAAATCTAGCGAGCTTTTTGCACTCATTTCCGAAGAAATCACGCTGATCAGATAGTCTTCAATCGAAAGAATATTTACAGCAGTAATTTTGTCCTCTTCGATGATAAATTTCAAAGCCCCTTGAAATTTCTGATCCTCCTTTTGCTCCCAGTGAAAATTTACACCGATGGTAACGTCTTTTAGTTCAAACTCCGACTTTCCCTTTTCAAGCGGCACGAAATACAATTTATCCAGACTTATTTCCTTTTCGGCGAGCTGTATCTTTTCGTTTTCAATACAAACTGATCCCTCTCCTGCCAAAACATGATCTGTTCCGACAAGCAGGTATTCTCCCTGAAAATTAAAATCGATCTTATCGGCACTCATTATGCCAACGTGAATATTAGGAATGCTCATTGTTTAAGTTTTACGATTAGCTTATCAAATTGATCTTCAGGCAACAAAACCTGTTTTAGTATACTTTCAATATCGGCTTTCCCGATCTTCAAAAAATCCTTCTCCTGTGGTGTAATTAAAACACCACCCATATCAACCGAAGCCGGACTGATCAGAATATTCTCCTCACCTTCGGCAAAATACTGCGACGGACGATGTAAGGCACGTGGAAATACCAGGATTATCCAGCCGTTTTCGTTATATCGGGCCAGAATATTCAGCATCGGTTCCTCATCACTTTGTGAATCTTCAAGCGCTGAATAGATGTGTGCAAATGCATTAATCAAGACCATTTTATTGGCCGACTCCAGCACCAAAAAGTTGCGAAGTCCATCTTTTATGGCGCTGTAATTCACATCATCTTTTTCCCAATCATCACCATATTTTTCTTTTAATGCGGCTGTTCCTTCATCCAGCGGCATAAAACCTGCGTTCCCGGCCTGAAAATGAAAATGATCGGGTGCCGACGCACCGCATTTGGGTCCGTTGTAAAACAAGGTAAAACCTTCCATTGCCTGTGCCAGATCGAGCATGTTGCCAAAGTTTCCTTTTATTTGCTGAAGTGTGTGGGCAAAAGCCGGAATGGTAAAATGCTCAGGGAATATCGGGAATGGATTTACCAAGACCTCGTAATCGCCAAAAGTCACTCCACGCTGCTCGGCCGGACGATTTGCGGCACACAAAAAACACGGCCGGGATTCAATCGATTTTTTATCCACTTTGGCTGCCGACGAAACAATTCGTCCGGGATTAAACTGCACTTTTACCGAAAATCCTTCAAACTGAAATTCGCGCATCTGCACGTTTTCCAGTCCGGCGAAGTTCTTTCCCGCCAGTTCCCATTCTGTTTTCTGATCGGAAAGGAGTTGTCTTATTTGTTTTGAAATTGAATTCATTTTTTTTGTTCACACAGAGTTCGCTAAGATTATCGCAAAGACCACAAAGAATGAAGATTCGGAATAATACTTAGCGCACTTTGCGCTTCTTTCTTCCATTGCGTGAAACTTAATTTTTATCCTCTGTTTTTCCTTTGACGGGCTTTTAATTCAATAGTACGAATCCTGTCTTTGTAGGTATTGTGTGCATTCATTTTCACAATATCCAGCGCAGCATCCGAGTTATCGTCCCAGCGGCGGCACAGGTAAAGATTGTCGTAAATACGGCCGATCTGGTAATCTCTTGAAATAGCCAGACCAACAGCATAGTCTTCACCGTAGCTGGTATTCGGAATTTTCACATCGCGCAGCACCGGCGTGTAGAAAGCACGCGGCGCACCTAAACCGTTAATTCGTAAAGCATTGTTTTTTCCATTGTCTGGTGTCCACTCTTTATGGTCGATAATACCAGGTGGTATTTCTTCCAAATCGAAATTCACCAGCTGATAGGTTCCCACAACCATAGCGCATTTCTCGGCTTCAAAAACATCAACCACTTTTTGCAGTGTATTTTCGTCTTTATAAATATCGTCGCTGTCCAACTGCATGGCGATCATTCCACATCGCGAATCGTGAACACCAAGGTTCCAACATCCGCCAATACCAAGATCTTCACGAACCGGGATAATATGTACCACACGCTCATCTTTTTCAGCAAAAGATTTAATGATTGAAGTGGTTTTATCAGTAGAGTGATTATCAATAATGATCAGGTTAAAATCGAAATCTGTTTTCTGCATTAGCACCGACTCGATTGCATCTGCGATTGTTTTTTCTCGGTTTCGCACCGGAATGATTACCGAAGCTTTTTTTCCAAAAGCCTTTTCATTCAACTCGACCGGAGTAAAATCAGGACTTAACCAGGCGCCAACATCTTTTAAATGTTCGGTTGCGGCCTGCTCCATTTCAACCTGCACCTGCCGGTTTTTCGGATCTACATAGTCAAATATTTTCTGGCCGCTTTTGCGGTTATCGGTCTCGTCAATGGTATATAAAAATTCAGGAATGCGGAACAATTCGCCTTGCTGCGCCACCTTTAAACGCAGGTAATACATTCCGGCATGTTCAAAATCCTGTGTCATATTTTGTACAGCTTTTTTTAACGCATCGGCCTTATACAACACCAGCGGACCAAAATTAAAGTCATCGCGCAAACTACCTTCCTGGTAATCAATCACCGGATGCGTTGCCAGCTTGCCCTCTTTTACCTCATAATAATCGGAATACACTTTTACGGCACCAGTTAATTCTGCGGTGTCCACCAAACGCTCGATGGCAAATTGCCCCAGTTTTACGGCAGTTACTTTCGTTAGAAATAAAACGTAATCGGCGTCTTCAGCTAAAGCAGCCATAGCTTTTACCGTTGCAGTAGAAGTTAGTGTTTCAAACGAAAAAGCTTCTGCTTTTACACCGGCTTCTTTGGCCACATTTTCGGGTAAAAATATTCTATTTACTGAAGGATTGGCCTGCAATTCACCAATCATATTCGCCACTTGCGACCATGCTGCGGCGGGTACGAAACAGTTAATTTTAGTCATTATCTATAGTTTTTTCTTATTCTTCTAACATTTTCAGTATTTCACGCATTAACGCATTGCGCTCATTCTGCCCTTTTACACTTTCAAAAGGAAATCCCAGCACCAGCGATTTGTGTTTATTTTCGTAATAAACACCGGCACTAATTCCGTTTTCTGCATATCGGAAAATCGTCTTTCCATATTCATCAAAGGCCTCAATTCCATCGGGTGCTTCAACAGGGTATTGCTTCAATGTATAATCAGTGTTGAACGCTCCTGTAAAGTTACTATTTGAATTCACGGAATAAAATTGTCCGCCTTTTACTGCATGGTTTGTCCGCCATTTAAATCCAAAAAGATTTCCGATCCGTTCTTTTTGCGCTTTATCTTTTGGAACTTCTGTGCCAACATACGCCCCCGACATAAAAATGTTTCCGCCATTTTCTGCATATTCTGAAAGCGCATTTATCATTTTTTCGGTGTAGATTTTGAAATATGGTATGGAATCGTTACCCGGCAGAAAAGTTTTTTTCTCTTCTCCAAAAAGCAAATCAACCAGCTTGTAATTGTTAAGATCGGCCAGGCCATCTTCTACAGCTTCATCACTCGACGTTACAAAACTATAACCATTGGCCAACAAACTTTTGCCGTGTATCATTGAAAAATCAAAGGTATTACCTCTGAAAATGGTCGTTTCCAAATCGGCATAACTCGCTCCAAAACCGGGGCTGTCATCATCTAACCAAACTGATTTACGCTCAAAATCATATTGATCTCCGGTAGTCGACATTTCATATCCATAAGCCACTCCATGATCAAGGAAACGCCAAACACCCGCCAGCGAATCGGTCTCAAAAATGGCCGGTCCATCAATACGGTCGAAACCATTTACGATCAACACTTTGCCTTTGCTGCTTTCGGCAATTCCTACCGCTACTGTTTCTGAAGGAAAACTTTCGCCACCTGCATTTACCGCTGTAACCCTAAATCCATACACTTTACCGGGCTCCAGATCAGTTAATATGATTTCCGGTTTATCTACCAGTGTTCCGTTATCAAATCCGTTGTCGCCGATACGTTTATAAACCATATATTTTTCAGGAACTGCGGTCGGTTCCAATTCATCAATTACCGGTTTCCATGCTAATTTCACTGCATTTCCATCAGTAAACAAAGCATTTAAATGATCAACCGGCAAAGGCTGCACCACGTAATCCTGCCCATTTTGCGATGTTATAAAACGTAACATTCCTTTATAAATGGCACGCGAAACATCAAAACGAAATTTTGGATTCAGCACATATTTTGCGTCCTCCAGGTTTTGATGCGACAATAACTCCAACAGCATGGTTGGCACCTGTGGACGGTAAGCCTCGCTGTATTGCGAGTTCCACATTCCGCGGCGTGTCCAGTTGCTCTTATACACGGCATTTATATCGCTTACAATCTGCGTCTGTATCAGATCGGTCAAATCGCGCGAGGCGTATTTCGATTGTCCATCAGGAAAAACAGAAGTATCTCTGTCGGTTGAATAAATACCCAATGTTCCTACAATCTGGTTATCGGGTAAAATTCCGGCATCGGTATGAAATGCAAAAGCCAGATCTATTGGAATTTCCAATCCCGGAGCCATCCGGTTTTTGGTTGGGCCAAACGGTGCTCCTATTAACCAGTCTACCCATTCACCTCGACTCATATAATCATCCTTATAATCATCTTCACCGT
The DNA here is from genome assembly GCF_963674925.1 of uncultured Draconibacterium sp. Taxonomy (NCBI): domain Bacteria; kingdom Pseudomonadati; phylum Bacteroidota; class Bacteroidia; order Marinilabiliales; family Prolixibacteraceae; genus Draconibacterium; species uncultured Draconibacterium sp. The sequence continues at coordinate 1,070,843 of NZ_OY771649.1, forward strand.
TATATAAGTTCCACACCAGCGTGTCGGGTGCGCCTGAATATTGCAGGTTGTAACGGGCACCTTCGTAAAAACGGGCAAGCCCGCCGGCTTTTCCGTTGCGAACAATGTTTCCCATTCCTCCGCCAAAACGTACAGCATCAGCCGAGAACGTTTTTCCTTCACCTTCCGGTGCGATCAATTCTACTTTGGCAGCCTTTTTATCTTTTCCCGCATTGAAATAGAACTTATCCAGATAAATCCAGGTTCCGTATCCCATTCGTTGGTCAACTAAAAAGTCGCTTACTCCCCCCGAATGTGTTACACGATAAGTAACCGGCCCGTCGCCTTTTGCATACGAAACATATACACCGTATTCTCCCGCTGCGGGGAAATCAGGAATATAGGTGGCAACATTTGGTTTATTTCTGCCTTCGAAACGAATTACTGTTCCTTCCAGAAAAGGATTTGTGGTTCCTTGTATCAACTCAGAATAAGCAAATCCTTTATCCTCATTGTTGCGTTTACGCGGTTTTTTGAATTTGCTTTTCCCGGTCGATTGATCATTATCAACCACCACTTCATTGATCTGCCAGTCGCGCTCACGCGCATTAAAAACATTGGCACCGGCATTTTCCAGCATTGGAATAATAAAAGGAATTACAAAAGAACCTGGCGAAATATCTTCGAGGTTGGTAAACAATCGTGCCCGCTGCCATTCCCAACGATCGCGGGCAGGTTCATAATACCAGCCATGACTATTCCACAAAGCAATATTTGCTCCGGCCAACCCTTCCGGAATTTCGAATGGCCGGATCTTTTGAACCACATTTTTTCGACTTCGGCTTGCCGGTGTTAACCTGTTTCTATCTACAGAAATTTCGTTTCTGTAATAATTAGGCACCAGCTCGTACAAAGGCAATTGATTAGCCCAAATTTTCAAAGGGATCTCTTTTAACGAATCGGGCAAAACATTTCGAATGGAGTCGCGAACATGCGACAAACTGTTTTCCCGAAAAGGCATTTCAGCCAGTGCTTTATTAAAATAGAGAAACAACGTATCGTTGCCCGGTGAAAAATACGCAGTGTCAAGTGCCACCCTTTTTCCGTTAAGGTAGTTTTCGTTACCCACGTAAAAAGCAGTACTGCTTTTTTGAGTTAGCGCTTGATTTAGCTGCTCTTTCAGCGATGCCTGTTGCTGAGCACTTACAGAAGTATAAAAGAGAATTATGAACAAGAAAAACAGGAATTTTACCATTTTCTTGCTTACTTTAAGCGTTTGTGATTTAGTCAGTTTTAAATTCTTCATAGTTTTCCGACTAAGATTATGGCAACAAATGTAGGCAAAATTTGTATTACATATTACCAATTCAAAAAAGATTTTGTACATTTGCGATTGAAAATTTCTGAAAATAAACCAATAGTATCAGAATGATTGTAATAGCAGACAGTGGCTCATCAAAAACCGATTGGTTGTTTATGAGTCCTGAAAAAGAGTATATAATTAGCACTCACGGGATCAACCCCTTTTTCCAGCAAACAGAAGAAATTACATCAACTCTTTCAAGCACATTCACAAACGACCAAAAAGAAGAGGTAAGCGAAGTATATTTCTATGGTGCGGGATGCATAAAAGGCAAAACGGACCACGTTGTTTCGGAAGCTCTGAAAAGAGTATTTCCAAAGGCTTCAATAGCTGTTGAAGACGATATTTTAGGTGCTGCACGTGCACTGTTGGGAAAATCATCGGGTATTGCCTGCATATTGGGTACCGGAACCAATTCGTGCCTTTATAATGGCTCCGAAATTGTGGACAAAGTTCCTACCCTGGGTTTTATTCTGGGCGACGAAGGAAGTGGCGCCTATCTGGGTAAACTTCTTATGAACGATTACTTTAAACGCGCCATACCCGAAGACCTGAAACAAAAAATGGAAAGTGAACTGCACCTTGAGGTGGCAGATGTTTTAAACTCGGTTTATCGCGAAGAATACCCGAGTCGCTACCTGGCTAAATTTTCAGAATTTCTTAGCAAAAACAAAAATCATATTTACGTTCAAAATCTGATAAAAAGAAGTTTTACCGATTTCTTTTTCAGGAATATTGAACGCTATAACGACTATCAAAACTACACGGTAAACTTTGTGGGGTCGATTGCGTACCACTATTCAGATTTGCTTAAAGAAGTCGCGTTCAACCGGAAAATAGAGATCGGAAATATTATTGATAAACCTATTAACGGACTTAAAAAGTTCCATACCAATTCAGAAGAAAAATGAGGGTCACAGAATCATCATCTTTATACGACAACCTCGACCAGATGACAGTTGAAGAGCTGTTAACCGGAATTAACAACGAGGATGCAAAAATACACGTTGCCGTACAAAAAGAAATTCCACAGATCGAAAAATTAGTAAGCCAACTTGTTGACCGCATAAAAGCAGGCGGTCGCTTGTTTTATTTGGGCGCAGGTACCAGCGGACGTTTGGGAATTCTTGATGCATCGGAAATACCGCCAACCTATGGCATGCCCGACGGTGTTGTAATTGGTCTTATTGCCGGTGGCGACAAAGCCATACGAAAAGCAGTTGAGGCCGCCGAAGATAATATTCACGGTGGTTGGGAAGATCTTCAAAAGTTTAATGTAAACGACAAAGACACCATTGTTGGAATTGCAGCGTCAGGCGGAACACCTTATGTTATTGGAGCACTAAAAGATGGTAACACCAATGGATTACTGACCGCCTGCATCACCTGTAATCCCAACTCAGAAATTGCAAAGGTGGCAAAGATCGCCATTGAACCAATTGTAGGCCCTGAGTTTGTAACCGGAAGCACACGAATGAAAGCCGGAACAGCGCAGAAAATGGTGCTGAATATGATCACCACCTCATTGATGATAAAACTTGGCCGCGTGAAGGGCAACAAAATGGTAGACATGCAACTTACCAACAAAAAGCTGGTTGAGCGGGGATCGAAAATGATTGTTGATGAACTGGGCATTGAGTTTGAGGAAGCCAAACGACTTTTACTTTTACACGGATCAGTCCGTGCGGTACTGGATAACTATAAGAAATAAGATACGAACATCTGCGGTGAGCAGGTTTCAATCTATACGAAAAATGAAAAGAACCGTTTGCTGAGTAATCAGCTAAACGGTTCTTTTTTTTGATGCCTTAATCTGAAAAATTAAATCTTTTCTACCCCAATTCCCGGGAGATCATTTAACGTGACTTTTCCGTCAATCACTTTCATTCCACTAAAAATATCGTTTGAGATAAGCAACGCGCCGTCAAGGTCGGCCCAATCAACTATTGGCGAAAGTTGCGCAGCCGCCGACACGGCACACGAGGTTTCAGTCATACAGCCAATCATTACTTTCATATCGAGCGCCCGCGCCACATCTACCATTTTTTTAGCTTCCCGCATGCCGGTGCTTTTCATCAGTTTAATATTTATTCCGGAGTAAACGTCTTTAAATTTCGGGATATCATAAATGCGTTGAAAGGCTTCATCAGCAATGGTTGGTAGCGGACTGTGTGCCGTTAGCCAGGCCATATCATCCAACTGTTCTTTTGGCATGGGCTGCTCTACAAAAACAATCCCCTTTTCATTCATCCAATGGATCATTTCCAGCGCTTTATGTTTGTCTTTCCAGCCCTGGTTCACATCCACGCACAAAGGCACATCGGTAACCGATCGAATGGTTTCAATCAGTTCTTTGTCGTTATCGCGCCCCATTTTAACCTTTAACATTTTAAACTCGGCGGCCTCCTTTGTTTTTTCGATTATCATTTCGCGCGTATCGATACCAATGGTGTAGGTTGTGTAAGGTGTGTCTTCCGCTTTTAATCCCCAGATTTTATACCACGGCTGCCCCAATATTTTACCCACCAAATCATGCAATGCAATATCAATACTGGCTTTGGCAGCGCGGTTTCCCGGCTCCAGCTTATCCACATATTCCAGAATTTCATCCATACGGAACGGATCGTTAAAACCCGACAAATCGACTTTATTTAAAAAGCGTGCAACTGTTTCGTGCGATTCGCCTAAATAAGGTGGCATGGATGCTTCGCCATATCCAATTAACCCATCGTGTTCCAACTCAACCAACATTACAGGCGTAGTTGTACGCGAACTTGTCGCCAGCGTAAAAGCATGTTTTAACTGAAGCTCAAAAGGTTTAAAACTTAATTGCATGTGTTCTGATTCTTGATGTTATTCAGGTAAAACCTGTTTAAAAAACGCGTTGTCGACTACCCACTCAATTCCATCGCCATTAACGTTACCAATAATACGGCGGGCACGCACAAAACCTTTTTCGTAATGTTCGGTATATTTTTCACTGTCGCGATTCAAGCTGTTTACACGCACTTTTCCCGATGCATGAATAAACTCCTGATCGCCTAAACACAACCCAACGTGCGTTACGCTTTCGCCTTGATCCTCGGTAGCTTTTCGTCCAAAAAATACCAGATCTCCGGCTTCCAAAGTATCATAACCATTTTGTGTATCAACCAACTCTCCGTATAATGTTTGCTGCGATGCATCGCGTTGCAGAATTACTCCATAATTGTAATAAGCCGATTTTACAAAACCACTGCAATCGACCATTTTTGCCGAAGTTCCGCCCCACAAATACGGAACGCCCATAAATTTTTCGGCAGTTGCCAGCACATCTGTTGCGGCAACACTTTTATTGTACCAATTATCAAGGCCCATACATTCGTCCTTTTTCACAAAAGCTTCACGCCCGTCGGCCAAAACTGTTTTATAAAAACCGGCTGTCTCATCTACCACACTTAGCAGGTTATCAAGTACCACATCGGTTGCAATGCTAGATTTAGCATCCGCTTTGGCATAGGCAAAACCATATTGATTTTTGTATAGTACTTTCTTAAAGTTTTTCCATTCGGCCATTTCGCTATTACTTTTCGTAGCAATCCCGGCACCATCAACCCAGCCAAAATAACGGTCGGGTGTTTGAATTAAATACCAGCCATCCTCTTTCCTATAGACCTTAACGGGAGTTCCCATAATGGCCTGCGTCAACATCTCGGCCGAATGCCTTGAGTTACTCCGGATATTACACACAGAAATTGTAACAATACCCCACGGATTTTCGCTAAAAGTGTTATCAGGCAACAAATCAACAGAAAAATCACATCCCTTTTCGGATGCAAAAGTTTTCAAGGCATCAAAAGTAGTTTTCGAAACGGTAGCTCCGGTTATCGCCGTTTGGCCATCATTTACAGAAACACTTACCTTACAGTATTCTAAGCGTTTATCTTTTATTTGCTGATCAATCAACTGATCAACTTGCTGTTCCAGTTCAGAAGATTGTTGCTGTTGCGTACACGATGCCATAACCAAAAAGAATAGAAAAATAATGTGAGTAAATTTCATTGCCCTGAATAATTTGTATTACATATTACAAATATAAATTTTTTAGTAGTTTTTCCGAAGAATAACCTCGTAAAAATTCATACCTACATCAAGATCCGATTAGTTTTCGGTAGCCGGCAAATATTCTAAATCGAGATGATAATCCCAGGTATCAAAATACAAGTTTCCACCCTCCCATTCCAGTTCTCCACGTTGAAAATCAAAAGGTTCGCTTCTGTAAAACTTTTTAGGAGGAACCAGTTCACGTGCAAAATCATCGTTTACTACCAGTCGGTAACAATCCAGCCCGTTCAGGTAAAACTCTTTAATACGTTCATCTTCCGAATCGATAAGTTTGAACGAGGGATCAACCGGCACCCAACCAACTCCTTCGTAATACACCTCGGCCCAGTCGTGCAGGTTTTTGGTTTGCGGCAATAAATACCAGCCACTTTGCCATTTACACGGAATTCCGAGGCTGCGTGCCAGGCTTAAAAACAGAAAGGTTTGCATACCACAATCGCCGTGCATATTTTCCAGCACATAACACGGAATACAAGGCATAACTGAATATTCGAGCGCACCCGCCCACGGAATATTATCGTTTATCCAGTAATAGAGCAATTCCACCTGTTCTACCGGATTTTTTTCGTTACCAATAATGCTTTCTGCCAATGATTTTATTTGGTCGTTGAACACAATATGCGGCAAACGTTCGGCGGTATATTTTTTATAACGTTCCGAGTTTTTATTGTATTCCTGAACATCTTCCGGTTTAATATTAAACCACTGCGCCGCAGTTTCAAAAATATATGAGATTTGAAAGACCGTTTCCTCATCTTGTACCGCTTTTTTCTCCATATAAACGGTGCGCTGCATGGTTTCATTCGGAGCAATTGTATAATCCTCCTGGCTGGCTTCCAAAAATTTGACCTTTGGTAAACGCTGCGATCCGGTTCGCGGATAGGGCAACCAGCATTTTACAATTTCTCCTGCCGGTACAGCATTGGCATCAAGTGTAATCTTATAATCTACTTTTATTCGTTGCGGACTGAAAGGCTTTCGCGGCTCAACAGCTTTTTCGAACCACTGCGGAATAACGGTCTGCTGAAAATCTTCCACACCATCATAAGCTTTCCCGTTTTTTGCCTCCTTTATCTTTCCGGCGGCTTCGTTTAAACGAAAGAAATTGCTAACCGATCTTGAAAAATAGCGCTTTTCGCCATCTATAATGCGCATTTCCAACTGCCTGGCATTCTCCCACTTATTCAGATCTTCGTCTGTTAAAGCCGGAAAGTAGTCGCGCAACTGTTCTTTTACATCCGCCCGCGTGTAAGGAAACTCTTTTCGTAAACGCCGGACGGTTTCCAGCTGAATAATCAACTGGTTATTCTGAGGATCATCAGCAAGTTGCTCACTCAACCTGGTTTCAGCTTCTTTAAATTTTCCTTGTGACAAATAACTTTGATAATCGAACACTTCCTCCTTTTTATTTTGACAGGAGCAGACAAAAATTACCAAACCGATTAAAAATAAACTTTTCAGGAACTGCATCTTAATCACCTAAATAGAACTATGGAGGTATTTCTGGTAAATCTCCATGGTACGACGCAAATGCACTTTCATCAATTCGGCCGCCTCATCGCTTTTCTGTTTGTTTATTACATCAAATATTTTCAAGTGATATTCGAGTGTAATATCCTTTTCTCCCTCTACGTTTGCATAAATCAGGTTTCGCATGCGTGGCAGAAGCGAATAAATTGGTTCCATCGAAATCTGCACGATCGGGTTATGCGTTGCCTTGGCAATGAGCAAATGGAATTTATTATCCAGGTCGGCCTCCATTTGAATATTATCGGGATTGCAAGCTTTAAAAGCTTCAATATTATCCTGAATATCGCTTAAATCATTTTGAGTTCTTTGTTTGGCTGCCAGACTGGCTATTTCGGGTTCAAACAACCTGCGCACTTCAATAATTTGTGCAATCAGGTTATGATCGAACTGCATGTCGTAATACAAGTTCAGATTTTCAATGGCATCATCAATCTTTAACCCGGTAACAGTCATCCCACTACCCTTTGTAATTTCTATAAGCCCGCGCGCACTTAAGCGACGCAGTGCTTCGCGTAATGCTGTTCGGCTAACACCAAACGATTCACATAACTCGCGTTCTGTCGGAAGTCTGGATCCTACAGGTAGTTTCTTTTCCCTGATAGCAGCCTCTATCCTTCGCTCAATTTTTTGACTCAAAGTTAGCTTACTTCCAATTTTTCTAAAGATTTCATCCATTTTCGTAAATTTTGGTCAACTGGTAAAAACGTTTAATGTACTACATATTACAAATGTAGCATTTTAATAGAAAATAAATATTTATATAATCATATTGGTTGTAATTCAGTGCACAAAAATCGTATACCTCTGATTAGTAAAACATTGCATTTCCTGTAAAAATATGGCCATTTTTACAACTTGTACCCCAATATTTTTTTAGTACTTTAACAGTCCTTAAAACATCAATCTTTCTCGCTATGATAAAGTCAGGCATAACATTTCTGTTACTAACATTTTCTGTAATTCTGTGGGCACAATCGACAGAAACAACCAACCCCGAAACTTTAAACCTGAACAAACCAGAACGTGTAGAATGGTTCCGTGATCTTGGTTTTGGCCTATTCATCCATTTTAGTTTCGACAGCCAGCTGGGAATTGTAATCAGCCACTCGATGGTTGGTGCGTCCGAAGATTACCTAAACCGCTACATTAACGAGCTTCCAAAAACGTTTAATCCGAAAGATTTTGATGCAAAAGAAATTGCTACTCTTGCCAAACTTGCCGGAATGAAATACATTGTGTTTACCACAAAACACCACTCGGGTTTTTGCATGTGGGACACCGAAACCACCGACTTCAACATCACCAACACTCCATATAAAAAAGACCTGTTAGACGAATATGTTGAAGCTACACGCGAAGCAGGGTTGGCAGTTGGATTCTATTTTTCGCCTGAGGATTTTCATTTTTTGCATGAAAACGGACTTGAAATTCGCCGCACAAACATTAACGACATTCCACCACATTTAATGAAAAAATATGTGGAGTTAAATGAATTGCAGACCATTGAATTAATGGCTAAATATGGCGATATCGATATTCTATTTTACGATGGAGGCGAAGGACCTTTGCTTGAAAAATGTAAACAAGTGGCGTGGGAACTTCACCCCGATGTGGTAATAACACGCGGCGCTATGGAAACACCGGAACAAACGGTGCCCGGCACCACGCTTACCGATCCATGGGAAGCTTGTTTAACCATGGGAACACAATGGGCATACAAACCTGCCAACGAAGCGTATAAAACCGGTGCCCGACTAATTGAAATACTGGTTGAAACACGTGCAAAAGGAGGCAACCAACTGCTTAATATCGGGCCAAAACCAAATGGTGAGGTTCCCGAAGAACAGGAAAACCTGTTACGAGAAATTGCCGCCTGGAACTTTGTAAACGGCGAAGCAATTGAGGCCACAAAACCCTGGATTATTCCGAACGAAGAAAATATATGGTATACCTGGAAACCGGAAGAAAAAACACTTTATGCAATTCTTACCAAACAACCGGAGTGGCCGCGTGGCGAACGTCGCGAGTTTGTTTTGAAATCGGTTAACACGACCGAAAATACTAAAGTTGAAGTGTTAGGGCAATCGGGAAAACGCGTTGAATACATGCCTCACATCAATGCCACTACATTTTTTAAACAGGAAGAAGATGGTTTACACATTTCCTGCGTGCGTGCACAACGTTTATACAATAATCATAAATGGAACTACCCGCTTGTATTAAAAATTACGAATGCTGAACCTGCATTTACTCCACCTGTAGTGGTTACCGAAGAAGCCGAAATAATACAATCCGGCGGGACGAGCTACATACAATTCAACGGTAAAATTATTGAACAGGGCGATCAGGAAAATCTTAAAGTTTGCTTTCAATATCGCCCGCGTCCCGACTTTATTGATGAGCTAAATTCTAACGAATGGACCGAAACAAAAAATTTGGAAATAGATAACAACTTCTTTATGTTCAGGCTTCCGGTAAAGAACCAAAAAATTACCTACCAGTACCGAACGGTTGCAAAACATCCAAAAGCTAATATTTATGGGAACTACAGAACAATATCAATAAACTAGTAAAATCATTTATTATAAAATCCTTTTTTTTTACATTAAGGTTCACTACTTTTATTTTCATTAAACTAAACTAAAGTGTATCTCTGAAAAAAATGAGCTGCACAACTTGCTAAGACTAGATGCTAAACGATCAAAGAACGAAACTGTTAATTGCCGAAGGAAATACCAGAAGCTTTCAATTATTAATGGAAGTCACCTCTGATGAATTACTTCATTACGCATTAAGTTTTGTACGCAATCAGGAAATTGCAGAAGAACTTGTAAGCGATGTTTATGTTAAAATATGGCATAAAAGATCAGAACTCCCCACTATCCAAAATATCAGGTCCTACCTTTTTATTGCTGTAAAAAATAGCTGCCTGTCGCATCTCCGGAAATTGAAAAATGATAAAATTGTATTCATCGACGAATACAATGATTTTTTATTCCCCGTAGTAGAAAGTAATGATGAGGAGACGCTGGAAAAAGAAATGCTGAATAAAATTTACGAAGCCATTGAAGAACTTCCTCCGAAATGCAGAGAAGCCTTTTCTTTGGCAAAAATAAATGGTTTTAAACACCGCGAAATTGCCGAAATAATGAATATTTCGGAAAAAACGGTAAATAATCACCTGGTAACTGCACTAAAAAAAATAACAGAAACACTAGGCATCGACAAGAAAAAGAAAGCAAAAAATTCGCCATTAAAACAAGCCAGTTTATTTTCCTTCATCTGGTAAAAAGTACTCAGTGTAATAACTGCCATCCCCTTTCATTTTCATTCCAAAATAATATTTTTTGATTTTTTTATTGTTGAATTAGGTATAGAACAAAATACAAACGTCTTTTTAGGTAGAAAGACAAAAGATGACGAAGAAAGACAATACCTACGAGCTCATTGTTAAAAAACTAACAGAATCCATAAGCGAGGAAGAAGATGGACTTCTTAACAATGAGCTGGACAAACATAAATCCACTGCACGAAGTTATTCCATAATTAATACCTTCTGGAGGAAATATTTCCCAAAAGCAAAAAAACACTCTATAATACAGCAAACTGAAAAAAAGCTTGGATTTACATATCAGGAAAGTCCAAAAACTAACAACTGGAAATGGATCGGAATTGCTGCTACTGTATTATTAGTAGTATCAATGGCCTTTTCTATTAACTATATGATAGAAAAAAAGCAGGCTCCAACATTAAACCAATACAGTTGCAAAGCCAAAGAAATTAAGACTGTAACCTTAAGCGATGGAACCAAAGTATGGTTAAACTCCTCGTCGTTGTTAATTGCCAGCGAACCATTTATTGGCGATAAAAGAGAAGTAACACTGTTTGGCGAAGCTTATTTTGAGGTTGCTCCGGATGCCGAAAAGCCTTTTATAATCGAAACCTCGAACCTTAAAACAAAAGTTTTGGGAACACATTTTAATGTTGTAGCCTACCCTACCGACGATATTCATGAGATTTCGTTATACGAAGGCAAGGTTCAGCTAAATCCGAACACGAATAACAATACTGCCATTTTGAATCCGGGCGATCGTGCTTATTACAACACCAACACTGGCAGAATGAAATTGTTGCATACTGATTTGGGCAAACCAGCTCAATGGCGCGATGGGATATTACGGTTTTATGATGAGGATTTGTTTAGCATTTCGAAAAAACTGGAGCGCCATTTTGAAACAAGGATTTTTGTTTCCGACTCAGTTACCGGCAACCTAAAATATTCAGGAGAGTTTGAAGAAGAATCGCTGGAACGGATACTCGAATTATTAAGCGTAGCCAAAACATTTGAATACAAAATAAATAATAACGGAATAATTATAGAATCAAAAAAAACAAGACACGATTAAAAATGATGAATTAAGAACAAAAACAGAAAATCTTCCCGGGAGTATGATCAACTCTTTAAAACGGGAGATTTAAATGAACTAAATTTTATTGTTTAACAAACTAAACTATTATTGTATGGAAAAATGCAATTATGCTAAGCTTTCCTGTTCATCGGGATGGCTAACAAAATTTCGTCGCGTAGCAGGTGTCACTATGGCATTGTTACTGGCGATCGTTGTTAGTGTACAGGCCAGCACGTATTCTGAATCGGTTAAGTTCGATTTAAAAATGAAAAAGGCCAGCCTGAAAGAGGTATTTGAAACCATCGCTGATCAAAGCGAGTTCAAGTTTGTTTACAACAACGATGTTGTAAACGACAATCAAAAAGTGTCGGTATCGACTGAAGATGCACGTGTTGAAGAAATTTTAGATGAAATTTTACCACAACACCATCTAGCCTACCAGGTAATCGACCGACAAGTTATTGTTTATCCGGCAGAAAATAACGGCGAATCAAAAAGCAGCTCAGCCAGCCCGCAAGAAAAAAGCATTTCGGGTACTGTTGTTGATGAAGAAGGCATGCCGCTTCCGGGTGTATCAGTAATCGTTAAAGGAACAACCGTTGGGATTGTTACCAATGTAGATGGTAACTACAATTTAACCGGTATTCCTGCTGATGCAAAAACGCTGGTTTTTTCATTCGTGGGAATGAGAGCTCAGGAAATAAACATTGGCAACAAAACAACCATCGACGTAACCCTCGAGGCTGAAGCAATCGGTCTTGAAGAAGTAATTGCCGTAGGTTACGCCTCTCAGAAAAAAGCCAATGTCGTTGGTTCTGTATCGACAGTTAGTGGAGACCAAATTGAAGCGATTCCTGCTGCCGACGTAACCAACACACTTTCAGGCCGCATGTCCGGTGTTACCGGAATCCAGACAACCGGAGAACCAGGCCAAAGTAATGCTACTCTTCTTGTTCGTGGTCGTACCACATTAGGAAACCGTAACGACCACCCGGAACTAACTGCTCCGCTTGTTGTTATTGATGGTATCCCAGGTCGTTCGCTAAGCGATGTTGACCCGGTAGATATTGAAAGCGTATCGGTACTGAAAGATGCATCGGCTGCAATTTACGGTTCAACAGCGGCAAACGGTGTTATTCTTGTAACTACCAAAAAAGGTAAATCAGGAAAACCAAGATTGAATTACCAGTTCTACCAGGGATTTATGTCTCCAACAATTCTTCCTGAAGTAACAAATGCAGGTGATTATGCAACAATGTTAAGCGAATATCAGGATTACGAAAACAAAGAACGTACCTATTCTGATGAGGATATCGCGTTGTTCTACAGCGGAAGAGATCCATGGCAGCACCCGAACAGTGATTGGGTTGGAGACCTTGTTGCCAATTGGACAACTACCAGCAAACATAACTTCAGTATTGATGGTGGAAGTAATGGAATGTATTATTACGTTTCTCTTGGATATAAAAACGAAGAAGCTATTTATGAACAGGAATCTACCAATTACAAGCAATATAATATGCGCGCAAAATTGGAGCTTCCGATTACTGATTGGTTAACAACTTCGGTTGATTATGCCGGATTTTTAAATAACAAAATGTATCCGACCAAAAGTGCAGGCGATATTTACGGTCAATCAACCCGTCTGCTGCCTACCCGCTGGTCGTTCTGGCCAAACGGCAAACCCGGACCGGATATTGAATATGGTGACAACCCTGTTGTGACTTCTACATTCGAGGGTGGTTATGATGATCAAAAAGACTACATCAACCAATTTACATTTAAGGCAACCATTACACCGCCAATGATTGAAGGATTAACCCTTAGCGGTTATTATTCATATGACGTATCGAACTGGTACAGAAAAGAATTCCGTAAACCATGGACCTTATACACTGAAAACTGGGATTCTGCAGAATATGATTCAGAAGGCTATGTTGTGGATATGGATTTAACTCCGGCATTGCGTGGATACTCAGCACCTGAACTTGCTGAAACCTATCGCAGAAACACACGTAAATTAGCAAACTTCAACTTTAATTATGCACGTGATTTCGGTGAACATTCAGTTTCTCTGTTTGGTGCTTACGAACAGATTGACCAAAACAGAAACGAAATGGGTGCTTTCCGGAAATACTATATTTCTGACGTAGTACAAACCATCGATGCCGGTTCGGATACCGACAAGGATAACTGGGGCTGGAATTGGATTTATGCTCGTAAATCGCTCATAGCACGTGCCAACTACAGCTATGCCGGCAAATACCTGGTTGAAGCACTGTTCCGTCGCGACGGTTCATTAAAATTCCCACCAGACAGCCGTTGGGGTAATTTCCCTGGTTTAATGTTGGGATGGAGAGCCTCTGAAGAAAATTTCTGGAAAGAAAATCTATCTGCCATCAACTATTTCAAACTGAAATTATCGTATGGTAAAATGGGTATGGACCCTGGTAATCCCTTCCAATATATGAATAAATATGTACTGGGAACCGGTTTAACCATGGGCTCAGGAAAACAGGTTGAAACAGTTGTACAACAAGAAGGAGTTGCAAACCCAAATATTACATGGGAGAAACAAACTACCTACAACTTGGGTTTCGAATCGCAGATTCTTGATAACATGTTCTCTTTTGATGCGGATTTCTTCTACAGTAAACGTTCTGATATTTTAGCTTCAAGAGATGCTTCTGTTCCACAATTTACAGGATTAGCATTACCTGATGAGAATATTGCAGAAGTTGACAACCGCGGTTTCGAGTTGGAAGCCGGATACCATAAAAACCTTTCTACTGATCTCAGACTTGACCTTACCGGCCAGTTCTCGTACAACCACAACGAAGTGGTATTTATGGATGAACCGGAAAGAGCAGTGCCCTGGCAACAACGTACCGGACACCCATACGGAGCCTGGTTAATGTATGATGCCATTGGAATTTTTGCCGATCAGGCAGCTGTTGACGCTTATCCTCACTGGGATGGAGCAAAACCTGGTGACGTTATTTTCCGCGATGTAGATGGTAACGGAAGCATAACAAGCGACGACCAGATTTTAATTGATCAAACAGATATGCCGCAAGTTAGTTACGGATTGTCGCTAGACCTTGACTACAAAAACTGGCACTTATCCGTTTTGGCACAAGGTCAGGGGAAATATTACCGGATGAATATCGCAGATGGACGTCGTGGTGAAGCAGGTAACTATTTCCAATGGAGTTTCGACGACCGTTGGACACCTGAAAATACCAATACGGATGTAGCAAGAGCCTACAACCGCGATGACTTATACTGGTCGTTTGATAACCATATGAGTACTTACCACCTGGACAATATGGCTTATTGGCGTTTGAAAAATGCCGTTATTACCTATACCATACCAAACTCAGTATTTGGCGATTTAGGTATTTCACGAGCTCAGGTATACTTTGCAGGAAACAACCTGTTCCTGCTTTATGCTGCACAGAAAAACTTCGACCCGGAAATTGGTGCTCCAATGAACTATCCGGCTGTAAGAACTCTGGCTCTTGGTGTTAAAGTTACATTTTAGTAATATAATGAATATTGAAAAATGAAGAGTATGAAAAAAATATTAGGATATTCAATACTGATGTTGACGCTTATTTTTGCAACAACATCATGCGACGATATTCTCGATCAAAAAGCGGTTGACGCTTTTAACGAGGAATCTGTTTTTGAAGACTTAAACCTAACGAAAGCATATTTGGGCAGATGTTATGACTTTATTGGCGTAGATAACAATATGTTATTAGGTTTAAGAGAAGACCTTCTCGTAGGAGCTACCGATGAGGCTTTATGTATTCACCGCCCGGGTGGTTATCCTTTTGTAAAGGGAAGTATGAGCCCCGATGAACTGGGTCACTTTGGAAACTGGCGTTTTAACTGGATCACCTGGAATCTCTATTCCAATATCAAAAACGTAAATGTATTTTTGGCAAATGCACAAAATGTACCTACTGAAAATGCAGGAGAAGAAGCACAGTTGGCAACTTATATAGCTGAAGCTTATTTTATCCGGGCTTTCGACTATGTTAACTTAATGCGCTCTTACGGTGGTTTGGTATTGGTTAATCAGCCATTTGAATTAGGTGAAGATTTCTTATCAATGGAAAGATCTTCATTAGATGCCACGCTTGAATTTATTTTGGGCGACCTTGACAAAGCAATTGCAGGTCTTCCAACCAAAGATGACATGGAGCAGGGACGCGCTACAAAAGGTGCTGCTGCAGCGTTAAAATCGCGTATATTAAGTTGGAGTACCGGTGAACTAATGCACGGTGCTTATTCTACCGATCCGTTGGTTTCATTCCAATCGAACAGTAGAGAATCGTTATTAACTCAGGCACAAACCATTGCCAAAGCCATCATGGATGGAAACTACGGAGATTACTCTTTAACAGGATCAACAGATGATCCTCCATCTCCTTTAACTCAAACCGATGTTGAAGCTTATTCAGAGAACTTCTTTAGTATTTTTACACAAAGAGGCGAATGGAACGATGAAGCTATTTGGGGTGTCCAACACTTACAATCACAAGGAAACAGAACCACTCAAAACAGATGGTGGGGACCTTGTGGATATCACAACTGGGGAAATAACGGCCCTAACGAGCCGGTGGTTCGCGAATTTGAAATGGCAGATGGAACTCCATTTGTTTGGGATAAGTATAATCCTGGCGACAACGAAGTAAGAGAAGCAACTGCTGCAGAGTTAGCAGCCGACCCGGAAATAAATCCATATGTAGGTAGAGAACCTCGCTTTTATGCAAGTATTCTTTTTGATGGTGCACCATGGATCCAACGCCCAACCGATGCTGCAGCTCTTGAACCTAATAACCTGGTTCAAACTGGTTATTACATCGCAGCAGATGGTACACAAACTGCAGGAGTGGATACCCGCCAGGGACCAATTGAAGCATGGAACGGTACCAAAAACGGATACTACATTAAAAAATACCAGGATCCAGCAACTGTTGGTCAGTACTTTAACAACGAAAATGCATGGATAGAAATGCGTTATGCAGAAGTTGTTCTTGACTATGCCGAAGCTTGTATCGAGCTTAACGAAGTTGAAAAAGGTATGGATGCACTGAATATGATTCGCAACCGTGCAGGATTACCTGACAAGATGACTACCGACCAGGACGAAGCCAGAGAGTGGTATCGTCACGAACGCCAGGTAGAATTCTTTGGAGAAGGCGATCGCTGGTATATGATTCGTAAATGGATGATTGCGGAAGACGTTATTAAAACCGTTCACCCAATAAAAATCTACCATTACGAAGATGGTAGCCACCGTTGGTTCTATGATACTGGATCAGATGCTGATCTACGTTCATGGAATGATGCCAACTACTGGTTACCAATTTCACGTACAGAAATAAACAAGGCACCACAGTTGCAACAGAATCCCGGTTACAACTAGTCGTTTAGTTTAGTTAGTATATAAAAGACCGGCAAATTGAGCCGGTCTTTTTATATCAACTTATTCATTTCGTATTTTTCACAGTAAGAAAGACAAATTTCAATAACTGAATTTCAGAAAAATACAATCAGAATTTTACCAAACATTCAGTTGACCTTATCTGAACCTAAAAGAGGTTAACGGTTCTCAAATTAATAGTATTGCTTAAACCTTTGCATTGGCATTTGCCCATTGCCTAAAATCCTATTGTCATGATTAGAACAAAACTGTCCCTGATGATGCTCCTCCAATACATGATGTACGCTGTTTGGTGGGTTCCTCTGGCTGCTTATTTAACCAACCTCGATGTTAGCAGTTTCGAAAAATCGATGATTTTAAGTTCAATGGCTATTGGCTGTCTCGTATCGCCGGTTATTGGCATGCTGGCCGATCGTTTTTTCCCCGGACAAAAAGTACTGGCCTCGTTAAACTTGCTAAATGCTGTAATGTTATTGCTTGCCGGAACAACAAACCAACCCGATTTACTATTTATTTTCCTACTTATAGCCATGTTGGGTTACATGCCCAGCTGGAGTTTAACCAGCTCTATTGCAATGGCACACATTCCATCCGAACAATTCCCAAAAATAAGGGTGTTTGGCTCAATTGGCTGGGTGGCATCCGGTATATTCAGTGTAATTTTTATTCGCTTTTTGGGGCTTGATTTTGACGGAACGAATATTCCATTTTATTGTGGCGCCGGAGTAAGTATAATCGCCGTATTTATTAATCTTACTTTGCCAAATACTCCACCTGCTGCCAAAGGCAAAAAAGGTTCGTTGATTGATGCTTTTGGCTTGCGTACAGTTGAGTTAATGCGCGATAAAAACTTTGCTCTATTTATCGTTTTCTCTTTCCTTTCGCTAATTCCTTTTTCGATGTATTACTCGTTTTTTTCCGAATTTTTGTTGAACATCAACACCAAATACATTTCAGTTACAATGAACTGGGGCGTGCTGGCCGAAATGGGATTTTTACTACTTGTTCCTCCGGCCATTAAAAAGTTTGGCTTACGTAAGGTGATGATCTTTGGTCTGGTTGCCTTAACCTTACGCTACTTTTCGTTTTATGCAGGCAGTGTTATCGACCAAAGCTGGATGTATTATATCGGAATATTGATTCACGGATTAATATTTGGATTCTTTTATGTTGGTGGCCAGATTTATATCGACAAAAAAGCACCTGCCGAATTAAGATCACAAGCACAAGGTTTTATTTTCCTGGTAACTTTTGGAGCCGGTCTTTTGGTTGGAAACTTTATTTGCAGCGAATTAATAGCTAATTTTAAAAGCGATGCCGGATATAACTGGAATGCAATTTGGGGAATATCCACACTAAGTTCGGTTGTATTGGTCGTTGCATTTATGTTGTTATTTAAAAACAACGATGAGCTCTTAAAATCCAAATAATTTCAATCACAATCAACAAAATTCAATTATGGCAAATCATTAATTGAAAAAAACATAATACCAGTATGTATCAGCAAACTCACGAAGTGCATTTTGAGCTTGTCTTTTGTTCGACTGATTTTGCTGATAAATCTGGTAATATCGTTGAAAACGCTGTTCGGTTTGAGGATTAATTTGTAGCCGTTTTAGTTCGGGCATCTCTCCTACCCGCAACAATTTGTAGGTTACCACAGCTTCCTCAACATTTTTAGGAATCTTTTTTAACCCCGCATTTTCCATTGCCGGCAATAAATTAACAATTCCTTTCATATCTTTCTGAAGCATCAGCCACGACAGTTCATATTGTAATGCAACCGGATTTTTCGAGTCAGCATCTAAAACAGGCAGCAGGTTAAGCCAGGGCATATCACTCTTTACAAAAAAATCGAGTTTGGTATCCTGCTGCTTTTTTTGCCCCAATTCTTTATCGCTCCAAACTGCCGCATCATTGTTCAGAAAATTTCTGAAATGGCGTGCTTCATCCTTGTAAAACAACGATCGATCAAGAATCAAGATGTATTTTTCAGCAGTCTTGTAATTTCCTTTAATCAGTTCGGTTTTTATCAGCATTTTTAGTGTTTCGGGTGTGTAGCCATTAATAACCGTGTATTCGTAGGCCCAGCGTTGCGCCTCGTTTACAACGCCAATGGCATAATAGTAATACCCACCCAAACATATATACTGATTAATATTTTGCCACTTAAAAAACAACGTACTTCCATCGTCACTCTGCCTGAATTTAAAAAACGAGTCCGCCAAACGTCCGGTTTCGGCCAAAGCCACATTATTTAAAAACAGCGTTAGTTTATTGCTGGTGGGCTCGTTAAAATTATAACGAATCAGCTCATCATATTTTTGCTCGTAAAATAATTTCTCGGCGTGAAAGTAGTGTTTACTCTTCTCGTCGATATTTTGAAATACAGCAACAGCGAGCAACACCAATATCAGGTATGGAGAAAGTCCGGCCAACTTGAACTGTCTGAATTTTATCCGCTCAATTAGGTCAATTCTGATTTTGGCAAATACAGGTACGAACAGAAATAATAAAATCGCCAACCCAAACAGAACAACCTGTCCCCCGATAGCGGTGACCGAAAACGGAAATACCAAAAGCGAGTCAGTGGTATAGAAAAACAAAAACTCTTTACCGATCCAAAAGAAAACCACAAAACCAATCCAACTTAACGCAAGCTTCAACCAATTTTTTTGGTATAGGAAATAAATGGTCGACAAGCCGAGCAACAGATAAGAATAACTGCCAAACAGAAAATAGATGACGGGAAGCAGAATTACTATCCACCACTGATATTTTGGTTTACTATGAATGAATCCTAAAAACAGGAGCAGCTGAACTAAAAACCCAAGGTTGTTTATTGCCTGATACTGATAATTTGTTTGCAGATAAAAAAGAAAGGCTCCCGCAAAAAATGGTACAAACAGAAAATTTTCTACGCCTAACTGTTTACCGATTTGGGAGATTAACCAAACAATTAAGAAAATCTCAACGCCCATAAGCAAAGCTCCAACCAAAGGATAATAATAGAATGCAATTTGCAACTTCCCCAGGTACACCAAAAAGCCTCCCGGCTGATCAAGATGCTGTTTCAGGAAAGAAAAAGAGACTTGAAACAAGGATGATTTCTCCTGATAAAAGAAAATATAGTCGGTAAAACTATACAGAAAAAACGTTACGAACAGAAACAGCAACGCAACAGGAAGAAAGTGGATTATTGTTTTGGCTTTATGTAGAAAAGAATTCATTTCAATTGATTTATTTAGTTGCCCATTGGGCTTGTATGGCTTCTTTACCGGCAGGTTCCCGGATTTCGCCCGGAGTAAGTTCAACATCCGTTTGGGCAAATTCAGGGATATTAAATGTTTTTACAAATTCCCTGTAAAAACCGGGATTTTCCTGCGGCAGAACAAAGGGTTTGCTTGTAACACCGTTTTCATCAACAAAAGATATATAGGGGCGTGCAGTTAATCCATCGCCACGTTTGCTGCTAAATACCAACCATTTACTATTTGTCGACCAACTGTGGTAGCTTTCAGTAAAATCGCTGTTGTTTCCACATTTTTCTACCTGTAAATTCTCCAGGTCAATCGAATACAGATCCGCCTCCTTATGCCAGATCGAAAAGCAACCATAGTCGTGCAAGGTAAAGATCAACACATTTCCGGCCGGTGATATCCGTGGAAAGGAAACGCTTTTTCCTATGGCCGCAGCGTCGTACACCAATTCAGGTGCTGAGAATTTTCGCTGCTCAGGATTGAATGCAACACGGTATAAATCATATTTGATATCCCGGTAATCGTAATTTTCAGCAATTTGGGCAGCACGACAGAAATACAAATACCGCCCATCAGGCGACCACTCCGGGTAAGTATCCATAAATTGTTTTTCCGGATCAACCGGCACCTGCATTATTTCATTCTTTTGCATATCGTACATCACCAGCGAAGAATTCAAATCCGAAACCTCGATCTTTTTGTTTTGCATCGAATGAAACTGCTGAACCACCTTATTGGATGAAAAAGCAACATATTTCCCTGATGGATGCCAACGTGGATAGACAGCACCATTTTGCATTTCCTTCGTTTTCAGGTTCACCTTCTTCAAATCACCATCTTCAACAAAATAAGTTCCACCCAGGTTACCACGCATGTGAAACATAAAATCATCAGCATTCTGATTATTAAAAGCATGGCAGTTTACGCAGTTTTGTCCAACAACATTATTTTTAATTACGGCCTTTTCTTTAAAGCTTTCAAGACTTCGTTGAACAATGCTCAATTCTGTCCAGCTTTCATAACCCGGATATAACAAACGGTAATATAAAAACGGATCAATTTTTTCAGCAGAAACAATATTGCTAAACACCGGATATTGAACCCACTTATCGTCTTTTTTAATTGATAGCTGATAGCTGATTTTTGCACCGGAATTCTGTGCAAGAAGTTTTGCCCATTTCTTTTCAGAAATACGGAAATCTCCATCCCGGGATGAAACAGCTAAATCCCCTCCCTTTTCACCCGAAATTTTCATATAATAAGCATCTCCCTCTTCTTCTACCAAAAAATTCAGGGGAGCAATATTGACAGGAATTGTTACATCCTTATAATCAGGATATATTTTTACCGTATCGTTATTTTTCAGAATATCCCCATTTGGCGTTGACATACAGGAGACTAAAAATAGTAAACCGACAAGGTATATTGAATGGTACCGCAGGCTCATTGTTAGTTTTATGATTGTGTTTATTGCAAAGCCTGAAATTAATAAAATCATTCAGAATACAATCCTCAAATACGCGGGAAAAATTGACAGATTTGAGGCCAAAGCAATTACAATTCAGAAGTAAATCTTCAAATATCTTTAAAATTCATTCAAATTCCGAGATTTTGATTTCAATTCGTTTTGATAATAAATTATAATTTTTACATTTGCTTCTACATTACAAAAACAAATGAGAATTTTATCTATCAATATTATTGTCCTACTCGTTGTCATTCTTGGAAACACTGAGAAAGGCCATTAATTTGTATAGATACTTAAGATATTTATAAGCCTTTCTCAAAACAGAGAAAGGCTTTTTTAATGTTATAACAGACAGAAAAAGACAAAAAAGTATGCATAACACATTACGAAGCAACACAACCACACAGGGCCGCAGAATGGCCGGGGCACGTAGCCTTTGGAGAGCTAACGGAATGAAAGAAGAACACTTCGGAAAACCGCTGATCGCAATTGTTAACTCGTTCACTCAGTTTGTTCCTGGGCATGTTCATTTACACGAAATTGGCCAGTATGTAAAAAGTTTAATTGAAAAAGAAGGCTATTTTGCTGCTGAATTTAACACCATTGCTATCGACGATGGTATTGCAATGGGCCACGATGGGATGTTATATTCACTTCCGTCGCGTGACGTTATTGCCGACAGTGTAGAATACATGTGTAATGCACACAAAGTGGATGCAATGGTTTGTATCTCGAACTGCGATAAAATTACACCGGGAATGATGATGGCTGCCATGCGTCTGAATATTCCGGCGGTATTTGTTTCGGGCGGACCGATGGAAGCCGGCGAAGTTGACGATAAATTCCTTGACCTTGTTGACGCCATGGTTATGGCTGCCGATACCAAAATCGAGGATTCGTATGTACAACAGGTGGAAGAAAATGCTTGTCCTACCTGCGGATCGTGCTCGGGAATGTTCACCGCAAACTCGATGAACTGTCTGGCCGAAGCCATTGGTTTGGCACTTCCCGGAAACGGAACAATTTTGGCCACCCACGCTAACAGAAAAAAACTTTTTGAAGAAGCTGCAAAAAAAATTATTGCGGCCACAAAAGCATACTATTTCGAAGGCGACGACTCTGTACTTCCGCGAAGCATTGGATCGCGCGATGCCTTTTTAAATGCCATGAAACTGGATATTGCCATGGGGGGTTCAACAAACACCGTTCTTCACCTGTTAGCTATTGCACACGAAGCAGAAGTTAGTTTTACCATGAACGATATTGACGAACTTTCACGCATTACTCCTAATTTATGTAAGGTGGCGCCTAACGGTCATTATCATATTCAGGATGTAAACCGTGCCGGCGGAATCCTATCTATTTTAGGAGAATTGGAACGCGGCGGTTTGATGGAAACCAACGTTTCACGCATCGATGGAAGAACACTCGGTGAAGCCATTGCCGAATACGATATCAAACGAGAGACAGTAACCGAAGATGCCATAAACCGTTTTAAATCGGCTCCGGGCGGAGGTCGTAACCTGGTTATGGGATCGCAGCAAAGCTTTTACAAAGAATTAGACGACGACCGTGCCAATGGCTGCATCCGCGATTTTGAACATGCATACAACAAAGACGGTGGTTTGGCAATTCTTTTCGGTAACATTGCCGAAAAAGGATGTATTGTAAAGACTGCAGGAGTTGATCCGTCGATATTTAAATTCACGGGAACAGCAAAAGTTTTCGATTCTCAGGATGATGCAGTTAATGGCATTCTTGGTGATGACGTTCAAAAAGGAGATGTAATTGTTATTCGTTACGAAGGGCCAAAAGGCGGACCTGGAATGCAGGAAATGCTCTACCCTACTTCGTACCTGAAATCGATGCAGCTGGATAAACATTGTGCACTGATTACTGACGGACGTTTTTCAGGTGGAACATCAGGATTGTCAATCGGGCACGTTTCTCCGGAAGCAGCAGGTGGCGGCGCAATTGCACTTATTCGCAACAACGATAAAATTGCCATCGATATTGCCGAGCGCTCGATTAACCTGGTAATTTCTGACGAAGAATTACAAAAACGCCGCGACGAAGAAGAGGCCAAAGGAGCAAAAGCCTGGAAACCTGCAACGCGGGTCCGCAATGTATCAAAAGCACTAAAAGCTTATGCAAGCCTCGTTTCATCGGCCGATTTGGGAGCCGTAAGATTAATTGATTAATTGAGAGAAGAATAAAACAAAGAACAAACAGATAGCCGGTAAACAGCACCGGCCTTAAAAAGTAAACAATATGACAGCAAAAAAAGTTACCGGTTCACAAGCATTGATCCTGTCGCTTATGGAAGAAGGGGTGGATACCATTTTTGGCTATCCTGGCGGTGCAATTATGCCCGTTTACGATGCGTTGTATGATTTTGACAAAGAGGTAAAACATATTTTAACCCGCCACGAACAGGGAGCCATTCACGGTGCCCAGGGCTATGCCCGCGTCACCGGCAAGCCTGGAATTGTTTTTGCAACCTCAGGCCCTGGTGCCACTAACCTGATGACAGGAATTGCAGATGCAATGATAGACTCAACGCCTTTGGTATGTATTACCGGACAAGTAGCCGCGCCACTGTTGGGAACCGATGCTTTCCAGGAATCGGACATTGTGGGTATGTCGATACCGGTTACCAAATGGAATTACCAGATAACTACTCCGGAAGAAATTCCTGAAGTAATGGCACAGGCATTTTATATTGCCACAACAGGTCGTCCGGGTCCGGTTTTAATTGATGTAACTAAAGATGCACAATTTGGCGAACTGGAATATAAATACGAAAAATGTAAAAAAATCCGCAGTTATGTGCCGGAAACCAATATTGATCCACACCAGATTAAAGCTGCTGCTGATTTAATAAACGAAGCAAAAAAACCATTACTGTTTGTTGGCCAGGGAATTATTCTCAGCAATGCTGAAGAAGAAGTAAAGGCTTTTATCGAAAAAACCGGAATTCCTGCAGCCTGGACCTTATTAGGACTTTCTGCACTGCCAACCAACCATCGATTAAATGTTGGTATGTTGGGTATGCACGGAAACTATGGTCCGAATAAACTCACCAACGAAGCCGACCTGATTATTGCTGTGGGAATGCGTTTTGACGACCGTGTTACCGGCAAGGTTAGCGAATACGCCAAAAAAGCCAAGATCATTCACATTGAGATAGATCCGGCAGAAATTGATAAGATCGTAAAAACTGATGTGAGCGTATTGGGCGATGCAAAAAAAGCATTAAAAATGCTTATCGACAATGTAAATCCCAACACGCACGAAAGCTGGCATAACGAATTTAAAAAATGCGATGCTATTGAAAACGAAAAGGTTATTCAGAAAGACCTTTACCCAACAAAACCGGGTCTAACAATGGGAGAAGCCATCAGAATAGTTTCTGAAAAAACAAATAACGAGGCTATTCTTGTTACTGATGTTGGTCAGCATCAAATGATCGCCCAGCGTTATTTCGGATTCAAAAAATCGCGAAGTAATGTAACCTCCGGAGGTTTGGGAACAATGGGATTTTGTTTGCCCGCTGCGATGGGAGCGCAACTTGGAGCCCCCGACCGTACTGTTGTTGGAGTGGTTGGCGACGGTGGTTTTCAGATGACCATTCAGGAACTGGGCACAATTGCGCAAAACAAATTGCCGGTAAAAATCATGTTGCTGAATAACAACTTCCTTGGAATGGTTCGTCAGTGGCAGCAGTTATTCTTCGACAAACGCTATTCATTTACAGAATTGCATAATCCTGATTTTATTACTATCGGTAAAGGATTTGGTATTAACGGCCACACCGTTGAAAAACGCGAGGATCTGGACGCAAGTATTCAAAAAATGCTCGACCATGACGGGCCTTATTTACTTGAGGTAAAAATTGAGAAAGAAGACAATGTGTTCCCGATGGTTCCAACGGGAGCATCAGTTTCCGATGTAATTTTAGAGCCTTAAATTCGTAACTTGAATAACGAAAAAAAGTAAAAAAATGAAAAAAGAATATATCCTTACAGTTTATTCTGAAAACCACATTGGTCTTTTAACCAGGATCACAAACGTTTTCACACGCAGAAAAACAAATATCGACAGTCTAACCGTTTCCGAGTCAGCATTGCATGGCATTTTTAAATTTACAATAGTGATACACTGTACCGATGCTATGGCAATAAAACTGGTTAGCCAGATTGAAAAGCAAATCGATGTATTAAAAGCTTTCTATCACACCAACGAAGAAATGATTTTCCAGGAAATTGCTTTGTATAAGGTTCCAATCGAGCCGATTTACGAGAGCGATACCATCGAAAAGATCGTGCGTAAAGCAGGCGCCCGTATTCTTGAAATTACCAAAGACTATGTAGTAATTGAAAAGACCGGTCATAAGGAAGATACACAAGCGCTGTTCGAAGAGTTAAACCAGTTTAAGGTAATGCAGTTTATCCGCTCGGGAAGAGTTGCGATAACACGCGACCCGATTGAGCGTTTATCCGAATTCCTGAAAGAGCGCGATGCGTTTTTAACAAGTTTAGATTAAAAAATCTATAGTCCAAAACTACCTGCCCGTCAGAAATTCTGACGGGCTTTTTTATTTTCTATCATGCCACTTTTTCAATAAACGAATCAGGGATCATTTGTAAAAACCGATGGATTTTCATTGTGAAACGACACCAAATAGATTGTTCTTTCTGCCTGCCGGCGGCCAAACTATTTGGCTTAATCCAAATAGTATGCACAAAGATCAAGGCTCCTTTTGGTCTTAACCCTCCATTATCATAAAACCCAAATTCGGACGGGTGATCTCCTCGATTCCTCGGAGCTTCCCGCTCTCATTAAGATTTCATTTCAACTCCGGGTTAAGACCAAAAGAGGCCGTCCACTAATGCAGCGTCAGCTACATCAGAGCCTGGCCTCGTCCGGTGAGCCGGAAAACAAGAGGTGACGGCGTTAAAAAATTACTGTTGCCCGCCTGCCGGCCGGTAGGTTTGAGGAGGTACGACTGCCTGTCCCGATCGTAGCATCGGGAAGTTTCAGGAATTTTAGTCGGCATCGCGTACCTCCTGCCAGTAGGCAGGGCTTTTCCGAGGGAAGCGGGCGCAGCCTTGGGTTTTCTGTCTACTCTTTGGGCTAAGCCAAAGAGTAGAATCCGCCTGATAGGGCAAAAAGGAAATTTCTTTTGCTTGGAGCTTGATTCTTTATTGAAATTTGGAGCATAACATTTTTCTTCATCACCAGATTTTACAAGTGATCTCTAATCAACTTCAATCTTAATTCTTTTGTTAAACGGATAAATTATATCATTTGTCATACAAATTCATTAAAAAGATTTATCAACTTTGTAAAAAACTACACTTTTACAATGAAACATCTAATCGATAAGATTGAGATCTACCAATCCCCAATCAAATTAAAAGAACCTTTTGTTATATCATTGGGCCCCATGTATTACGCCCAGAATGTGATCGTTATTATTCACACAACCCAAGGAATTACTGGCTTTGGCGAATGTAGTCCGTTTATGACCATTAACGGAGAAAGTATGGAGACCTGTTTTATTGTCGGTCAGTATCTGGCCCAGGTTTTAAAAGGAAAAAACCCGGAAGATATTGAGTCATGCACACACGCAATGGACAAAACTATTTATGGTAATTCAAGCATAAAAAGTGCTTTCGACATGGCGTTGTATGACATATCAGCACAAATGGCCGGTGTACCACTTTACCAATTCCTTGGTGGACAAAACAACAAGGAAATGCAAATTGATTTCACGGTAAGTCTTACCAATCCGGAGAAAATGGCTGCCGACGCCAAACGTATTGTTGATAACGGTTTTGAGATTATAAAAGTAAAGCTTGGCCACTCGAAAGAACAGGATGTGGAAAGCATAAAAAGAATACGCGAAACAATTGGTCCGAAAATTCCGATTCGTTTAGATGCCAACCAGGGATGGAAAACAGAAGAAGCACTCGATATTTTAAAAGCGCTGACACCTTATAAAATTCAACATTGCGAAGAGCCGATTCCGCGTTGGGATTACATGGCGCTACCTGAAATAAGGCGGTTTAGCCCTATTCCCATAATGGCCGACGAAACGTGTTGCGATCATATCGACGCAAAACGACTGATCGATCTGTATGCCTGCGACCTTATTAATATTAAACTCAGCAAATCAGGCGGTATTTTTAAAGCACTAAAGATTGTACAACACGCCAAGGCCGCAAAAATGGAAATCCAGGTTGGCGGTTTTCTCGAAACGCGTTTGGGATTTACTGCAGCAGCTCATTTTGCTCTTTCGTCCAGGAATATTGTTTATTACGATTTTGATACACCGCTAATGATGGAAGAGGATCCGGTTGAAGGAGGTATACTTTATGGCGAGAAAGGTAAAATTACCATTACCGAAACTCCCGGATTAGGCGCCAGCATTAATGCAGATTTTCTGAAAGGGCTAAAAATGGTAAGCGTTTAAACGAATCGAAAAAGCACAAAAATCTTTCTTTCGTTTTTACACATTTTTACCGCTAAAAAAAATTCCCTACTTTTCATTAACTTTGGTTAGCGAAGAAAAAAAGCCTGCCATGAAAGTAAAACGGAATACAGTTCTATTTCTGCTATTTATCCTTACAATTTTGCCAGCCGGTAATTTAATGGCACAATTACCATTTACGCGGCAGGATACAACCCCGCTAAGTGATCAGATAGAAGAAATTACCATTACCGCATTTCGTTCGCCGTACAATATTTTTAATACACCGGCTCCCGTAAATTTGCTGCAACCCGAGCAACTGGAATCGGGCGATGCACTCACCCCCATCGATGCTTTAAACCGCATCCCTGGCATTTTAATGCACCACGGCACATTTAACACCAACCGTTTAACCATTCGCGGAATTGGCTCGCGCACACCATACGGCACCAATAAAATAAAGGCTTATTTTGGAGAAATACCACTTACTACCGGCGATGGGGAAACCGTTCTGGAAGATCTTGAAAACTCGGCTATCCAACGCGTTGAAATCATCAAAGGGCCTTCATCAAGCTTATACGGGGCCGGGCTTGCCGGCGTGTTGCTCTTTCATCCAAAAACGGTGGTGAAGGATTTTGTTCAGAACAAAACTACAATTGCATCATTCGGAACGTTTAAAAACACGCTATCGGCCGGAGTTACTGCCAATAAATTACAGATCTACACACTTGGAGCATTGCTATCAAGCGATGGTTACCGCGAAAATAATTCGACGACCCGGGGCAACCTGCTTATTAATTCGATTTACAATTTCTCAGAAAAATCAAACCTTCAGTTCCTGTTAAAAGCCACAAAAATGAAAGGGTATATTCCTAGCTCGCTGGATTTGGATACCTATAAGAACAATCCGGAAAGTGCTGCACAAAACTGGGCTTCGGTAAAAGGGTTTGAAGAGTATACCAACTCGCAGTTTGGCGCTTCGTTTAACCGTTTTACGCTTAACGACGGGAAAATATCGGTTGGCGTTTTCGGAAGTATCCGCGATCTTGATGAACTGCGCCCTTTTAACCGCCTGAAAGAATCATCGGATTATATTGGCTGGCGCGCTTACATTCAAAAAGTTATTGCCACCGAAGAGTTTCGCCTGGTTTTGACAAGCGGAGTTGAAATGTTCCGCGAAACCTACGACTGGCAGACTTTTGACAATGATAACGACCAGTTACTTTCTGACAACAGGGAAAAGCGGCAATACGAAAATCTCTTTGTTCAGTTGGAATCGAACATTAAAGAACGCGTATTTATTTCAGCCGGATTAAACGGAAACCTCACGCGTTTTAAATACATCGATCATTATACTGAAAACGGCGACCAGTCGGGCAACCGAAATTACAAACCGGTTTTGTCGCCTCGTTTGGGAGTTAACTTTCTTTTGAATCATGAGAATTCTGTTTTTGCAAATATCAGTCATGGATTTTCAACGCCTTCATTCGAAGAGACTTTGATGCCTGAAGGTAGCATCAATCCCGATATAAAACCGGAATCGGGATGGAGTTTTGAAACAGGATTCAGAACCCAAATTACCAACCGTTTTAAACTGTCGGCAAGCTACTACCGCATTTATATCGACAACCTGCTTGTTGCACACCGCACCGGCGAAGATGCTTATGTGGGGGTTAATGCCGGACAATCTGTGCATCCGGGTTTTGAAACCGAATTCACCTGGGTAACCATTACGCACAAACGAAATCCCTTGTTAACCCTTTACGGAAGTGCCACATTGGCCAACTATCATTTTAACGATTTTGTGAATCTTGGAAACGATTATTCCGGCAATCTTCTTCCCGGAACGGCAAAAGAAACTTTAACTATTGGCTCCACGCTGATACCCATCAAAAATATATCAATAAACGGCTGGTATCGTTACAACGGAGAAATGCCTGCTGACGATGCCAATTCCACTTTTTCGGATGCCTTTGGAGTAACGAATGCCGAAATCAGGTACGAGGGGAAAAAGGATAACTTTAAATTTGATATACGCGGAGGCATTCAAAATATTTTTGATATTCATTATGCCTCAATGCTGGCCGTTAATGCTCCATCGTTTGGCGGCAATCCTCCCCGCTATTATTATCCGGGTAATCCGCGGAATTTCTATATCAGTATTTTAATTGGTCTCACCGGAAATAACACACCTTAAACTATTTCGCAGAAGAAATGCCTGCTATTTTTTTCCTATGGCGATTACTGATTTCTGTGTTCTGAAATACAAAACATCGCCATTTATCGCCGGTGAAGCCATAAGCACATCATTCATTTTATTGTGCTCCAAAATTTCAAACTCAGGGCCGGCCTTTACAACAAATACATCACCTTGCTCGGAACACAGATACACCTGTCCGTTTGCTGCCACTCCCGACGCCGTAAATCCTCCTACCGATCCAAGGCTCTCTTTATACATCAACTCGCCGGTGCTTGCTTTAAACACACTTAGCGAACCATTTCCCTGCAGGTTGTATAAATAACCGTCATAAATAAGAGGAGTCTGCATATACGCGCCACCACGTTTTATACTCCAGACGATGCTTTCGTTCTCCGTTTCATCTTCCCCGAGTGTTATGTCGCCGGTGGCATCGGTTTTTACCGCATAAATTGGCGAATACCTGCCGTGTGCATTATTAATAAATACCAAATCGTTGGCAATTACAGGTGTCGGCGTGGGAACGTCACCCCCACCGCTCATTTGCCAGATCTCTTCGCCGGTTTCAAAATCGTAACCACCCATATGTTTCCAGCCGTTCACTACCACCTGTGTTTTTCCATCTTTCTCAAAAACAGTTGGAGAACTCCAGGTTGAAACTTCCTCGCGGGGTGTCTTCCAAATTTCTTCCCCTGTATTTACATCGTAGGCAGCCAAAAAACAATTGCCTAAATAATCACATTGAATGATGACTCTGTCGTTATAAATAATTGGTGAACTTGAAAATCCCCATTCCAGCTCGGGCGCATTGTAGGGTCCTGCGTTCATTTTGTCGAATTCCTTTTGCCAGGCCAGTTCGCCATCCATGGTGTAACAGAACAGCCCGTTTGAGCCAAAGAATACAATCACATGCTTTCCATCGGTTGCCGGTGTACCGTCGGCATGCGATGCTTTTGTATGACGTTTTACTTTGGGAACACGTTTAGTGGCCAGTTTTTCCCAAACGATCTCACCCGAATTTTTATCGAGGCAATACAATTTAAATTCATGTAACGACTCATCTTCCACGGCATCGCCATCGCCGTATAATCCGATTTTCACCTCATTATCGCCCGAACTGCTTATTGCTGTGGAAATAAAAATCTTGTCGTCCCAAATTATTGGGCTGGAATGTCCCAGGCCGGGTATCGGAGCTTTCCAGAGAACATTATCTCCGGTTTCAATATTCCAGCTACTAACCGTTTTTGCATTTTCAACAAAACCTTTAGCAAACGGCCCCCGAAACGATGGCCACTGATTGAGATAATTTTCTTGTGAGGATGCGGTAAAAACAATACACACCAATACGAATGCGGTACAAAGCAGCTGTTTCATTTATCAAATCTTTGGTTTTCACCATAAAATTAGACAAATGAAACAACTAACAAAGTTAGGATCCAAAAAACTTTATTTGGCAATAATCTTAATCGTTGTTCTACGATTTAAGCGACGTCCGTCAACCGTTTCGTTGGTAGCTACAGGTTTTGTATCGCCATAACCTTCCGATTGCAAACGACCGCCTGGAATACCATTTTCCACGAGGTAATCCACCACCGATTTTGCCCTTAATTTTGAAAGCTCAAGGTTACTTTCCGGATTACCCGAACTATCGGTATGTCCCTGAATCTCGACTTTTAAACCACTGTTGTTTTTCAAAAAGTCAACCAGTTTCTGAAGTTCAGGCTCCGACTCAGAAAGAATAGCAAATGAGTCGGTTTCATAATAAATATTGTGAAGATCCATTTCGGCGCCAACTTCTATTGGCTCCAATTCAATGTTCAGAATAAACGGATCGGTTAATGAATTCTCATCCGCCAGGCGCATCGATTGCGAATAGAACATAAACCCATCTTCCGAAACATTAAATGCATAATTGCGTCCAACCGGCAATGCCAGCATTATCTGTCCGTTTTCGTCGGCCTTTTCAATACGTGGCTCACTTACAGCCGAATTCAGGTTAACCAGTTCGATATCGGCCATAACCGGCTGTGTGGTTGTCTTGTTTGTAACTTTTGCTTTGATGTAAGTAACTGGTCGCGGTTGCAAACCACGATCGAGGTTAAACGAAAAAATATCAAGCCCGTTATCCGATTCTCTGGCAGACGAAAAATAAGCAATATCACCAATCGAACTGATAGTCAAGCCCATATCATCTTTATAGGTATTTATCGGATAACCCATATTTTTCAGATTCTCCACCTGCCCATTTTCGTTAATTTCAGCGGTAAACAGGTCAAGTCCCCCCATGCCAACGTGTGTATCAGAAGCAAAGTAAAAGTTATGGTTATTGGCATGAATAAACGGTGAAATTTCGTCGCCTGAGGTATTTAGTGCCTCCATGTTTTCCGGCTTTCCCCATTGCGGTTTTCCTTCAGCCGAAAATCCGTTAAAAGCAATTCGCCAGATATCTTTCTGCCCCTTTCCTCCGGGCCGGTTACTCGAAAAATAAAGGTAACGATTATCCGACGTTAGCGAAGGTTGTCCCTCCCACGACGAAGAGTTTAATGGAGCTCCGGCATTTTGCGGCTCTGTCCATTTGCCTTCAACCAAGCGGGAGAAATAAATGTCGCAGCTGCCCAATCCGTCTTCACGGTTACAGGCTGTAAAGAACAGTATTTTTGCATCGGCTGATAACGTTTGTGCCCCTTCATTATCACTGGTATTTACTTCGCTCATCGGCACGGCGTTGTCCCAGTTAAACGAATCGATCTCGGCCATAAAAAAATCTTCCTGTGGCCGGCCACCGTCTTTCATCAAACGGGTAAACACCAAATGTTTTCCATCTAGTGAAGGTGTAGGCCAATACTCATCATTGGCGGTGTTTATTTCATCGCCCAAATTAGTGGGTTCAAACGCCACGGGATTCTCAATGCTGTTCAGTGCAAAACGACAACTGGCTATTTTACAGGCCAAAAGAAACTGTCGTTTCTCCGGGATATTCTTGTTTTCCGTGTATTTTTCATAGAAACTGAGTGCTTCAGAATACATTCCCAGTTTGTAAAAAGCTTCTCCAAGTCTGAAATCGATAAGCGGATTATCATCCAGTTCTACGGCTTTTGTTAAGTGTTTTATTTCCAGCCGCGATGAGTCTATATCTTTATAAATTTCGGCCAAAAGAAGATGCGCTGGTGCGTACCCCGGATCCTTCTGTAAAATCTTATCTGCTGCCTCAATTGCTGCCGGATAACTGTCTTCCACATAGTACCTTCTGGCCTCTTCAAACAGCTTGTCTGAACGCTTACTTTCCTGTGCGAAGGTACCTATCCAGCACATTCCACAGGTTATTAACAATACAAAGTTTTTTAATCTACTCATTGATAACATATTACAAACAATTTCGTATAAAAGCACAATTTGGTAAAAATAATAAACGAATGAATTGTTTTATTTATTTTTTTTCTATTTTGCCTACGTAAATTTAATTATTATAACAGTTTTATATTTAATTACATTGGTTTGCTGACGTGATGAAAAAGAAAGTGAACAAAACCCGTAACTCAGAATTGGACAAATTCGACCGAAAACAAAAAAAACACGGAGGTTCCCGTGAAAAAAGTTCAAAACATAAATATTCGATTTACGACGAGTTTGATGAAGATGACGATGACGATATGTTAGACTATACTTCCGAATTCGACGACGAAGAAGAATAATCTATTTCCATATTATTTCATCTTTTCTGCAAAGCAGGGGCTGCAGATCAATTAATCGTAAAATGCCTCAATTCCGGGGTATTGATAACGTGCTTTTGCTATTTTTTCAGGAAAAACGAAGTACGCAAGTTCTGCTTTTGCACACTCTTCGCCGGCACCGTCGTATAGTGATGCGCTTATTTTCGCCGTCCGCCCTTCGTGTAACACCAGTTTTCCTTTTATGGTTACTTCGCCTTTTGAAACTTTCACCGGTTTTAAATAACTCACCTGCATATCGCTGGTAACGCCGGCAGTTTTGAGTTTTAACATTACCACCCAACCGCCAATTTCGTCGAGTAAAGTAGCCTGAATTCCACCGTGTAAGACACCAATCCAGCCTTCGTAACTGCGCTCCGGCTTCCATTTTGTGATAATCTCGTCACCATCTTCCCAAAATTCGAGCTGGAGGCCCGCACTGTTATATGGCGAACAGGCAAAACAATTGTATTCGCCAATGTTCTTAGGATCTTTCCAGGGATTTTTGATTTTTTTCATGCTTATATTGTTACTCTTTTAGAACCTTCGTTAACCCCCATATCTTCACGTTGTTCCGATTGTTCCCGTGCAGGGAACAGGAGCGCCGAATAAGCCACAGGGGGTCTATCAATTTTAGCGCACTTTCCTGTAACCAAAACGAGCCGGTATAAACCAGCTCGCTTATCCAACACTATTAATCTTCTAATTATTTCCTAAAATAATAGGTAGTCCATCTTTGCCGCCACCAATTACAATAACTTTCGAATTGGATGATTCTGCCAATGATGTAGTTGCTTCAATACCGCGTTGAGTTAGGATTGCATCGGTTAAACTCGCATTGATAATACGGTTATAATTGGCAATACCTTCGGCCTCAATTCTTCTACGTTCCGCTTCCGACTCTTCACGTTTTAAACGGAATTCATAAGCAAGTGCTTCCTGTTCCTGCTGCAGCTTATTTTCAATTGCACCTTTTATCTGAGCAGGTAAATTGATCGAACGGATTAACAAAGCACGCATATCGATAAAATTCTCACTCAATACTTTTTTTGTTTCTTTGATTATAGTCTGCTCGACTTCAGCCCTTCTTGTTGAGTAAATTTCTTCAGCAGTATAACGACCGGCAACCTGACGCACCGATGACCGAACTTCGGGAATTACCAACACATTTATAAAGTTAACTCCAAACTGTTCGTGCAAAAATCCAATTTTACTATACGACGGATTAAAACGTACGGTAACATCCACATTTACCGAAAGACCGTTCTTATCCAGTACATCCATTGTTTCATCGCGCTGTTGTTCCCTAACATTATACACTTCCAACTCGTTCCATGGAGCTATGATATGGAATCCTTCACCAAAAATATTTTCCTTATCCAAACCGGTGGTGTAGGGTTTAAAAATCACTGCCTTTTCACCAGGCTTTAATATTTTAAACATGCGGCCGCCAAAAAGCAGCAAAACAATTAATACAACAGCACCCAGTACCAGGTAAGATGATTTAAAATTGAACTTCATAACCTTTTTTCTTTTATATGATTAGACAAATGTACAAAGTTTATAGAATGTGTGTAGCCTAAATTATGTTTTATTTAAATACTTAAAAGATAGCATTGTTTAAAGCACTATTCTTTTAATTTTGATGATGAAAACACTGGTCAAAAAAAATTAATTTATTAAAAATGAAAAGGCTGCTTTTACTTTTGATTGCGTTACTGGTGGTAGGCACCTCGTTCGCGCAACATTTTTTCGATACTGATTTTAATACCCGCAAGAAATACATCATTCTTTGCGACCCCACGGTTAATCGTATAAAAACCATCCAATACCTTACGGATAATAACATTCTGCAGGTAAATAAAAGCAAGGTGAAATTTGTTGGCGTTTATTACGAAGGGCAAAAAACCGATTACACAAAAACACAAGACTACATCAACAAAAACAGGCTCAATAACTTTTATCTGCACGAAATTAGCGGCGAGCTGAACGAAACGAATTTATACGAGGAAAACGATGTAACCGCACAGCTGAAAAAGGTTTTCGACAATTCAATCGGAATTATATTTTTTGGTGGTGCCGATATTCCACCGGCTATTTATGGCGAGGAAAACACAAAATCCGGCGTTTACACTCCTGCCCGTCATTTTTACGAAGCCACTTTTATGTTTCACTTGCTGGGAGGCTACCAGGACGAATCGTTTAAACCCTTCCTTGCCGAACGGCCGGATTATGTAGTAACCGGATTCTGCCTGGGCATGCAAACCATGAATGTGGGTACCGGCGGAACATTGATCCAGGACATTCCTGCTGAGGTTTATAACGCCGAAACACCCGAAGAAACAGTTGCAATTGGCCGGGCCAACATGCACCGCAACTACTGGCAATTAATCGAGGAAGATTCGCTTTTTATGGGTATTAATCTGCACACGATACAATTTACCGACAATCCGTTTTTTGGAGAAACCATAAAAGTGTCGAAAAAGGCAACACCACGCATTTACAGCAGCCACCACCAGGCCATTGAGAAGCTGGGAAAAGGAATGGAAGTTACCTGTTTATCGCCCGATGGTAAAATTATTGAAGGAGTTGCACACAGCACTTACCCACATGTTTTTGCCGTTCAGTTTCACCCTGAAGTTTCTGCTTTATACGAAGACATGGGATTAAAAATTTTTCATCCGGATGATGAGCCCAAAAGCTACCACGATATCCTCGGGAAATCCGATGTGAAATTTCACAAGGCCTACTGGCAATATATTTCTGATTCGTTTAAATCCGTAAAAAAACCGAAACGACGCTAACTTTTTAATTCAGGATGTATGTTTTCGCCAAACGGAGATTTCAACCACGGACACTTTAACATCTCGTGACGACAACGGTAAGGCTGCATACTGATTTACGGGTTCCGAAATCAGCTCAAAATTATCCTGCAAAAGCGCCTTTATGCCTTCGAATGAGGTAACCGGCTCGCCATCTTTTTTAAATGCGCCGGGCCAGTTTTCTCGTTTAATGTTGTTCTTTTCCCAGTCGTACCTTGAGCCCAAAATGAAAATTCCATTGGGGTTTACACGCTTATGAATGCTTGCTAAAAATTGTTTTGGATTATACAGTTCCTCCAATAAGTTAATGGCCAGAATTACATCATAACCGGTGTAAATTGGCTTCAGATTATTGGCATCAGCCTGCATAAACTGCAGGTTATCTTTGGGATTCAGCCCAAGTTCCGACAGTTGAACATCGTGATAATGTACTAACTCGCCTTCGTCTTTTGTAATGTAGCGAATAAATCCTTGTTCCTGCATGTGAATGGCCATTCGTATAAAACGCGCTGAAAAATCAATTCCGGTTATTTGTTTATAGGAATCGGACAATTCGAAAACAGTTCTTCCGGTATCACAATTTAAATCGAGCAGTTTTAGCGATTTTTGGTCGCCGGAATATTGTTTACATATCTCGGCAATACTTTTTGGGAAACTATCAAAGCCCAAAACCGGTGCGCCATAATTAAAAGCGCATGACTGCACTACTTCCGAATCTGTTTCGTACGACTCGTTTCTGATAATCAATGGATTTTCAGATTCCACCAAACGAAATCCAGCATGTTGATAAAAATGCCTGCGAAAGGCATAACGTGCATGCCAGGTAGCCTCGTTTCCGGTTGAAATCCACGAACCTCCTTTAATGACATTGTGCTTTCCGTCGAAAGTTGGCGTTGAAAAATCGTCGTACAAAGGGTGCACTTTAAAACCGGGATAACCGGTAACATGTGTTTCCGTCCACTGCCACACATTTCCGATGATATCAAAGAATTCACCTTG
Organism: uncultured Draconibacterium sp.; assembly: GCF_963674925.1. Taxonomy (NCBI): domain Bacteria; kingdom Pseudomonadati; phylum Bacteroidota; class Bacteroidia; order Marinilabiliales; family Prolixibacteraceae; genus Draconibacterium; species uncultured Draconibacterium sp. Next base: position 1,108,614 of record NZ_OY771649.1, read on the forward strand.
TTTAAATTGATTTACCGGGCATGGCGATACAAACTGTTCCAAACCAATATTTGCCTGAACAGTTGCAAAATTAGCATCATTTATGCCGTTTTGCTCTGCCAGTCGATACCATTCCGCTTCGGTTGGCAAACGATAAGTTTTACCTGTTTGTTTTGTTTTCCAGTTGGCAAACGCTTTTGCTTCCAGGTAATTCAGTTCAACCGGCCAGTTCCAGGGCATTTCAATTTCCTGATCAAAAAGCCGGAGAAAATATTTATCAGCAACTTTTCGCCAAAACAACGGAAATTCTACTTCCTGATACTGACACCAACTCCAGCCTTCTTCAGTCCAGTATTCCTCTGTTTTGTAACCGCCATCCTCTATAAATTCAAGAAACTCACCGTTCGAAATAAGGGATTCCGAAGCTTTAAAAGCATCAACCTCAACCTGATGCTCGCCATATTCCACATCCCAACCATAAAATCGATGATCGTAAGGTTTCCCAATTACCACTTCTCCTCCTTCAATGTTTAACATGCGGTTCTCTGGCGCATCGCCCGATTCATTGCACGGCACGTCGAAAACATTCGGCTTTAAAAATTCCAGCGGTAATTGCCTAATCAGCACCGAAGATGTTTCAATATGAATGCGCTCGTGCTCAATCCCCATCATAATAATCCAAAAAGGATTCTCCCAGCCGATCGGTAAAGTCAGCGGAGTTGAATCGATTATATCTAACACCACTTCTTTTACTTTCTGGCGGTATTCAAAAACATCCTTTACGGTAGGCCAATCATAATTCGATTCGTTTAAGTCGTCCCAACTCATTTCATCAACTCCAATTGCAAAAACGGATTCGAAATGGGAGTTGATACGATGATCCAGAATTTTTGCCAGCACCAGTTTATTGATAAAAAACACAGCGGTATGTCCGTAATAAAATATAAGCGGATGCCGCAGCGGATCGGCCCGTCGATAAAAGGCTTTATCGTTTTTCAGGTGTTCATAAAGTTTTTCATCGAGGGTATATGTTTTCAAAAAATAATCGCGGATTTCTGCCTTTTTTTGATCAGCATCTCCGTATATCAGATCGGTTGTATGGGCTATCAAACTGTTCATATCATTATGTACTTGAGTAAATTGGTATTCAAAATAAAACGAATACAATCAGGTTAAAGCAAATTAAAGGTCAAAATTGTTTAAGTTATTGATAAATATTCAACCAAAAAATCAACTGAGCTTTTGGTGCAGATAGATCTTTTCAAAATCAAAAGTTCCACTTTTATCGGCAAGTAATTTGGGCTGAACGATTGTTGTACAAGGCCCGAATCCCAATTTTTTGTACAAACCAAGAGCAGCTTTGTTTTCTTTCCATACTCTTATAAAAGCATGGTCAAATTGGTTCCTATCTGCTTCTTCAAGAAAAAAGGTCAGTAACTTTTTACCAATCCCCTGCCCTTGTTTTGATTTTTTCACCATCATTTCCGCCACGTAAACCGAGCGTGTCACATCAAAATCGTGTGCAATTTCTTCCGGCAGTAAAGGATCAAAACTTAAAGGTGTGAGCAAAATTGCCCCAGCCAGTTCATTCTCCTCGAGAGCAAGAATTCCGTATCCAACATCAAAGATAGACTGAAGGTAGGCTGCAGTTTCTTCTTCGGAATGATACTGAAAACTTTTGCCTGCCGAAAATGAATCGATGTATAATTTCACCAAATCGTTTTTGTAGGCTTCAAATTTCAGTTCATCGATATTTATAACTATCATGTAGCTGCTACTTTTTCCGTTTTAGAATTAACACCAAACAGCTCTTTCTGTTTTATAAGATGAATTAAAATATCTTTTCTATTTTTGCGCCCGCATTACATATACGATAGCAAATGAGTTTTTTAAAAGAGATACAACGTCGTCGCACTTTTGGAATTGTGAGTCACCCGGATGCCGGAAAAACCACCTTAACCGAGAAACTACTTCTTTTTGGTGGAGCAATTCGTGTGGCAGGTGCTGTAAAAAGCAACAAAATTAAAAAAGGTGCTACTTCCGATTTTATGGAAATCGAGCGCCAGCGTGGTATTTCTGTGGCTACTTCGGTAATGGGTTTCGAGTACAACGGTTACAAGGTAAACATTCTGGATACTCCCGGTCACCAGGATTTCCAGGAAGATACTTTCCGTACACTTACCGCGGTCGACAGCGTAATTATCGTTATTGATGCAGCAAAAGGTGTAGAGCCGCAAACCGAAAAACTGATGAATGTTTGCCGGATGCGCAAAACGCCGGTTATCGTTTTTGTAAATAAAATGGACCGCCCGGCGGGAGATCCGTTTACCTTGATGGATGAAATCGAGGATCAGCTAAAAATTAAAGTGCGCCCGCTAAGTTGGCCAATTAACAATGGTCCCGATTTTAAAGGTGTTTACAATATTTTTAACCGAAGCCTGAAATTGTTTACGCCCGATATTCAGGAAATCGAAGAGCGTATTAAGTTTGAAGACATATCGGATCCTACTCTGGAAGACCACATTGGCGAAGATGCCGATGTACTGCGCGAGGAACTGGAACTGGTGGAAGGAATTTACCCCGAATTTAACAACGAAGATTACCTGTCGGGCGAACTGGCACCGGTATTTTTTGGTAGTGCACTGTACAATTTTGGGGTGCAGGAATTACTTGATTCTTTTGTAAAAATTGCGCCAACACCACAACCAAGCGAAACGGAAGAGCGCGTTGTAAAACCCGAGGAAGAAGGATTTACCGGTTTTGTATTTAAAATTCATGCCAACATCGATCCGAACCACCGCAGCCGGATTGCCTTTGTAAAAATCTGCTCGGGTAAATTCGAACGAAATAAAATGTATAAGAATGTTCGGCTGGGAAAATCCTTCCGTATCTCGAGCCCGACCGCTTTTATGGCTTCGCAAAAAGAAATTGTTGAAGAAGCATTCCCGGGAGATATTATTGGTGTGCCCGATACCGGAAACTACATTATTGGCGACACCGTTACCGATGGAGAAGAAATCCACTTCAAAGGCCTGCCGAGCTTTTCGCCTGAGATGTTTCGTTTTGTTGAAAATGCCGATCCAATGAAATCAAAGCAATTGGCAAAAGGTGTCGACCAGTTAATGGACGAAGGAGTTGCACAGCTTTTTACCAGCGCTTTTAACGGACGGAAAATTATTGGAACTGTCGGACAACTTCAGTTTGAAGTTATCCAGTATCGTTTGGAACATGAATACGGTGCAAAATGTCGTTTCGAGCCGCTGTCGATGCACAAAGCCTGCTGGATTCAGTGCGACGATGAAAAGGTACTGACCGAATTCAAAAAACGCAAGCACCAGAAAATGGCAAAAGACAAACTGGGGCGCGATGTGTTTATGGCCGATTCATCGTTTATTTTGCAAATGGCGCAAGATGAATTCAAGGATATTAAATTTCACTTTACATCAGAGTTTTAATGATCCTGTCTTCACTCAAAGTAATAATTCTCTAACTTTGAAGGAGCAACAGACTTGATACTATACTATTATGGATACAAGCTTTTACGACAGTAATCTATTCATATATATACTGCTTCCCGGATTAATTTTTATTTCACGAATTGCGGATGTAACGATTGGAACCATTCGTATCGTAATGGTGTCGAAAGGACATAAACTCTGGGCACCAATCCTGGGATTCTTCGAAGTGTTAATTTGGCTGATCGCTATTACAAAGATTATAGAAAATCTCGACAACTGGCTTTGTTACATTGCGTATGGTTTGGGCTTTGCTGCCGGAAATTATATCGGATTGCTCATTGAAGAAAAGCTGGCGCTGGGTATAGTTAAACTGCAGATAATTACACGTAAAGAAGCCAGTAAACTTATTGAAAACCTGAGAGATGCCGGTTACGGTATTACTCATCACAACGCTCAGGGAGCCAACGAACGGGTGAGCATTATTCACAGTATTATCAAACGTTCGGAAATAAAAAAAGTAGAGACCATTGTAAAAACAACCAACCCAAAAGCATTCTATTCGGTTGAAGATATCAAGTTTGTAAATGAAGGTGTCTTCCCTATTCATCCGGCCCGTTTCCGATTGCGAAAAGGGAAATAGTTAACGAATAGTCATTTCAAGGGAACTTTAATCATAAAGAAAGATTTGCTTTCACAACTCTCCCTTATTTTTTAGATATTTGTGCCCACAAAACAGAAGCAAAGAATGAGTTCAATTAGCAACGATATAAAATTGGCGGCCAAACTTATTGAAAATGGTGAGTTGGTGGCTTTTCCAACCGAAACAGTATATGGTTTAGGTGCAGATGCATTTAATGCCGAGGCTGTAGCAAAAATATTTGCAACAAAAGAGCGGCCAACGTTTAATCCGCTGATTGTGCATATTCGGGAGGTTTCGGAGCTTGAAAAACTTTTTATTGAAATCGATGATGCATTATTAAAACTGGCAGAACATTTCTGGCCCGGGCCTTTGACCATCGTTGCAAAAAAACAAAAATCGGTACCTGATATCGTTTCGGCAGGATTGGATACAGTGGCCGTTCGTATGCCCGCCAACCAGACAGCCCGGGAATTGTTAAAACTTTCCGGAAAGTGTATTGCTGCACCCAGTGCCAACCGGTTTGGAATGTTAAGTCCAACTACTCCTGAACACGTTCAAAAACAACTTCCTGAGCTAAAATGTATACTCAACGGCGAACTTCCTAAAGTTGGTATCGAGTCAACTGTTATCGAACTCTGCCAGGGAGAATTTAAAATACTGCGCCCCGGATTTATTACAGAGCAGGATTTACTAAAAGTGCTTCCGCAAAGTAAAACTACGGAAGCCAATTCACCAATCAAATCACCCGGGCTGTTAAAATCGCATTACAGTCCCCGAAAACCCATGTATCTTTTGGGCAAGGAGCCGGAATACTCAGAAAACAAAAAGAAGGGATTCCTGGCTTTTTCTGAAGTAACGGAACCGGAAAAGTATCATCAGATCGAACGTTTATCAGCAAGCGGAGATTTAGGTGAAGCTGCAGCCAATTTCTTTGAAGCACTGCATCGTCTTGAAGATTCTGATGTCGACCTGATCATAGCAGAACCCGTGCCTGAAACAGGTATCGGCATTGCCATTATGGACAGGCTCAAAAAGGCTGTTTATCAATACAGTGATAAATAAGCAAACAGTATCAACCTTTATCCGTTAATCCGTTTTTTTCAGCAGCTCAATAGTGGGTAAATCGCCACCGGCTTTTACGGTTGACATGCCGTGGATGGTAATTTCCGATTTGATAAAATCTTCCTCATTCGCCTTGTAAATATTGTCGACATATTTTTGCGGATTGCGGTCGATATACGGGAACCATGTACTGTGAATCTGAATCATTATACGATGGTCTTTTTTAAAGGTGTGCAACACATCCTGTAGCGGAACGGTTACGTTGGTCGGCACTCCGGGTTCAAATGGCTTTGGCTCGGAATAGCTGTCGCGGAAACGGCCACGGAACACTTCGTGACGCACCAACTGCTGGTAGCCTCCCATTATAATATTTTTAGGATTGTGCTCGTAATTTGGAAAATCATCCGGATAAACATCGATCAGTTTCACCACAAAATCAGCATCGGTGCCGGTCATTGAAACCACCAGTTGTGCCAGAATTTCGCCCGCAATGGTAACATCTTTGTCCAAAACATCGGTTTTAAAAGTCAACACATCGGGGCGGTACGAGGCATGGCGCTGATCATCGGTCATAAACAAGCGCGGTGTAAACGTTAAACCTTCCACCTCCGAACGGTAAGGCACCGGTTTTGCCGGATCGCTGATATAGCTGAATTCGTCACCTGCTTTGGCATCTTCATTCATCAGCAACTTGCCGTTTTCACCAAACGAGAAGGTAATTGGAGCCACATCTTTGGGCGGCCATTCGTCGTATTTTTTCCACTCTTTTAATCCGGTATCAAACATGTATGCTTCCGGCAGCGTCATTTCCCCTTCATCTTTCAGGTAATAATCGAAAAATGGTTTTTCCATTTCGCGTTGAAAGAAAGTAGAAATACTATCGCCAAAGTAAATATGATTTATGGTTTGCTGCCCACGTTCGCGCGACCAGCCACCGTGTGTCCACGGCCCCATAACAATGGTGCTTTTTGCATCCGGATCGTTATGTTGAATGGTTTTATAAATGTTTATCGGCCCGAACAGGTCTTCGGCGTCAAACCATCCACCAACAGTTAATACCGCAGGATTAATGTCTTTCAGATGCGGCAGAATTGAACGCTTTTGCCAAAACTCGTCGTAATTCGGATGCTCCACCACCTGGTTCCAGAAAAAGTTATCGTAATGGTATTTTTCCGTGATATTTTTTAGTGGTCCCAGCGCCAGGTTAAACTCATAACCATTAGCAGGACGATCTTTGTACAAACGCATCATTTTATCGCCGTACCATGCTTTGTTGGTCAACGAATCTTTCTGGTAACCAAACACCGGAAAAGCTGCCATATACGATTGCAGAAATGCCCCCTGGTGATGGAAGTCGTCGAAAAAGAAATCAGAAATCGGCGCCTGTGGCGAAGAGGCTTTTAAGGCCGGGTGCGCATCAAGTAAAGCAGCTGCACTGTAATGTCCGGGGTACGAAATACCGTAAATCCCTACCCTGCCATTGTTGCCTTTTATATTCTTTATCAGCCAGTCGATGGTATCGTAAGTATCTGAACTTTCATCAATGTCTTTTTTGTTTTTTACATCGTTACCCGGAATATTGGGACGCATGTTATCGAAAGTTCCACCCGACATGTAACGTCCGCGAACATCCTGGTATACCAGAATATATCCGCCACGAATCAGGTAATCTGATGGCGCCCTAAGTTTATTATTACGTGTCCCGTCAACGTTATAACAGGTACGGTTCATCAACATTGGGTAAGTTTTCGACTCGTCTTTTGGCGTGTAAACCACGGTAAACAACTTCACTCCGTCGCGCATTTCGATGAAGTATTCCGATTCATTGTAATGTGTTGCAACATACAATGAGTCAGCATCTTCGGCTTTAACATTTACACTGATAAGAAACAAGGAGAATACCAAAAGGAACAAATGACAACACTTCATAAATGATCTAATAATTTGTGGTATCGAACGACAACCAGATTTTTAATGCAGCCAAATATAAACAGATTATTACCTCGATGCGCTGTTTTTTGTCATATTTACAATTTATATGTATAATTAATTTCAAATTGATGTTAAAAAAAGACCTTCAAGGTTTTGAAAACCTTGAAGGTCTGTACTAATTTTTCAGAGGCTTTGTACTGATGCAATACCTGCTCTTATCCGAAAAATTATTCAATTCATCAATATTCCTGTTCACTATTCCACCCCGTCCCCATATTATAAAACATTGCTAATTGTTAATTTAATTGCAGAACGGTGAAATATCATTTCAATTTTACATCAAACCACAACTAAACCACTGAATCTACTATCGTCCTCCAGGGTGAATATCATTTCAATTTTACATCAAACCACAACTATCGCTTCATCAACATTGCGACCTTTGTTGGTGAATATCATTTCAATTTTACATCAAACCACAACTTCTTTGTGCAGTTTTCGCACTTTCTTATTGGTGAATATCATTTCAATTTTACATCAAACCACAACTCCTCCTTGTACTCAATTAAATAACTCATAGGTGAATATCATTTCAATTTTACATCAAACCACAACGGGTATGTGGAGTAACATGTTTTGTTATTGGTGAATATCATTTCAATTTTACATCAAACCACAACTTAGTCCAGAAGCAATAAAGCAACAGGACGGGTGAATATCATTTCAATTTTACATCAAACCACAACATATCTTCTCCAACCGCTTCACAAGCGTAAGGTGAATATCATTTCAATTTTACATCAAACCACAACACCTATTCCGCTATATAAATTTAATATTTTGGTGAATATCATTTCAATTTTACATCAAACCACAACTCGATTTTGATTTTTCAAAACGATAAGGTAGGTGAATATCATTTCAATTTTACATCAAACCACAACAACTACCAATTCTTTATAGTTTTTGCTTTTGGTGAATATCATTTCAATTTTACATCAAACCACAACTGGTTTTGTCCCATTTGTTCGCGACATCCCGGTGAATATCATTTCAATTTTACATCAAACCACAACTGTGTAAAGCGTGTTAGGCGTTCCGTTATGGGTGAATATCATTTCAATTTTACATCAAACCACAACTATCTGATGAAGATACACCACGAAAAGCGGGTGAATATCATTTCAATTTTACATCAAACCACAACGCCGCGGTGGCGCCCGCTATACTTTGCGCCGGTGAATATCATTTCAATTTTACATCAAACCACAACAGCGTCTTCGATTGCATTGAAGATCAGTTGGTGAATATCATTTCAATTTTACATCAAACCACAACGATAGTACAAACACTTTGCGGGCTGTAAAGGTGAATATCATTTCAATTTTACATCAAACCACAACAAACAATCTCCATTATGTCTTTTGGCGTTAGGTGAATATCATTTCAATTTTACATCAAACCACAACAAGCCAAGGAAGAGTGAAATATTATTGGTAGGTGAATATCATTTCAATTTTACATCAAACCACAACACTTTCCGGTGTTGTTTGTGCCGATTGCTAGGTGAATATCATTTCAATTTTACATCAAACCACAACGGTGCTTTATTGCATAGAGTTTGGCGCAAGGTGAATATCATTTCAATTTTACATCAAACCACAACGTGCAATAGGTGGCGCAGATGATAGAGTTTGGTGAATATCATTTCAATTTTACATCAAACCACAACCCTAATTGCAAGTCGTCTGCTGCGTTTTTGGTGAATATCATTTCAATTTTACATCAAACCACAACCAAGCGGTGGGTATACCCTGTTTTTACCGGGGTTTCCGGCAAATTCACAACCGATAATATACCCTGTTTCCGGCAGGGAAGCGGAATGATGCACGTTTTTTTAATTTCTATGTGGTAAAATTGATATTCGGGTCAAAATATCAAAGAACGGTGTTCGAATATAATGTTTTCTATTCGAATTAAAACACTTTCGGGTCTGCAAGACACCGAAAGGTTTTTGGAATTGATTAAAACATTTCGAGTTGTTTGGGACCTTCGGGCATGGGGCTTGATTTATTTCCCCATACATTAACAATGTTACCGTATTGTTTATCGGTTACGGTAAGAATACTCACTTGCCCATGTTCGGGTATAAAACTTTTAATTCGTTTAATATGTACTTCGGCGCTTTCTTTACTGGCACAATGGCGGTTGTACACCGAAAACTGCATCATACTGAAACCATCCTTCATCAGGTCTTTACGAAAACGGGTAGCCAGCCGGCGCTCCTTTTTGGTGGTAACCGGAAGGTCGAAAAAAACAAATAACCACATAATATGATAGGCGTTTAGCCGTGTTTGTTGCATTGTTCGTGTTTTCAAACCTTCAAGGTTTCTAAAACCTTGAAGGTCTAATAAAAATTATTCAAAAACAGGGTAAACGATTTTACGTTGTTCACCAGCATAACAACGGGCCAGCGAGGCCGTGGTTTGCGACAAGGCAATCATTAGCGGACGTTTATTCTCCCCTATCTTAACATCCACCGTCATCAATTGCAATAGTTCAGCTTTGTGTTCTTTCTCTAATACAAATGTTCCCGGATATTTTTCATCCAAATCGCAGGCAATTTCATCAACATACGGACGATAAGGTTCCATAATATCGTCGGCTAAACAAAAAGCATTATAGCGGTTTCGGTGATGAATGCCCAGGGTTGCCAGCAATCCCGATCCGGCCAGTGCACGAGCCACAGCCGATCGAAGCAGAATATAACCGTAATTCAAAAAATTATTGGGCGGCTCACCATAGCGATCGCGTATAAAATCTTTTCCAAATAAAGCGCTCCAATAGATCCGTGCAGCAAAACCTTCACGATTATCACTATCGCCACTTTTAATTGTCTTTGAAATGTTCTTCAATTGCAAACTTTTCTTTCCTAATTTATCAAGCAAACCAGCCTGATTTTTAACTTTGGCTTCAATAGTTTGTTTCCATAGATTCTTTTTTAATGGTTCGGAAGCGGCGATCTGTGCACGAAACAGTTCGCTTTGAATATGGTGAGCATCCAACGGCAACAACATCGAAGATGGCATATGTTTGCTGTCGCAAAATACAGTTGCCACATTATATTCGCTTAGTTCTTCAACAAGTTTCATTGTAAACGAAATTTGGGGATGATCGAGCACCACGAAGCCAATATCTTCTACCGGCGCCGATTTCAGCAGCATCCCTCCCCGTTCACTTACCTGTAACTGTTTGTTTTTTAACGAGAGGTAATAGGGATTGGATATAAATAAGGTTCGTTTTAGCATGGTTTTATCTTAATTGGTTTTCATGTTTACAGACCTTTAAGGTTTCAGAAGCCTTAAAGGTCTCCCGGTAATAGAATTTTCAAATCATCGAATTTTCTTATTTCTTCCTGCGAATGAAATTCTTCGAAATTTGATTTATCACGAAACCACGCCAGTACTTCGTTCCTGCTTAATTTGGTGGTTTTTGGCGATACAATTGTGAGGTAAGAACTCCAGGGATAATCAAGGTAGTGTTCGCAAAACCCGTGGTGGATCGGATTGTGGTGAATGTAATAAACCAGGTATTTCAAATGATACTCCGATTCAACTTTTATTCTTCGGAACGGGTGTTCGAACAGGCTTCCGGTGCGGTGATATCCTTTGTTTATAGCTTTGGTGTAGGCGTTAAACAAGTTTGCAAATTGTTGATTAACCAGGTTTCTGTTTGTTCCTTTCAAACCTTCAAGGTTTTCGAAACCTTGAAGGTTTAGCTCGTCGACAGATTTGACCTGAACCAAAAAATGAAAATGATTCCGCATCAACACCCAGGCATAGGTTTCGGCTACCCGCGAAATATATTTGTTGTAAAGGTGCAGAAAATATTCGTAGTTTTCATTCTCACGAAACAGGTTACAACCGTTAACTCCACGGTTGTAGATGTGATAAAACTGGCCGTATTCAAGCGGGGTGGTTTTCATTTCTTGATTTGTAGACCTTCAAGGTTTTAAAAACCTTGAAGGTCTGGTTAGAACTAAATCATGCTTTCACCACAATGCCAAGTTTTTCGAGTAACTGCGGTTTATCGGCCAGTGCAATACGGGCAATTACTTCGTAATCCGAAACCCAATCGAGCAACTCTTCAATTTTCTCATCGCGTTCCTGCGTGGCATTCTGGGCATCGCCTTTTTCTTTTTTCACGGTTTCCGAAGCTGTTGCAACTGCCTCCACCGCGGCGAGCTGTGCGCTTAGTTTCTCTTCGGTTTGTCCGTAAACGGCCAAAGCTGCCTTCCACTCTTCGTTGGCTAAAATAGCTCTGTAAAAACCATGGGTTTGTTTTAACCATCCGCTAATAGTGCGCGATCTGCGTCCGTTTAATTCAAGAGTTGATGTGGCTTTTACATCATTTTTAAAAGCTACCCGCGCAATCCTGATCATATCCATGTAGTTTGTATTCGTTGCTACACGCTCAGCTTCAAAAACAGCTTGTGCCTCATCCATTTCACCATACTCACGCACCTGGGTTTCCACAAGCGTAGTGCTCTCATTTAATAAAGCCAGACCTTCGTTTAGTTTTTCCTGCGGATATCCCATTGGGGTTACCGCATCCAGGATTTTGTTATCACCAAGACTGTTGTTGATCCTTAATCCTGCTTCATAAAGCATTTGTTCAATCGTCATATTCGACGTGTTCATAAATAAAAAGTTTTGATTTAAAAAAAAATTGATAAAAACATCCTGCACATGGGCAGCTTAAGGGCGAACATAGAGAAGAAACCCAAAAACAGTACTAAAGTATAGTCCGTTTTAAGTTTGTCCTCAGTTCTGGGTCGATTAACAATATTTTTATGAACGAGTCTTCCTTTTTTATTCGGGCACCTCTATTTTTTGCAAATGTACTGGCTGAAAGAGCAGCGTACCACTTACAATTGCGTTTTCAGCCGGGATTTTGCGTTTCCTGTTGGTCAATTCCATTTTCAGGCGGGACAATTGTATTTTCTGTTGGAACAAACGCATTTTCTGTCCGGCTTTTGTGTTTTCTGCCAATGTTATAGCTTTCCGGTGTGGATAGGAGCTATTCTCTGATGGTTTTTGGCATTTCCGGTTGGTTGGAGCGAAAACCGGAAGGTTTTTGACAGTTTCTTCTTGGTTTTTAGCATGATGTGTTGTTTTTGTGGTTATTCTATTCGGTTTTTTCGGGTAACTTTTCCAAAGTTTGAAACGTTAGAAACGGTTGTTTTTTAATTTCCGGTTGCTTTCGAATCCTTCAAGGTTTTGGAAACCTTGAAGGATTGGTGATTATATATTTCTCATTTTATCTTCTATAAACTGTTTTGAATATTCAATATCAATACGCCCTAGTTCATCAATTTTTGTTGGTATTGCTCTAAACGATGAGGGTACTTTCTTTAAAAGAAAGGCTGACATATCTCTTAGATTTGATTCATTGGCATAAATGGCCTTATCGGCAGCAGCATGGCTATTACGCTGCAGTATGATATTTTGATCATCATCAAATTTTTTAATTTTAAACAACCTTGTATTCATATCCTCATTATCCTCCCAGGTAATTTCATCATAATGTTTATCGAACACGAGAAAAGGATCATCTGGATGAATGGCAAATAAGAATTGATAGTTCGGATTAATTGACACACTATTTTTAACCAAGTCAATCGAATTAATTAAAAAATACTCACGTTTCTTAAATTTAGTTCTACCCTCTGGATTATCAGGGATCAAATCCCCAAATAAAAGAGCTTCATAGTTTGACCCCTTCTCCTTTAAAACGTACATATCGCGTTTGTATTCTTTCTCAGAATGGTCTGTTTTGCGAATCTCCTTCAAAGGATACTGACCTTGTTTATAAGCCCTTAAGCGAATCTTCCGGAGAACCATTTCTTTTAAGATTTTCGTATTTCCATTTTTATCAGCATAACTATATTCCGGCAATATTATAACTCCATCTTTTTTGAGCTTATCTAGTTTTACATTTCCATTTTGCCGCTTTAAATCATAAATACGTTCCCGAATCATATCATCAATAATTGAAGGAATGTCTTTATCCTGAATATCTTTCACCAATGATCGCTGAACATACACATCCTGCCCATCCATTTTTATTCTTCCATATGGATTGGGTTTGTTTAAAGCCCCTCTCAAATTCAATTTTTGTGGATTCACTTTTTTCAACTCATCTAACAGCGGCTTAATCCTATCAACTTGCTTATGGTAGATAAATACTTCGTTTTTTAATTGTTTCATTCTCTCCACAAAGTTTTCCATGGGTTCAGATAAATGTACTTTTGCAGAAAGATCGCCCCTGAAATAATCTCGCTCGTATTGGTGAAACGCTTCCGACATCCGGTTTGCTGTTCCCTTTTCAACACTGGCAACCGTTACAGCATCAATACAGTGGTGAATATGATTGCTACGGTCCTTTTCTTCGTATTCATCCTGTAAACCCCATATTTTCCGCAGCGTATCAGTAACCTGTCCGTTAATTACATTTACTTTATTGAAATAAGAATTCAGATAGGCGCGGGCATACTTGGTAATTAAACGGGTATCAACCAAATTGGCATTGTTGAACTTTGCCGGAATTTCTTCGCGTTCAAAAGTTTTGTATTTCCGGGATAAATAATCTAGGCGCAAACGGGCGTAATGGGCTTTTTCCATTAACTCATCGTGTTTTACCGCATCGCCTGCAGCTGCTTTTGCTGCCGACTTATAATTGCGATACTGTTGCTTCAACGATTCTATTGATATACTAAAATGTACTTCGTTGTTGGAAATACTGTACGACTTTAACCACTGGTTCCGATTCTGAATTATAGTACCAGCATCAATTTGATCGTTATTAAATGTTAGATCGAGGTTAGCAGGAAATTGGTCTTGCTTATAATTTCGGTTAAAATCAGCATTTGCCAAGGTTTTATTAATTAACGAATTATCGTTCCACTTACTTCGAGGAATGGTATGTTCAATATCGTATTTCTGCTCAGCAAAAAATTTTCTTGGCGTTATTGTTTCTCCCGTATATAAACAATGTTGATTTTGTTCAGCATATAAAATATACTTGGTTATTTGCCGATCAGTAGGTTGTATTGTTGAACGCTTTTCTTCGTCATAGCATTCAATAATTTTACGGCGTGCCCAATCGCGAATAAATTTCTGGTCTTTCTGATATAGTGTTAAAGCCCGGCGATATGTAGCACTGTTAATTTCGCGTGCTAATTCAACATTTACTTCTGTATTCTTATCAACCAAACCCTCTTCAATAAGCTTGTTCACCAAATGTTTAATTTGATGCATCGCCTTGTTGAATACCGGATTTTTTATGGAACTGATCTCGGGATTGCACAAACGTTTTTCAGCTTTAGGATAAGCTTCCATTGCAGACGGATGATAAAGCTTACTTATATCGATTGTTTCATTAGGGAGCTTATCATTTAAAGTTTCCTTTATAAAGTCAGTAATTGTTTTTGTAGATAAGTATTCAACGTTCTGAGACCGTTTATTTGTCACCTGCTTAATAAATTTGCACCAACACTGTTGTTCTAAATCTGCTTGCTCCTCTTCGGTCATTGCATCCAGCTCTGCTGCCGAAAACCAGGAACTAATTTCATTGCTTATTCCGTTTTTGTGTGCCCATTGGCTATTCGGATCATCTCCTATTCCATTTTCATCTGTCTTGTATTTTTCAATGTAATTATTTACAACAGCGTTTACTTTTTTCTCTTTTTCATGTAACGATAGCGCTTCTTTAATACTAGCTGCAATTGTTTTAGTTTCTTTCTCCGTTGCTTTCCGTCCTAATACTTTTTCGATATTAGCAGTAAAGACTGCATGCGAATACAACATTCCGTCTTTTAAATAAGGCAGAATCTTTTTAATGGCAGATTTACTAAGATTGCCATAGCCCTTCTTCAACTTAATTTTTGAAAAAGCATTGGCATCAATATCAGGCAAATGTTTTTCTGCAAATTCTTTTCTTGCGTCATGCTTCTTTTTTTCACCAAATGAATCTATAAACAAACAATGCCAGATATCTTCAATACTAATTTGCGGTTTCCCAGCTTCATCTTTATATCCGCTATTCAACAATGGAAAACTATCGTAACAGTAATTTCCATATTCATCTTTTCCTAAAATAGATTTAAATGTTTTAATTGTCGGACATCCGGGGAATGTTGTCGTTTCCGGGAAATTAAACTCAATTTCTGCGGTTAGTTTTTCTTTGTCTTTTACATAGCGATAATCTTTCCCGCCACATAACTTATCAGCTAACTTTTTAAACTCAACATCCTTAATATAATCGAATTGATCGCTAATCAATTCCTTTTCAGTTTTATTTAATGGCCGAAGTCTTTCATCTTCTTCTGTTTTAATCTTAATCCGGTTAATCGACTCCCATTTTCGAAACTCCTCAAACAATGGATGAGAAAGCGCTATTCGTTTTCGCTTAGGCTCTAATGGGCATTTTGCAACCAAGTCTTTTTGACTTTTTAAAGGTCGTTGGTAAAAAATAGCGAATTGCAATTTTTTTCGCAGCTCAGGTTCTATTTTCTGTTTGTCGCAGATGTAGTTAAACTCACGCAAGTAGTGTTTCTCCCGGTCAATATATTTTCCGCGGATACGTCGGGTTGTTCCATCACCATTCTTTTGCGCATAAATAGAATAGAAATAACAACCCAAAGTAGGTTGCCCACTCTCAGCAATCTGCTGCGATAATTCATTGATCTCAGTTGCAACTTTTCCAAGATTCTCTTTCTTATCAAACTCTTTTAAAATAAATTCTTTTATTACATCAAGGGACGTTTCTTTTTTAAGTTGCCTTTTAATCTTGGTAGTTAATGATTTTGACTTTTTATCATTTTTATAAGTATCGGCAATTGTTTCAAATGGCTCTCTGAAAGCCGGGGCGTTGGTAGACTCTTCTAAAAGATTTTTTACAGCAATTTTAAATTGTTCAATGGCATCATCTGTCTGCTCCTCTTCCATTGACAAGTACCCCCGGCGTTGGGCCAAATGATAAAATGCCCGCCCCAATTGATAGCGCCCCAGTTGCGAATCCATCAACCCTTTTTTTGTTGCTGCCAAATATCTGAGGTAATAGGGTTGTTTTAGCTTTTCCGTATCTACATCTCCCCCCTTAGCTCCTGTACACTGCCATTTAATAAATGCGTCGTTATTACATGGATATGTTTTTGTATATCGCCAGTTTCGTATTTCTTCGTTTGATAATCTGGGACATAATTCATTGTCAGATAATACTTGCAATGTTGCGGCTTTTCTTCTTCTTATTCGATCAATTCGCCGTCTGGCACTTCTGAAACCTCTTCTAGTTGCCGCTTTCGACTTTTCCTGCCCGTCAACTCCTTTTGGGAATATATAACTTCCTTTTGTTGGAATTAAATTACCGTACTTATCATATTTCTCCAAAAAATGATACTTCTTATCTTCCTTTTCTAAGACTGCCCAACCAATACTATTGGTTCCAATATCTAGTCCAAGTTTAGTTTTAATCATATTTGTTGGTTTTAATATTTTTACTACTTTTGAATCACATCAAATCACAATAAGGCTATATGCCGAAGAAAAAATTTAGAGCCTCATCAATGAAAATTGGTGAGGTTCGTTGTTTATTAATGGTATTTTCTTTATCCACAACAGCCCAGCCAACGCTGTTTGTTCCGAGGTCGAGTCCTAAAATTTTAGCCATTTTTGAAATGCGTTTTATAGGTTATTAGTAGAATTATGTTGTTAAATATAAACAGATTCTATCAAAAAGTATTATATTAGCCTTGCTTTTATAAAGCATGTGTTCAAAAACATAGAATTCAATTTTATATCTTATCACAATAAGGCTATATGCCGAAGGATATGAAATCCTGTACTCCTGCCTCGGTGGGAGTTTTTTTATAATTTTTTTTTACATAAACCTTCAAGGTTTTAAAAACCTTGAAGGTTTAATATTTTAATCAAACAAAAAAAGCGGAACCCAACCTAATGAGTCCCGCTTCTGTATGCTTATTTTGAAAACAATTACAATTCTACGTTCAGAACTGAATATTTTTGAACAAGTTTTTCCAGCTCAAGAACCACATCCTTTTTCTTTTCTCCAAAAAGGTTTTTGTAATACTCGATTCCCTCCATCAGGTTACTTTTGAATTTCACCAGGTTACGTTTTTCTTTCACGTCATCGGTGTTTTTCTGAAAAGCCTCGATACGCTCTTTAAATATATCGAGGTACATACTCAGTTCTTTCAAAAACATATGCGGACGATACCCTTTATCCAACAAATTGATGCGCCCGTAAATATGATCAACCATTTCTTTCAGGCTTGAGATTTTTGAGAAATAGGCAAGGTTTGGTCCCGGACAAACGGTTACTTTCTCGTTTTCCTTCACTTCGAAACCTTTCGACTGCAGCATCGAAATTCCAAGCCCAATGCACAAACATTCCGGCTCAATAATTTTATCGTAAGCTTTTTTGTATTCCGCTTCCGGCAAATTAAGTTCCTCCAGTTCCTGCAACTTTTTACTTTGATATTGGCGCGACGATGTACAAATTGGTTTTTCAGTGTATTCAGTGTTATACTTCAAAAATCCTTTAGTACAAGGCATTCCTGCTTTTCCATCGGCAGCCATCGCCAAACGAAGCTTGCTCATCGATGCTCCTTTAATACTGTTAAAAGGTACACCCAGTGGCGACAATCCACTGTAGTAATAATCTTTTTCCTTACCAACAGCCAACAGGTTCATGGTTTCAGTATCGATACTGATAACTTCAGGAACCAGCATAAAAGGCGATCCCCAGCCAACGCTGTCCATATTGTAATGCTCAAGCAGCAAGTTGTGTTCCTCTACATTACCAACACCACCTTGTGCGGTAATTTTCATATCAGGTTCAGTAGCGGGTTGCGAAAGCTCTTTTTTCTGTAAAGCCGTTTTATAAACTTCAACACAGGTATCGAATAACTTCTGGCGGTTCAATCTGAATTCATCCAAAATTGGTCCAAACAAAACACCATTGGTCGGGAAAGCGTGTCCGCCACAGTTTACACCCGATTCAATGCGGTATTCTGAAACCCAAAGTCCTTTTGCAGCCAACATTTTACCCTGCACAAGCGCCGATCGAAAATCACTCACTTTTAGAATAATTTTCTTTTTTATCGATCCTGTAATATCAGGAAAGAAGTCTTTGAAATTTTCGATATAGCTGTACAAACGCGGGCTCATTCCGGCAGAAAGTACCAACGACGAACTGAGGTTACTGTTGGCAAAACCACGCAGCGCCGCATGTGCATCGTTATACTCGATGGGAAGTTCTTCTCCATCTTTTTTGTTTACCTGGTCGAGCTTTGTCATGATGTTCACATCAATCGATCCCACCGGCAACTTTTCATTTACCCATTTCTTCAGCTCTTCGGTAACCGACTTTTTAAAACCAAGGTGACTGAATTTCTTTTTCAACTCTGATGCCTCGGGAAGCATGTCGTAGTATTTTTCCAACTCGCCACCAACATTCGACAAAGAAGCCTTTAATCCATCAACCTTTTTATTTACAACCTCTTCCATCGTATTCAGGTACGATGTTATGCGTTTTGCCCTGTGATCGTCCACCTTTTTCGGGATAGCTATAAACGGCAAATCAAACTTTTTACAGTAAAATTCGCGTATCGTTTCCATCAGCGAATCATCAACAAGCGAAATCACTGACGAAATTCCAAAAGGTGCTACATTAACAGGAGTGTCCATTGAATATCCTACACCCAGAACGGGTATATGAAAAGAATGTCCTTCAAATATTTTCATTTACGTAAATTATGTAATACGGGGTTAATTACGCCCCGTTTCGATTAAAATCAATTGGGCGCAAAGAAAGCAAGTTATTTTACATTTGCTAGCAACAATTAGTGCAATACCAAAATTGTCTAAATATTTATCTATTTAGACCAAATCCCTGACATTTTATTCGAACTATTTCGTCCAATATTCAATATTTAAAATTGACCGGTCGGTCAATTAATCACAAATTTTCTTGGAATTTTAAAATACATCTTTTAATTTTGACCGACCGTTCAATCAATAAATATTAAAAGATGCCAAGAAGTCCAGAACAATTCGACGATATCAGAAAACAGAAAAAGCTATTAATCATGGAAACTGCTCTTGAATTATTTGCAGAGAATGGTTATCACACCACTTCCATCAGCCAGATTGCAGCAAAAGCAAAAATCTCGAAAGGGCTTACTTATAACTATTTCAGCAGCAAAGAAGAGATTCTCAACGAGCTGATGGAACATGGTTTTAACGAAATTTACGACAACCTGGATATGAATCACGACGGAATCCTTACCGATGAAGAATTCATTTATTTCATCCGGCAGAATTTCAAACTGTTGCGTGAAAATATGCAACACTGGAAATTGTTCTTTTCGTTATTGTTGCAACCCCAAATTTCAAAAGCTTTTGCTGAAATGTACGAAGAAAAAGCTGCCCCTATTTTCAACTTATTTTATGGATTTATAAAAGCTCACGGAAGCAAAGACCCGGAAACCGACCTGATGGCGATTGCCTCTTTACTGGAAGGTGCCTTTTTGTATTGTGTTGCTGCGCCTGATGTTTTCCCGATGGAGAAACTCGAAGAGGCTGTAATTTCTGCTTCATTTAAAATTGTAAACAATAAAAAACCAGAATAATGAAACGAATAAAACTCACACTAACTTTTATGCTTTTAGGCCTGGCTGTATTTGCACAGGATATGACCGCAATAATTAAACAGGCCGATGAAAAATTCAGAGGAGAATCAAGTCGCGGTGAGATGACCATGATTATTGAACGCCCCGGATGGAGCCGCACGGTGTCGATGAAGAACTGGACCTTGGGAAACGATTATTCGCTGATATACATTACTGCTCCGGCCAAAGAAAAAGGACAGGTTTTTCTGAAACGCGATAAAGAAATGTGGAACTGGGTGCCAACCATACAACGTATGATAAAAATTCCGCCATCGATGATGATGCAGTCGTGGATGGGATCGGATTTTACCAACGACGATCTGGTAAAAGAATCTCAAATGGCAAAAGACTATTCGAACAAGCTGCTTGGCGAGGAAGAAGTTGATGGTTATTCGTGCTATAAAATTGAACTGATACCTCACGAAGATGCACCCGTTGTTTGGGGAAAAGTAACTATGTGGATCTCGAAAGAAGAACTGCACTGGCTAAAAGCTGAGTTTTACGATGAAGATGGCTATCTGGTTAATACCGAAATTCTTACGGATGTAAAAATGATGGACGACCGCGAAATGCCAACACGTCTGGAAATGATTCCGGCCGATGAAGAAGGCAACAAAACGGTTATGATCTTTGATAAAATTGAGTTTGATGTTGATCTGAAAGAAAGCTTTTTCTCGCAACAGAATATGAAACGAATAAGATAGAGCTTGTCATTTCGAAGGAAGTATGATTGAGAAATCTCTTTCAATGTAACAGATTTCTCCTCGCTAACTCGTCGAAATGACATCACCTAAAGCAGCATTCAAGCATTAACAAATTAGCAAATGAAAACAAACATAAAACTAGCATGGCGAAACCTCTGGCGAAACAAACGCCGCACTATTATTGCCATATCGTCTATCGTGTTCAGCGTGTTGCTGGCCTCGTGGATGCGGTCGATGCAGGAAGGTTCGTACGACAGCATGATCGATAATTCGGTTAAATTCTACACCGGCTATTTGCAGGTACAGGATACTGCTTACTGGGACGAGCGCACACTTGACAATAGCTTTGAAGTGGATGCAGAATTACAAAATCAAATAAAGGATATTAAAGACGTTTCGCTGGTTTCGAACCGTTTGGAATCGTTTTCACTGGCTGCCGACCACATGAAAAGTAAACCGGCCATGGTAATGGGAATTGAGCCTGAAGCCGAAGATCAAATTACTAACCTTTCGAAAAAAATACAGTCGGGAGAGTTTATTAAATCCGGCGATAAAGAAGTGGTGATTAGCGGAGGCCTTGCCAAATACCTGGAGCTGGGTGTTGGCGATACACTGGTAATGATCTCTCAGGGTTATCACGGGATAAGTGCAAGTGGTTTATTCCCTATAAAAGGAATAATTAAACACCCCAATGCGGAATTTAACAAGCGACTGATTTATATGGACATTGAAACAGCTCGTGAGTTTTATTCAGCCCACGGATTATCGACTTCGCTGGTAGTAATGACCGATAATCACTACAGCGTTAATCATATTAAAAAGGAGATTGTGCAAATTCTACCGGAAAAGAACACGGTAATGACCTGGACAGAAATGACACCTGAACTGGTGCAAATAATCCAAAGCGACCGCGGCGGTGGAATTATCATGTTGGGAATTCTTTACCTGGTTATCGCATTTGGCATGTTCAGCGTGGTGATAATGATGGTAAAAGAACGCCAGCGCGAATTTGGAGTGACACACGCTGTGGGTATGCAAAAGCGGAAATTAGCTTCGCTGGTTTTTATCGAAACACTTTTTATCGGACTGATCGGATGTGCGGTTGGACTAATAATCAGCTACTTTTTCTGCCTGTACTTTTTCTACAACCCGATTCCGCTCACCGGCGATATGGCCAAAGCCACTGAACTCTACGGTATGGAACCGTACATGTTCGTTTCAATGAAAGCCTCGCTCTTTTATAACCAAATTATTGTGGTTTTCCTAATCAGCATCTTTATAGCGATTTTCCCGATAACCAATGTTAGCCGGTTAAAAATCACGAAAGCAATGCGGGCGTAAGAAAGTTTACAGTCACAGTTTTCAGTTCTCACAATTATTAAGATGAATAATAATCAGGAATACAACAGTTTGGATTTGAAGCAGAACTCTTCAGACTTCCAACTTCGTGCTTCCGACATAAATAAAACAAAATGATACTTTCAATAGCATGGCGAAATGTTTGGCGAAGCAAAACTCGCAGTATCGTAATGATTGCGGCTATTGCACTGGGCC
Organism: uncultured Draconibacterium sp.; assembly: GCF_963674925.1. NCBI lineage: Bacteria > Pseudomonadati > Bacteroidota > Bacteroidia > Marinilabiliales > Prolixibacteraceae > Draconibacterium > uncultured Draconibacterium sp. Next base: position 1,130,694 of record NZ_OY771649.1, read on the forward strand.
TTTTTGCAGGCATATTCATGATGGCTTTTATGAATGGCATGTACAACTCGCGGATTGAATCGGCCACCAGATCAGAGTTGTCGCACATACAGGTTCACGCTCCCCATTTTCTGGATAATACCGAATCGGAGTTATTTATTCCCGATGGTTTTGCTTTGGCCGAGAGAATTGCGGCACTCGACTCCGTTGAAGCTGCCTCTCCCCGACTGATTGCTGAACCTTTTATTATGGCTGCTCATGGAACCGGCGGCGGTAAAATGCTGGGAATCGATCCGGAAAAAGAAAAGCAGGTTACCGATATTTGGGAACACGTGATTGACGGTACCTACCTCGAAAAAACCAGCCGGATGCCCCCGGTACTGGTGGGGAAAAAGATGGCCGACAAACTGCGTTTGAAAGTTGGAACCAAAATAAATGTACAACTGGTTGATTTTAATGGCGACTTATCCTCAAAGGGTTACCGCGTGGCAGGCATTTACAAAACGGTAAACACCGGTTTCGATGAAATGCATTTGTTCGTAAACATTAATGACCTGCGATCGCAAATTGGCATTCAGCCCGACGCCGTTCACGAAATTGCTATTCTGTTAAAAGATAACAGCTTCGCAAAAGCGGTAAAACCATCTGTGCAAAAAATTGCAGCAGGAATGGACGTACAAACCTGGAAAGAGATAAGTCCGGAAATGTCGATCATCACCGATTCTATGGACCAGTACATGTACATTTTTATCCTGATTATTCTTATAGCCCTGTGTTTTGGAATTATCAACACCATGCTGATGGCAGTGCTTGAACGTGTAAAAGAAATTGGAATGTTGATGGCTATTGGAATGAACAAACGGAAGATCTTTCACATGATCATTCTTGAATCGATAATGCTCACCCTGACAGGAGGTGTAGTCGGAATACTTTTAGGAATCGGCATTTCCAGAATTTTCGAGAATCACCCAATTAATCTTTCGGCATTTGCCCAGGGATTGGAGCAATATGGCATGTCGACAGAGATTGCAACGGTATTTCCTTCTCACTCATTAGGAATATTAATAACATTGGTGGTATTAACCGGATTGATATCTGCGATTTACCCGGCACGAAAAGCGCTGAAGTTAAATCCGGCAGAAGCCACGAGAACGGAATAAGAAAGATTAGAATATTTGAGGATTAGAATAGTAGAATGAATTAATTACGACAGCAATGAAAATAATAGAAATCAAAAACCTGCACAAGATTTACAACGGCAGCTCTGTTTCGGTACATGCGGTAAACGGAATAAACATGTCGATTGAAGAGGGTGAATTTACCGCCATTGTAGGTCCATCGGGATCAGGAAAAACAACCTTGCTGAATATTATCGGCGGATTGGATGACGCCACAGAAGGATCGGTTGAAATTGAAGGCGTAAAAATCAATGAACTATCATCACGAAAACTAACTGATTTCAGGATGAAGAATATTGGATTTGTCTTTCAGGCTTATAACCTGATTCCTGTTCTGACGGCCAAAGAGAATGTGGAATTTATTATGCACTTACAGGGAAGCAAAAAGGCTGACCGCGACGCACGTACCAGCGAACTGCTTAAAGCGGTTGGCCTGGGTGAAATGATGGACCGCCGGCCATCGAAATTATCGGGCGGACAACAGCAGCGGGTGGCTGTTGCACGGGCTTTGGCATCGAAACCCAAATTCGTACTGGCCGATGAGCCTACTGCCAATCTTGATTCACACTCCACCGAAAATCTGCTCGATATTATGGAGCAACTTAATAAAGAGGAAAAAATAACGTTTATATTTTCAACACACGACCAGCGGGTGGTTAACAAAGCGCGGCGTGTAATTACCATCGAAGATGGTAAGATCATCAGCGATGAGAGAAAGTAGAAGCCACTGTGTTGGTGTGCTTTAAACATGAAAATTAAACAATGAGAAACGCAACGATTTGCATAGCGATTTTATTACTTGGTCTGAGCCTGAGAGTTTCGGGCAAAGAAGACTTAAAAGACCGAACACTAAACACTGCAGCCGATGTCAACTACCTGTCGGAATTGGAGAAGGAAGTGGTCTATGAAATCAATTTGTTCCGGTCGAACCCGTCGGCGTACGCTGAAAAATATATTGATCCACTGGCGAAATACTACGACAAAAAGATATTGTACTACCCCGGCGATAAACCAATATTGACCAAGGAAGGTGTAAGCGCTTTGCGTGAATGTTTACGCGCGTTGAAAAATGCTTCTCCGGCTCCGGTTTTATATCCTGATAAACTTTTGACTCAAGCGGCCGATGATCATCAAAAAGACCAGGCCAAAACCGGCAAAACAGGGCACATTGGAAAAAATGGATCAAACTCAAAAATCCGAATCGAACGTTACGGAAAATGGCAGGTGCGAATTGCTGAAAATATTGCTTATGGAAATACTTCAGCACGGCAAATCGTAATTTTTCTTTTAATCGACGATGGCGTTAAAAACCGTGGTCACCGCGACAACCTTCTTCAAACTGATTTTAAAAACGTTGGAGTAGCATGTGGCACACATCCGCGGTACCATACCATGTGTGTTATGGATTTTGCGGGAGGAATGGAAAACAACTGATGAATTACGAATATCAATTAACGATTTCAGATGTACGCTTGTAAAAAAACAAGTAGCAGTTTTTAACTGTACTTCTTTATTCACAATTCGTTAATCATTATTCGATATTCGCAAAATTTAGAAAATAAATAGTACATGATTGAACAGGATTCAATATGAAAAAAACTTTATTCATACTATCATTTACACTTTTAAGCGTTGTGATCTATGCACAGTCGAAGCTGGCATTTTACGGTTATATAAAAGATCTCGGGATGTATTATCACCCGGGAGAGCCAATACCTGTTTCGGCCGACAAATCGCTGGATTACCTCTTTTTGAATGAAATTCACAACCGTTTAAATTTCAGGTGGTATGCGTCGGAAAAACTGACCATTGCACTGGAGGCACGCAACCGCATTTACATGGGGCAGATGATCCGTGAATTTCCAAATTATGAAGATTTTGTCGATACCGACAACGGTTACCTGGATATGGGAACCGTTCTAATTTCGGCCGACAACTGGTTTTTACATACCATGCTCGACCGTGCGTGGATTGATTACAACAGCGGAAAACTACAAGTAAGACTCGGACGGCAACGTATTAACTGGGGCACCAACCTGGTTTGGAATCCTAACGATGTGTTTAATACTTTTTCATACTTCGATTTTGATTACGAGGAACGCCCGGGAACTGATGGAGTCCGTTTGCAATATTACACCGGAGTAACCTCATCGGCAGAACTGGTCTATAAAATCGGACATAACAACGATGAAACTGCCATTGCCGGAATGTACCGCTTTTCGAAATTTAATTACGACATCCAGTTTTTGGGTGGTTGGGTTGGAAAAGATTACGTTTTAGGTGGCGGATGGGCCGGCGATATTAAAGGTGCCGGATTCCGTGGAGAAGCAACATGGTTCCGCCCACGCGACGATGAAGACCCGGAGAACTTTGAAACTTTCGTAGCATCGGTATCGGCAGACTATACATTCCCAAATAGTTTATACCTGCATTTCGGAACCTTATTCAACAGCTACGGAACTACCGGCGATGCCGGCGGTCGTAGTTTCTTTGCTCCCGATATTTCGGCAAAAATGCTTTCGTTGGGAAAATACCAGCTCTTCGGGCAAATAAGCTATCCTCTTACTCCCCTGTTCTCAGCTAACATGTCAACAATGCTAAATCCCTGCGACGGTTCTTCGTTCCTTGGTCCATCGCTAACCTATTCATTAGGAAATAACTGGGAACTGATGATAAATGGACAATTATTTTTAGGACGCAAAGGAACAGAGTACGGCGATTACGGTCAGGCGGTTTATGCTCGTATAAAATGGGCATTCTGATTTGTTATACTTAAGCCACTGGCCTTAAAATGCATCATACTCCCTTGATTAAGAAATATTAACACTACACAGTATTATTAGCTTCTAACAACCTTTGATATAAGACTTATTTGTCTTAATTTTAATAGTTATTTAAACTATTCATTATTAAATATTTAAGTCATGGGAATAATTCTAGCTCCTTTAAAAAAGGATAAACTTGATGCCTGGAAAGAGTGGGCAAAATCGCTAAGTGGTGAACAAAACCAGGCATTTACTGAGTTCAACAAAAAACATGGACTAACGCGCCATGACGCATGGTTGGCAGAAACGCCTGATGGACCGGTTGTAGTTGCGTTACATGAAGGACCGGGTGCCGACAATTTTTTGCAAAGTGTGGCGTCAACAGACGGGACTTTCGAAAACAGTTTTAAAGAAAAAGTACTGGAGTTTCATGATATGGACATATCAGCTCCGCCTCCCGGACCGGCGCCGGTTAAAATGATTTCTACAGATTGAAATTCATCCCCCAAATAGATTTCAACTGTATTCTATTACTGACTTAAATCTGGTCAGCTATGCGAAATAATAAAATATGAATCAGGTTCGAAAAACAACTGTAATGAACATGAAACAATGGAAATATCTGTTTTTAACCGCCGAAAAACTGGATAAGGTTTGGCGCCCACGATTTGTAAACGGAGTAGAGCTGGAGGAATGGAATACCGGGCCGAACCTTTATGGCTATGCAAATAAACTGGGCAAAAAAGGCTGGGAATTGGTAACTGTAAACTGGCAGGCAAAAGAAGACATGACGCATCACAGATTTGTGTTTAAAAAAAGAAAGCTGTGAATAAGCTGCAATAAAAATTTAGAATGCCCTTTTATAAAACGTTATTCTTTTTGGAGTTATTTGCAGGAACATGCTTCTTCTGAACAATTTCATGAGTGTAAACAACACCTCGCTGCACAAAAATATGAATCTCCGTTTCATGAGGATCGTTGTCTCCATCCGCATTCGACATATCAGATTCAATTGGAATCCGAAGTGTTCCGTCGTACCAATCGGCTACCATTTTGGGGCCGGTCAGCACGTCCCTGGGATTGATAACTACAGTTGGACTCACCTGCTGGAAACCCGTTAGATAGAGCACATTATTTCTGATTCGCCAGGACGCCATATAACCTCTTCTACATTCCTGTATTTTTCCTCTGAATGCAGGAATTTCCGGATGCGCCTCGAAAAACGTTTTTAAAGGAGTTGATAACAGCTCAAACAACTCTCCATCGAGGTAAATTCTATCTTTTTGTTGAATAGCCATAATCTCTGGTTTAATTAGTGAAATCTTCACTTCGTTAATAGTCTGTAGTTCGGCTGGCCCTAAGTGCGTTGCCAACCAATGATAAAAATAAAACACAATTTTCGAATCTGGGAATCAATGCGTATGTTTTCAAACAAGTTTCTTCACTTAAATACGGTGCGATTCCAGCAGATTTGCTAATCCTAAACCTTAACAAAACGCATGACGCTTAAAATACTTAATTGTCCTTTTCTTTATAAATCCCTAACTTGTATAGGAACATTTAATCAAAACAACATGGGAACACCAGTAGAACAAAGCCTTTACGAACGATTGGGAGGTATCGAAGGAATTACGTCGATTGTTGACGACATTTTGGATTATCACATGACTAATCCAGCCATTAAGAAACGTTTTTTACCTTCAAAAGAAGATCCTGCTCATTGGGCAGTGGTTCGTCAACACCTTATTAATTTTTTTGCGGCCGGAAGTGGTGGACCGGAAGAGTACACCGGAAAAGATATGTTATCGGCGCATAAAGGAATGAACATTGGCCAGGGCGAATACATGCACGCGATCGATGATATTATGACGGCGCTGACAAAGCATAACATCGACGAGCAAACACAAAAAGATGTGCTGGCAATTGCTTATTCATTAAAAGGCGATATTGCCGGAGTTTGAATTTTCCTTAATTAAGCCAATAAAAAAACAGTAGTATCATTATCAATCGATACTACTGCTTTTTTTGTGGATTAACCTTAGCGCCTGTTAATTCGATGCTTTATCCAGCATCAACAGCGAGTTAATTACAATCTCGGTTATGTACTGTTTTTCGCCGTTTTTATCTTCCCACTGGCGGTTGGTCAATTTCCCTTCAATGGCAATCTCTTTTCCTTTTTTCAGGTACTTTTCAGCAACCTCGGCATTTTTGCCCCATGCCACCAAATGGTGCCAGGTAGTTTCAGTTTGTTTATTTCCGTTGCTGTCGCGGTAAATTTCATTGGTAGCAATGTTAAAATTAGCAACCACTTTTCCACTCTCTAACCTTTTTACTTTTGGATCTTCTCCCAGGTGACCTAACAATCGTACGCTGTTTCTTAATGCATTCATGATATTTCTTTTTTAGTTAATAATTTAGGACTGAGTCTTATGCGAGTCCTGTAATGCAATTGTTGAAACAAAGGTAGAGGGGCCGGTAAAGCTTATTCGGTTTTTAAACGTTTGTAGTCGACAATAAACGTTTGTAAACGTTTACAAACGGATATATTTTTGTATATTAGAGACTTATAAAACCAAATCACTCATACAACATTATAAGATATGACCAAACAAACAATTTTAGGAGCAGGCGGAGCCATTGGCGTTGAACTGGCAAAAGCATTGCCAAAATACACCGACAAAATTAGGTTGGTGAGTCGTAACCCGCAAAAAGTAAACGAAAAAGATGAATTAGTGAAGGCTGATCTACTCAACCCGAAAGAAGTTGACAAAGCAATTAAAGGTTCGTCGGTTGTTTATGTTACCATTGGCTTTCCATACAGTTACAAATTCTGGAAAACGAACTGGCCACCGTTTATGAGCTCGGTTATAGATGCCTGCAAAAAACACGATGCTAAACTGGTGTTCTTCGATAATATCTACATGTACGATCAAAATCACCTGAATGGAATGACCGAGGAAACACCACTTAATCCACCCAGCAAAAAAGGCGAAGTTCGGGCTGAGTTGGTAAAAATGATCATGGATGAAGTAGACAAGGGAACTCTTACGGCACTGATTGCACGTGCCGCTGATTTCTATGGTCCGGGAATTAAAAACACCAGTGTGCTTACCGAAATGGTCATAGACCCGTTAAGTAAAGGAAAAACAGCCGACTGGATGGGATCGGTACATTTCAAACACGCCTTTACCTATACCCCCGACGCCGGAAAAGCCACTGCCCTACTCGGAAACACCGACTCGGCATACAACCAGGTGTGGCACATGCCAACCGCTAAAAATCCGCCAAGCGGTAAAGAATGGATCGAACAGATTGCTTCGGCCTTCAATACAAAGCCAAAACACAGGGTGGCATCAAAATTCATATTAAAAATGATGGGGATTTTTATTCCGGTGCTGCGCGAAATGCCCGAAATGTTATACCAGTACGATCGCGACTATGTATTTAACTCTGACAAATTTGAAAAAGCATTCAATTTTAAACCCACTTCCTACGAGGATGGATTAAAAGAAATCATAAAAACCGATTACCTGAATTAACATGGAAATACGAAAATGCCTTGAATGTGCTGAACCCTTAAAAGGACGCGCCGATCAGAAGTTTTGCAACGACAGTTGCCGTAATGCCTACAACAATAAAAAGGCCAGCGGATCGACCAATTATATGCGAAAGATCAACCGCATTCTGAAAAACAATCATTCGATTTTGGAAGAGCTAAACCCGGAAGAAAAAACTACTACCTACAAAAGTTCACTCAAAAAACGCGGTTTTAATTTTACCTATTTTACCAATACCTATACCACCAAAACTGGCCGCGTTTATTACTTTGTTTACGATCAGGGGTATTCCGAGCTGGAAGGCAACAAACTAATGCTGGTAAAAAAAGAACAATAAGGTTTTGCTACAGAAATGAGAAACTACCTCTGTCGCACAATACAATTCAAGAATAAATATGAGCAAATACTATTTCGAGAAAATAAAACGCCTGCACGCACTCGCCGAAATCGGGCTGGAATACAATAATATTCCTTACGACATTGAACGTTACCAGGAAATAAGAGACATTTGCCTGGAAATGCTGGAAAAAATTACCCACACACCGGTTGCCAATATTATTCCGGTTATTGAAGAACGTAACGGTTACCGAACGCCCAAAGTAGATGTAAGAGCCGTTGTTTTTAACGAAAACAACCAGATTCTACTGGTACAGGAAGAAGCTGATAAACTTTGGGCACTGCCCGGAGGATGGACCGATATAGCTTATAGTCCCGGAGAAGTGGCAGAAAAAGAATGTTTGGAAGAAGCCGGAATAAAAGTTAAAGCCACGCGTCTTTTGGCCATTATGGACAAACAAAAACAAGCTATGCCACCGGCATTCGAGTATGTTTACAAGATTTTTCTGCTTTGTAAAAAAGAAAGTGACACAATTTCTACCGGATCCGAAACCTGCGATGTGGCTTGGTTTAACGAAAACGAACTTCCGCCACTTTCACTTCCGCGAAACAACGAAGCACAGATAAGAATGATGTTTGGATACAAACGTGGAGAACTGACAGAACCCTACTTTGATTAGCCTATTTCAATCGGCAACGCATTAATACGGGATTACCGGAAGCTGCAATATGCAATTGCACTTTTTCAAACTCGTTGTGTCGTTTATCCGATATTTTATGTCCGCCAACTTTGTAGGCAGTTATTGGTATGTAAAGTTCATTCTTTGGTGAAAGGTATGAAGGATTATCCCAGATACCACCATCGATATTATTCACGGCTTCTGCAAAATATGTGGCTTCCCAATCCTTCTTATTAATTAGCGCGGTGGTTTGGTGCGACCCCAGCCAGTAGGTTAGAAAAATATAATTCTTGTTTTCGAAATAACTTTTAATTTTCGAGTGGTGGGTGTTGTGGATGTATTTCAATGTCTTAATATCGTCCTTATCGCCGGTGTTTCGCCACACTTCAGCAAACGATGGGTAACCGTCACTTTCAATTAAATATTCAGGTTGAAAAGCCGAATTACTATAGGCAAAAACCGTATCGCTGTACGACGATACCAGCGAAATGGCTGCAGCTCCCGAAGCTGCCAGATTCGAACGTCCGAGATCTTTCAAACGCTCCTCGGGAAATTTCACTTTTTTCACCTTCCCGTTTGGCGAATAAACGGTGTACAAACCATAACCGGGCACATCGTTCACCACATAAAACTGGCTTTTCGATTCAAAGAATTTTGTTCCCGGCATTTTAGCAGCAACCAGTTTGCTTTTGTATTTCCCGTCTTTGCCAACAATGTAAATTCCATCCTCGGCCAAAACGGCAAAATCTTTCTGATAGCTAATAATATCCAACGGATTTTTAATTCTGCCATTTCCATCATTATTACTCACAATGGTATTTTTAAAATCGCCTTTCGGTGTAAACCGGATAAAACTGATTTCGCGTGCCCTGCGCTGAAGAATGATCAAATCGCCATCCAATTCTTTTACGTTTAAAATATCGCCGAATTCTATTTTAGCTTCGTTTACTTTTAGTTCCAGGTAATCCAGATTTTCAACAAAACTTGAAATCGGTAAAATATCCTGCGATTTTTTCAACAGTATTTCCGGCAAACCGCTATTCTCAGCCGGCTTTTCGGTACACGAGGCGACAAACAGCGCTACGAAAAATAAAATAATAATGGTATGTTTCACGACTTGAATCTTTCTGTAATTGTTTAATTGTGTTCTGTTCCGACAAATACCATGCCCTTGAGCGCACAAAACAAATAATAATATTTGGGAATCGACCACAAGAGAATAATTAAAACAATTTTTTGAAATTATGAAGCAATCATTTAATATTGACAAATAAACAGCTTTACATTGAACCTAAAATTTTTGAATAACAGTTTCAGTTTGCTCGACCGCAAAAAAGACAGGTACCTGCTCGTCATTATCGTTCTGGCTTTTAGTATTTTTTTCATCAATGTATTTAAACCGTGGAATATAGGCCGTTGGTATTCCGATTCTCCAATCATTCAATTCCTCAGGCTTTCGAGTTATGGTTTTATTTCGTCGCTGGTACTCTTGTTCACGCAATTTCCTCTTCGTAAATTTCTGCATCAACAAACATTCAGGCTAAAAATATACTTGTTCTGGATTCTCATCGAGATTATATTGATCAGCCTTGTCTATATTTTTCTTTATGGAAATCCAATTGGTAATTTTATAAACGATTTCCTTTTTTCGTTGAAATATACTGTACTTGGAATTCTCATTCCTTACTCTTTTGCGCTTCTTTTGATTTATTATAAAAAGCACAGCGAAGAAATTGAACAGCTAAAAAATAAGCTTTCAGTTAGCGATAAAAACCGGCTTTTAACTTTTAACGATGAAAAAGGGAACCCACGGTTTTCAGTTAGAAGTGCGGACTTTCTTTACCTTGAATCAACCGACAATTATGTAACAGTGAACTTTATCTTAGAAGGAAAATTACAACGGAAACTTCTGCGAAATACGATGAAAAACATGGAGAACCAGATGGGATCACAATCAATTTTACGTTGTCATCGATCGTTTATGGTAAATACGCAAAACGTCGACTTTGTTCAGAAAGAAAACAAAAAGCTGGTTCTTCATCTCAATTCTTCAGTAACCACTATTCCGGTGTCCGAAAAATATTCGCCCCTGCTTTTATCCGTTTTATCCTAGCGACCAAAATTTCATCCCTATATAGCGAATTTCGTCCCTTAAATTTGCAAAAACAAATGTTGCTACTAATCTTTGTAACACACTTAACAAGTGCAATTTAAAATCACACCTAAATTTTTATACAATGAAAAAATTAATGTTTTTTGTTTTTGTACTCTTTGCTGTAACCATTTCGGTTAATGCAAGCAACTCTTCGAACAATAAAGAAGTTATTGGTGAATGGAAATACGAAGTTCCAAGTGCGCCTTACGGTTACAATGCCGGAACCATAGTTTTGGAAGAAAAAGAAGGCCAGTTAGCTGGACATGTCAAATTGGAGGATGGATATAAAATCGATCTGAAAGATATTAAGTATAGCGAAGAAGGCTTAAAGTGTGGTCTTTATGTTGATTACAATTATGTTACCCTGAAAATGAAAGTGGAAGGTGAAAACATGAAAGGGATGGTAAACACACCTGAAGGAGAAATGCCAATAACTGCCAAAAAAGTTAAATAGCAACGAAACTAAGATATAAAAAGGCCGCTGTATTCAATTTTACAGCGGCCTTTTTTATGTTGAAATTCGATTGATTAATCCATTTTTATCACCTCACTGCCGGCCAGTAAAAAGGCTCCGGTTCCATATACTTCCCAGCTGTCTGCTTCGAAGTTTTTACGCGGGTCGGCACCAATAGGCTGACACCAGCCCACATGGCCGTCGGGCTGAATTAAACCATTCAATCCTACCCAGGCTTTTTCTACTGCAGGTAAATAAGTGGCTTTATCTAATATGCCGTTATTGATTCCCCAGGCCAAAGCATAGCAGTAAAAACCTGAGCCGCTGGCTTCTCCTCCGGGATACGATTCAGGATCGAGCAGGCTGGAACGCCACAAACCATCTTCCTGTTGCAGCGGAAGAATTTTGGCCGCCATTTCTTTGTAATTCTGAATGTAAAAATCACGGTTCGGATAATCCTCAGGCAATTCTGATAGTACACGAACCAAACCGCCCATTACCCAACCGTTTCCACGCGACCAGAAAATTTTCTTGCCATTAGCTTCCTGCTTTTTTTCAATTCCGGGTTCGTTCCATTTGTAGCCCATATCCCGTGCATACAAATGGTATTCTTTGTCCCAAAGCAGATCGTAGGTCTCTTCCCACAGTTTATCCGAAAGTTTCAGGTATTTATCATCGTCTAAAGTCATTCCCAGCTTTACAAATGCCGGAGGCGCCATAAATAAGGCATCGCACCACCACCATGTTTTTTCACGAATACCGTCGGCTTCGTATGGCGTTTTCATAAACTCATCCATGGTTGCTATGAATGGTTCAATCATTTTCTTTTCACCCGAAACCCTGTACATGTCAATGTAAGTCTGGCAAATTACATGATCATCGGCATGATGCAAACGCGGCCCCGGTTTCCATTCGTTGGCCTCTCCCATTTCGTACATGGCTTTCCAAATCTTTTTCGAGCCCGTTGTTTCATACGCCGCAAAAACTCCGGCGTAAAATGCACCGTTGGTCCAGTCGTACAACTCGTGTTTTGGATGCTCCAACTGCCAGTCCAACGCCTTTTTCATTGTTTTTTTAATGTAACTGTCTTTAAAAAGCTTTTCGTTACCCGCTTTTTGTGCCTGCGTTGTTCCTCCCAGAACTACCGCGGCCAGTAAAAGAATGATTATTTTATTCATGTTGATCTAAGTTTGATGCAAAACTATGCAATCGATTGCAATCTACAAAATACATTTTCAATTTCTTATCAGGCAAAATCCGAACAGATCATAAATCGTGGTCATATCATTTCCCGGCTTAACTTTAATTTTAAATTAACACCAATACGTATTGTTCAATACAATTTTATAACTATACTTGCATCAAAATAACTGATATGACAGTAAAAACATTACATCACGGCCATCATTGGAAGAACCAACCATCGGGTAGGCTGTAATTGTTTTGTTTAAACTCAACGATATTAATTAATAAAGGCTTGCCATTAAAGGCAGGCCTTTTTTTATATAAAACAGACATGGAAAAACTTAAGATTGCTATTCAAACAAAAGGAAGGTTAAACGAAGACTCAATGGGCCTGATAAACGAGGCCGGAATCGGGTTGAGTGTTGGCAGACGTAAACTGGTATCGGAAGCGAAAAACTTCCCAATGGATGCCTTGTTTTTACGCGACGATGATATTCCGCAAACCGTTGCCGACGGTGTTGCCGATATTGGTGTTGTGGGCGAAAACGAAATGGCCGAGAAAGACGAAAACGTGGTAATTGCCAAACGTCTTGGATTCTCGAAATGCCGTCTGTCGCTGGCTATTCCAAAGTCACTTGATTATCCGGGTGTTGAATTCTTCAACGGTAAAAAAATTGCCACCTCCTACCCCGTTATCCTCAAAAAGTTTCTGGACGAAAACAATATTAATGCAGAGATTCATGTGATTAGCGGATCGGTAGAAATTGCACCGGGAATTGGCTTGGCCGATGCTATTTTCGATATCGTGAGTTCAGGATCGACATTGGTAAGCAACCGTTTGAAAGAAGTTGAAGTGGTAATGAAATCGGAAGCGGTATTGATTGCCAACCCAAACCTTACGGCAAAAAAGCAGGAAATTCTTGACGAACTGATTTTCAGAATTGAATCGGTACAACGTGCTGAAGGCAAAAAATACATTCTTCTGAATGTTCCAAACGAAAAAATAGAAGAAATAACTTCGTTGCTTCCGGGAATGAAATCGCCAACACTGGTTCCGCTGGCAAAGGAAGGCTGGAGCTCGATGCACTCGGTAATTGAAGAAGATGATTTTTGGGAAGTAATTGGCAAGTTGAAAAAAGCCGGTGCCGAAGGAATTTTAGTTGTACCTATCGAAAAAATGATTTTCTAGAAATCAGATCCATGAAGCCGTTCTTAAAAGCAGCTATCGGGTTAACAGTTTCATGAATAAATGACAACAAGACAATACATACTGTTTGCCATTCCATCATTGATCTGGGGATCGACATGGTATGCCATTAAGTTCCAACTGGGAACAGTTGATCCGCTGTTATCGGTTGCCTATCGCTTTTTGGCAGCCGGTATTCTGCTCATTTTATTTTGCCTGGCAACTGGCAGAAAAATGAAATTTACGCTGCGCGAACACCTGATGATGCTTCTGCTGGGGCTTTGTCTTTTCGGAATGAACTACTGGTTTGTTTACGAAGTGGAAACGACTTTGACAAGCGGCATTGTTGCAGTTATATTTTCGTTGATTATTTTCTTCAATATATTTTTCAATGCAGTTCTGTTAAAAGGAAAAATAAAGCCCGATGTTATAGTGGCTGCAGTTTTGGGAGTTGGTGGAACAGCTTTGTTATTTAAGAACGAGTTGGTAAAGTTTCAGGGAGGAAGCGGCAACTGGATCATCTTTTTGCTTTGTTTCGGTGGTTTAACCTTTGCTTCCTTAGGAAACATTATTTCAGCGTATAAGCAAAAGAAAAACGTACCTGTTTTGCAGGCCAATGCCTACGGAATGTTATACGGAGGATTGGCTATGTTTACAATGGTATTGCTGCTTGGTAAACCACTTCGTTTTGATGCATCGCTGAACTACTCGGTGTCGTTATTGTACCTTTCAATTTTCGGGTCGATAGTAGCTTTTTCAACCTATTTAAAACTGCTTGGAGAAATCGGTCCCGACCGTTCGATTTACGTGGCACTAATTACTCCGGCAATTGCTTTGTTAATTTCTACTTTTTTTGAAGGTTACCGATGGGATGTATTCGCAGCGTTGGGAATACTTTTGCTATTTTCGGGCAACATTCTGGCTTTACGGTTTAAAACAAAAAAAACAGTTACATGAAGACTTATATAAATCCGGGAAGAAATACCTGGACCGATATTTTAAAACGCCCGCTTTTCGATGTTTCGGAATTGTACGGTCGCGTACAAAATATATTAACTGAAATTCGTGAGCAGGGCGATGAAAAATTGCGCGAATACACCGAACGTTTTGACGGTGTTAAACTGGATAATTTTGAGGTTTCTCCGGAAGAAATTGCCAAGGCAGAAGCCACAATCGACCAGGATTTAAAAGACGCGATTGCTTTAGCTGCTGAAAACATCAAAGCGTTTCACAGCGCCCAAATGCCCGAAATCAGAAAGATGGAAACCGCGCCCGGCGTAATTTGCTGGCAAAAACCCGTGGCCATCGAAAAAGTTGGATTGTATATTCCGGGCGGAACAGCACCACTTTTTTCAACAGTGTTGATGCTGGCTCTTCCGGCAAAAATTGCGGGTTGTAAACAAATTGTGCTTTGTTCGCCACCGGATAAGAATGGGAACATCCATCCGGCAATTTTGTACGCTGCAAAGGTTGCAGGCGTAACACAAATCTACAAACTGGGCGGTGTACAAGCTATCGGAGCAATGGCATACGGTACGGAGACCGTTCCGAAAACCTACAAGATTTTTGGTCCGGGAAATCAATATGTAACGGCTGCCAAACAACTGGTTAGTATGAATGAAGTTTCGATCGATATGCCGGCCGGTCCTTCGGAGGTACTGGTAGTTGCCGACGAAACATCGAATGCGGCTTTTGTGGCTTCCGATCTGTTGTCGCAGGCAGAACACGGTGCCGACAGCCAGGTGGTGCTGGTTACCAATAATGAAAATTCGTTAAAAGAAGTCGTTGCTGAAGTTGAAGCACAAGTTGCACAACTGCCAAGAAAAGAGCTCGCCGAAAAAGCGCTTTCGAACAGTGTTTTGATCGTTGTTTCGGATGAAACAGAGCGTGTCGATCTGATTAATGAGTACGCGCCGGAACATTTAATCATCAGCACCAAAAAATATATGGACCTGGCAGATAAAATCACCAATGCAGGTTCGGTATTCCTGGGTGAATTTACTCCTGAAAGTGCCGGAGATTATGCTTCGGGCACCAACCATACGCTGCCTACAAACGGCTGGGCACGATCGTACAGTGGAGTAAACCTGGATAGTTTTCTGAAAAAGATCACTTTCCAGGAGATTAGCGAAGAAGGACTTTTGGCAATTGGCCCCGCTATTGAAAAAATGGCCGCTACCGAACAACTTGAAGCGCACAAAAATGCAGTAACTTTACGTTTGAAATATTTAGCTGATTAGAACGTCAACCTGAACTTGTTTCAGGTTCTTAATTATGAAAGGAGGATTTGTTTATATAATGAGTAATTCAAAAAGAACCACATTTTATATTGGTGTAACAAGTGATCTGAAAACAAGGATTGCTGATCACAAAAATGGAATTGGTTCAGCATTTACATCAAAGTATAAACTAACAGATTTAATGTACTACGAAGATTTTCCGGATATTTACCAGGCCATCGATCGGGAAAAACAACTGAAGAACTGGCATCGGGATTGGAAAATCAACCTTATTAAATCTGTGAATCCTGAAATGAATGATCTTTATTGGGGAATTAGATAAAAAACAGATGCCGAAACAAGTTCGGCATGACGTACAAAACATGTTATGGAACTAAATAATCTATTAAGAGAGAACATAAAAAATCTGAAGCCGTACTCATCGGCACGCGACGAGTACAGTGGCGACGCCATGGTTTTTCTCGATGCCAACGAAAACCCGTTTAACGAGCCTTACAACCGTTATCCGGATCCGTTACAGCGACTGGTTAAAGAAAAAATAGCGGTCTTAAAAAAAGTAGGATCAGAGAATATTTTTCTGGGAAACGGCAGCGATGAACCGATTGATTTGCTAATCCGTGCCTTTTGTGAGCCGGGAAAAGACAATGTGGTTACTATCGATCCAACCTACGGCATGTACCAGGTTGCAGCCGACATTTCGGGTGTTGAACTTCGCAAAGTTTCATTAACCGAAGATTTTCATCTGAATATTAACGACATACTTGGCGAAACCGACAAAAATACCAAATTGATATTTTTATGCTCGCCCAACAATCCTACAGGCAACAGTCTGAAAAAAGAGGCCATGCTGGAGCTGGCCAACCAATTCGAGGGGCTGGTAGTTGTTGATGAAGCATACATCGACTTTGCACCGGGGAAAACCTTAATGGGAGAACTCGAGCACTACCCCAACCTGGTAATTCTGCAAACATTTTCGAAAGCCTGGGGAATGGCCGGAATACGTTTGGGAATGGCCTTCGCAAGCACGGAATTGATTGGGATTCTGAACAAAATAAAGTACCCTTATAACCTGAATATTCTTACCCAGGAAAAAGCAATGGAATTGCTCGACAAAAAAGTTACCGTGCAGAAATGGGTGAAACTATTGATTGCCGAGCGCGAAAAAATGGAAAAACTTCTTGCTGAATTTCCGTTTGTGGTTAAAGTTTATCCATCTGAAGCAAATTTCCTGCTGGTAAAAATGCACGATGCCCGTGGCATTTACAATTACCTGGTTGAGGAAGGTATTATTGTTCGCGATCGTTCGAAAGTACATTTGTGCGACGAAAGTTTGCGAATAACAATTGGAAACTCGGAAGAAAACGAAAACCTGCTGAGTGCGCTAAAAAAACTAATTTAAAAACGATGAAGAAAGTACTGTTTATAGACCGCGACGGAACCTTAAATTACGAAACTGCCGATGAGCAAATCGACGCATTTGAAAAGCTGGAATTTCTGCCCAAGGTTTTCCGCAATATGCACTACATCCGCAAAAACCTGGATTACGAGTTGGTAATGGTCACCAACCAGGATGGTTTGGGTACCGATTCGTTTCCGGAAGATACGTTTTGGCCGGTACACAATTTTATATTGAAAGCTTTTGAAAACGAAGGTGTTATTTTCGACGATATTTGTATCGACCGCCACTTCCCGGAAGACAACTCCACCACCCGCAAACCGGCAACCGGAATGCTTACAAAATACCTGGAAGGTGATTATGATTTGGCAAACAGCTTCGTAATCGGAGACAGAATGACCGATATTATGCTGGCCAAAAATCTTGGTGCAAAAGGAATTTTCATTAATAACGGTGATCAGGTTGAAGAACTGGAAAAAGAAGGACTGGCCAATGTTTGTGCTTTAATTTCCGACGACTGGGACGATATTTACGCTTGTGTGGCCTCTCCGCAACGTACGGCAAAAGTTGAGCGAACCACAAAAGAAACAGCAATTTCTGTTTCGCTAAATCTTGATGGTTCGGGTGTATGTAACATTTCTACTGGATTAGGATTTTTCGATCACATGCTGGAACAAATTGGCCGCCATAGTGGCGTTGATCTCGATATTCAGGTAAAAGGTGATCTGGAAGTCGATGAACATCATACCATCGAAGACACAGCGCTGGCTTTGGGTGAGGCTTTTAAAAATGCTGTTGGCAATAAACTGGGCATGGAACGTTATGGTTTTTGCCTGCCAATGGACGAGTGCCTGGTTATGGCTGCTATTGACTTTGGCGGACGCCCGTGGTTAGTTTGGGAGGCCGATTTTAAACGCGAAATGGTTGGCGACATGCCAACTGAAATGTTTATGCATTTCTTTAAATCGTTCTCCGATGCGGCACTTTGTAATTTAAATATAAAAGCCGAAGGGGCCAACGAACACCACAAAATTGAAGCAATATTCAAAGCACTGGCAAAATCAATAAAAATGGCCATACGCCGCGATGTATTTAACTTCGATTTGCCATCAACAAAAGGAATGTTATAAAATTAAAACTCCGCAAAACTCTGTGCACTCTGCGGTTAAAACAATATGAAGACAATAAAAGTATTAAACGAAAAAAAGGACACTGCGATCTTGCTGATACATTGTCCGGATAGACAAGGAATTCTTGCAACTGTAACTGAATTTCTGAATAAAAATAAAGGCAATATTATTTACCTCGATCAGCATGTTGATCGTCAGGAGAAGATCTTTTACATGCGGGTTGAATGGGAACTGGAGAATTTTGCCATTCCTGCCGACAAGATCGGTGAATATTTCGACACCTTAATTGGTAGTCCGTTGCAAATGAACTGGAAGATCTATTTTTCAAATGAAGTTCCGCGAATGGCACTGTTTGTATCGAAAATGCCACACTGTTTGTTCGATATACTGGCGCGTTACACGGCCGGCGAATGGGACGTGGAAATACCAATGATTATTAGTAACCACGAAACGCTGCGTCCGGTTGCCGAACGTTTCGACATTGATTTTCACTATTTCCCGATAAATAAAGAAAACAAAGAAGAACAGGAAGCTGCTGAGCTAAAACTGTTAAAGGAAAACAACATCGATTTTGTGGTGCTGGCGCGCTACATGCAAATCCTCTCGGAAGATTTTGTAAAGAATTATCCGAATAAAGTGATCAATATCCACCATTCATTCTTACCGGCTTTTGCAGGCGCAAAACCTTATCATGCGGCACATACGCGCGGAGTTAAAATTATCGGTGCAACAAGCCATTACGTTACTTCCGAGTTGGATGCAGGGCCAATTATCGAACAGGATGTTACCCGCTGCAGCCACGTTGATACGGTACAAAAACTGATACGTAAAGGTCGCGATTTGGAAAAAATCGTTCTTTCGCAGGCCGTTTACAAACACCTTCAGCGTAAAGTACTGGTGTATAAAAACCGAACGGTTGTGTTTAACTAGAAAGATACGGGTTGCACGTTACTTGTTGCAGGTTATAGTCGGAATTAAATAACTTAAATAGAAAATCATGAAGAGTTATAGAGATTTAGAAATTTATCAATCGGCCTACCAGTTAGCTATAAAAGTGCACAAAATGACTTTAACTTTACCGACATACGAAATGTATGAGCAAGGTAGTCAGGTTCGACGCTCATCAAAAAGTATTAAGGACAATATTGTTGAAGGGTATGGTAGAAACAGATATAAACAAGACTTCATCCGGTTTCTGGTTTATGCACAGGCATCCTGTGACGAAGCCAACTCGCAACTAACAATGATTAATGAACTTCATTTTGAATCAAAAGGGTTAATAGATCTGCTCTCTGATTATGAACTTTTAGGAAGAAAACTCAATAAATTTATCGATTATGTTGAAAGTAACTGGAACGAAAGATCTTAACCAGCAACTTGAAACATGTAACTTGTAACTATAAATTATGAAAAAATTACTATCCATCCTCGGCATAACATTATTTGCAATGTCAGCATTTGCTCAGCTAAACACAATTCCTGAAAAAGAAATTCCGGCCGATTACGGCTACATCGTAAAAATTGGCCAGCAGATGCCCAATATTGAAATGGAACTTACTGATGGTACGAAACTTTCAACAGCCGACCTAAAAGGAAAAGTTACCATGCTACAATTTACTGCCAGCTGGTGTTCGGTATGCCGAAAAGAAATGCCACACATTGAAAAAGAGATCTGGCAAAAACACAAGGATAACGATAATTTCGTGTTGATTGGTGTTGACATGGACGAGCCTCTTGATAAGGTTAAGGATTTTAAGGAAACGATGAAAATTACATATCCGCTGGCACTCGATCCGGGTGCTGACATCTTTTATACCTTCGCGGCAAAAGGAGCCGGTGTTACCCGAAATGTGATTGTCGATAAAACAGGAAAGATTGTATATATGACCCGCCTTTTTAAAGAAGATGAATTTAACGAGATGGTGGAAGTAATCGACCTTTTATTGGAAGAATAAACCTGAATAAAATGAACATTGTAATAATTAAATACAACGCAGGAAATATCGAATCGGTAAACAATGCACTTAACCGACTGGGTGTAAATGCGGAAATAACGGCCGATCACGACAAGATCAGAAAGGCCGACAAAGTTATCTTTCCGGGAGTTGGCGAGGCCAGCACAACAATGGCGTACCTGCGCGAGAACAAGCTCGACGAACTGATCGTATCGCTAAAGCAACCTGTTTTGGGTATTTGCCTGGGACTTCAGTTGATGTGCTCGCATTCGGAAGAAAACGATACCCAGTGCCTTGGTATTTTCGATGAGAAGGTAAAACGTTTTATTCCAAAACCCGGCGAAGAATACATTACCAAAGTTCCGCACATGGGCTGGAATGCCATAAAAGATCTGAAAAGCGACCTTTTTACGAGTGATCTGGAAAATGAGTATGTTTATTTTGTCCACTCGTATTACGCCGAAAAAAGTGAGCATACCATTGCCACATGCGACTATATTCTTCCGTTTAGTGCTGCTTTGCACCGCGATAATTTTTATGCCACTCAATTTCACCCCGAAAAAAGTGGAACCATTGGCGCAAAAATATTGGAGAACTTTCTAAAACTCTAAGCACTCTAACGTAACTTTGTACTTACAATTTTAAACAGGAATCAACGTTTATCAGGCGAGACAAGCAATAAACAACAAGTAATCAACAAAATCATGGATAGGCTAACAATCATTAAAGTAGGAGGAAAAGTAGTTGAAGAACCTGAATCGTTAAACGCACTGCTCGATCAGTTTCGTAAAATTTCAGGAAATAAATTACTGGTTCACGGCGGGGGGCGCACGGCTACCGAAATGGCAAAGCGACTGGGAATTGAAACCAAAATGGTTGATGGCCGCCGGATTACGGATGCCGACATGCTTGAAGTAGTTACCATGGTTTATGGCGGTTTGGTGAATAAAAAAATTGTTGCAGGATTACAAGCGCGAGACATGAATGCAGTTGGCCTTACCGGAGCCGATCTTGGTTTAATAAAAGCCCACAAACGCGCTGTGCAAGATGTTGATTACGGTTTTGTTGGCGATGTTGACGATGTAAATGCCCGCGAACTGAGATTACTTATCGACGAAAATGTTATTCCGGTTGTTGCACCATTAACCCACGATGCAAAAGGCCAGTTATTAAACACCAATGCCGATACTATTGCATCGGAGTTGGCTATCGAATTATCGAATTACTTTAAGGTTTATCTTTTCTATTGTTTTGAGAAACGTGGTGTTTTAACCGATCCAAACGATGAATCATCCGTAATTTACGATCTCAACTACAAATTATTTGATCAATATAAAACGGAAGGTGTTATCAGCGAAGGAATGATACCAAAACTGGATAACGGTTTCAGGGCAAAAGCAAAAGGCGTGCAGGAAATTCTAATCACCAACCCCGAAAATATTGCAACTGGTCGCGGTACGCGGCTTATCTGATTGTTTGCATATCTCCCCCACTATTCCCTCGCGTATTCTTAAATTCTATGCGAGGATACATTATTAATATAACTACCTCAAACCTGTCGAAAAACAGAAAAGTCTCGCTCTACTTTTCAATAGCTTTTTTACTTATTCCCGATTTTTATTTCTAATTTTCACATTAGTTCATATAAAAACTGAAGTAATCTACATTTTTAAATATTGAAATATTTTACTATGTTGAAGTTCTAAAACTGAATTGTGCAAAATAGAATGAGAAAAGAAACCTAATAACTTTAAATAACTTAATACCAAAACTTTAAAATGACGCATAACAATACCGAAAATTGTAACAATGGCAGTAAGCTTCATGGAGAAGGTTGCAAATCGTGTATAAAAGAGCATCGAAACAACATCTTTTCACCCCTTACTCAGGAAGAAGTTGACTTTCTGATTGACAAAAAACGACAAATTGTGTACAACGTTGGTGAAACCATCACCAAACAAAATACGGCTTCAACTTCGGTGATTTGTATTAACGAAGGATTGGCAAAATTTTACGTTGAAAGCTCGAACGGCAAAAACGTAATTGTGCGTATTGCCAAAGCCGGCGACTTTATTAGCGGAGGTGGTCTTTTTAACGGAAACTTTCAACATTTTAGCGTTTCGGCAATCACTAAAGTTAAGTGTTGTATGATTGACTCGGCGAACCTGACCAGTATTTTTGGGAAAAACAACGAGTTTGCCATTAAACTACTACGTAACCACACCAAACAAAACAATTACCTGCTAAAAAAACTGGTCGACCATACACAGAAATATATGCCGGGCAGAGTAGCCGACACTTTACTGTATTTAAAGAACGAAATTTTCAATTCTGATGAGTTTTCGGTACCACTTACCCGGCAGGAATTGGCAGAAATGTCAAACATGACAAAAGAAAGCTTTGTAAGGATACTTCACCAATTTAAAGATTCCAAATACATAAACACCAAGGGAAATACAATAAGCATATTAGACGAAAGTTCACTAGTTTCAATTAGTGAAAACGGATAATTGACATATATCAATTATCTGCTTGCTCAATATCAATTTAGCCATTCTGTTATATCACTGTTCCCCCTATAGTTCATAATAGTTATCCTACTACTTTTATCTCCTAAAGAGTAATAACAAATATAATTACCTAATATACTACGTTATGAATTACAAATCTATCTCAAAATTATTCATGCTAGGATTTATTCTGGCATTCATGTTTTCATCATGTACAAAGGAAGGGCCTATGGGACCTGCCGGTGCTGACGGTACTAACGGAACAAACGGAACCGATGGAACTGACGGTGTTGATGGAATAGCATTCTGTCTGGAATGTCATACCAGTACAACTATCGATATGCTGACTGCTGACTGGGCTGGTTCTGGGCACGCATCAGGAAGCTCACTTGGAAGAGGAGGAAGTGCTAGCTGTGCTCCATGTCACTCAGGTGTTGGCTTCGTTGCATCGTTGAACAATATGGAAGACTTATCCAAGTCTCCGATTGGATGTGAACATTGCCACAGTCACGGGGAACCCCCTGTTTTTCAGGATGAAAATGGAGATCCTGTTTTTATGATGACTACAGCAGCCGTTAAATTAATGATTGACCAATCGAGAGTTATTGATTTGGAATCAAACGCTAACTTGTGTGTTAACTGTCACCAACCAAGAACCGCTTCTCCTATTGATGAAGATCAGTATGACAATGATGGTGTAATAATAGATCCAGCCGGAGATGGAATGTATACTATTACCAGCTCACATTACGGGCCACACCATAGTCCGCAAAGTATGTTACTTGAAGGATGGGGTGGATACGAATTCCCTGGATCAATAACATATCCGGGTACCAAAGCACATCCTCACCGAAATTCAGCCGATTGTATTACCTGCCACATGGAAAATACAAATCATAATTTTACTGTTCCTGAAGTTACAGCTTGTGCAACTTGCCACGGCGACATTCCTGATTACAACGTAAACGATAAAATAACAGAGGTTCACACTTTACTGGATGAACTTGCTGAGCTATTGGAAGCAAAAGGTATACTTCATGATGGTCATGTGGTTACCGGAACGTATCCGGTTGATGTTGCAGGTGCCTTTTATAATTATGCCGTTATTGAAGAAGACCAAAGTGAAGGTGTTCACAACCCAACATATGTTGAAGCGCTTCTTACAAATACCATAGAAGCATTAAGCGAATAAACTGCCGCTTGTTAATCAAAAGAAATAGAGCGAAAAGACTTCTCTCGGGAAGTCTTTTTTTTCACAAACTTGAATATTATTATGAAAGCACTAAAAATTATATTATCAATATTCGTTATGGGGTTGATTTTTGGTGGTTGTGCGTACAATTGGATTCTTGAAGAAGAGGCGGTTGATCCGACTGATCCAGATGCTCCTGAAGTTTCGTTCTCAGCTCAAATCGTTCCGATTTTCTCTTCAAAATGCATTACGTGCCATTCCACCGGTGGTCAAAGCCCTGACCTTACTTCTGACAATGCGTATTCTTCGATAAACAGCAGCCGCTATATAAACACCTCAGATCCGGCATCAAGTCTGATTTATACAAAGCCCATGGGGAGCCATTCACAAACATATTCTACAGCTGAAGCGGCATTGGTGCTTACCTGGATAACGCAAGGAGCTCAAAACAATTAAAAACCTAAACTGATAATGATGAAAAAATACATATTGATTCTGATTATTTTAGGAGTAACTTTTTCCAGCTCATTTGCTCAGGAAGAGGAAGCAGATCCGGTTTACGCTTTTAACAGCGGTATACTGATTGATGCACAAACTTCGTATATTCCTGATGCACGTACACTGGAATTTGTTATTCAACACAAATTCGGTTCAATTGAAAACGGGAAATCCAACTTGTGGGGAATTTATGGAAGTTCTAATATAAGGTTAGGACTAAACTATGTTCCTATCAAAAATTTCCAAATCGGTGCAGGTATTACCAAAAAGAACATGTACACCGATTTCAGTGCAAAGTGGAAAGTACTTCAGCAAAAAACCAGCGGTATGCCCATATCATTTACCTTATTTGGAAATGTTGCCATCGACGGAAGAGATGCTGATTTAATTGGAACGGGACAAGTTGTAGATACCAAAGGACAAACATTGCCTAAGTATATCGATTTTAACGATAGACTGTCTTATTTCTCGCAAGCAATGGTTACCCGTAAATTTGGCGATTGGGCTGCATTACAGGCCGCCGCAAGTTTCACCCACTACAACATGGCTGGATGGGATTACAATCACGATGTAGTAGGACTACATTTTAGTGGAAGAATTAAATTCTCACCACAGGGATCATTTATATTCAACTACGACAAACCACTTAAGATTGATAACATAACAGAACAATACACCTGGGATACACATGCGAAGGAAAATGTGTCAGTTGGTGTTGAATTCTTTACATTCACCCACGCTTTCCAGATTTATGTCGGATCGGCACAGGGAATTTTACCACAGGATATGATGATGTACAACCAAA
Organism: uncultured Draconibacterium sp.; assembly: GCF_963674925.1. Lineage (NCBI taxonomy): Bacteria > Pseudomonadati > Bacteroidota > Bacteroidia > Marinilabiliales > Prolixibacteraceae > Draconibacterium > uncultured Draconibacterium sp. The sequence continues at coordinate 1,155,895 of NZ_OY771649.1, forward strand.
ATGATTGGACAAACAAGAAAGGTTTGGCCATTGGTTTTACCATAACTCGTATCTGGATGTTCTAATCGATTAAAATGTAAAAATGATAAAGATGGTAATATCCGAAAAAAGTGATATTACCATTTTTCATTCAATAAAGTTATTGCAAAACTTCAGATCTATTTACACGATTTAACCCATGAAATATTTCATTCCATTACAAATCCTGATGCTTTTGACGATTACGTTAAAAAGTTTCGGGCAATTTTACGACGATCCCAAAAGCCACGATTGTTTAAAGTGTCACTCCCAGCAAACCTATTCATTCCATAACGACATGATGGATACGGAGGAGAAACGACTGATGAATCCTTATCTGATAATCGATACCTTGAGATTACGTTCAGGTGTTCATCAAACTTTCGATTGCACGGATTGTCACTCATTCGACTATACAACCTATCCGCATGCTGCATCGTTAAAGCTGGAACCAATGATGACCTGTCTGGATTGCCATGCAGGAGATGAGTCGTTTGCAAAATATGAGTTTGAAAAGATTGACGAAGAAGTTAATAAAAGTATACACCGCCAGAGTTTTGGCGATAACTTTACCTGCTCAAAATGCCATAACCAACACTACTACTCTACCACTGCCCGCACAAGTAGCAGTATTGTTGAGATTGTTGAAAACAGTAACAACATGTGTTTATCGTGCCATAACGATATGAAAAAATATAGCCTGGTATCCGGCGATTTAAAAGCTGCCGTTGTTGATATTCACGACTGGCTGCCTAACCAGGAGCTCCATTTTAAGCACGTGCGTTGTATCGAATGCCATACCGCCGTTGAAGACGATTTAATGGTTTCGCACAACATCCTTTCGAAAGATCAGGCAGTACGCCGTTGTGCCGAATGTCACTCTGCCAATTCATTGCTAAAAGCATCGTTATACAAATACCAGAATCTGCAGGAAAGAGCCGAAGACGGCACTGCACTCGGAGTACTTTCGAATGAAAATTACGTGATTGGATCGCACCAGATTCCAATTTTGAAAACAATTAGTTTGCTCATCTTTTTTGCAGCATTTGCAGGAATTATCATCCACGTAATATTTAGAATTATTATCAAAAAGAAATAACAATGAGCTCAGAGAATAAAATATATTTCTACCCGCTGTGGTTACGCATTTGGCATGGTATAAACGCCCTCGGTATTATTCTTCTTATCATTACCGGAATAAGTATGAATTCGGGTTTTGAGGAATCGCTAATAAGCTTTAAACTCATTATTACCGTGCACAATTATGCCGGAGTAATCATTAGCTTAAATTACCTGCTCTTTTTAATTGGGAACATGGTAACCTCAAATAAAAAGTTTTATATCGTAAAACCAAAGAATTTTCTGAAACGCCCGATGAAACAGGCTTACTATTATGCCTGGGGAATGTTTCACGGAATGAAAGCTCCTTACCCGCTTTCTGAAAAACGTAAGTTCAATCCATTACAAAAGTATACGTACCTCATGGTAATGTACATTATTGTTCCGTTGGTAATAATTTCAGGTATTGGGTTAATGTTTCCCGAGCTGATATTCAACAAAATATACAACATCAGCGGTGTTCTTATCACTGCAGTAACACATTCAGCTATGGGATTTTTTATTTCCATATTCCTGATCATCCACCTTTACATTGCATCAATTGGCAAATCGCCACTTGATAATTTCAGAAGTATTGTAAACGGGTGGCACCACATATAAGATGTGAACAAGCGAAAAAGCAAGTCATAAATAAACATTAAACGAAGCAGGAAGAAGGGAGAAGGAAGAAAACAGGACAGAAAATAGTAGCACACAATTAATGCATGGTTGGCTCGCAAGGTAGGCTGAGAAGAGGAATTTAGTAATCATATTAAAGAACGGCTTAGCATGGAATACTTGAGTAACAAATTTGTAGCCAAAAATCTGTTCGATGTACGCTCCGGAGCAAATTCAGGTTTGGTTAAAATCTTTTTAATCGTCGGTTTGCTCCTGTTGCCCGTATTACAACTTATGTCACAATCCAACGATGATTGTGCTATGTGCCACGACGACCCGGAACTTTTTACCATTATAAACGGCCGGGAAGTTTCGAGGTATATTCCTGCCGGTATTCTCGAAAAATCAGTACATAGCTATCTCGAATGTATTTCGTGCCATACAGATGCTGACGTTGAAGAATTTCCTCATGCCGAAAAACTGCAAGCTGTAAATTGTGGCGAATGTCACGACGAGGCCATGACCAAATTCATGGATGGTGTTCATGGAATAGCTTTTGAAAAAGGCTCACGAAATGCGCCCAACTGTGCCGAATGCCACGGAACGCACCAGATACTTAGCTCTGCCGATCCGCAATCGCGCACCTACAAAATGAACATCCCCGTTTTGTGTGGGACCTGCCACCGCGAAGGCGCACCGGTTGCACGAGCTTACAATATTGGCGAGCACAACATTGTTGAGAATTACACACAGGGCATTCACGGAAAAGGACTATTTAGCAGTGGTTTGGTCGTTACAGCCACATGTAATAATTGTCACGGCAACCACCTTATTCTCCCCCACACCAATATGAATTCCAGCATTTCGGAGAAAAACATTGCTGCAACCTGTATGCAATGCCATGCACGAATTGAAGATGTACATATAAAGATCATCAACAAGGAACTTTGGGAGAAAAGTCCGGGGGCTATTCCGGCATGCACCGACTGCCATCCTCCACATAAAGTTGAACTGAAAAATATTATCGAAAACATTTCTGATAAAACCTGTTTAAAATGCCACGAACAACCCGATATTCACAAAATTGTGGATGAAGTACAGGTTTCTCTTCATGTTGATGTAAATGAATTTGTTAATTCGGCTCACAATAACATTACCTGTGTAAAATGCCACTCGGATGTTACCGCAAATATTGCCCGTCCATGTGAAACTGCAGATAAAGTTGATTGTTCGAGTTGCCATGCAGAGGAATCCGATATCTATTTCCAGAGTGGCCATGGGGAGGCATATTTTGCCAAACACGAAAATGCACCGTATTGTACCGATTGCCACGGGTCGCATCATGTTATTCCTTCCGAAAATGAAATTTCACCAACGTTCCGCTCGGCTGTCCCACAACTTTGCGGCGAATGCCATAAAGAAAATGGTCAGGCAGTGGAAGGAACCAATCTGAAAGAAACCGATGCCTATCACGATTACTCCACCAGCGTTCACGGACGAAGCCTTGAAGAAAAAGGATTGTTGTCGGCGGCTATTTGTACCGACTGCCACACCACACACTTTATGTTGAAAGAAGAAGATGAGCGATCATCGGTGAATCCGGCCAACCTGGCCAAAACATGTGGCAATTGCCACAAAGGAATTTACGACCAGTACATTGACAGTGAACACGGAATTAATGCCAACACCGAAGAGTTGAAATTCCCTACCTGCGAAACCTGCCACTCGGCACACAATATTTCGGAGGTGCATGAAAGCAAATTTATGTCGGAAATCAGCTCGCAGTGTGGACAGTGCCACCAGCAACTGGCAGAAACTTACCTGGAAACCTATCACGGAAAAGTGTATCAATTGGGTTATCTGCAGGCTGCACGTTGTTCCGACTGCCACGGTGCTCATAATATCTATCGGATGGACAATCCGAAATCAACGATCAGTCCGCGAAATATTGTTGCAACCTGCTCGAAGTGCCATACCGATGCCAACATGAAATTTACAGGCTACCTGACACATGCCACACACTACGATAAAAGCAATTTCCCTTGGCTCTACTACACGTTTTGGGCCATGACCGGATTACTGTTAAGCGTGTTTGCCTTTTTCGGCCTGCATACCTTATTGTGGATACCCCGATCGCTGGGTGCCATGATCAAAAAACGAAAAGAACCTAAACCGCTGGGCAAACAAATGTATATCAGGCGTTTCCAGAAGAAAAACAGGATTACCCATATTTTTGTAATAGTAAGTTTTATACTGCTGGCCCTTACCGGAATGATTTTAAAATTTGCCTACATGCCTTGGGCCCAGTTTTTGGCCGACGCCATTGGCGGTGCTCATATTGCCGGCTTCATTCATCGAACGGCCGCCCTGGTCACTTTCGGATATTTTATATTTCACGTGGTAGCCTTATTGAAAGTTAAATTTAAACATGGAATAAAAGTCAGTAAATTTATTTTCAGCAGTAACTCTCTGATGTTTAACAGAAAAGACATTCGCGACTTTTGGGCATCCATTAAATGGTTTATAGGAATTGGTCCCCGTCCACACTACGGAAGATGGACCTACTGGGAAAAATTTGACTACTTTGCCGTATTCTGGGGAGTACTCGTAATTGGCTCAACCGGATTAATGTTGTGGTTCCCCGAATTCTTTACCAAATTCCTGCCCGGCTGGCTGATTAATGTTGCACAGATTATTCACAGCGACGAGGCTTTACTTGCTGTCGGATTTATTTTCACCATTCATTTTTTTAATACACACCTTCGCCCTGAATCCTTCCCAATGGACACCGTAATTTTCACCGGTTATGTACTGGAGAAAGAATACAAAAAAGATCGACCTCACGAATATGAGCAACTGGTAAAATCAGGGAAAATTAATGAAGTTCGCGTTGAAAAAGAGTTTACAAAAGAAAGAATGAGAACGATAAAAATCTTTGGATTCACCGCACTTTTCGCCGGTATAATCATGGTAATACTGATAGTTTACTCTTTAATTTTCCATTAAAAGTCGAAAAAACGAAAAAATGAAAATACAATTTTTAATACGTTAACCTAGTAGATTAGTAGTATAATAAACAGTAAATATGACATATATATAAATCTATAGAAATATTAAAACTTCATGTTTAGAACATAGTTTCAAATTAGCCGCACGTATATAGACAATTTATAAATAAGTATCTGACCTTGAATAATTAAACGAAAATTACAATCTTGGATCAGTAGATTTTACATCAAACCAATAAACGTAAAAATATGAAATTACCATCTTCAATAAGAAATTGGATTTCGATTTCGGGAGCAGTTTTGGCTGTTTTCAACCTGGCTAGTATCCTTGCCTTGTTTTTATTAAACATTGCCTTCGGATTTGGAGGACAGTATATTGGTTTATTCATCTTTATAATCTTGCCGGGGTTTATGGTTGTTGGACTGCTCATGATCCCAATCGGAATGCGTATCTACCGGAAAAAAGCACGATTGGCTGAAAAAGAAGGTAAACGTTTAAACTGGCCTATTTTAGATTTTAACAACCTGGCTACACGAAATGCCAGCACTATATTTATCATTGGAACAATTTTTCTGCTCATTTTATCTTCTGTTGGCAGTTACGAAGCGTTTCACTACACCGAATCGGTAGAATTCTGTGGAAAGTTATGTCATGAAGTTATGGAGCCGGAATACGTAACCTATCATGGTTCGTCGCACGAGCGTGTTGCCTGTGTGGAGTGCCACGTTGGTTCGGGAGCCAGCTGGTATGTAAAAAGTAAACTTTCGGGTTTATACCAGGTGTATTCTGTTTTGGCAAATAAATACCCACAACCCATCCCTACCCCTATTGCGAATTTACGTCCGGCGCGCGAAACCTGTGAAGAATGTCACTGGCCCGAGAAATTCTACGATAATAAAATGAGGGTAAAACATTCATTTTTAACCGACGAAGAGAATACCGAACGTATCATTCATTTACAGGTAAAAACAAGTACACAGGTAACTCCTCAAGGTGTAATAAAAGGTATTCACCAGCATATTAGCCCCGAGGTAAAAATTGAATACAAGGCCCTCGATGAGAAACGTCAGATTATTCCGTGGGTAAAATATACCAATACAAAAACCGGAGAAGAATACATTTATACCGACGAGATGAGCATGGTTTCAGAAGCCCAGCTCGATTCGTTGGAAACACGTGTAATGGATTGTTTGGATTGCCACAACAGGCCATCACACAACTACAATGCTCCGCAAAACTTTATCGATCAATCCATGGCAGAGGGCAAAATATCAACCGAATTACCTGCCATAAAACTGGCAGCCATGATGGCACTTTACCAGGATTATCCTACGAAAGATACAGCAATGATTGCCATCAAGAATCAGGTTATCGATTGGTTTGAAAGTGGTTATCCTGATGTTTACGAAACTAAAAAAGCAGAAATCGATCAGGCAATAGCTGCCATTCAGGAAGATTATTCCAACAACATTTTTCCGTTTATGAAAGCCAGCTGGAAAGAATATCCAAATAACATTGGACATATGGAATCGGACGGATGTTATCGTTGCCATAACGACCGCCATGCAACAACCGAAAACAAGACGATTTCAAAAGATTGTTCGCTGTGCCACAACATTATAGCACAGGGGACACAGGATAGTATGCAGTATTCTACCGCTTTCGAACCTTTGGAGTTTCAACACCCTGTTGATATTGCCGAAGCATGGAAAAGTGAAATGTGCTCAATGTGTCATACAGCATTGTATTAAATTTTGGCACAATATTTATTATTTTTATAATAGCTTTTTTAGAAAACAAGTAATATAAATTTTAAATACACGATTATGAAACTCAAAAAATTAATTTTTCTTTTAGGCCTTGCAGTATTATTTAGCACTGCAGCCACCGCTCAAACCTACAAGTACATTGGTGCAGCAAAATGTAAAATGTGTCATAACAAACCCGACAAAGGCGAGCAGTTTAAAGTTTGGGAAGCAGGCCCACACGCCAAAGCAATGGATGCATTGGAAGGTGCCGACAAAACCAATGAAACATGTTTAAAATGCCACTCAACTGCAGGTTCTGTTGATAGCGGATTACTTGCCGGTCTAAAAGCAGACGAAGGTGTTTCGTGCGAATCATGTCACGGACCTGGTAGTCATTATAAATCGGCTGCAATTATGAAGAACAAAAAAATGGCACTTTCAAAAGGTATGATTGAACCTACTGAAGAAACCTGTAAAGCCTGCCATCTAGGTGACAAACCAGAAGGCCACGTGGCTCCTAAAAAAGCATGGAATTTCGACGAATTTGTGAAAGTAATTGCTCACGACGATCCAACAACAAACTAATATTTTTTATACTATTGTTTTGTGAAAAATTCCTTTGTTTACAAACAAAGGAATTTTTTTAGTGTTTTATTCAGACAACTACTAATTATGAAGAAGCTCAGTTCATTACTTTTTTCCATGTTTTTTACCGGAATTCTTGTGGTAATTTTTGCAATAGCAATTGGTTATGCCACCTTTATCGAAAACGATTATGGTACCACTACTGCAAAAATTCTCATTTACAATTCCAGGTGGTTCGAGATTTTGTTGTTTATACTCTGCATCAACATTGTAGGTAGTGTATTCAAATACAAACTTATCGCACGGAAAAAATGGACGATTCTGCTTTTTCACATATCCTTTATCGTGATTGGTGTAGGTGCAATTATTACGCGCTATTACGGTTATGAAGGTAGTATGCATATTCGGGAAAACAGCTCGTCGGATTTTATTATTTCCGAAGCTTCGTTTGTAACGGTTAAAGTGAGCGATGGTACTGAAACCGTTGAAGTATCAAGCGAAGTAAAATTCTCTCCCTATACCGCCAACCGTTTTTCAGAAAAAATTCATTTTAAAGGAAAAACGATACATATTAGCAATCAACAGTTTATGCCTTCAGCAGTGGAAAAAATTGCTCTCGACCCGAATGGAGAACCAATTGTTTCGCTGATTACTGTTGTAAATGGCTCGTCGCGAAATGACTTCGTTCTAAGAAATGATAATACTAAGAATTTAAATGGTTTAACCCTTGGTTTTGGCAACAATACAAATACCGATGTTCAACTGAGTTTAAAAGATGGCAACCTGTATATTTCGGCCAACGATACCATTCAGGAGGCTGGAATGATGAGCGAAAAAAGTGAGTCGATAGCTCCACATACCTCAAAACTTGTGGATACGCAAAAAGCCTATACGTATAAAAACCTCACTTTTGCCATAAAACAGTTTCTGCCAAATGCTTCGGTTCAGCTGGCCTACCAAAAACCTACGCAGGAAATGAGCCCTCCTGATGCTTTTAAAGCTGCAATATCAACAGGTGAAGAAAGCAAGGAATTGATCGTTTATGGCCGAACAAGAGAAGTTGGAGATTTTTACACCACATCCATCGACGGCATGAATGTGTCAGTTTCATATGGTTCTCGGATAATACAACTACCTTTTGCCATTCAGCTTAACGATTTCCAGCTCGAACGTTACCCGGGTTCCATGAGTCCTTCGTCGTATGCCAGCGAAGTAGTTTTAAAAGACGGCGCTACCGAAATGCCATTCCGCATTTTTATGAATAACATTCTGAAATACAAAGGATATCGCTTTTTCCAATCGTCGTACGATACGGATGAGCGTGGCACAATCCTTTCAGTAAACCACGATTCCGCGGGAACATCGGTAACTTATTTTGGTTACCTGATAATGGCTATCGGAATGTTACTTACCCTTTTCAACAAAAACAGTCGGTTTAAAACCCTGCTGAAAGCATCGGCACAACTACGCGAAAAACGTAAGAAACTGTTTGCTGTTTTGGTAACGGGCGTGTTGTTAAGTATTAGTGCACAGGCGCAAAATACGTCACCAGCACCAATAAACAGCGACCACTCGAAATCCTTTGAAAGTTTACTCATTCAGGATAGAAAAGGCCGGGTAGAACCGGTTTCTACACTGGCGTCCGAAATACTTCGCAAAGTGGCGAAAAAGACGAGCTGGGAAAACCTGTCTCCTTCCGAAGTGTTTCTGGATATGCAGGCAAATCCTGAACTTTGGAAAAACATTGCCATCATAAAAGTTGCCAATCCCGAATTGCGCCGAACTATTGGAATTACAGGCAAATATGCCTCATTCAATTCAATTGTAAGGCCGCGCGAAATGGGTGGATACATACTTAGTTCTGAAGTTCAGGCCGCTTATGCAAAAGAGAGTAACCACCGCAACAAATACGATAAAGAAATTATGAATGTTGACGAGCGCGTTAATATTCTGATGGCCATTTTTACCGGCGATTTTATGACGATTTTTCCTGTACCCAACGATGATAATCACAAATGGGTATCGATTAACGAGGCAAAGGAACTGCCTGCCCAGAATGCAGATTTCGCAAGGCAAACAGTTTCATCCTACCTTCAATCGGTGCAAATTCGCGATTGGGCAACAGCCAACCAGTTACTCAACAACCTGAAACAAAACCAGGAAACTATTGGGGCTAAAATCATTCCATCGGCAACAAAAGTAAAAATGGAGGTGATCTATAATAACCTGAACATTTTTGGGAAATTGTCAAAGATTTTCATGTTCACCGGACTGATTCTTTTGATGTTACAATTGCTCACCCTGTTTAATCCGAATATAAAATTACGTTACCTGAAAAGTTTTGCCTTTTACTTTATCCTGCTGCTGTTTGTGGCCGAAACTGCGGGGCTGGCAATTCGTTGGTATATATCAGGACATGCGCCCTGGAGTAACGGTTACGAGTCGATGGTGTTTATCAGTTGGGCAACTGCACTTGGCGGGCTGATTTTTGCCAAACGCTCGGAAATTACACTCTCATTAACATCAGTCCTGGCCGGTTTAACGCTTATGGTGGCCGGAATGAGCTGGATGAGCCCGGAAATCACCAACCTGGTACCCGTTTTAAAATCGTACTGGTTAATTGTTCACGTGGCAGTAATTACGGCTAGTTACGGATTTTTGGGTATTAGTGCGCTGCTTGGCTTCCTGAATCTTATTTTAATGATTTTCAGAAACAAACGCAATTCCGACAGAATCAACCACACCATAAAAGAACTCGTGAACATCATCCAGATTGCCTTAATCATTGGCTTGTTAATGGTTACGCTCGGTTCGTTCTTAGGTGGAGTTTGGGCCAACGAAAGCTGGGGACGTTACTGGGGCTGGGACCCAAAAGAAACCTGGGCACTGGTAACTGTTTTGGTATACACCTTTATTACACACATGCACCGTATTCCCGGAATGCGAGGTAGCTTTGCGATGAGTGTGGCTGCTGTTTTGGGTATCAGCTCGGTACTGATGACTTACTTTGGAGTAAACTATTACCTCTCTGGTTTGCACTCATATGCACAGGGCGAAGCCGCTCCAATACCTTCAGGCGTTTATGTTGCCGTGGCAGTTGTAGCGCTGGTGATTGTTTCAGCCTATTTCTCCGAAAAAACAAATCCTATTGTTGAAGAGGAAGTGGTTAACGAAGAATAAATTATTGATGGACAGGTTAATATTTTAAAAACCTGTCCATCAATATTCTTTTACCTTCTTTACGAATTTCTATCAAATAATAACTGGCATTTAAATCGGAAAGATCTAGTTTTAAATCCCCGTTACCTTGCTTATGAATCAGCATTCTTCCCGACAAATCGTAAACAATACACTCGTATTGTTGTAATTGGGCACCTTGAATCTTTATATAATCTGTTGCAGGGTTTGGGAATATTCTTACATCAGCCAGATCTTGAGTATAGATGCCAACCGGGGAATTTTGCTTAAAATGGTAGCTTGTGGTTGCGCTATTCAGCCATTCTCCATCGGAATAAGAATATGATTCAATATGATCAGCCACAATATTGTAAAAATCCAACATCGGTAAAAATGCATATACAAACTCCTGATTTTCCACTTCTTCAGGTACGATAGAATTTACAGCAAAGAATTTTGTGCTGGCGACATCATTCCAGTTATTATCCCAACTTTGCACCAAGGTCTCATAAATCTGATCCTCACTATTTCTGCTAAAATGTTGTTTCCTTGTATCTTCCAACCAATCGTTTAAGTCGTAATCCCAGATGAAAAGTGTTTCTGCAGTTATATTCAATGATGCGTCATAATCATACTTAACTTTCCGGTCAGGAATGAAATTATCTTCGCCCCACCCCTCTACATACTCTGTTATTTCATCTAAAAGATTGAGTAGGTTGTAGGAATATACGATTTCATATTTTTTGGTCCTTACCATCTCGTAACTATCATAATTATAGGCCGTTTCGACACCTATATTACCAAGAGAATCATAGTCATATTCCAGTATTTCGAAGGTGGACCAGCGATAATAGAAATAATCCCACTCCATGGTATTCACCTGTTTCAGCCGGCTTATGGAATCGTAACTGTATTCCAACCGTGAAACTTTCTCCCAATCATCGTATTCATCAAACTTTTCCATACTCCACTCAGCTATTAGCAGCCCATCCTCGTAACCGTAATAGTTTTTCGTATACATCCGGTAATTGATTGTTACATATTTCTGAAATTCTAAAGAATCCAACCTGCCCTCGTCGCTAAAAGAATAATTGCTGGCACCACTAATTAACCAATGGTTATCCTTATTTACCCAGTTATAATCCTTAACAATCATCATATGTCCACCATTTTGAGTAGCTAATGTTTGCCGGGAATTATTTTCGATTTGTTGAGAAGATTCATTTAACTCTCGCACTACTATACTATCCAGTGTCCACAAAGCTGAAGAATTCGAAACCCCGCTTTTGAGGTGTACCTTAAATTGATTCAGAAAATTAGATTTTGAAAAATGATCACTGCTTTTTAGCAATGCTACTTTATCTTTAGCGGGCTTTGTAATGCCGTCTTTCGACAAACGATATTCATATATTCCGAGTGAATCGGCTGTATCAAAGTCGCTTTGATATTTCTGCGCCGGCAGCATAAAAACCGACGTAGTAAAAAGGAGAAATAATATAATGTTTTTTACCATTGAGTAAATCTTATTCGGTTTTAAATATAACTAAATCGCTTTTATTCCAGTTGCTCTTTTTATCCTAAAGCCATACAGCCTGTTTGCCAGTTTCTTTTACCCATTAAGAAAATGCTATTCAGCACTTTTTACTCAATCACATCTACACATCTAGATTCTTTACTATATTTGTAGCGGCTCCGAGCCAATCTTCCTAAAGTGTCAACCAGGGGATTTTGGCCGATGGGATTACCCGGAAACAGGTGGTCCTCCCGCATCCCGGTAAGGCCGGGGTAAATTGGAAAGGAGAAAGAGCAAATTCTGCATTGGGAGAACTGAAGCTCCTTCCCTTCCCTGAAACATATTAACCTGAGGTCAATTATAAATCTTGCCTCAGTTTCTGGAAATTTTTAACAGAAATTATTGCAGATTTTGAAGGACTATCGGGATAATTCAAAAAAATATGGAGTGATTTATGCAAAAATTTGAGAAATCCGAAGGAAATTACAGAAATGCACAATCTTTAAACAGAAAACCTCTTAAAATAGCCCGCTATTCTTGCGATATTTTCAGTCCAAATCTCGCACATTTCTGTAATTCTGAGGTTAACATCTATAACTGAACTCAGGTTATTAAATGACACAAGTAGAAAAAGATACCAAAATCGATTATCCGAACTTGCTATTAATTGCAGGCAACGGAAGAAATGTGGGGAAAACCTACTTTGCCTGTCGCGTAATCGAGTCTTTATCCAAACAAGCTCCCATTACCGGACTTAAAATCACTTCGCATATTCATGCGCACAACAGCAATGATGTACTTCTAAAAGATAAGCATTACCTTATTCTGCAGGAAAAGCAAATTACCGGCAAAGACAGTTCGCTGATGTTACAGGCCGGAGCCAAACAGGTTTTCTTTGTAATGGCCGAACCGAAGTATCTTCCCGAAGCTTTTGATAAACTATCGGCTTATTTACCTGAAACACCAATTGTTTGCGAATCAGGAGGATTACATGATATTATTCATCCCGGGTTGTTCTATTTTATTCAGCTGAAAGAAACTCAGGTTAAAAAAACACAACACCTGATTCACAATCCGATAATTGTGATTAATGACGGAGAAAACCTTAAATTTGATTATACTAAAATTCAGCTCATCAACAATAAATTTTCACTCATTTCATGAACCAATTTGAAGAAATACAACAGCTGATCGGCAATTTGTCACCGGTTCTACCAACCGAAAAGGTACAGCTGAAAGATGCCTTTAACCGGGTACTACAGGAAGATGTAGTGGCTGATTTAAATATGCCACCTTTCAATAAATCAGCGATGGACGGTTATGCCTGTCGACTTGAAGACATTGCCAATGAGTTGGAAGTGCTGGAAGTGATAAATGCCGGTAAAATCGCGTCTGTTAGAATTGGGAAAAACCAGTGTGTTAAAATTATGACCGGCGCTGCTGTTCCTCCCGAATGCGATTGCGTATTTATGGTTGAAGATGCGGAAGAGCTTCCGGAAAATAAGGTGCGTTGTAACAACCCGAAAACGAAAAAAAATATTTGTTACCTCGGTGAAGATTATAAAGAAGGTGATATACTGCTAAAAAAGGGGGCCTTAATAAATGTCCCACAAATGGCAGTGCTTGCCGGAGCAGGTTATGCAGAGGTGTTGGTTTCAAAACGCCCCAAAGTAACTGTAATTGCCACCGGCAGTGAGTTGGTATCTCCATCTGAAACGCCAAAACCCGGACAGATACGAAACAGTAATTCCAGCCAGGTGATCACCCAGATTAAGAAAATGAACCTTGAAATTGTGGATGAACAAGTACTGGTTGACGACTACGAATTGCTCACGAAAAGTTTTAACAAAGCACTGGAATCGAGCGATTTTGTCGTATTTACAGGCGGAGCATCGGTTGGCGATTTCGATTTTATTCCGGAGATCTTGAAAGAACAAGGATTTAAAATATACTGGGATCACACGGGAATTAAACCGGGTAACCCAATGACTTTTTCAGAAAAGGAGGGCAAGTTCGTTTTTGGACTTTCCGGGAATCCGGTATCGTCATTCGTGCAGTTTGAGTTGATTGCCAAACCCGTGATCTACAAACTACTCGGAGCCAATTACACACCATTGCGTATTAAAGCCCGAATGAATTTTACTTATCAACGGAAAAGAGCCAATCGACTGGCAATTATGCCGGTTGTTATTGATGACAATGGGGCCATTTCAGAAATTCCGTTTCATGGATCGGCGCATATAAATGCACTGGCCTTTGCAAATGCCCTGCTGGAAGTGCCGCTGGGAGTTTCAAGCATTCAAACCAACGAATTTGCATATGTACGACCGCTTTAACAGACATATCAACTACCTGCGCATTTCGGTTACTGACCGCTGCAATTTCCGTTGTGAATACTGTATGCCGGCCGAAGGTTTGCCACTAAAAAAGCACGAGGATATTCTTTCATTTCAAGAAATTACCGACATCGTTAAAGCGGGAGTAAAACTTGGGATTAAAAAACTCCGAATTACCGGAGGTGAACCATTGGTACGCAAAGATCTTCCGGAGTTGATCAGTATGCTATCAGCCATTCCGGAGATTGAGGATATTGGAATGACAACAAACGGTGTTCTTTTGCCTCGTTATGCCAAAGCATTAAAGGCTGCCGGATTAAAACGGGTGAACATCAGTCTGGATACCATGAACGCGGACAAATTCAAAAAGATTACCCGTGTTGGCGAACTTAAAGATGTATTGATGGGAATTGATGCGGCATTGGACGCCGATCTACAACCGGTTAAAATCAACTTTGTTCGCATTCCGGGCGAAAACGAAGAGGATGAACAGGAAGTACGGGAATTCTGCCAAAATAAAGGTTTGAAGCTGCGTTTTATTCGCCAGATGGATTTGCGCACCGGTGAATTTTATGCCGTTGATGGAGGTTTAGGCGGCATTTGCAAAATCTGTAACCGCCTGCGTTTAACTGCCGACGGGTTTATTGTTCCATGCCTGCATTCGGGATTGCGTTACAGCACCCGTGAACTCGGTATCGAAGAAGCATACAACCAGGCATTGCAAAACAAACCGGAAAAAGGAGTAGGAACCGAATCACACGATTTTTCAAATATTGGAGGATAGAATATGAGTCAATTATCACATATAAACGACGAAGGAAAAGCAAACATGGTGGATGTGGGCCACAAACCACAACAGGTACGCACCGCCAAAGCATCGGGTTTTATTGCTTTACAGCCCGAAACCATTCGGCTGATAAACGAAAGCCTGATAAAAAAAGGCGATGTAATTACCATTGCTGAAATTGCAGGAATTCAGGCAGCAAAAGAAACATCGCGGCTAATTCCGCTTTGCCATCCATTGCAGCTTACCAAAGTGGAAGTAAAAGCTGAAGTTCAGGAGAATGGCGTTTTGGTAAAAAGTTTGACCAAATGTATAGGGCAAACCGGCGTTGAAATGGAAGCCTTAACCGCCGTGAATGTTGCGCTGCTGACTATTTACGACATGTGTAAAGCCGTAGACAAAAACATGGTAATGAGCGATGTAAAACTTGACTTTAAGGAGAAAATATAATACAGAAATGGAAGCACAAACCTGCAAAATAAAATCACTGAATATTTCGGAAAAGAAAGGCACGATTAAAACCCCTCGTAAAGAATTAAAGCTAAACCTGGATGGAATTGAAGGCGATGCTCACGCCGGGAAATGGCACCGACAGATAAGTCTGCTGGCTGCCGAAAGCATTAAAAGTTTTGAAGGAGAATTAGGCCGCGAGATCAAATATGGCGAATTTGCCGAAAACATTACCACCGAAGGAATCGCAGTTCATAAAGCGATGCCTTTTGATCGGTTCAAAGCAGGGAACCTGGAATTGGAAGTAACACAAATTGGTAAAAAATGCCACGGCGACAATTGTGAGATTTTTCAACTGGCAGGGAAATGTGTGATGCCAAAAGAAGGAATCTTCTGCCGGGTTATAAGACCGGGAATTCTTACTGAAAACGAAGAATTGGAATACATTCCAAAAACATTCCGAATTAAGGTAATTACTTTGAGCGACCGTGCTTTCCATGGTATTTACAAAGACAAAAGCGGTCCACATCTCGAGAAACTGAGCAAAGAATGGTTCTTTTCAAAAACATACCTGTGCGAGACATCACGCACCGTAATTCCTGATGAAAAAGGATTATTGGAAACCGAACTTCAAAATGCTGTTAACGACGGATTCGATATTATTTACACGACCGGCAGCACCGGAATAGGGCCACGCGATATTGCTCCCGCTGTAATCGAAAACTTCATCGATTTGGAGATTCCGGGAATTATGGATCACATTCGACTGAAATACGGGGCAGAAAAACCCAATGCATTACTCAGCCGATCCATCGCCGGAGTTAAAAACAAAACACTGGTATTCTCGCTGCCGGGCAGTACCAAAGCTGTAAACGAATATCTAACAGAGATTCATAAAATACTGATGCATTCGTTTTTGATGCTTCATGGAATTGACGGGCATTAACACCGGAAATTATTCTGTCAACATTCCGATAATAATTTTTGCATAATGCTAATTTAATTTGCCCGGCACATCGATTCTGTTAAATTTGGACAAAAATTTGCACTATGTTACGATTATCACTACTCGTGATGCTGGTTTTATCATCAGCATCATTTTTGTTTGCCCAACCCGATGAAACCAGGAATGAAAGCTGCACCAGCATTATGTTTGGGAAAGATGCCACCGACGACGGCTCGGTGATTACAGCACACACCTGCGACGCCTATTACCGCACCTGGGTAAACTTTGTTCCTGCCCAAAAATTCGACCGCGATACAACACATAAAGTTTATTGGGGAACCATGCACACCCACACTGCATGGAGTATGGACGGTTTGGAATTAAAAGGTGAAATTCCCGAGGCACGCGAAACTTACGCGTACTTGAATACAGCTTATCCGTGTCTCAACGAAAAACAACTGGCGATTGGCGAAACAACCATTACGGGCCGCAAAGAATTGCATAACGAAAACGGTCTTTTTCTGATTGAAGAACTGGAACGTATTGCCCTGCAGCGCTGCACAAAAGCACGCGATGCCATAAAACTGATTGGCGAACTGATTAAAGAATATGGTTTTGCCGATTATGGCGAATGTATAACCATTGCCGATACTAAAGAGGTATGGCAACTGGAGATTTTTGGCGAAGGACCGGATAAAATTGGTGGCGTTTGGGCTGCCCAGCGTATTCCGGATGATCATGTGGGAATTTCTGCAAATATTCCACGAATTGGCGAAATGGATCTTGATAATCCGGATTATTATATGGCCTCCGACAATGTTTTTGAGGTGGCTAAAGAGCTGGGATACTGGGATGGAAAAGAAACATTTAAATTCTGGAAAGCCTACAGCGGAGAGAAACCATTTGATATTCGCGAGTATTTCGTGTTAAGTTCAATGGCACCGGGTTTGAATTTGAAGTTCGATGCCGATGAATTGCCTTTCTCGGTGAAAGTGGAGAAAAAAGTGAACATTAGTGACGTAATTGCTTTGTACAAACAAACGTACGATGGTACCGATTATGAAATGATCCGCAACCTGAAAGTTGCCCACAAAACAAAGAATGACGATGGCGAAGAAGTGATCGATACAATCATTAGTCCGGCAGCACACCCATGGCTGGCAAAAGATAAGCGCGATTTAATGAATGCGTTAGAAGAGAATTCGGTTTACCGTCACCGCCCCATTTCTGTACAATATTGTTCGTACTCGTGGATTGCCCAGCTGCGCAATGACCTGCCCGACGAAATTGGTGGAAAAGTTTGGTTTAGCCTTGACATTCCACGGTTATCGCCGCGTGTACCCATTTACTGTGGCAACCTGAGTTTGCCTGATGCCTACAATTATTGCGGTCACAAACATTTTAGCCGCCAGTCGGCCATGTGGGCATTTACCCGCGCCAACCGTTTGGCCCTGGTAAACTGGGGTACCGGAAAAGAAATTGTTGAGCCAGTTGTTACAGAATTTGAAAATAAGGTTTTAAACGAAACTGAGTTTGTTGAAAGTCGCGCCATGGAATTACTGAAAATAGATAAAAAAAATGCAGAGAATGGTAATCCTACTCAACTCTGTAAAGAATACCTCACCAATTATTCAAATACTTCGTTACGCTCGGCAATAAACCAATGGTGGGAGCTTGGCGATAAACTTTGGGTTGATATGCGTTGGAAGTTCTAGAAGCTCTCTAATTATAAAAAACGAAATAGCGGTAAAGATTTCATAATTCTTTACCGCTATTTTATTGAATCCGCGTTATTCATATAAAAAAGCAAAATAGTATAATGCGACGAAGTTTCGTAACCATTTTCGATACTCAAAAATGGACTCAACTAAGTCGGGATTAACCCCGAGAAACTTGTTTATTGTTATAATCGAATGAATTATCCGGATTAAAGAAATCGGCTAAAATCTCAGCATGGTCGAAGGCCAGTTCGGGTAAATCGCTAATAGGAAACCACTTTGCCTGTGCCGCATCATCGCTGCCTTTTACCGGCCTCTGTTCCTCCAACTCAACCGAATAAACCACTGAAATTGTTCGATGACGCGGATCACGGTTAATGGCATCATAAGCTCTAAACTGCCGCATATGTTCTACCTGCAAACCGGTTTCTTCCTCCAATTCCCGAATACAGGCTTTTTCAAGTGTTTCATCCATATCGACAAAACCTCCGGGCAAAGCCCATTTGTTTTTAAAGGGCTCTCTCCCCCGCTCAATCAGCAATACCGAAGTTTTTACTTCTGATTTTACAAAAACAATTGCATCAACAGTTAAGGCTGCACGTGGATATTTATAAGTATACATGATTCAAGTAAAAAATAACAAGTTAATTGGCAAAAGTTGAGAACGGTTTTGTTGGTCGAATTGAAAATCGGCCAAAGCCAAATCCCGACTGAAGCGTTGTAGCTAAAGCTTGTCGGCAAGTTGAGTTTCAAACGATAAAATTCACTCTACCTAACATCAATCTTATCATAGGGCATTACTTTTTTCGACCTGTTTTCCAGTGTTTTACAACCAGATAAATAGCGGCAACAAAAAGGGCAACGTAAATAACAAGCTCAATGTTTTCCATTTTATTCTATTATTTTCTTCATTACACGCATTTTGTGGGTATAACGTTGCGTATCGATATTAAAAATTCCAAACTGATCGACATTATCGATACGCACCTGCCCCGATGCATGAATGATTTTATTTCGTTTCCAGATAATCCCCACATGAACAATATTTCCTTCGTCATCATCGAAAAAGGCAAGATCGCCGGGCTCAGCCTCGTCAACAAAACTCATTGCCGTTCCAATTTTTACCTGCTCGCTGGCATCGCGTGGTAATTTAATGCCAATCATTTTGTAAATTATTTGGGTAAAACCACTGCAATCAACTCCAAAAGGAGTCCTCCCTCCCCACAAATACGGCGCATTAAAATATTTCAACGCCTGTTTTATGGCTATTTCCCTTGCATTTTTCAGTTTACCGTAAATCACCTCACCGGTTGCCAGATACGTGTCTTGTATAACCGAAAACTGTTTTAGATAAGGCCGCCAAACCGGCAATGTACTTCCGGCGGCCAGCATAAGGTTTTGCTCTTCGTTAACCGGCACAATGGTAATAATATCGGATGTAATCGCTGTTGCGCTATTTTCAATTTTGTTTAATGTACGAACTGATATCGGCGTAATCATTTTTGTATCAATCCAGCCTTCGTAACCATCGTAGGCCAGCTTAACGTTCGTCCAACCCACCATTTGTTCGCGCATTTCGAAGTGTTCACCAAAAAGAATCTGTGTAACCATTTCGCTTTTTTCCGAAGGCTCAAGCCGAACAGGAATAATACTTAAATTGGAAATGCCGTAGTTCATCAATATTTTCTTAATTTTATTTTGTAAAACAGGAACAGCACCTGTTTGAAGCGTATAGACACAAAACTAAGAAAAAATGGGCTTTACAAACTTATCTGCAAACCTTATTTGTCAACTAGATATTAAGAAGTAGTTTAAAAAGAAGCAGATGAGAGTGATGGTATTTTAAATCAAAATTTCGATATTCGGTATATGAAGAAATTAATGAGAAAACTAAAAAGCTACACCCGACTGCTTTTACAACTTTCGTTATTTGTACTTACTGCAGTGGCTTTATATTTAATTTTGCCCGGAGAACCAAAGTTTAAATACGAGTACCAGAGAGGGTTTCCGTGGCGCCACGAGAACCTGGTGGCACCTTTCGACTTTGCCATTTTAAAAACGGCAAACGAACTGGATGACGAAAAAGCGGAGCAAATCAATTCCCTTGTCCCCTATTTTTCAAACGATACTACCCAAAAAATTGAGAGTATAGCACGTCTTCGTCAGGATCTGGAACTTGATATTGACCCCACAAATGCCAATAAGAAAAAAATATTTAATGCTTTATCAACAAAACTCGATGAATTATACAGCAACGGTATTCTGCTTTTTTCAGTGGATATTTACGAAGAGCTAAAGGGTAAAGAAGAGATTAATAAACGTACCGGAAATATTGTTCAGAAAGAAGATGTCGACCAGTTGTATTCTGAAAAATCGGCTTACAATGCCCTGCAAAACACCCGCCAAAATCTGGTTAGCGAGGGCAACAATTTCCCGTGGCTGACCAATCTTAATCTTGAAAGGTACATAACAGCAAACCTTTCGTACGATAACGAAACCAGTCAGAAAGAAATTGATGAGATAACGCAATCCATATCAGCTACACGCGGGATGGTCAAACAAGGGCAACGTATTGTGCTGGAAGGCGAAATTGTGGATGCTGAAAGATATCAAATGCTGGAATCGTTAAAAGCAAGTTACGAAAAAGAACGTGGCAACGATGTAAATCGTTATATGGTTTCCATCGGCAAAGTGTTGCTTATTTCGGTTCTGCTCAGCTTTATTTTTGTATTCCTTTTGCTGTATCGGCGCGATATTCTGCAGCACCTCAACAAATTAAGTTTCATGCTGATGCTAATGGTTGGAATTATTCTTCTATCGAACTTTATAAACACTTTTCCAAACCTGCACATTTATATGGTTCCACTGGCGGTGTTCCCGATTATGATCAGAACATTTTTCGATTCCCGAACGGCCATTTTCACGCTCATTATCACCACGCTGTTAATGGGATTTTATGCTCCAAACAATTACGAATTTATACTGCTGCAAGTGTCGGCAGGCCTTATTGCAGTTTTTAGCCTGAATAAAATGCATCGCCGCGTTCACCTGGTGTTGGCAGCCTTATGGGTATTTTTAACCTATATAATTGTCTTTACAGCGCTAAATCTTATTCACGAAGGAACATTTATATCCTACGATTATTCGATGTTAAAATGGTTCGCCATTAGCAGTGTTCTTATTCTCTTGGTATATCCGCTGGTATATATTTTCGAAAAACTTTTTGGATTTGTTTCGGATGTAACCTTAATCGAAATATCGGATAGTAACCAGCCATTATTGCGAAAACTGGCCGAGCAGGCGCCGGGTACATTTCAGCACTCGATGCAAATTGCCAACCTTGCCGAAGAGGTTATTCTGCGCATTGGAGGAAATCCGTTTTTGGTTCGCGCCGGCGCACTTTACCATGATATTGGCAAAATTGGCCGCCCCAACTTTTTTATCGAAAACCAGGCCATGGGAATGAACCCTCATGACAGGATCAGTCATTTAAAAAGTGCCGAAGTGATTATCGACCACGTTAAAAACGGGGTTAAAATGGCACAAAAACATAAACTTCCGGCGGTTATAATCGAGTTTATTGCCACGCATCACGGAACCACAAAAGCAAAATACTTCTATCTGAAACACCAGGAACAAAATCCGGATCTGGAGATTGACGATAAGGACTTTATCTATCCGGGACCACTCCCACGTTCGAAAGAAGCGGCAGTGGTTATGCTTGTTGATGGAATTGAGGCTGCATCGCGCAGCATGAAAGAAAAAACGCACGAAAACCTAAAGGCTCTTGTTGATAGCATGATCGACAAGAAAATTGAAGATAAACAGCTGGACGACTCAGACCTGACGTTCAGTGATATCAGTACAATTAAACGTACACTTTTAGAAAAACTGATAAATATTTACCATATCAGAATTGAATATCCCGACGAAAAAAAGAGAAAAAAGCAGTAGAAATAAACGAAAACAACCCATACTGCGTTAAATAAGAATGATTGTAAAGAAATTATGGACGTAAGAGAATACATTATGAAAAATTTAGCAAGAACCACATTATTGTTATTTGTAGCCGTGGCTGTTTTTACGGCCTGCTCAAAAGACGATCCCACTCCCGACGGGCCGGAGGCTTCGGAGTACACAAAAAAGGTAAATCGTTTCATCAAAGCAGCAATGGATGATAAATATTTCTGGAACGAGGACATGCCCAACCTGAATTACAATTACGAAACCGATTCGAAAGAATATTTTTATAAATTATTAGACGAAGACGATAGATTTTCGTGGATTACAGATGATGTACAGGAGCTGTTAGCTAGTTTTGAGGGAAATGAAAAGTCGTTTGGCTGGTCGCTCGCCTTTTACAATATTACGGACATTGGAAAAATTGTTGCAATAGTAGAGTTTGTATATCCAGAAACTCCTGCATCGGCGGCAGGTTTTAAGCGTGGAGACATAATACTTAAGGTTAATGGCAGTAGTTTATCGGAATCAAATTACAAAGATCTACTAAACCTCGATCAAGTTGATGCTACTGTTGGTGTACCATCAGAAAACGATATAGTTGCTGACACTACAATACGTTTGATCTCCGATCAACTATCGCTAAATCCTGTGTTAACCACCAACGTTGTAGAGCACGATGGAAGAAAAATTGGCTACCTTTTTTATGCCCAGTTTATTACAAACTACGATAACGACCTCGGTGCAGCATTCCAAAGTTTTATCAGCCAAAATGTTACTGACTTGGTAGTAGACCTTAGGTATAATCCCGGAGGCATGACAGAATCTGTCCGATACCTCGCGTCGTGTATTGCCCCCCTAGACGTGGTAAGTAGTGGCGAAGTACTTGTTAAAAAGATGTGGAACAGGTACTGGCAAGAATACTGGACCGACAGACAAATTATGAGTCAACTCGTATTATATTTCAAAAGTGATGTGCCATCCAAAATGGGACTAGATAGAGTGTATTTCCTTACCGGACCTTACACTGCATCGTCTTCAGAACTCACCATAACCGGTCTAAAACCTTATATGGATGAAGTGATAACCGTTGGCGATACCACCTATGGGAAATTTGTAGGCTCCCAAACCTTAGTACCTGAAATGTATTTAAACGATGCAGATGCCCAGGAAATTAGTAACTGGGCATTACAACCAATCGTTGTGCGTTTTGCTAATTCTGCCGGAGTAACCGACTTTGAAAATGGTTTTGCGCCGGATATTCTGGCCGATGATAATTTATTGAATGCTTTTCCTTTGGGCGATAAAAACGATCCGCTATTTAAAGCAGCCATCGAAGATATTACCGGAACACCTGTTGTAGCCATGAAAAGTGCACCAAAAGTTAGTTTCAACTACAAAATGATTGATCGTGGTTTTTCACGCTTTGATGAAAACAAACGCCTTGCACCAATTAAGCTGGAAGAACCGGAGAAATAAGAGAAAGACAAATGATTATTGAAAATCAAACTAAAAAAAGGTGCTCAAAATGAGCACCTTTTTTGTTTTACACTGTTTAATTCTTATGGTGTGGGCAATTCCAAACCGCTGTAATTAAATACACCGCTATCTTGATAAGCCACACCGTCATAATCGGTTGCAATCACTTCAAAACGTACAGAATCCAGTCCATTAACACGCAGGCTGTTCAAACTAAACGATACATAAGCGGTATATCGAATCGACTCCTGATCGTCGTTTGCATTGTGTCTTAACTCCAACTGAATCGGCTGATCGTCGGCTGTTAATTCTCCCGGTTCTTTAACCAGGTTTAAAAAGTGGGTTTTATTGTACCCCCAGTATTTCAACCTAAAATTCAGCAAACTATCTGAAATCCAGGCATCTTCAACAATTATCGGATCGTTACCAATACTATCTTCAATCTCTTCGGTAATGTCCAAAATTCCTTTCATCAAAACATCGCTGATATCATTTACCTTTACAAGGTAACGTTCAACTGCACTGCTGGTATCATCATCATCTAAAATGGTATAGTTCACCAAAACCCGGTCGCCATCAGAAAAATGAGAAGACCAACCAGGGCTTGACGCAGCCACTGGAATCAAAACAGAACCGTTGTCCATTACCAAACTAACTGCTCCGGCATCATCTCCTTTATAAATTCCAAACCCAACCCAATAGTCGCCTAACGAATAACCATCGTCGTCATCTAAACAGCTGGTAAAAACTACCAGCAATCCCATTAAAATTCCAAATGCTAATTTTTTCATCACTCTTCTTAATTAATTTAATCACAGCTGATAGACGAATGATATTGAAAAAAGGTTGCGTTAAGTAGATAAAATATATTGTAGTTTTATGAAGAAAAAATTTGGCATAGCTTTTGTCATTTATATATCTAGATATTTGTATATATTTGAACAAATTATTGTTCTTACAGGTTGATAGTAATAAAACAGAATAAAATGAAAACAAGATTTTTGACAATTATGATGGCTGCTTTTTTGTTGTTTGGATACAGCTCGTGCACGGCAAAAGCAGAAAGCAACGATAGCGAAACATCAACAAAATCAGTTTCGGAGGCAGGAAAAGCCACTACCATGTTAACAAAAGCTATGTTTTTGGAAAAAGTGTGGGATTATGAAAGTTCTCCGAAAGAATGGAAATACAAAGGCGAAAAACCGGCTTTGATCGATTTTTATGCCGACTGGTGTGGCCCCTGCCGAACTGCAGCTCCTATTTTGGAAGAAGTGGCAGCTGAATTCTCAGAAGAAGTAATTGTATATAAAATAGATACGCAAGTTGAGCGCGAACTCGCCGCTGTATTTGGGGTAAAAAGTATACCTGCTTTCCTTTATATCCCCATGGAAGGAAGACCAACAATGGCTTCGGGTATTGCACGTACCAAAGAAGACACTAAAAAAATGTTTACACAAAACATTAATACAATATTACTTAACAAGCAACAAAGTAACGACGCACTTTAATAATTAAGGTGTGAAAGAAAAAAGGCTGTCTGAAAATTTTCAGTCAGCCTTTTTTTGTCTATAAACGATCGAATTTCGTCGTATTTAAAAAATCGATGGTAAGATTAATACCTTCGTACATAACAATGTCTTCTTCAACAAAACTTACCATTTTACGGTATTCTTTTATAAAGCGTTCAATAAACGGCGATGATTTTATTGGTCGGCGAAAATCCATTGCCTGAGCTGCATTGTATAATTCAATTGCCAGAATCTTTTCGGTATTCAAAACCACTTTTAAGGCTTTGGTTGCTGCATTCCCGCCCATACTAACATGGTCTTCCTGCTCGTTCGAAGATGGAATAGAATCCACCACACAAGGCGTACACAGTTGTTTATTCTGACTAACAATTGATGCTGCAGCATATTGCGGAATCATAAAACCGGAATTTAATCCCGGATTAGCTACCAAAAACTCGGGTAATCCGCGTTCTCCAGAAATCAAGCGGTAAGTTCTTCGCTCCGAAATACTTCCCAGCTCGCTCATTGCCATTGCCAGAAAATCGAGTGATAATGCAAGTGGCTCACCATGAAAATTACCACCTGAGATAATCAGATCCTCATCAGGGAATACCGTTGGGTTATCGGTTACCGAGTTAATTTCGGTTTCAATAACCGTAGCCACATAATTCACAGCATCTTTTACAGCTCCGTGAACCTGCGGAATACAGCGGAAGGAATAAGGATCCTGAATGTGTGCTTTGGGTTTGGCCTGCATTTCGCTGCCGGTTAAAACATTCCTGAAATTTTTTGCGGTTTCGGCCTGTCCTTTATGCGGACGAATACGTTGTATATTTTCTGAAAACGGTTCGATCAATCCATCGAAAGCATCGAGCGAAAGTGCCCCGATAATATCGCCCTGATCGATAATCCGGAAGGTTTTTAATAAAGTGTATACAGCGTGTGCACTCATAAACTGTGTACCGTTTAGCAAGGCAAGTCCTTCTTTGGCTTCCAGTTTTATGGGCTCCCACCCCAACTTTTCAAGCACTTTGCCGGCCTGTTGTTTTTTGCCTTCAAAATTCACTTCGCCCAAACCAAGCAGCGGAAGGAATAATTTTGCCAAAGGCGCTAAATCGCCGCTGGCACCAAGCGATCCCTGCTCGCAAACTACCGGTAAAACATCGTTGTTAAAAAGGTCCAGAATTCGTTGTACCGTTATCAGTTGTACCGCTGAATTTCCTTTTGAAAGTGCATGAGCTTTTAGCATCAACATCAGTTTCACCACGTCGGCTGGTATTTCCGGACCAATATTACAGGCGTGCGAAACCACCAGGTTTTCCTGCAATTTACTCAAGCTGTCTTTCGAAATTTCGATATCGCACAATGCACCAAACCCGGTATTAATCCCGTAAAGTGGTTTATCGGCTTTTTCGAGTTTATTGTCGAGGTACTTTTTACTTTTATGAATGAGTTGTACAGATATTTCTGAAAGTTTGAGCTTTACATTGTTGTCCAGAATATCCTGAATGATTTCGAAAGTGAGGTTTTTGGGTGTTATTTCAAATATACGGTTTGCCATGATTTTAACTGTAAAATGGTGAAATTAAGAATTTGAGCAACTGTTAAGTTGATGAATTTTAAATTAACGGATACTCTGAAATATCCTCTTCATCTGCCAGCAGTCGGACGTAAATAGTGTACGTCAATCACGGGAAACGTACATCTCCACCAAGTGTTTTTACAAGTCTGTTTGAAACCGATACAATCATTGCTCCACTTATTTTTGGGCAATATCGGATAAACCGAGCAGCTATTTAAGGATATTTATCAGTTCCTGTGTGCCAAGCAACTGCTGCTCCCCTGTTTCCATATTTTTAAGCGTAAATTTTTGAGCTGCCATTTCATTATCGCCGGCCAGAATAACATATGCAATCTCTTTGCGATTGGCGTATGTCATTTGCTTTTTCATTTTGGCACTTTCCGGGAATATCTCGGCATTGATACCATTTTTACGCAACTGAGCCAAAACAGGCAAACAGTAAGCTTCTTCCTTCTCTCCGAAGTTCACAAACAACGCTTTTGTGGTTTCCAGCGACTCTTCCGGGAAAGCACCTAACTGAACCAAAACATCGTAAATACGCTCGGCACCAAACGACACGCCAACACCCGAAACATCCGGCATTCCAAAAATTCCGGTCAGGTCGTCGTAACGGCCACCACCGCAAATACTGCCAATTTGTACATCGTTCGATTTTACCTCGAAAATAGCGCCGGTGTAGTAATTTAATCCACGTGCTAAAGTCAGATCCAGTTCAACTGTTGTGCTTAACTCTACATTTTCCAGGTAAGCAAACATAGTGCGCATTTCTGCAATTCCTTTGGCACCAATTTCAGTCCCGCCAATAACTGTTTCAATTTGCGCCAGTTTTTCAACGGTGCTTCCTTCCAATTTTAAAATCGGTTGAAGTTTGTCAACGGCCTCCTGCGAAATTCCTTTGTCCAGCATTTCAGCATTAACCTTTTCCAAACCAATTTTATCCAGCTTGTCGATGGCAACAGTAATATCCACCATTCGGTCGGCTTCGCCAATCGCTTCGGCAATTCCGGCCAGAATTTTACGGTTGTTGATTTTTACCGTTGTATTGATTCCCAATCGTTGAAAAACCTCATCAATAATTTGTACCAACTCCACTTCGTTCAGTAAACTGTTGCTACCAATCACGTCAACATCGCACTGATAAAACTCGCGGTAACGTCCTTTCTGAGGTCGGTCGGCACGCCAAACCGGCTGAATCTGGTAACGTTTAAACGGAAAAGCTATATCGTTTCGGTATTGCACAACGTAACGCGCAAATGGCACTGTTAAATCGTAACGCAATCCTTTTTCAGATAGTTTTGTAGTCAGTTTGTTCGAGTTTTTCTCATCCAGCATTTCCTGCGGAACTTTAGAAATAAAATCACCCGAATTCAAAATTTTAAACAACAGTTTATCACCTTCTTCGCCATATTTACCCATCAATGTAGATAGGTTTTCCATTGCCGGTGTTTCAATGGGTTGAAATCCGTACAAACGAAATACATCTTTAATAGTATTAAAAATATAATTTCTTCTCACCATCTCTGACGGTGAAAAATCGCGGGTGCCTTTTGGAATCGAAGGTTTCTGTGCCATCGTTTTAAAATTTTATGAGGTCGCAAAAGTAAGAATTTCTGTAGTTTTTAGGATGTCATCTTTCAAAAAGATGACATCCTTTTTCTATTCATCATATTACAGCCAATTTTTCATATATTTACAATATGCCTTCAATAAAATCAATAACACCTTTTACCAGTGGCAGTTACTACCACATTTTCAATCGCGGAATAAATGGTCAGAATATATTTTTTAAAACAAACAACTATCAATTTCTTTTAACACTTTTGAAAAGGCATTTAACTGCATATGTAGATATTTTAGCTTATTGTCTTTTGCCAAATCATTTTCATTTAATAATAAAAGTCAAAGAGCCTATCCATGAAAAAGAAGCTGAAACAAATAAAATTGTTTCAAATCAATTCCGAAAAATGTTCATTAGTTATTCAATGGCAATTAACAAACAGGAAGGCAGAACAGGCAGCTTATTTAATCGTCCTTTTAAAAGACTGGAAATTACGGAGCAGGATTATCTGGAATATGCCATATTTTATGTGCATTTCAATCCGGAAAAACATGGCATTGTTACAGATTTTAAAACATTTAAAAATAGTTCGTTTATAGCACTTTGCTCTAAAAATCCAACAGCCCTTAAACGCGATTTAGTGCACGAAATTTATGGCAGTAAATTAGACTTTGAAAACTATCACAAAGGGATGCATTACGAAAGGCAAGCCATAATAATAGAATAAAGCGAAAGGGATGTCATCTTTGAAAAAGATTACATCCTCTATTATTGCAAAAAGCGGATGGTAAATGGGTATTTATAAGGTGTTCCGTTACTTGCTGATACCGAAGCCACAATGACCAAAACCAGCCAGGCTATTCCAAAACCAACCAGCATTAAAACACCAATTCCAACAATAATAAGCAGGATTGAAATGAAAAAGATGATCGACCAGGTGATCTGGAAATTAAGCACTTCCTTGCCTTGTTCGTTAACAAATTCGTACTCGTCTTTTTTCATTAAATAGATAATAAGAGGCCCAAGTATGTTTCCGGCAACAGGTAAAATAAAAGTGGCTAAGGCGGCAATATGAACTAACATTCCCCACTGGCGCTCATTCGGATCTTCAATTATTCGGTGCATTTTTAGTTTTTTTATTCAACTAAACTAACGATTTTTTGTTTATTCGTGGAATAAAAATAATCCACAGAAGAAAGAAAATGGAAGACAGGAAAAAAGAAGGCCGATATGGAAGAATTTACAAACAGCTTAGCGAACTTGTACTAAAAAGTAATAATGCACAGGCGCGCATGGCAACCATAATTGCCGTTTTACACCATAAAATGGATTACTTTTTCTGGACCGGGTATTACCTGATTGAAGATGGTAAGATGACCGTTAACTCGTACCAGGGGCCGGTTGCCTGTCAGATATTGGAAAAAAACAAAGGTGTTTGCTGGGCCGCCTTTAACCGAAAAGAAACGGTTGTGGTTGAAGATGTGCACGCTTTCCCGGATCATATTGCCTGCGATGCCCGCTCGAATTCAGAAATAGTAGTTCCGCTAAAAAATAAAACGGGTGAGGTAATTGGCGTGCTGGATATCGATAGTTCAGAAAAAGCTTCTTTTACGGAAGTAGATGCGCACTGGCTGGAGAAAATTCTGGAACTTATTTATAGTTAGAATATTAAATCAAACCAAAAATAGTTGATAAAGGGGAATCGAAAGGTTCCCCTTTTTTTCTGAAAGTCCCCATCATTTTATGTGTATTGCCGTTTGAGTATCGTCCGGGAAAACCATCGGGCTTCGATCTGCTTTCTTCACCGGACGATTTCCCTTTGGTCATCTCATCCCGGCGTTACACACCGGGTTATTCACTTTAGACGCTTCCAGCGTCATAAAAACTTGCAATTGCGACATTGCAGGTCAATAAACTCGTCTTAACTTTGTAATTCAGTTCAATATCCCTAGGGGATAAAATGTGACTAACCTCTGGTGAAAGCCGGGGTTGAGGTGCGGTAATTTGAAGGCGCAATCAGTAAGCTATTCATAGCACAATAGTTGTGTGCGCCTTGTAATCCGGCCATTTTTATGAAATGCTGTTAACAGACTTTACTTTCATTCCTGTTGGTGATACCCGGGGATCATAAATGTTATCTTTTACAAAAGTTTCTAAAACCACCCTTGTTTTATCAAATATCAATAGAATATTAAAAATACTGCTCATATTTCCACAAAAACAACACTAATAAAATCTATATGAAATTTAAAACGCATTTTTAATGCCATATTGAATTGAATTAGCAATTTAAGATAGCAGCAAGATGGAAAAAAGACTAAAAAGCAGACATTTTGTAAACCTTAACTTAAATGTTAGAGGTTTAAACCAGTCGGCAACACTGCTGATTAACGAGCGAAGCAACGAACTCATTCAACGTGGTGAAACGGTTTATAAACTTGGGCTTGGCCAGTCTCCTTTCCCGGTTCCCGAAATTGTACAGGAAGCACTGCGCCAAAATGCGCATCAGAAAGATTATCTGCCTGTTATGGGATTATATAAACTTCGAGAGGCCATTGCTGAATTCAATTTCCGTCACCAGGGACTGGAATGTACAGCTGACGATATCATGATCGGTCCCGGTTCAAAAGAACTCATTTTTATTCTGCAATTGGTTTATTACGGCGAGTTGATCATTCCAACG
This sequence comes from uncultured Draconibacterium sp., assembly GCF_963674925.1. NCBI lineage: Bacteria > Pseudomonadati > Bacteroidota > Bacteroidia > Marinilabiliales > Prolixibacteraceae > Draconibacterium > uncultured Draconibacterium sp. Next base: position 1,186,665 of record NZ_OY771649.1, read on the forward strand.
CCAAGCTGGGTATCCTATTCGCCACAGGCCCGAATAGCAGGCCGCCATGTAAACTGGGTTCCTACATCGGAAGAAAGCGAGTGGAAACTGAGTCCTGAGAAACTCGACCTGATCTGTCGTTCAGATCCCGACCGACCACGTGTAGTTATTCTAAACTACCCTTCGAATCCCACAGGGGCAACCTATTCTGAAGCCTGGTTGAAAAAACTAGCCAAGGTAGCCCGCAAGTACAACATCATACTTATTTCGGATGAAATATACAGTTTATTAGACCATAACGGAGAGCATGTTTCAATTGCAAGATATTACCCCGAGGGCACCATTGTTAGCAGTGGATTAAGCAAATGGGCCGGGGCCGGTGGTTGGCGCCTTGGCACATTTACTTTTCCTTCAAACTTGAAATGGTTACAAAAAGCTATGGGAACAGTTGCCAGCGAAACCTTTACTTCAACCAGTGCGCCAATACAATATGCAGCAGTAACGGCTTTTGAAGACCATCCTGAGATTGACGAATACCTGTATCATTCGCGTCGAATTTTAAAATCGCTGGGAAATTATTTTGCTAACCGTTTACGAGAAAAGTATATTACTGTTCCTACTCCAAAAGGAGGTTTTTACCTCTTCCCTAATTTTGGTGTTTATCGCGAAAAACTGGCCGCAAAAGGTATTTTAACTTCGTTTGAATTGTGTGAAGCAATTCTTCGCGACACCGGCGTTGCCTTCCTTCCTGGAATGGAATTTGGCCGCCAACCTGAAGAACTTACCGCCCGGATTGCTTATGTTGATTTTGATGGTGAAGTGGTATTAAAAGCTGCCATGAACGAATACAAAAATTCGCCACTAACTGAAGAATTTCTGAAAAAATATTGCAGTAAAATGGTATATGCGATTACCAGGATGGAAGATTGGCTGGATACGCTATAATTAATAAACTACCTACAATGGTAAAATGCACTGAATATTCGGTGCATTTTTTTTATCTACAGCATCCACCGGTCTTGTGAAACTCCATGAAGAGTTGTAACTTCCTTAGCAAAATTTCAACTATTCATGAAACAATTCCTAATTCTTTTGATCTGTTCTTTATTCACATTTTCCTTTGTTTCCCACGCGCAGCTCAATTATATCGAACAAGGAGATAAAATAGGTTTTAATATGGACACCTACGGACGTGTCGGTGTTGACTGGAATTACGTCAATGGCGGTTCGATTGGAAGAAGATTAAATCTTAACAACATGGGCAGCATTGGAGGCCGCCTTGAAGAACAGGATTATCTGGAGCTGGTTCCTACCTTTCATTTTAAACCTTTTAATGAGAACGACGCAACCAAAATAAAGGTACAAACCCGGTTTGCTGTTTATTCCAATAGTCTATCACTTTTCGGGAATTCATCAACCAGCAGTTTGGGAGGACTTACTATTGCCTTGCCCGAAATTTATGCTGAAGCCAGTAATATTAATGGCAAAGACCTTAGTATCTGGATTGGAGCCCGGCTTTACCGCAGAGGCGAGGTACATATTGCCGACCATTTTTTCTTTGATGATCATTCGGGACAGGGATTTGGTATGGCGTATAAGAACACACGCTTTGCATCCATCTTTGTCTCTTCAACAGATACCACAGCCGATGTTCCGCCTTATTTTTATTTGAATATTGGCAATGGTGTAGCAAATATCGCTCTTCGTCAGCGTAATATTCTCGTTCTGGAACACGATTTTCAGCTAAATAATCAGAACACACTTACCGGCTTATTTGAATTTCACCGTATGGGCGGCGCAGAAAGCGATCCTATTCCTACGCCATTCGAAGAAGATGATCCAGATATCATTCTAAATTACCCGGCCGACCACGGTTTTGTTTACGGACTTAAACTTCAATCCATTTTGCCAAATCTTGGTAGCGATGCCTACAACACACTCGCTGTTCGTTATGGTTCGCGCATTGCCAACGGTGGCGATGGCGGCCTGTCAAAAACATGGATAACTTTTGGTGCTCCCAATCTCGATAAACTCAATTTCTCAGGCGCCTATTCGTTATCAATTGTCGATGAAATTAAATTCGATTTAAACGAAAATAACAACTTAAATGCCTACCTTATTTTTACGCAAAGCAAAGGAGCCGCCGCTACAAAAGGAATGGCAAAAACCTACTGGGGACGCGAAGTATACAACTACAAGCAAGATCTCACATTTGGCTTTAGAGATGTTCACTATATCTCCGATAAGTTTCATCTGTTAAGTGAGTTTCATTATTCGCAACGAAAAGATGGTGAAGATCCAAAGTACAGTTATCAGAAAATTAGTTTGGCACCAACTTTTGCTCCAACAGGAGAAAAAAGCTCCGGTGTACGGCCACATTTCCGTTTCATCTTTTCATTGTCGCATTACAACGATGCGGCAAGCGAAAACCTGTATTCGCCCTATTTACAATTTGTAGGGAAACAAAAATGGGGACATTATTTAGGCGTGAAAGCTGAATGGTGGCTTTAGTGTCAAGGCAAGACTGCTCTATCGCCCCAAGTATTGTTCTTTTTCGTTTTTTCTCATCATAAAAAGACTCACGGAACAACGGCTATGCTTACTATTTCTGATTTCGAAAAATTCAAAAAATAACAGCCACTAAGCCGACATTTCAGACTTGACTTAACACTAGATTTTCTACTTTTGCACCCGAATGGAAAGCAAACGACTAAATAAAGCCATTTCGGAAACCGGATTTTGTTCGCGCCGGGAAGCTGATCGCCTGATTGAAAGCGGGAAGGTAAAAGTAAATGGCGAGGTGGCCGGATTGGGTGTTCAGGTAACACCAAACGATCGTATTGAAGTCGACGGTCAACTGATCACCAAAGAAGTGCCGAATATTTACCTGGCTTTTCATAAACCCGTTGGAATTACCTGCACCACCGACACCAGCAAAAAGGACAACATTGTAGATTATATCAATTTCCCCGAACGGATATTTCCAATTGGGCGACTGGATAAACCCAGCGAGGGACTCATTTTTATGACCAACGACGGTGACATTGTAAACAAGATACTTCGTGCGGGCAACCAGCACGAAAAAGAATACATTGTAAACGTCAACCGGAAAATCACCCAGGCCTTTATCCGGCAAATGAGCAACGGAGTTCCAATTCTTGATACGGTTACAAAAAAATGCCGGGTGGAGCGCATCAACGACTTTACTTTCAATATTGTTTTGACACAGGGGCTGAATCGCCAAATCCGAAGGATGTGCTCACATTTGGGCTATGAAGTTACCCGGTTGAAACGTGTACGAATTATGAACATCGAGCTGGGAAATCTAAAACGTGGAGAATACCGCCATTTTACATCCGGTGAACTAAAAGAAATCAACCATTTGGTAGCCAATTCAAGCAAAACAGAGGAAGCATCCGAGGATTAAGTGAACCAACCCTTTCGTACAACAATCGTTATTTACATATTACATTTAAGTTTTTTTGTGATTTGTTTGGGAAATCAATCACAAACTTTTTACGAATAAAACTGTTTATTTGCAACGACTTAAAAACGATGAAGTAACACGATGAGAGCGAGTGCAATGCTATTAATTCCCCTGTTCTTTTTTATGCTGCTGGTGGATACATATACCTTCCGTGGCATAAAACCGCTGCTCGCCAAACTCAGGATCAATCTTCTAAAACAATCATTAACTATACTTTTTTGGGGAATTTCATTAATTGTTTTTGCAGGATTCTGCCTATTTATGTTCGGGATTCAGCATGTAAAACAGTCCGACGCTTACATTTACGTTGGGTACCTCGTGGTTAGTTTTGCCTTGTTTTATATCCCAAAATTTGTGTTTATCGTTTTTGTGTTGCTAAAAGATATCCAGTTACTAGTTCAAAAGATTTATAACTGGTTTAAGAGAAAAAAGAAAAAAGGTTTAATACCAGATAATTCGGGAAGGAAAATGGAGAGAGCAGAGTTTTTATATCAAATGGGGCTGGTTTTGGCAGCAGTTCCGTTTGCGTCAATTCTTTATGGAGTGACAAAAGGGAAGTTTAATTACCGCGTAATGCGCGAAAATTTGCATTTCGACAATTTGCCAAAATCATTTAAAGGACTAAAAATCGTTCAGATATCTGACATGCACCTCGGGAGCTTTAACAAAAAATTCGACCAGGTAGCAAAAGCAGTAGAGCTGATTAACGAACAAGAACCGGATATTCTTTTGTTTACAGGCGACCTCGTGAATAATTTTGCCGAAGAAACTGAAGGCTGGGCACCGGTTTTATCGCAACTAAAAGCTAAAATCGGAAAATATTCGGTGCTTGGAAATCACGACTACGGTGATTATTCGGAATGGGAATCGGCGGCTGCCAAAGAAAAAAATCTGGCTGCCATCAAAAAATTTCATCAGAAAATTGGTTTCCGCTTGTTGCTGAACGAAACAGAAACATTAAACATTAACGGCGAAGAAATTGCACTGATTGGTGTTGAAAACTGGGGTAAACCACCTTTCCCGCAGCATGGCGATTTGCAAAAAGCTACAGAGAAAGCAAAAGGCCAACCTTTTAAAATTCTGATGAGCCACGATCCTTCGCACTGGGATGCTGAGGTGCTGGAATCCACCGATATCGACCTTACATTTTCAGGGCATACACACGGTATGCAGTTTGGGATTGAACGTGCCGGAATTAAGTGGAGCCCGGTTCAATATAAATACCCGCACTGGGGCGGTTTATATCGCGAGAAAAAACAATTTTTGTATGTAAACCGTGGGTTTGGCTACATCGGTTTTCCGGGAAGAATTGGTATGCCACCTGAGATTACAATGGTGGAATTAACTTAAGGAAAAATCTTCTTCCCATTCAGCTACATTGGTATGATTTTGGCTGCCTGAATGTCTTTTATTTTGTACATTGCCGTGTAAACAAAATCAACTATGCATCTAAGTCCGCGAATACAATTTCTGATTAAAAACGGGTTGAAAGGATTTGTCTGGCTGCTCATAATTTTGGGTGCCTACCTGCTTTTTAAGGAATTTGTAATATCGCGTGCTCCCGATGAATGGGTTGAAAAAGTATACGCTAAACCCATGCTGGTTTACCTGGTTTATTGTTTATCCGAATTCTTTTTCGGTATTATTCCGCCCGAACTTTTTATGATTTGGGCCATAAACAAAGATACCATTGCACATTATTTTATAAACCTGGCTTTCTTTGCGATGGTTTCCTATTTTATGGGCTACCTCACTTTTCTTATAGGCCAATTTTTTTACAGCCGCGACGGGCTAAAACGTTTCAGAAATACTCTGCTAAAAGAACAATGGCCATTACTAAAAAAATATGGTCTGTTTCTGATTATTGTAGCGGCGCTTACTCCTCTTCCCTGGGCTGCCATAAGTTTGCTGGTAGGTTCGGCCGGATACCCCTCGAAACGCTACCTGAAATATGCTTTGTTTCGCTTTTTGAGATTTGCCATTTATGGCTACATCGTCTTTCAAACCCATATAATTTAGATCCAGACAAAACATACATTCTACTCTTTTGTTAATAGTAGCAAAAGTTAGATAATGTTTGAGCGACTAAAAAAGAAATGGAACCTTAACAGCAATTTCCAGGTTTTAATAATTCTGTTTGTATTTTCCATTACCGGAAGTGCAGCTCTTTATGTGCGTAAAGGAGTTTTCGATTTGGTGGGCATAACCGAAGCAACCAGCCTTTGGGTAAAAGTACCACTTTACATTATAACCGTAGTTCCGGCCTACCAGGTTCTATTTTTACTGATTGCATCGGTCTTTGGGCAATTCCGCTTTGCATGGGAGTTTGAGAAAAAAACCTTTTCACGATTTATACCTAAAAAGAAATGAGAACACTGGCACTGATATTCACATTATTAATTTATTCAAGTACTTGTATGAGTAAAGATTTGCAGAAAGCCACATTGGGCGGAGGATGTTTTTGGTGTACCGAAGCCATTTATCTGGAGTTAAAAGGAGTTGTTGATGTAAAACCGGGTTACAGTGGCGGCCACGTGAAAAACCCAACGTACAAACAGGTTTGCGAGGGAACAACCGGCCACGCCGAAGTAGTACAAATTACTTTCGATCCGGAAGTGGTGAGCTTTTCAGAAATACTGGAAGTGTTTTTTATGACGCACGACCCGACAACGTTGAACAGACAAGGCAACGATGTAGGTCCGCAATACCGTTCAGCAATATTCTATCATAACGAAGAACAAAAAGAGGTGGCAGAACGCGTTATCGATCTTTTTGAAAAAGAAGAGGTTTATAGCAGACCAATTGTTACCGAAGTAACAGAATTCGACCAATTTTATATTGCCGAAGATTACCACATCAACTATTACGCACGTAACAAAACGCAAGGCTATTGCCAGTTTGTGGTAGCTCCGAAGCTGGAAAAATTCAAGAAGATTTTTAAAGACCAACTGAAGTAGTAAACGACCAATAACTAAATTGTCACTTATGAAAAGAATTATTTTTGCATTTTGTCTTTTCACTTTTGCCTTTAGCTTAGCTGTTTCGGCGCAGGACCAACGCGAATTCTCCTACACTGAAGGTGACACCACTTACACCATGAAACGTTATGTTTTTATGCTGCTTGAGAGCGGAGAGACAAGAAGTAAAGACTCAACAGAAGCAGCCCATTTTCAGAAAATGCACTTGGCACATTTAAATAAGTTGGCAGAAAGCGGGAAACTAATTGTAGCCGGTCCGTTTGAAGGTGGTGGCAATCATCGGGGACTATTAATTTTTGATGTGGAAACAGTGGAAGAAGCTTTGAAACTGGAAGGCGAAGATCCCTCAGTAAAAACAAACCGGTTAAAAATGAATGCCTTTTACTGGTGGGGCGCCAAAGGTACTGTCATCAATTAATTCCCCTTCAAAATCAAAATCACTCCCCTTTCATTAGTTGTCACAATTATTTCCTGAATATTAATCTTTTCTAAAATCATTTACATTTTACCCTATTATATCGTGCACGATTATATTTTACACTACATTTGCACTGTAAAAGTTTTAGTAAATGGATAATGAGTTAAAGTTAAAGAGTCAGGTATGCTTCCCGGTTTATGCCTTATCGCGCGAAATCGTTAATGTATATCGCCCGATTCTTGAAGAGATTGATCTTACCTATCCGCAATACCTGGCAATGATGGTTTTGTGGGAAAATGAACCGCAAAAGGTAAATGAAATTGGTGATAAATTAAATCTCGACAATGGAACAATCACCCCATTATTAAAACGAATGGCCGCAAAAGGTTTGATCTCGCGCAAACGAAACAGCAAGGATGAGCGTGTAGTTGAAATTTCGCTAACCGAGAATGGAAGGCAATTACAAACCAGAGCAGCAGAGGTTCCGCATAAGGTTGTAAAAGCCATGGGGATTACCCATGAAGATTTAGTGCATCTAAAGGAATTGGTAGTAAAGATATTAAACAGAGCCAAATAGGGCTTCAATTATTAAAGTCATAAATAGAGAAACAATGTCATTATTAGAAAATTTACAGTGGAGATATGCCACCAAAAAGTACGACCCTACAAAAAAAGTAGCACAGGAAGATGTAGATAAAGTTGTTGAGGCAGCGCGCCTCGCTCCCACTTCTTCAGGTTTGCAGCAGTTTCGTGTAATAGTAATCACCGACCAGGAATTAAAAGATAAAATCGTTCCGATTGCATGGGGACAGGAAATAGTTGCCGAGTGTTCGCACTTGTTGGTTTTTGCCGCCTGGGATCGTTATACCGAAGAACGAATTGATGAGATTTACAACAGAACAACCGATGAGCGTGGTTTACCTCGTGGACGTTTTGGATCGTATACCGACAAACTAAAAGAAATGTATTTGCCACAATCAGCCGAGGAAAACTTTGTACATACTGCGCGCCAGGCCTACATTGGATTTGGATTGTCGATTGCACAAGCCGCCGAGCAAAAAGTGGATTGTACACCAATGGAAGGTTTTACTACCGAAGAGCTTGACGAATTGCTTGATTTAAAATCGAAAGGATTAAAAAGTGTAACAATGCTTCCGTTAGGATATCGCGACAATGATGCCGATTGGTTGGCTTCGATGAAAAAGGTGCGTAATCCGAAAGAAGAATTTGTGATGGAATATTGATAGAAAAATAGGTAGCAGTCTTTTCTATTTCTCATCCACTCAAAGAACAAATATTTGTGCGGCAGCACACACCATAATGGCAACTCTATAACCTTAATAAAAAATACCGACTTGCAGCGTTGGGCTAAATTATCCGGCGTGAAAAGTTGCCAGTTGCAGAGTGGCGGGGGCTTACCTTACATAAAAAGTTAGTAGTCGTAGGACTGCAGGGACAAATCTTTTGCAAAAGTTTCCCTCTCGCAGATTTGCAAAAGCATTTCTGACGGAAAAAGTAAGCTCTCGCTGATTTGCAGGAGCAAAACCTACGCCTCAGGTTGGCTCTCGCAGAATTGCGGCTGGCAATCCTACGGAAAAAATTGCCAGCCGCAGATTTGCCAGAGCTTATATTTCAGCGTTTTACGGTTTTTTACAAAAAAAAGACCTTCAAGGTTTTAAAAACCTTGAAGGTCTGTATGCAACTGAAAACTGATTACTACGACTGCCTACTATACCGTGCGGTCGATCAGTTCTTTTATTTTAGGGAGCACTGCCCCAAGCGTTTCGTTGTTGGTCATGCGGTAGTAACCCGGAAGGATTTCGAGCAGGTCTTTTATTGCCTGTTCTAAATCACCGCGCACGGCTGTCATCGAACTAATTTGTTCCATTTCTGTATTATGGTCGAGCTGCTCCTGGCGCAATACATCAAATTCGGTTTGCGAAGTGCTGAGCAAATCAACATATTCAGTCATGCCCAACAGTGCCACACGTGCAGCCTGTTTACCGCTAAGTTCCTTTAACAGGGTTTTCATTAGTGCGGACTGCTCATCGTACCCCTCGCGGTTAAGGTGCCAGCCCACTTTGGCAATTACTTTTTCCACCTCAACGGCAGCTTCCTGTTTTTCCGCATCGGGGTGCAACAGGTAAGCCTGTGTAATGTATTTTACTCCGCGAAACAGATTATCGCGTTTCAGGTCGGCAGCCCCCAGGGCTTCGGTTTGTTGCTGCGCAACCTGCTTGGCAATGGCACTGGCCGAGGTTTCGACACATACCACCAGGGCATGTTTAAACGGATCGTAAATAACAGAAATGGTTTCGCCCAGCGGTGCAAGCAAGGCATCGAGGCTTTGTGCAAACGACAGCAATTCGGCATTCGTTAGCCCCGAAAGGTTAAAAGTTAAAATCATAATTTATTGTTTTTTATATGAGTATTTGTGGGCGTGCTTTGGGCAGCCCGGTTAATTTGTGTTTTGTGGATAATCCAGACCTTCAAGGTTTTGAAAACCTTGAAGGTCTGAGAACTGTTAACTGAGACTGTAAACTGAATCTTATTTCTTCACAATCAGCTTACCAGTAAGCAGTTCATCGTTGTATTTAACACGCACCATATAAACACCCTCTTTCCAGCCTTGGGTATTTATTTTGGTGCTTTTACCTCTTAGTTTTTGTTTTTTAAGTTTCAAACCTTGCATGCTATCGTATACTTCTATGTCCCATTCGGTATTTTCGTCTAATGTTGCTTCGGTTGATGCCGATTTCAGGGTTGCATCTTCGAAACCGGAAGGCATTATAGATATGGTAGCCTCTGTTGTGGCAGGATTTGGAGATACCATCATGGAATATGTTTCATATACATAAATACCTGTCCCGTAATATGGCCCGAAATTAGGATCAGAACAATTGTTTTTGGCTCGGACCAAAAGTTGATAAGAACCTGAATTATAAAAGGCAATATCGCAATAATTGCCATAGTCATATACCGAGTTACCGTTTATGGGATTCAAAATCCATTCATAATCAGTAGCACTCGAAAGTTCACTCTCAAGTACAGGTGTATAATATGCCCAATTATTATTGGGGGTTGATGTTGGCCCATCTATACTGGCAATTTGGGGCGCCCCTACCCAAACGTTTTTTTGTGGCATAGTAAAACTCGTACCACAACCGCTTGTAAAACTGGCACTAACCCATCCCTGTCCATCGGAAACCGGGCTAAAACTACAAGGATTAGCTCCTTGAGACGATGAACGCGAAAGATTATTACTTTGCCCCCAGGTGATCTCTCCACCCGGAGTATTAGATAAGCTATACTCCCCGGCAGAATTGCATAGTAAAGAAGGACCTGTAATTTGAAAATTTAATTTGTAATATTTTAAATTACTTGAAGTATAAGGGCAATCATCATATCGGTGCCTTGCCAAAACTTTATTCCCCCATTTTGAAATAAACCATCCAGATTGATTGGTTGTAATTGCAGAATGATCATCTGAAGCATAGGAAACCTTTCCAGGATATGGAACAAAACCTGTAACTTCAATATAACTACCATCTTCCCAATAAATATATTCATCAGTATTACCTTGATAATATCCTATCCATCTATTGCTCCCTCCATCAGAAATATGCCATGCATAACCATGACAATTGAACTTTTGAGTTGTACTATATGTCCCATTTGTTGTTAAAATTTCCGCATTTGGATAGGTACTGGCATAGTAACTGTCATAATAACCTTTCCAATAGTCTGAATATTCAGAAGTTATGACATATGCAGTGACATTAACGTCTTTAGGCGTACAAACATCACTTCTGTAATCCTGACCATTGGCAAGTCCCTGAAAAATTAGTTGTGAAACGATTAATATGTTTATTATATGTTTCATAATTTTATTCATATTTATAAATTAACACTTCTTCTCCAAGTGAATCATAAAAACTCTGATCATCAATAGTTATACCTTCACCAGAACAATTAAATGTTGAAAACATGGATGATGTTAAACCAAAATCAACAACAACAATATCTTCTTCTTCATATTCTTTGATCCATACATTTTCAACAAAGTTCGCTTTTGATGGATCTTTTCCTTCGATAATTTTTGATTTTAGCCATTCTAATTGGTTTAACGGATCGTTATATCCACAAGCCGAAATTTCGTTAAGTGGCTTAATATAGTTGTTCCCCTCCTTTTCACACGAGAGCGTAAAAAAGATGACCCCCAGGACTAATAATATTTTAGTTTTCATGATCAATTATTTTTTAAGTACTTATTTGTTACCTGATCGATTTGATTTAGTATTTCCGGAGTGGTTAAAACACCAGAATAGATATAGGGAGATACCTTAGTCATATCAAGTTCTGATTTAAACTTGTCCGAATCACTACGAACTATGCTGGTAATGGCTAAATAATTTGTTTGAATTCCAGTTGTCTGGTACCAATCTGGCTGATTTTTCTTTTTCCCTTTTTTCAACAAAAGCTCTTTAATAATTTCTTTTTTACTGTTAGTATTAATTTTTTTTATTATTAAAGGATGCGAAATAAAAAGCTCAACAAAGGACATGCTCAATACATAGTTTCCTTTTTCCAGTATAGTCCCGCTGGCAGGAATAGCTGACGGTTCTATTGACTTATATTTTTTCAATAATTCGTCTGGTGCATCATCGCGCTTTAAAAGCTCTTGAAATCCATTGAAATCGTTTTCAAATTTGGTAAAACCATCTTTGATATTATTAAAAGCAAAGATATCGGGTAATAAGGGATAGTTCAGACAAACTTTTAATAAATCCCGGGTATTCATGGTAGCTAATACATCACTCGGAATTTGACAATTCTGAACCTTTTCCGCGTTGTTCTTTAATGATTTCCAAACCTTTGAGCCAGGTTTTACGGGATAGTTCCATTTTGCACCTTCTGATTGTGAAAAAGCAAGCATGGGTATAAGTAATATTGAAAATAGAATTAATTTCATATTTAAAGTATTTAGTAGTTAAAAAGTACAGAGTACTTAGAAAAACAGGTTCTTTAGAATTAAGAACCAGAAAAGAGCGCATTTAAAAGGTCGGTTTCTGTTGCTTTGGCAACCTGGGGTTTGCGACAGTGTGGGTGGTTTACTGTACAAACGGTTTGTTTTGATTTTTTGAATTTTACACGGTATTCATGATTGGTTTTATTTTTATGTTTATGGAATTAAGATGTTTAAAGGTAAAAAAGGGTTGCGTTAAAACAAGTTTTTGGGCTTATGTTTAGTAACAGGTTAAATGATCACTGCACATTAGTCATTGGGAATTGGATATTGTGAACTTAAAGCTTGAGGCTTAAGACTCGTGGCTATCAGCTCGCAATTAAGAACAAAAAAAGCCCGGCAGTTAAACTACCAGGCTTCTCTGTTCCAAGGTTTATAAGCGATTACAATTCGCGAATCCAGATATTGCGGTAGCTCACCGGATTTCCATGGTCTTGCAACTGAATAACATCAGCACCGTGTTTTTCAACGCTGTACTCAGGAATACCAATGTATTCTGTTGGTCCGCGTAATTTCACGTGGTTTTGAACCAAAACGCCATTGTGCAAAACAGTTACAGTTGGCGGTGTAAAATACGTACCATCGTCGTTAAAACGTGGTGCGGTGTAAATAATATCGTACACTTGCCACTCGCCCGGACCTTTACATGCATTTACAAGCGGTGCATGTTGTTTGTACAAACTTCCGGCTTGTCCGTTACGGTATGTGCGGTTGTTGTAGTTATCCAACACCTGAACCTCGTAACGTTTCTGAAGGAAAACGCCACTGTTTCCACGTCCCTGACTTTCACCAATTACTTCGGCAGGAGATCTCCACTCGATGTGTAACTGAAAATCTTCGAAAGCACGTTTTGTCTGAATGATTCCGGCTCCTCTTTCAACGGTTACACAACCGTCGGCTACTTTCCAGCCAACAGGGCCACCATCCTGGTTTGTCCACTCACGGTCGATATCAACACCGTCGAATAAAACTATGGCATCCGAAGGTGCATCTGCCGGAGTTTCTCCCGGGGTAACTACCGGTACTTCAGGATCCCAGATTTCAGTCATTTCAGGAACCATTTGCGGTCTCTCATCTTGAGCTACTGCGCACACTGCTACAAAAAGCAGTGCTACTGTTAAAATTTTAAGCTTCATTTTTATTGATTTAGGTATTTTATTATTAATGCACTAAGCGGTTTTTAACCGCTTAGTGCTTATCACAAATTACAATCCCAGTTCTTCCATTATGGCATCGATCTTGGCATCAGCTTTTTGCTCTTCTGCATCAAAATCTTCTCGCGATTTCAGCTCACCTGCTACTTCAAAATAGAATTTAATTTTTGGCTCTGTTCCCGATGGGCGAACCGAAATTTTTGTTCCATCCTGCGTAAAAAACTGCAATACGTTTGAAGTAATTTTCTGATCGATTTTCTTTTCCTCACCTGTAATCAGGTTTTTCGCAACCAA